>NZ_WHVW01000065.1 GCF_009651005.1 Sporosarcina obsidiansis
CGAACACGGAAGTTAAGCTCTTCAGCGCTGATGGTAGTAGGGGGCTTCCCCCTGTGAGAGTAAGACGTTGCCAGGCAATTCTCTTTAATACTTCTTCATTAGCATATCCCGTAAAATTACGAGAAGCGAATGGAACAAGTAATCGAGAAAATACAGCTAACGTAATGATTCGAAGATTATCACAATTTTACCCAGGAGGATTAGCTCAGCTGGGAGAGCACCTGCCTTACAAGCAGGGGGTCGGCGGTTCGAGCCCGTCA
>NZ_WHVW01000010.1 GCF_009651005.1 Sporosarcina obsidiansis
TCATTTTTCATGTATAAACAAAAATACCCTATAAGAGGGACTTTTTCAAAGTGTCCATCTTATAGGGTACAGTTTAAAATGGCCTAGTGTTTCTTTTTTATGCTGTTTCTTCATATAACTCCCCTTTGCTACATCCAATACTTTCTATTTTACCGGAATATCTGAAAAGAGCCTAGTGTGAATAAAAGATATTTCTAATTATAGTTGACGGTTACTGAGTAAATATATTTAGTGTGTAGGGAGAGTGGTCCTAGTACCGCTGCGGCGCTGAGGGATTGCCTTACACTAGAGAGCCAACAAGCAAAGGGCGCTCGTTGTCTCTTGACTATGGCTGACCCCGCAGTTGCGCCTTTGCTTGTGAATGCTTTCATTATGTATATCTATTTTATTCCAGCTTGTAGACAAATCCTAATAAAAGGTTCGTTCATTAACTTTAACTTTTTCATTGATATTAGTCTCTAACAATTCTCAAAAAGGTAACAATACTCTCTTTTACGAACTAGAAATGGCCGATCCTCTTAAAAAACCAAAGAATTACGCTAGTTGATCGTAGTGGAAGGCAACCTAATTTCGCCGCGTCCTGCGGCAACGGTTGCATGACTCACTTCGTGTGAGCCCGCGGCAAAATTTACTCCGAGAGGATCAGCGTGAGACTTGAACCCCCGCAGGGAGCGAAAGTCGTAGCGTTAGGAGCACCGCTGTATAATTTCTGCAAAAAGCCGCAGAAATTATACAAATCGAATCCTTCGCTGTTCGATTGGCTCAAGCCACGCCCTCCGGAAAGCGTACGTCTGGAACGTAGATCAACGGTACCTTTCCCTCTTTCTTTTCCTTTGTCTACAGTCTGATTTTATTCATTTAATTGCATGTTTGAAAGAAAGTATCTATTTACAGGTATTCCTCTAAGTTTTCGTATTAGATAGTTAGTTTTATTGTCACGTAGCTGAGTAGATTTCTAATTACAATTTCTTAGAGTGTACATGTGTGGTGGAAATCTATATCTTTAAGAAAAAAAGTTAGAAGTTGTTCTCCAATCAGAAAGAATCATTTTTCCTGTACGGGCATACGATAATACATCACAGCCTAATTGGAGGAGAGCCGTTGGATATTTTAAATCAATTGCATAATTACCGTAGAGAAGAAAATGAGTTGAAGTGGGAAGGTACGTTTAAAGAATACTTGGAGTTGTTAAAGGAACGTAAAGAAGTTGCGCAAACCGCTCATTCGCGAATTTACGAAATGATTGAAAGTGCGGGGGTTGAAAAGCAGAACGGTCAAAAAATCTATCAGTTCTTTAACGAAGAATTGTTTGGTCTGGAAGAGTCGATTGAACGGTTGGTGGAAGAATATTTTCACCCTGCGGCTAAACGTCTAGATGTCAAGAAACGTGTGCTTTTATTGATGGGTCCTGTCAGTGGTGGGAAATCTACAATCGTCACGATGTTGAAACGCGGGTTAGAGCAGTATTCGCGCACCGATGAAGGCGCTGTGTACGCGATTAAAGGCTGTCCGATGCATGAAGATCCTTTACATCTCATACCAACCACCTTGCGTGATTCATTTTTTGAGGAGTATGGAATTCGCATTGAAGGCAGTCTGTCTCCATTGAATAGATTACGTCTTGAAGAAGAGTATGAAGGTAGAATTGAAGATGTAGTAATAGAAAGAATTTTATTTTCTGAAGATCGCAGAGTGGGGATTGGTACCTTTACTCCATCAGATCCTAAATCTCAAGATATTGCAGATTTAACAGGAAGCATCGATTTCTCCACGATTGCAGAATATGGTTCCGAATCTGATCCGAGAGCCTATCGATTCGATGGGGAACTGAATAAAGCAAACCGGGGAATGATGGAATTCCAAGAAATGTTGAAGCTTGATGAAAAGTTTCTCTGGCATTTATTATCCTTGACGCAGGAAGGGAATTTTAAAGCAGGGCGTTTTGCGTTAATTAGTGCAGACGAACTGATTGTAGCCCATACAAATGAAACCGAATACCGCTCTTTCATCAGCAATAAAAAAAATGAAGCGTTACACTCGCGACTCATCGTCATTCCGATTCCGTATAATCTGAAAGTAAGTGCTGAGGAAAAAATTTATCAGAAAATGATACGAGAAAGTGATATGGCACATGTTCACATCGCTCCCCATGCCTTGAGAGTAGCTGCTATCTTCTCGGTTCTTACTCGTTTGAAAGCGTCTAAGAAACAAGGGATCGACCGTTTGAAAAAGCTACGGCTTTATGATGGGCAAAGCGTAGAAGGTTTTAATGATGCGGACACAGAAGAATTGAAGAACGAATTCATGGATGAGGGAATGGATGGGGTCGATCCTCGCTATGTGATTAATCGAATTTCCTCTGCTATTATTCGCAAAGAAGTACCAAGCATTAATGCGTTAGACGTATTGCGATCATTAAAGGATGGCTTTGATCAGCACGCTTCTATTTCAGCAGAGGATCGAGATATGTACATGAATTATATTTCTATGGCTCGTAAGGAATATGATGAAATCGCCAAAAAGGAAGTACAGAAAGCTTTTGTCTATTCCTATGAAGAATCTGCTAAAACTTTAATGGATAACTATTTAGATAATGTTGAAGCTTATTGCAATAAGAACAAATTGAGAGATCCATTAACAGGTGAAGAAGTCAATCCTGACGAAAAATTGATGCGCTCTCTCGAAGAACAAATTGGGATTTCGGAGAATGCCAAGAAAGCGTTCCGGGAAGAGATATTGATTAGAATTTCTGCATATGCGCGCAAGAATCAGCGCTTTGATTATCGTTCACATGATCGCTTAAGAGAAGCGATACAAAAGAAGCTGTTCGCTGATTTAAAAGACGTGGTCAAGATTACTACCACATCTGCTACACCTGACGAAACGCAGCTAAAGAAGATGAATGAAGTGGTGGCTCGACTGATTGATGAGCATGGCTATAATTCGGTTTCTGCTAATGAACTTTTGCGTTATGTTGGCAGTTTACTGAACCGGTAATTATGCCAAACAAGGTCCTTGAATTAAGGATACGGAATCCAGTTTAGATATCACTTTACACGTATATATGCTGAGATCACGAAGACGCGATAAAAGACCAACAGTTTGCATATTTGGCACTGTTGGTCTTTTACTGTTCCAATTGCTTAGATCAATGCATGGTCACTACTTGCCAAATACAATAGATTTCACTCTATTTAATATGAACCGGAAATCCATTCAATGCCCAAACTCATTATATCGTTCTTCCAAGATGCAGGACACTCTTGATCACATATTACAACATCAACATCGGATAACGGAGCTATTTTGCATAATGCCTGAACACCTATTTTGGATTGATCTGTTAACACGACAACTTGTTTAGTGTTAGCAATCACTTTTTTTGAGAGCAAACATTCATTTAAATTATAATCGCTAATGCCTTTGACTAATGAAATGCCACCTATTGATATAAACGCTTTATCTAAATTGAAATTTTCTATGATCGGTTCAGACAATTGACCGCTAATTGACTGTTGAATAGGATCTAAATTTCCACCCAATAAAATAACTTCACCAGAAAAAAGCTTTCTATTGAGCGAATCCATAAGAGTTATTGCAACAGGAATACAATTTGTTAAAATTCGAACATTTTCTTTATTTCGTATTTGAAGAGCTAATTCTGCAGCCGTCGTGCCTGTATCGATAAATATAGTATCGCCATCCAAAACGAGGTCTGCCCCTAGCTTTCCTATCACTTTTTTTGCATTCGTATTAACTTCCGTTCTATGTAAAAATGGAGGTTCTCCCATTTGATAGGGAGATTTAATAGCTCCACCATAAACGCGTTTTAATACTCCTTCCTCTTCTAAAAAAGTCAAATCTCTCCTTATTGTTTCGGGTGAGACTTTAAACTTCCTTGCTAGCTCAGCTACTTTTAGTTTTCCAGTTCGATTCAATTCATCAATGATTTCTATTTTACGCTCTTCTGATAGTAACAATATGCAATCTTCTCCTAGTTATTGTTTTTCTAAAATTCATCATCAGTATCGTGAGGCTATTTTTAACTTGTCATTCTTTATCTGCAATATTTGTCTCTCAATTCTTTTACTACTTTTACTGATTCTTTCACTCCGTTGTCCTGATCTACTAGCATTTTCTCCAAAAGTTCTTCTGTTGGATAATAAGAATCTAAAGGAGCTATCAATTCAAATGGGAAATATGGCTCTTCTACTTTAAATGCCCCGTTTCCAAGCGAGTTAACTCCCCCTGTTCCAATTGGCCTCTTGAAAGTCGATACATAAGGATGGCACATTTCAATATTTATTCTTTGCAATGTCGAATGTTCAACTAAAATTTTGAAGCATTCATCGACATTGATGTTTCCTTTTCCGATTGGGCAACCGCTTACTCGATAATCCTCTCCATCATGGATGACGAAATGATCCTTGAAGTGGCTTGAAACGGAATAAGGAGCCAGTTTGTTGACTGTAACAATGGGGTCTTCCCAAGCCATCATTCCATTGCCATTATCACATAATGCCCCGATCCAAGGGCTATCAACTGCCTGTATAACACTAATAATTTCATCTGCAGTTTCTTCTTCATGATTTTCAATTGCTAATTTAATTCTGTACTTTTTTAACAATGGGACGACTTTCTTTAGTTCTATATATGCATGATCTGTTTTTACTTTATCATAATGACCTCTATTAATGTATGTCCTGATTACGTCTGCACCTATTTTATCGGCTACTTCAATAATTTCCTTAAGATGATTATACTCAATCCCTCGACAATCAATTTCACAAAATAAATGATATTTATCTAATAAACCTTTTACTTTTTTTAAGTGTTCTGGATGATTGCTTCCTAACGTTCCCCAATTTGGATCGAGATGTAAATCTTCAATAATATTGATCTGCACACCATCTAACCCCAAATCGACAGTTTTATGAATGAAATCAAATATATCCATTCGATGATGTTGGAAATATAGATGATAGCTTTCAGTCTCTAATCCTAGTTTCATAAAAGTCCCCTCCAAAAAATATCTATTACACAGCAATATCCTTTTTCTTTTTAATAATATGAACAAGATAATGACTAATGAAGAAACCGATGATTGAAAATGCAATCATAATCATGAACACTATTCTATAGCCGGACATACCAGGATTATGATCCAAGACACTTCCGTACATCGTAAATGCAAATATAGAAGGGAAGTAACCTACTAAACAAGCTACAGAAACAGCAGCCCCACTAATTTTTTCAGGTATATGAATCTCATCTAAGGGAGCGAAAAATACAGCCCGTTGTGAAAATATAATCGCACCAAATCCAAGTGTTGCTGTCATACCGAGATATACATTCATTGTTTCATGTGGCAGCATGATAAATATAACCATAGCTATAACAGCTAATAAAAAAGTGAAGCGAAGATATTTGGAAGCAGATCGAAATTTTTTATCAACTAAAAATCCACCAATTGGTCCTCCCACCATTTTTAATCCATATTGATTTATAATCCCGTAGGCTCCTACTAATGCGACTGGCATACCGTAAATTTCTTTAAGAAAGGGTATGAAATAGGTCAATCCAGCATATACGCTATAAACCGAAAAGATTGTAAATGCAACAACCCATAACTCAGGTAGTTTAATTGCTTGCAATGCGCCCTTTAGAGCTATTTTATTTTTACTTAATTCTTTTTCATCCTCATCAGGGACAATGGAATCGTGTTCAACGAAGAAGTATGTAATAATTCCTACTATAATTACGGTTGCTGAAAAGAATAAGATAGCTGCTCGAAATCCAACTACACCAGAACCTAACCAAATGAATATGCCTAATGCTGAAAAGGCAATTATCGTATCAATAACACCCCTTCCAGCTTCCAAAAATCCAAACATTCTTCCTTGTTCATCTGAGTTGCCTAATAATTTAACAGTTTTGATTAGAACGGGCCAAAAAATTACTTCTGCGAACAATGCCATAATTCCCCATGAAAGTAGGATTCCATAATAGGACGGGAAGGTGGATAAATAAATACCGACGACCCCAGTTCCGATTAAACCTATAGGGAGGAGTATTTTCTTCGAAAAACGTTGCGCAATATAAATAGAAAATATGATTCCAATGGTTTGTACTAGAGCGTAAATAGATAATGCCAAACCAATTTGTGTGTGTGAAAGATGAAAATGCTCTTGCATTGGTATATAAAAGGCATCTTTTAATGAAGAAAGTTTAAATATCGTCCCCCCACCTAAAATTAAAATAAAAAGTGTAAACCATTTTTTAACCTGTGTCTTTGCCTGCGTCATCAAATTCCTCCTAATTACTTCTAGTTGTGGTTTTGTTTTGTTTCATGACTGTTCATGACTGTTCATGACTGTTATTGAGGTATGTTTAACATATTAAAGTGACCAATACAAATTGTCAATATGATTTAGAAAATTTGGTAACCTCTAAATAACCGTTAATATAAGGTTTTTTTAGTCACAGATATATTTATTTGTAATATTTTTCATATTTGTTTGTGTTGTTTTGTGAATGTTTGTGTATTTTGGGGATTTGGGATGATGCCTGTTTTGTGAAGGGTCACTATGTGATTTGAATCCATAGATAGGTATTTAGTGTAAATCATAAGTTGTTGCATCGCTTTTTAGGTAGTTGTTTTATACCTATTCCAATAATAGCGAATCACAAAGCTTTTTTTGTATGCCTACTTTACGTGATGTCTTGCATATCTGCGGCATAATAGACCTGTATTTTTTCATTATGGTATGAGACGAAAAAATATCATGTGGTTGTTGGGAATGAATGTGTTATCTAAATTGGTGAATGAAAAATTCACAAAAGTTTGTCTTAATTGCTCGGAAAATGTAGGACAGCATACATAGTAAAAAAGTTATGTAGTGTAAATTACTGAGAAAATGAAGTAACCAGATCGTTTGGAAAATGTGTCGCGATATCATTTTGAAACAAGGAAAGAGAAATAGTAAACACAGACCGCTCTCATTGCTCCTATTAAACATGAGCGAAAGAAGATAGGGCGGAGAATCTAAGCGAGCGTTTCTGCGTCCATAAAACAATATTTTGGAGTAGCCTCTCTTATTTCAGTTTATTTAGGAAAACCCTTATTCTTGGTCTACCTAAGTAGTTACGTTTTCTTTCTATTTAGTCAATATTCAAACATCTAACGCATATGATAGGGAAACAAATTGTTCGAGAGATAGGCGGGGATTCGAATGGAAGAAAACCAGAAAAGTCGCTTTGTTGTTACCGAGGAAAATTGGTCTCTCCATCGTAAAGGCCACCAGGATCAGCAACGCCATCTAGACAAAATTAAAGAAGTATTGAAAAGTAATTTACCAGACTTGATTAGTGAAGAAAATATTATCCTTTCCAATGGAAAAGACATGGTGAAAATTCCGATTCGCTCGTTAGATGAGTTTAAGATTCGCTATAACCATGACAAGTCTAAGCATGTGGGACAAGGAAAGGGCGACAGTAAAGTTGGAGATGTCGTGGCGCAGGGGGAGCAAAAGCAAGGACAAGAAGGCGCTGGAAAAGAAGCAGGCGATCAACCGGGTCAAGATATATATGAGACAGAAGTTTCAATGGAAGAGTTGGAAGAAATGTTCTTTAAAGAATTAGAGTTACCTAATTTGGAGCAGAAAGAACAATCAATCACGACTATTGAGGATATCGATTTTACGGATATCCGGAAAAAGGGACTGATTGGTAATTTGGATAAAAAGCGTACATTGTTATCAGCCATTAAGCGCAATGCCATGAAAGGAAAAGCAGTAATTGCTCCCATTATGGAAGATGACTTGCGATTCAAAACCTGGAATCCTGTAGAGAAGCCACAGTCTAAAGCAGTAGTTTTAGCAATGATGGATACGAGTGGATCTATGGGGAAATTTGAAAAGTATATGGCCAGGAGTTTTTTCTTCTGGATGACAAAGTTTCTTCGCACAAAATATGAGACAGTGGATATCGAATTTATTGCGCATCATACAGAAGCGAAGGTGGTGACGGAAGAAAATTTCTTCAATAAGGGTGAAAGTGGCGGAACAAAATGCTCTTCTGCATACGAAAAAGCTTTGCAAGTCATCAAAGAGTCGTATCCCCCATCGAGTTATAATATTTATCCAGTGCACTTTTCTGATGGAGAAAATATGACGAGTGATAACCGTAAATGTCTAGAATATGTGGATGAATTATTAGCGATCTCTAACATGTTTGGTTATGCAGAAGTAAATGAACATCGTAGAATGTCCACGTTAATGTCAGCATATAAATCAATAGAACATCCAAAGTTTAATTACTATATTTTACAGAAAAATCGAGATGTTTACTTTGCCCTGAAGAAGTTTTTTGAAAAGCGAACGGAGGGATTCCGCTGACAGAACAACTAGCTTTACAACGTGCTATTGAAGAAATAACCGAAATTGCCAGTGGATTTGGACTGGATTTTTACCCCATGAGATATGAAATTTGTCCGGCAGATATCTTATATACGTTTGGTGCCTACGGGATGCCAACTCGTTTCACACATTGGAGTTTCGGTAAGCAATTTCATAAAATGAAGCTCCAATATGACATAGGACTAAGTAAGATATATGAGCTAGTTATAAATTCCAACCCATGCTATGCGTTTTTACTGAATACGAATAGTTTAATTCAAAATAAATTGATCATTGCTCATGTATTGGCACATTGTGATTTCTTTAAAAATAATATCTATTTTTCCAAGACGCGAAAAGACATGGTCGAAAGTATGGCGGCTACGGCAGAGCGTATTGCTGACTATGAAATTCGGTATGGGAAGCAGCGAGTAGAGAAGTTTTTGGATGCCGTATTGGCTGTTCAAGAACATATTGATCCGAGCATCGTTCGTGATATCAAGCCTTCTCCATCTCTTTTTGAACGTGATCAACCTAGAAGAACTGCTTACGATGATTTGTGGGATTTAGATCAGCGGCCGATTCCTGGACAGCAGGCAATTGAGATGAATAAAAAAAATCCTGAACAACCAGAGAAAGATATTTTACTATTCATTTTAGAGAATAGTAGAAATTTGGATGATTGGCAGGCTGATATTCTCACCATGTTACGGGAAGAGATGTTGTATTTTTGGCCACAGCTGGAAACGAAAATTATGAATGAAGGTTGGGCTTCTTATTGGCATCAACAAATATTGCGGGAAATGGATTTAACTCCATCCGAGACAATTGAATTCGCAAAGCTCAATGCGAATGTTCTCCAGCCTTCTAAAACATCCATCAATCCGTATTATCTCGGAGTGAAAATTTTTGAGGACATTGAAAGGCGTCATAATCAGTTGGCAACAGAGGCAGAACGGAAAGGCGAACGAGCTATGACAGGTCGTGAAAAAATTTTCGAAGCGAGAGAAATTGAAAATGATACATCATTTATTCGTAACTATTTAACAGATGATTTAATTAAGGAAGAAGATATGTATGTGTTCCAAAAGGAAGAGAATTTGTATACAGTTTCTGACAAACAAGCAGATAATGTACGGAATCAATTGATTGGTAGTAGAGTGAACGGTGGTTTTCCTTATATAGTTGTGGAAGATGGCGATTATATGCGTAATGGGGAATTATATCTTGTCCATCGTTATGAGCAGACCGAATTAGACCTTCCATATCTAGAACACGTATTGCCACACATTCATCATCTGTGGGGTCGTATCGTGCATATGGAGACGGTACTTGAGAACAAACCACTGATATTTTCTTATGATGGGCATAAGGTGTTTAGACGAACTAAATAATAGAAAAAAGAATAGGCCAATGTCTATTCTTTTTTCTATGCTAATGATTAGGCAACAAATGAAGAAAGGTCTTTTCATTTCGTGCATCTAATGTTATTTTAGTAGTATATTAACTCGTTAAAGTGATAAAGGGTTAAGAGGGAGAGGGGAAAGAGATGAGAAAAGTAACATTTACGTTATGGTTGGCTGCAGTGTTGTTATTCATTGCGGGATGTGGATCCAAGTCTTCTGACGGAGATACGTCATCTTCAGATGCTGGGAAAGACAAAGAAAGCAAAGAAATCGTCATCGGTGTAGATGATAAATTTGCGCCTATGGGATTCCGAGATGAAAAAAATGAACTAGTAGGTTTCGATATTGACATGGCAAAAGCGGCTGCCGAGCATATGGATGTTACAGCCAAATTCCAACCAATCGATTGGAAAACAAAAGAAACAGAATTGAGCAGTGGACGAATTGATTTAATTTGGAATGGGTACACAATTACAGATGAACGTAAAGAAAAAGTATTATTTACAAAACCTTACTTGGATAATAATCAAGTCGTTGTGACATTAGCAGACTCAGATATTCAAGCAGTAGAAGAACTAGAAGGAAAAACAGTGGGCTTACAGGCGCTATCTTCTGCCGGACCTGCATTAGAAAGCCATCCTATACATGAGAAAGTGAAAACCGTTACAGAGTTCGCGGATAATGTGCTTGCACTGACAGACCTAAAGACTGGCCGGTTGGATGCGGTTGTCATTGATGAAGTCGTCATCGATTACTATATGACGACTGAAGAAGGCGTCTTCAAAAAACTTGACGGTTCATTAGCAGTTGAAGAGTATGGCATCGGTGTTAAGAAAGGCAATGAAGAATTACTAGAAAATCTTCAAAAAGCATTGGAGACCATGAATGAAGATGGTACGGCTGCTAAAATCTCTACAGAGTGGTTTGGAGAAGATAAAGTGTTACGTTAAGGAAATGTGAACGTATGGAAACGTGTAATTTTTGCCACAGAAGGTTAGTAGCTCTAACTTTCTGTGGCTCTATATGATGGAACCCTTAACCGGTTTTTGGAGGAATTAAAAGATGACCTATGAATATTTTATGTCTATGCTGATCCCTATGCTTGAAGGAGCTAAAGCGACTGTACTTTTATTTGTACTCGCCATTGTTCTTTCGATTCCGCTGGGTTTTTTGCTGACACTTGCCGTAAGAAGTAGTATGAAACCAATTTCTTTCTTAGCGCAATCCTATATATATATCATGCGTGGGACTCCTTTGTTATTGCAACTATTGTTTTTTGTCTTTGGTTTACCACTTCTGCCGGTAATCGGAGAATATTTAGTATTGGATCGGTTTGTCGCTGCTACGTTGGCTTTTATTTTAAATTACGCGGCCTATTTTGCAGAAATATTTCGTGGTGGATTGCTTTCTATTGATAAAGGACAGTATGAAGCTTCTCAAGTATTAGGTTTAACAAAATCGCAGACGACTGTGCGAGTAATTTTACCGCAAATGTTCCGAGTGACATTACCTCCTATCGCCAATGAATCAGTCTCTTTAGTAAAGGATACGGCCTTATTATACGCCGTAGCGGTTCCTGAACTACTGCATTATGCGCAGACGGTGGTCAATCGAGATTTTACAATTATCCCGTTTTTCATTGCAGCAGGGATCTATTTGCTGATTGCTTTTGCGCTGACAATGGTATTCAAATATTTGGAGAGAAAGCTGCAATACGATTGAGGAGAGAAAACTATGTCATTCATTGAAATTAGTAACTTACAGAAATCTTTCGGTCCGTTAGAAGTCTTGAAAGGTTTAACATTTGAAGTGGAGAAAAATGATGTCCTGGCAATCATCGGACCATCAGGATCTGGTAAAAGTACTATGCTTAGAAGTTTGATCCAATTAGAAGAAGTGAATGGAGGAAGTATAGCGGTGGACGGTGACTTTCTTGTGAAGGATGGGGTGTATTCCAAGCCCATAGATAGCAAAAAAGTAGTAGCCAAAATGGGAATGGTGTTTCAACAGTTTAACCTCTTCCCTCATTTGACAGTTAAACAGAACTTAGAGTTAGCGCCTAAGTTGGTGAAAAAAGAACGATCTCAGGATTATAGCTTACGAAGTGTTGAACTGCTAGAAAAGGTGGGGTTATCCTCTAAACAAGATGAATACCCTTCAAGACTTTCTGGAGGACAGAAACAACGGGTAGCAATCGCTAGGGCATTAATGATGAATCCTGATATTTTATTGTTTGATGAGCCAACGTCTGCGCTTGATCCACAGTTAACCAAAGAAGTTTTGCATGTAATGAAAAAGTTGGCAGAAGAACATATGACTATGATCGTTGTGACGCATGAGATGGAATTTGCCAGCCATGTCGCAAACCGTGTAATTTTTATGGATGAAGGATCGATTGTCGAGGAAGGAAGTCCTCAAGAAATCTTTTCTGCGCCGAAAGTTCAGCGAACAAAACAATTCTTAAACTACGAACTTTATGAATAATATCAGGACTAAATTATAATAAAAGTAGCCAAGCGTTGCAGAAAGCACTTGGCTACTTCTATGTATAATGTAATCTTTCTAAATGAAGTTTTTGGAATTTATAAACAATATGTCTAGAAGTGTTCTTTTACTTATGAGAATTTACGTAAAATATAGAATAATGCATTGACGAATAGGTAAGTAGAGTGTACGATTACGTATAATTATTGCCTTTTCTGATTAATTCGACAGGGTGATAGAGAAAAGTAAGGGGGATTTTGAATGAAGAAACGTTGGATGACTTATGCAGCGGCACTATTCAGTATTGTGCTCATTCTGGCTGCGTGTGGAGGAAAAAAGGAGTCATCAGGTTCGTCGACAAACGATCAAAATGATGATACAGAAAAAGATGGAGAAAAATACACAATTGGTGTGACGCAAATTGTTGAACACCCTTCTTTAGATGCTGCATTTGAAGGCTTTCAAAAGGCAATTGAAGAAGCAGGTTTGAATGTGGAATACGACATACAAAATGCGCAAAACGATAATAGTTCGAACTCAACTATTGCGAATAACTTAGCAGGTGCAGGAGTAGATTTAATTTTTGCTAACTCTACACCAAGTGCTCAAGCAGCAGCTAGTGCAACCCAGGATATTCCGATTGTCTTCACTTCTGTCACGGACGCAGTAGCAGCTGAACTGGTTGCTTCTAATGAAGAACCAGGCGGAAATGTGACCGGAACAATTGATAATCATCCGGATGCTATTGCAAATACTATGAAATTCTTAAAAGATAATCTAAGTGCAAAAAAAGTAGGTATGATCTTCAACTCGGGTGAACAGAACTCACGCCTTCAAGTAGATCACGTGAAAGAAATCTTAAAAGACATGGATATGGAAGTAGTGGAGGCTTCTGTTGCTACGTCAGCAGATGTAAAACAAGCTGCTGAATCATTGATTGGTTCGGTTGATTCGTTTTACATCATCACAGACAATACAGTAGTGTCAGCTTTAGAATCAGTAGTTTCCGTTGCCAATGACAATAAAATTCCTATGATGGTCGGAGAGTTTGACTCTGTCAAACGTGGCGGATTAGGGGCTTACGGTTTTGAGTATTTCGATATCGGATATGAAGCAGGCGAAATGGCAGTGAAGATTCTAAAAGGAGAAGCTTCTCCTGAATCATTACCTGTACAAGTACCACAGAATTTGAAATTAATGCTTAATAAACAGACTGTTGAAACAATTGGTCTAGAAATCCAAGACGATTGGAATGCAGAAACTGTAGAATAAACTAGGAGATGATCTTGCATGTTTTCAGCTGTTTTTGGCTCAGTTGAGCAGGGTATCATCTATGCGATCATGGCGCTCGGAGTGTATCTTACATTCCGAGTGCTTGATTTTCCAGATTTAACGGTGGACGGAAGTTTCGTAACGGGAGCAGCTGTGGCGGCTACAATGATCGTATTTGATTATCATCCCCTCGTTGCAACTCTTACCGCTATTATCGTGGGGTTTTTTGCGGGATGTATAACAGGCTTATTACATACCAAAGGAAAAATCAATCCACTTTTATCCGGAATCCTCATGATGATTGCCCTCTACTCGATAAACCTTCGGATAATGGGACTGACTACTGAAAGTTCAGTTGGTCGCCCGAATATTCCTCTCTTAAATGCAGAAACAATTTTCAGTAAGTTTCAAGAATTTTGGAGTAGTTTAGGAATTGATGGAGCGATTAATGGTTTCCTATCAGGGATAGGTATTGAACATTTGCCTTCCACTTGGGGGACTTTATTTTTAATGATTCTCGTTACGATCCTGATTAAAGTGATTGCCGATTGGTTTTTACAGACAGAAGTTGGATTGGCGATTCGTGCAACAGGTGATAATAAAAAAATGATCCGTAGTTTTTCTGCAAATACGGATACACTCGTAATTTTAGGGTTAGGAATTTCCAATGCACTGGTAGCATTTTCAGGCGCGCTGATTGCACAGTATGGAAAATTTGCTGATAATGGCATGGGAATCGGTATGATAATTATTGGTCTTGCATCCGTTATTATTGGAGAAGCGATCTTTGGAACAAAGACGATTTTTCGTACGACAATGGCAGTTATTATCGGAGCTGTCATCTATCGAATTGTTTTAGGGCTTTCTTTGCGAGTGAAGATTCTCGATTCAGGTGATATGAAACTGATCACCGCGGTCATCGTTATAGCAGCATTAATTATTCCGCAGATCCTAGACAAGAGACGTGAAAAAGTTCGGAAAGCACGTAGACAGGCTGAGCGAATGGAAATGAAAGCGACACAAGGGGTGAATAGCATTGCTGAAACTAGATCAAATCAATAAAATCTTTAATGAATCAACCCCGGATGAAAAAGTGGCGCTAGATCAGATTAATCTTCATTTGCAACCAGGTGATTTTGTTACGGTCATTGGTAGTAACGGAGCCGGAAAATCTACGATGATGAATATGATTTCTGGCGCGCTGATGCCGGATTTTGGAAATATTTATATTGATAGTAAAGATGTTACGAAATTAGCTGAGTTCAAGCGTTCTAAAATGATTGGTCGCGTGTTTCAAGATCCAATGGCAGGCACAGCACCCACGATGACCATTGAGGAAAATCTTGCTATGGCGTATTCTCGAAATAAGCGTCGTTCATTACATCGAGGTGTCGACAAGAAACGGAAAGATTTATTTCGTACATCACTCGAAACCTTGCATTTAAATTTAGAAAATCGAATGACCGCTAAAGTAGGTTTGTTGTCTGGCGGGGAGCGACAGGCTCTGTCATTGCTGATGGCTACGTTTACTCAACCATCTATCCTGTTACTCGATGAACATACGGCAGCACTTGATCCCTCCCGTGCAGAGCTAATTACCGATTTGACAAAGAGATTAGTAGAGAAAGACAAACTTACGACGTTAATGGTGACTCATAATATGCAGCAAGCACTGGATCTTGGAAATCGTTTGATCATGATGGATAAGGGACAGATCATCTTGGAAGTAGAAGAAGAGCAAAAGCAACATTTGACGATTGCGAAGCTAATGGATGAATTCCAGCGAATTCGTGGTGAGCAGTTAACTAGTGATGCAGCGTTATTATCTGTATAAAAGTGTAAAAGGTTGTCCTGAAAAAGTAATAACTTTCAGTGACAGCCTTTTCTCGTGTGATTGGATAGAGAAGTAGAGGTACGCTCCAACGAATCATCGAACTGTATTAAAACCCCTTAGTACCACACATTGGTTAAGTCGTACGATTCAAACTACTCGCGAATCAAACCAGCCGTTCATCGCATATTTACTCTATCTAGAAAGCCCTGGATAAACAAAAAAGAGTCATCCGAAAAGTCATTTGGAAATGATTTCTCAGATAGCCTCTCTTTCGTGTGTAATTAAGCAAGTTGTTGTGTCGGATTTTTTTTGATTTCGTATACCCAATTAAAAGGATCGGTTTCTTGACCGGTTTGGATATGAGTAAGCGTATCATATAACTTTTTGGAAAGTTCTCCTGTTTCCCCATTACCGATAATCATTTTATAGCCGTCCCAATTGAGTTCGCCTACTGGTGAGATGACAGCAGCTGTTCCGGTACCAAATACTTCTTCCAGCTGGCCGTTTTCATAGGCGTCTCGAATTTCATCCATAGATATTTTTCGTTCGGCTACAGGCACTTCCCAGTGACGCAGAAGCTGCAAGATAGATTTTCGTGTAATCCCTTCAAGAATGCTACCATTGATCGCAGGAGTGATGACTTCACCGTTAATTTTGAAGAAAATATTCATGCTACCAACTTCTTCTACGTATTTTCGTTCCACGCCATCTAACCAAAGCACCTGTGAATAACCTTGTTGATCTGCCACTTCCTGTGCTTTTAAAGCTGAAGCATAGTTACCAGCTGTTTTGGCGCTGCCTGTTCCACCTTTTGTTGCACGAACAAATTCATTTTCAACTAGAATCTTTACAGGGTGAATACCTTCTTTATAATACGAGCCTACAGGTGACAGGATCATATAAAATTGATATTTTTTCGCTGGAGCTACGCCAAGGAAAGCTTCCGTTGCAATTACAAAAGGTCGAATATATAATGAAGTCCCATCTAGTGTAGGAATCCAATCCTTCTCGATTTGCAAAAGCTGGTTAAGCGCATATAACGCATTTTCTTCGTCGATTCGTGGCATGCACAAACGGTCAAGTGAATAGTTTAGCCGTTTCATATTTTCTTCTGGACGGAAGAGGCGGATTGTTCCTTCTACCGACTTATATGCTTTCATTCCTTCGAAAACGGTCTGTCCATAGTGCAAGACAATGGCTGCAGGATCAAGTGTAAGGGGAGCATATGGAACGACACGATGACTATGCCAGCCTTTACCTTCCTCATAATCTACGACCAGCATATGATCCGTAAATGTTTTACCAAAGACTAAAGTAGTAGGGTCAGGCTTTTCTTTTTTATTTTGCGTTAGTTTTATTTGTATAGGTAATCTTGTCATAATCATCAGATCTCCTCAGGATGTGGAATATTCCGAAAATAGTTTTTCGAATAGACTTATTATACTGCTTTTTTCAAAAAAATAAAGTGAAAAATTTGTCGATTTTGAATCGTATTCAAAAAAGGAGTAGTTTTATATGAAAAAAATCATCATAATTGGGTCAGGAATTGTCGGGATTTCGGCAGCGTATCACCTTTCAAGTCAAGATGTTGAAGTCATCGTGATCGACAGACAGGAACCAGGGCAAGCAACGAAAGCGGCAGCGGGTATTATTTGTCCATGGGCTTCACAACGTCGAAATAAAGCTTGGTATACACTGGCTGCAGCAGGAGCCGCATATTATCCTAAATTCATTCATTCATTGGAAGAGGCCGGAGAGTCGGAAACAGGATATCAACAGGTGGGCACTCTAGCTATCCATACTGACTGGGAACGTCTGCGAAAAAAAGCCGACTTACTGGAAGAACGTAAAAAAATATCTGCAGAAATTGGCGAAGTGGAGTTACTAGATGCTGACCAAACAGCGAAGTACTTTCCTATTCTATCAGCAGAATACAGTTCTGTACGAATTTCAGGTGGGGCCAAGGTTGATGGCAGGGCACTACGAGACGCGTTGGAGCGCATAGTAGTGAAAAGAGGGGTGCAACTCATAAAGGGCAATGCAGTTCCATACATAAAAGCAGGAAGTGTACGAGGGGTAATTGTGGAAGATCAGATTATCGAAGGTGACCAATTCATTTTAGCGGCAGGCGCATGGGCCAATGAATTTACACAACCTCTAGGAAAGAAACTACAGGTTTTTGGACAGAAAGCCCAAATTCTTCATTTACAGACCGACTATACATTATCAGGTGATTGGCCAGTTATTATGCCGCCCACCACGCAATATATTGTGCCTTTCCAAGAAGGGAAATTTGTGACGGGTGCAACACATGAAGAAACGGATGATTTTGATATTCGGCCTACAGCTGGTGGTATACTAGAAGTGCTATCGAAAGCGTTACCTATGGCTCCTTTACTAAGCGAAGCTGAAATTGCTGAAGTGCGAGTTGGGATTCGTCCTCATACGCCAAACTTCATGCCAATTATAGGTGCGTTGCCTGATCATCCAAATGTTTGGATTGCGAATGGTTTGGGTTCTTCGGGTTTAACGATCGGACCGTTTGTGGGTAAGCTTTTATCCCAATTAGCACTCGGTGAAGCAACTGGATGGGATCTTGAAAGCTATCAGGTCGCACAGATTATTGATGATCAGCATTGAACTAATTGTTCAGAATGTTTATCATAAAGCTATAGCTATTGAACGGTCAAAGGGGAGATTCAGATGAGGAGATATGTTTCTTATTCAGAAGAAGTCAAAGAAGCAATGAAATATGGTAAACCTTTAGTTGCATTGGAATCAACGATCATTACATATGGCATGCCTTACCCAGAGAATGTTAAAGCTGCACGCGAAGTTCAGCAAATTATTCGAGATAATGGAGCGGTACCTGCAACGATCGCCATTATGGATGGCAAAATCAAAATTGGGTTGACAGATGAAGAGCTGGAGCGGTTTGGTGATAGTAAGGGAGTCATTAAAGCTTCTAGACGAGATATCAGCTATCTTATCGCAACGAAACAACCTGGTGCTACAACCGTAGCGGCATCTATGTTTTTCGCAGATCTGGCGCGTATTCGGGTGTTTACTACAGGAGCGATCGGGGGCGTTCATCGAGGTGTGGAACAGACGATGGATATTTCTGCAGATTTGGAAGAGTTTGCGCGCACAAGCGTTGCGGTCGTTTGTTCAGGAGCTAAATCCATACTTGATTTAGGCAAGACGCTCGAATATTTAGAAACAAAAGGGGTTCCAGTCATGGGATATCAGACTGATGTTTTTCCTGCTTTCTATACGAGAGGAAGCGAACATCGAGTGGACTTTCAAGTGGATGATATCGACTTAATGGCTGAGATGCTTCGAGTTAAATGGAATTTAGGCCTTGAAGGCAGTGCAATTATCGCCAATCCCATTCCAGAAGAATATGCGATGGATCGGCAGTACATGGATCAACTCGTTTCTGATGCTTTAGAAGAAGCACGGCAGTTAGGTGTTAGCGGCAAAGAGTTAACACCACACATGCTGAAAAAAGTTCAGGAACTAACGAATGGTCAAAGTTTAGAGGCGAATATCGCTTTGGTGAAATCCAATGCGGAACTAGCAGCAAAACTAGCTGTCAGTTTTAACGGCAATTAACTAGATAGGTTGTGTAAATTTGAAAGTAGTTTCTTGGAATGTCAATGGCATACGAGCTTGTGTGAAGAAAGGGTTCAATGACTTTTTTCAACAAGTGCAAGCGGATATCTTTTGTGTTCAGGAGATCAAATGTCAAGAAGGACAAATTGAATTGTCGTTTGACGGCTACGAACAATATTGGAATTATGCAGAGAAAAAAGGGTATTCCGGTACAGCTGTGTTTACGAAGGATCATCCACTCTCCGTACAGTATGGATTAAATGGTCAGGATCATGAACGAGAGGGCCGTGTACTTACGTTAGAGTTCGAAAATTTTTTCCTGGTAAACAGCTATTCTCCTAATTCACAGAGAGACTTGGCGCGTTTATCCTACCGATTGGAGTGGGAAGATGAAATGCTGGTTCATTTACTGACATTGGATGAGCGAAAGCCGGTTATTTATTGTGGCGACTTAAATGTCGCGCATGAAGAAATTGATATTTGTAATGTTCGATCGAATTATGGTAATTCAGGCTTTACTGCAGAAGAGCGTGGGAAAATGACTCGCTTGCTTGATTCAGGCTTCACTGATACGTTCCGTTTTTTGAATGCTAGTCAGACAGGCGCTTATACGTGGTGGTCGTATATGAATAAAGTGAGGGAACGTAATATTGGCTGGCGTATTGATTATCTAGTCATTTCAAATCGACTTCAATCCCGGCTTCAAACGAGTACAATCCACTCCGATGTGTTGGGTAGCGATCATTGTCCGATTTCTGCAGAGTTAGTATTTTAATTCATCAAAAAAGAGCAAGTGACATTGCACTTGCTCTTTTTGTTATGGCATTTTTTTATTCGGAAAAATATAACGATTTTTCCCTGCGCTCAATCCACTTAGGAATAATAGAAACGCGACGACGAGAAAGATATAAAGAGGTGCGGTCCATGAACCTGTATAGTCGTGCAGTGAACCGAACAGAACAGGGCCAATTGCCGCAAGCATGTAGCCGACAGATTGTGCCATGCCAGATAGTGAAGCTGCTTCTTCTGGCGTGCTAGAGCGCAACGTGAAGAACATCATGGCTAGACCAAATGAAGCGCCACCTCCTAATCCAATGAAAATCATCCATAGAGCTGTAAAATTCTCACTTCCGAACTGGACACCACCATATCCAATGACATAGCACGCGAAGACAGCCGTCACAAGACCTCGTTGGTTTTTAACTTTATCGGCAATCACTGGTATGATGAACACGACAGGTAACTGTGATAGCTGTACAAGAGACAGCATCCATCCGGCTGCCTCATCTGTCAGTCCGGTCGTTTGAAGGACAACTGGCATCCAGGAAGATGTCGTATAAAACAGAAATGATTGCAAGCCCATGAAGAATGTTACACTCCACGCAATGGGTGAACGCCAAAGTGGGATGGTTGGCCGCACTTTCAAATTCTTTACGATCTCTTTCTCCACTACGCGTTTCTTGCGGACTTGCGGAATCCAAACGATTACTGCAATGAAGGTGATAATTCCCCATACACCTAACGCGCCTTGCCACCCATAAGACGTGTTATTCGCAATGGGAGCGGCGATTCCTGAAGCGAGAGTAGCGGATATATTCATAGAAACCGAGTATAAACCTGTCATCAACCCAATATGTAAAGGAAAACTTAATTTTAGCAGGCTTGGTAGGAGGACATTACCAAAAGCAATTGCAACGCCTATTAAAAATGTACCGATCAGCAGTAGAGTACTAGAGCCTGCAGATCGCATTAAAACGCCCGCTAATAATAAAATCATTGAATAAAAAAGTGTTGGTGCCAATCCGTACCGCTTGGAGATACGTGGTGCGAAAGGTGAAACAATCGCGAATGCCAACAAAGGAATTGTTGTCAAAAAGCCTGCTAATGAATTAGATATTTGCAATTGGTCGCGAATGGATCCGATAATAGGACCAACAGAGGTAAGTGGTGAACGAATCGTTGCCGCTATAAATAAAATGCCGGCTAATAGTATCCACTGACTCTTTGGAAAGTGTAAATGCTTGCTTGGACGTTCTTTTTGTAAATTCACCATTGTGAAGCCCCCTAATTTTTCCATGAAGATTGTACTGAGAAGTATGTAGCTACAACAGCAGAAAGGAGAATCCTTTGTGGAGTACTTGCTCATAGTCTTTGTAAATGTTATCACACCGATGCTCATTTTATTAGCAATTGGCGTGGTATTGCAAATAAAGTTTACTTTTAACGTCAAGGCACTCGGGAATATATTAACCTATTGTCTCATACCAGCTGCTGTTTTTATGAATTTATATCATACCGTAATCAATGTAGAAGTTTTGCTGGATGTTTTATTTTTTGTCGTATTGTTTAGCACGTCGCTGATAGTTATGGGCCATCTATTCAGCAAGATGTTAAGGCTCAACCGCCAACAATCAGCTGTTATGAAGAATAGCATCGTTCTCATTAATTCAGGAAACTATGGCTTACCCGTGAGTCAGTTGGTCTTCCACGCAAATCCGCTTGGGGTATCGATCCAAATTATCCTCATCGTCTATCAAAACCTGCTGACCTATTCTTATGGATTATATAATTTGGTTTCTGCTACGCAGTCAGGCGCAACCGTTTTTAAGCAATTTGTGAAAATGCCGATTATTCATGCTTTATGGCTTGGTGCGTTCTTTAATTTGGCAAATATTCCATTACCTCCATTCATTGAATTGCCGATTGGGCATTTGGCAGATGCTTTTATTGCCATTGCGTTAATTACATTAGGAGCACAATTAGCTCAAATTAAAGTGAAGACGCTGTGGAATCGACTAATTTTCCTGAGTAGCTTCGGTCGTCTCATTCTCTCTCCTCTATTTGCGTTTGCTTTGATCGTATTGTTGAAAATTGACGGAGTGACCGCACAGTCCTTGTGGATTGCTAGTTCGTTTCCGACTTCCCGTAACAGTTCTACCCTTGCGTTGGAGTATGACATCGAGTCAGAATTAGCGGCACAAATCGTATTGTTCACTACCGTCGCCAGTAGTTTTACGGTCGGTGTTGTCATTTATTTATCATCTATTATTTTCAGTTGAATGTAAGTGAATTGACAGAAAAAACATTGTTTTAAACCGATCTTGAAATGTTGTCGAATCGTGCTATACTATTAGCATTCAGTTCAATAGAACTCATATAATCGCGGGAATATGGCTCGCAAGTTTCTACCGGTCTACCGTAAATAGATCGCCTATGGGGAGAATGAAAAGCAGTTTTCTTTGTCGTTCGACAAGAAAATGCTTTTTCATCTTTAAAAAGCGTAGATGCCGCTCACTCATAGATTATATGGGGAAATGGCATGTGCGCTTTTTTATTCGTAAATTTGAAAGGAGCATCACATAGTGGAGTTGCTAAAAGAGAAGATTCGACAAGAAGGTAAAGTATTATCGGAAGAGGTATTGAAAGTCGATTCGTTTTTGAACCATCAAATCGATCCAGTTCTCATGCACGAAATTGGCAAGGAATTCGTAACGCGATTCAGTGATCAGAACATCACGAAAATCGTCACGATTGAATCTTCAGGAATTGCTCCTGCTACGATGGCTGGTCTGATCCTAGGCGTCCCTGTTGTTTTTGCGAGAAAACGTAAATCTCTCACTTTGACGGATCATCTCTACTCTGCAAAAGTTCATTCATTCACAAAAAATGAATCAAATGATATTTCGGTTTCTAAAGATTTTATTTCAAACGAAGATACGGTTTTGCTGATCGATGATTTTTTAGCGAACGGACAAGCTGCTCTCGGATTAATAGATATTGCACAACAAGCAGGTGCGAATATCGCCGGAGTAGGGATCGTGATTGAAAAATCATTCCAACCAGGTGGAGAATTAATACGGAAATCAGGAATTCGAGTCGAATCATTGGCTGAACTTCAGTCATTGCAAGATGGACAAGTTCAATTTGTTGGGGAGGAAGTCATCCGATGAAAACTACATTGCTTGGTTTTCAGCATTTACTTGCTATGTATGCCGGAGCCGTAATGGTTCCATTAATTGTTGGAAATGCGATTGGTTTGACGCCTACACAGCTTACGTATCTCGTTTCAATCGATATTTTGATGTGCGGTATTGCAACGATTTTGCAAATTATACGTAATCGTTTTTTCGGGATTGGGCTTCCTGTTGTACTAGGCTGTACGTTTACGGCTGTTGGTCCGATGATTTTGATTGGGAATGAATATGGGATTTCGGCTATTTACGGGGCGGTTATTGCTTCGGGTGCAATTGTTGTTGTGATTGGCCGATTTTTTGGACGTCTTGTGCGTTTTTTCCCTCCGATCGTCACAGGTTCTGTCGTAACGATTATCGGAATTACGTTGATTCCCGTTGCAATAAACAATATGGGTGGAGGTCAAGGTGCTGATGACTTCGGTTCAATGACGAATATCTGCCTTTCTTTCGGTACGTTATTGTTCATTGTATTATTGTATCGATTTTCTACAGGTTTTTTACAATCCATTGCCATCTTGCTTGGTTTAGTAGGAGGAACCGTGGCAGCTGTATTTTTAGGGATTGTAGATTTCTCCAATGTCCATGATGCTTCTTATGTGCATATGGTCATGCCATTTTATTTAGCAACTCCGACTTTCCATCTGTTACCGATTGCGATTATGACATTGGTCGCGATGGTTTCATTAGTGGAATCGACTGGGGTATATTTTGCGCTCGGAGATATTTGTGAGCAAGAAATTGATCAGAGTAAATTGGGAAAAGGTTATCGTGCCGAAGGACTGGCTTCGGTAATTGGTGGGATTTTCAACGCCTTTCCTTATACGACATTTTCTCAAAATGTAGGATTGATGCAGTTGTCAGGAGTGAAGTCTCGTCGGGTTGTTTTTGTAACAGCGATCATGTTGATTTCATTAGGCTTCTTGCCAAAAGTAGCGGCATTGGCTACAATTATCCCGAATGCTGTTCTAGGTGGCGCGATGGTTGCGATGTTCGGTATGGTGGTCTCGCAAGGCATTAAGATGCTCAGCCCAGTTATTACGAAATCTCAAGATAATGCAATGATCGTTGCATGTTCAGTCGGTATTGGCCTTGGTGTTTCGGTGGTACCTGATTTGTTCGCAAAATTACCTGATAGCGTTCAGATTTTGACGAGTAATGGGATTGTGCTCGGAAGTCTAACTGCGATTTTCTTGAATATCATTTTCAATATGATTCCTTCAAGAAAGAAGCAATCGGAACAAAAGGCTAGTGAAATGAAGACCAGTCCTGTGACAATGAAAGAAGGTTCATCTTCTGTTTTGGTAAGTGCTTCTGCTCAAGGAAAGTAAAAATATAAAAGAGCGACTGCTTTTGCAGTTGCTCTTTTTATATGACGCATTATTAACTGTCAACCCTATGTTGTTCATATCGGTGCTGTGTAGTCATGTACATCATCTCATTCAGAAGCTGAGGATTGACTGCTGTTCTATATGCCTTTATTGATTGCTCAAGCTGTTCAGGCGTTCTCGCGCCGATTAATGCAGAAGCTACAACCGGCTGCATCAGCGTATATGTGAGAGCGGCGGCGTGAAGATTTGATGTTTTTTCAGAAAGTTCCTGAACAATTTGCTGCAGTTTAGCTTGTGAATAGGATGCGAATCCGTTCATTTTTTTCACTCTTTCAATACCTTCATCTGTCAGCAACCCTTTGGCAATCGTTCCTCGTGTGACAACAGATGCGCCATGCTGTTCGATCATTGGGAAATATTCTTCAGGTCGGCGATCGAGCAAGCTATATTGCATCATGACGGAGACCGCATTGCTGTTCTTCAAGAAACGCTGAATCACGTTAGGTCGAATGGAGGAAATACCATATTCCCTAATGATTCCATCTTTTTTCAGCGTCTCAAACGCATCAATGGTTTCCTCCACAGGATCTTCCATTGTGCCTCCATGAAGCTGATAAAGATCAATATAATCTACCTGTAAACGTTGAAGGCTATGTTTAACTGCATCCATTATATGAGCTTTGCTAGCGTCCCACTCCCATTGATCTTCACCAGGCGTCCACTTATTTCCCGCTTTTGTTGCGATAATCAGATCTTTTCGTTTTTCTTTTAAAATCTTTCCAATTAGCTCTTCGTTTATCCCTTTATCGTAAAGATCTGCTGTGTCAAAATAGTTTATACCACTATCTACTGCCGCGTCGACTACCGATCGTGCTGCTTCTAGTTCAGTAGGCAATGACATACAACCTAACCCTAGTTCGGAAACTAGCAAATCGCTAGAACCTAGTTTTCGCATCTTCATTTGCATCTCTCCTTTAGCATTCATGGTACAATGAATACTAGATAGAAAACCAATGGAAAGGGTTGAACAATAGATGAAGTTTGAAGAACGAACCCTCTCGACAGAACAAATCTTTACAGGTAAAGTTATTTCGATGCAAGTGGATGAGGTCGAACTGCCTGATGGGAAAATTGCAAAAAGAGAGCTAGTGAAACATCCAGGAGCCGTAGCGATTATCGCATTAACTGCAGATCATAAATTGGTTTTAGTGGAGCAGTTCAGAAAAGCGTTAGAACGGACGATATTGGAGATACCGGCAGGGAAAATTGAGCCAGGAGAAGAGCCTAAATTGACCGCGATCAGAGAATTGGAAGAGGAGACAGGTTACCGTGCCAATTCATTTACGTACTTACAAACTTTCTCCACCTCGCCAGGCTTTGCAAATGAAATCATTCACCTATATGTAGCGAAGGATTTAGAGAAAGTGGAGCAGCCTGCTGCCGGAGATGAAGATGAATTTATCGATATTTTAGAAGTGACAGTTGAAGAGGCAGAAGAATTAATTGCAAATGAACGAATTTTTGATGCCAAGACGGTAGTAGCGGTTTGGTATGCAAAAAGTCTTTAATGTACAGAAAAAGACTTGAAACAAGAGAGTTAATTTAGGACGGACAAGCATATGTTGTAGAAACGATGCGGAGGTGTCCTATCAATGGCTCGATCATTGTCTTTTATCTATTTATTCGTTATACTCGCAATCAGTTACATAGGAGGGGCCTTATTATTCAGAGAATGGCCGCTCACTTCGTTGGAACAGGTCGTAGGCTTGTATGATCAACGGGTAGTAAAGGGTTCAGAGGCTTTCATTTGGTCCCCATTTCTCGTGACGTTTGTTTTCATAACGATTGTCATTATTCTAGCTAAATATAAGAGAGTCCGTTTTATCATTATGATGATCGGAGCGGTAAAATGCGTATTGTTCGGCCTGTCGTCCACCTATTTCTTGTCGACTGGTATGAAGATGATACTGTATTCTGTTTGGTGGTTTCCATTTCAACTAATCGGATGTTTACTATTTTTAATTTTATGCACCGTGTTGAACCCACCATTCTTTGCGGCTCCGGCATTGCGGAAAGATCGTCCGTTATCTGCTGTCCCTCTTTTAATTGGATTACTTTTGGTTATTCAGCTAATAGAACTATCGATCTTTCACTTTATTAAATAAGAGCTCGTACTGAACAAAATGAGCGGAAAATTAGGGCTTACTAGAGACTTGTAGCATAATATAATTAAAATATTGTCTGAACGAACTGATCATTTCCTTTCTATTGTCATCTTGAAAGACAGTTTGGTATAATGGAGACAATTTGAGGGGGGCGTCTTATGGAAAGCCGAATTGAACGAATCAAGAAGCAATTGCACGGGGCCAGCTATAAGTTGACGCCTCAGCGTGAAGCAACTGTAGCGGTTCTTCTTGAAAATAAAGAAGATCATTTAAGTGCGGAGGATGTATTCCTTTTAGTAAAAGAGAAAGCACCCGATATTGGGCTCGCTACTGTTTACCGCACATTAGAATTACTAACTGAGTTAAAAGTTGTAGATAAAATTAATTTTGGCGATGGCGTCGCGCGCTATGATTTACGTGAAGAAGGCGCTGCTCGATTCCACCATCACTTGATATGTCTAGAATGTGGAGTCGTCGATGAAATTCAAGAAGATTTGCTAGGTGAAGTTGAGAAAGTCGTAGAGAGTCGATATGGTTTTACGGTGAAAGACCATTGGCTGACTTTTCACGGTATCTGCAAACGCTGTAAGGAAGCAGAAAAGAACAAAGAGGACGAAGGGATGGCATAAGCTGCTATCCTTTTTTACTTTAAATAAAGAAAGGGGGATGGCTTGATGGAAGAAGCGAAATTCGCTTTGGAGGATTATTTGCACTTTCTAACAGTGGAACGGCAGTTAGCTCAGAATACAGTGAAATCCTATAAGAGAGATTTAACCTCTTACTTATTGTTTTTAGAAAGTCTTCCATTGCAAACGCTTAATTCAATTGAACGTTCTACTGTTCTGCAATATTTAAAAAAGCTGAAAGAGAGCGGTAAGTCTTCCCGTACACTTTCCCGACATATTTCTTCCATTCGTTCGTTCCATCAGTTTTTAGTTAGAGAGCAACTGACAACCCATGATTGCACAGTCCATTTAGAACTACCTAAAATCGAACAAAAGTTGCCGGATGTATTGTCCATTCCGGAAGTCGAACAATTAATGGAAGTGGTAGATCCATCTACTTCACAAGGAATGCGAGATTTGGCTTTGCTTGAATTGTTATATGGAACCGGAATGAGGGTAAGTGAACTTATAGCAATTGATTTGGCAGATCTTCATTTAACGATGGGGTTTGTACGAGTATTTGGAAAAGGAAGTAAGGAACGGATCGTGCCTTTAGGACGCTCTGCGATAGATGCATGTAGCAGCTATTTGAATGAGGCGCGTCCGAAGTTCATCGGGACAGGGCAAGATACCGATGCTTTATTCCTGAATATGCATGGAAGGCGTCTAACTAGACAAGGCTGTTGGAAGATCCTCAAGGACGCGGGACAGAAAGCGAATATACAAAAGGTCATCTCACCCCATTTGCTACGTCATTCCTTCGCTACACACTTGATTGAAAATGGGGCTGACTTACGAGCTGTTCAAGAAATGCTTGGTCACGCCGATATTTCTACAACACAGCTCTATACACACGTCAGCAGAAAGCGTTTGAAAGATGTATACAGTTTATATCATCCAAGGGCGTAAACTACTATATTGGAGGGTTTTATATGAAAATTTTACGTTATAACCGGGTTCATTTAATCGTTTTAGATTCAGTTGGTATCGGGGAGGCGCCGGATGCTGAAGCTTTTGGCGACGTTGGAGCGAATACGCTTGGCCATATCGGTGAAGAAATGGATGGACTTTATTTACCAAACCTAGAGCGTTTGGGGCTAGCGAATATTGCACCGATCAAAGGATTGAAAGCTCAAGAGACATCACAAGGCTATTATACGAAAATGGAAGAAGCTTCAGTTGGTAAAGATACGATGACAGGTCATTGGGAAATCATGGGCTTGCGTATAGACAAGCCATTTAAAGTTTATCCGAATGGTTTCCCACAAGAACTGATTGATGAGTTGGAATTAAAAACAGGTCGTAAAGTGATTGGTAATAAACCGGCAAGTGGAACAGAAATTATTGAAGAACTAGGTCAAGAACATATGGAAACAGGCGCGATTATTGTCTATACGTCTGCAGATCCAGTGTTGCAAATCGCAGCTCACGAAGAAATTATTCCGATTGAAGAACAATATCGGATTTGCGAAATTGCTAGGGAATTGACGTTGCGTCCGGAATTTCTGGTAGGTCGGGTCATTGCCAGACCGTTTGTCGGACAGCCGGGTAGTTTTAAACGAACAACGAATCGCCATGATTACGCATTGAAACCATTTGGTAAAACAGTGATGAATGAATTAAAGGATAAAGGTTATGATGTTATCGCAATCGGTAAGATCGCTGATATCTATAATGGCGAAGGTGTAACGGAAGCAGTACGTACAAATGGCAATATGGATGGTGTCGACAAATTGGTGAACGTAATGCAACAGGATTTCGAGGGCTTGAGCTTTGTAAATTTAGTCGATTTCGATGCATTATACGGTCATCGCCGTGACCCAATTGGCTATGGCAAAGCATTAGAGGAATTTGACGCACGCATGCCCGAAATCATGTCTGCACTTCAGCCTGATGATTTATTGATCATTACGGCAGACCATGGCAATGATCCAATTCACGAAGGTACAGATCACACGAGAGAATATGTTCCGTTGCTCGTGTACTCTCCTAAAAACAAAAATGCTTGCGAGTTACCTGTGCGTAAGACGTTTTCTGATATCGGTGCGACCATCGCAGATAACTTTCAAGTAGAAAAACCTGAACATGGCGAGAGCTTTTTATCTTTTTTGGCTGAGGAGGAGTAAGTGTTATGTTGCGAATGGTGGATGTGATTGCGAAGAAGCGAGACGGAGAAGTTCTTTCGAAAGAAGAGATCGAGTTTTTTGTAAACGGCTATACGGACGGCTCCATCCCTGATTATCAGGCGAGTGCATTTTTGATGGCCATTTACTTCCAGAAAATGACGACGGAAGAACAAGGGTATTTAACGATGGCGATGGCCGAGTCGGGTGATCAAATCGATTTATCCGCTATTGACGGTGTAAAAGTGGATAAACATTCGACAGGTGGCGTAGGGGATACGACGACATTGATCTTAGCTCCGCTGGTCGCTGCGTGTGGCGTGCCTGTTGCCAAAATGAGTGGTCGGGGACTTGGACACACGGGTGGTACTCTGGATAAACTAGAAGCAATTAAAGGATTCCATGTTGAAATTTCGACAGAGCAGTTCATTCAACAAGTCAATGATCTAAAGATCGCAGTGATCGGTCAAAGTGGAAATTTAACCCCGGCGGATAAGAAATTGTATGCGCTACGAGATGTCACAGCGACCGTAGACAGCATTCCGCTTATCGCTAGCTCTATCATGAGTAAAAAGCTAGCTGCGGGTGCAGATGCAATTGTGCTGGACGTCAAGACAGGTGCTGGCGCTTTTATGAAGACATTGGAAGACTCTCGGCAACTGGCGGATGCGATGGTGGCGATCGGAAATGAAGTCGGGCGTAACACAAGTGCAGTCATTTCCGATATGAGTCAGCCTTTAGGTTTTGCAATCGGCAATGCAGTAGAAGTGAAAGAAGCGATTGACACACTGCAAGGAAAAGGGCCAGCCGATTTAACTGAACTTTGCTTAGTACTTGGCAGCAAAATGATTTTGGCAGCCGGTAGAGCAGAGACAGAATCAGATGCGCGCACTCAACTGCAAAAGGTCATGGATAACGGCGATGCTTTGCGGTTGTTCGGTGAATTGATTAAAGCCCAAGGTGGAAATCCTGAAGTGATAGACAACACGGATCTTTTACCAAAAGCGCAGTACCAGATCGAAGTACCTGCTAGAAAAAGTGGGTATATTAGTAAAATCGATGCGGATGAAGTTGGTGTAGCCGCGATGCTGCTAGGAGCCGGTCGTGCTACAAAAGAAGACGTCATCGATCTAGCAGTGGGCATCATGCTTCGGAAAAAAATCGGCGACTATGTGGAAGTAGGAGAGGCACTAGCCATTCTCCATACGAACCAGCAACAAGCAGACGAATCGATCAACCTACTGCAAGAGCATATTCATATATCGATCGAAAAAATAGACGCACCTCCTTTGATTCACTCTCTATAAAAAACATTAGCCATGTGCTTGAGACATACCGCGAAAAACGGAATCTCAACCACATGGCTTTTTTATTGTTTATGTGTAAAAAAGATTTTCGTTGACCATACTTCTAACTAGCTTGAATGAAGCTTACTGAATAAATTATCGGTAAAGGGACAGTTATCCATGTCGTAAGATAAGAAGTTTTCGCGATAGCTGACTAGTTTTGTCAATACGAAAGGATTTTGGTGCTAGTTGTGTAATGATACCTTCATGAGGGAGGCGTTTAACATATGGCAACTATTACTCAATTGGAAAATGGCATTGTCTTAATCACATTAGCAGGTGAGCTGGATAACCATGAAGCCAATCAAATTAGAGCAGAAGTATCGACAGCCATCTTTACTGGAAAAACTCGTGCGATTATTTGGGATTTATATCGATTGGCTTTTATGGATAGCGCGGGTATTGGATTAATTTTAGGAAGAATGCGTGACTTGGCGCCCGTTAATGGGGAGACATTGATCTTGAATCCTTCCCCCACTATGGAGAAAATTTTTCAGTTTTCTGGTCTCGGGGATGCAATCAGGAAATGTACAGTCGAGGAAGCAATCGACGAAATCGGAGGGGTTGTACATGAAAAATGAGTTGACATTATCATTTCTAGCGATAGAGGAGAATGAAGCACTTGCAAGAATGGCGATGACATGCTTCATCACGCCGCTAGATCCAACGTTAGAAGAAATTTCTGAATTCAAAACGATTGTTTCGGAAGCAGTTACTAATGCAATTATTCATGGATATGAATGCGATGGAAAAAGTTTGGTGACGATTCACGCAACGATTGAGGACCGCGTAGTCAAAATGACAGTGACAGATGAAGGTATGGGGATTTTCGACGTGGAGCAGGCAATGGAGCCCATGTTTACGACGAAGCCGCAGATGGAACGATCTGGAATGGGCTTCACCATAATGGAGAGTTTCTCTGATGGTATACGTGTAGATTCTACCCTTGGAAATGGGACAATCGTGACATTTGAAAAAAGCTTTTCTCCTGTCACAGAAGTAAGTAGAATGAGGTGACTTATGGAAGCATCTGTTGAGAAGCAACACGCTCTACTGTCCCAAGAGAAAATGAGAGAACTCATCGAAGAATCACAAGCTGGTGACAAAGAAGCTAGGAGAATGATGGTAGAAGGCAACACGAGATTAGTGTGGTCCATCGTTCAGCGATTTGCTTCGCGTGGCGCGGATTTAGAAGATTTATTTCAAATTGGCTGTATTGGGCTAATGAAATCGATAGATAAGTTCGATCTTTCGTATGAGGTGAAATTTTCAACGTATGCAGTGCCGATGATCGTCGGAGAGATCCAGCGCTATTTGCGTGATGATGGCATGGTGAAAGTAGGTCGGACCATTCGAGAACTTAGTTATAAAATTCGACATGCGACGGATGATTTTATTAAGAAAAATGGACGATCTCCTTCCATTTCGGAGGTTGCAGAGGTGCTGGACGTAACAGTGGAGGATATTATCTTAGCTTCCGACGCCTTACGTGACCCTGCATCCTTACATGAACAGCTTTATGAAAGTGATGGGGATAGTCTGACGTTAATGGATCAGTTGCGAGATGATCGTTCAGAGCGTGTTTTTGATCACATTCCATTGCGAGACATCATCACTCGTTTAAATAAACGGGATCAAACCATTATTTATATGCGTTATTACTTAGATTACACCCAAAGTGACATTGCCGAACGGATCGGCATATCACAAGTTCAAGTTTCCAGATTGGAAAAGAAGATATTAGCTCAAATGAAAACTTGGATGGGGGCCAACGCGGAAGAAACACTCGAGAAGGTGAGGAGAAAATAAGTTGACCAAGACTCTATTTACGTCTATTAGAGAAGGGGAAAGGTGGTTCATCAACCAATTTGGCGAAGATGAAACATTCGATGCGACACGTCGGTTGATCCACCTATGGGATAAAGAAATACTTCTTCTGTATATGAATGGACTAGTAGATGGAGATGTCTTAACAACCTTACTGACAGAAATGCAGTATCGGAATGAACTGTTTAAGGATGCTTCCTCGGAAGATACGGATCGGGCAATGGTAAATTATTTTCCTTATCACGCATTAGAAATTGTAGAGAATGAAGATCAGCTAGCAAAGGAAATTTTAAGCGGCTTAGCTGTTTTCGTTATGCGGGATGGCTTTACATTTAGCTTGGATGTTAGATCTTATCCAGGGAGGCAGCCTGAAGAACCTGACACCGAAAAAGTTATTCGGGGTTCAAGAGATGGTTTCACAGAGAATATACTGACCAACACGTCTTTAATTCGGAGAAGATTACGAGCTACAGAGCTTCGGTTTGAAATGCATGAAACCTCTGTAAAAGGAAAGACAGATATCGCGATAGCTTTCCTAAAAGGGGCGGCAAATGAAGAACATTTGAATTTTGTTCGAGAACGTTTGGACCAACTAAAAACAGATGGCTTGACGATGACCGACAAATCTCTAGAAGAGTTCCTTTTTAAACAAGGATTTCATCCCATGCCATTTGTTCGGTATACAGAACGGGCTGATATTTGTGCGTCTCATTTACTAGAAGGGCATATCGCTATAATTGTCGATACTTCACCCTCCGTTATTCTGGTGCCCATCACGCTTGTTCATCATTTGCAACACGCTGAAGAGTATAGACAAGCGCCTTTGATCGGTACATTCATTCGAGCTGTACGTTTCATTGGTACATTTTTAAGTTTGGTGATGCTGCCATTTTGGTATTTGTTATCGACAGAAAAACAATTTGTACCAGACGCCATTAAGTATATTGGGCCGAATGAATGGGGAGAAGTACCGTTATTCGTTCAACTCGTAATAGCAGACATAGGGATTGAAGTTTTACGAATGGCGGCCATTCATACGCCTACCCCATTATCCACAGCTATGGGACTCGTTGCCGCAATTGTCATTGGTCAAGTTGCTATTGATGTTGGATTATTTTCATCTGAAGTAGTTTTATATGTAGCGGTGAGTGCAATTTTGACTTTTGCGATTCCGTCGTTTGAATTAAGTATTACGACCAAAGTGTTTCGAATTTTCCTTCTAGTTTCAACTGCTTTATTTGGAGCGCCAGGATTTTTTGTTGCGTTTGCGATCATGTATTACTACTTATGTTCTTTAAAACCGATGAATGTTCCTTATATGTGGCCGTTCACACCGTTTTTCCCAAAAGCATTGTTACGTGTACTCATTCGATTCCCTATGACGATTGATGATCCACGGCCGTTTATAACAAAATCTCCAAATCGTGACAGAATGTCGTGAGCTCTGTAGTTCTTGAACGAAGATTGCCTCTTTCCGTAATCTTATGATAAAGTTTATCTATATTCAGCGGATGACCTACACTTTTATTAGTGATAGGATGTATAGAATGAAATCTTCTGTTTAGGAGGAAGCGTTGTATGCATGCTGAACTAGATAAAGCTGCCGGTAGATGTCATGGATTTTGAAAAGAACGAATTATGCAGACTTCTATTCAAAATCCAGACACAATTATACCGAGGCGTAATCTTTTCAAGAGAACGCGGGAGGGGTAAACAACATGCATCTATATGGAACACAGACAGTGAACGAAAAGGGTCATTTAACAATTGGGGGAGTAGATGTTACCGAGCTCGTTTCAGAGTATGGAACGCCAGTAATGGTCTATGACACAGAGTTGTTTAAGGAGCGGGCACAGGGATTTAAGGATACATTTGAAAGAAAAGGCATAGAAGCACAGGTGGCGTATGCAAGTAAGGCTTTTTCTTCCCTTGCGATTTATCAATTGGCAAAGCAGCAAGGGCTTTCTCTTGATGTAGTGTCTGGTGGAGAGCTATATACAGCTGTAGCAGCCGAGTTCCCACGTGAACGAATTCATTTTCATGGGAATAATAAAAGTAAAGAAGAGATTTTGTACGCATTCGAAGAGCGTATTGGCTGTATCGTCATCGATAATTTTTTGGAAATTGACATGATTAAAGAAATTGCTTCCGAGCGTAAACAGAAAATGAACGTCTTAATCCGAGTTACACCAGGGGTTGAAGCCCATACACATGATTATATTACTACAGGGCAAGAGGATTCGAAATTTGGTTTTGACTTAAAAAATGGACAAACTGATGAAGCATTTTGTGCATTGCATGACCATGAATACATTAATTTTTTAGGTATGCATTGCCATATTGGATCTCAAATTTTTGAGACAGATGCATTTCGTTTTGCCGCTGAAGTATTAATGGAAAAAATGGTAGAATGGCGCAAATCCTATCAGTTTATTTGTCCTGTCTTGAATTTGGGAGGCGGTTTTGGCATTCGTTATACAGAAGAAGACCACCCTCTTGAGCCGTCTGCTTACGTAGAAGAAATGGCTGATGTGGTGAAGTTGATGGCTGAAGAATGTCAATATCCAATCCCAGAAATTTGGATTGAGCCTGGTCGATCTCTTGTAGGTGACGCGGGTACCACACTTTATTCTGCAGGTAGCACAAAAGAAGTTCCAGGCGTTCGAACATACGTGGCGGTGGACGGAGGAATGTCCGATAATATTCGTCCTGCGTTATACGATGCACAGTATTCAAGTGCCATCGCAAATCGTATGAATGAACCTCATGACCACCAGTGGACGATTGCTGGTAAATGCTGTGAGTCAGGTGATAAGCTTATTGAAAAAGCCTTTTTGCCTAAAGTAGAGACAGGTGACCTACTAGCTGTTTTCTGTACAGGAGCTTATACGTATTCCATGGCAAGCAACTATAATCGTTTGCCAAGACCAGCTGTTGTGTTTGTAGAGAATGGGCAACACCAACTCGTGGTAAGACGAGAAACATATGAAGATATTATTAAATTAGATCTTCCGTTACAGCAAAAAGAAAGGGAGATTTTTAAATGAGAAAGAAAAATCTCTTCCTTTTTTTAGCGATTCTTGTCATAGCATTAATTTGGGGTGCCGTCTATTGGTATTTTGTCGTGCCGGTCATCGACCCTCGCTAACAAGAAAGTGATGAGTTGAATAAAATGGAATGTTCGTATAAACTGTACAAAGGATTTACGAAAAGAAGGGGTTACTATTGAAGCTTATCCGTTTTAAAAAGGCGCAAGAGAAAATTGCTATGGGTTTTTTATCTTATATCCCTGGCGAAAAAATGGTGCGTAAACTACAAGAAACTATCCAGCAATATATTCAAGATGAAAATTGGCAACTGTTTCTTTGTAAAGAGGTTGAGGACTATATTGGGTTGATCGGTGTAGAGGTCAATGAAACCGACCGCATTTATACGATTCAGCATATTTCTGTCAATCCATCGTTTCGCGGGGAAGGTATTGGCTATGAAATGGTCAAAGAATTAGAATTGATTTATCCAGGCTATCAATGCAAAAGCAACGATTTTACTGAGCAGTTCATAGAGAAATGTCAACGAAAAGAAGAAGACGCAGATCGTTAATGGCTGCCCTTCTTCTTTTCTTCGCGTTGTAAAAGAATATCGGAACGATCTCGTTGCATATGTTTATGAATAACGGATTCGCTATTCTTTGGAAGCAGTGTGATCGATTGCTTGGTTTTACTCGACTCATTCTCTAGTGAAGATGAAATCGGTAGTAAGAAGGAGGTAAAGCAAGTGTCGGATTGGATGTAATCCAAGCTCTTTTTTACGTGTTCAATGATTTGATCTATATTTACTTCTTCTTTGTAGACGTTATATTGAACGGGTATCTGTTGAAAACGAAGCAATGCTTTTTTCAACGACCTAGTAGCACCGGTGACATTTCCTCTTCGCCAGTGGTATAATCCTGTTGCCATAAGGATAAATCCAGTCAATGGATGTTCTTTTGAAAAATTATTCTGCATTTTCCAATATTCTTCTAGCACCTCGTGGCACTCGAAATAATCTTGATTGTCATTGAAATAAACAATAAACTGTAGAAAAAGAGGATGGTAGTAAGGGTGCATCTGAATCATTCCTTTCTGTTAAGGTAGGTAGTTAAAATGAGTTATAGTGTCAAATTAGAAGTTTTTGAAGGGCCATTAGATTTATTATTACATTTGATCAATCGGTTGGAAATCGATATTTACGATATACCTATGGCAGAACTGACCCACCAGTACATAGAGCATTTATATGCCATGCGCGTACTTCAATTGGATGAGCTAAGTGAATATCTCGTGTTGGCAGCCACTCTTTTAGAGATTAAAAGTAAAATGCTTTTACCTGTTAATGAAGATGAAGCATTTGATGAAGAGTTTGATTATGTAGAAGAAGATCCGCGCGAAGAGCTTATTGCCAGATTAATTGAATACCGTAAATATAAAGAAGCGGCCACTTCGCTTCGTGAATCCGCTGCAGATCGTGAGGATTATTTTACAAAAAAGCCTGAAGATCTCTCAGATTACGGAGAAGTAATGGTTCAAGAAACCGAAGAGACCTTAAATGTCTTTGACTTAATTGGAGCATTCCAAAAAATGCTTCATCGAAAAAAACTTCGATTACCTCTAACAGCGAGTATAACAAAAACTGAGCAGTCTGTCGGTGATAAGATGTCTGTTATTATGAGTAAGTTGGAAACTTGCGGCGGGGAATGTGAATTTCATGCTCTTTTTGAGACAAGTAGCACAGCAGAGTTAGTTCTGACATTTTTATCGCTTCTTGAACTAATGAAGTTACAAGAAGTTACGGTCCGCCAAAGTAATAATTTTGATGAGTTAATAATCTCACTGATTTGAGGAGATGAGTTAAATGGAAATAGAATCACAACTCCTAGGTATGGCGGAGAGTTTTTTGTTTGTGGCAGGGGAGGAAGGTTTAACCCTTGCACAATTAGCTGCGTTGCTTGATCGCAATGAAGACCAAGCAAATGAAATCATGACTGCGCTACAGGATGGCTACGATAATAATTTAAAGAGAGGCATTACATTAAAAAGATATGGAGGAAGCTTCCGGTTAGTCACAAAAAGTGAATTAGCAGAGGAAATAAAAAAAATGCTTGAAAATCCTAAGCCATCTACATTTACTCAGGCGGCATTAGAGGTACTCGCGATTATCGCATACAAACAGCCGGTTACGCGAGTGGAAATCGACGACTTGCGTGGTGTGAAATCCGAACGAGCCTTGCATTCGTTGACTGGTAAAGGATTTGTGGAGGAAGTTGGACGTATGGATGGACCAGGTAGGCCCATATTATATGGGACAACCGATTTCTTCCTTGATCGTTTTGGCCTTGCTTCATTGAAAGAATTACCTCCACTTTCCTTGGAAGAAGAACAAGATACAGAGGACCCAGATTTGTTTATGACGAAATTCCAAGAAGCATTCTCAATACAAGGGGAAGGAGGAAATGATGTTTGAGAAAGATTGCAGGCATTGCATCCGTGTTGCTATTCATCATGCTATTCATTGGTCCCCAAAGTACTAGTGCTGCAGGGTCAGCTTGGGTAGTAATTGACGCTGAAAATGGCAGAATACTACAGGGTGAAAATGAACATCAGCCCTTGCCTATAGCGAGCTTGACAAAAATGTGGACGGCTTACACATTTTTGGAATTGAAGTCTGACAGTGAAGAAACGATTATATCGTCAGAGGCTGCCACTGCTGAAGGCTCGTCTATTTATTTAGAACCAGGTACGACGATGCAAACGACTGATTTACTCTATGGATTAATGCTTCGTTCAGGTAATGATGCTGCACATGCCCTTGCAGAACATGCGGGCGGATCATTGGAAGGGTTTGTCTACTTGATGAACGAGAAAGCACAACGACATGGTCTCGAAAATACGTATTTTACCAACCCATCTGGCTTGCATGATGAACGTCACCTATCTTCTGCATATGACACAGCTAAAATGTTATATTATGGTATGAAAAATCCAGACTTCAGAAAGATCGCTACAACTAAAAATCATCCGTTTGAAAATGAAAATGGAAAAAACAGCTGGGAGAATAAGCACAAGCTAATTTTGTCTGAGCCTTCTGCAATTGCAGGGAAGACTGGTTTTACAAAAGCAGCAGGTCGAACATTAGCAACATATTTCGAGAAAGACGGTAAGTCAGTCATTGTGGTTACTTTGAATAATGGTGATGACTGGAAGATGCACAAACAGCTATCACAACAAGTCTTCTCTGAATATCAGAACTATACTGTGGCAAAAAAGGGTCAGTATCAGATATTTCCACATATGACGGCAACAGTGGATAAGCCCATCAAATTACTTGTATCAAAAGAAGAAAAAAAACAGCTATCCAATGTATTGCAAATCCCTCAAACAGAACAAGAACAGAAAAAAGGCTACTGGTCGATCTATTTGAACACTGAACCGATCAAGACAGTTGCCGTAGAGATTAAGACGGAAAAGTGAATTAATTACACATTATTTCGAAGATTGACCTATCAGGGTCAGTCTTCTTTTCATTTGCATCAAAGTGTGACATAATTTTTTCAGTATCATTATCAGTCGAATTGATTATTGTATATCATTTTAGGGAGATATTTATACAAGAGAAATAATCGTTGATTGAAGCGAAAAGCATCTAATTGAGTGAAAATCAGCGAAACGTAGTAGCTATCTATTATTTATTTTATGCAAATCAAGGAGGAACTTATGGAGAGATTACAAAAAGTATTGGCACAGGCTGGTATCGCATCAAGAAGAAAAGCAGAAAAATTGATTGTGGATGGCTTGGTAAAAGTTAATGGCCAAGTTGTGACAGAACTCGGAACAAAAGTGAGCAGAATGGATACAATTGAAGTAGAAGGCGTTCAGTTAACAAAAGAATCGCCTGTATACTACTTACTCTATAAACCACGAGGCTATATTTCTACTGTTCAAGATGAAAAAGGACGTAAAACTGTCATTGATTTGCTTCCGGAAGTAAGTGAACGAATTTTTCCCGTCGGCAGATTGGATTATGACACATCAGGTGTGTTGCTTCTAACAAATGATGGGGACTTTTCTTATTTAATGACCCATCCGAAATTTGAAATTCAAAAGAAATATGTAGCGAAAGTAAAAGGCATTCCGACACGCGAAAATCTGAAAAAACTGGAGACGGGGATTGATCTGGAAGATGGTAAAACAGCTCCAGCACAAGTGAAAATGACCGCAATGGATAAGAAAACGAACTCTGCGATTGTCGAGATTACTATTCACGAAGGTCGCAATAGACAGGTACGTAGAATGTTTGAGGCAATCGGTTGCCCAGTCCAAAAACTTAAACGGGAGCAGTTTGCCAATTTGACGACGCGAGGATTGAATGCAGGAGAAGCCAGAGAATTGACTACGCATGAGTTGAAACAACTACGTGTACTTGCTGAAACTGGTAAAATAGGATAACGGTTCCTTGAAAGTTCACAAACCTATCACGACTATGAGGTCATCTGATTTTTCCTTTTGGTATAATAGCGATTGGAACATAAATTTGACAGGAGGTTACACGATTGGCCAAGAAGAACAAAAAAACCATTAGGCTAATTAGCAGGACAGTTCTTCTCTTAATTTTAGCAGCAATCATTGTATACGCGATTACTTCAAAAGATAAAGTGAAAGTATTAGCTGAAGGAGATAAGGCTCCTGACTTTGAGCTTGTGGATTTAGAAGGCAATGCACACCGTTTGTCTGATTATAAAGGGGAAGGCGTGTTTCTAAATTTCTGGGGAACTTGGTGCCCTCCTTGTAAAAAGGAAATGCCTTATATGGAGGACATTTACAAAGATTTTGAATCGAAGGGTGTACATATTCTAACGGTCAATGTAGGTGAACCGAAAGTAAAGGTAGAACTCTTCCGAGATGATCTTGGCCTGACATTCCCGATGTTATGGGATAAGAATAAAACAGTCATGGATCTTTACAATATTAAACCATTGCCTACCACTTTTTTAATTAATCCTGAAGGAAAGATTACAAAAGTAATTAAACAAGGAATGACAGAACAACAAATTGTTGAGCATTTAGAAAGCATACAACCAAAGTAAGGAGTCTGTTACTCAATGAGCAATATAAAATGCCAATGTGGGCATGAAAACCCTTATGGTACGGAGCTTTGTGAACAATGTGGGCGACCATTATCTGAGAAGGCGCAACAGAGTGAAATTGTCGATATGCGATATGAAGGCTCTTCTAGAAGGTCCCAAACATATAAAAGTTCAATTGTTGATAAAATATGGAACTTTTTCTCTAGTGTCAAGATAGGCGTCAGCATTATCGCTGCTGTGTTGATTGCATCAGCTATTGGAACCATTTTTCCGCAGAAGTTCTATGTTCCTGCTCAAACGGAAGCAGACTATGCGGAATACTACGAACGTTTATATGGTACGGTAGGAAAATTTTATTATGAACTTGGTTTTTATGATATGTACAATAGCTGGTGGTTTAAAGTACTGATCGGCATGTTGGCAACTTCTATCATTATTGCAAGTATTGACCGTGTCGTGCCATTATACAAATCATTGAAAAAGCAACGGACACGCCGCCACCCGTCCTTCATGAAGCGTCAGCGTATTTATGGAGAAGGCGATGTGGCAAATCCTGAAGAGTCTTTGTCTAAGGCTGAGGAGAAGCTGAAAGAGTTACGTTATCATGTGAAAACTGAGAATGGTGCCATTTTAGCTGAAAAACATCGATTTTCTCGTTGGGGCCCTTATATTAATCACACCGGCCTCATTATCTTTTTTGCAGGTATCCTATTAAGAGGGATTCCTGGTTTCTACGTAGATGAAACGATGTGGTTGCGTGAAGGGGAGACTCGTAATATTGTCGGTGCACCTGGCTACGTACTCGAAAATCGAGGGTTTATTCTAGAGAATTATACGAAAGAAGAAGCTGCGGAAGTTTTCGGGGCTGCTTTAGATAAAGTGGGGAATATCGTCAAAACATATCAGACGGATGTGACACTTTATAAAGAAAAAGAAGGCTCTTTACCAGGCAGTGATAATCTTGAAAAAATGCAAGATTATTCGATTGTCGTAAATAAACCGTTGAAATTTAATGGTTACAATGTATTTCAGATGGACTATAAGCTCAATGAACTGAGCACTATGACCTTCCACTTAATGAATAAATCAACTGAAAAGTCTTTAGGCGAGTTTACTGTAGATTTGAGTAATCCTGAAAAAGCGTATGATTTAGGAAATGGCTCCTCTGTCAATATGCTTGGCTATTATCCTGACTATGATGGAATTAAAGATGGCGAACCGTATTCTAAATCACCAATTCCCAATAATCCAGCGTTTATTTTCCAAATGAATACACCTGACAAACCGGATGGTGAAAAAAGTTTTGTCGCCATTCGTCAAACGCTAGAGGTGGAGGAAAACGATTATGCCGTTAAATTTGCTTCAGCCGAAACACGTAATATTTCAGGTTTAACGATTCGAAAAGATAAAACGCTATATATTTTGCTATTGGGCGGTATTATCTTCATGATCGGTGTTATTCAAGGGTCTTATTGGCAGCATCGCAGAATCTGGATACAAAAAAATTCGGAAGATCACGTGTTAGTTGCGGCCCATACAAACAAAAACTGGTTCGCTTTACGTAAAGAATTAGATAAAGTACGAGAGTCTGCCGTCTTGCCTGCTTATAAAGATCGCCAAGATCCTGAGTTGGACAAGCAAGAACAGGAAGGGGACGAAAAGTAATGGATTTAGTTGCTGTCAGTAGTAACTTATTATTTGTATCATTTGTTGCTTATTTAGTGGCGACACTGTTTTTCGGAGGAGCTATTAAAAAATCGACAACTGAAAAAGCCTATCATAACAGTAAGTGGGGAACGATCGGTCTTGTCATAACGATCATCGGCTTCCTTGCTCACTTAGGTTATTTCTTTACAAGATGGGCCGCGTCAGGTCACGCACCACTCAGTAATATGTTCGAGTTCACGACTGCATTCGGGATGATGCTTGTAGGTGCGTTCATCTTGTTATATATTTTGTATCGAACACCTTCGCTTGGTTTGTTTGCATTACCGATTGCGATTATTATTATCTCTTATGCAACGATGTTCCCGCGGGAAGTTACTCCCCTAATCCCTGCATTGCAAAGTAAATGGTTATTCATCCACGTAATCACAACGGTTATTGGTGAATCTATACTTGCAATCAGTGCGATAGCAGGTCTTGTGTTTTTAGTGAAAAATATTGATATGACAAAGAAATCTAAACAACGTTTTTGGATTGAAGCGGTTATGTATACCTTAATCCTTGTACTCGGTTTTGTCGTAACCACTACCACATTTAAAGTAATGAATTATGAAGCGGAATTCACATATATTGATAAAAATCAGGCGCCTGCTGAGATTACGTATCATGTTCCACCGTTATTCGGAATGAATGAATACGAAGCAATGACACCTGATACGATGACGCCTTGGCTTGAATTACCGCCAATTATCAACGCGCAGAAGTTATCTTCTCTTGTATGGGCTGTCGCGGTAGGTTCTGTGCTTTATCTGCTGCTACGCTTAATTGCACGTAAGCCAATCGCCGCTGTTTTCCAGCCACTTGCTAAGAAAGCGAATTCTCAATTGATGGATGAAATTGGTTACCGTTCTGTCTTGATCGGTTTTCCAGTGTTCACACTTGGCGCCTTGATTTTCGCTATGATTTGGGCACATGAAGCATGGTCGCGGTTCTGGGGATGGGATCCTAAAGAAGTATGGGCTCTTATCACTTGGTTATTTTATGCAGCGTTCCTTCATTTGCGATTATCTCGTGGATGGGAAGGCGAGAAGTCAGCATGGCTGGCAGTGATCGGTTTCGTGATTATTATGTTCAACTTGATTGCGGTCAACTTAATCATTGCAGGCTTGCATTCATACGCGTAAGCCTCGGCTGCATGGCAAACCCTGTCATGCAGCCTTTTTATTTGAATTCACCGATGCGTTCACTCTTGGATCAGTAGAGGCGTAATTAATTTCATTTAAACACCAGAAATTGTACAATAGAAATAGAAGATTGTCGAAAGGGGTAATGAGTTGTGGAAGAAACAGTGAAATTATTAGTAGTGGATGATGAGGATCGGATTCGCCGACTCTTAAGTATGTATCTATCTAGAGAAGGTTATGAAATTGATGAAGCGGTAGATGGTGCGGAGGCTTTAGAGAAAGCGTTTGCGCAACAATATGATTGTATTTTACTTGATGTCATGATGCCTGAAAAAGATGGACTGGAAGTGCTGGCGGAGCTTCGTGAACATAAACAAATGACACCGGTCATCCTTCTGACTGCGAAAGGTGAAGAAGCCGATCGTGTAGGAGGGTTTGAAAGCGGAGCGGATGATTATATCGTCAAACCATTCAGTCCACGAGAAGTAGTTTTGCGGGTTAAGGCCATGCTTAGAAGATCGGTTTCGTTCCCGAATGTTTCTTCTTCCACTACATCAAAAGATTTAGTTGTGTTTCCTCAATTAACTATTGACCACGATGCACACCGGGTGACGGCAGAGGGTAAAGAGGTAAACTTGACACCAAAAGAATACGAATTACTATATTTTCTTGCGAAGGCTCCTGATAAGGTATTTGACCGTGAGCAGTTGTTGAAAGAAGTGTGGCATTATGAATTTTTTGGAGATTTACGTACTGTAGATACACACGTCAAACGGCTTCGTGAAAAATTAAGCAGAGTATCAGAACGAGCAGCTAAAATGATTGTAACTGTCTGGGGAGTCGGTTATAAGTTCGAGGTCCCTAACGAATGATTAGAATATGGAATTCAATTGTCGGGAAGCTATGGGCCACCATATTGCTTCTCGTTTCATTTGTATTATTTATCGTGACGTTACTTCTTCTAGAGTTTCTGGATAATTTTCATACGAAACAAGCGGAAGAGTCTTTGCAGAGGGAAGCTGCTACGATTAGCAAAATTGTAAATGATCACGAAGGCCAAACGAAGAGTTCCATGCATTTAATCATAGATGACATTTTAGACGCAGAAACAAATGCAGTCATAGTAGATCATGAGGGCAGAGTTCTCTATTCATTTCATACGACTGGCAGTAAAGAGGAAATTGAGCGAAAGTTGTTATCTGAAAAAAATTTATTCCAGTCACCAGCAGTTGGAGACCAGAAAGTAAAGGAAATGATCCTGCCCTCTTTAACAGAAAAAGAAGTGATGGAGCAATATTTGATTCTTTCTTATCCGTTTGAACAAGTATCAGGCAAAGAGGCAAGCGTTCTCATCTACCAAAGTTTGAATGCAGTGCACCGCACCACAAAAAGTACTACTAATATCGTATTCTTATCGGCTTTTATTGCATTCTTATTGACTACATTTTTTGCGTTTTTCTTATCTACGCGTATTACCTTGCCGTTGCGTAAGATGAAACAAGCGGCTTTTGAATTGTCTAAAGGGAATTTTGATACCCATTTGCCTGTCACGCAAAACGATGAAATCGGTCAGCTTGCTACAGCGTTTAATCAAATGGGACGTCAATTAAAATATAATATTGAACTGATTAAACAGGAAAAAGAACAAGTATCCAATATCTTAACCTCCATGACAGACGCGGTCATTACATTTAATCAGGACTACTCGATTTTGCTGAAAAACCCGCAAGCTGAACTGCTACTAAAAAAATGGTATGGGTACAATGAGAAAAAGAATCATCCACTTCCGAAAGAAGTTTTTCATATGCTCGAACACGCGATTTCTTTTTCTGAACAAGTAGAAGATGAATTGGAATTAGGCGGACAGTTTTATGTCATTTCGATCAGTCCTCTTTACAGTGAAAATAGTATTCGCGGGGCGGTTGCTGTGTTCAGAGATATGACGGAACAGCATAAGCTAGATAAACTCCGATCAGACTTTATTGCCAATGTCTCTCATGAACTACGGACGCCTATTTCGATGTTGCAAGGATACAGTGAAGCGATTATTGACGGTGTGGTGAGCACTGAAGAAGAACGAATGGAAATGGTACAAATTATTCATGATGAATCAAAGCGCATGAGCCGATTAGTTACAGACTTGCTGAATTTAGCTAGAATGGAATCTGGCCATATCCAACTACATGAGAATCCGCTATTTATCGTTGAATTTATGGAACGCATGATAACAAAATTTTCTCAAGTTGCCAAAGATGCTCAAGTGCATTTATCATTGCAGACAGATGAACCTGCTAGTCTGATCGTGATGGCGGATGAAGACCGCATGGAACAAGTATTCACCAACCTGATTGACAATGCAATTCGTCATACACCGGACGGAGGTGCTGTCACATTAGGAATTCATCGGTCAAACAGTATGATCGATCTAACTGTTTCGGATACAGGAGTAGGAATACCAGAAAAAGATTTACCTTTTATCTTTGAACGTTTTTATAAAGCAGACAAAGCAAGGACTCGGGGAAAAGGTGGGACTGGTTTAGGATTGGCAATTGCAAAAAATATTATGGAAGCACATCACGGATCGATTCTTGCCACTCGAGGAGATGTGAAAGGAACGGTCTTTATCTGCTCACTTCCATTTGATTCGTTAAAACAGTGAAACTTTTTTTCGAATCAGTCGACTACTATATAGAGCGAGGGGATTGAATGGATGACTCCGTTTTCCTGCGATTATACGAAGAATATAACCAAGACGTTTTTAGTTTTTTAACCTATCTGACGCGTAATCGAGACATAGCGGAGGATTTAATGCATGAAGTATATGTACGTGTTCTAAAATCTTATGACAGCTTTGAAAGGAAGAGCTCAGAAAAGACTTGGCTATTTGCTATTGCAAAAAATGTCTCCATCGATTACTTTCGTAAACAAGCAACTGTAAAGAAACATACCCATCTGCATTTCGACTGGGAAACACAAGAACTTGTCGCACAAGATCGTCTGCCGGAACAACTAGTAGAATTAGATGAAGAGAAACAACTAGTTTTGGAAGAATTGCATAGTTGTACAGGGGATCAAAAAATGGTGATCCTTATGCGATTCTTTCAAGACCTCACCATCTCTGAAACTGCTGAAATATTGGGATGGACAGAGGGTAAGGTGAAAACTACCCAGCATCGTGCGATCAAATCATTGCAACTGAAAGTAGAATCACGTTTGGGGAGAAAGGGGCGATTACATGAGTGATGATAATTGGAATGAGAAGAAAATAGTCGAGACGTTACGCCAAATACCTAAGATTTCCGATCATCGCTCGAAAGAAGATGTACTCCAAAGGCTGAAAAACGACCCTAGATTGAATAAAGAAGTACAGCCTGCAAAGGAATCAAAAAAAGTGAAATGGCCACCAATCATAGCTACTGTAGCTGCAATTTTATTGCTTAGTATCCTAGTTCCTTCTTTTATGAAACAATCCACTCAGGTTACTATGGACAAAGCTAGTGTAGATCAAAGCGATCATTCTGTACAAGAAGCAATGAGTCTGGAAATCTCTCCATTTTCCAACCGAATGATGTCTATACCGCATTATGCTGTCTATCCTAACGATATAATAGATCAGACAGCTTTCCACATTGGGTTGGCGACCGATCGGGCAACGATTATACCAGTAACCTTTCTGATTCCGGATGAACAAATAAAACAAAATTTAGCTGAGCAACAAATAGATTCAGTGGCATTGTATAATGCCTATGCCGATAAAATAGATGAAGAATCACTCGGCTTTAGTAACTATCATCCGTTTGATGCCACAATATCATCGAATGAAAAACAAGTATTAATGAAATTTTCTGCAACGCATTCTTATGACAAAGCTAGTGCTACATTGGAAATGTTGAATCAGTCAGTTCAAGATACATTCTACGGATTTGATGAAATCAAATTTCTGCAAGAAGATGGATCCGCTATAACTTTTGACCAAGTAGGTGAACTGAGTGAGTCGATCTCACTAAAGGGGGCTACTTCACATCAAGCGTATTACCGATTTATGCAAGAGAACGGTGAACAGTTTCTTTCCTCAAATTTCGGTGAGTCATTTGACACGGTAGAAGAAGCACTCATGCAAATGAAAGAAAACCCGAATGACATTTATTCGAGTGTTATTCCAGAAGATGTAGATTTTACTGTCAAGGATGATACAGACCTGTTACATGTGGAATTCACTAAATCGTTGGATCTTGAGACATTACAAGCAGACGAAGCGATGCAATTAATAGAGGGGCTTTTGTTAACGGCAGCCAGTTTTGATAGACAAATTCAATTAGATCATATGATGCAAAAGGAATGGAATGGTTTTGATTTTACTAAACCATTACCAAAACCAGTGGGTGTAAATCCAAAGATTCTCATTCTCGAATAATTCTGTTTTGTAAACACAAGTAGTTTACAAAACAGTTTTTTTTAGATACAATAGGAGTATAACTTAATATTGATTCATCTTCGGGGCAGGGTGTAATTCCCGACCGGCGGAAATGAAATAGGTTTCTATTTTTAGCCCGCGAGCGTAACAGCTGATTCTGGTGAGATTCCGGAGCCGACAGTATAGTCTGGATGGGAGAAGGTGAAGGTGCAGCCATCTTTTTGTGTACGCAAAAATGATGCTTGTTTAAACTTGGATAAATTTATTGATATTTATCTATAATTAACAGTGCATTTAACTCTCCCTAAAGCGATTTTGCTTTAGGGTTTTTTAGCGAAGCAGCGGATGTGCAAGCCTTTCCTCTTTTGAAGTGAATCGCAAAAGGAGAGAGGAACAAATGAATAACAAGAAATTGCGTAAGTTGATTTTGGTTGCTATTCTTGGTAGCATCTCTACAGTTTTAATGCAGTTCAATTTTCCACTGCCTGCACTGCCAGGATTTTTGAAAATTGATTTTAGTGAAATTCCGGCTGTCATGGCGATCATGACAATGGGACCCGTTGCAGGAATTGGCGTAGAATTGTTGAAAAACGTCATGCATTGGTTTTTATCCGGTAGTCCAACTGGTGTACCGGTTGGTGAAATTGCAAACTTTGTGACCGGTGTACTGTTTATTATGCCAATCTATTGGATCTTCATGAAGTATCGTTCAGCAAAAGGATTAACAGCAGGATTGATCGCAGGTACGACAGCAATGGCTGTTGGCATGAGCTTACTAAATTACCTTGTATTTTTACCGATGTATACGTATTTCCTAGGAATGCCAGCTGTAACAGGAAACGCGCTTTATCAAATGATTATTTTAGGGATTTTGCCATTTAACCTAATTAAAGGTGTTATGTTATTGGTGATCTCGTTGATGCTATATAGAAGCATGGAGAAATGGATTCTCCAACAACAGAAAAAGCTGTTAGTTTAATTTATAAGTGAAGGTTCCCTTGATGATTGGGGAGACCTTCACTTTTTTTATATTCGATGTTCATGACAGGAAGAATTGTCTCTGGAAATAAAATGGTTAGTGGTTGTTTTACCATCTGGATTGATTTACACTCTATACTATACGTTCTTTGGTAAACGAGCTAGATTTGTTTGTTGACATTAATGAGGTGAGTTTTAGAGATGTTTAAGGCCATGATTATTTTCCTTTTAGCTGGCTTAGCTGAAATCGGTGGAGGTTATCTTATTTGGCAATGGTTGCGAGAGGATAAATCTGCTATTTTAGGACTATTCGGAGGGATAGCACTAGTTTTATATGGTGTGATCGTGACATTCCAAACGTTCCCATCCTTTGGTAGGGTTTATGCAGCGTATGGAGGAATCTTTGTCTTTCTTTCTGTATTATGGGGATGGGGAATTGATAAAAAAACACCCGATTTATATGATTTTATAGGTGCCGGTATATGCTTGGTCGGTGTTTCAGTGATATTGTTTGCACCACGTCAATAACCAAAAATAATCTATTCCTTCCTTAGAGTAAGGTGCTGTTAATGAATAGGGAAATATCGTTTTAATATGAACAGAAATATAGTTGGAAAAATCATTTTTTATGTACGCTTATACTTGGTTTGTCTTTAACAGCATTAACGTTTGTAATTTCTTTTAGGTATAATTTGTTAGATGTGAGAACGGGGCCTATTTAGTAATAGGGCCAGATAACGAACTGTCATGAACAGTTGCTTTCCGCTCCAGACGATACGCTGTTCCTGTTTCTAAGCATCTTTTTTGTCAATCGGGCCATTAAACGTTAAGGGGGAGTTGTATTGTCTAGCAATTCTGTATTATTTGCTATAATAGCAGGAATTTTAACATTTATCTCGATGGTTTCATTGGAGCCGATAAGCCCGCTTTTAGTAACAAATATTTTGTTGGGTGCAATAATTGGGCTTCTCATTGACAAAAAGAAATCTTAAGGAATCGAGCTTGCTTACTGAAAAATACAAGAGTAATTACGCTTATTCTTTCAAATACTACTTACTTTTTTAGCGATATAGATGCTGTCTCTTATATAAAAACTATTAAGCATTTATTCTATTTTAAAAAAGAGACTAGACAAAAATTTTATTCTAGGACCAATTTGCACTAGTGAAGGCGCAACTGCGGGGTCGACCGAATCCATGAGCCAACTAGCGTCTTTTGCTAGCTGGTTTACGGCGAGAGGCACTCCCCCAAGCGCTGTAGATGCAATAGGACTCGTCACTATGAACAGTGAACGTATCCTAGGTATTTAGTCAAGAAATAAAAAACAACACATTCCAAAAGCGGAAATGTGTTGTCTTCTAACGAATCAATCTTCATATTTTAATGGATCGCCTTCAAAAGGGTCATCCGCAATTTTAATTGAATCAGTAGGGCAGCCATCGAACGCATCCTCGAGATCTTCCAACAGTTCTTCTGGAACTTCGGTGTTTCCCGTGTTATCATCTAAAATAACAAACGCGATCCCCTCATCGTCATAATCATAGATATCCGGTGCAGCAGCGCCGCATGCCCCGCATGCTATACATGTATCCTGATCGACAATCGTATACTTTTTGCTAGACATTGTCTTTCTCCCTTCTTCCATTCACTCAACCTATTTTGTATCTACTCTATTCTAAAGCTGTTTTCATCACTTTTCAACAATAAAACTTTATTTCTTCAGGAGGGAGAGCAATTGGTTTTTATTTCACTCTTACTAACGATGTTTCAACGCCTTCACGGTGAGCGTTCTGCTCAAGGCGTCTATCATATCCTTCGAGGGAAAAAATCAGGACAAACATTGCAAGATATTGAAAATTATCAATTAAAATCATTTTATGCACTATTACCTAACTTACCTATACATGATTATCAGCAAGTGATTGAAGGCATGTCAGCAGATGGATTCATTCAGATTGAGGATAGAGTAGTGTATGTCACAGCAAAAGGGTTGAAAAAGATTCCTAACAAGCCTTGGCGTTTCAATGGATGGGAATATCGTGGAAGAGAAAGAGAGTTCTTTAAGCGACTGGCACTTACTGTTCAAACATTGTCATATCTTCGGGTGGGCCAGACGATGTTTACCCCCATTCAAAAGGAATTACATATACAGCTTTTTGTGAAAGAATATATTCGCAGTCAGTCTATTTCTGTGAATCGTTTGTCTGAAGAATTGCGTCAAGAGCTAGAGTGGATCATGACAGAAGGGCAGTTATCGGATGAGCAATGTGACATTTTTTCTTATAGGTTAACAGGTCAACAATTGACTGCTTTTACGTGGGAACAATTATCTGAGACGCTGAAATTACCTGTTATGACCATCCAACTTTCGTATTTAGAGAGCTTACATATCGTACTTGATTTTATTGAGAATGGCGAAAAAACGCCTTTATTGAAAAGCTTAGCGGTGGGATGCAGGGTAGAAACGTATTTAACCCACTCTGCAGAGCGAACACGAAAACTATTTCAACAAGGATATTCTATTGAGCAAATTGCATCTTTACGAAGTTTGAAGCTTAGCACCATTGAGGATCATCTAGTAGAGATGGCTGCGAATTTTAACGTATTTCCTTACGAAGAGTTTATAACAAATGAACAAATTGAAAAGGTCTGGCAGACAATTGATCAGCTAGAGACGAAACGATTAAGGTTGTTAAAGGAACACTTTGTAGAGCTCTCTTATTTTCAGCTCAGATTAATTATGATCCATGGAAAGTAGGTGGAACGTTGATGAATACTCATGAGATACTGCGTCAAAGATTTGGCTACGAGGCATTTCGGCCGGGTCAGGAAGAAGTGATACGTCATATATTGTCAGGCAGAGATGCTATCGCAATTTTTCCAACCGGGATGGGGAAGTCACTATGTTATCAGCTTCCGGCTTATTTGTTAAATGGACCAGTTATTGTGATCTCACCATTAGTTGCGTTAATGGAGGACCAAGTTGCAAATTTACGTAAACATAAAGAAAAGAGAGTGGTCGCCATCAATTCTTTTTTATCCAAACAAGAGAAGGATTTGGCATTACAAACGATAGATCGTTATAAATTCATCTTTTTATCACCTGAGATGTTAATGCAAGACGGAATTCAAAAACTGATTCAACAGCTCCATATCGCGTTTTTTGTAGTGGATGAAGCGCATTGTATTTCAGAGTGGGGGTTTGATTTTCGACCTGATTATTTGCGTTTAAAAGAGGTATTCTCTGAAAAGGAAAGACCACCTATTTTAGCGTTAACGGCAACAGCGAATGAGAAAGTCACTACAGATATCACGTCTTATCTACAACTTAGGAGCCCTTTTATCGAGCGTCAACCGATAGATCGACCTGCTATTTCCTATAGTTTGTTGCATATGGAAAATCATCATGCTAAAACAGAATGGATCGCTAACAGACTGATAACTACAGTAGGTCCTGGAATTATCTATGTAGCATCCAGAAAAAGAGCAGATGAATTGGCGGCTATCATTCACCAAAAAGGAATTCGTGTGGCGAGTTATCATGGAGGAAAGGAACAAGACGAACGTTCCATCATTCAAGAACAATTTGTTCAAGGCGAGTTGGATTGGATTTGTGCCACCAACGCATTTGGGATGGGTATTCATAAAGATGACATTCGCCAAATTATTCATGAGCATCTGCCTGCTACTCCTTCTGCTTATATACAGGAAGTTGGTCGTGCAGGACGTGATGGAAAGAAATCATCCGCTACCTTACTATATAGCGAGCGAGACATCCAGAAATTAAAGTTTATTGTGTACGAAGATTTACCTGACGATCAACAGATTAGGTATTATTATTCATTGCTTCAATCTGGTATAAGTGGAAAGCTGGCTGCCGAGCAATCAGGACTCACGGAAGTTGCGTTCCGGATGCTTGAATACTATTTTGAACATTTTGATATTGAAAATGTCATCCGCCAAATTCGGCAAATCTTTCAGGTGAAAGAGCATCAGATTGCGGAGATGGAGAAATACGTACAACATGAAGGTTGTTTAAGGGAGCAGTTACTTAGTTATTTCGGTGAAAAGCTCTCTGTTTCGAATGGCGATTGCTGTTCAAATTGCCATCAACTCAAGGAGGATTGGCTCATAAAAACGGAAGTGGAACAAAAGGTTTCAAATGAACTTGATTGGAAAGAAAGGCTATTCCAGTTACTTGGCTAAGTCTTCCGTCCTTATTTACTTTTCCGACATAATTCGGCATAATGTAAGTATGAATACAATCGAATAGTGTCTCTTTCTTGAAGAGTTTGAGAAATGAATTACATCACATAATATAGGTATTTGGCTTAGTCGTTCCAAAGATATACTTCTGTAAATTATGAGGTGTGAAGGAGAAGTTGTATATGAAAAAAGATCAATATGAAATAGATTTTGAACAACATCGCAAAGAGATTACAGTAGATGACGATTCTGATAAACTACCTTCTCGTACAGAGATTCATAAGAAGAAAAAGGAGAAAAAACAGAATCGGACGAAACTGATAAATATCATTCTTGCTATATTCACGTTAATACCAATCATCATCTTACTATACGTATTGTCAGATTTATATTCACCAGCTGTGCCTAATCAAGTTCCTGTAGAAAAGACAAAGGTTTCCATTAGTCAAAATACAGTTGCGGAAGGTGATAAGGCGGGGGCAGCCACCCAAGACAAAGATAAAGTAGCCGAAAAGCCAGAGACTACTGTTGACTCAGCTAAAAAGCCCGCTGTTAATGTGAATCCCGAACGTCCAGTGGAGAAGCAAAAAAAACCGGCCGATCAAACGACGACTCCTGCTAAGTCGGAGCCTGTTACGAAGCAACCAGTAAAGAAGCCAGAACAAAAACCAGAACAAAAACCAGAACAAAAACCTGTGCAAAATACGGCTAGACAGCATGTTGTTAAATCAAATGAGACGTTGTATCGGATTTCAGTTAATTACTACGGTGACGGGTCTTATGTGCAAAAAATTCAACAAGCTAATGGTTTATCCTCTAATAACATTAGTGTAGGTCAAACGTTAATTTTGCCATAAATTATGTAATGGTGAGCAATCTTTTATGAAATGTAACGAAAAATTGATATGATAACGTTGGTTTTTTACTAATATTGAAAAAGCAAAGTGGATGCTTTGCTTTTTTCTATGGGAGCTGTCTAATGAAAAGTTTGCTAAAGGCTTTGCTGTCAGTCCTTCTATCAGGCATGAGTGTGCTGACATATATGTTTTACTTAGCCCATCAAAATCGTGTGTTGATTCATACACTTTCTATAGGGACTCGAACTTCGAAGACACTAACAATTTTCTTCATTTCTGATATTCATAGACGCCGACTTCCGAAACGACTCCTGAAGCGACTGCAAAAGTTCCCCATAGATGCGGTAATTGTAGGAGGAGATGTGGCGGAAAAGGGAGTACCGCTTATGCGTGTAACACAAAATATTCAACAGTTGGCTTCTATAGGTCCGCTCTATTATATTTTTGGAAACAATGATCAGGAAGTGGGAACAGAACATGTTCTAAAGATTATTAAAGACGCAGGTGGTGTGACGCTAGTTGACAGTACAGCGCCCATTCCTGGACATCCTTCCTGGGGCCTATGTGGATTAGAAGATCCTTCAAATGGTACAGTAGATATTGAAAAAGCAATCGCCTCATCCGCTTGGTGTGAGCATATCATCTTGGCTGCTCATAATCCATCTCTTTTCCGTAAAATTGAAGGGCGGATGGAACCCAATGTGATGCTGGCTGGCCATACACATGGCGGACAGATCCGTTTTGGTAAATGGGGACTTCAAGATGTAGGGAGCTTCCAAAAAACAGCGAATGGGGCAAAACTAATTAGTAATGGATACGGAACCACTATGGTGCCATTACGATTTGGAGCGAAACCAGAATGCCATGTAGTAGAAATTCACTATTAGGCACATATCACAAATTTTTGTTCTGGACGCAATGACGCCGAGACGCAAAGGAATATGAAGGAGAGTAGATGCACCATGAATTCTGTGGACGCAATAATTGTCGGTGGCGGTCCATGTGGCTTGTCAGCGGCAATCGAATTGCAAAAAATAGGGTTGTCAGTAGTTGTCATTGAAAAAGGGAATATCGTGCACTCCATTTATAACTACCCCACCCACCAAACATTCTTTAGTTCAAGTAGCAAGCTATCAATTGGAGATATACCTTTCATTACCGCGATTGAAAAACCAAAACGAAATGATGCGTTGGTTTATTATCGAACAGTGGCTCAATTGGAGAACTTGCAGATTAATAGTCATGAAAGAGTGTTGGATGTTCAAAGACAGGAAGATGGATTCAGCGTACAGACTGATAAAGCTCTTTATGAAGCCACTTATGTTGTAGTGGCGACTGGCTATTACGATCAGCCAAACGAACTGAAAGTGGAAGGTGAAGATTTACCGAATGTCTTCCATTATTTTAAGGAGGCGCACCCCTACTTCAATAAAAATGTTATTGTAATTGGCGGGAAAAACTCGGCAGTTGATGCTGCTTTAGAGCTTCAACGAGCAGGCGCACATGTGACAGTCGTTTATCGAAAAGATACCTATTCGAAAAGTGTTAAGCCGTGGATTTTACCGGGATTTGATAGTTTAGTGCGCAACGAGCAGATTCAAATGTACTTTAATGCTTGTGTCACAAAGATTACGGAGACGGCTGTAACAATTAATCAACAAGGAAAAACGTTTGATTTGCCAAGTGACTATGTCTTTGCAATGATTGGTTATCATCCCGATCACACACTTTTACGCAAAATAGGGATTCAGGTAGATGAAGAAACTGGCCGACCTATCCATAATGAACAGACGATGCAAACAAATGTAAAAAATTTATTTATTGCCGGAGTCATTGCAGCAGGAAATAATGCCAATGAAATATTTATTGAGAATGGACGTTTCCATGGTCGTATGATTGCGGAAGCGATTAAACAAAATAAATAGTGAGAAATCCCGCCTGTCTTTCTATTGTCAGGCGGGATTTCTAAGATTATGATGTAATTGTTTGGGTGTCATATGGTATATATATGGTACACTAGCGTCATGAGGAGGCGCCTATGTTTATTATACTTACTGTCGCTATAGCGCCTGGGCTAGCGCTTTTTAGCTATTTGTATCTTCGAAAGCAAATTGCAAAAGAGCCTTCGCGCACTTTGTTCCATACATTTATTTATGGAGCCATTATGACGTTCCCGATTTTATTTATTCAGCATGTTTTTGAAGAAGAGCATGTATTCAATAATGAATTTTTGCGTAATGCGGTATTTACCAGTAGTTTAGAAGAGTTTTTTAAGTGGATCATACTTTTTATGCTAGTTTACAAGATCGTGGAATTTGAAGATGCATATGATGGGATTTTATATGGTGCTAGTGTATCGTTAGGGTTTGCTACCGTTGAAAATATGTTATATCTTTTGTCATTTGGATTGGATACGGCATTTATTCGTGCGTTACTGCCAGTTTCCAGCCATGCGTTATTTGGAGTGGTAATGGGCTATTACTTTGGGAAAGCAAAGTTCTCTATAGTAACTGAAAAAACCAAATGGATAGTTATTGCTTTTTTAGCTTCGTTCACGCTTCATGCTCTCTATAATACCATTTTAATGTTGTATGATTATTGGTTATATTTAATGATACCCTTCATGTTATTTCTTTGGTGGTTTGGTTTGACGCGCGTAAAGTATGCCCACACATTTGCTATGCAGCAATTTAGAAAAAAAATAAGTAATGAATCAGGAAATCCGTCTAAATAGGCGGATTTTTTATTTTTTCTCATAAAATTAATGTCTTTGGACAAACTAGTGAAAAGCAGAAAAAATATGGAGGTGGATGTACATGAAGCGAGTTGTTACACGCTTCCTATATATTCTAGTGGCGAGTCTGATGGTCCTTTCATTCTTCGTAAGTCATAGTGAAGCATTCAGCGGACGTGATTTAGCAAAAGGTGCAAAAGGCGATGATGTCATTGAGTTGCAGGCTAGGCTTCAATATATTGGGTTTTATCATGGAGAGATTGATGGGAATTTTGGTTTCGGAACCTATTGGGCTTTACGGAATTTCCAAGAAAAATATGGTCTTCCGATAGACGGCATTGCAGGAAAAGGAGTCAAAAAGAAATTAACGGGGGTCTCTGATTACGATGAAAAGTATGTAAAAGGTCAAATCGCAAAAGGAAATAAATTTACTTATTATGGTGGTCAATCATTGGAATCTCAAGTGCAACAGGGGAGTAAACCGCAAAATCAAACGCAAGCACCACCTAAATATACCAATCAAGATATTACTTTATTAGCAAACGCAGTATATGGAGAATCCCGTGGTGAACCGTATGAAGGTCAAGTGGCGGTGGCGGCAGTAATTTTGAACAGGGTAGAGCATCCTGATTTTCCGGATACAATCGGAGGAGTTATTTTTCAACCTGGTGCATTTACGGCTGTTTCAGATGGACAAATCTGGTTAACTCCGAATGAACGGGCAAAAGAAGCGGTTATCGACGCAATCAATGGTTGGGATCCATCCGAAAATGCGATTTACTATTTCAATCCTATTACTGCTACGAGTAAGTGGATTTGGTCTCGACCACAAATCAAAAAAATTGGTTTACACATATTCTGTCATTAAGTAAAGGAAAGGAGGGCGAATTCGAGCTATGAAAAGAATGATATTTATACTGACCTATGCATTTATTGTATTAGGAATCTATTCCTTCGGTAAAACACAAGAGAACGAACAATTATCCATTGCATTGCAGACGCAATATTCTAAAAGTATTTCTGACTCGTCACAAAAACTCGGTGAATTAGAAGAAGCTGTGAAAAAATCTTTGTTATTTGAGGATAAGAAAAGTTCTGCTAAAGAAAGGGAAGATATTTGGCGTTTGTCATCCGACATCAAGGCATCCATTGCCTCCCTTCCTGTAGATGAAAGCTTTTCTACTGCTTGGATGAACTATTTAGGGCGATTAGGAAACTATGCAAAAGAATCCACAGAACAAGGGAATTCTGATGAATATTATGCTGTCATTCAAAAAGCATCAGACAACTTGAGTGAACTTTCTAACGAGTGGCAAGTTGCTACTTCCGGTATGTTATCTGGCAAGATGTCGATAAAAAATTGGGAGAACAGGCTCAGTGGAACGACGGAGGAAGAAACCAAGTGGAGTAAGATGGGGCAGTCTATTAAGCAATATGGAGAAGCGGTATTTCCTTTGACAGCTAGCGAAACGGATGCGCAAAAGAAAAAAGAATTACGCAATATTAAGGACGCGAAGATTTCAGAAGATGAAGCCATACAACGATTTAAAAACCTTCTTCCTGAAGTATCGAATGATGTAATCGCTGCCGAAAAGAGTAGAAAAGGATCCCCCTATCCATTTTATCACATACGTTTTTCACAAAATTCATCTATAGGATATATCGACATCACGCAAAAAGGTGGTCATATTTTGTCTTATTTAGTAGAACGTCGTATGGGTAAACCTACTAAAAGCTACGAAGAACTCCTACAAATGGCCAATCAATTTTTGGAGAAGGCGGAGTACAAAGATGTGGTATTCGAAGAGGCAAGAGAAAATGATGTAGCTTGGCATTTTGTTTTCATCAGGGAGAATCCGGATAACGGAGCAAAAGTTTTTTCTGATCCAATTCATATTAAAATGGCAAAGGACAATGGGGAAGTATTAGGTGTAAATACATCTGAATATATTCGCAAAGAGCAATTGAAACCACAACCCATCAGACCGGTAAATTGGAAAGAGTTTTTCCGACCCGATGTAAAAATCATGAAAGAAGAGCTTGCGTATGTGGAAAATAATCAACTGGAACAACGTTTAGCTCACTACCTCACAGTTGTATCTAATGAAAAAAAGCAGGAGACATATAAAATTGTCATTGATACTGACACACTAGAAGTGATCAAAACTGAAAAACAATAAGAATTTGATTGGAAAAGTCTTCATCTCATGACATAATAGGATAAAGTGAACCTATTGGCAGGTGAAGACATGAAGCTAACGATCGGTACTGTGTTGACTCTTGAGAAGGATTACACAGAGGACTCGGAAAAATTTAAATCTCGGGTAGTTGATATAGATGGTGATCATTTCATGATGGACTATCCCATTAATATCGCGAGCGGAAAAACAGCATTTTTTATTGATGGAACTCAATTATTGGTTACATTTGTGGATGATTACAAGATATCTTATGCATTTCGGACAGAAGTACACAGTAGGCTAAATAAGACGATTCCGATGCTCAAAGTAAAATATCCAGGAGACCAAAATTTAATTAAAATTCAACGAAGAGAATTTGTTCGCGTAGAAGCGTCTCTCGATGTAGCTGTACAAGCAGATACTGAATCTTTGCAGTTAGTTTCAGCAGACTTAAGCGCAGGTGGGCTTGCTGTGAATATGAAAAGTCATGAGTTTTTCTCTGCGCAAGAAGAGCTGAACTTAATGATTGTTCTGCACTTCTCTAAACAGGAGATCAAATATGTTTCTTGTAAGGCAACAGTTGTGAGAAATTGGGAACAAGACAATCGTCGGCTTAGCTCTTTAAAGTTTGAGGAAATCGATGAAAAAGACCGACAGCATATTATTAGATACTGTTTTGAACGACAGTTAGAGTTACGAAATTCCTAAGGAAAAGTCTATCTTCAAAAGACTTTTCCTTTTTGCTTATGGTACAATTAGGGCGTAAATGGAGGGATTACTAGCATGACTGGTGGATTAAGAATTGCAATCGATGGACCTGCAGCCGCAGGCAAGAGTACGATTGCTAAATTGGTAGCGAAAAAATTAGGTTACACTTATATCGATACGGGAGCGATGTATCGAGCGATCACTTATAAAGTGCTTCAAAATTTCATTGATCCCCGTAATGAAGAAGAAATTGCAAAACTTGTAGGAAACACCGTAATTGAGCTGCAACCGGGTGGCAATGCTCAAAAAGTATTGCTGGACGGTATCGAAGTGACAGAGGCGATTCGTTCGCATGAAGTGACCTCTCAAGTGTCTGCTATTGCCGCACTAACATCTGTACGGCAACTTTTAATGAAAAAACAGCAGAATTTAGCTGCAGATTCGTCGGTTGTGATGGATGGCAGAGATATTGGAACATCGGTACTTCCAGATGCTGAATTGAAAATTTTTATGACAGCTTCAGTGGAAGAACGCGCTCAAAGACGTTTATTAGAAGAACAATTACGAGGCATTACAAATGATTACGAAACGTTAAAACGGGAAATAACAGAACGTGACAAGGCAGATAGCGAACGTGAAATTTCTCCATTAAAAAAAGCAGAAGATGCGATTATAATTGATACAACAGGGAAAACAATAGAAGAAGTGACGGATCGTATCGTGGAATATGCCGAAAAGAGGTTAACTAAATGAATCTGTATCCTTTAGGAAAATTTTTAATTAGTACGATTTGTTACCCTCTTTATCGCATAAAGATCATTGGGAAGGAGAAATTTCCTGAAGAAGGCGGAGTTCTTTTATGTACCAATCATATCGATAATTTGGACCCGCCAATCGTTGGTATCACTTGTCCAAGAACCGTTCATTTCATGGCAAAAGAAGAGCTGTTTACTAAACCTATTCTAAAGACTGTCTTGCCTCAAGTTCAAGCGTATCCCGTTAAAAGAGGCATGAGTGATCGAGAGGCTTTCCGAACGACGATTAAATTGCTACGTGATGGGAAAGTGGTCGGACTATTTCCTGAAGGAACTCGCAGTAAGACAGGGGAATTGGGAAAAGGGTTAGCAGGTGCAGGCTTTTTTGCTTTAAAAGGGGGCGAGGCGAAAGTTGTTCCATGTGCTATCATCGGACCATACAAAGCATTTTCTCAACTAAAAGTAGTGTATGGTGATGCTATTGACATGACGCCATTTCGTGAAAGAAAAGCTTCTGCCGAAGAAGTGACAGAGGCCATCATGTCAGAAATAGCGAAGTTAATAGAAGAATATAAATAAAAGAATAAGTGTAATTTTTTGTTTTTAAGTGTAGATTCGAATACTATAGAAGTAAGATTCATTATGGAGGAGGACTACATATGACTGAAGAGATGAATATGGATGAAGTAAAAGAATACGGTGAAGGTGATCACGTAACAGGTGTAGTGACGAAGGTTGAAGAGAAATCGGTGACTGTTGAAATAGCAGGCGCTCCTTTTGACGGCGTGATTCCGATCAGTGAACTTTCCAGCTTGCATATTGAAAAAGCAGCAGATGCAGTCTCGGTCGGCGATGAATTACAATTAGCTATTACAAAAGTAGAAGACGATGCGTATGTATTATCTAAGCGACAAGTTGATGCAGAAAACGCATGGGATTCATTAAAGAATCAATTTGAAAATGGTGAAATTATCGAAACAGAAGTAAAAGACGTGGTTAAGGGTGGGCTTGTTGTGGACTTAGGTGTCCGTGGATTTATCCCGGCTTCACTTGTCGAGGATCACTTCGTGGAATCATTTGATGATTATAAAGGGCGAATGATGACCTTTAAAATTGTAGAAATGGATCAAGAAAAGAATCGTTTGATCTTATCGCACCGTGCAGTCGTCCAAGCACAAAATGAAAAGAAAAAAGAAGAAGCACTTTCCACGATTCAAGAAGGCGATGTCCTAGATGGTACCGTACAGCGTATCGCTTCATTTGGGGCTTTCGTTGATATAGGTGGCGTAGATGGGCTTGTCCACATATCTCAAATTTCTCATGGGCATATTGACAGCGTCTCTGATGTGTTGAAAGAAGGAGACCAAATCAAAGTCAAAGTACTGTCCGTTGATCGTGATGCAGAACGCGTATCCTTATCCATCAAAGACACATTACCTGGACCTTGGGAGAACATCGAAGAACAAGCTCCGATTGGTTCTGTATTAGAGGGAACAGTCAAGCGTCTTGTTGCTTATGGAGCGTTTGTAGAAATCTTCCCGGGCGTAGAAGGACTAGTTCATATTTCTCGAATCGCGCATACTCATATTGGTACACCGCATGAAGTTCTCGAAGAAGGTCAGACAGTACAAGTAAAAGTGCTAGACGTGACGCCTTCTGAAAAGCGTATTTCATTAAGTATTAAAGATTTACTAGATAAACCAGAAGAAACGCGTGAGGAAAACTTCAGCTATGAAATGCCGGAAGAAACAACTGGTTTCTCATTCGGTGACGTCATCGGTGATCAACTAAAGAAATTTAAGGAATAATTTCTTTGAAAAATATACTTGCCTATTTTTATTATGTTAGGGCACTGTTTAATTGATTGTAATGTAAAGCGTCCAACTGCAACGAAAATAAACGGTACTTAAGCTTATATGTGAATAATAAAGTATAAATGACAACAACTTATACAATAAGGGTAACCGGAATGATGATGCTTTCATATGCATCATCATTCTTTTTGTGTATAATATTCAAAGATAGTCCGGAAGGGTGTAATGAAACAAATGAAAAAACCAACAGTAGCAATCGTAGGAAGACCAAACGTAGGGAAATCAACTATATTTAACCGAATTGTGGGCGAACGTATTTCTATCGTAGAAGATGTCTCAGGTGTAACGCGAGATCGTATATACAGCGCAGCTGATTGGCTGAATTATGAATTTAACTTAATCGATACAGGTGGAATCGACCTTGGTGATGAGCCATTACTCGAACAGATACGTGCACAGGCTGAAATTGCTATCGATGAAGCAGATGTCATCATCTTTTTAACAAATGGCCGTGATGGTGTTACGGATGCAGACGAGCAAGTTGCGCGAATGCTTTATAAAACAAAGAAGCCCATCGTTTTGGCAGTTAATAAAGTCGATAATCCGGAGATGAGAGAAATGATTTATGATTTCTATTCTCTTGGTTTTGGCGAGCCATACCCGATTTCTGGATCACACGGTTTGGGGCTTGGAGACTTACTGGATGCAGTCGCTGAAAGCTTTAAACAAATGGATTTAGAAGAAGACGATGATGATTCCATCAAATTCTGTTTGATTGGACGTCCAAATGTTGGGAAATCGTCACTTGTTAATGCGTTGTTAGGAGAAGACCGCGTGATTGTAAGTAATATCGCGGGAACTACAACAGATGCAATTGACTCCGTGAAAGTAGTAGATGGTCAAGAATATAAGATCATCGATACGGCTGGTATGCGTAAAAAAGGTAAAGTGTATGAGAATACGGAGAAATATAGTGTTTTGCGTGCGTTAAAAGCGATTGACCGCTCGGACGTTGTATTAATCGTTTTGAATGCTGAAGAGGGTATTCGTGAGCAAGATAAGCGAGTGGCAGGTTTTGCAGAAGAAGCTGGTAAAGGCGTTATGTTCGTTGTTAATAAATGGGACACGCTAGAAAAAGATGATAAGACGATGAATAACTTTATCGATGACATCAGAGACCAGTTCCGTTTTCTAGACTATGCACCGATTCACTTTGTATCAGCCGAAACGAAACAACGTGTGCATACACTCATCCCGAACATACAAATGATTAGTGAAAATCACGCATTGCGTATTCAATCGAGTGTCTTGAACGAAGTCATTGAGGATGCAGTGGCTAGAAACCCTGCCCCTTCAGATAAAGGCCGTCGTTTACGGATTTATTATGCGACGCAAGTGGCAATTCAGCCACCTACTTTTGTGATATTCGTCAACGAACCAACGCTCATGCATTTTTCTTATGAACGCTTTTTACAAAATAGATTGCGGGAAGCATTTGGTTTTGAAGGCACGCCAATCCGCTTGATTACACGAGCAAGAAGCTAAGTATGATATAAGAAAGGGTGCAGGTAATGGAAAAAGTCACGATTGTGGGAGCAGGAAGTTGGGGGACAGCGCTTGGTTTTGTGTTGGCTGAAAACGGACATGATAGCTTGGTTTGGACAAGACGTGCAGAACAAGTCGAGGAAATAAATACTCAGCATACGAACAACCAATATTTACCCGATGTGATTCTGCCTGAAAACCTTACTTCTACTAGTGTTTTGGCTGAAGCGGTACAGCATGCGAATGTTATTATTCTTGCTGTACCTACAGTCGCCATGCGTGAAACTTGTAAAAAGATCCAGAACGAGCTGAAAACACCTACATTATTTGTTCATGTCTCAAAAGGGATCGAACCTGATTCATTAAAACGTATCTCTGAAATCATCGAAGAAGAAGTGGATGAATCGCTTCGCACGGCAATTGTCGTCTTATCAGGTCCCAGCCATGCGGAAGAGGTAGTACTCCGTCATCCAACAACTGTAGCGGTTGCTTCTTGCAATATGAAAGAAGCAGAACGAGTACAGGATTTATTTATGAATAATTATTTTCGAGTTTATACAAACACGGATGTAGTAGGCGTTGAGCTTGGTGGTGCATTGAAAAATGTCATTGCGCTAGCTGCGGGTATTTCAGACGGACTTGGTTACGGAGATAATGCGAAAGCTGCTCTCATTACAAGGGGCTTAGCAGAGATCACGAGACTTGGTGTGCAAATGGGAGCGGAACAAGAAACCTTCTCTGGGTTGACAGGACTCGGTGATCTTGTCGTCACTTGTACGAGTGTTCACTCCCGTAATTGGAAGGCTGGAAATCGCCTTGGAAAAGGTCAGTCACTGGACAAGGTGACTCGCGAAATGGGAATGGTGATTGAAGGTGTCCGTACAACCAAGGCGGCCTATCAGTTGGCAGAACATTTTGAGACAACTATGCCTTTAACAGAAGCATTATACTCCATTTTATTTCAGGAGATTCCGCCAAAGCAAGCGGTCGACCAATTGATGAGTCGCGGAAAGAAACAAGAAATAGACATGTTCTTCGGTGATATATAAACAGTAGGAAGGTGACAATTTTGTCCTCGTTAGATAAAATGTGGCTGTCTTTTTATGCGATGGGTTTTATGGTGATTTCAATGGGCTTGATCTATGCAAGTCGATATAAGTTGAAAAATCGCCTAATTAAAGTCCTATTCGCGATTATAGCCTATACGTTATTAATTACTTCGTTCTTTGCGATGGTCTATTTAGTATTTAATGGACCGACTGGAGGAGCGTAACCTATGAATAAACGGTTAATCGTACTATCAGTTATGTTATGTGTTAGTTTACTGTTATCGGGTTGCTTGTCGCGTCCACCTGATGAAAAACAAGCAAGTGAGACCCCATACCCTGATCAGCTAGAAACGATCCAAAAAGCGGTTGAGAGATTCCAAGAGCAATCAGGTGGATTATTACCAATTAAGACGCGTGATATGGAAATTGATCAATATATCAAATATCCAATTGAATTTTCGAAGATAGTTCCTGACCATACGGAGAAAATTCCGTCCAACGCATTTGAAAATGGGGGGATCTTCCAGTATGTGCTGATTGACGTGGAAGAGAATCCGACTGTAAAGCTAGTAGACTTACGAATTGCTGAGAAATTACGTGACTTAAATTTGCGTAAATTCATTAACGGAAACTTACCATTCCTAGATCCAGTAGGCGAGAATGTCTATGAAGTAGACTTTAAAAAAATGGGCTTCAAAGAGCCGTTAACAGTCGAAAGCCCTTACTCAAATGCCCATTTACCAATCGTTGTCGCTGGAGATGGTAATTTCTATGTAGATTATTCTATAGACTTGAATAAAATTTTAATGGAAGAAAAACCGGAGATTGAGCAGGGAGTGGACATCAGATACTTACTATCTGAGAACTCACCTATTCTACCCGCTTATTCACTTCCGTATACTGTGAACGAAGCGAATGAGCCTGTATTTATGAAGAAGTAATTTTCATGCAGTAAAGCGTCTAGTTACATATGCGTGTTGAGGGATTGTCTCCAGCTATGAGTCGGCTAACAACGGATGCTAATTGTCTCAGGACTTTGGTCGATTACCGAAGTTGCTCATTCACTAGTGTCCACACGGAACGGAAATTAAAGGTTACTCTCCACTCGGAAGTATGGTAGCTTACTGAACTATAAAACGTTTCATGCTTTATGCATGAAACGTTTTTCTATTTCATAAACTACTATGCGGAGAAAAAGGAGGGCGAAAGATGAAAGAAGAATTATATGAAAACTTAGCTAGAAGAACAGATGGCGATATTTATATAGGTGTGGTTGGCCCTGTTCGTGTTGGAAAATCCACATTTGTTAAACGAGTCATGGAAGAAGTTGTGATACCGAATATGACCGATGCGAACGATCGCGTACGAGCGCAAGATGAGCTGCCTCAAAGTTCCCCTGGTCCGGTGATAATGACGGCAGAACCAAAGTTTGTGCCAGCTCAAGGCACGAACGTATCGATTGGCGAAGGGGAGTTGGCATTTCAGATTCGTCTCGCGGATTGTGTAGGCTATGTGATCGATGGAGTAAAAGGTTATGAAGATGAGGAAGGCCCTAAATATGTTCATACGCCTTGGCACAATGAACCAATACCATTTGAAGAAGCAGCGCGAATTGGTACTGACAAAGTGATTAGAGATCATTCCACGATTGGAATTTTGCTAACAACTGATGGGACAGTAAATAATATTTCACGCTCTGCTGCAGAGGTAGCTGAAAGTGAGATTGTTTCCAAACTTCAGGAAATCGGTAAGCCATTCGTTATTGTGTTGAATTCTAAAATGCCTGCACATGAGAGAGCGCTAGACTTGAAACAGCAGTTACATGAGAAGTATGGTGTTCCTGTCATTGCGATTAGTGCAGATCAACTGAACGCACAGGAAATCCAGCTGATCTTAAAGGAAGCACTCTATGAGTTCCCGATTACGGATATCGAGTTACAACGTCCAGACTGGATGGAGGAGCTAGGTGACGATCATAAACTGAACGCTAGAATTGATCATGTCATTAAAGACGGTTTCTTAGGTGTCTCGAAAATACGAAAAGTGCAGGAGATAGCTGAATTATTACAAGAAGAGGAATTTGTACGACAGGCAGACGTAGTAGAGGTCGATGCGGGTAAAGGGAAGGCCATTGTTAATATAGATATGGATGAACGAGCATATATAGCGGTATGTGAAGAGTTTATGGGCAAAGAGATGCGGTCGAAAAAAGACTGGCTCGTATTTATTAAGGAAGCAGTGAAAGCTAAAAAGTCCTATGATATGTATGCTGAAGCAATTGATACAGCTAAACAGTCTGGTTACGGAGTCGCTCTTCCGACGATAGCGGATTTCCAGCCGACACCGCCAGAGCTAATTAAGCAGGATACATTCTATGGGGTTAGAATGAAAGCGAAAGCGCCTTCGTTGCATATTATACGGATCGACATGGAAGCAGAGTTTTCTCCACTAATCGGTTCAGAGTTCCATAGTCATCATTTACTTAAGGAATTGAAAAATGCGTATTTACATGACCGAGATGCGTTATGGGAAACACAATTATTTGGAACGCCGCTTCATGAAGTAATGAAAGAAAGTATTCGTTTCAAGACGGCAGCTGTACCAGATAATGCCAGAAAACGTTTGCGTGAAACAATTGAGCAGATGGTGAATGACGGGAATAAAGGGATGATCACATTTATCGTTTAACTTATATTGTCAGGGAAAGATCCGTAAAACGGGTCTTTTTTCTATGGTTTTAACATTAAAACTACAGAAAAGCTGTTTATAAAGGGAAAGCGCGATAATATTGTTGCACCACCGTTTTTCTTATGTTACTCTTTTTACAGTGTTAACAGCAATAGCATCCCCCTTTGAGAGGAGGTGAACGGTGTGAATAAAACAGAATTAATTAACTCTGTAGCAGAAGCGGCAGGTCTAACTAAAAAAGACGCAACTAAAGCTGTTGAAGCTGTATTCGATACAATTCAATCGACTCTTGCTAACGGTGATAAAGTTCAATTGATTGGTTTCGGAAACTTTGAAGTTCGTGAACGCGCTGCCCGTAAAGGTCGTAATCCACAATCGGGTGAAGAGATCGAAATCGCTGCAAGTAAAGTTCCAGCTTTTAAAGCGGGTAAAGCACTAAAAGACGCAGTAAAATAATTCGAGATTTTACATAGGAGTCCGTCCAGCGAATCTGTCAACCAGATGCCAATGGATGGACTCCTTTACATTTGAGAACTCACTACATAACGAAGTACCCTAACTGTACGGAATGGGTGGAATATGCTACTATTTTGGTGAAATAGGTTTTGTTCCTACAAGGAGGACATGCTGTGATGAATGAGCAAGATATTAATAAAATAGAACAAGCAGTCAAGATGATATTAGAAGCGATTGGGGAAGATCCAAATCGCGAAGGCTTACTTGATACGCCTAAGCGTGTCGCCAAAATGTATAATGAAGTATTTGAAGGATTAAACAAGGACCCGAAGGAATATTTTGAAGTTGTTTTTCATGAAAACCATAACGAAGTTGTCTTAGTGAAAGATATTCCATTTTACTCCATGTGTGAACACCATTTAGTTCCTTTCTTCGGTTTAGCCCATGTAGCGTATATTCCACGAGATGGTGTAGTTGCAGGATTGAGTAAGCTGGCCAGAGCAGTCGAGACAACAGCCCGACGTCCACAACTGCAGGAACGCATTACGTCAACGGTTGCAGATGCTATGATGGAAATGCTAAATCCTATCGGTGTCTATGTCATCATTGAAGCCGAGCATATGTGTATGACGATGAGAGGAATTAAAAAACCTGGCTCTAAGACGATTACAACAGTTGCTAGGGGAATTTATGAACATGATGACGTGAAGCGGGCAGAAATTCTATCTCTTGTTAAAACGAATTGAGGTCTTTGCGGAGCGCTCGATTTATATGCTATTATTAAGACCATATAGAGACTGGAGATGAAAGGATGACACAACCTGATTATCTAATAATTAAAGCGAAAAAAGATGGAGTGAATGTCATTGGTTTGACGAGAGGCAATGATACAAAGTTTCACCATACCGAGAAGTTAGATCGCGGAGAGGTAATGATCGCTCAGTTTACCGAGCATACGTCTGCCATGAAAATTCGAGGTGAGGCGGAAATTCACACAGCTCATGGAGTAATTTCGAGCGAAGAAAAAGAATGACCGGCAATTTAAGGTTGATGGGAATGGAGCATACTGATGGATACAAAAGGATTCACTGATCAAGTCGACAATTATATACAAAACTTGCGAAGTGCTATTTATCAACCCATTGTCGAGCGAGATGCAGGACATGCTCCGATTGATAGACAAAAGGCGTTTTTACTTTTGTTACCTTTATTGAATGGGGAACAGTGGACCGATGAAATGCATAGCGCAGCCTTAGCAATTGGAGCCATACATATGGCCTTTGATATCCATGATCAAATCGACATATCTGACGCTTCTTCAAAGGAACAGCAATTAATGGTGCTCGCCGGTGATCACTTTAGTGGAATCCATTATAAGTTATTGGCTTCCATTCCAAACTTCCATCTTATACGTTCTTTATCCACTGCGATCGGTAAGATCAATGAAAGCAAAACGACTCTGTTGCAAGCACCTCCAGACTCTTTAAAGGACCGGTTGCAAATGATCGGCGAAGTAGAGAGTGGTTGTATACTGGAATTTTATCAAACGTTTGATTTTACTCGGTATATCGCCATTGTTGAAATAGCTTTTCCTTTACTTTGGTTAATTCAAAGTAAGCAAAATGATTTGTGCAACATGAAATTTCCGCATCTAGCTCCCAATACGAGTGATACGGAAGAATGGATTGAACTATTAAGGGATAATTTGCACAGCAGATTACAGAACAGTTTTTATTTACATAAACCCCTAGTAGACGAATTACTGAGTCTGACGGAGCAAGGGGTTAGCAAACTGATTTAGAAAGAAGGGTCAGGTTATGGCGGTTTCAAAAGAAGAAAGAGTTCATAATGTCTTTGAAAAAATTTCAACGGACTATGATAAAATGAATTCCGTAATCAGTTTCAATCAACATATTAAATGGCGCAATGACATAATGACCCGAATGAACGTACAGCCTGGTGCTAAAGCATTGGATGTATGTTGTGGCACGGGCGATTGGACAGTGGCACTGGCTGAAGCAGCAGGACCAACTGGTGAAGTAGTGGGTCTTGACTTCAGCGCAAATATGCTGGATTCTGCAAGAACGAAAACCGCATCTTATCCAAATCTGACGCTGCTACAAGGAAATGCGATGTCTCTTCCATTTGATGACAATTCATTCGATTATGTAACGATAGGATTCGGCTTGCGTAATGTTCCGGACTATCTTACTGTCCTGAAAGAAATGCACCGAGTGCTAAAACCAGGTGGAATGGCGGTATGCCTAGAAACATCTCAGTCTAAAATACCCGTCTATCGCCAGGCGTTTCGCTTTTATTTTAAATATGTCATGCCGTTATTTGGGAAGCTTTTCGCGAAAAGCTATAAAGAATATTCGTGGCTTCAGGAATCGGCAAATGATTTTCCGGGAATGAAAGAGCTTGCGCAGCTATTTGTTGATGCGGGCTATCAAGAAGTTTCATACAAGGCATACAGTGGCGGTGCGGCGGCGGGCCATATTGCATACAAATAATGAGTACACGGGAGAAGGTAATGGGGTTGGAAAAAATTAAGTTGATGTCACTTTATACGGATTTTCGTAAAGACGTGTCCTATATTGAAAAAGAGCTTGAGCGTTCCGTGCAATCTTCTTCTCCCATTGTCCGTCAAGCATCTTTGCATTTATTAAAAGCTGGTGGGAAAAGAATTCGCCCGATTTTTGTCATTTTGGCAGCGCAATTCGGTCACTACTCCCTTGAAAACGCCTCAAAAGTCGCTGTGTCGCTTGAATTGATCCATATGGCATCACTTGTACATGATGATGTCATTGATGATTCAAATATGAGACGGGGCTTAGAGACTGTCAAGGCAAAGTGGAATAACCGAGTTGCCATGTATGCTGGTGATTTTATCTTTTCTCGCGCGCTAACTTCCATTGGTAGCATTGAAAAAGAAGCTGTTCATCGAATCTTGGCAGAGACGATGTTAGAAATTTGTAAAGGTGAAATCATCCAAATTGATTTTCAGAGACAAACAAATCAAAATTTACGAGATTATTTACAACGAATTAAGCGTAAAACGGCTTTGTTATTAGCTTCTAGTTGCGAATTGGGAGCGTTAAGCGCTGATGCAGATTCTGAAACCGTTCGGAAACTTAAAAGATATGGTTATTTTACAGGAATGGCATTTCAAATTGTAGACGATATTCTCGACATTACATCAACGGATGCCGAATTAGGAAAACCGGCGGGTAGTGATTTATTAAATGGTCATATCACACTGCCTATTTTATACATAAAAGAAAATGTGGAGTTTCAACCTTATATGGAACGTGCATTTACAGGTGATATGGTGGAGTCTGAACGGCAAAGTATGCTGCGTTATATTAGACAAAGTGGTGCAATTGAAAAAGCACAGCATGTTAGTGACCTATATTTGGCAAAGGCTCTGAAAGAACTCGAAAGTCTTCCAAATGGCAAGTCAAAAAAAGCGCTGGTTCAAATTGCAGATTTTATCGGACAGAGAAAATATTGACGATACTTGTTAATAGTTGAAAGAACAAGGCGACGGTGGTACGATTTAAAAGGGATATTCCCCGACAGACGTATGAAGGAGTGTTTTGACAGATGGAAAGAACATTTTTAATGGTGAAACCAGACGGTGTACAACGTAATCTTATAGGTGAAATTGTTGGCCGTTTCGAAGACAAAGGTTATCAGTTAGTTGGCGGAAAATTAATGAATATTTCTCAAGAACTTGCTGAACAGCACTATGGTGAGCACAAAGAACGCCCATTCTTTGGAGAGCTTGTAGACTTCATTACTTCTGGACCTGTATTTGCAATGGTTTGGGAAGGCGAGAACGTCATTTCTACAGCACGCTTAATGATGGGTGCTACGAATCCAAAAGAATCAGCTCCTGGCACGATTCGCGGGGACTTCGCTGTAACGGTAAGCAAAAATATTATTCATGGTTCAGATTCACCTGAGTCAGCAAGCCGCGAAATTAACTTGTTCTTCAAAGAAGAAGAGCTTGTGACTTATGACAAATCAGTGAACAACTGGATAAACTAATCGCCAAAAACAGCCGAGCGAATTTCGCATGGCTGTTTTTTTATCTGCATTTAGTAGAAGGCTCCCACTTGTATCAGTGCTGGGATCAATGCCAGTAAGTTTCTGATCAGCGAGAGTAACAGGTCTTTTCGAGGAAGTTCGATTAGTGAACCTTCAATCGGTTTTTTTTTAGATTGTTAGTTGAACTTGTCGGGGTAGAAAAGTATTTTGACTTTCTACCGTGGCGAAAATCTGGACGCAATTATGCTTAGGTGCAATTGATTATACATATGACATGCTTTTTCCGCTATAATAGGAACGTACATAGAAAGATAGGGCAGTAGGGAGGGGTAATACATGTCTGATTATTCGATATTTATTCAAGGGATTAAACAAAAAACCGGCATCGACTTATCGTTATATAAAGAGGCGCAAATGAAACGTAGATTGACATCTTTGTATGAAAAAAAAGGCTTTCGGGATTTTAAAGAATATTATCAAGCAATTCAATCCGACAAGGAATTATTGGATGAATTCCTGGATCGAATGACGATAAATGTTTCTGAATTTTACCGCAATGCAGTTCGCTGGAGTGTGTTAGAGAAAAAGATACTGCCATATTTATTAGAGAAGAATAAAAATTTGAAAGTTTGGAGTGCTGCTTGTTCAACTGGTGAAGAGCCCTATTCATTAGCAATGGTACAATCTTCACATGTTCCGCTGCGTGATATTTCTATTTTGGCTACCGATTTGGATATAGGTGTGTTGGATCGCGCAAAAATAGGTCTATACGGAGAGCGTTCTTTGAAAGAAGTGCCAAAGCCCATTGTCGATAAATATTTCGTGAAAGAGGGACAATCTTATCAAGTGGTTGATGAGATAAAAAAAACCGTCACGTTCAAACAGCATAATTTGTTGGAAGATCGTTACGATTCGAATTATGATCTAATTGTTTGTCGGAATGTCATGATTTATTTTACAGAAGAAGCGAAAGATAAGATTTACACGAACTTTTCCATAGCACTTAAGCCGGGTGGAGTGTTATTTGTCGGAAGTACTGAACAAATCTTCAACCCGGAAAAATATGGTTTCGAATCAATGGATACATTTTTTTATCGGAAGAAATAATAGAGAATTCAAGGAGGGAACTGAACATGCGGTATATTACAGCTGGAGAATCACATGGTCCGCAACTGACAGCCATCATAGAAGGATTACCTGCACAAATGGAATTGACAGCCGAGATGATTAATAAGGAATTGAAAAGAAGACAAGGTGGTCACGGAAGAGGACGAAGAATGCAGATTGAAAAAGACCGTGTGGAAATTTCATCAGGCGTACGACACGGTAAGACAATCGGTTCACCTGTTACGCTTACAGTCGTAAATGATGATTGGAAACATTGGACAGGGATTATGGGTGTAGAACCTTTAGGGGAAGATGTGAATCCAGAAGACGTGAAACGCCAAATAACGAGACCGCGACCTGGTCATGCAGATTTAGTAGGTGGCATGAAATATGGCCATCGCGATTTGCGAAATGTCTTAGAACGCTCATCTGCACGTGAAACGACGATGAGAGTTGCGATTGGTGCAGTGGCCAAGCAGTTTTTACGTCAATTAGGTATTGAAACGGTAGCGCATGTGACGGAAATTGGTGGAATACAAACAGATCCTTCAACCTATGCAAACTTAACCATTGAAGAACTACGCCAAACGATCGAGGAAGATGGTGTGTACTGCGCTGACCGAGTAGCTTCAGTCAAAATGACGGAAGCTATTGATGACATCAAGAAGCGTGGCGACACACTTGGTGGTGTAGTGGAGGTCATTATCGAAGGCTGTCCTCCAGGTATAGGAAGCTATGTACAGTTTGATAGAAAAATGGATGGTAAGCTAGCTGGTGCTATGATGAGTATTAATGCATTCAAAGGCGTAGAAGTCGGTTTAGGTTTTGACATGGCAAGAATGCCAGGAAGTGAAGTTCATGATGAGATTAGTTGGGACAAGGAGCAAGGATATTATCGCAAGTCCAATCGCTTAGGTGGTCTGGAAGGCGGAATGACAACTGGAATGCCAATTGTGATAAGAGGCGTGATGAAGCCGATCCCTACGTTATACAAACCTTTGGAGAGTGTAGATATTGACACGAAGGAGCCGTTTGTTGCGACAATCGAGCGATCTGATCCTTGTGCAGTGCCTGCAGCATCCGTTGTCGCAGAGCATGTGATTGCGACTGAAATGGCAAAAGCGATTATGGAAGAATTCCGTGCGGATACAATGGATGGTTTACAAAGGGATATCGAGCAATATAGACAGTATGTAAAGGAGTATTAAGATGGAAAAGTTAACAGTGTCCGTCCATGATCACCAATACGATGTCTATATCGGTTCTGGTACGTATAAAGTATTTGCGACAGAATATGCTGAGTTGATCAAAAGTACTGATCGCATTGGGATTATTGCAGATGCTCATGTCGCTGAACTGCATCTTCCGTTATTACAAGAAGCGTTAGCTCATACGGAACGTGAAGTGTCGGTGAAAATCGTGCCTGGCGGAGAAAGTTGTAAAGTACCAGAAGTTTATACGGATTGTCAGTCCTTTCTTCTAAAAGAAGGATTTACACGCAACTCCCTTCTCATTGCTTTCGGTGGTGGTGCTTGTGGAGATTTGACTGGTTTTGTAGCGGCTACGTTCATGAGAGGTATTCGCTTTATTCAATGTCCGACAACGGTATTGGCTCATGATAGTGCAGTGGGAGGTAAGACGGCGATTAACATGCCGGAAGGGAAGAATATGGTCGGTTCCTTTCATCAACCAGTTGCCGTCTTGTTTGATACAGATGTATTCAAGACACTGCCGGCTTCTGAAATGCGCTCGGGGATGGCAGAATTGATTAAACATGCGTTTATTTCAGATGCTAGCTGGACGGAGCGTTTACTTGTTGAGGATCAATTTACTTCTCCCTCTATAAAATGGTTGGAAACAGAATTGTTGCAAGGGATCAAGGTCAAAGCACAAATCGTCGGAGAAGATGAATTTGAACATTCTACCCGAAAGTTTTTGAACTTTGGACATACGTTTGGCCATGCTGTAGAAGCCGCATCTGGGTTCGGCAGTCTACGTCATGGAGAGTGTGTAATCATCGGTATGGGATATGCATTCCTTCTAAGCGAAAGATACGGCGAGTTACCTGAAAATTTTACGGATCGCTATTTACATTTTGCGAAGCGTAATGGCTATACATTTGATCCTGTTTTTTCATACAGTTTTAATGAACTATTGTCCTATATGCAGAAAGATAAAAAGGCGTCTTTTGGAAAAATGAATTTTGTCCTGCTTAAGCAACTAGGGCAGCCATTTGTACAGGAAATTAGTACAGAAGAATGTCAGGAAGTGTTTGAACTATTTAAGCAGAAGCTAGAAAGCGAGGAGATTGTGTGAGTGTCAGAGGAGTCCGAGGTGCAACGACGGTAGAGAAAGATGAAGCACAGGAAATTTTATTGGCAACAGAGGAGCTTGTGTTGGAGATGGCGAAAGTGAATCAATTTAAGCCGGAAGATATTGTCTCAGTCATTGTCTCCACAACAGTGGATGTCAAAGCGGCATTTCCTGCAAGAGCAATCCGTTCAATTGAAGGCTGGACGTATGTACCTGTCATGTGCACACATGAGATCGATGTACCTGGTTCTATGCGTAAATGCATTCGCGTCATGATGAATGTCAACACATCTATAAAGCAAAATGAAATACAGCATGTTTATCAAAAGAACGCGATTCAATTACGCCCTGATTTACAAAAATAAAGAATTATGATAACGGAGGGGACCCCAATGTATTGGAAGCCGATTTTAGCAACTATGAAACCTTATACTCCTGGTCGTTCGATTGCCGAAGTGAAACGGACATACGGACTTCAGGACGTAAATAAGCTAGCGTCAAATGAAAATCCATATGGCTCATCGCCAGCAGTTACGGACTATTTACAATCTAAAGCAGATCAATTTGAAATCTACCCCGATGCATTTACAGCAGGATTGCGTACGAAGCTAGCAGAATATCATCAGGTAGATCCATATGAAATCTTATTTGGTAATGGTTCTGACGAAATGGTGACGATGATTTCAAGAGCACTTTTGCAACCAGGTACCAACACCGTAATGGCTTCCGTCACGTTCCCCCAATACGCACATAATGCAAAAATTGAAGGTGCTGAAATACGAGAAGTACCTATGCTTGAAAATGGCGATCACGATCTGGAAGGCTTTTTAAAGGTTGCCGATGATCAGACCGCTATTATTTGGATATGTAACCCGAATAATCCTACAGGCAATCTACTAACAAGCAAAAACATTAAAGACTTCTTAGATCGAGCTCCTAAAACAGCTTTAGTTGTGTTAGATGAAGCGTATTTTGAATATGTGACGAAGCCGGAGCAAGAAGATGCGATAAATTGGATACATGACTATGATAATTTGATCGTGTTGCGAACGTTTTCTAAAGCTTACGGGTTAGCTAGTTTCCGTCTAGGTTATGGTGTGACAAACAAAGAGAATATGGCGGAATTAAACAAAGTGCGTAATCCATTTAATAATAATACGTTGGCTCTTGCTGTGGCAGAAGTAGCACTAGAGGATCAACAGTTTCTTCAAGATTGTGTTACGAAAAATCATGAGCAACGGAAACGGTTTGCAGCATATGCAGCGAAAAATTCTTTATCGATCTACCCCTCAGAAACGAACTTTGTATTAATGGAAGTTCCCATGGATGCTGATGAAGCATGCGAACGTCTGTTACAACATGGATATATTGTCCGAAGCGGCAACTTGCTCGGTACACCGGGATATGTTCGTATCACAGTTGGGACAGAGCAGCAAAACACGGGCTTTTTTGAAGCGTTCGATCAACTACTAACTAACAAATAAGGATAGATGATGATGAAAACGACTGTTAGCATAATAGGACTGGGATTGATCGGAGGATCCCTCGGTCTTGCATTAAAAAGAAATCCGAATGTTCACCTTATCGGTTTTGATCGCTCCTATGCAACCGCAGACGAGGCGTTTCGAAGAGGCATCATTGACACAATTGCCCCTTCCGCTAAATCAGCCTGCGAGCAGGCTGACTTTGTTATTTTTGCAACACCGGTTAATACAACAGTAACGCTTTTTGAAGAGGCTATTAATTGGGAGTTCAAAAAACATGCCATTGTAACGGATACGGGAAGTACCAAAAAACCGATTATGGAGGCTGCTAAGAGTCTTCAGGAAAAAAGCATCACGTTTATCGGTGGCCATCCAATGGCGGGTTCACATAAAAGTGGAGTTTCGGCAGCAATGGAACATCTCTTTGAAAATGCCTACTATATTTTAACTCCGAGTGAAACAACGACTGAAGAGCAAATCTCACTTCTGGAAACATTGCTTGAATCGACCAAAGCGAAACTTATTGTGCTTCAGGCAGAGGAGCATGATCGAATGACAGCCATTATTAGTCATTTTCCGCACTTAGTTGCATCTTCTTTGGTTGGCCGTTTGGCTGCTCAAGAAGAAGGTCAGCCTTTTGTTAAAAAGCTGGCAGCAGGTGGATTTCGAGATTTGACTCGAATCGCTTCGGCAGATCCGGTCATGTGGCGTGATATTACGATTCAAAATAGAGATGAACTGCTGTCGCAAGTGGATGGTTGGTTGGATGAAATGAGTAATATCCGTAATATGCTGATTGAAAATAATCCGAATCAAATTTTCGACTTTTTTTCTCAAGCTAAAACCTATAGGGATCGATTGCCTTCCACATATGAAGGAGCTATTCAGGGTGCGCTGTATATGACATTTGATTTACATATTGATGTACCTGACCATCCAGGAGTCATTTCAGAAATTACGAAAATCCTGGCAGATGCAAATATCAGTTTGACAAATATCCGAATCGTCGAGACACGGACAGATGTATATGGAATTTTAGTAGTCAGTTTTCAATCGGCAGCTGAGCGAAAGCGTGCGCGACAAGTGCTGACACAGGAAACGGATTATTCTATGCACGTACTTTGATAGGAGGAGAGCGAGATGTCAGAACAGAAGACAGTTTCATTTGAACGGCCTGTCCTCCGTGGAACTATACAAGTACCGGGAGATAAATCGATTTCTCATCGTGCCGTCATGCTTGGTTCCATAGCAGAAGGCAAAACAACGATCTCAGGTTTTTTGGATGGAGAAGATTGTTTAAGCACGATTGATATGTTTCGAAAACTCGGCGTGACGATTACACGAAAAGGTACCGATGTGGTAGTGGAAAGTCCAGGGATTGCAAATTGGCAAACACCAACCGAAACACTCGACGCAGGCAATTCAGGAACTACTGCACGTTTAATGCTTGGCATTTTATCTGGATCTTCGGTTACTTCCAAAATGTGTGGAGATCAATATTTATCCAAACGTCCAATGAAACGTGTGACTGGACCATTAGGGTTAATGGGCGCTAAAATTACTAGTGATGAACATGATGACTTTTTACCTCTTACAGTGGAAGGAACTACATTGAAGGCGATTGATTACCAAATGCCTGTCGCCAGTGCACAAGTGAAATCTGCGGTGTTGTTGGCGGGACTCCATGGTGAAGGAGAGACGTCTGTTACGGAAATTTCTGTTTCGAGGGATCATACAGAGCGAATGCTGATGCAGTTTGGTGCTCAACTTACGCAAGAGGGGAAAACGATTCGTATAGCAGGTGGACAGAAATTGACTGGTACGGATGTAGTCGTGCCTGGAGATATTTCATCCGCAGCCTTTTTCATGGTGGCGGCTGCAATGGTGAAAGATAGTGTTGTCACTTTCGAAAAGGTAGGATTGAATCCAACTCGAACAGGCATACTGGATGTATTGGAAGCGATGGGTGTGAGCATGAAACAGTTGGAAGAGCATGGTTTTTCAGGTGAGCGCTATGGCACCATTCAAATTTCTCATTCCACGTTACAAGCTACGGAAATTGGCGGAGAGCTAATTCCTAGATTGATTGACGAGCTTCCTGTTTTGGCATTATTGGCTACACAAGCGGAGGGAACAACCATCATAAGGGATGCGGAGGAATTACGTGTCAAAGAAACCGATCGCATAGAAGCCGTTGCAACAGAACTTCGGAAACTTGGAGCCACTATTGAAACCACACCGGATGGCATGATCATTACAGGACCTACACCATTGTCAGGTGGTACGCTTCAATCCTATGGAGACCATCGTCTTGGAATGATGGCAGCCATCGCAGGCTTGATTACTTCTGAACCTGTTCATATTGAAAATCCATCATGTATCGCCATATCTTATCCACGTTTCTTCGAGGATCTTTCGGATCTAGTGAGTGAAGAAATACAATAGAAAGTTCAGGTGAAAACATGAATATATTGCAAGATGTGGAACAAGTTTTATTGGATGGGGACCTAGATGCCCTAAATGATAGGATAAAAAATCTTCAATCCACTGAAGAATATGATGTACTGTACGATGTTGCCAATCTATTGATCGAGTATGGTTTTATCGGACAGGCGGATGAGATTTTCTCTCATTTGCTAGGTGTTTTTCCCGATGAAGCACAACTGAAAATTGATCGTTCTTCTACCTTGCTTGAACTAGGTGAAGAAGACGAAGCATTGCTTTTATTGACTGAAATTGAGCCGGACGAAGAGGAATATGTTCAAGCTCTCTTGGCTCAAGCTGATTATTATCAAATGGTGGGTCTGGCAGAAACTGCTCTTGCCAAAGTGCGTGAAGCCGGTACACTTGCGCCACATGAACCTGTGATCCAGCTAGCGCAAGCAGAATTATTGTTGGATTCCGGCAGATATAGTGAAGCGGTGAGGCTTTATAAGAAACTACATGAGACTAGTGATGAACTCGCTGGTGTCCGTTTATCCTCTCGCCTTGCAGAAGCATATAGTGCTGGAGCAGCGTACGAGGAAGCGATCCCTTACTACGAGGAATTATTACATCAGGAAACCAATCCTGAAGAGTTATTTGGATTAGGGCTAGCGTATTACCAGACGGAGCGGTACACGGACGCCCTTAGCCGATTGGAACAATTATTGGAGATGGATCCCGATTATTTCTCTGCCTATATGCTGGCAGGACAAAGCTATGCTCAGCTAAATGAGGATAGCAAAGCGCTTGAACTATTCAAGAAAGGGATCGAACGAGATACGTTTGATAAAGAGCTTCAACTTGCGGCAGGAAAGGCTGCTCTGAAGCTTCAACAACCTGATGTCGCAGAACGCTATCTTAAAGAGGCGCTCGTTCTGGATCCTGAATATATCGATGCCCTTGTGACGCTCGCTTCATTGTATGATCAACAGGAAGAAGATGAGCTGTTGATTGAGCTGTTAACGTATACAGAAGCAGATCAGTTGGAGATTCCGTTACTCCATGCTTTTCTCGCGTATGCCTATGAACGTACGGATGCTTATAAAGAGGCATATGAAATGTATGTGAAAGCATATGATGGGATGACTGAAGATGCCGGCTTTTTAGACAGTTACGCGAAATTTTTACTGGAGGAAGGCAAACAGTCTGATGCGCTTCAAGTGATTCGACAACTAGTCAAAAACGCTCCGCAAGCAGAAGAGTGGACGGCTTATTTAGAAGCGCAATCTGAAGAGGAGGTGTGAAATGAAAGCCATGGTTCCTGTAACCGCCAAGAAAGATTTTTTGCGGTGGTTTTTAAAACGCTATAGATTGAAGCGGCGGGAATGTGTATGGATTTTAAATTATCTTCTTAGCAATGAGCATTTATTGACCAATGTTCACTTTACAGACGAAGCTCATCACTGTCCACGGGCAATGATTATTTCTACCACAGAAGTAGACAGTATCCCATTTCGATTTTACAAAGGAAATTTAATGACTGCAGATGCTGAAAAATCATTTCACGACTTGCGGTTGCATCCTGATGAAAAAATGTTCATTCAATTGAATTTCAGGAATAGCAATAAATGTCCAGAGTATGCGAGCGTTGCAGAAGAAAATCCATATTTGCCTGAAGACCTTCTAACGAAGAAGAAAGATCAAGAAATAGCTGAGCGTTTGTTAGAAGAAAGTTTCACCCTCACTACAAATGATATGTTGTTAAAGAGGATTGATGAGGCGCTAGACCGTGGAGACCGCGAACTCTTTATCAGCCTAACTGCTCTGTTGAATGAAATGAAAAAAGACAAAGACCAATGACTTCACCAACTGTGGTGAAGTCATTCTATTGCTTTAAAGAAAAAACTGGGCTAAACTTTACAAAGCAATGATGGGAGGAATAGATATGAACTGGGTTCCAAGAGATGTGGATACATATAGTAACCAAAAGGATTACATTGATACGTTAGTAGTTCCGTTAATTTCAATTGATACAAGGCCGGAAACTATGAAAAACAGTGCGTCATCCGCAGAATTTTTAATGTACTTATCAACGTTTATTGAAAAACAATTTAAAGGAAGAATGATGTTTTCACCTCCTGTCTCCTATACACAATCAACAGACTTACAACAATTAGCAGACACGCTCACAGAGGATATGAAACAATCATCTTTTACGCATATCTTTTATTTGACGACCGACTCAAAATGGACAAACGTCTCCGTGGATGGGAAGATAATTTGGCTACCGGCGATTCCGCTCGATACAATGGACGAGCATTTGCGCCAAACCATCATGGAAGATCAACTGAGACAAGTACTGACTCATTTTATGGAAAAATGGAATGCCCAGTAAGACCTACCCGAAGTGAAAAGCGGTGGTATAATGAGAAGGCTAACACGGGGATTTCTTATGTGTAAAAAAGTGAAATATTGGAATGGGATGATTGAGCGGAATCTCCATACAGTTTTTAGTCTATCAGTAAATATTTCATGTAAAGCTTTTATTTGAGTAACATTGAAAAACCTTTCTCGTTTGTCACCAAATCTTAATATTTGTTCACAAACTTAAAGGCCTAGTAAAAGCATTATTGAATTTACTTTCATCTTGATATATCATAGATATGTCCTAGTATTACAATTAGCAAAAGAATGTCCGTGGGACTGACTTTGGAGTAAGAGGAGGGAAATTACTGATGAGCAATAAAGTGTCTAGACGCACGTTCCTGAGCTATGCACTAATGGGAACAGGTGGGTTCATGGCTTCTGCAATGCTGATGCCGATGGTTCGCTTTGCAATTGATCCTGTATTGGCGAGTGCTGGCAGTTCGGATTATATCCCAACACCACAAAAAGTCGACGAGTTAACAGACACTCCGGTTCGTGTAGACTATACAATCAAAGATCGACAGGATGGTTGGTATACATCTGACGTATCGAATACGGCTTGGGTCTACAAAGAAGGCGACAAGGTCATCGCACTTTCTCCAGTCTGTAAACACTTAGGGTGTACAGTTAACTGGGAAGGAGACGAGCATAAAAACGAATTTTTCTGCCCATGTCACGCAGGACGTTACAAAAAAAACGGTGCGAACATACCAGGAACACCGCCGCTTGGACCGCTTGATGAATATGAAGTGGAGATCATCGACGGCTTTGTTAGTCTTGGTGCAACAATACCGAACACATTAGTCTAAAGGGTAAGGGGGTACGACCGTAGTGTTAAATAAAATTTATGATTGGGTGGATGAACGGTTAGATATCACTCCAATTTGGCGAGATATCGCTGATCATGAAGTACCTGAGCACGTAAACCCTGCACATCATTTTTCTGCATTCATCTATTGTTTCGGAGGTTTGACGTTTTTCGTAACGGTGATTCAAATCTTGTCTGGTATGTTCTTGACAATGTATTACACACCGGATATCGAAAACGCATGGAAATCAGTTTTCTACCTTCAAAATGATGTTGCATTCGGTGAACTTGTGCGTGGGATGCACCACTGGGGAGCTTCGCTAGTAATCGTTATGATGTTCCTACATACTTTGCGTGTATTCTTTACAGGGTCTTATAAAAAACCACGTGAATTGAACTGGATCGTCGGCGTATTGATTTTCGTCGTTATGCTTGGTCTAGGGTTCACAGGGTATCTATTACCTTGGGATATGAAAGCTCTATTTGCAACGAAAGTTGGGATTGAGATTGCCGCGTCTGTGCCTTTCATCGGAGAACAGATTAAAATTCTTCTCGCGGGTGATTCCACGATTTTAGGTGCACAAACGCTAACAAGATTCTTCGCGATTCATGTATTTTTCCTACCAGCTGCTTTGCTTGGGTTGCTTGCAGCACACTTTATCATGATCAGAAGACAAGGTATTTCCGGACCACTATAAGAATTTGTGGTACGGTCATCTGAAATTTAAGAAGGAGGGAATAACATGCACCGCGGTAAAGGGATGAAATTTGTTGGAGATTCGCGCATTAAAGCATCAAATAAAATGCCGAATGTTCCAAAAGATTACTCAGAATATCCGGGTAAAACCGAAGCATTCTGGCCAAACTTTCTATTGAAAGAGTGGATGATTGGATCGATTTTCTTAATCGGCTATCTAATCGTTACACTTGCACACCCGTCTCCACTTGAGCGTCAAGCGGACCCGACGGATACAATGTATATACCGGTTCCTGACTGGTATTTCCTATTCATGTATCAATTATTGAAATATGAATTTGCATCCGGTCCTTATAACGTGATCGGTGCCATCGTCATTCCAGGATTGGCTGTTATGGCATTAATGCTAGTACCTTTCATGGATACAACGAAAGAGCGACGTCCATTTAAACGTCCATTGCCTACAGGCTTTATGATTCTTTCATTCTTGGCAATTTTCTACTTAACTTGGGAATCAGTTGTGAATCACGACTGGGAAGCAGCGAAAGTTCAAGGTCAAATTGTTGAAGAAGTAGAGTTTGATGAAACTGCCGAAGGATATCAAATTTACCAAGGTTCCTCCTGTATCGGCTGTCACGGTGACTCATTTCAAGGTGGATTGGGTTTACCATTGACAAATACAGGAATGACTGCAGATGAAATTATTGCAATAGCCCATGACGGTCGAGGTGCAATGCCTCCTGGTACTTGGGAAGGTTCGGATGAAGATCTTCAAACTCTTGCTGAGTTCATCGAAGGTTTGAATACGAAGTAAGAAAAAGAGTCAGGAAACTGACTCTTTTTTTCTATATACTCGGTCTAGATAACGCATCCTCAATATACATACGTTCAGGAAGAATTGAAAGGTAGGAGGTATGTTTTTGCGCATTTTATTTACACAGTTATGGATGATTCTTTCTCATAAATCATTTTTATGGATTCTTCTTTTCATTAATATATTCGGCACCGTATACGGATATGATTGGTATATGTGGCAGCTAGAAATAACAGAACCGAAGTTTTGGATATTTGTGCCGGATAGTCCGACAGCTACCTTGTTTTTTTGTTTCGCAATCATTGGATGGTTATTGAAACGAAATTTTAAGTTAATGGAAGCGCTCGCACTCATCACGTTAGTTAAATATGGCATATGGGCTGTTGCGATGAATTTCCTTATGTTAGCAGAGACAGGCTCGATTGACCCAGTTGGTTGGATGCTCATCGGCTCTCACTTTGCGATGGCTGTTCAAGGCGTTCTGTATATGCGGAATTATCGATTTAGCGGTTGGCATATAGCGATTGCAGCCATTTGGACGTTGCACAATGATGTCATTGACTATGTATTTGGTCAAATGCCTATTTATCATGACATAATGAAGTATAGTCCACAAATCGGCTATTTCACATTTTGGCTGTCCATTGCATGTATCGTCATTGCGATCTGGAGCTTGAAATTTAGAGCCAAATCACTGCGAATGAACCAATAGCTAATAGTTGCAGTAAACAAGCAAAGATTATAAAATTGAAGTAGAAAGAAAGGGGAGAGATTAACTTGATATGGATTTATTTTGGTATTATTATATTGCTTCCAATCTATGCACAATTTAAAGTGAAAAGCACATATAATAAATACTCGAAAGTACGTTCTACGTCAGGTATGACAGGAGCACAAGTGGCTCGCCTCATTTTAGACCATAACGGTTTACATGATGTGAAGGTTGTAGAAAGTAAAGGTTTCTTAAGCGACCACTACAATCCTATGACGAAAATTGTTGCGTTATCTTCAAGTAACTATCATGAAGCATCGGTTGCTGGTACTGCGGTAGCTGCCCACGAAGTAGGACATGCGATTCAAGATCAGCAAGATTATTCATTTTTACGCTTCCGGCACAGATTGGCGCCCGTTGCGAGTTTGACATCGAATGCATCTTGGGTATTTATCATGATCGGCTTGATTTTCTCCAGTATGAATTCATTGCTTGGGATTGGGATTTTGCTAATGGCGGTTGGGGTCGTATTCCAAGTTGTTACATTGCCAGTAGAATTTAATGCTTCTTCACGTGCGATGGATCAAATTGTGGAGCTAGGTATTATCCGCAATGAAGAAGAACCACAAGCAAAGAAAGTATTGAGCGCAGCTGCGATGACCTATGTTGCCGCTACAGCAGTTGCTGTTCTTGAACTAGTACGCCTAGTATTGATTTTCGTAAATCGTGACTAACAAATAAAAATTTGTTGCGTAAAAAAATCCGTCGCTAACCTAACTGTTAGCAGACGGATTTTTAGTCGTGAAGCGGTCGTTTTTGGTCGTCTAATGTAAATCCTTCTCCCATTACATCGTGCACTTCCATTAAGGAGACAAACGCTTCGGGATCAACAGAGATGATCATATTCTTCAAACGTATCATTTCGTTTTTTCCTACCACACAATACAAAATTTCACGATGTTCTTTTGAAAAGTGTCCGTATCCCTTAAACACCGTCACACCTCTACCCATGTGGTTACCGATTTTCTCTGCTAGTTCGTCAGGATAATTCGTTACAATGAATGCTCCTCTCGCGGAATAGGCTCCTTCCTGTACGAAGTCAATTACACGAGCTCCAACGAATAAAGCGACCAGCGTATACATCATCGACCGGTAATCCAAATAAACCGCCCACGATAGCAAAATCACTGCAGCATCGAATGCAAACATCGTTTTCCCCATCGTAATGCCGAACTTCTTATGAGCTAGTCTGGCAATGATGTCAGAACCGCCAGTTGTGCCACCGCTCCTGAAGATAATCCCAAGTCCAACACCAATAAAGACTCCTGCGAATAACGCAACGAGAAATAAATCGCCTTCCATATGAATCGCTACTTGATATTTCATAAAGATTTTGATGAAGAAGGAGACCGCAACGGTGCCGATTACCGTATAAATGAATGACCTTCTACCGAGCATTTTCCACCCAAGAAAAAACATCGGAATATTCAACACTAAGTTCATAACCGCCGGATCCCATTGGAATGCAAAAAGCAAGATCAACGTAATACCTGTGAATCCACCTTCTGCCAGTTCGTGTTGAATCGTGAAGTTAACAAGGCCAAAACTAAAAATGGCCGCACCTAGTATGATTAATAATATATTGCGTATACGAATACCTGAGAACAACGACAACATTCCTTTCATTGGAGGGCATATTATTTTATAGTGAAGATGAATCTAAAAACTTCGTTGAAATTAGAGCAATATAGACAGTATGTGCTAAATATTTTATTTTGACAATAGGGAGTAGAATGCATACGATAGGAAGGGGAGCTGATACCGGAATGGAACCATCTAAATCAATGGCACAAATGCAACAAGATGTCGATGCATACATAACAAGTTTTAAAGAAGGTTATTTTCCTCCAATGGAGTTAGTGGCAAGGTTAACAGAAGAATTAGGCGAATTATCTCGTGAAGTCCAGGATCGTTATGGCATGAAGAAGAAGAAATCGACGGAAGCCGTACGTACGCTGGAAGAGGAAACGGGCGATTTATTGTTTGTACTTATTTGTTTTGCGAATTCGCAGAATATAGATTTATCCGAAGCTCTTGAATCGGTAATGACGAAATTTAACACAAGAGATGCGGACCGTTGGACAAAAAAGGAGGAAACAACATGACGATAAAATTAGCAATAGCTGGAGCACGTGGACGAATGGGTGGCACAGCGGTACTAGCTGCAAATGAAGCAGCGGATATTGAAGTGGTGGCAGCATTAGATTATAAATATGATGGTCAATTTTTACATAATGAAATCGTAACCGAAACGGAAGAGGGAATTCCGATCTATACCTCATTATCCGCATTACAGGCAGCACATAATCCAGATGTATTGCTAGATGTAACGGATCCAGATGCTGTCTTCGTGAATGCAAGTGAAGCGTTAGCATTAGGAATGCACGTTGTCATCGGCACATCTGGTCTAACTGCAGAAATGCTTACAGATTTAGAGAGTCTTTCGATAGAACAAAAGAAAAGTTGCGTCATTGCACCAAACTTTTCAATCGGTGCTGTGTTAATGATGAAATTTGCACAGCAAGCAGCCCGCTATTTAGGGGATATTGAGATTTTAGAAATGCATCACGATCGCAAACTAGATGCGCCTTCTGGAACGGCAGTCAAGACGGCGGAGATGATCCGAGAAGTACGTGCTGCACATATACAAGGGCACCCCGAAGAACAAGAGAAGCTTGCAGGAGCAAGAGGCGGAGATATAGAAGGGATGAAGATACATAGTATACGACTTCCGGGCTTACTAGCTCATCAAGAGGTATTACTGGGCGGTGAAGGTGAACTATTGAAGATTCGCCACGATTCATTCGATCGGAAATCATTCATGCCAGGAATTTTGCTGGCCATTCGTGAATCAGTCTCGACAACACAGTTCGTCTACGGACTAGAAAAAATCATTGATTAAAATTTTGCGGTGAGGCGGTTGAACGTATGGCAGTACAACGAAAATTAAAAGTCGGTGTGATTTGTTATCCATCATTAGGTGGTTCGGGTGTAGTGGCGACAGAATTGGGAATGAAAATGGCGGATCAAGGCCATGAAATGCATTATATAACTTCTAGTAAGCCATTTCGTTTTCTCGATGCCCACCCGAACATACAGTTTCATGAAGTGACAATTGAAGGATATGCAGTGTTTAAGTATCCGCCTTATGATATAGCACTCGCTAACCGGATCGCACAAGTCATTCAATCGGAAAAACTCGATTTACTGCACGTTCATTATGCAGTGCCACATGCAATTTCGGCAGTGTTGGCAAAAGACATGGCGGAGTCCACGATCGGTATCATTACCACACTTCATGGCACTGATGTTACGATTCTTGGGTACGATCCTGCGTTGAAAAATACGTTATCATATGGAATCAATAAGTCTGACCGAGTCACTGCGGTATCTGATTCATTAAAAAATGAAACGATCGAATTATTACAACCGACAACAAACATCCAGACGATCTACAACTTTATCGATGAAGAGAAATATTATCCTCGTAATGATCAAGAACTTCGGAATGAGCTGGGAATTTCTTCAGATGAAAGAATACTAATCCATATTTCGAATTTCAGGAAAGTGAAATGCATTCCAGATATCATTGAAAGTTTTCAATTGATCCGTCAACAGCATGATGTCAAATTGCTATTGGTTGGAGAAGGACCTGAAAAGTTTGATTTAGAACAATATGTTGAGACAATTGGTTTGCAGGATGATGTGTTATTTTTAGGTAAACGCGATGATTTGCCCGAGTTACTTTCGATAAGCGACGTCATGTTACTATTATCAGAAAAAGAAGCGTTCGGTTTAGTCTTGCTGGAAGCTTTCGCATGCGGTATACCTGCTGTAGCGACTGCGATCGGAGGCATTCCTGAGGTAGTAGAGGACGGCTATAATGGCTTCTTGGTCCAATTTGGAGATATTCAAGCAGTCGCTGAGCGGGTATCACGGCTGTTAACAGACGATACACTCTATCAGCAAATGAAAAACAATGCGATACGGACGGTGCGTGATCAGTTTAGTTCCGAACAAATCGTTTCTCAATATGAAGCATTATACTATGAAGTGGCGGAGATGAAATGACAACTTCTTTTGGTTCAGCTGCGAGCCATCAAGTCGTTCAGCAACTACAATCGGCAGGATATGAAGCTGTATTTGTCGGTGGTGCGGTACGTGATTTTGCGCTAGGCAAGGCACCTGTGGATATCGATATTGCGACGTCCGCTACACCTGAACAAGTCAAAAGTGTGTTTCACCATACAGTAGACATCGGGATTGCGCATGGAACTGTATTAGTTCTAATGCAAAATGAACCAATTGAAGTGACCACCTATCGCACGGAAAGTACTTACAGCGATCACCGGAGACCTGATCAAGTGTATTATGTCACCTCGCTGAAAGAAGATTTGCAGCGCCGTGATTTTACTATCAATGCATTGGCTATGACGTCTGAGGGTGAGATGATTGATTTATTCGGAGGACTTCAAGATTTAGAAAATCAATTGATTCGTTGTGTCGGTTGTCCTGCTGAACGTTTTGGAGAAGACGCGTTACGGATTTTTCGTGCACTGCGTTTTTCGGCCGTGTTGAATTTTCGAATCGAACAAGAAACGTTGCAAGCAATGAAAGGACTCTCTCATGAATTGCAACATATTGCCATTGAGCGTATTAAGGTGGAGATGGATAAATTACTCCAAGGGAAATACCCAGCGGTTGCATTTCAATATGGTAGAGAAATCGGATTACCCACACTTTTTCCTGACTTGTTTTCTTCTTTCGAACGTCTTGATGTCTATGCGCCTTTCCTCCATGCTCGTCATGGATGGGCTGCGTTGCTCTTGACGAGTGATGCAACACCCGCAGAAATTGCCAATAATTATAAATTATCGAATGAAGAAAAACGTTTTTTGAAGCAATGTCATGAAGCTGCATGTAGACGCTCGCACCGCAAGTTCAATGACTTGGATCTTTACCATTTTTCAGTAGATGTATTGGATATTGTCGAAAGAATTCATCAAGTACAACATTCGAATAAAGAGATCGTGACACGTGAAGATTTATGGGAACGTAAAAATAATTTACCTATTCAACACCGTTCTGAGCTTTCGTTTACTGGCAATGACTTACTCAAATGGTCAGGGCGGCGTGGCGGGAAGTGGACGAGCGAGTGGATTAGCAAAATTGAGGAAGCGGTAATCTGCAGGCAAGTTGAAAATGACGCAAAGGCGATAAAGGAATGGTTTTTATATGAAATCTCCAGTGAAAAATGAACTGCTGAAGAAACTGTTTGCAGCAAAAGGTGAGCCCGTGTCTGGACAAGATATGGCAGATGAATTTGGTCTTTCCCGAACGGCCATTTGGAAATATATTAAGGAACTAGAAGAAGAAGGATATAAAATCGGGTCGTTGCGGAAAAAAGGCTATTATTTAATTGAAATTCCCGATCTAGTGAATCAAGCAAATATAAAAAAGCATTTACAAACTGCAGAGTATGGACATACCATCCACTATTTTAAAACTTGTCCCACTACACAGACGATTGCCCATGAAGAAGCGCAGAATGGGGCAGCTGACGGTACATTAATCATTGCAGAAGAACAAACGGCCGGCAAAGGACGACTTGCACGACCGTGGACGTCGAATGAAGGCCGCGGCATCTGGATGAGTCTGATCATTCGTCCCGAACTTGCTCCCCAACAAGCTCCGCAATTAACGCTTGTGACCGCTGTAGCCATTGTACGTGCAATTGAAGAAGTAGCAGACATTCAGCCTGTGATAAAATGGCCGAACGATATATTGATCAATGGTAAAAAAGTAACTGGTATTTTAACTGAACTACAGGCAGATCCTGATCGAGTCAAAGCGATTATTCTCGGCATCGGGTTGAATGCCAATCAAGAACTAGCTGATTTTCCGGAAGAGCTGCAAACGATCGCCACTTCTTTGCGAATTGAAAAGGGTGAAAAGGTTGATCGAGCTTTATTAGTGGCCAAGATATTAGAATACGTAGAGCAGTATACTGCCCTTTATGTAGAGAAAGGTTTTGCTCCTATAAAGTTATTGTGGGAAAGTTATGCTTCGATTACAGGTAAGCGGATTAGAGCGAATATGGTAAATGAATCAGTAGAAGGAATAGCGCTAGGTATTTCTGCAGAGGGCTTGTTAGAGTTGCAACTTGAAGACGGCACAGTTCGTGGGATTTATTCTGCTGATATAGAAATAAAGAATTAAAGCTATACAGAATCTGCCTGTTTTGATATAGTATGAATCGTAGGGCGGTATCGTTAAGAGCTGCACCTGTCAGATAAAATGAAATAGCAACTAGATCTGCCTTGATCTGCATAGACAGGGACGGAGGAAGCAATTTATTTACGCTTACGCAACCCTTCTGTCCAATTTTGGATCAGCAGGGTTTTATTTTGGTTTTGAGAGTCAAAACCCTGCTGAAATCCGTAAAAAGGAGAAGATGACTGTGAAAACAACAACAGATTTTTTGAAAATGAAAGCGACTGGTGACAAGATCAGTATGCTAACGGCTTATGATTTTCCCACTGCCCAAATAGCGGAACAAGCAGAGGTGGATCTCTTACTTGTTGGCGATTCTCTCGGAATGGTCGTGTTAGGTTATGACTCCACTGCACTCGTTACATTAGAGGAGATGATTCACCACGGAAAAGCTGTGCGAAGAGGCGCCAAAGATACGTTTGTCATTGTAGATATGCCGTTTGGAACATATCACGGATCAACGGATCAAACATTGCAACAAGCGCTTCGTCTATTCCAGGAGACAGCTGCCAATGCGTTAAAAGTGGAAGGCAGCGGGGATGTGATCGATAAAATTAACCTGTTAACTACAGCTGGTATCCCTGTGTGTGCACATTTAGGTCTTCTTCCTCAGTCTGCAGGTGTGACGGGTGGATATAAAGTACAAGGCAAAACTGCTGCGGCTGCTAAGCAATTAATTGAGGATGCAAAAGCGTGTGAAGCTGCTGGTGCATTTATGATTGTGTTAGAATGTATCCCATTCCAACTGGCGAAAGAAGTGGCACAATCGGTTTCCATTCCGATCATTGGAATAGGGGCTGGTGCGGAAACGGATGGTCAAGTGCTTGTGTTCCATGACATGGTTCGATATGGCAACCACAATTTACCGAAGTTTGTTGAAAGCTATGCCGATGTGGGGAAAGATATTGAAGGTGCCATCAAGCTTTATAATTTAGCTGTAAAAAATGGTTCATTCCCTGCTGAAAGTCATCGATTCACGATGAAAGAAGAAGAACTAGATGCACTGTATGGAGGAAAAAAGCTATGAATGCCAATGCAACGATGCAAATCGTCCGATCTATAGCTGAACTACAAAATATACTGAATACGAAACAGCGTGATGGGCGGACTGTCGGGTTTGTTCCTACGATGGGTTTTCTTCATGAAGGTCATCTTACATTAGTGAAACATGCAAGAAGAGATCACGATATCGTGGTCATGAGTATTTTCGTCAATCCAGCTCAATTCGGACCTGGAGAAGACTATGAAGCATATCCGCGTGATGAGCAACGAGATGCAGAGTTAGCGTCAACAGCTGGCGTCGATTATTTATTCATTCCATCTGTAAAAGAGATGTATCCACATCCGAGCAGTATCCGGATCTTACCAGGAGAACAAGCGACACGTTTATGTGGAGCTTCTAGACCGGGACATTTCGACGGTGTATTGAAAGTATTATTGAAACTTTTTAATATAGTCGATCCAGATGAATCATACTTTGGCATGAAAGACGCTCAACAATTGGCCATTATCGAGACATTCGTGCGTGATTTCAATCTGCGGACAACCATTTCACGTGTACCAACCGTACGTGAAGAAGATGGCTTGGCTAAGAGCTCTAGAAACGTTCGCTTAGAAAAAAGTGAACGGAATGAAGCAAGTGCCATCAATCGAGCATTAGTGGCGGGCAAAAAAAGATACTATGAAGGTGTTCCTCTTCAAGAAGTTGAGAAGATTGTTCGGAAAGCAATTGAAAACGAAACGTCTGGAACGATTGATTATGTGACGGCACTAGCTTATCCGTCGCTGAATGAAGGTTTCAATCAGACAGAAGAAGTAATTATTGCGGCAGCTGTAAAATTCACTTCCACAAGATTAATTGATAATATTATTATGTCAACAATAAAGGATGAGAAAAATGTTTAGAATGATGATGAATGGTAAATTACATCGTGCGACCGTCACGGAAGCTAACCTGAATTATGTAGGTAGCATTACGATCGATGCAGATTTATTGGATGCGGCAGGTATGTTACCAAATGAAAAAGTGCATATCGTCAATAACAATAATGGCGCACGCTTTGAAACCTACATTATCGAAGGAGAGAGAGGTAGCGGGGTAATTTGTGTTAATGGTGCTGCAGCACGTCTTGTACAACCAGGGGATATCGTCATCATCTTGTCCTATGTTTATGTAACGGATGAGGAAGCGCGTACCCATCAGCCGAAAGTTCTTATTATGGATGAACAAAATCGCATTAAAGAACTCATTACTGAGAAACCAGGAGTCGCGATCTATTAAGGTATTTTGGAAACCCATTTGAGAATCATCAAGTGGGTTTCTTTTTGGTTCGTGGAAGACGTGAGTACCTGTTCTAAATATGATACAATTTGCTATAGAAACCAAATAGGAAGTTGATGATGGTATGCCTAGTAGTAAGTATGCAGTTGTCGATTTGGAAACAACAGGTCATTCACCTTCAAAGGGAGACCGGATCATTCAGATTGCAATTGTATTTATTGAAAACAATCAAATTATAGATAAATATATGCGGTATGTTCATCCTCAACGTTCTATCCCGCCATTTATTCACCAATTGACCTCGATCGGTGATGAAGATGTAGCAGATTCTCCTCCTTTTGAAGCCATCGCACAAGAAGTTGCCGATCTGCTTGCCGGGTGCGTATTTGTTGCGCACAATACCGACTTTGACGTGTCATTTTTGCAAAAAGAGTTGGTCCGCTGTGGTGTGTCCAAGTGGCAAGGCAAGAAAATTGATACAGTGGAGTTAGCGAAAATATTGTATCCAGCCTTGCCTAGTTATCGCTTACAGGACATTGCGGAAGCTCTTCAAATACCGCTCCATCAAGCACATCGGGCAGACGATGATGCAGAGGCGACAGCGTTATTCTTATTGAAAGCAATGACAAAAATTCATCATTTACCTAAAGAAACGCTAAGCCTCTTGCATGAACGTTCATTTGCATTGAAATCAGATCTATCTACGTTGTTCTATGAAGCACTAACACTCGCCCGAAGAAAAGAAACGCCAAAAGAGTATGCGCTTTTTCGCGGAATTCCTTATCGTAAAGAACCAAGCACTTATGATGTATGGGATAAGGCAATCAAATTTCCTTCAGGTGATGCAGAAAAAGAAGAGTTATTACAGCGTATAAATACAAAGTTTCACGTTAGAAGAGGGCAAGCGGAGCTGATGGATTTAACATGGCAAGCGTTTGTAGAAAAAAAGCAAGTAGCTGTCGAAATACCAACGGGTGTCGGCAAAACGATAGGCTACTTGATTCCAGCTATGATCCGGGCGTATGAAACGAGACAGCCGGTTGTCATCAGCACTTATACAAATCATCTAGTCGACATGCTAGCGGAGGAAGTCAGTCATTTGGGGAATGCGTTGCAGATGAATATTCCAACTGCTGTCATTAAAGGCATGGCAAATTATATTTCATTAGGAAAATTTGAAGAATTACTACGTTTCAGTGACGAGGTCTATGATGATTCCATGACAATTATGCAAGTACTCGTTTGGCTGACGGAAACGACTACGGGTGATTTGGATGAAGTGAATGTCTCAGGTGGCGGTCCACTATTTATTGATCGGATCCGTAAGCGTTCAATGAAACTAAAAGAGGATGAAAAAGTAGTTGATTTCTACTCTCGCTGTTTGGAGCGTTGCCGTCATTCTATGTTATTGCTGACGAATCATGCGATGATTATGAATGATAGCGAGCGTATCAATCCTTTATTTCAGTCAATAAGTGGTCTGATTATCGATGAAGCACATCAATTACATCAAGCGGCTATTCAAACGCATGAACAAGTTTTCTCATACACCAATTGGAAATACGTAATGAGCCAGTTGAATTCATTTAGCAATGGGCAGTTGCTTTTCGATATCCAAGAAATTTTGATGGGGTTTCACTTTAACCACAGATTTTCTACCGATCGACTACAGACGACTTTTGAAGAATTTATGTTAGCTTTCGACGAATCGATGATGATACTGGTGAATACGGATGTTGAATACAGTAATCGGATAGCGACAAGGACTGTTGAATCTTTAAAGAGTAGATCGTTGACTCATGAAAGCTTTCGGATCGTGTTGCGGAAAATGAATGAGTATATAAGCCTAGCTGAAAACTATATCGCCCCATTACAGCAACCAAAGAGAGAATTGACTCTTCATGAACAAGCTGCATTAAACGAATGGTTGTACTGGCTGAATGAAATGAAAATAAAAGCAGGAGAATGGGTTGAACTTTTTCTCGAGGAACCTCAAGCTCATCTTGCAATTTGGATGGAGAAAGACAGCAGAAGCCTGCCCGGCAGTCTGCGAATTAAGAAAAGTCCAATTCATGCTTCTTCGGTCGTTCACTCATTTATTGATCAAATTGAAGGAAGCGCAGGGATTCTATGGACTTCTGGCACATTAACCGCAGGTCAAGATAAACGCTTTGTACTGAATCAAGTAGGGGTTTCTTCTACTGTTCCGTTATACACCTTTGACGCACCTACTGACTTTTATGCGGGGGCAAATACATTCATTGTGGAAGACATGCCAGATATACAACAAGTTTCAAACGATGACTATATTCTTGCGGTAGCAGATGCCTTGATTCAAACCGCCATCGCTATCAATGGACGCGTGTTTGCTTTATTCTTATCTCATGACATGCTGAAGAAGACGTATGAATCGATCATGGACAGCGAATCGTTAAAAGGTGAGTATACATTAATTGCACAAGGAGTTAGTTCAGGAAGTCGACATAAGCTTCTCAAGACGTTTAAACAGCAGGAAAAAGCTATATTGTTTGGAACTACAAGCTTTTGGGAAGGCGTGGACGTACCAAGTGATGAACTCTCTGCTGTCGTCGTTGTGCGATTGCCATTTACGTCTCCTGAAGAACCATTATTCAAAGCGCGGTCTGCTGCTTTACAGACTGAACAAAAAAATGCCTTTACACACTTAGGCTTACCTGAAGCCATTCTCAGGTTCCGTCAAGGATTTGGCAGATTAATCCGTTCATCTGAAGAACAAGGATTTTTTATTATACTAGATAGAAGAATTGATACAAAATCGTATGGTCAAAGCTTTTTAGAAGCCTTACCACAATCTTTTGTTAAAAAAGTATCATTAGAAGCTCTGGTGAACGAGATTGAAAATTGCTATAATAAATGATGGAATCAAAAGTGGAAAGCGCCGTCTAGTCTCGACAGGCACTGGAGGGCTTCCTGAACAAGATGCGCTTTTTGCACCTTTTCAGAAAGACCGAAGTGACCCGAGAGACTGGCGCTTGGAACTGGATGTCACCAAAAGTGGAAAGTAGGTTAGAAAATGAATCGAAAATTCGTTACGGTTCATTCGATAGGAAGGGGTACGTATGCTAAATTGGATTAAATTTCTATCCGTTTTTTTACTTACTCTTTTTATTACGATTACCATCATGGTTTTTTATCAAGCAGAAAAACCATTTGCCTCGTCTAGAGAAGCTGCCATTGATTTGGTTCGTAACGAAGGTGCACTCGAGATAGTCGACCGTGCAGATATTTACCATGGGACTGCTTCAATAGTTTCCGTATACGGTACAGATGAAAAAGGCAAGAGTAAAGTAATTTTGGTGGATGAAAAAGCTGGTAAAATCATCCGCACGGTTACACCAACTAAAGGTATTACAAAGCAAGAAGCCGCCGACATAGTGAAAAAGGAAGATCACGTCAAAAAAATTCTCCATACTTCATTAGGGTTGGAAAAAGAGACTCTGTTTTGGGAAGTGACATACCTAGGAGAAGATGAAAGCTTGAATTATGTCTATCTAAATTTTCAAGATGGCGAGTGGCGGAAGCGAATAATGCATTTATAGATTACTGTTGAATTAGGATTAAAGGAGAGCGGTCAGTTTGAGAAAACAATTAGCATCGAGAGTAAGTACTTTATCACCATCTACCACACTAGCGATTACTGCAAAAGCGAAAGAAATGAAGGCATCCGGCATAGATATTGTCGGACTCGGGGCAGGCGAACCAGACTATAATACACCTGAAAACATTTTGGAAGCAGCTTATCAATCGATGAAGGATGGCAAGACGAAATATACTCCAGCCGGAGGTCTTCCGGAATTGAAAGATGCGATAATTGACAAATTGAAGAGAGATCAAGGAGTAACTTATGGACGCAGCGAAATTCTAGTTGGTGTTGGGGCGAAGCATGTATTGCACACGCTATTCCAAGTGCTGTTGAATAAAGGGGATGAAATTATTATCCCTTCTCCATACTGGGTTAGTTATCCAGAGCAAGTGAAATTAGCAGAAGGCGTACCTGTTTTCATTGAAGGTACTGCAGCTGAGCAGTTCAAAGTAACGGCAGAACAAATTAGCGAAGCAATAACAGCAAAAACAAAAGCTGTAATTATTAACTCACCAGGTAATCCGACCGGCATGATCTATTCAAAAGAAGAATTACAAGCAATTGCTGAAGTGTGTCGTGAAAAAGATATTTGGATTATTTCAGATGAAATTTATGAAAAACTTGTATATGATGGCAAACAGCATGTGTCTATTGCACAATTATCAGAGGATGCAAAAGAACGCACGTTTATCATTAACGGGGTCTCCAAGTCCCATTCGATGACAGGCTGGCGGATTGGCTATATTGCGGGGGATGCAGAAGTAGTTGGAGCTATGACAAACTTGGCAAGCCACTCGACTTCAAACCCGACAACGACTTCTCAATATGCAGCAATTGAGGCTTACAATGGCCCACAGGATGCTGTGGAAACAATGAGAAAAGATTTCGAATCTCGATTGAACCGTGTCTATCCTAAACTATCTGCTATTCCAGGTTTCCATGTAGTAAAGCCTCAAGGTGCATTTTATTTTTTACCGGATGTGTCAGAAGCTGTTGAAAAAACGGGCTTTGCGTCAGTAGATGACTTTGCAAAAGCACTTTTAACTGAAGCGAATGTAGCTGTGATTCCTGGTTCGGGCTTTGGTTCTGATACGACGATTCGATTATCATACGCTACGTCAATTGACCAGCTAGAAAAAGGTATTGATCGAATTGAAAAATTTGTCAAGGATCATTGGAAAGCATAAAGTTCATCATAAAGAGAGTATAGAAGCAACTAGTTTGTTTGCTGATGAGAGGAAGTTTCAAACATGCAGCAAGATGAGCGGCTGAAAATTTGGATTGAGCAGGGAAATGTCACCATTTCCCAGCTCTTTTTTCAACATTATAAACAACTGCTGATTTCAGACAGTGACGCCATGGTGATTTTGCATATTATCGCATTTCAAGAAGCCGGAAATTATTTTCCGACGCCTACTGATATTGCGAATCGTATGCAGCAAAAAGAGAAGGATGTTACAGACTGCTTGCAACGTTTGATGCAAAAAGGTTTATTTACAATTGAACAAAGTACAGACGAGCTTAAAGTGTTACACGAACGTTTTTCTTTGTTGCCTTTGTGGAATCAATTAGTAGAAACGATCGAAACGAAACAAATGCAATCACAAGAAGAATTGAACAAAAAAGCGGAAGGGGAGATTTACTCTCTATTCGAGCAGGAGTTTGGACGTTTTCTTTCACCTATGGAGTGTGAAACGATTGCTATGTGGATTGACAAGGATGGTCACTCAGCTGAAGTGATCCGTGCCGCATTGAAAGAAGCAGTCTTAGCTCAAAAAATGAGCTTGCGTTATATTGACCGCATTTTATTTGAATGGAAAAAGAAGAATGTCAAAACATTACAAGACGTGGAAAGACAAACACAATCATTCCGGCCAGTGAGTGTTGCGGTCAATCATCAAACAGCCAATACTTCTGTTAAGCGTGTACCCTTTTATAATTGGCTCGAAGAACGGGAATAGGGGATAGTATGTTAACAAAAACACAATGGCAAGTCTGCTTGCAAACGTTCGAAGAGATGTTTCCGGATGCTCATTGTGAGCTCGTTCATAAGAATCCGTTTGAACTACTCATTGCCACTTTATTATCTGCCCAATGTACAGATGTCTTAGTGAATCGTGTGACAGCTGATCTTTTTCAAAAGTATACAGTTCCTGAAGATTATGTTGAAGTTTCTATCGAAGAATTACAGCAAGATATTCGTTCGATTGGCCTTTACCGTAACAAATCCAAAAATATTAAAGCATTAAGTGAACAATTGATTGAAGAATATAATGGAGAAGTGCCACCTAACCGTGATGTCATGATGACGCTTCCGGGTGTAGGTCGGAAAACAGCGAATGTAGTGGTTTCCAATGCGTTTGGGATTCCAGCATTAGCCGTTGATACGCATGTGGAACGTGTAGCAAAACGACTCGGGATGAACCGATGGAAAGACCGTCCTATTGATGTGGAAGAAAAAATCATGCGTTGGACACCGAGAGAACAGTGGACACAGACACATCATCAGATGATTTTCTTTGGACGTTATCATTGCAAAGCGCAAAATCCGAACTGTCCGGAATGTCCACTGCTACATTTATGCAGAGAAGGTCAGAAAAGGATGAAAGCCAAATGAATCAAGATGAACTCAAAGAATCGGTAAGACAATCATTGGAATTGTGGGATGACAAGAAGCCTGAATTAGAAAAAGCATATGCTTCACGTGATGATCAGCGGTTACTTTTATTGCAGTCAGCCATAGAGCAATTAGAATGTCTGATTCAGACTAGCGGAACAGTTAAACATGCGTATACAAACAGAATTCAGTATGTATTGGAGCCGAATAATTACGATGAACGAATCCAGTTCATCAAGCTTCAAAAAACAAGCCACTACGCATTGATTCAATTAACGATGCTGTACGAAGAAGTTAAAAAGAAAGCAGCTCGTTTGCGTGTACAGCGTTAAAATGAATGAAAGAAGAAACCGGCAAGAGGAATCGTCCTCTTGCCGGTTTCTTTAGTTAGTAGACTGTGAAGAATTAGGGGTGGAAATATTGGGATTGGAACCTTGATCTCCTTGGCCGCCATCGGGATTATTTTGATTTCCTTGTGAGCCACTTTGATTCCCTTGCCCCTGTCCTTGACCTTGTCCTTGATTATTTTGATTTCCTTGGTTATTCGAATTACCTTGATCACCTTGGTTTCCTTGATTATTCGAATTACCTTGCCCGGAATTACCTTGATTATTTTGATCTGATGAACCGTCATCATCTTCTTCGTTATCCTCGTTATCACTGTTCGGTACGTCGATTTGACCGTCTGGATTATCATCAGGTTCTTCAATAACAGGTTCGTCTGCGCCTTCTAGTAGCAATGTGGTAGAAGTAGGGCCGCTTGTGTACTCACCCATGCTAGCACTGACAGAGAAGGTATAGGTTTTACCTAATTCTGCTCCTGAGAAGACAGCTGATTCATCCGAAGTAGTGGTGATATTTTGAGTAGCGCCTCCATCGACCGACACGCCTACATTGAAGACAGGATCACCTAAGTCGTCGAATTCGTCCGGAACGTCATAGTTCCACTCTAGCTGTATAGAGTTTGTGTTCGCATCGAATTGTGCTGTTAAATCAGTTGGGCTAGGCAATGAAATTTCTTCAGGTACTTCTTGCTGAGTTGGAAGTGTGCCTCGAACAAATAATTCAGTCCGCACTAAATTACTAGGTGTGAATGAGCTCGCCAATGCGAGTGGATCACTGCCTTTTACAATAGCTGCTTGTTCCACGGAATTTGGTTGTGAGAATTGTCCCGGATTACTCGCGATACTACTCATCACGGTTTTAAATAATTTTTGTGGTACATAGCGTCCTTTATCGTATGTGGAGATAGGTGTTTTGTAATCCGCATAGCCACCCCATGTAGAGATGGTGTACTCCGTCGTATAACCCGTGAACCAAGTATCTGGTACATCGGTATTTTTTAAATTGTTTTTCTTAATGGTATCCGCAGCGTAGTTGGTTGTACCAGTTTTACCTGCAATATCCATTCCGCTAATTGCCGCATTTTTAGCTGTTCCATATGTTAAAACATCACGCAATACGTCTGTAATCATATAAGCGGTAGAATCCTTCATTGCGGTAACAGGGTCTGGTCGTAAATTTTTCTTTGTTTTTCCATCACGTAATGTGATTTCTGTTACTGCGTGAGGTTTTGTGTAAATTCCACCATTACCAAATGCAGCGTATGCGCCAGCCATTTGAATAGTAGAGAATTCATATTCGCCACCGCCTAAAGCATTACCTGAACTGATTTTATCGTAAGGTAATCCGAGTCCTGAAGCAAATGCCTTTGCATTTTTAGCGCCAACTTCTTCAAAGACTTTGACAGCAGGAATATTTCTTGAATAGTATAACGCCTCTCGCATTGTTAATGTACCAAGAAATCTGCCATCTGCATTATTGATAGACTTATTTGTTCCTTTATATTTGTATGGTTCGTCCACTACTTTTTGTCCTGTAGACCAACTAAAGTTCTCTATCGCAGGACCATAAGAAAGAATTGGTTTAATGACAGAGCCAGGCTGACGTTTTTGTTCTGCGAAGTTTAAGTTACGACCTGCATACTCGCGTCCTCCGCCTATCGCCACAATTGCTCCAGTTTTCGTGTCGAGGACAGTCATACCTGCTTGCATTTCATCTGATTCATAGTAGCTCGGATCATCAATTGCCGCTTCTACTGTTTCCTGTACTTTTGGATCCAATGAAGTCTGTACGGTGATACCTTCTGCCAACAAATCAGAGTAGCCAGCTTCTTCTAACTCATCCAAAACGGCATCTACATATGCAGGGTATTTCCCGTTTGTTTGACGTTCTTCTTCAGGTAATAAAGTGGAAGTGACAGGTACCTTTTTAGCAGCTTCCATCTCTTCTTTTGTAATTTTTTCATGTCGATGCATCAGTGTCAGCACAATATTCCGGCGTTTTTCTGCACGTTCTGGATGTTTGAACGGATTATAGCCATTTGGATATTGTGGCATTCCGGCTAACATCGCCATCTCTGGTAATTCCAATTCATTCAGTTTCTTACCAAAGAAATAGTTCGCACCTGTACCAAATCCATATCGATTGCCAGACATTAACACTTTATTGAAATACATTTCGAAAATTTCTTCTTTTGAGTATTCTCTCTCTAGTTTAAAGGCAAGCCATGCTTCTTGTGCTTTTCGCTTTAATGTTTTTTCATCTTTCAGGAAAGAGTTCTTAATAACTTGCTGGGTAAGTGTAGAAGCACCTTGCGAACCAAATCCCCCACGGAAGTTAGCAAGCACGGCTCCTCCCAAACGATAGAAATCAATTCCGCCATGCTTAAAGAATCGCACGTCTTCTGTAGCTAAAATCGCATCTTTCATTTGTTCAGGTATTTCATCATAGGGAACATAATCACGTTTTTCCGTACCAAATTTTAAAAACACATCTCCATCTTTTGTTAAGAAATTAGATGTAAGTGGGTCTTTTAGAAGCTCTTCATCTAAATCAGGTGCTGTACTGGCGTAAAAAGCAAATAATGCTCCACCACCAACTAAGACGGCAAGCCCTGCTATGACAATCGCCATGATGATTTTCTTAAACCATCCTTTTGGACCTTTTTTGCCTGGCTTCTTTTTTGGTTTAGTTTCCTGTTGTTTCCTTCTCGCGGTTCTAGAGTTTATATTGTCACTCATTCTCTTTCCTGCCTTTCAATGTCTTTATCAATATCTTTACGTTGAATCCAAAATTCAACAGCTTGTAGATAATCTAGCCGAGGTTGGATACCTGTCACGATTTCTATAGAGCATTCTTCCATTTCTTCAAGTGTAATAGATTTTCTTCCGCCGTTTTCCATTCTAATCCATAATGGATGGAACTGTTCAAAAGGCAATAGAAAATATCGATCTAAGGCGCTAAAATGGACAATAAAAAAAGCATGCCCTGCTTGATCATTTACTTGCTTCATATGCTGGACTTGGTGTGTATGAATGTTTTGCAAAGGCAAAGAAGTTTTGTTTTTAGTTTCCTTCGCTTCAAAGTCCACATACTGACCTTTCCAAACTCCGTTATAGTCTGTAGTAGAAGGTGTGCGGAAATAAGCTTCCGTGATGACGGCTGCGCTTCTAGCAGGGTACCGGACATTCACTACTTGAATAGGAACAGGCTTTTTATGAATAACAGCTAGTCCGTGCGCCAGATAGTATTCATTTGTTTCGTTTAGTTCATCCTCCAATGATTTACCCCGGTTACTGAAGGAGTAGTCATACGTTTTCTTTTTTTGTGTAGGTACTGACGGATTATATTTTTTCCCATTAGGATAACGAATCGCCAAAGTGACCACCTCGTACTCTTAATCATACCATACCCACTACTAGACGAGTTACCGAAAAGAAAGTTTCACAACTATATAAAGCTTTGAAAAAATCGATTGCGGAATACTTGTTCGTAGGAAGTGGAGTGGGAAGTGGTTTTCTGATAAACTAAGGCTAGGGAAAGAATGAAGAAGGGGTTATATACAATGAGTTTACTTCAAAATACAAATAGCTTGCTCGTGATCTGTGATGAGTGTGAGCAACGTTTTTATAGAATGAGAGAGACCGACCATACGCCTGATTTTTTTGAGGAAGTGAAGCCTTATGCAGATCAGAGTCATCGGGCGATTGCAGATTGGGCTACTGATATGAAGGTTTGGATCAAATTAAGGAAACCACGATATGTACATGATGTGCAAATTGATTCATTGAAAGATTCAATGACTCAATTCGTTGTGCAGTCTTTTTATAAAGAAACAGGGAAAAAGCGTTTCATCCTGTCGATTAATGCCGCCCGTTATACTTTACAAACGGTTGTGAACGCGATGGATGAAAAAGGAGAGGATTCTTCGAATGAATAAGTCAAACATACCTGATGTCATTCAGCAACTATTTTCTGATCCGCGCTTTGGGCCGAATATTTCCTACATTGAAACACTGAAGGAACAAGAGGCAATTGTTGCTGATTTCCCTCCTACATTGCATACATCTATACGTCAGGCATTGGCAACAAAAGGCATCACGCAATTGTATAGCCATCAAAGACAGGCGTTTGACGCGGTTAGTGAAGGGAATTCCATTACCGCAATTACACCAACGGCATCCGGAAAATCACTCTGTTACCACTTGCCAGTATTGCAGTCGATTTTGGACAAACCTTCTTCCCGCGCATTGTATTTGTTTCCAACAAAAGCGTTGGCACAGGATCAGCTGGCGGATTTACATGACTTGATCGAAGCTAGTGGCGAGACGATTTTGAGCCATACGTATGACGGTGACACGGCCCCTGGATTGCGGTCGAAAGTGCGGAAATCTGGACATATCATCTTGACGAATCCCGATATGCTGCATTCCGCTATTTTGCCTCACCATACGAAATGGATTTCATTATTTGAGAATCTGAAATATATTGTAGTCGATGAACTGCATACCTATAAAGGGGTATTTGGCAGTCATGTAGCGCATGTACTGAGAAGATTACAACGGATTTGTCGTTTTTATGGCAGTGATCCGATTTTCATTTGTACGTCCGCAACGATTTCGAATGCTAAAGAATTAGCGGAGAATTTGACAAATAAGGAAATGGTGCTCATCGATCAAAATGGGGCGCCTCGCGGAAAGAAACATTTTGTCTTTTATAATCCCCCTATTGTCCATGACGTCTTCGGCATACGCAGAAGTGCTGTATTAGAAGTAAGAGATCTGGGGGCGTTTTTATATCAGCAGCATATCCAGACGATCATCTTCGCCCGCAGTAGAGTCCGTGTCGAGATGCTTGTGACGTATATGAAGGAATTGACGAAAAAGAAATTATTTGATGAAACCGTAATGGGTTATCGTGGGGGCTATTTGCCGTCGGAGCGTAGAAAGATCGAAAGCGGATTGAAGAACGGTGACATCCGCACAGTTGTCAGTACGAATGCACTGGAACTTGGGATCGATATTGGGCAGCTGCAAGCATGTATCATGACAGGTTATCCGGGAAATATTGCGAGTGCGTTGCAGCAGGCGGGTCGTGCGGGAAGACGGCAAGAAGATGCACTGATCATTTATGTAGCACAGTCGATGCCTCTTGATCAGTACATTATTAAACATCCTGCCTATTTGCTTGGGCAGCAACCAGAAGAGATTCATATACATCCAGATAATATGCTAATTTTGATGGATCATTTGAAATGTGCTTCATTTGAATTACCGTTTAGTGCAACGGAAACCTATGGTGAATTCGAAGTACAAGAATTACTGGCATTTTTGCAGAGTGAAGGTGTATTGCTACAAACTTCCGATAAATGGCATTGGATGACGGATCGCTTTCCAGCTGGAGAAATCAGTCTGCGTTCCGCTTCCCAGGAAAATGTGATTATTATTGACCAAACATATCCGAAAGAGACACGTGTTATCGGGGAGATGGATCGTTTCAGTGCGATGACCTTGCTGCACGAAGAAGCGATTTATTTGCATCAAGGCACGCAGTATCAAGTGGAGAAATTGGATTGGGAAGAAAAGAAAGCGTATGTCACTGTAGTGGATGTTGATTATTTCACGGATGCGAATTTAGCAGTGGAATTAAAAGTGATCAGTGAAGATAAACGAATGGAAGACGGGGAACGGACGCTAGCTTATGGTGACTTGGCGGTGTTGGCGATTCCGACTATTTTTAAGAAGATTAAGTTCGACACACACGACAATATTGGATCGGGACCGATTTCATTGCCAGCAGAAGAAATGCATACATCCGGTACTTGGCTGACGTTTGATGTACCGGAGGACTGGGAGAAATCTGAGCTGACAGATGCCATGACAGCTGCTGCTTATGCTATCCAGTCTTTGGTTCCACTGTTTATCAAATGTGATCGCAACGATATCCATGTCGTACCACAAGTGAAAGCGATTCATATGGAAGCTCCGACCTTTTTCATCTACGATAGCTATCCAGGTGGAATTGGTTTAAGTGAGAATATTTATGGGCGTTGGAAAGAATTGCTGATGCTGGCTGCTGATCATGTGGCAGAGTGCCATTGTGAGTATGGCTGTCCGGTTTGCATCGGTGCGCAAGAGGCAGGGCAGACTGAGAATAAGTGGAGAGCACAGAGTTTGCTGGCGGAGTTGGCGAAGTAATTAGTTGGAGCTTACCTTACAGTTTCCTCATCAGAAACTTAAATTGCTTACTATAAAAAAAGCGATGAATGGCATTGGAACAACATTCATCGCTTCCTATTTTAAAACTGAGCTCATCCATAGATCTTCTGATGAGCTTTTTTCCGTTTGATATAATCTTCGTCCTCACGTATAACATCCCAACGCTTTTTAAAAATATCTGCGGATTTTGCCTTTTCTAAATCTATCTCGCGTTCTTTTAACGTGCCATCCATATTATATTTCCGTCCACTTTTATGGTTTGCATAACGGCGTGAGCGCGTATAGCCCATCTGAATGAATTTACGTGCCATGTCCATTCCGACAAAGTCATTTTCTTTACGATACGCTTCAAACAGTTCACATATTTTATCGGCCGACTTTTTCGCGATCTCGGGAGTCTTAAAACGCCAATGCGGTAAAATTTCACTTTTGTATGGTTCTACTAGTAAAACACCTTGCTCGCCTTTTCCGACTTTATATAATTCAGGATGTTCACGTAAATCTAGCGCACTATAGTCGAGATCATAATCGAATGGCATACCATACACATCCTTTTTAAACTACGGTACCCATCTTAGAACTTTGAAAAACATTTTCTTTAAACAAAACACTACAATAAAGCCTGTACTCTATTGGCATCGATTTTTTCATTAGTAAGCGATTTGCACAACGTCCATATTTGTTCCATATTTTGAGGATCCAATGCATAACGTGGATAGGTGCTAAAGCCAAAAATATTCTTTACTTGGGCAACACCTTTTTCAGTTATAGAAGGGGTGATGATATTTTTGTGATGATTGATAAATTGCCCAGTACTATTTTTAAATTCATCTGACGTGCATATGTGAAAATAATTATCTGCCATATACACCGGTAAAGGATTCGTTAGATTTTGTACCCATGCAAGCACTTTCCAAAAAGACCGCATTTTATTGATCGTTTCTTTTGATAGTTTTACACGATTAATTTGAATCGCGTTAATTTTAATACCTAGGTGTTTATACTGTTCTGCCATTTTAAAAGTGAGTATCAAAAGCGCCATTTTCGAGTCGCCATACATCTTATACTTACTGTAAGGTCTGACATCTTTCAGTTCCCCGCGTAAATTATCAAACTCGATTTTTCGTTTTGGGTCAAAGAAGTTTTTGACATTGGTTGTACAGGCGTTAAGGACTCTTGGATCTGGAGATTTTGCAAGAAGGTCCGCGAGTAAATGAGTTAGTAAAAATGGCCCGAATGCATTTGTAGCAAAAGATAATTCGATTTGATCGGCACTAAGTTTGTACTCTTTTTCTCCATGATTTAAATAAGCCGCATTATTAATTACTATGTCCAACCGCGAGTAACTGGATTTGAAAATCTTGCAAAATCTCCGTATAGAATCAAAAGAAGAAATATCAAGTTCAAGTAGATCTACATGGCTGTTTTTTGTACTAGCGATAATCTCATTTTGGACAGGGACACTAATTTTCATATTGCGGCAAGCCATAATCACATGATAGCCTTCTGATGCAAATTTTAGGGCAGCTGCTCTTCCGATTCCTGAGTTAGCGCCCGTAATCATCACATACTTTTCTGTCACAGACATTCTCCTTTACCTAATGAAATAATAAATTGCTTCACCATTTATTTTATATTTATAGGAATTTTTTTCAATAGGAACTCATGATTCCTACTTGTATGTTATGTAACGGAACGTATGTTTATTTTGGAAATCTATCATCTAGCAAATTGCGAAGTACAGCACTTTTTTGAATATCTGGCGTAATGACAAAGAAGAGTAAGCCAAAGATTGATGGCTAAACGCCTCTTCTAGGTAGTTTTAAGTTACTTCACTAATCAAATCTCAATTAAAAACGAAAGGATCATGGGCCTTCTTTTCGTTCGTGCAAATAATAAGGTTTCTACTGACTTCTTTACATTTTGTCTAATAACAGATCGTTTACTGCCATTTACAGCTTTCAAGTTAGTAACAGTCGTCTTCACTACTTCATTCACTTCATTAATAAGTTCTTGAGCATCCGGTTGGTAAACAAAACCACGAGTAATCGTATCTGGTTCAGAAACTAGTTGGCCGTCTGTTTTATTTATCGTCATGATAATCACGAGCATTCCTTCTTCTGAAAGTACCCTTCGATCTCGCAACACAATATTTCGCACATCGCCTACGCCTAAGCCGTCAACGAACACACGGCCAGCATGAACTTTTCGTGTTTGGTACGCTTTTTCATGATCTACATCGACAACGTCTCCGTTATTAATTATAAATATATTTTCTCTCTGCACTCCGACAGATTCGGCCAGTTGTTGATGCTTATAGAGCATCCTATATTCACCATGGATAGGAATGAAATATTTCGGCTTCATAAGCGTTAGCATGAGCTTTAGTTCTTCCTGATTCGCATGACCTGAAACATGCATACCGGTGGTTCCTCCTGATCCGTAAATTACATTGGCCTGCAGAAGGTATAAATTATCAATAATTCGAGAGACATTTTTTTCATTACCTGGAATAGGGGATGAAGCTAAAATGACAGTATCATCGGGAAGCACTTCTACATGTCTAAAGTTGGAACTCGATAAACGTGACAAAGCAGCCATCGGTTCGCCCTGGCTACCGGTACATAAAATGGCCACTTTTTCAGGATCCATTTTTCCTACCTCATACGGTTCGATCAACATGTCGTCAGGAATTTGTAAATGACCAAGTTCCGAGGCGACGCTTACTACATTGATCATGCTTCTCCCTAGTAATGCGAGCTTTCTACCTGTTTTTTCTGCGGCATCGATGACTTGTTGAACACGATGTACATTGGATGCGAAAGTAGAGATAAATACTTTTTTACGTGCTTTTCTGAACTCTTCTTCAATATGTCCACCGATCGTCATTTCGGAAGGGTTAAACCCAGGACGCTCTGCATTGGTACTTTCAGAAAGCAACATTAACACACCGTTTTTTCCGATCTCTGCCATCTTGTGAATATCCGGAGCATCGTTATTCACTGGTGTTAAATCAAATTTGAAATCTCCTGTATGGACGACTGTTCCGATTGGAGTATCAAACACAATTCCTACACAATCGGGAATACTATGATTCGTTCTAAAAAACGTGATGGCTATATTTCCAAATGATAATTTAGATTCATCATTTATGATCGTTAGTTCAGTTTGTCGAAGTAACCCATGTTCTTTCAACTTAATATTGATTAGTCCAGCGGTTATTGCTGTTGCATAAACAGGGATATTCAATTGTTGTAAAAAATATGGAATGCCTCCAATATGATCTTCATGACCATGCGTAATTAGTAATGCTCTTACTTTGTCCTTGTTTTGCTGTAGATACGTAATATCTTGAATGATCAAATCAATCCCTAGAAGACTTTCGTCAGGAAATTTTGACCCGCAATCAATGACAAATATATCGTCTTCATATTGCACGACATACATATTTTTACCAATTTCATTTATTCCGCCTAATGCAAAAATCGACAAAGTATTTTCAAGTGTGCTCATAAATCGTATCTCCTTATATGACAAGAATACATAAAGTATGTCCCTAAATACGAAATTTAATAAGGTGCCATTACACAAACTATTAGCAAATCTCTTTTATCGTTCGATTTCATTGACGAATAATGCTGCATCAGACTACAATAATTAAGCAAAGTGGTAAGGCTTCTGGAACTTACGTGCTTTGCCACGCATTTACATAATGTCTTTGTAACATATTAAGTGGGATCAAGGAGTGGGTATATTGTCTAAAAAAATATTTTGGCTTGTAGGTATTGTTGCAGTTTGTATCATTGGGATCATTGTATTAACGGATAAAAATGAAGAATCTGTTGCTATTGATTATGAAAATCAGCCGTATGTAGGCGAAGCTTCGGCACCTGTAGAAATTGTAGAATTTGGAGATTATAAATGTCCAAGTTGTAAAGATTTTAATGATCAGCTTTTCCCGCTTATTCAGGAACAATTTGTTAAGACGGGGAAGGCAAAGTTTTATTTTATGAACTACTCATTTATTGCGCCAGACTCAACAACAGCTGCACAGTTTGCAGAGACGGTCTATAAAGAACTAGGCAATGAAACGTTTTGGGCATTTCATCATCTGCTTTTTGCCAATCAGCCAACATCTGAACAGGCCATCGTGTTTACAGATGAAGTGTTGGAGAAAATGCTAATGGAAGTTGCTAGTGAAGAAGAAGCGAGTCAAGTTATGGCTGCGCATAGTGACAATAAAGGAAAAGACGCATGGGAAAAAGATATGAAGACTGCTAAAAATCTAGGCATCTCCTCTACACCTACCATCTTTATCGGTGGCAAAGAATTCAAGGGACGTACAATGGATGATTTTGCGAAAATGGTAGAAGAGGCTGAGAAGAGTGCTAAATAAACCTCTTCTGTTTGCGTGGATTGTATCACTAGTAGCGATGATGGGAAGTCTATTTTTTAGTGAGCAAATGGGGTTTGTCCCCTGTACATTGTGTTGGTATCAACGAATAGTAATGTATCCGCTCGTATTTTTGCTAGGTATTGCATTTTACAGGAATGATAGGGATATTTATCGGTACGTACTTCCGATGTCAGTCATCGGTATTATGGTTTCGGGCTATCATTACGCATTGCAAAAAATTCCTTCATTAAATGAATTCAGTGTATGTGCAAATGGCGTACCATGCTCAGGGGAGTATATTAATTGGCTTGGCTTTATTACGATCCCTTTTTTATCATTTATGGCGTTTTCAATCATTACAATAATGATGTTGCTAGTTAGAAAGAGTAAATAAGGGGAGGGTACCTGCGCAAGAAACTATTGTGTTGTCGCGCAGGTACTTCATCCCATTACTCCGATGACTGCATGCGCTTAAGGACTTCTTTATTTTTTCTTTAAACAGTTCATTATGAACGGAAACGAGACCACATGTGAATTGTGTTTTCATTTCATCAACTAAAAAAGACAATTCCTTTTTAGTAACGGGTTCGGTTGAGGGAGAGAAAAACGCTAAAATCAATGTAAATAACAACCTAAACAGCATATGTTTCGACAACGAATCAGTAATAGAAAAACAAAAAACGCTCAAAATTTTGAGCGTTTCAGACTGTAGACAAAAGGGTTGGAAATCGTAACGATTTCCAACCCTTTTGTCATTTCGGTACTAAAATCAGAG
>NZ_WHVW01000011.1 GCF_009651005.1 Sporosarcina obsidiansis
TGGAGCGGGTGAAGGGAATCGAACCCTCATCATCAGCTTGGAAGGCTGAGGTTTTACCACTAAACTACACCCGCGTATGAATTGTAATGAATAGAATGTTTGGTGCGGTAAAGAGGACTTGAACCTCCACGGGTTATTCACCCACTAGGCCCTCAACCTAGCGCGTCTGCCATTCCGCCACTACCGCTTTATTTTAGCGACAAACTCTATTATACACGACCTAGATAATAAGTCAACAATTTTTTTAAAAAAGTGGTGAGCCGTACAGGATTCGAACCTGTGACCCTCTGATTAAAAGTCAGATGCTCTACCAACTGAGCTAACGGCTCGTTTTAAAGAAAAACGATAACTTCGAAATAACTTTCACTTCTTCACAACATACCTATAGTTAACTTAATAAAAATGGCTGGGGTAGCTGGATTCGAACCAACGAATGACGGAGTCAAAGTCCGTTGCCTTACCGCTTGGCTATACCCCAATAATGATAAACCGCTATCAGATCTTTAGGCATTCGTTTCATTTTACTAAAGTGACCCCTACGGGATTCGAACCCGTGTTACCGCCGTGAAAGGGCGGTGTCTTAACCGCTTGACCAAGGGGCCTTAGTTTTATTGTTCGGTCAACCGGAGAGCGTTTTACGCGCTTGTCTCAGTCGACTTTTTCTATTATAGACAGGGTCGTGCCATTCGTCAACCTTTTTCCTCAATCTTTTTTAAAAAACTTTCTCATTCATTTAGAATCCTTGATTTATAAGGCTTTCTCCTTTATCTGTCTTTTATAAATGTAGCATATATATTTTGATTCTCTCCTAAAATTTGATTGTGAATTATGGCGTGAAGACTTGTTTTCAAACTTACACTTTTATAATGTACCCATCAAATAATCTACTATGCACCTTTATTTTGATAATTGATAAATAATAATTCATATTAAAAAAGGCTATCTGTGTAAAGGCATTAGTTAATGACTTTGTACAGATAGCCTCTTCGGTATTACATGTTGCTTTCTACTTCGGACATTCCTGAATTTCATCATATACTTATAAAGCTCATTTGCAACTTCATACACGATGTTTCAAGAAGGTAGCAAACTACTGACGAAAAACAGTGGATTCTTGCCACTTGTTTTCTATTCAGCGTCTGATGAACCAACTCTCTTTCACTACACCTATTCCACTTTAATAATCTCGCCTTCACATTTCCCACAACGGTATTTACTACAATCCATTTTTCTTCTCCTCTGATATTCACAACCACAAGCCATGCAGCGATAAATGTGTAGAATTCTACTATTCGTTTTACGTTCTGCAAGAGGCTTACAATGACGGGGAGAATTCGTTGAGCCTAATAATTGCTTGAAATCAACATCTCCATGTTTATACCCTCTCCCCTCCAGATGAAGGTGATAATGACACAATTCATGTTTGATGATCCCTACTAATTCCTCTTCATCATAAAGATCTACAACCCGAGGATTTATTTCAATGAAATGATTAGATAGCTTGTACCGTCCGCCTGTTGTACGTAATCTTTTATTGAAGATCGCCTGATGTGCAAAGGGTTTATGAAAAATGTCGAGTGAAATACGTTCAACTAGTTGTTGTAATTGTTCGTCCGTCATGTCATTTTTCTACCTCACTTATTTACCGGCAGCATGGATAATGCAATACGTCCTTTTTGGCGGTCTACGGAATCAATCCACACTGTGACAATATCTCCGGAAGCTACTACATCTAAAGGATGTTTGACAAATCCTTTTTTCATTTTAGAAATATGAACTAGTCCATCTTCGGAAACTCCGATATCGATGAAAGCACCAAAATCCACGACATTTCGGACAGTTCCTTGCATTTCCATACCTTCATGTAAATCTTTTATATCAAGGACATCTGCTTTTAATAAAGGTTGAGGATAATCATCACGCGGGTCCCTGTTTGGTCGCTGTAGCGTTTGGATGATGTCCTGGAGTGTGATTTTTCCAACACCCAGCTGACTTGCCAGTTGTGCAACATCAACTTGTTCTAGGGCAGTTGTTGCCTCGCTTGTTCCTAATTGAGATTTATCTAAATCTAATTCTCGTAATACTGATTCTGCGATTGCATAGCTTTCTGGGTGGATTCCTGTTGAATCGAAAGGTTCTTTTGATTCGGGTATGCGTAGAAAGCCGATTGCTTGCTCATACGTTTTCGCACCTAGTCTAGGTACTTTCTTTAAGTCTGTCCGTTTATTGAACTTCCCTGCTTCTTCTCTTGCTTTAACGATATTTTCAGCCACCGTTTTCGAAAGACCAGACACATACTGCAAAAGTGAGGAGGAAGCGGTGTTCACGTTCACGCCTACTCTATTGACTGCCGTTTCTACAACGAAAGACAGCGACTCTGACAAGTTCTTTTTTGCAACATCGTGCTGGTATTGACCTACGCCGATAGAACCCGGATCAATCTTGACAAGCTCCGATAGAGGATCTTGTAGTCGTCGTGCAATCGAAACCGCACTGCGTTGTTCTACCTGTAAGTCAGGAAACTCTTCTCTAGCTTGTGGCGATGCCGAGTAGACACTTGCCCCAGCCTCGTTCACGATGACATAAGAAACTGGACTTTCAGCTTCTTTAATAATATCAACTATAAACTTCTCGGTTTCACGTGAAGCCGTTCCGTTACCAATTGCAATAATCGAGATCGGATACTTCTTCAATAAATCTAATATGACTTTTTTGGAGGCTTCCTTTTGCGGCTTTGGTGGATGCGGGTAGATAACCGAGATATCATGCAGCTTCCCCGTTTCGTCGACAACAGCAAGTTTACAACCTGTTCGGAAGGCAGGGTCTACCCCGAGAACTGTTCTACCTTTTAATGGTGGTTGCAGCAGCAAGCTTCTAAGATTTTCAGAAAACACATGAATGGCTTGTGCTTCTGCTTTTTCGGTCAAAGTCGTTCGTACTTCCCTTTCAATAGAAGGAGCAATTAATCGTTTAAATGAATCTTCCAAAGCCTCTTTTATATAGAATGCAGATGATGAACTGGTTTGTTTGAGATACGTCCGCTCTAGATCACCAATGATCCGATCAACGGGAAATCCTACGCCCACGCGCAGTACATCTTCTTTTTCACCACGGTTGATAGCAAGCACTCTGTGAGGAACGATTTTATTCAGCGGTTCCTCATAGTCATAATAATTTTCAAAGACATTCCGCTCGTCTTCGGCTCCCTTTTTCAAGCTGGCTGTCAATCTTCCAGACGACCACGCTATTTTCCGAATCCGCTCTCGCATAGTAGCATCTTCTGACACTCTTTCCGCAATGATAAATTTAGCACCTTCTAAAGCCTCTTCTATTGTATGAACTTCCTTTTCGGGGTTTAGAAAGGCTTCGGCCGCTTTCTCAATAGCTGCAGATTGCTGTTGCATCATTTGATCAGCTAGTGGTTCTAAGCCACTTTCAATTGCAATCATTGCCTTTGTTCTGCGTTTTTGTTTATATGGACGATAGAGATCTTCAATTCGCTGCAACACAGTAGCCCGTTCAATTTCCGCTTTTAATTGATCATCTAGCTTTCCTTGCTCCTCAATTAGACGAAGTACTTCCTCTTTTCGTTGTTCTAGTGCTTTGACGTAGTGATAGGAATCTTCAATATCCTTAATCTGCACTTCATCTAATGAGCCTGTTGCTTCTTTCCGGTAACGTGCAATAAAAGGTACTGTATTACCCTCTTCCAATAATGCGATGACACTAGCAGTTTGGCGTTTACCAACTCCTGCTCGGCTAGCAGTTGCTTCCATAATATCAATCGTCAATTCAACCACCCTTTCTTCTTTCCATATAATAGCATAGGATGAAATCAGATTCCTGCCTAAACTATTTGCTGTCTGTTGTCTGTCACTGAATACAAAAAACCCGCTTCAACTTAATGAAGCAGGCTCGCTGCGATAAATGTTGCATCATCATTATCATCAATAGTATCTTCAATTTTCTTATACAATTGATAAGGAGTGGAATTTTCCTGTAAATATTTTTTAGGACTACGTAAACTCACACCATCTGAATGCAAGAAAAACCGATCATTTTTATTGTATGGGTAGCGTTGTGTACGAAGTGATTGTGGACGTCCCGATAAGTATCCCATGACAGGTAACGGATAAATCATCTGACCATTTGATTGTAGGATATATAGACGGATATTGCCGACACAACTATATTCCAAAGTTTGCTGTGCATAGTAAACTTTTACAATACCGACCGCTGCTCCACGCTTATGAAACATTTGTTTATTACAACGCAGTAACAAATCGTCAGGTGATTCATGATGATATTCTTTCAATACATCTGGGATCACTTCAGCAGATTCTTTCGCGATCGATCCACTGCCTAACCCATCGGCAATTGCACATATGAAATAATCTTCCTCTGAATGAATGTAGTAAGCATCCCCAGAATCCTTATTTCCTTTTTTCGACTGTTGATATATATACGCCTCTACATACCCATTCCCAAAAGTTTCCACTACTTCGCACCACCACTTGTTAGTATTACTTCCTGCAGTTTCTTAATCGCCTTTCTCTGTAGCCTAGACACATGCATTTGAGAAATGTTTAGCAGTTCTCCAGCCTCTTTCTGACTCATTTGGTCAATATATGTATACTGGATAATTTGGCGTTCACGTTCACTCAATACATTTAGTGCATTTAATACAAGCATTCGCTGGTCTGTCTTTTCAAATCCATCATCTACTTCGCCGATGATATCAAGCAATGTAATCGTTCCACCCTCGGCATCTGCGTCTAGCGTATGGTCAATGGATAACGCTTGGTAGCTCCTGCCCATTTCCATAGCTTCCAGCACAAGTTCCTCATCAGTTTCGAGATACTCAGCTATTTCATAAACCATAGGAGAGCGCTGAAATTCTGTTGTCAATGTTTCAACGGCTGCTTTGATTTTCGGTCCTAGTTCTTTGATCCGACGAGGCACATGTACTGCCCACGTCTTGTCTCGAAGGAAACGTTTGATTTCCCCAATGATCGTAGGCACAGCAAATGCTTCAAAGCTTCTTCCTTGTTCGGAATCATAGCGACGGATCGCACCTAACAAACCAAGCATTCCTGCCTGCACGATATCTTCGTGATGGGACTGACCTCTGGAGTATTTCCGTGCGATCGAGTGGACCAATCGTTCATAATGAAGAACTAGCTGTGTCTGGGCATAATCGTCATTAGTTTCCTGATATTGCTGAATCCATTGAAGTACTTGTTCTTTCGTCTCATTGTCACGAGAAGACTGTTGGTTTGACATGTCCTTCTCCCCGCTCTCTGCCCAGATATTTGGTCATGAAGACGATAACACCCTCCCCATGATCGACTTTCACTTCATCCATTAGGGTTTCCATTAAATAAAGACCTAATCCGCCTTCTCTCAAGGGAGAATCTTCATTCCAGTCCTGATAGGGGCCAATTTTCTTCTTCGTTTCTTCAAAATCGAAGCTCTTGCCATGATCTGTCACGACAATTTCCAATCGATCTTCATATAGGGCACAACCTAAAATCACTTCACCCACTTTCTCGTCATGATAGGCGTGCTGCACTGCATTTGTTACAGCCTCACTTGCAGCAATTTTCAAATCCTCGATTTCGTCATATGTAAATCCTAGACGACTGGCCAAACCTGAAATGGCTAGTCGAGCTACTCCGACATATTGCGGCTTTGCAGGAACTTTCACCTCAATGTAATCAAACGCTTGCATGATCTTCGCCACCTTCTATCTCTTTGATCTGCATAATTTCACTCAATCCGGTAATTTCAAATAAACGATAGAGGCGCTGATTTAGCCCTTTAATCACCATTTTTCCATTGTGTGCTTTTACCTCTTTATAAAAGCCAACGAAAACACCCAGACCTGTACTATCCATGTAATTCACTTCGGATAGGTCCAACTCGACTTCCATTCCTTCTGCTTGCTCTAAATTTGTTAGATGTTCTTTTAGCTTCGGCGCTGTATATATATCTATTTCTCCAATTATCTTAAAATTATGAACTAGATCCTTGTCTACTTGCTCAACTTGTAAATTCATTTCGCCACCCCGATTTGGTTTGTCTATTTTTTCAATCCATGTGCATACTCTTTCATTTACTGCACACTATTGTTTTATACCCACTTTCAGAACATCTAAACCTTTACTTTGTTTTTTTTAGAATAACCAGCGTAAAATCATCCCGCAGCTGGTAATCTTGCATTCTAGAAAGTTCGTTAAATAAATAGTCAACCATCACCTGCGCACTTTCTGATTTCACATGATGCAGTAAATCCTCAATAACATCCATTTCGATAAAGCCTTTTTCCGTTCTAGTTTCACTTACACCATCTGTCATAATGGCGATATAATCATCTTTTTCGAGCTTGACTGTACGTTCCTCATAATTTGCACCTTCTTGTACACCTAGTAGAAGCCCTTTGCTTTCCAATTGCGTAAAGGACTTTTCTGCAGCGCGATAAAACAAGGCAGGTTCATGGCCCGCAGAAGAATATCGGAATGTAGCGGTGTCTGTATCATATTTCCCATAGAACATGGAAATGAACATCGAATCGGATATGCTTTTTTCGATCATATTATTGATGAAACTAAGAACATGGGAAGGACTTCTTTTTTCATAGCGCAGACTATCCATACCGAATTTCACCATGGACATATGCATAGCAGCAGACATTCCTTTTCCGATAATATCGGCCACTGCTAAACATACTTCGTTTGAAGTCTCATTTAAAAAGTATACATAGTCACCATTCATTCGTTTAGCAGGTCTGGAAATCCAGCCGATGTCCAAACCGTTTACCTCAGGAGTCGCTGTCTGCAGTAGCGTATTCTGCACCTTCACCGCAACATCCATTTCCATTTGAATGGCTTCTTGTTTGCGGATCAAACTTTGGTGTTCTTTCAAGGCTAGCCCATAATGAATCATCATCTCGATTAGGAAATCAAAAGAAACGCTGACTTCAGAGGGCAAGTCTTTAATGAGTTCTTCAATTGAGGTTTTATGAATACTGATCACGTCTTCAGGCGCAATCTTTTTCTCTATAAAACTACGGCTAAATTGCTGGCCCAAATAGAGATCTTCCTCTCCTTGGGAACGCAAATAATTATCCAGCATTTGTTTATACTGTAAACCCGCCTCCTGTGGCACTGTCTCTCATCTCCTAATGCAACCATTTTGTCGCTGTAATGGTAGTACCGACGCCCACTTCTGTTTCTATTCGAAAGTCATCCATTAAACGTTTGACGCCAGGCATACCTGCACCTAACCCACCTGAAGTGGTATAGCCGTCTTCCATTACTTTCTGTAAATCGGCAATACCTGGACCTTCATCCGATGCAATGATGAGTAAGCCTGTTCGCTGGCCTACTGTGATTGGTTCAATTTCGATCTTGCCTTTTCCAGCATAAAGATAAATATTTCTCGCCAACTCGCTGATGGCGGTCGTAATTCTCGCTTGGTCTACCGTTCCAAAACCCGTGCTTTTTGCTTCATTACGGCCAAGCTGTCTTGCGGCAACAATATCCCATTCCGTATTGATCTCTATAGAAGACCTGTGATCCATGGTCAGGCCTCCAATTCTCTAGTCAATTTCTCTAGTCCGTTTTCTAGATCTAACGCAGTCGTTACATTTTCTAAACGTATACCAAGTTCAATTAGTGTGATAGCCACTGATGGCTGTATACCTGTGATGACTACTTTAGCCCCCATCAGACTTGTCATGTGAATCACATCACCGAGTACTTTTGCGATAAAGGAGTCAATGAAGTCGATAGGTGTCAAGTCGATCACCACACCGCGGGCAGATGTCTTATGCAGCTGATCCAATAAATCTTCCTGGAATTGGAGAGCCGTCTGATCATCTAGCTCCACTTGAATGGATACGATCAATGTGTCTTTTAACTTTAGAATCGGGATTCGCATCTTCATACTACTATTCCTCCTCCACTATGGTTCGTCCTGTCATCTGCAGCGCCTTTTGCATCCCTCGTCTCAATGTGCTAGTCGTTGAAAAGTCTGTTAAGTTAATACCCAATGTTACAATCGTCTGTGCAATTTCAGGACGAATGCCAACCAACATGCATTTCGCACCAACCAGACGCACCGCATCTGCGGCTTGAATGATATGATGAGCTACCATCGTATCCACGACCGGAACTCCGGTAATGTCAAGCAACACGACCTCCGCACGTTGCTTCACGACGCCTTCTAACAAATTCTCCATAATTAGTTTGGCTCGCTCCGTATCGATCGTACCGACTAAGGGCATAACGGATATCTTATCAAATACGGGAATCAGTGAAGCTGACAATTCCTGCAGTGCAATTTTTTGCAAGCTATCGGTACGTTCCCATTTCGTCGAGTATTCTTCAATAATGCTTTCACGCAACGGATTAATCCAGTTGGCAAAAATACTCACACCTTTTCGCAAATTGCCATCGTTCAAAATGCCATTTTCATAAAACAACTCATAGACAACCGAAGAAAATGTATCAATCGCACGGTTAATAAATTTTATGGACCAACCAAAATGAATGATCTTCTCTGTGAACTCATCCAATCTTTCTTTATCAACTTTCTCTTGATCAGATAAATTAGAGGTCATTAACTCTGTGAATTCCCTACTTGTCGTCTCTACAATACTAGCGGGCATTAAGTCGAGAAATCGTTCACTGGAGTTACCCTTCATTTGCTCTACCCAGCGTTTGGTGATGGTATCTATATTGTCGGAAATGCTTTTTCTCATTACTTCGTTCATCGCCATTTGTTCCTCCCTACATCTTCAATTATATCTATTGTAACGAAAATTTAAGTAAACTACATGTATTTTGCGGTTTTTTATAAAAATAATGTACAAACATTCATTCTTATAGCCTGTCCAGATGTATAGTCCCACGACTTGCTAATACTCACATTTCAATAAATAAAAAACACTATAACCTAATGGCTATAGTGTTTTCTAATGAGCAGCCATTGTGTACTGCCTGTCTGTGAAAAACTGTAGTTAGAATATGTATGCTAAAATTTAATAAGTCCGAAGCTTACTTGCAATGCTTCATCAACTTGTTTCATTAACGTATCGTCTAAGTGTGTAATTTTGTCTGTGAGCCTTGACTTGTCGATCGTGCGGACTTGTTCGAGCAGGATGACTGAATCCCGCTCGAATCCATGCCGTGCCGCTGTAATTTCGACATGTGTCGGCAATTTTGCTTTTTGTATTTGCGCAGTAATGGCTGCCACAATTACTGTGGGGCTAAACCGATTCCCAATATCATTTTGTATGATAAGAACCGGTCGAGTCCCTCCCTGTTCAGAACCGACTACAGGTGACAAATCTGCAAAAAAGACGTCTCCACGTTTAATTGCCAACTTTTCATCCTCCGCTGACGCAACGTTCCACGGTATGCTGAGCTTCAAATTCCGCATATAAACATTCTGCCGCTATGTTTAGGTTGATCTGCGACATTTCAACATACCCTCTGATCATGGCCTCCCGTAATAAGGAAGCTTCACCATATTCCATATGTCTCTCTGTTGTCACATAAACGAAATCGCCTTGCACCCGCTCCCGCTGAAAGATTGCGTCTTCATTTTGCTGCTGCAATCTTCTTGAGGCTATACTAATTATTTCTTTTTCGTTTTTATCCGTACGCAACTTGAGCACCTCCGACAAACCCATCCCTTATTTCTATATCAAGTCTATCTTACCATTGAAATTCTATTATGAACAGACATGGTTTGAACTCTTATGACAAGAAATACAAGTTTATTCGTTAGTTTGTCGAAATAATGGTCGTTACATCGAATGTTTTTCAATAGTACATGCTAGCATTATCACACTGTACGTCGCTCCCTGTACATTGTATTTCACTTGTATACTCTAGGAATCCGCTCAGAAAATGTCACGGATATTTCGTAAGGGATGGTGCCTAGCCGTTCCGCCCATTCTTCTATCGTGATCTCCTCATCTCCCTGCTTGCCGATCAATACGACTTTTTCACCTTCCGGATAATCGCACGGTAACTTGATCATGCATTGATCCATGCATATTGTACCTACAATTGGAACGCGATTTCCACCTACTAATACTTCTTGCCCTATTAAAGAACGTTTCAAACCATCTGCATAGCCAATTGGCAATGTTCCAATCCATTCCTCTTCAGACGTTTCATACGTTCCACCATAGCTAATTCTTTCACCCGCAGGAAGTTTTTTCACGTAAGCCAATTCGGTTTCAATCATCATCGCTTTCTCAAGTTCAAAGGGTAACTTTTTCGCAACCACTGCGGAAGGTGCGATACCGTACAAGCTCACCCCTAAACGAACAGCATCCAATGCATACTCTGGATAAAGTAATGTTGCCGCACTATTAGAGGCATGAACAAGGCGCGGCTTTTCAGGAAAACAGGCAACCATTTGCATAAATTGTTGAAATTGCGCTCTAGTTGGCTCTACATTCTCTTCATCCGCACGCGAAAAATGAGTAAACACTCCATCAATCGACAAATTATCGGACTGATCAAGCAACCCCAATAAATGAGACAGTTCAGATTCAGTCCGTACCCCAATTCTACCCATTCCAGTGTCAATTTTTACATGAACTTTGCATTTTCTATCGAATCTCTTCTGAGCATTTATTTGCTCCACCCATGTAGCACTTGTGACTGTTACTGTAATTCCTTGTTCTGCCGCCACTTTTGCAAAAGAAACAGGCGAAGGTCCCATTACTAGAATATCTACTACGGGATGACTTTTTCTAAGCGCTATGGCCTCATCTGGCGTGGCCACAGCAAGCACCGATGCACCTGCATCCAACGCTGCAAATGCAGTTTGTACTGCACCGTGGCCATAGCCCTCTGCTTTTACGACAGCGATCAGTTGAGTTTCTTTGGGTAGGTGTGTGCGTACATGTTGTGCATTATGCTTAATAGCAGTTGTGTCAATTATTGCTTTCGTTGGTCGATAATCCGTCTTGTTGAACATATCGCTTCACCCCATTGGATAGACTGTATGATCCAGCACACTCTGCCACAAAAGGGCAGAGTGTAGGCCATTTATAGTAATTATCTATCTCAAAGTAGGGGCAAGTCAATTGATTAAACTACTGCTTATTTGGATTCTGTCACCGTCATAGAATTTGCAACTGTGATCAATTCCTCTTTGCTCAATGTATCCGATGCAATGAAGAATGAAATTCCATTCATTTCCCAATGAATCGATTGATCCGTTAATGCAGCAACCGCAAATCCTAAATCCACTGGATCCCCTTCTACTGATACCGGCAGTTGATTCATCGGCTTTTCTGCTGGTTCCTGAATCACCACAAATTCTTTCTCTCCACTGAATGTCATAAATACACGCTGGCCATTTTCAGTCTTCACGCTTTGTTCATCTGACAGCGTGGCCCCTTCCCAATTGACTGCCGGATAATACGTTTGATAGCCTGTTTTCTCATCGTTGTCTGTTGCTTCTTCATCGTTCTCCGTCTGATCACTATCGGCTTTCGGTTTATCCATTTCTACCGCATAATCAGCAACTTTATGCTCCACACCCAATGAAATTTTGGAGAACTTGATTGAGATTTTTTCCTCTCCTGTTTCATCGTGGATGGTCACCTTAGTTGGCAATAGTGTTTTCTTATCAATATGAATCTTTTGAGTCGGTAATAATTTTTTATGATTATTACGAGTTGCAGTTTCAAAGACGTACTCTTTTTCCTTCTCTTGCATGGTAGCCGCCTTGTCAACCTTCATATCTTCTGCTAATGTCCCAATCAAATACCCCTGGCTATTTTGCGCCGGCCAGTCACTCTGAAATTTATACGTTTTGCCCAAGGATGGTGTAATGACAAAAACACCTTCTTCATTACGGACGATCATTTGCGAGTCGTTATTCCCCGATTGCGTTACATTTACTTTGTAAAATTCTGGCTTAGTGTGCCAAACTTCCACATCATAGACCCGAGGTTCTGCACCTGTTTTAATTTCCATCGAGGCATTCAATTCGTAGCCTTTCGTTTCGTTCCATTTATTACTTAGCTTTTTCATCACATCTTCCTTAGAGGGTTTACCGCATCCCCCTAACACTAGCAAGACCGCTACGACAACTAACATTAGAAATCGTTTCCGCATTCAATTCATCCTTTCTCCAATCAATTCGGGTAGCTTATCTTATGAGAGAGATGATTTGAATATGCGAGCTTGTTTCAAAGATTTAAAGTGTAAATCAAGATTCCACTAGAATCACTTGTGCCGCCGCAACGGTTCGGGTATGCGTGATACTGACAAAACCATTGACAAGGTCCTTCTTAAAATACAATACAGGGCGGCCGTTCGATTCGGAAAGAATCTCTATATCCAGAAAACCACATTCTTTTCCAATTCCCGTTCCTCGTGCTTTGGAAAATGCTTCTTTTGCTGCAAAACGACCAGCTAAGTATTCTGTTTTCCGATGCCCACTTAATGTTCCATAGATCTGTAATTCAGTTACTGATAAAATGCGTTCACGAAATTTATTGCTACGTTGATCTAGGTGGGCAATGCGTTCCAATTCCACAACGTCTAAACCAATTCCTTGAATCAAAATGAACATCTCCTTTCCCATTGACATAAAAAATAGGTATAATCAGTACAGAAGATTGAGGTGAAACTATGTTTATACGAACGGAAAATTTTTCTCAGTATGTTCGCGCATATCCGGTCGTCACGTTTCTATTAGCACTGAATATCGGTATTTACATTTTAACGTGGCTGCCGGGTATTGGCGACAGGCTCTTTTTATTTGGAATCGGTGATAATTTCTTGATTGCTAATGGAGAGTACTGGCGCCTGGTCACCCCCATGTTTTTACATGGCGGTTTTACGCATTTACTGTTCAATATGTTCTCATTATTCGTTTTCGGACCCGAACTAGAAAAGATCGCGGGGAAGGCCCGATTTATCACGATTTATATGTTGGCAGGTTTATTCGGTGATATTGCTACGTATTTTCTACAACCACCAGAATATGCACATGTTGGGGCTAGTGGCGCGATTTTCGGTGTGTTTGGCGCTTTTGGAGCGCTTGTATATTATACGAAGCATGTCTTCCCTCAACTGAAGCAAGTAATCTTGCCAATCATCGTCATTAGTGTTGTCATGACTTTCTTCGGTACTAATATTAACGTCACCGCCCACATTGCAGGATTGATCACCGGCTTTCTCATTGGCCTTAGTTATTTTAATCCGAAACGTATCGTCAGTTGGCGGAAGAAGCGCTAGCTGAACACAAAGCCAGACAAGTTTCCTTGTCTGGCTTTGTGTATATGGATTTATTGGCGCTCTAGTCTGCCGGTAGTCATAACTTCAAGTCAGTGACTATATATATCCAGGCAAACACTTGTAAAGGACTACTGACCGCTCATAAATTTGCACATGCGATCATAAAAGTTTTTACTGTTCTAGATTCACCAACCAACTCTTTCTCACTAAGGGTACCATCAATCATTTCCTTCAGGAGAGTATTCATACCACTTCAGAAAATTTTCTGCTCGGTCTTGCGCCATATGCCGAATGGAAGAAGCGTCGACAGTCACGCCTGATTTGACATTGACCGTAAGCGTCGCCACTTGCTTCCTACGTTGAAAATAGTTCTGATTCATTTCCATTGCTTGAATACGATTTTTCTCCGTAAACACGGTATGTCGACTTATGGTTCGAAATCGAATAGTCAGCTGTTTGGATAAAATCGAATATGCCGCTGTCCGGTATTGCCACTGGCCTAAAGCCCACATCAGCGGGAGCAGTAAAAGCGTCAGCAAACCATATGGAAATAGGAAGTAAGAGATTGCCGAAATGACTACTAACGTCAGAATTAGCTTGAACCGATAATAAAAGTGCCTTCCTTGTTCATTCAGTTTTTCTGTAGGCTCATTGAAATCTAAATTGGGAAACATCTCCTGTAACGGCTCGATGACTCGATTTCGCTTAGCCAATGGAAACAGCTTAATTTGCGCACCTTCCCCAACACCGCCTGCACTATTGACAACAACCGTCGCGTAGCCGAATAACTGACGTAACGGATTCTCTACGATCGCTACATTTTGCACACGATTTAAGGGAATCGTAACGCGTTTCTTCTCGAGCAGACCTCGTGTAATGATGAGATCATCTTTTTCGAGTACCACTTTGAAATCATAATTAGCTAAGAAGGTCATAGCGACAGATAATAACCAAACGAATAGAAAGCCGAGTAATATCATGATGGTGATCACAAATACACCAAAACGGACAAAAGATTCTAACTCGCCAAACAGCCAATCAAACGGAATGAGTTCTTCTATTTGCGATAGAAATACAATTGCACCCGATAGAATGACACCAATTCCTCCTGACGTCGTTGCCAACATTAACAAATCCCCTGTTGTCATGGAAAAAATGGCCGATGCAGACCGTGCTGTTTCTTGAGCAACTTCTGGTTCTCTATAAAGCAATAACTCATCATTGTCATACCGATGAAGAAGCGGCCCTATAATTTGATCTTTTTTCGCACGCTGAATTTCCTGCTCAATTTGACGAGCCGCTTCTTTCGTAATGGCGGTCAGTTCCGCTTCCGAATCCTTTCCCGAAGAAGAACCCGCCGTCTCTACTTTTACTTTGACCAATTGAAAAGGTCGATGAAAAATACCTTCTGTATAGTCTAGACTCTGTATACGGTCAAATGGGATGTAGCGTTTTTTCCGGACGAACAGCCCCGACACAATCCGCAATTCTTGATCCTCAAACCAATAATCGAAGCGCCGCCATTTTACAATGCCTGAGACCAATATAAACACGATCAGAATGCCGAAGAAAATCAGTGACCAATACTGAATAAACCAAGGTCCAGAACGCTCACCTTTAAAGCCGTTGACGACAACTAAAATAATAAATGGTCCGATCATGTCCTTCAAGGCTTTAACCGTCTCTACTACAGCCGTAATCCAATGCAATTTATACCGTTGTTCAGACATCGTCTTTCGCCACCCTTGCAAACGTGGAGATTCGGTTACGCAATTCATCCGCTTCCTCCGTCACCAAAGCTGGAATGGAATGATTCGTTGCCGCTGTAGATATCGTAATCGACGCGAGGCCATATTTACGCAAGATCGGCCCCTCCGCTGTGTCCACATGCTGCACACGCACCATCGGAATCAACGTCCGATTCACAATGAAAAGCCCATGTTGCAACTCAATCTCAGCCTCGCGCACTTCATAACGCCATCGTTCCCATCGAATTTTCGGGAAAAGATATATAGAGAAAAATGCATATAGAACGACAATGACTGCTGCCACTATACCAATCCAAATGGGCCCTTCAAAATAGTACACAAGAAAACCAACACCGATAGCCACAGCCAAAGTAATTAATGTTTGAATAATCCCATATAGTCTCCAAACCGTAAGTCCCTTTTTGGAGATTTGATTCGCCGGTTGCTGCCTCAACATATCCACCTCTTTTTCTTAACAATTACACCTTGGCATACTTGCCTATACTAATCCAATAGAATTTCCATTATATGTACAAATCCTTCGTGTTAAAAATCGTACCCTACCTCTAGTTGCAGGAAAGGAGAGGTCAGTTGCATGAGTTCGATTTTACACAAATTCCAGAACCAATCTAAAAGCAAGCATAGTAACCAGAAGGAGGAAGGCCTTTTTAAAATATAGTTTTGTAATTCTTTCTTCCTTTTGAACACACGCAAATATACTTGCCATTAGCAAGAAAACCGCTGGAAATAACGTCAACATTATAAGCAGTAGAGAATTTCATACCCCCCTCTCTCCTCTTAATGGAATGCCCCATCTATCGCAACCTATTCTAGACGCATTCCCTTATACGGATGAATTATATCATCAGCCTGCACACTCGCTTTCCTTCCGCTATCCATCACAGTAAATCCCATTCATAATAGGCAAAGTGAGAACTTCTGTTAAGTAATCTATTATTGTATACGTTAGAAAGCAGAAAACGTTTCAATGTTCGTCTTTTAAACATAAAAATCCGGAATTGCTGAGCAATCCCGGATTTTCATTAATCTATTCTTATCGTTCCGTACGGCTGCTACTGCTGCGTCGTGAACCGCCGTCTCTTCTGCCACCATCGCGTCCGCCGCTGCGTCGTGAACCACCAGCGCTACCGCTGAAGCTTCTACTACGTCCGCCTTGAGAGCGTCCACCGCTACTGCGATTGCCTTTGTAACCACCGCCGCTGCGTGAAGACGTCTTACGTGAAGGTAATGGACGCTCTTCCGTAATCGTAACTGGTGTTTCATCAACATTTTTCGTTAATGATTTAAGAGCTGCCGCAACAATATCTTTTGCTTCGTATTTATCAAGTAATTGTGCAGCTAGTCCTGCGTAATCTTCTAAATTATTTTGTTCAATAGCTTCCGCTAAAGATTCTACTGCTATTTTCTTCTGTTCGAATAATGCTTCATCAGATGTCGGTGGACGTAAAGGAGTCATACGCTTCTTAGTCGTTTCCTCAACGATACGAAGGTAACCCATTTCACGTGGCGTTACGAATGTAATTGCCATTCCGCTCTTACCCGCACGACCTGTACGTCCGATACGGTGAACATAGCTTTCTGGATCTTGTGGAATATCAAAGTTGTAGACATGTGTTACGCCTGAAATATCCAATCCACGTGCTGCTACGTCTGTTGCTACTAGCACATCAATTTTGTTTTCTTTAAATTGACGTAATACAGACATACGCTTCGCTTGAGTCAAATCACCGTGGATTCCTTCTGCTAAGTAACCACGGATGCTCAATGCGTGTGCCAACTCGTCAACACGACGCTTTGTACGACCAAATACAATTGCAAGTTCAGGCTGATGAACGTTCAATAATCTAGATAGCACATCAAACTTCTCACGTTCGTGGGCTTTCACGAAGAACTGTTCGATATTTTCCACAGTCATCTCTTTAGACTTAATCTTTACGATTTCTGGGTTTTTCATGAACGTTTCTGCAATTTTGCGGATTGGAGCCGGCATTGTTGCTGAGAATAACAACGTCTGACGCTCAGCCGGTACGCTTGCAAGAATTGTATTGATATCTTCAATGAATCCCATGTTCAACATTTCGTCTGCTTCGTCCAACACAATCGTCTGAACGTTGTCTAACTTCAATGTTTTACGGTTGATATGATCCAATATACGTCCAGGTGTACCTACTACGATATTCGGATTGTTACGAAGTGCACGGATTTGGCGTCCGATTTCTTGACCGCCATAAACGGAAAGAACTTTCGCACGGCTACCGTAGCCCACTTTGTAGATTTCTTCAGATACTTGGATTGCCAATTCACGAGTAGGTGCAATGACCAACGCCTGAACTGCTGGATTTTTCGGATCCAATTTCTCAATGATCGGAATACCGAAAGCTGCAGTTTTACCTGTACCTGTCTGTGCTTGCCCGATGACGTCGCGGCCTTCCATTCCAAATGTAATGGTACCTTCCTGGATTGGTGTTGCCTCTTCAAACCCCATGCGTAGCAAAGCGTTTTGTGTTGTTTCACTAATATTCAATTCTGAAAACTTTGTCAAAATATTCAATCTCCTTTATTTCTTCATTTGACAATTGGTTACATTTGCAAATGAAAGCGCGGCAACTTCGAGCCATGTACTTTGAAAGTTGGGAGCATTTCCGATATATCCATCTCTGGCTTGTAGAGGAAATCTTCTAGAAGGATTCCTGCGGATGCAGAGGGGTCATATCAATTACACCTAGCGTAATTGCGTCCAGATTTTTATGCAGCACAATGTAAAACCTGCGACATACAAGGAAAGCCCGGTCCTTGCCGAGCGGTGAGAACGGCAAATCATTGCTAGTTTGCCTACTTATCCACCGTTTTATTCAAAAAAAAGTACTCTCCGCAAAAAAACGGAAGAGTGCTGTGTAAATGTATCCAATTCCTTTCATTAGTTTACCACGGCTTACAACAGACTGCAACGAATCCGCTTATGTTCCATTAATCAGTCTTCTATCAAGAAACTCAATACTTTTTCAAACCATACATCCCGGTCATCGCTATAACAAATATGGTGCTTGCCACGCTCTGAATAAATCAGTTTTTTATGCTCTGATCCTAGCTGTTCAAACAGTAAGGAAGCGGTCGAAACGGGTACAATTCCATCTTTTTCTCCCTGCACAATGCAAACTGGTGTTTTTACGTCTTGATGATACGGCTTCACTAAACGGACAACACGTAAAAATTCAAGCGCTGCACGAATTGGTGTATGGGTAAGTTTATAATTGTATAAATGATAGAACGAATCCGGGGGATAACGATGCCGCATGGATGACTTCATCATGATTCTTGCATCTTCTACCAGAATTTTAGGACTGATATACTTTGCAGCGGCACTAAGTAACACAATTTTTGTAATCGGATAACGTAACGCTAAATACATGGCAATTAAACCACCCATAGAGAAGCCAATAACGAACACGCGATCAACTTCTTTAAGTAATCCCTGCAATTCAAGCTCAGCGGCCATCACCCATGAGGCCGCTGAGCCTTTTTGCAAACCGCAATCCATTTCGTGTCCAGGTAAAACCGGAGACACCACTTTCCAATCCGTATGACTTTTCAGAAACTGTTTCAGGGGAGCAATTTCAAAAGGACCACCTGTAAATCCATGAATAAAGAGGACGCCTGTTGTCACGATGATTTCTCTGTGAGCGCTCCGATGACCCGCTCCAACTTCATTCCCCTAGAGCCCTTAAACAAGGCGACTGTCTGCTCTGTCAGTTTCGGACGTAGCGCATCTGCTATCAATTCTGCATCATCTGCTGCCCACATAACCTCTCCTGAAAAGTCCGTTAGTTGATCCGCAAGCCACTTCATCCGACTACCGAAGAGAACAACACCTTGCAGGTCAAGTTCTTTCAAATCTTCCGCCAGACCTTCATGATAGGCCTGTTCCTCATCTCCGAGTTCCAGCATATCGCCAAGGACAAGCCACTTGTCCCGACGTACGGATGTATCTTTGATAAAACGAAACGCAGCTCGCATAGAGGTAGGTGCGGCATTGTACGCATCATTAATTAGTAAAGAACCATTCAACCCCGCCACAGGTTGCATACGCATATCAGTCAGCGTGGTTTGTTCTAATGCACTTTTAATTTGTTCGGGAGTCAGTCCTAGTTCATTGGCAATCAATATGGCTGCCAATGAATTTTTCACTTGGTGTGCACCGTAAACAGGTATGATGAATTCTCCTTGTAGCTTGCCATGTACGGTGAAACAACTTCCTTTATCAGTGGAACGGATCTGCTCCGTCATCAAATCCGCCCGTTCATAACCGAATGAAACGGTGCGTAACGCAGGCTGCCGCGAAACAAGTTCACGCAACAACGGCTCATCACCGTCATAGAGCAATAGACCATCTTTCGCTAAACCATCTATAATTTCAAATTTCGCTTTGGCAATGCCTTCCCGAGAGCCGAGATCTTGCATATGCGCTTCACCGACATTGGTGATCACCGCAAAGTGAGGAGCTGCGAGATTCGACAAAAAAGAAATCTCTCCGAATCCGCTCATTCCCATTTCTAGTATGGCTACTTCAGTTTCATCATCGATCGATAATAGTGTTAGCGGCAGTCCTAATTCATTATTGAAATTACCTTCTGTTTTCTTCACTTTTAAATAAGGAGATAACACACCGGCCAGCAAATCTTTTGTGGATGTTTTACCGTTGGAGCCTGTTACCCCAATGACTTTGCAGGTCAACTCTTCTCGGTAGCTGCGCGCCATTTGCTGTAATGCTTGTTCTGCGTCGTCGATGAATAGGAGTGGTAGATTTGCGGGTGGATTCGGTTCATCTTTTTGCCATAGAGCAGCTACTGCCCCCCGCTCGATCGCGCCTTCGACATACCGATGACCATTCACTTGCTCTCCACGGAAGGGAATAAACAGATCTCCCATTTGCACTTGACGAGAATCGATGCAGACGCCTGTCACGATTTGCTGTTCAATTTGTTGTCCTTCTGCCTGCAACCACTGCTGAATCGTTGATAGATTTCGTTTCACATTACATCCCTCGCTCAGTCCATTGTATATTGCAATTTTTGTTTTTCTGCATGACGTTCAAATGCTAGTTCGATAAGTTGGTCAATCAAATCAGGATATGAAAGTCCGGATTTTTGCCAAAGTAACGGGAACATGCTGGTCGGTGTAAAGCCCGGCAGCGTATTCACTTCATTGATCAATACCTCATCATCTTCTGTAACAAAAAAGTCCGCGCGCACGAGTCCTGCGCAATCTAGCACTTTGAAAGCACGAATTGCCATATCTTTCATATGTCGCGCTGCCTCGTCGGGAATCACTGCCGGAATCGATAATTCAGTGCTTTGGTCCTGATATTTCGCTTCATAATCATAAAACTCAGCAACTGGTCGAATTTCCCCTGCAACAGAAACTGCAGGATGATCATTTCCTAGCACAGCCATCTCGATTTCACGTGCTTTGATGCCCTGTTCCACAATGATTTTACGGTCAAATTTTAATGCGAGATCGATTGCCTGACGGAGTGTTTGACGGTTATCTGCTTTGCTAATTCCAACGCTAGAACCAAGATTTGCCGGTTTGACAAACATCGGATATGACAACTGCTGTTCAGCTTGTTCCAACAAAGCCTCCGCATTCTCTTGCCATGCAATGCGAATAAAATGAATATAATTCACTTGCGCTAATCCAGCTTGCGCGAATAATTGCTTCATGACCACTTTGTCCATGCCTGCCGAAGAAGATAGTACACCATTTCCTGCATACGGAATATTCAACACTTCAAACAATCCTTGCACCGTACCATCTTCTCCATTCGTACCATGAAGTAGCGGGAGGATTACGTCAGGCATAGCCCCCTGCAAAAACCCCTCGATATGATCAGGTTGTGAATCGCCTTCTTTCGTTAGACGTAAGGTTTCGATTTCAGCGACTGGTCCTTCGAGCGGTTGACCTTTCAACCATTCCCCTTGCATCGTGATATAAATCGGTAACACTTCATATTTATTCAAATCAAGCGCCTGCGTGACCGCCCGCGCTGTAGAAAGTGATACTTCATGTTCCGCAGATTTCCCACCATATACTAATCCTAATCGTTTTTTCATATAATCTCCTCGCAATCCGTAGATTTCATTCATACAGTTTACCATGAAACTAGCCAATTCATGAATCAAAACTAGTGCTGTGCGTTCTTTTTACAACTTATAGAAACTATTCATTTCCCAACTCGTCAATTAATGAGTGTACTTCTTAAAAACATTTACGATATAATAAGAGATTGTAGTGATTATCTTAAAACTAGAAGGAGAATGATGACTCCAGAAAAGGTGAGTTCGTAATTGAAGCAATCAAACAGGCTAGGTGAACGATTCGATTGGACACTTGCCTTTATCATTATGCTATTCGGTGTAATTAGTTTAGTTGTCATTGGATCTGCTCAAACTTCTGAGCAGTACACACAAAATTTTGTTATAAAACAAGTCAGATGGTACATCCTAGGATCTTTTATTGTTGCGATGGTCATGTATTTCGAACCAGATCAATACAAGAAAGTTTCATGGTATTTTTATGGTTTTGGTATTTTTTTATTACTATTCCTCATGTTAGCGCCTGGAGGACCTGGGCAAATCGCAGAAATGCGCTACAATGCAAAACGCTGGCTTCATTTACCGGTCATTGGCACTATCCAGCCTGCAGAGTTTATCAAAACCTTTTTTATTCTCGGTCTTGCTCGGATGGTCAGTTCACATAACGAAATGACTTTGCTGCGAACTTATCAAACCGACCTGAAACTGCTCGGTAAAATCGCACTCATGCTTGTCGTACCTTTGTTTTTCATCATGAAGCAACCTGACTTAGGGACTTCTCTAGTCTTTATTTCCATTACAGCGGCAGTTGTGATTGTGTCAGGGATATCATGGAAACTTCTCGTGCCGCTTTTTTCCATCGGCGCTGTATCAGGAGCAGGTTTGCTCTGGATGGCGCTCTACGCGCAGGATTTCCTAGATAAAATCGGATTTTCTCCCTATCAGTTTAAACGAGTCTATTCATGGCTTGATCCTTATTCTTATCCAACCGACGAAGGGTATAATCTGATTACTGCGATGACCGCGATCGGATCAGGGGAGCTAACAGGAAAAGGGTTTCTTGGACGAATTGTTTATATTCCAGAAAATCACACGGATTTTATTTTCAGTGTCATTGGAGAAGAATATGGATTTATCGGTGCGTGTATTGTGATTACACTGTATTTTATTTTAATCTATCATTTAACTAAAGTTGCTCTATCCTTACATGATCCTTTCAGCGTATATGTCTGTACCGGCGTTATTGCGATGATTGCCTTCCATGTGTTTGAAAACATCGGCATGAATATCCAGTTATTACCCATAACCGGGATACCGTTGCCTTTCATCAGCTATGGCGGCAGTTCGATATTCAGTAATATGTTGGCAATCGGGTTGATATTTAGCATGAAATTTCATCATCGAACATATATGTTCGCTTCAGATGATGAAGATTGATTGTTTATTGTGAGGAGCACTTCATACTGAGACTATAGGTGAAACTTATGAAAACATATAATAAGCCGCTAGAACGTTTTGATTGGACGTTGGCATTCATTTTATTATTATTTTGCATGGTGAGTCTTTTCGCCATCGCTTCTGCACAAACCACAGGACAATATACGATTAATTTCGTACCTTCACAAATTCAGTGGTACATCGTAGGAGCTCTCATCATTGCGGGCACGATGTATTTCGAGCCCGAACAATACTTTAAAGCCGCCTGGTGGATTTATGGTGGTGGGATCTTGCTGTTATTCCTGCTGTTCGTTTTGCCTGAAAGTATGGATTTAGTAGCGCGGCGAAACAATGCGAAAAGCTGGTTTCATTTACCATTTGGAATTGGGAGTATTCAGCCTGCGGAGTTCATGAAGACGTTCTTCATAATTGCACTCGCCCGCCTGATTACACAGCATCATGAACACTATACGGTAAAGACGTTAAAGACAGACGGTTTATTACTCGCTAAAATTTGTGGTGTCTTACTCGTTCCATTGATTTTCATCATGCTACAACCTGATTTAGGAACAGGTCTCGTCTTCATGGCGATCACTGCAGCATTAATTATTATATCAGGAATTTCTTGGAAAATAATTGCTCCAATCTTTATTGGAGGCTTTGTAAGTGGCGCTACGTTATTGCTGATGGCGTTATACGCGCAAGACTTTTTGTTGAAACTAGGATTCAAAAAGTATCAGTTTGAACGGATCTATTCTTGGATCGATCCCTACTCCTATGCCTCCAATGAAGGTATGCACTTAATTACTTCGTTGAATGCCATTGGATCGGGCGAGTTATTCGGCAAAGGCTTTAAAGGTAGAGAAGTATATGTTGCAGAAAGCCATACGGACTTCATATTTACAACGATCGGAGAAGATTGGGGATTTGTTGGTACGAGCTTGATCATTTGCCTATTCTTCTTCTTAATTTACCACCTGACTAAGATTACATTAGAGTTGAAAGATCCATTCAGCACGTATATTTCTGCTGGAATCATCGCCATGATCACTTTCCATGTATTCGAAAATATCGGGATGACGATTCAGCTGTTGCCGATCACAGGGATCCCATTACCATTCATCAGCTACGGTGGTAGTTCGCTCATGGGGAATATGCTAGCGATCGGATTGATCTTCAGCATGAAGTTCCATCACCGCAGCACCATGTTTCACGCATCTAATGATTATGAATAAGACACCTCCTTTCCTGACAAGTACAAGTTGTGTACACTGTATAGGAAAGGGGGTTTTTTTATGTCAGCGTTACCGAATTGCCCGAAATGCCAATCTGAATACACGTATGAAGATGGGAACCTTCTCGTTTGTCCAGAATGCGCGCATGAGTGGACACAGCAATCAATGGAAGAATCTGAGCAAGAGACTCAGATTGTGAAAGACGCGAATGGGAATGTTTTGCAGGATGGCGATTCTGTAAGTGTCGTGAAGGATTTGAAGGTGAAAGGAAGCTCTTCCGCTTTAAAAATGGGAACAAAAGTAAAAAATATTCGTTTAGTGGATGGCGACCATAATATTGACTGTAAAATTGATGGATTTGGTGCTATGCAACTAAAATCTGAATTTGTTAAGAAAATCTAATGAACGATGTAATGAAGAGACTCCCTCCGAATCAAATCGGAGGGAGTCTTTTCATTACCACAAGAATTTAATTGGGTTGTACGGGCGGTGCTTGTACAGCAGGCGTAAGAGCTTGTAGCATATCACTTCTCGATTTCGTGAGTGTAGCAGAAACACCAAGCTTTGCCAAATTGGATATAATCTTCTTTATGTCCATTTCTTTAGCCACTTATTCCACCTCAATCTTCCTTGTTAATTATATAGACGTTTTGATATCTCGTGAAGTTCTGTTTCTTATTGAATAAATTCCGCTTCTGTTTAATTTTGTATCTAGTTGTATGTGCCGGTCGAGACTAGACGGCGCTTTCCACTTTTGTTTTGCATCTAGTTCCAAGCGCCAGTCTCTCGGGTCACTTCGGACTTTTCGAAAAGGTGCAAAGAACGCACCTTTGTCGACAAGACCTCCAGTGCCTTTCGAGACTAGACGGCGCTTTCCACTTTTGTTTTGTTATTCCTATCATACCACTCTGAAAGGATTTTAAATCTTTCATTTATGTTACAATTGTATATTTTTTGCAAACTTTTTGCCTCAGGAAGTTCAAATTAATGCTTTGACATACCCCCCTATCGTATATTAAGATTATGATATAGAAGGTGGTGAGATACTATTGACGATACTCCCAGAAGATTTATCTGTAGATGAAGCTCAAATTTCCTGTCGAAAGAGCAATCATCCCGATTCTGTGAAGACCAATTTAATCCATCGTTTGAACCGGGTGGAAGGTCAAGTACGAGGAATTAAAGGAATGATCGAGCGTGATGTCTACTGTGATGATATTATTACCCAACTTTCCGCAACTCAATCTGCTTTAAATAGTGTGGCAAATGTTTTATTGGATGGACACTTGAAAGGTTGTGTCAAAAACAGGCTGGCTGAAGGCGATGAAGAAGTGCTAGATGAACTACTAACCACTATTTCAAAATTGATACGAAAATAAGGAGGAATTATCAATGAAAGAAACTACATTGAACGTACAAGGGATGTCTTGCAACCACTGTGTCCAGGCAGTAGAAGGCGCAGTGAATGCTTTACCAGGAGTGGAGCGTGCATTGGTGGAATTGAAAGCAAACAACGTAACGGTACAATTTGATGAGCAAGCTATTTCGATCGAACAAATCACAGAAGCGATTGAAGAACAGGGATATGATGTAAAAGCCTAACGCATAGAAAGGTGTCTTGATCCATTATGGATAATCAAAAAAGGGAAATAGCCATCACAGGAATGACGTGTGCCGCTTGTGCGAATCGTATTGAAAAGGGGTTACAAAGGCTTGAAGGCGTGTCAACAGCAAATGTGAACTTTGCGACAGAGAAAGCAGCTGTCACTTACGATCCCGATCAAATCGGGTTACAGGAAGTCGAGCAGCAAATTCGCAAACTCGGATATGATGTTATAATAGAAGAAGCTCATCTGGATATTACCGGCATGACGTGTGCAGCATGTTCTACACGCATTGAAAAGGGATTGTCTCGCATGTCGGGGATTAAATCTGCGAATGTTAATCTAGCACTTGAAACCGCCACTGTGTCGTACGATCCTGCTGCTGTTCAGCTAATCGATATTTTGCAGAAGGTTCAAAAGCTTGGCTACGAGGCAACACAACGAACAGATGACACAGCAGACCAAACAGATCATCGACAACGTGAGATCCAGGAGAAAACCCGTAAGCTGATCATTTCAGCTGTTCTATCGTTGCCGTTACTTTGGACGATGTTCGCTCACTTCTCCTTCACTTCTTGGATGTACGTACCGAACATCTTTATGAATCCTTATTTCCAGTGGGCACTTGCGACACCTGTACAATTCTGGATTGGTGCTACTTTTTATAAGGGAGCCTACTCTGCATTGCGAAATGGCAGTGCGAATATGGATGTCCTGGTCTCTCTTGGTACGTCAGCAGCCTATTTCTATTCCGTTTATTTAGTGCTGATCGGATCCGTCCATGGCTTGTATTTCGAGACGAGTGCAGTGTTAATCACACTCATTTTATTAGGAAAACTATTTGAGGCACGTGCCAAGGGACGATCTTCAGATGCAATCCAAAAGTTGATGAAACTTCAGCCACAAATAGCAATAGTGGAACGCAATGGAGAAACAGTGGAAATTCCGATTCAGGACGTAACGCTTGGCGACGTGCTCGTTATTCGTCCAGGTGCTTCTGTCCCTGTCGACGGTACTGTTTTATCTGGAGCTTCCGCTGTTGATGAGTCCATGCTGACTGGTGAAAGTTTGCCCGTGGACAAACAAATAGGAGACAAGGTGTTCGCCGCTACTGTTAATGCGAATGGTTCATTACGAGTGGAAGCTTCCAATGTAGGTAAAGATACGGTGCTATCCAACATTATTCGTGTGGTGGAAGAAGCACAGGGATCTAAGGCACCTATTCAACGACTAGCCGATCGAATTTCAGGTGTTTTCGTTCCGATTGTTGTCAGAATTGCAATCATCACCTTTTTGATCTGGTATTTCGCTGTTACACCAGGGAACTTCGCAGAAGCACTAACTAGCATGATTGCCGTCTTAGTCATTGCCTGTCCTTGTGCGCTTGGTTTAGCCACACCCACTTCCATCATGGCTGGTTCCGGACGTGCTGCAGAAATAGGTGTGCTATTTAAGACAGCAGAAGCAATGGAACAAACACGTTCGATTGATACGGTCGTCTTTGACAAAACAGGAACCATCACAAAAGGACTTCCTGAGTTGACAGATTTTCATGTAAAGGATGAATCTGCACGCAATCAATTACTTGGATTGGCAGCAGCATCTGAAAGTGACTCAGAACATCCGGTAGCAAAAGCCATTACTTCTTATGGGATAGAGCAATTACCAACACTCCCTCCTATTGAAACGTTTGAGGCGATTCCTGGATACGGTATACGCACAGCTATTGAAGGGCAGACCATTTTGCTTGGCACGAAAAAACTACTTGCCCGCTATGAAGTGCCTTTTGATCCTTCCATTGCTTCAGTAGATCAAATGGAAGGTCAAGGGAAGACGGTCATGTTCATGGCAGTGGATGGTGTGCATGAGGCGGTTATTGCAGTAGCTGATACGATTAAAGAAACTTCTAAACAAGCGATTGCAGAGCTGCGCGCGATGGGACTTGATGTGATTATGTTGACGGGTGATCAGCAAATGACCGCTCAAGCAATCGCCAATACAGCTGGGATTGAACATGTCATCGCAGGCGTCTTGCCTGATCGTAAAGCCGAAGTGGTTCGCTCTTTGCAGTCGGATGGCAAACGAGTCGCGATGGTCGGTGATGGCATTAATGATGCACCTGCACTTGCTGTGGCAGATATCGGGATGGCAATGGGAACAGGGACAGCAGTAGCTATGGAAGCTGCAGACGTCACGTTGATGCATGGGGATTTATTACGTGTGGTCGATACCGTGCAGATGAGTGAATTGACTGTACGAAATATTAAACAGAACTTGTTTTGGGCACTTGCCTACAACTCGATCGGTATCCCCATTGCAGCAGCAGGTTTACTAGCACCATGGCTAGCAGGAGCAGCTATGGCCTTCAGCTCCGTTTCTGTTGTGCTGAATGCATTGCGTTTACAGCGAGTGAATCTGAAGCATTAAAAGATCGGCATCCTTAGCTAATTATTGACTGAGGATGCCTTTTTCAATTTTAGGACATTCCAAGCTTGAACGCTTTCCTCATTCATCGTACGATGTGTGAGAAACTATTCACACAGAAAGCAGGTTTGCTATGAAGAAAACGATACTTTTATTGATGTCTGTTCAATTTTTTGTTTATTTAGGTTTCGGCATCATTATACCCATCTTGCCTGAAGTCATCTTAGCTGAAGGCTATTCCGAAGTACATGTCGGCGGATTGCTGACAATTTACGCCCTCTCTTCCTTTTTCACCGCACCATTGTGGGGCTCACTGTCTGATCGGACGGGTAGAAAGAAGCTAATTATGATTGGGTTGCTTGGCTTCAGCGTAAGCTTTTTCTTGTTCGCTGCATTCATGCATCATTTAACGCTCTTATATGTATCACGTATTGTTGGCGGTGTTTTTTCAGGTGCGTTGTATACAGCAGTCACTGGATTTGTAGCGGATTTGACCACTGAGGAGAATCGCAATAAATATATGGGGCTACTCGGTATGTCAATTGGACTCGGTTTTATTTTCGGTCCTGCAATCGGCGGTATACTTGGCGATATTCAATTGCAGATTCCTTTTCTAGCTTCTGGCACACTGACACTATTGTTGACGGTGTATGCATCTATCATTCTGAAAGAGCCAGACAGACATAACTCTGCAAACAAACGGGAGCTCATTCCAAAAGGAGCCTCCACACTTTGGACGTATCGAATTCGCTATTTATTTATCACTTCGTTCATCATCACGTTTCTATTGGCTGGTGTTGAGTCTACGTTCCAACTATTTCAGATCGATAAAATTCAGATCACGCCTTTGCAGCTTGGCTATTTGTTTATGGTTAGTGGTCTAGTTGATGCTGCGATTCAAGGAGGAGTCGTTCGAAGAGTGAAAAATGGACAGGAGACTTCGTGGATTATCGTAGCTCAGATCATAACGGCAGTCGGATTGGTTCTCATCCCATTTTCTACGAACTTGATTTGGGCAGGTTTTGCAATGAGTGTCTTCACAGCTGGGAATGCGCTCGTGCGAACTGTTCTTGTTTCGTTAACGACCAAGGAAGCTGGGGGTATGTACGGTACAGCAGCCGGTTTATCGTACTCCATGGATAATATGGGACGGATTATTGGACCGCTATTATTTACTTGGATATTTACAATGCAAGCTGGGAATATGTATTTCATTTCTGCCATTATAGCGATTTTCTCAATTATACTCATCATGATCTTCAGAAAATCTACGCGATCTTTGAAGGTCTCAAATTCACTTGAATCGTAAGAAGGAGTATAACATGTCCTATTCGCTAACCCTTTCATTTCCTGCCAACTCCGTTATACTAGAGGAATAGAATATCTGCGATGGGAGGAAACGTATGACTCAAATGATTAGCTTGATCATAACAAGCACTTTGATCATTAACATATTTTTAGCAATTGCTTTAATTTTTTTAGAGCGCAGAGATCCTGCTAGCACGTGGGCTTGGCTTCTCGTCTTATTTTTCATACCCATCCTAGGCTTCATTATTTACTTACTGCTAGGTCGCCAATTACGCGAAAAACATTTATTTCGTTGGGAAGGTAGGAGTAAGATTGGGATTGAAAAGCTGATTGCCTATCAGCTGGAGGCAATAGAAGATGACTCCTTTGAATTTTTGAAGACTGACACTGAAAGTTATTACGATATGATCTACCTACATTTACGCAATAATCACTCTGTTCTTACACAAGACAACGATGTGCAAGTCTTTACGGACGGCAACGACAAATTCGAGTCCTTACTGGAAGATTTGGAACACGCCAAAGATCACATCCATATTCAGTATTATATTTTCCGCTTAGATGGCATCGGACAAAGAATTGTGGATATTTTAATCCGCAAAGCCAAAGCAGGGGTAAAAGTTCGTATGTTGTTTGACGATATCGGTTCACGCGGCTTACATGTGAAGCACTTTCAAGAGCTAACGAACAGTGGTGGTGAAGTAGCTGCATTCTTCCCTGCCACCTTACCGCTAATTAACCCTCGATTAAATTACCGAAATCACCGAAAACTTGTCATCATTGACGGACGCGTAGGCTATATCGGTGGATTTAACGTAGGCGATGAATATTTAGGACTCAGTAAAAAGTTTGGTTACTGGCGCGACACACATCTCCGTATGGAAGGGAGTGCCGTTCATCCCTTACAGACACGTTTTATTTTGGATTGGAATCAAGCCTTCACCAAAACTCATATTCAGTATGATGAGCGATTCTTCCCAGCCATTCCTCGAAAAGGAACGGTCGGTGTTCAAATTGTCTCGAGTGGTCCTGACTCTCAATGGGAAAATATTAAAGATGGTTATTTAAAAATGATTTTCGTAGCCAAGGATTATATCTATATCCAAACACCTTATTTCATCCCGGATACTAGCGTACTTGATGCATTGCGTATTGCTTGTTTATCTGGCGTGGATGTGAGAATCATGATTCCAAATAAACCAGATCATATGTTCGTTTACTGGGCAACATATTCAAATGTTGGTATTCTACTGAAAGCAGGAGCGAAAGTATATATCTATGAAAATGGCTTCATTCATGCCAAGCAAATTGTAGTTGATGATCAAGTGTCCACCGTTGGGACAGCCAATATTGATGTTCGCAGTTTCCGGTTAAATTTTGAAGTGAATGCTTTTATCTATGATCGCGAAAAATCTCATGAACTCGCAGAAAAATTTGAGCAAGATATTCAATACTCTACGGAGTTAACGTATGAGATGTATGTCAATCGTCCACGTCTCATCAAAGTAAAAGAGTCTATTTCACGATTGTTATCCCCTATTTTATAATCAAAATAGCCGACGAAGGACGCGTGATCCTTTGCCGGCTACTTTATTATTGAATACCCAAGTATTCTTCCAACGTAATATTTCGTTTGAAAATCTGCAATGCTTTTTCCTTTCCAACATAGCGATAATGCCAGGATTCATGCATATATCCTGTGATCTCTTCTTTCCCTTTTGGATAACGAAGGATGAAACCATATTGGTAAGCGTTAGCACCTAGCCACTTTCCAGCTTCTGTCTCACCGAATGAAGTAGATGCCCAATGCTTTTCATGATTGACTTCACCGATATCGAACGCTAATCCAGTCTGGTGTTCGGAATAGCCTGGTCTCGCACTATAGCGATCCGCTGCTTCTTGTCCATCTCTTTCAACATATCGATTATATAGAGTGACCTGATAATCATAGGAACGATAGGTACTGAATGCTTGTAGCTTAATACCTGACAGCAATGCCTCCGCTGCCATTTCATCAAAAGCTGCTCTCGCTTCCTTACTCTCACCAGGTGCGAAATCCTTTGGCAGAGGATATTGCTTACTAGCAATTAAGATTCCCTTAACATATTTCGGTTTGTCAGGTAGTTCTTGTCCTTCTATATAACCGATTGAACTGGAGGGCTTCTCCTGAACTGGTGCTGATTTCTTCTTTGGTTCCACTTTGACTTTATTATCAGGAGTGATTTGCGGCTCCTCTACTTTTTTAAGCGGCATTTCCTCCGGTTCTTTGGCTTCCTGATGATCATTTCCTACTTCATCATCCGTTAGTACATGCTCATCTGGATTCGGTACGATTTCTTGAAACTCACTAGGTTGTTCTGTCTCTCCTCGTACACTTTCGATTGCCTGCCTGACATTCCATCCGTTCACTCCGATAAAAATAATACTTGCTACGATTAGAATAAAAAAGATCCCTACTATAATGTTCATCCATTTATTCGTTCTGTTACGTTTTCGAGTAGAAAATCTGCCTCTTTTTTTCATGTTACGTTACCCTGCTTTCTTTCCGAATCACCTGTCAAATTATCAATTACACCTTCGCATAATTGCATCCGGAGGCTTTATCTGGAACCAGATAAAGTCACCTAACGTGTTAAGTTTGCTTTTTATATAGTGTATCATCATTTTTCTTTTTCGTCTGGCTATGCTAGTATTTATTGAAATCTATTTAGAAATTTATCTTGTACTTTATTGTGAGGTAATAAAATTGAATAATCAACGCTGGCTATCTATGAGCTTTTTTGTGTTTTTCTTTACCTGGGGTATTTTCCTGCCTTATTGGACTGGCTGGCTAACTTCTGCAAAAGGTCTTTCAGTTACGCAGGCCAGTATTATTATGGGAGCAGGTATGATCGCTCGCTCGTTCTCAACGTTCTTTTTATTCCCATATGCGACGCGAAACCTCTCACTCTTACGCGTTTTACGTTGGACCACGCTCTTCTCTTTCTTAATCGCCATAGCTTATGTACCCGATAGTCCATTTTTCGTGCTGTTTGGATTAACCGTCCTTCTCAGTGCTGTCTATCCCGTCATTTTACCTGGCGTCGAAAGTGGTGCCTCCTTGCTTATGCAGCAGGAACGGATTCATTATGGAAAAAGTCGCTCTTTCGGATCGATTGGCTATACAGTTGCCCTCTTGCTGATCGGCATAGTCACAGCAATTTGGAATGAGCAGGCTATATTATATATGATGATTGTTGGCTTAGGAATCGCGTTATGTTTTTTCTTTCAACACGCTCCCGAAGCTCTACAACAACCGCCATCCCAAGCTTCTAGCGTGCAAAAAGGTCAATTAAAAGCACTTTTTGCCAATAAACCCTTTGTCATTGTTTTGTTTATCGCAATATTACTGCAAGGAGCACATGCTTCCTATTATAATTACGGTTTTATTTTCTTGGATGGCATGGGAATCAATGGGTTTTATATAGGTGTGATCCTCAATATCGCAGTTCTGTTCGAAATCTTATTCTTCACACAGGCGGATCGGCTATTGGCAGAAGCCAAAACATCCACCATATTTATGATCGCTGCTGTCGGTTCTACGGTACGATGGATCTTGATCTTCCTATTTCCTGTGGTCGGTATTTTTATTGCTACTCAATTACTACATTCTGCTTCATTTGGCATGGCGCATTTTGCATTCATTCGATATATATCCAACAACCTACCTCATTCCCTCATCGCATCCGCACAAGGTGTGTATGCAGCAGTAGCCATGAGTTTAAGTACCGCGCTCTTAACGTTCCCAGCCGGCTATCTGTATGACCAGTCACCTCGGCTAGCCTTCTTGAGTATGGCTGTCTGTTCGATCGCCGCTTTCTTTCTTATTTTGTGGTCAAAACGGCGAATCACAGTAGAAGATATCTAGAATGAAAACCTGCCTTTTCAGAGTGGCTATTCCTTTTATTTGAATTTAGAAAAACCCAATTAGAATAGTAAAATATAGACCAACATCCCCAATGAAGCTACTGCAAAAAACATCGACATCCACAACATCCATTTGGACTCACGCGCTAGACCTTGATTTTTATACATCACCGCGCGTGAGGCATTAGTTAACGTAAACATTACCAGCATAGACAAGATAGCGAACTCTAAGTTCAATTGGACAATAAAATACAAAGATACGGCGGCTGAAACAGCAATTGCCAACCCCATGACCCATTTTGCCTTCATCCAACTCTCCCTTTCTGCTTACGGCAACAAAAAAAGCTGGCATGTACCAGCTCTTCGTAAACCTTATTTTTTTTCAACCACTGGGCTATCCACATGCTTATAATAAAACTTACGTCCAAGATACGTCTGGAAAATTAGAAGCAATCCGCCAACGGCCCAATATAACGGAAGTGCCGCCATAACGGTATAGGAAATGAACATAATCATAATAGGTGACATGTAAATAAACAACTTCATCTGTTGCTGTTGTTGCTCTGGCATCGTCCATAACGATACACGTGCTTGAACAAAATACACAGCGCCAGCAACTAGCATCATAATAATATCTGGCTCTCCTAATTTAAACCACAAAAATTCATGATTTTTCACTTCAGGCGGAGCATAAAGAATCGCAAAGTAAAGCCCCATGATGATTGGCATTTGAATAACTAGCGGTAGACAGCCCATATTTAATGGATTGACACCATGCTTAGAGTAAAGTCCCATCATTTCCTGCTGTAATTTCATTTGCTCTTCTTTTTCATCTTTCTCTTTTGCTTCTTTCAACCGTTTTTGGATATCTTCCATTTCAGGTCGCAGTGCATCCATTTTAAGTTTCATCTCTTGTTGAGCTTTATAGTTTTTCAACATTAATGGCATTAAAATCAAACGGATTGCTACTGTGATGAGGATGATCGCAAATCCATAGTTACCGCCAAACGTCTCCCCAAGATAATGAAGAAGCCACTCCATCGGCTTAACAAACGAACTGTAAAAGAAGCCGGTTTTATTTTCCACTCCTGAACAACCGCTTAAAAACACAGCGGTAATAGCCAATAAACTTACTAGACTAATTCTCTTTTTCAATGATTTCACCTACGCTATCTCAAACTATAGAAAAGTATACAGCAAACAGCGTAAGATTTACAGCGAATCATCTTTTTTCATCGTAAATTGAAAGTAATTCCCGTCTAAGTCTTTGCGGAAACGTCTAGGCGTCAGTCCAGTATACTTTTTGAAAACACGAGTAAAGTAACTTTGATTGCAGAAGTGAAATCTTTCTGCTATTTCTGCTATTTTCTGGTCAGTAAAACGCAAATAATATTGAACTTCCTCTATCTTCCGGATCGTAATAAACTCCACTAACGTAACCGTGGTATGTTCACGGAATATCCGAGAAAGATGACTGGTGCTCACATTGAACCGTTGGGCGATCTCTTCAACAATCAATTGCTTTTCCACATTCTGATCTATGTACTCAATCACCTGATTTACTGTTTCGTGTGCAAATGTAGGCTTCTCTTTCTCTTTCAAGATGTAAAGGTAGAATTCAATAAGCTCATCACCAATTTCACTCACATTTTTCATTGTCAAATTGGCGTCGATCAATTCCATGCAGGTAGCACTGAAAATAAAAGCTTTTTTTTCATTTAAAATAGACGCTTCTTGCAACTGTCGGGTTACAATTGACGAAAGAACGATAAAATAATTGCGAATAATTTTAAATGAAATTTCAGGTGTATGGATCGATAATATATCCTGAATTTCTTTAAACGTATGGCGCGCTTTGTCTCTTTCCAGACTAAAAATCTGTTGTAGCAATTCAGCTTCTAACCGGAAGAAAACATCTGCCTCTTGTACATTGACTTTCTTTTCAACAGTATTAATCAGTTCGAGGTTAGAGGCATCTAATTTTTCGCTGGTCATGAGTATCACCTCACTCATTCTATATATCAGCTTGTTCATGACGAACTATTATATGTAAATCATTTTACCTGAATCACCAAATTTATCTATAGTTTCTAGATTTACTGATATATATAGATCAAAGCGCCTCTTTAAAAGAGACGCTTTTAGTATGAATATGCTTAATTTGTTTTGTTATCTTTTTCCGCTTGTTTGGTGGACTCCGCTTTGTTGTAGAGAGGCTTATTGTCTGAGATGTCTTTATTTTTCTTGTAGAGGCCATCTTTTTCTGATGACTTCTTATCAGGATCTTGTACTTCTTGATTGTAATAATGAACACTCGTTTGGGCACCTTCCGAAACCATATTATTGTCTCCAAAGTCTTCCGGGTCCGAATGTCCAACTTTTTCTGTGCTCTGATCAACTAACTTGTTATTGTTCATAAAAGAATCAAGCTTTTCCTTTAATGTACCGACTGTTTCCATTGCTTTGTCGCGATTTTCTTTTTTACTGAAATATGCATACGCTCCTGCTGCTAAGGTAGCCATCAATAAGCCATTTTTCGATTTACCTGCCATGTATACCATCCTCCATCATAATTGATTGTAGTGGTTTTCTACTTAATGCTAATATACCCGACCACTATATTTTCAAACGTCTTGCAATAAGTTAGTTACTTAGCGCGGGGATTTATACTACGAATGAAAAGATACCAGGTTCACTCACCACACTCTTCTTTTTATGATTGCAACCTACGAACAGAAGCTGTAATTCAACAGCTCTCACTATCTAGCGTGGGCGCAACTGCGGGGTCAGCCGTTGCCAAGAGACAACTAGCGCCATTTGCTAATTGGCTTCTTGGCGAAAGGCAATCCCCCAGCGCCGTAGCGGTACTAGGACCACTCACCCTATACAAGAAGGAGGTGTTAACTTCAACTAAGTAAATCTCAAAATGAATTGACTTCACATACAAATACCAGTCACTAGCGTAGGCGCAACTGCGGGGTCAGCCGTTGCCAAGTGACAACGAGCGCCCTTTGCTTGTTGGCTCTTGGCGTAAGGCAATCCCCCAGCGCCGTAGCGGTTACAGGACCACTCACCCTACACAAGAAGGAGGTATTAAATTCAACTAAACAAATCTCAAAATGAATTGACTTCACATACAAAAACCAGTCACCAGCGTAGGCGCAACTGCGGGGTCAGCCGTTGCCAAGAGACAACTTGGCGCCCTTTGCTAATTGGCTCTTGGCGTAAGGCAATCCCCCAGCGCCGTAGCGATACAAGGACCACTCCCCCTACACTATTCAACACAAAAACAAAACATTTGTACGCCAAGTAAATTGCCAGAATAGTATATTTCATTTTCATGACATCGTAGTTTTGAGACAGTAAATTTGATATACTACATAGAAAGAGAGTTGGGAGTGATACCATCATGATTCGGCAAATGACGTTAGATGATATTCGAGATGTTCAATATATAGCCCTCACTTCCTGTTGTCATACGTTTCAAGACTATATCCCGACAGAGGTGCTCGAGGCATTTATTGATCGCTCTTATTCGGATTTGATGTTACGAAAACAACTAGAAAAAACTACAATCTTAATTGCCATGGATCCGCAAATGCTTCCTGTTGGTTATTTAAGTCATACACCCATCGACGAAGACGGTGAGTGTGAAGTGACTGCTCTTCATGTTCTTCCATCACATCAGCAGTCAGGTTATGAAGAAATGTTACTTTCAGCAGCTTTGGACAAGCTACGTGATGCACAGCAAATCGATGTATATTTGGATAACCGTGCAGATGAACTTGGTAACTTCTACGTAGATCAAGGATTCCTTCTGGTAGAGTCCTTCCAAGAATTATTTGAAGGTCTTCCTGTTGAAACTATTCATTATTCTCTGCCGGTCAAGCAGCCGGTATACATGTAAAAACCCTTTTCTCCTAAGGAGAAAAGGGTTTTTACATGTATTATTTTCAGTTTATCCAATTTGTTTGAGTAGCAGACATTTCATCTATCGAAGGTTGGGGTTCCATTGGTTGCTTCTTGGTAAAACAAATGATTCCTGCAATGTATAACAGGATCGACGGCAATGAAATGATGCCCCCAAATAAACCCGCTATGATAAATAAAGTTCCAGCTGCCTTTGGGTTGGAGCTATTCCAGATCTTCACAGTTCCTATAATATTCAACACGAGACTAACAAATGCCGCGATAACTCCAATCCATATCAATACAGAAATCGATTCAAAGAAACTCATAAACATTTCCACTTCGGAAGGCGTGAGCGTGCCATCACTTGCCATTCCTAAACGCATTTCTTCTTTTATTTCAGGATCAGAAATTGCTGCATTTACGAAAAAACCGATCAACACAGTTCCTATCAAACCAATAGTTGTGAAAACAGCTGCTATTATAGAAAGTACTCTTTCTGCTGTCCGATTGATCATTTCCACATCATCCTCTTCTTCAAGTTTACTTCCCTTTCAGTTATACGCCAGAGAAGTGAAAAAGTTTCAAAAAAAGCGATGTGGTTACTTCACTGTATAGCAAAACAGTCGGTTAGACTTATGCCTTTACATCGTTGTACTCATCACTTCGGTCAAATGCATTCACTACATAAGAACAGATTGCTTTCATCTTTAATCCTTTTTCCCGCGCATTTTCTGCTGCTTGGTCGAGTAGTTTTTTTGCGACTCCCTGGCCTCTTAAAGAATCATCCACGTATGTGTGTGTCATCATCATGATCCCATTATCTTCCGACCATTCAATTTCCGCAATCACATGACCTTGGTTTTTATGCTGGTAAGCGTATTTATGTCCACCTAAGTCGGCAAGTTCAAAATCTAATTCTTCCGGCAACTCCATGTCTTTATTTTCATTCATTCGAATCTCTCCTTTTTCATTTCATCTCCTACTCTTTACCCTACCACGATTGGATCTTAACTAAACAACGATTTAAGGGAATCTGCCATATTCCTAAAAAACTCTTTTACCTTTTCCCAAAAACTTGGGTCGATGTCACCCAACTTATCTTTAATCTTGGAAGCCATGTCAGTTAACTGCTCATTTAGCTTCGTGAAATCAATATCCAACTTCGATATCCGATCCATCAAGTCAATCAATAATTGACGATCTGCATCGCTCAATTGGATATTTAACTTCTTCAGTTGATCATTGACAATTTGTTCAACTTCTTCTTTCGTTGCAGGCTTTTGCTCAGCAATTTGCTTCTTAATATCAGTCAATAATTGAGCTACTTCGTCTTTGTCAACGCCCGCTTTTTCAGATAGCTTCGTCGCAAGACTCAATTCATCATTTGCTGTATCGGTCCGCTCCGTATCGAGTACTTCTCCCGATACTTCATACGCCTTATAAATACCTACTAACGCAGAATGACCAGTTACCTTTTTCGGAGCTGCTACTTCAACGACTGCATCCTCAATGCCCGCTGTCAGCATGGCGGTCGCATACATATCAGCAGTTACTTGTGTAATATTGTCAGGAGTGACGATATTAATGACAAGTCCTTCGCCTTCTTCCTGCCTAGTAATTTTCGCAGAAGAATACATGCGCGCGTTACGGTCGCCACCTGAAATGTATTTTATCAAATCGCTACCGTCTACAGACAGCTCTTCCACTTCGGCTTCTTCTGCCACTTTCAAATCCTTTTTGACGCTTTCTTTTTCAGCTTCCGATAGATTCGCACCATATACGACAATCGGCACACCTAACTTTTCATTGATCACTTCGTCTGCCAAAACAGCTGAAGGTGTCATGATGCCGATCATCAAAATGACGGCCAATATAAATGAAAAACCCTTTCTCATTCGGTTTCCCCTCCTTGTTCTATACAATAGATACGATGAGGCAAATCAAAAAGTTGCGTTAGATTTACGATTTGAGAGTGGTCCAACCGTCCTGCTGTACGATTCTTCCTTCTTTCATCAACTTCCCCAGGGCACGTTTGAAGGCACCTTTACTCATTTGGAACATCTCGTTAATCTCATCAGGAGACGATTGATCGGTAAACGGCATCTTCCCGCCAGCCTCTTCCAAGTACGATAAAATTTGTCCACCATCCGTCTGCAGACGATCTTGTTTTCTAGGCAACAACGATCCATTGAGCGTGCCATCATCACGTACACCGATAATCCGAAGCTCTACTTCTTCCCCTAATCTCGGTTCCTGCAGTCGTTCGGTCTCATGGACAAAAATTCGATATAAATCTTCCGTTAAGAAAAACGAACCTACAGGTAATAGACGATAAGCTCTCGCTTTTAAGTTCTGATTGTTCATCTCTTCTTCAGCGATCGAGTAGTGCTCCTGTACTCGCTCTTCAGTGACCAAACGTCCGAATAAATTCCCACCTGGATCCGTACGCAATGTCATGTACAATTCATCACCCGGTTGTGGCCACAGCTTCTTTAATTGCGGAAAATCCGCGCGATTGACCAACACTTCAAAAGACGAGCCGATATCGACATATGCGCCTTCTTCCCTCTCTAGACGAATCACTTTTGCCCATCCAAATGTATCTATAGTGACAGTCGGGAGCTGTGCAGTCGCCGCTAATTCGCCTCTTCTATTAATATAGAGAAAAACCTCTACAGTCGCGTGTTCTTCTAAATCTGGCGCTTCAGAGACATTCAAATAAATCTCTTCTCCGTCTGCATCCAGCACCCATCGCGAGCCTTCTTGTCGAAGAATTTTGAGTTTAGCGAGCTTGCCTGATTGTAATTGTGTCATAAATTATATTCCTTTCTAGAGTGCTCTACTTTTTAACTTCTTTATGAACTCGGGATCTTCCTCTAATGTTTCCACTAAGTCCGTGATACGATCCATCGCATTCCAGCTAAGGTGATGTTCAATTCCTTCCACATCTCCATAAATGTTTTCTTCTTCCACCCCAATGATACGCAGGAATTGTTCTAATAATTCATGACGGTGTACTAGCTTTTTCCCAAAACGTAACCCTCGATCGGTCAATACGAGCCCTCGGTAACGTTCATAATGCACATAACCTTCTTTATCAAGGCGTTGCGCCATTTTAGTCACTGACGATGGAAGCACAGAAAGCGCCTCTGCCACATCTGACACACGCGCTTCTCCTCTTGCTTCCAATTGTAAATAAATTTGTTCGATATAGTCTTCCATACTTGGTGTAGCCATGACATCGCCTCCTAATTTGACTGCAATCATTCTAAGAATTTGTCATAGAAGTTTAAGATTTAATTGGATGGGTAAACAACCTACACAACAAAGAAAAGGAGTGATCCAACATGGCTCGTTTATTATGGCTCATCATTGTAGTCCTTATTGCGTTATGGCTAGTTGGCCTAGTTATGAAGATCGGTGGCGGATTTATTCACATTCTTCTAGTAGTAGCAGGTATTATCTTCATCCTACAGTTACTTACCGGTAGACGATCAATATAGTGAAAATCCAATCTATGCTTCTTCTGCATTCAGGTAATTCTTGCGTACAGACATGTATTTCGCAAGTCTTTCCCGTTAGCAGAGGAAGCATTTTTTCGTAGAACTCCTTCTAGCTGAAAATCTGCTCGTTTCGCCACAGCGCGACCTTTACAATGGTTTTCATCACAATGAAATTCCACCCGCTGAGCTTGCAAATCTTCAAAAGCAAAACTTACAAGCCCTCTAATCGCCTCTGTCATATAGCCTTGTCCTTCAAACTTCATATCTAGCCAATAGTCCACTTCAAACTTGCGAATTCGCCAATCAATATGATGTAATCTGGCAGAACCGATAAATTCACCTGATTCTTTCAAAAACAAATGAAAAGTTAAGTTCTTTCGACTGATAAATTCGGCAACTGCTTGACGGACATGATCCTCAGTCGTCTCAATTGTCACATCGTTTTGTGCCCATTTTGACCAACGTCGCAGAGACGGCATCGAACGAGAAATTGCACCCCATACATCCATCGCGTCGTTCAACTCTGGTGCACGTAAGACTAAGCGTTCCGTTTCAAAGTGTTCTTTAAAATCAGGGATACTTTTTTCGTACATTTCCCGATCTTCCCAACGTACAGGCGTTGTTGTACCTGCCAGATAATCTTCCCGAGTCATCCCATACGTAACCGCGTCATAGTACGTATTTTCTTTCGGAAAAAACCAAGCCTGTCGCAAATGAGCTTCCTTAACAAAGCCTGCACGTTCAAAGGCCGTACGCATCGCTGCATTATCATGGCGGGTATGCCCTTCTATTCGGATTTTCTGTTCCGGTAGTTCGAACACATACTGCGTCAGCTTCTTTAATGCACGAGAGCCATATCCATATCCTCTGTAACGGTCTGCAATCCGTAGATCAAAAAGTGGGATATCCTCTTGAAGATCATACACTTTGACGATTCCCACTTTTTCATTTTCGTTATTCTCAATCCAAAACGTCTTTACATCATCGGATGCATAGCCGCCTTCTTCAATAGACTTTTCTAATAATTCACGGCCAGGCTGACTAATGTCATGATATGGCCAGGAATTCGTTGTCATAAAATGAATTAATAAATCTTGTTCCTCTATTGTCCACTCTTGTAAGCGCATCAAAATTCCTCCATCTTGCCTTCTCTATAGCAAGCGCTTCACTGACTGGTTCGATTACGTGGTTTTTTCTGCTTCCATTGCATGCTCATGCGCAATTTTCACCAAATCAGCTACATGCTTGTCTGCCAAAGAATAGTATACCATTTTTCCCCGTCTTTCTGATTTCGCCAATGAATGTTCGCGCAAATAGCGTAAGTGATGAGAAGCCGTAGCCGATGAGGATTGAATTACCGCCGCTACATCACAAACGCACATTTCAGATTCCATTGTTAGGGAATAGGCAATTCTCAGACGTGTTTCATCAGCTAGTGCTTTAAATATTTGCACCATCTCCCCCACATCAGGAAGTTCATTTTTAATTTTTCGAACTACATCTTCGTGTACGATCGTCACATCACATGAATCTAGATTTGCCACATTGCCACCTCATTCAATAGACTTAAGATTACGGTCATTATATAGAGTACTGTAAGAAAAATCAAATTACTCAAATAGCTGTTTGAATAAATTCGATCAACCGGAATTCTCCATTTTTTCTCCATGAATTTTTTCGAAAAGCTCATCTTCTGTTGAGATATCCGCTAGCTTGACTTTCGAACGATAAGCCGCCCGAATGATTACATGCCCAGCAACCGGTGCAGTCAGAAAGACAAATCCAATTCCAAGCAACAATCGCACACTAATGAAGTTTTCTGAGAAAAGAAAATAGACAAATGCGCCTAACAACGTCAATAGAACTGCCAACGTCGAGCTTTTTGTCGCAGCATGCGATCTCGTATAGACATCCGGCAGCCGGATCAGCCCGAACACACTAAGAATACTGGCAATACCACCCGTCAAAATCAACAAAGCACCCGCAAACTCACCCATCTCGCTTCCGCTCAACGATTTTCCCCCTCTCGATAAATTTCGAAAATGCTATTGTGCCAATGAATGAAAGGATACCTAGAATTAAAATGGCTTCTAAGAAGGCTTTCGTATTCATCATGACAGACACCACCGCAATAGTTGCAATCAAGTTAACACCAATCACATCAAGGGCCACCACACGATCAGGCAAGGAAGGGCCTAAAATAATCCGAATAACCGCCACAAAAATGGTCAACGCGAACAGTATTACCGATATAGTCAGCATGCCTGCGATCATCGCGTCACCTCCATAATGGCCTTCTCGAAATTTTTCAATTGCTTAATGAGACCTTCACGAGACTCTTCTACGTCCATTGCGTGAATATACAACTCGTTCCCTTCCGGAGAAACTTCCATCACCACAGAACCTGGCGTTAGCGTCAGTAGCATGGACAGCATCGTCACTTCCACATCGCTCGTTAAGATCGTTTCATACTTGAATATGCCTGGCTTGATGCGTAATGTCGGTCGCACAATCTGGGAAATGACGACGATGCTAGATTGAATCAATTCTCTAATAAAAATAAGCAAGAGCTTACAAGCTGCGTAAATTCTTCGCAAGTAAAAATGCGTGCCGAAAAAACGGTTCATAAAAAATATGATACCTATCCCGACTAAAAAACCCATAAAAAATGTAGTGAACTTCAACTCGTCTTCATCCATCAAGGTCATCCATAAAAACGCGATGAATAAGTTCAGTAGAAGCTGTAATGGCATGCTACATCCCCCTCTCTACTCTAAATCGTCACCAAGAACTGCTCGAATATATAGTTCAGGATCGGATAAGGTATTTGCTGCATCTTGAATATAAGGAGCCAGCAGTTCTGCGCCAATCCCCATCCCGACCACTAATGTAGCAAGTAGTACGAGCGGCAAACCAAGGCTCTTTTCAAAGGGAACCTGATCATCTTCACTAATTGTCGTTTCTCCCCAAAAACTATTCAAGAAAATACGAAGCAATGAATACAGCACACCGATACTGGATAAGAATGCTACAGCTAAGAGCATATACGAACCCGTCTCAATTGCACCCAAGCCAAGATACACTTTGCCGATAAAACCGCTTAACGGTGGAATCCCCGCAATGGCAAGCATTGTCAGGAAAAACAACCAGCCAACTAGCGGATAATTTCGGATCAGCCCACTAAGCTCCGTAAACTTCGAGCGCCCTGTCAAATACACCACCGTACCTGCCAATAAAAATAACAATGCTTTACTGACCATATCGTGAACCAAATAGTAACTAGCCCCTTGAAAAGCAGTTTGGTTCGAAATCGCAAGGCCTGCTAATACAAAACCAACTGAAATGATGACATTATAGGAAACAATTTGACGAATATCCGAATACGCGATAGCACCCAAACAACCTCCAACCATCGTCACGATTGCTAATACACCGATCATTCGAAAAATCAGGGGATCATGCACAAATATTAATGTGAACATCCGATATAGCGCATAAATACCCACCTTCGTCAACAAGGCGCCAAATAATGCCGCCACTGCTGTAGGAGGTGCAGCATACGAACCCGGGAGCCAGAAATACAACAACAATCCGGCTTTCAAGCTGAATACCAATAAAAATACGATACTGATTAAAGTAAGCAGCGGTCCTTGACCCACTTCTGATACACGGACCGCGATATGTGCCATATTCAATGTACCGATCGCGCCATACAAATAGGCTACACCTAGCAAGAAAAACCAAGAGGCCAGCACATTGATCAGTACATATGTGATGCCTTCCTTCAACTGCGTCTTACGTCCACCCAATGTAAGGAGAACATATGATGCAAGCAACATCACTTCAAAACAGACGAATAAATTAAACAAATCACCCGTCAGAAAAGATCCATTGACACCTGCAACTAAAAAAAGAAAGAATGGATAAAAAAACATCTTCTCCGTCTCTACTCCTGTTGTCACGAACGCATAGAGCAGGATGATACCAGACACCACGCAAGCCGCCAGCACGAGCAACATAGCAAACGAATCGCCTACAAATAAAATGCCATGTGGCGGCAGCCAATCCCCAAAATCTAATCTCATGATGCCAGTTTGATGGATATGTACCAAGCAGTATGCCGCCACGCCAGCAGACAATGCCAAGGTAATGACGCTTACTAGCCGTTGAAGCCGGATATATGGCCGAAGAAATACAAGGAGAACTCCCATCAAAATAGGCAAAATCATTGGTACTACTAGTAAATTATTCATCCTTCTGCCCTCGCAATTCAAGTCCTCGACCAGACTCCTGATAGACTCGATAGGACAACACTAATAAAAAAGCTGTAACCGCGAAGCTAATGACAATCGCAGTCAATATCAAGGCTTGTGGCAAAGCATCTGTATACTCCGCTGCCGATTCTTGAAGTAGCGGTACATCTCCCTTTTTTAAACCGCCCATCGTCAGCAATAACAAATGAATAGCATGAGAAAGAATTGCGGTTCCTAAAATCATCCGCAACATTTCCTTTGATAGTAGCAAATAGACACCTACCGCCACCAATACACCAACCAGAAGGGTAATTAATGTTTCCATTACTCCACATCCTCACTGATTCCCAAAATAATCGTTACTACCACTCCAAGTACCGTCAGTGCAACGCCTGCTTCAAAAATCGTCATCGTCCCAAGTTCCGTTTCTCCAAATACCGGTAAATCTACAACTTTTGTCGTCTGCGATAAAAAAGGAGCGCCAAACACTAAAGACAATACACCCGTGCCTACCGCCAATAAAACACCTAACGCAGCGACACGCTTAAAATCAAACGGTGTTCCCCGATGAACCGTCTCGATATCATAGACAAGATACAGCAACACAAACGCCGAGGAGAGCACCAATCCACCAATAAAACCGCCACCTGGATTGTTATGGCCAGACAAAAACAATTCCACTCCAAATGTTAAAATGATAAAAAACACAATTTTCGTCACGGTCTGCAAGATTACATCATTTTTTTTCAGGATGATCCGCTCCCTTCTTGCGTCGCAACTTAACTAATGAAAACACACCAAGCCCTGCGATAAACAGAACCAACACTTCAAGCATCGTATCAAACGCTCGGAAATCACCGAGGATGGTGTTAACTACATTCAGTCCACCCGCTAATCGCGAGGCTGATTCATAATAGACTGAAATAGAAGGATAGAACGAATGGCCTTGCACTAATAACGCCACTACTGTAACAACGATGCCAGAAGCCGCTGCGATCAGCCCATTGCGCCATTTCATAGATATAGATTTTCGTTCCACCCGCCATTCTGGCAAAAAATAAAAGCAAAGCAAAAACAAAACAGTGGTAACCGTCTCTACGATGATTTGCGTCAACGCTAGATCAGGCGCGCGAAAGACAACAAATAAAATCGCGATAGAATATCCGAGTACACCATTTAAAATAATGGCCGTAATCCGCGAGCGCGCAAACAAAATCGCAATGCTCGAACACATCATCACGAAAACGATGAGGCCTTCATTGATTTCTATTGGTGCATCCTTTGAAAAATCAAACACAAATTGGGGAATACCTACTAATCCGATACCTAGAAATGCAATGAAGAATAGCATGATATACGCCACGTAATCACGCACAGAACCAGTCATATAGGTTTTCGTGATCTTTGTTGCCGTTGTTTCCATCCACAATAAAAATGTATTGTACAAACGATCCAACGTCCACTGTAAAATACCTAATTGGTAAATACCTTTCCAGTATCGCAAAAAGCGATAGAGGAGCACACCGAGCAATACCACACCAATAGTCATAAAAATGGGCATTTTCCAACCATGCCATGCATGAATCTCTGGTACCAATCCGTTCAGGCTTTCAAATTGTGGATACACTGCAAGCATAGCAGGTCCCAAAATATACGTTCCAAGCGTATTCGGAAAGAAGAAAATCAGTAGAACGAGACTAGCTAATACAAGTGGTGCAACCAACATCTGAATAGGTGCTTCATGTGCAGGGCGCTGTCCAGGAAAAGGCTCCGGAGTCTTGCCTAAGAAAGACTGGAACACAATAATCATGCAATAAATGAACGTGAAAACACTTCCGATCCAAGCGACAAGTGGGAACAGCAATGCAAGGGAGTCCATTGTCAGCAAGTTGGCTTCCTTGAGGGAGAGCATCGCTTCAAAAAAAAGTTCCTTACTCAAGAAGCCGTTAAAAGGAGGTAATCCTGCCATTGAAAAACTACCGATCAATGCAATAGAGAACGTAATGGGCATGATCGTCGCCAAACCGCCCAACCTTCTGATGTTACGCGTACCGAGCTCATGGTCCAAAATCCCAACTACCATGAACAAAGAACCCTTAAACGTCGAATGATTGATTAAATGAAATAACGCCGCAAACGTAGCTGCCGTAAACAGCGCAACATGTGTACTCTCTGAAGAAGCGAACGCCAACGATCCGACACCAAGCAAACTCATAATCATGCCAAGCTGACTCACCGTTGAAAAAGCCAGCAACGCTTTCAAGTCTGTCTGCTTCACCGCATTGACAGAACCCCATATCATGGTTAACAAACCAACACAAGACACAATGTAAAACCACGTAGCATGGCCTGCAAATACAGGCGTAAAACGTGCAACAAGATAGATCCCCGCTTTCACCATTGTGGCAGAATGTAGGTACGCACTGACAGGCGTCGGTGCTTCCATCGCATCCGGCAACCAAATATGAAAAGGAAACTGCGCAGACTTCGTAAACGCACCAATTAAGACAAGTAGCATGGCAGGAACGAAGAGTGAATCTGCCGCTATCACTTCTCGCATTCCAATCAATTCCCGTAAACTAAAAGTTTCCGTCATACTGTAAAGCAACAAAAATCCAGCGAGCATGAAAATGCCGCCTGTCACGGTAATCAACATAGACTTTTTTGCGCCATATCTCGATTGCTTGCGATGATACCAGAAAGCGATAAGCAAGAAGGATGAAATGCTAGTCAGTTCCCAAAACACATATAGCACGATTAAGTTATCAGACAAGACAACTCCGAGCATTGCGCCCATAAACAGCAGCAAATATGTATAGAAACGACCAATCGCTTCTCGTTCGGAAAGGTAAAAAATAGAGTAGAGCACGACTAAACTACCGATCCCTGTAATCAACAGAGCGAAAATCATACTCAATCCATCTAAATACGTCGAAAAATGGACGTCTGCTGAAGGAATCCATGGAAAAGTATAAGTATAAGTGGAACCATCTGATAACGAAGGAACTAAACGTAGGAGAAGTATGAATAAGAACAAAGGAACAGCCATTACAAACCAACCGATCCGCCGACCGGTTAAAAATTTATGTATAAATGGAACCAAACATGCTGCGATAAATGGAATAAAAATTGCCAGCAAGACGGTAATCAACCTTACACCTCCTATAAAAAACTATGTTAATGCTTCAAACAATCTAAACCCTCTTGACTGAACAGCATTCGTTATGGATAATGGGACTCTAAGTAGAGGGTTCATTCTCTACTGAAAATTATACACTATTTTACACGATCCCGCATAGAAAACGCGGCCACCCCCTGTAAACTAGCTAGTAGATAGATTGTGATATGGCGTAATCCATACACAACGTTAAACGGATTCAATGAAAAATCAATAAACTTATCGAATACGAAGAGGTGAAGAGTCATTATGGGCAAAATGAAAAGCCGTATGGACGAGAGCATTCTCGTTTGTGTGTATTACGGTCCAAATGGTGAACGTCTCATTAAAAGAGGATATAAAATTGCGGCGATCATGGATTGTCCACTGTATATCTTGACTGTCGATTCGGCACCACTGGATGACTTTGATGCAGAGAAATCGGAATACATTGATCGCTGGAAAGAACTTGCTGAAGAGTTGGACGTAGAAGCATTCATTATCCGCGACGACGAAAAACGTCCTACCGCAAAAGTCATCAAAGAAGTCGCCCACCATTATGGCATTACACAAATCATCATTGGCCAAACCGCACAAAGTCGTTGGGAAGAAATCACGAAAGGTTCATTCATGAATGTCTTGCTACGAGAAATTTCATTCGTTGATTTCCATGTCGTCTCCGTAGACCGTGCCATTAAACATGAAGTGGAAGGGTCTTTTGAAAAGGGTGTGCGGGCCTATCTAGTCCCAGATGGTGATAGCTTTCGTATAAATTTCACACTATCCAAACACGCACAATATGAAGGAATCTTCTTCAAGGAAATCGGTACTGACTTCAATAATGGTATTTTCAAATTCATTCAGAACAATAGAATTTGCCAAGTTCATATTGAGGATGATGAAGTGCTGGAACCAAATAAAATCCAGTGTAAAATTCATGATTGAAGAAGCATCTCAATAAGAAAAGACATGGAAACAAGTGACAACAGCCAATTGGTTGTTCGTCGCTTGTTTTTAATTGGAATAGAAACGAGTTCAATGCGAGTAAAAAACTGGCAATGCACAATAAATCACCTGACCGAACGTACCAATTGGTTGGATAGTGTAGACAGCATATTTCATAAACAAAAGCACCTCCATCACGTTGAAACGTAATGGAGATGCTACATGTATCATTCGGAAAGTTCTTCCCCGACGATTTTGACTTCCATTTCTAGGTCAATTCCAAACTTCTTCTTTACTTCTTCTTTCACCATTTGAATGGTCTGGATATAATCAGTGGCCGTTGCGTTCTTCTTGTTGACAATGAATCCAGCGTGTTTCGTGGATACTTCCGCTCCACCGAATCCCTTGCCCTGCAGCCCGCTATCTTGAATCAGCTTCCCCGCAAAATAACCTGGAGGCCGCTTGAAGACACTGCCTGCAGAAGGATATTCCAACGGTTGCTTGGATTCACGCTGAAAAGTTAAGTCTGCTACAGTTGCATCAATATCACACTGTACTCCAGGCGTTAATTGGAATTCTGCGGACAAGACGTAGTAGCCCTTCGTTGTAATGATACTTTTTCGATAGCCAAGTTCCAATTCTTCTTTGGAGAGAACAAAAACTTTCCCCGTATGATCCATCACCGTGGCTTGTGTAATGATATCCTTAATTTCACCGCCGTACGCGCCAGCGTTCATAGCCATTGCTCCACCGATCGAACCTGGAATACCACATGCAAACTCTAAACCAGTCAAACAAGCCTTTGCTGCTTCCTTGGATGCATCGATGATATGGGCTCCAGCTTCTGCTATCATCGTTGTACCATCAATTTGAATTTTATTGAGATTAGCCATATAGAGGACAATACCTCGAACTCCACCATCTCGTACAACCATATTTGAACCATTACCAAGTAATAAAATGGGTATGTTTTGTTCATAAGCATAGGTGACAACTGTTTGTACTTCTTCTATAGTTCCAGGTGCTGCGACGACATCCGCTTTCCCACCTAGACGAGTTTTCGTATATTTGTTCAGCGGTTCATCGAGCAATAACCAACCGTCCTGTATTTTCATTTGAAGCTCTTGAAACCAGCGATGTTTTGACATCTACATCCAGTCCTTTCACTTTACCTGTTCCCATTGGCGGAAACATTCTTATCACTATATTAGTATGCTTGCATTCGGACTTTTTGACAAGGTTTTTCATTTTGACATTTACGAGATTTTCCATTACAGTTTACATAACTAAAGTCCTACAAGGAGGAGTGAAAGTGAATAAATGGAAAGTAGATCCTGCCAAGTCAACAGTTGGTTTTTCAGTAGTTCATATGATGGTCTCAAGTGTGACAGGAACGTTCGAAGACTTTTCTGGTGAAATAGAAGGGAATCTTGCAGACTTATCGAAAAGCTTCATTCAGTTCCAGGTCAATGTTGGCTCAATTCAAACGGACAATAAGGAACGTGATCTGCATTTATGCTCAAAAGATTTTTTTGATGCGCAAACTTTTCCTTATATGACGTTCTTCTCTAGATCGATCTATCTTGATAAAGAAGGCATTTACAGAATGACCGGAGATTTAACTATTAAACAGATAACAAAGAAAATATTGTTTTGTATCACTTCTTTAGAAACTAGTTCGTCCGAAGCTCGCTACGAGGTGGAAGGGACGATCAAGAGAAAAGAGTTTGGATTGACCTGGAACCGTGCGATTGAAGCTGGCGGTGTAATGGTCGGAGATACGATTGATATAAAGATGACGATCATCGTGAACAAGAGTAGTGAGGATCGTACTGTACAATAAAATAACAGCAGTCAAAATGCGGAAATCACATGTCGACTGCTGTTTTCTCATACAAATTTACAAATCACATGAACCATCATCACATTGACTTCCAGAGTCTTTACCTAGCATCTGCAATGCTGGTTTGATTCCTTCCTCTTCCGCAATCTTTTCGAGTGCTTCTACAAATGCTTCGGTAGACTGCGCTCCAGAAATTGCATACTTCCGATTGATGACAAAGAAAGGCACTCCTTGCACTCCAATCTTACGTGCTTCTTCAATATCCGCCTGTACGTCCTTCACAAAGTCGTCGCTATGAAGCATCGCTTTCGTCTGCTCTGCATTCAGACCTGCTTCTTCTGCAATCGCCACAAGCACTTGCTCTGTATCGATGCGCTCACCTTCCACAAAGTAGCCATGTAGCAAACGTTCCGTCACTTGCGCCTCTACTTCATATTGTTGAGCAAATTTAGCTAAGCGATGAGCATCCATCGTATTGGATGTCTTCATTTTATTTACTTGAAAATTAAGCCCCACAGTTTTTGCTTGCTCTTCAATATTTCTCATCATATTTTCAGCTTCTGCTAAACTAACACTAAATTTTCCAGCTAATCCTTCCAATAACGATAGATCAGAAGCAACCGGTGTATTTGGATCCAGCTGATAGGCCTTATACTGAACCTCCACTTTTCCCTCTAAGCCAGCTTGCTTTACTGATTGCTCCAAGCGTCTTTTTCCAATATAACAAAACGGACAAACATAATCGGACCATACTTCAATTTTCATTCATCCCGCCACCTTTCTAATCTCTATTTTAGAATTAAGAAAACTTGGCAACAATATAAATGCTTGGAACAATTGAAATTGAAGAATGAGGTGTAGAAATGAATGAATCATTATGGCTTGCAACCGCTTATCCGCGTGAAGCATACCCCGTAGTAGATGGAGATCTTACGTGTGAAGTTTTAGTCATTGGAGGAGGACTTAGCGGCCTGGCAAATGCCTATTTCTTAGCGCAACAAGGGAAAGACGTCATTTTATTAGAAAAGAATACAATTTTACACGGAGCGACAGGCAACTCAACTGGTAAATTAACAGCGCAACATGATCTGGTGTATGCGGATTTGATTGAGCAATTTGATGTAGAAAGTGCAAAGACTTATTTCAACGCCAATGAAAACGCCATCCAATTCGCACGCTCCATCGCGGATGCCAATGAAATACAGAACGCTCATTCCGTTCTTTTTTCTCAATCTGCAGAAGGTACTGACCTCTTACTAAGAGAGAAAAAAGCATACGAAGCGATAGGCATACCGTTTACACTAGGAGGCAAGGCAGCTGATTTACCTTTTGAAACATCCAAGACATTACGATTAGAAAATGAATCGCAAATTCATCCTGTTCGTTTTGGTCAAAAGTTAGCGCAGCTCGCACAGAAGGCAGGTGCACGGATATTTGAACTTGCCCAAGTCGCGGCACTGGATACAGATCGCCATTTCGTCAAACTGTCGTCTTCCAAGGAAATTCGTTACCGCCAGCTCATCATCTGCTCACATTATCCAATCGAAGCACTGGAAGGGATGCAAATTCTCAAATTAGACGTAGAACGATCCTATATTGCAGCAGCAAAAACAACTACTCCTTTTGATCATCAATATATCGCGGTGGACAATCCGAAGCGCTCCATACGCACGACGACCATTGATGGGCAATCGTATTTATTACTGTCTGCAGAATCCCATCCCGCAGGTGCAGATAAAGACACACAGATCCATTATGACCGCATCACAGACGATTTGAAGACTACCTTACAGCATTCCGATGTCGTCTATAAATGGTCAGCTCAAGATCCATCGACACCTGACTTAGTACCCTATGCTGGAGCTATTTCAACAGCTTCTCCTGACGTCTACATTAGTACAGGCTACCGGAAATGGGGGCTATCGAATTCCCTAGCCAGCGCACAAATCATTTCAGATGCAATTGTAGGACGGCATAATCCAGCTAGCAACCTGTATTCCCCTGGTCGTACAGATTTCGGCGCGTTATTTAGCAGAGCACTGTTATTGACAGGTCGCACAGTAAAAGAATTTGCGGGAGGTCATATTACACGTACCGACTCACCAATTTGCACGCATATGGGGTGCCGGACTCGTTGGAATAAAGGCGATAATACATGGGATTGTCCTTGTCACGGCTCCCGTTTCCGTGCAGATGGATCTGTGCTTGAAGGCCCTGCTACCGAGCCACTTAATTTAAACTAAAAAAAGACTGTATAGAAACCGATTTACGATTTTCTATACAGTCCTTTTATTATGAAAGTGCTTCAGTTAAGACCGGCACAATTTGCTTTTTGCGCGACACAATTCCTTTGAGCAACGCGGAATTATTATCAAACGATACATTAAATGCAGAGCCTGCACGTTCCGCTTCCTTACCTAATGCAATGATGACAGAATCACTATTAATAATGTCTGTTACTACAAATAAGAATAAGTCAAGATTCTTCTGTTCAATCACTTGAAGAAGCAACTCTTCCAGTTCAGCTTGCCGTCCCAAAATATCCTGCAGATCCACCGCATTCACTTGTGCGATTTCCATTTTGATATCACCAAAGATAAATTCTTTCGCATCAAGACCGACTAATTCTTGTACTGGAGTGGCACTCAAGTCTGCCCCTGCTTTCAACATAGCAAGACCGTATACAGCGGCATCGACTTCAGCAATAGCTGCCAATTCGTCAGCTGCTACTCGATCTTGCTCAGTGAAGGTCGGTGATTTAAATAGCAAGGAATCCGATACAATCGCAGATAGCATGAGACCTGCAATATTCTTTGGTATCTCGATTCCATGTTCTTTAAATAACTTATTCAGAATCGTTGCCGTACAACCAACTGGTTCTGCACGGTAATATAATGGATCATTCGTTTGAAAGTTCGCAATCCGGTGATGGTCAATAACTTCCAACACCTGTACTTCGTCCAAATCATCGACACTTTGTTGCTTCTCATTATGATCAACCAAGATCACCTGTGATACTTCTGGTGAAGCTTTTTCAATCAGGCGCGGTGCTTCAAAACCGAAAGTTTCAAGTGCATACGCCGTTTCTTTAGAAATATTTCCCAAACGGACTGCTTCTGCATCGACTCCTATTTGCTGTTTTAAATATGCATACGTAATAGCAGATGCAATCGAATCCGTATCCGGGTTTTTATGCCCGATAACTAACACTTTTGACATTCTTCAATTCCTCCTAATTCACTCTGTTTACTATTTATATCTTATCACACTATTCAAGATTGACTAGTGGGAAATAATAAAGCATGGATATCTTCAGCATTATGAAGAAAGTCAGCGATCGTATAGCGATCCAGCACGGCAAAATAAGCTTGGAGCGCTTCATATAATACACCCTTCAAATGGCAGGCCGATGACAACACACACAGGTTTTTATTCGGATCAAAACATTCGACCAAATGAAAATCGTCTTCCGTTTTGCGAACGAGCTCACCGACATTTATGTCCTTGGGATCTATACTAAGACGAATTCCTCCGCCACGGCCACGAATCGTTTCAATTAACTGTAACTTCCCCAACTCATGGACAATCTTTGTGAGGTGATTTTTAGAGATTTGATAAGCATCCGAGATTTCTTGCACGGTGGATAATTCATCAGGTTGTTTGGATGCTAGAAAAATTAGAACACGCAGCGAATAATCCGTATACATTGTTAAACGCATAATATCACCACTTTCACTTCTCTTTCTATTATAACATTTCCGAGCAAAAAATCCTTATCTACAGTAGCAAGTCAGACGAAAGATGTGATGGTTTCACTCGGTGTATAAACTATATACAGCCGGTTATCATTAAAAGGTAACTACTTTATCCTAATCACATTATATGTCAGCTTATTGAATGAACTGTGTCCATTTTTTGTATTCTATTTAAACATGTATTTTATATATAGCTTTTAACCAGCGAATGTTTTATGATAGGAACATCAAATACGGAAAGGTTGTGCATTACCTTATGTTATCTCAACAAACGATCGATATTATTAAATCAACTGTACCTGTGCTCGAGCAACACGGTAAAACGATTACGACTGTTTTCTACAGAAATATGTTTGAAGCACATCCAGAATTGCTAGATATTTTCAACCACGCTAACCAATCACAAGGACGTCAGCAAACAGCACTCGCTAACACGGTGTATGCAGCTGCTCAACATATTGATAATTTAGGAGCAATTTTGCCGGCTGTCGTACAAATTGCACATAAACACCGTTCTCTCGGTATCTTGCCTGAACATTATCCAATTGTAGGAGAAAACTTGTTAGGGGCGATTAAAGAAGTTCTTGGAGACGCAGCAACTCCTGAAATCATCAACGCATGGGCAGAAGCTTATGGTGTGATCGCGGATGCTTTCATCGGCGTCGAAGCAGAAATGTATGACCATACAGCTGAAGCTGAAGGTGGCTGGAGAATGTTCAAGAATTTCGAGATTGTGGATAAAGTAGCAGAAAGTGATGTCATTACTTCATTTTATCTAAAGCCAGTAGATGGAAAGAAATTGCCATACTACTTGCCAGGACAATATATTACGATCCGGCTGTCCATCCCGGGTGCAAAAAATATCGTCAACCGTCAGTATAGCTTGTCACAAAAATCAAATGATGACACATTCCGGATTTCTGTAAAACGTGAGGATTCACTACAACCTAATGGTGTGGTGTCTTGTTACTTGCATAACCAGGCAAGCGTTGGAGATATTATTGAAGTCAGTGCACCAGCAGGAGATTTCTACTTAGAGCCTACAACGACAACACCGGTAACATTAATCAGCGGTGGTGTTGGGATCACACCAATGATGGCGATGTATCAAACCATTGCAGACTTGTCACCTGAGCGTGAAGTTGCGTTCTTACATTCTGCACGTACACGTAGCCAACAAGCATTTGCGGAAAAGCTTGAACAATTGAATGCAAAATTACCTAACTCCGCCTACAAAGCTCTTTATTCAGAAGAGGGAGATGGCATGTTCACTCGTGAGTTCTTGCAAGAAAACGTTCTTGAAGGCAGTGATATCTATGTATGTGGACCTACTGGTTTCATGGAGTTCGTCATCCAACAGCTTTATGCGATCGGTGTACCTGAAGAAAAAGTCCACTTCGAATTCTTTGGTCCAGCTGTACAGCTTGAATTGGCAACTGTTTAACGATGAAGGAAAACCCCCGCGAATTTTGCGGGGGTTTTGTCAGTGGCTTGATTCTTTACTTAAACGGATCCTTATATTTACGTTTTGATGCGAACCAAATCTTTTTCAACGTCCCCCTATATTTTCTTCGGCATACGGAATGACGCGAAAATAAGTGCAGCCACTAAAAACAGGCCCAAGTTGCCGACAAGCGGATAAAAATTGCTGACTAAGTTTGTGAAACCAAAGAAACTTAAAGCGTAACCGATCAATAAGGCGCCGCCTACAAACACTTTAAATTTTAGCGTCCCTGTTTCAATGAACCTTGCTCCAAATGCGTAGAACATGCTAACTGCCGTATTAAAAATCATCCCATAGAGAATGAGCGCCATGAATGTCGCAAAAACAGGGGAAATATCATTGATGATCGCAAGCATCGGTAACTCCGTGCCCGCTACTACATCTACTTTTGAAAAAAGCGCCAAGTGGCTCAATAAAATCAAGATACCTAAGCCTAGGCCTCCAACAAAACCTCCCCACGCCGCAGTCTTTTCATTTTTCTCAGCACCACCCATCACGATAGACATGGACGCACCAACCGCGATATTGAACGATACATAGTTAATCGCTGATAAGAACCAATTCGGCAAAGTGGTCGGCACATCTTTCGCTAAGGGATCTAGGACAGCAAATGTCGTATCCATCGTCAGCAAACTGTAAATCGACACACCAATAACCGTGATGATCAAAAAAGGCGTTATACTGCCGATCACCCCAACCACTTTATCTACATTTAATAACATGGTTAAAAATACCAACACGATCATGAGCAAACTACCAACATAGGAAGGCAGCGCAAATTGTTGCTGGAGATTGGCCCCTGCACCTGCTAACATAACGACACCCACGCCAAACAGTGTAAAGATAATAACTCCATCTACTACTATACCTAAGTATCGTCCACTAATTTTATAAACTACATCTTTATGAGAATTCGTCTGCATACGGCTACCTAATCTCGTCAGCACCATTCCTAAATAGGCAAACAATGCCGTACACACAATAGCACCCAAGATTCCCATTAGACCGAAGCTCGTAAAATACGTCATAATTTCATTTCCCGAAGCGAAGCCGGCTCCGACAATGATGCCTATGAAGGCACTTCCCATCTTCAATATATTTTTCATATTGTCCTCTATTCTTCTCTGTAACGGCTAACACCGCGAGATTGTCATTTGCTATCCTTCATTTCCTGTATTTAGAGACGAACGGATTGTCTTTCTCATAAAACCTCCATGGGTAATGAACAGCTTCGCCTGAATTTCCAATCCCTACGCGTGGACCTGCTTCTACTTCATTCTGGGGCAACCCTTCTGAAATATATAGTGGTTTCTGTGCCCAATGATGACCGTAAAAATCCATCGTAACGCCGAGTGCTTTGGAGAGCTTACCGGGACCATTGGTTAAATCAGTCACTTTTTTGATGTGTCCTCCACGGTTTTCCTTCATATGTATCAAACCTTCCACTGGCTCGCCAGCTCGCAGAAGAACAGCATGCGGAATTCCTTCCGGTGCACTCACGACATTCATAAGCACATGGGTATGCATTTGGTATGTATATACTGATCCTGCTTCTCCAAACATTACCTCCGTGCGTTTTGTTCTGCGATTACCAAAACTGTGAGCTGCCCGATCTTCAGGTCCATGGTACGCTTCCGTTTCCACAATTCTTACCACTAACAAACTATCTGATCGTTCATGTACGATATATTTTCCAACTAGACTACGTGCAAGCTCCAAGACAGGGGCGTAAAAATAAGATGGATCGATCGGTTCATACATACTATCCTCTCCTTTGTCTACGTTAGGCTAAGCCTTGACCTGCTGCAAATTCACGATAGAGATCATGTGTTTCCAGTAATTCCTCATGACGTCCTCTACCTGTAATCACACCATTCTCTAAAAATAATAATTGATCCGCATGTAAGACAGTTGCCAATCGATGTGCAATGATCAACGTAGTTCGGCCTTTCATTAAGTGCTGCAATGCCTCCTGCACATGTGCTTCGGATCCACTGTCTAAATTAGAGGTAGCTTCATCCAACAATAAGATTTCCGGATTATGCAATAAGGCGCGAGCAATGGCAATTCGTTGACGCTGACCGCCTGAAAGCTTCATACCCCGCTCCCCGACCCACGTTTCGAATTGATCCGGCATCTCTTCAATAAACGTGTATGCATTTGCCGCTTTTGCCGCTTCGATCACCTCACCTAGCTGTGGTCGTCGTTCTAACCCGTAGGCGATATTATCAAGAATTGTACCACTCAATAACGGACTTTCTTGTGATACATAGCCGATCCGTTGTCGCCAGTTGGATAACGGAATAGAATTCACAGGTACATCGCCAAGCAATATTTCGCCTGAATTCGGTTGATAAAACCGTTCGACTAATGAAAAAATAGTTGTTTTTCCACCACCACTTGGTCCGATGAACGCTGTGACTGTCCCTCTATTGGCAGTAAAAGAGATTCCGTTCACTATGGGCTTTTCTGCTTCATAAGAAAAATGTACATCAGAAAATGTAAGCGCAGCATCTGGCTCTGGAGAAAAATCGCCAGTTGCTGGTTCTGATTTCATTCGCAAAATTCCTTGAATTCTTTCCGTCGCACCGACTGCTTTTTGAAAGGAGGTGAAGAATTGTGCCATTTGGGCAAACGGCATGATGATCTGGAATAGTAAGAAAATGATCGCCACTAGCGTTCCAGCAGACAATGTACCTTTTGCTACTTGTGCTCCACCATATCCAAGGATCACTACTAAAATGCCCATCATCGTCAGCATCATAATGGGTGAGATAACTGCTTGAATTTTTGCTTCCTTCAAGCCATAACGAAATAACGATTGAATTGCCGTTTTACCTTTTTCCCCTTCGGCGGGTTCTGCACGATAGGCTTTCACTAGACGGATATCACCAAGCACTCGACCTAAATGCCCTGAAAATTTCGCCATTTCAGCTTGCGTTGCTTTGGCTACTTTATGCATTAACCGACCAAGCGGGAATAATATGGCCATACTGACTGGTACGCTAATGAGCATAATGACCGTCATTTTCCAATCTAGCACTAATAAAATGATGATAGCACCTATAATGGAGATCATACCTGATATGAACGCCACCAAATGCTCAGAGACTAACGACTTCAACACGGTCGTATCTTGCGTAATCCGACTCATCGTCTCTCCAGTTTCATTCTGATCGAAATAAGGGACCGGCAAACGTAGAACCTTCTGCCATAATTGGTTTCGCAAATCCGCAACTACGGTCTCTCCGATGTAGGCGAGCATGTAGTATGAAAAGCCACCCGTAATTGCTTGGACGATGAATAAACCTAATAAAAAGACACCCGTTTTCCAATTCATCAATTCGCTCGTAAAAGAGTCGACCAAATCTTTAGTAATTAAAGGGACGACCAATCCTGCAACAGTTTCAATAAGGGATAGAAACAAGGCAATAGTTGTCACAGCAACAGGCCAGTGTAACGTCTTAACTAAACTAATAAAATTTTTAAATGATCCAGTTGACTTTGCTTGTGTATTCATTACTTGGCCTCTTTTCTATCTTATTCTATCGACTTGGAAGTTAGCCCTTGAAGATAATCTCCAATCCGAAACCAATCTTCTTCTAGATTTGGTCGTAATGAAGGCCGATAGAATATGGACGCTGGATGAAATGTTGGCAAGATGGTGTAAGTCTGCTCTGTCCAGCTATATTGTATATCTTCTAGCTTCTGTAGATACTGAACTGGCTGCTTCAATAACTGTCCATGAAGTGCCGTTACTTTTGCATGTTTGCCAAGCAATCGTTGCAATCCAATATTACCGAGTGTGACAATGAGTTTTGGCTTGAGATTCGCCACTTCATAATCCAGCACAGGGGCATGGGCTAGCTGTTCTTTCTTTGTTGGTGGACGATTGTATTTACGTTCCGTCAAAGTGCCATCGCGTTCCTTCTTAGTACCCCATTTATACGGTCTGCTTCTGAATGAACTTGTCATATATACGTCTTCGCGTGTTAAACCGATTGACGCTAAAGATTTCATCAGCTCATCACCCGCCCTGCCAATAAACGGCATACCATGTATTGCTTCATGCTCACCTGGCGCTTCTCCAATCAATAGGAGCTTCGGTGATTCAGGACCTTCCCCATGAACAAAGCCTTCCACTTGGAACCCTTCGCTGCGTTTTAGTGCAAGTTGTGCGATTTCATCTGGTATACGAAACATCCTATCAACTCCCTTGCCATAATTATAGAGGTTCTATGACAGAATCAAAAACATTAACCATTGAAAAAGCCGCCCCCATTTATGTTAAATGGAAACGACTTATTGTATTCTATGCTAACTCCATCTGTTTTGTTTCTGTTCCTAACAAAACAACGGATAATACACCAATCATAATGGCACCGCAGAAAATGGCAAAAATCATACCAAACCCATAGCCTGCCGTAAGAAGTGAACCGACTAACAGCGGACCAAATATGCCACCGACTCGACCGATTGCAGCCGCAACTCCAGAACCTGTCGCGCGGATCGATGTAGGATATTGTTCCGGTGAATAGGCGTACAATGCCCCCCATGCACCTAAATTAAAGAAGGATAGAAATGCACCTGCTATCATTAAGGTTGCTAACGACTCTGCATTGCCGAAAGCTAATGCGCTAATCGCCGTACCGAATAAATAGGTAGACAATACAAACTTTCGTCCAGCTCGTTCGATCAGCCACGCGGCACTGAAATAGCCGGGAAGCTGCGCCAACGTCATAAGCAAGACATAACCGAAGCTTTTGATTAGGCTGAAGCCTTTTAGCACCATTACACTCGGCAGCCAGAGGAACATTCCATAATAAGAAAACACCACAGCAAACCAAACAATCCATAACATGATCGTACGCTTTCTATAGGCTGGAGCTAATAACAGTTTTAACTTCTGCCCAGTTGATTGATCTTTTTTGGCTTCTTTCACAAATTTCTTCGAATCCGGCAAATTACGACGTAGATAAATCGCATAAAATGCTGGCAAGGCAGTTATAATCAATGCCACACGCCAACCATAACTTGGAATTACAAAATATGCGATCAAAGCAGCAATTAACCAGCCTCCCGCCCAAAAGCTTTCCAACAATACTACCACGCGCCCGCGCTCTTTCGCAGAAACACTTTCTGAAACTAGCGTAGATGCTACAGGAAGTTCACCACCTAGGCCAGCCCCCACTAAGAAACGCAAAATGAGGAATGCCCATAAAGAAGTCGTCAATGCAGACAACCCGCTAGCGACTGAAAATAAGATAAGCGTAATCATAAATACTTGTTTGCGTCCTATGCGATCCGCCAGCAATCCAAATCCAAACGCTCCGACAGCCATTCCGATAGAGTTGACACTTCCAATCCAGCCCATTTCAGACGAAGTCAACTGCCAATCCACAGCAAGGGCCGCAATGATAAAGGATAAGATACCTACGTCCATGGCGTCAAACATCCAACCAGTTCCTGCAATGCCAAGCAATTTATTACGTGAGATTTCTTTCGTCTCCACTTGTCTTCTACCTTTCTATTGTACAATCTTTAGGTGTCTTTACATGTGTAATTATAGCATGCTATTCATTATTTTGACTAGTTATGTTTTGAGGCGTTTTTTATTTATGAGCGCTAAAGGAATTTTTGTGAGCATGTGTCTTGATCGGTTGTAATGTCTGGCTATATACGAAAAAACCCCGAAAGACTAAGTCTTTCGAGGTTTGATTTCTTATAGTCCAGCTTCGACTTCTTTAATCATTTCTTTCACTGACTGTAGTCCACCGCCAGATAGGTACCAATATTCACCGTTAAGGTAAACCATTTTATCATTTTTAAATGCATTCGTTTTCTTCACTAGGTCGTTTTCAATGGAGTCTTTTGCTGAACCACTGCCAACAGCTGCATCACGGTCGATAACGAATAGAATATCAGGATTCTTTTCTAAAATATATTCGAATGTGATATTTTGTCCGTGTGTAGAGACTTCGATTCCTTCGTCAGCTGGTTTGAAGCCGAATACGTCATGGATGATCCCGAAACGTGAGCTTGGTCCGTACGCACTTACTTTGCCTTCTGATCCAAGGATGATCAACGCATTGCTATCTATGTCAGCTGTTTTCGCTTTAATTTCTTCAATGCTTGCATCTATATCTGCTAATTCCGTTTTCATTTCGTCTTCTTTATCAAAAATCTTAGCGATCTTATCCATGTTTTCTTTAAATGAATCCAAATAACGTGATGTGTCTACACCTGTGTAAACAGTTGGTGCGATTTCTGTGAATTGGTCGTACAATTCAGATTGACGGCTTGAGATAAAGATCACATCGGGCTTCATTGCATGGATCGCTTCAAAATCAGGCTCTTTCAAGCTACCCAAGTTCTCGTATTTTTCATCTTCATATTTAGAAAGGTATCCAGGTACATTTGCTTGTGGCAAACCTGCTACTTCAATTCCTAATTCGTCAAGTGTGTCGAGTGTTCCAAAGTCAAAAACCACTACTTTTTCAGGATTCTTTTCAAGTGTTGTTTCACCAAGCTCATGTGTGATCGTTACTTCCGTGCTTTCTTCAGCAGCGGGCTTATCATCGGACGCTCCGTTATCTGCAGGCTTTTCTTCATCTTTCGATCCGCAAGCAGCAAGTGCAAGCATTAAAATTAATGCAAATAAAGATAATGTAAGTTTTTTCATTTGATTTTGTTCCTCACTTTTTTAAGAGTTAAAATAAACACAAATCCGACAATTTTTCATTTGTTGAATTGGAATATCCATATCATAGATTTCCCGTAATGATTCAGAGTTGATGATATCGTTCGTCGGTCCATCTTTGACGATCTTCCCGTCTTTCAGCGCAACGATGCGATCTGAATAAACAGATGCAAAATTGATATCGTGCAATACAATTACAACGGTTTTTCCTAAATCATTGACGAGCTGACGTAAAATTTTCATGATCTGTACAGAATGTTTCATATCCAAGTTATTGAGTGGCTCATCCAATAAAATATAATCGGTATCTTGCGCAATAGTCATCGCGATGAAAGCACGCTGGCGCTGACCACCAGACAATTCATCCAAATAAGCATCTTGCATATCCATCAAGCCCATATACTCTAACGCTTTGTCAACCATCCGTTCATCCTCTTCTAGAAGACGGCCCTTACAATGCGGGAAACGACCGAATCCGACAAGTTCACGGATTGTCAACTTCACATTCATGAAATTGGATTGCTTTAAAATGGCTACACGCTTAGCAAATTCGTTGGATTTCATATCTTTGACTTTACTTTTATCGAGCAATACTTCACCCGTATCTGCATCCATTAATCTGCTTACCATCGAAAGAAGAGTAGATTTACCAGCCCCGTTCGGTCCAATGAATGACGTGATTTTTCCACGATGAATATTCACACTGACCTTTTCGACGACCGCTTTTTTTCCGTAAAATTTTGTTAGCTCACGAACCTGAATCATGAGGATCGACTCTCCTTTAGTAGTAAATAGATAAAGTAAATGCCACCGACAAAGTTAATGATTACGCTCAATGTAGTCGAGAACGAGAAGACACGCTCTACAATCCACTGCCCACCTACCAGTGCAATCACACTCATGACCGCGGCCCCTGTAATTAAGATGGAATGCTTATACGTGCTAAAGAACTGATACGACAAATTGGCCACAATGAGCCCAAAGAACGTTATCGGTCCTACCAATGCAGTAGAAACAGCAATGAGGACTGCCGATAAAATCAGCATAGTCTTGACAATCGTCTGATAGGATACACCTAAGTTAATAGCCGTATCTCTACCTAATGAGAGAACATCTAATTCATTGATATAGCGCCAGCCAATAATAAGTGTCAGCACCAAGATACCGAACGCCCACCAAACTAAATCGCCGTTAATATTGTTAAAACTCGCAAACATTTTATCTTGCACACGTAAGAATTCATTCGGATCGATCATGACTTGCAGAAATGTCGATATACTTCCGAAGAAGGTACCGATAATAATACCAACCAACAACAAGAAGTAGATCGGTCGATTACCTTTACCGAATAAAAACTGATACAGCAGCAAGGCGAACAATATCATAGCTCCGACGGAAAGCAAAAAGTTGAATTGCTGATTGATCAGTACAAAATGGGTAGATCCAAAAAAGAATACAAGAACAGTTTGCAATAAAATATATAGGGAGTCTAACCCCATAATACTTGGCGTCAATATCCTGTTATGTGTAATCGTCTGAAAAATAACTGTAGAATACGCAACCGCCACGCCTGTCAAAATCATTGCAACCACTTTGATAGCTCTACGGGGAAGGGCATAGTCAAAACTGCCGTTTAATCCTTGGAATAAATACAAGCCACAAAACAATAGAGCAAAAGCTGTTAAGATAATTAGTTTTGTTGAATTACGCATATGCTCTCCCCCTAAACAACAGATAGAGGAAAATTCCGCTTCCGATGACACCGACCATTAAGCTAATCGAGATTTCGTAGGGAAAAATAATGACTCTCCCTAAAATATCACAAATTAGAAGAAAGATGGCACCGAGCAATGCAGTATGCGGTAACGTCTTCTGCAGATGATCACCTTTGAAAATCGATACGATATTCGGGATAATCAAACCTAAGAATGGAATCATACCAACCGTTAACACAACTGTTGTTGTAATTAAAGCAACTAAGATCAGGCCTATGTTAACGATACGCTTGTATGCCAATCCTAAATTCTTAGAGAAGTCCTCCCCCATTCCAGCCACTGTAAAACGATTCGCATATAAATATGTAATGATCAAGACCGGTATGCTAATATACAAAAGTTCGTAGCGGCCTTTCATGATCATGGAAAAGTCACCTTGTAACCAAGCCGACATATTCTGGATCACGTTTGCTTTATACGCAAAAAATGTGGAGATGGATGCTAGGATGTTCCCAAACATCAAGCCTACAAGTGGAATGAAAATAGCGTCTTTAAATTTGATTCGATCCAATATTTGCATAAATAAAAACGTGCCTAGGAGCGCAAATGCAAAGGAAACTGCCATTTTCTCCAACAGGGTTGCATTTGTAAAAATCAGCATGGATACAAGAATTCCAAGACGCGTCGCATCCAATGTTCCAGCAGTCGTTGGTGAAACAAATTTATTGCGGCTTAACTGTTGCATAATTAATCCCGCAATACTCATTCCCGCACCTGCCAACAAAATAGCGACTAACCGTGGAACTCGACTAATTAGGAAAATTTCTGTTTCTTCTGATCGCCAATCTACTAAATCCATTGGAGAGATTCGACTCGCTCCGACAAACAACGATAGGAAAGACAGTAGAATTACGGCTGTAATTAAATAACGTTTCTTCATGAAGAACTCCGATATCGAATATTTGAGCATTTCTCACTTAAATGAAAATGATTATCACTCGCTCAATCACTACATTAAACAATTTCACCCATGATGTCAATACCTAATTGAAAATGGTTATCAACACATTGTGACATTACCTTTTATATGGTGGGAAATGTGCAGTGTATATAGAAATATGAAATATACTGTAGCTATCAACGACATATGAAAAAAGCTGTCCTTCACACTAATAAAATGTGAAGAACAGCTTTCATTTTCGCTATTACTGTTGTTGTTGTTCCATCGCTTCGTTAACATCAACTGCGCCATCAATGACTTCTTTAGGAACTTTAATTTCGTCAATCTCATTGACCTTTGAAATATCACCCTTCATCTTTTGTGCGATTTTCACTTGCTGACCTTGCTCTTCCATTGTCATGACCAAATCCATGTCAAAATTCTTTGTGATGAACGTTTTCTTATCAATCGTAAATTCTAAATCGATACTTTCAATATTCATTTGAGAGATCGTATCCAGTTGCGCTTCATCCATTCCTGCTGGCAAGTTTTGTTCCATCAAATCTTTCATAAGCTGACTGAATTTTTCGCCAGAACCTTTCAAAGTAAGGACATATTCATCATCTGTTTGTTCAAATTTGAAATCGTCAGCAAACTGGTCATAGATCGTGTAGTCCACTTGCGTCTCCATTGATCCCGCCATTTGACCCGCTACTTGTTCATACATTTCGCTTGGGAGCTTCATCCAATCTCCTGACTCAGGATCTTTCATGAAGAAGCCATCTTCCGTCATGTACATTTCCATGGCCATCTCTTCGCCGTCCATTTCCATATTTATCGTTTGACGCATGGCAAGAGGTTCTAGGATCATATCCATGTCAATTGTTGAGTTACTGACTTGTTTTTCTTCGCCCATTTGAATGTTTTGTTCAATTTCCATGTTGGCATGCATACTTTGCTGTGTTTCCGCAGCAGCATTTGCTTTTTCCATTACTTCCTCGACAGTGAGGTCACTTTTCACTACGACCTCATCTTCCTTACCAGTTTCAGGATCTTTTTTCGGCTCAGCTGTTTGTCCACAAGCGCTTAACGCAAATGCCAGTGCACTGGCAGCTATGATCGTTGTCCACTTTTTCATTTATTCATCTCTCCTCTATTTTCTAATGACTTCACTTAGTTGTACGGCAGGAAAATGAAAAGGGTTCAAAAAAACGTTGTATTTCAAAGAATTACACCGTTTATACCAAATTCATCCATGCTCTTCATAGGCAATTAAAACGAGAGTGATGGGCCATTTTACCTCATTAGTGAAAAAAGGTTTAAAAGTAGCGAGAACGGGCAAACTAGAAGCATCCCACCCCCTTTCTCTTCTTATAAAGATAAAAGGATTTGGCTGCATGCATTGCGCATGCAGCCTTTTTTTGTCTTCATGATGAGGTGCTAGGGGAATGTTTTGTATCGACCAAAGCGAAATGGAGGATCAATTACACAACTATGAACTTCGCGAGTCGCTGAGATTCACTTTCCGGTAACTCAACAATCAGCAACGTTCCTTCTTCTTCATATGCCGTCTCTTTAATTACGGCAGTATCATTCAGATGAGAGACAATCTCCCCACGTTCATAAGGAATCAGTAACTTACATGTCACATACTGCTTGAATAACTTTTGCTCAATCAGCTTTAGCAACTCCTGTATGCCCTGATTCTTGCCAGCAGCCATCCAAATGTTTTGTTCTTGCACACGCGGATAAGAAACCTCCGCCAAGTCCGCTTTATTGTATACATGAATAGTAGGGATACTTTCCACTCCAATATCTTCCAGTGTTTCATTTGTTACATCCATCATGTGGCCATGTTCTTCATTCGATACATCCACGACATGCAATAGCAGATCTGCATTTTTTGCTTCCTCCAATGTGGAACGGAACGCTTTAACGAGATGGTGAGGAAGCTTTGACACGAATCCTACCGTATCGGTGAGGATGAACTCCTTCTTATCAGGCAGCTTGATCTTTCTCACCGCAGTCTCTAGCGTTGCAAACAACATGTCTTTTTCACTGACCTGTTTAGCAAGGTCCGCGTCCGTGTACTGCAAGAGCCTATTCATCAATGTCGACTTACCAGCATTCGTATAGCCTACGATCGAAACCACCGGGATCCCGCTACGTACACGTTGCTTCCGCTGGGTTTCGCGCTGGTCTCTTACATGCTCTAGTTCACGTCGCAATTTGGCGATCTGGTCTTCAATTTTTCGACGATCCAACTCTAGTTTCGTTTCACCAGCCCCTTTGTTTTGAAGACCACCGCCAGTGCCGCCCCCTTGCCTGCTCAATGAAGCACGCAAACCGACGAGGCGTGGCAATGTATATTGCAGCTGAGCTAGCTCTACTTGCATTTGTGCTTCTCGATTTCTCGCACGTCTCGCAAAAATATCCAAGATCAACATCGTGCGATCAATAATTTTACACTCTAGCTCTTTTTCTAGATTACGTAATTGGGAAGGTGACAGTTCATCATTAAAAATCAATAAGTTCGCACCTGTTTCTTCATATACTTGACGGACTTCATCAATTTTTCCTTTCCCTAGATAATGTGAAGGATTTCTTCGTTCTAGATTTTGCGTCACTTCACCTATTACCTTTACATCAATTGCTTCTGCCAAATTACGCAGCTCTTCCATCGCATATTCAAAATGCAAATCTTTTTGTTCATGAATACCTACGATAACCGCCTCTTCAATCAATAGTTCCATTCTTACTTCCTCCCTGCCGTTTTTATATGTAGTTTACCCGTTGCTTAGCGTACTAACCGTTATCCGAAAAGCGGACATCGCCCAAACGTTCTGGTACGCCTTGCTTTTCTACAAAGCGAAACACCACATCGCCTATTCGAATATCATTCGCATCGCCTACCTTCTGCGATAGTAAGACAGCCCATTCTCCTGTTTCGCGTAACGGATCTTCCACGAAAAAGATACATTCTATAATGCTCCTTTTCTTATGGACTACTGTTCGCGTTCCTTGTTCGTCTAACCGAGCAAACCGTTGCGCTTCTGATTCATCCCATTCAATAAAGAATGGATAAGGCAATTCATCTGTAGAAGATTGTTCAATAAACAGCATATTCCAACGCAATAGCTGCCCTTCTCTCGTTTTTCTCGATGCAGGAATAATATCAGTTGTCTGAAACCCTTTATTATCTAGCTCTTCTTTCAAATTCTCCAGGTGATCGACAGAAAAGCAGATCGTTGCCCATCCATTACCATATGATTGATCATGAAGCAGCTGCGCAACTAGCGGTTGATCGACTGCCGCTTTCTCTGCCTTTTCTCTATCTTCTAACGTCAGCCATTCTATATACGCATTATTGGTATAAAGCAAAGCATTAGCTGTGCCCCACTGCTCATGACGTCCGCCCATCACAGCTCCATATCCATCTTGGTTCTGTTCTTCGATTACATCAGCTAGGTTTTCATTGGTGAAATACACGACATGATCTAATTTCATTGGATCTCCCTCCCACCACCATTGTTTCCTTATCATAACAAATATCTACCTATACAAAGGATATTTCGTTCTTCCGCCTGTTTGGAAATTTTGTTTATAGCCATAAAGTTTTGTATGATGGAGATAGGATTTCTAGAATACCCGACAATATTTCCCGGGAAATTTGAATATTCGACAGGAGGAAATACATTTGAATGATGAAAAGTGGTTAGAACAAACAGTAGAAATGGCCGTGGAGAATGTAGCGAATGGCGGTGGTCCATTTGCAGCTATTGTAGTAAGAAACGGAGAAATCATTGGTTCTGGCACCAATCTCGTAGAGTCTACCTGTGATCCATCCGCCCATGCAGAATTATTGGCAATTAAAGAAGCGTGCGCAAAATTGCAAACCCTCGATCTTTCTGATTGCGTCTTATATGCAAGCGGAGAACCTTGTCCAATGTGTCTCGGCGCCGCGTACTGGTCTGCTGTTGGGAAAATTCTTTATTCCTGTAGTAAACAAGATGCTTTTAAAGAAGTAGGGTTCACGAATCCTGTGCATGCGTTCTACTCAGACCAGCAACTTTCGCCTGAAAAGCGTTCCATTCCGTTTATTCAACAAAAAACACTCCATTCGACAAAACCTTTTATAGAGTGGAAAAAGCGCCAATCCAAGTGATTTCAGGTGTTTCCTGAAAGCTCTGAATAGTGTAGGATAAAGGAAGTGATGCAGGAGTGAACATTCATTCCTGCACAAAAAATGAATGCGGAGGGATTGTATGGTTATCGATTTATTAACGTCTCATTCATCAGTTCGTCGATACAAAGATGAAACGATCACGAGAGAGACCGTGATGGAACTAGTGCGTGCGGGTCAACATGCAGCCAGTTCACATTTCGTGCAGGCTTGCTCTGTCATCTACGTTACAGATACAGAGAAACGTGGACAACTAGCAGAGTTATCTAAAAATCGCCGTCAGTTTTATACAGCCGGTGCAGTGCTCGTCTTTTGCATGGATTACAATCGATTGTCACATGCCGCTCGCTTGCACGGCAGAGAAATTGATTATTCAGTAGCAGAAAATGTGTTGGTTGGGGCAATTGACGTTGGGTTATTCGCACAAAACGTAGCGATCGCAGCTGAATCAAAGGGCTATGGTATTTGCTATATCGGAGGCGTCCGGAGTGCTATTGAAGAGATTTCTGATGTATTGGAATTACCGAAAGGCGTCGTTCCTTTATTCGGTATGTCCATTGGGGTTCCCAATGAAGCAAATGGCGTAAAACCACGACTTCCAGTAGAGGCAGTTCTACACGAAAACAGCTATGATGAAGAGAAATACAGTGACCTTCTACCCGCATACGATGAAATCATTAAAGAATATTACGCAAGTCGAGATTCTAATCAAAAGGATGCTACTTGGTCCGAACAAATGGCGGACTTCCTAGAAAAACCACAACGTCCGCATATTAAAGCATTCTTGGAGAAACAAGGGTTCCTTTTTAAGTAATACGAAAACTCACCGTTCTGGCGAGTTTCAGATTGTATACAAAAGATATAGAAAGTGATCCTGCTACCGTTGATCTGCGTTACAGGCGAACGCTTTCCTGGGGGCGTGGCTTGAGCCAATCGAACAGCGAAGGGTTCGATTGGTATAATTTCTGCGGCTTTTTGCAGAAATTATACAGCGGTGCTCCTAACGCTACGCTTTCGCTACCTGCGGGGTCTCAAAACGCACGTTGGTTTCCAAGGAGTCGGTTTTGCCGCGGGCTCACACGAAGTGAGTCATGCAACCGTTGCCGCAGGACGCGGCGAAATTAGGTTGCCTTCCACTACGATCAACTAGTGTATTTGCAGGCTTAAGTGAATTACTTTCCACACACAGGAAATTATGACTACAATAAGGAATTTTTTCTTAGCTCACTGTATAGGGATTGGAGCGGAAGACGGGCGACTCCTGTGGGGTTTAGCGTGACAGGTGAGACCCTGGACTGAGCGAAAGCCGTTGTGAAGTACGGCTTTTGCGAGTAAAAGCGAAGCGTTAGGAGCACACGCACTTAGCGAGGGAAGCGGCTCACCGCACGCCCCACGGAAAGCGTCCCGTCTGGAGCGCAAATCCCTGGACCGCAAGCCAAAAAACTTGTCCTTTTTCTCTCTAACGCTAATTTAACCTGATCATTTTAGTGATTGTCTACAAGCTGAAACTCACCTTTTCTGGTGAGTTTTTTATTTGATGAAATGAATTGCTTTCGCGATACACCCCTTTCCCTTATCAACTTCCCCAATTATTGTTATGATAAATGGAACGAAGACAGACGGGAGTGTCGAAGCATGTCAGTAGATGAAGTACTAGAATTATTCCAGAGGCGGATGACGGATGGAACGTTTATTCGAGCAACGGTTAGCCAGCCACGCCTGAAATCGAATGAAGTCAAGCGGATCAAGCTCAAACCGCTCGAATTAAAGGGTGCATTATATATCCAATTTGAATATCAATCTGAACGCATTCTCAAACATGAGAACATCGCCATCGAACAGATCGAGGATCCATTGCAAAATGCATTAGAGAATTATAGACAATTCCATCTTGAATTAACAGATGAAACGATACAGATTCAGCTCTCAAAGAAAATGAAAGTATCCATTAAACGAATATTTCTTGACACTGAGAAAACTGTGGATTATGCCCATAATCGAAAGAAAAATTATGCATTGACCGAAGGAACCCCTTACCCATTTCTCGTCCGATTAGGCGTGCAAACTGCGGAAGGAAAAGTCAAAAATCAGAAGCATGACAAGTTTCGACAGATTAACCGCTTTGTAGAACTAATTGATGACACACTTTCCCATTTACCAAAGGATCGACCCATCCGCATTTTGGATTTCGGCTCTGGTAAATCGTATTTGACGTTTGCGTTATATCACTATTTGCGGATAGAGAAAGGCTTGGACATTCGGGTTACAGGATTGGACTTAAAAAAAGAAGTGATTGAGGAGTGCCAGCTGATTGCCCGCGATTTGCAGTACAATCATCTGGAATTTTTGGTGGGCGACATTAATGAATATGAGGGAGACACTGCTGTAGATATGGTCGTGACCTTACACGCATGTGATGTGGCGACAGATATGGCACTAGCGAAAGCCGTCACATGGGGAGCTTCCGTCATATTATCAGTCCCTTGTTGCCAGCACGAATTGTTCTCCCAATTACAAGCTCCTGCACTGGATGTCATGCTGCAACATGGCTTGATCAAGGAACGGTTCGCAGCGTTAGCCACAGATTCGATCCGCGCAGAATTGCTTTCATTAGTTGGCTACGAGGCTCAGCTTGTTGAATTTATTGATATGGAACATACTCCGAAAAACATTCTGATTCGGGCCTACCGCAATGGTCAGCAGCCAGATCAAACGCAAATCGATCGCTATGTTGCATTTCGAAACCTGTTGCATGCCAAACCATTTTTAGAAAATGAATTAAAATCGTTGCTCAAATTTATTCCGAATGACGATAGCAGACGCATTTAATAGAAATAAAATCGTCAATAGAACGATGATAGTGGCAGCTGCCAAGTTGGCATATTCTGCAAGCAACGAAGAGTCAATTGTCCAATAATAAATTTGCATAGGCAATACCGTGAACTTGTCAAAAATGCTCATCGGGATCGGCAATAATAAGGCTGGAATCCCGATGACAACTAGCGGCGCTGTCTCACCAATTGCACGTGACAATGCCAGTATAGAACCTGTTAGGATGCTTGGCAACGCGACCGGTAACAAGACAGATCGAATCGTTTGCCATTTCGTAGCGCCTAATCCATAAGAAGCTTCTCCCAGGTAGCCAGGTATTGCACGCAATGCTTCCTGACTAGACACGATAACAATCGGAAGCACGAGTAGCGACATCGTCAATCCGCCTGCCAGTACAATATTGCCAAAATCGAGGGCACGTACAAAGACCGTCATACCTAAAATTCCGTATACAATAGAAGGAACTCCTGCTAGGTTTGAAATATTTGTTTGGATTAATCCGCGTAGTTTTCCTTTTTTCGCGTACATCTCCAGATAGATCGCTGTTCCTACCCCTACCATAGTAGTGAGTGGAATGACAACTGCCATCAACCACAATGTTCCTAATATAGCGCCTTTGATCCCTGCTTTTTCAGGTTGGGTGGAAAGACGTCCAGTTAGAAAGTCTGCGCTTAACCAGCCCATCCCTTGCTCAATTACACGATATAACAGCACACCGAGCACCAACAGGCCGAATAAAGAAGCCGAAAGAAATACAACTCTCGCAAGTTGGTTGCTAATCATCCGAAATCGGAAACCTCTCATACTCACCACTTAGTACTCCTCCTTAAATCTCTTAGAAATGTAGCGCGCCAGCATATTCATGGCAAGTGTGAAAACAAATAACGTCATAGCTACAGCGTATAGACTATAATAGATGGTCGTTCCTGCAGAAGCATCGCCACCTGTCACCTCTACGATATAGGCGGTCATTGTTTGCATGGATTCCGTAACATCTAGTGAAAAGTTTTTCGAGCTGCCGCTAGCGATGGTGACAATCATCGTTTCTCCGATTGCTCGGGATATTCCCAATACTATAGACGCGATAATTCCTGACAGCGCTGCTGGAATGACTACCTTACGGGTAACTTCAAGTTTGGTCGCCCCTAACCCAAATGCACCATCACGTAAAGAGTTTGGTACAGAGCGCATAGCATCTTCCGATAAAGAAGCAATCATTGGAATGATCATGATACCCATGACTATTCCAGGACTTAGTAAGTTGGTTGCTTGAAGACTCGGTATCCACTCACGTAAGATCGGAGTCACAAAAGTGAAGGCAAAAAAGCCATAGACGATTGTTGGAATCCCTGCCAATAGCTCGAGCGCAGGCTTCAAAAACTTTCTCCACCTGGCAGAAGCGTATTCACTCAAATAGATTGCAGTCATTAAGCCAAATGGGATCGCGACTGTCATCGCAATCAATGTAGACAGAATCGTTCCCGCAAGCAGTGGTAGCACTCCAAATTGCGGTGTTTGACTTAACGGTTTTAGAATAGTACCTGTGAAAAATTCGATTATAGAAACTCTTTGAAAAAAACTGATCGTTTCAGATAATAAGACGATGACAATACCAATTGTGGTAACGATCGATAAAAAGGTCAGCAAAAACAGTCCGATCGGAATCAATCGTTCACGTGCTCTCCGACGTTGATGACGCTCTGCAATTTGACGGAAATGAATTTCTTTGGAATTTTCTTGCCTAGTAAGCATTTCTTCACTCCCTATATGTAACACGGGAGGGAAGAATCGGTTTCCCTCCCGCGTAAATCCATCTTATTTAGACTCTTGTAAGTTACGTAAGTATTCTAAGTTCTCGATTGCTTCATTTTCAGGGATCGGAGCAAATCCTGTTTCCCCTGAAATTTTATTGGCATTTTCCATTACATATAGCGCATAGTCCAGCACTTGAGGTTTTTCTTTCGCATGGTCTACATTCAAATACGTGAACACAGGACGAGTGAATTGTGCGTATGCCCCTTCCTCGGCAATCGTATTCATAGCAGGCTCCACTGCTCCATTGCCAAAATCCACGTTGACTGCTTGTAGTTGATCTTCATTGTTTACATAGTAGCCAAATCCGAAGAATGCAATACCGTTTTTATCTTCAGACACTAGATTGACTAACGTGGAGTATTCTTGTTGTAAGTTGACGTGATCGCTCATATCTTGTTCTTCCAACACTTTTTCATAGAAGAATTCGTATGTTCCATGATTTTCATTCGGACCCATTGGTTTGATTTCTTCTGCTGGCCATTCGGGATTGATGTCCGACCACTTCGTTACACCGCTATCCGCTACGAAAATACTGATCAATTGTTCTGGTGTCATTTCACTAGCCCAATCGTTTTCTTTGTTAATGACAAACGTTAATCCATCTAAAGCAACTTTTAATTCCTTTACTTCCATTCCAAGTTTCTCAGCTTCTGCAGCTTCTTCCTCTTTTATGGGACGAGATGCATCATTAAAATCCGTTCCATTTTCAACTAGAAATTTCTTAAAGCCTGCACCTGTTCCTGCACGGCTGACTTCTACTGAAACGTCCTCTTGTTCATTAATCATATATTCTTCAGCGAGTTTCGCCATCAATGGATAGACCGTTCCCGATCCATCAACGACCACGCTACCTTCCATTTTTTCAGGTTTGTCCGCAGACTGTTCTCCGTCTTTTTTTGATTCAGTTGCGTCTGCGTTGTTGCACGCTGCCATGAAAACTGCTGCGAATAAAAGGCCTACCCACCAAAGTGCTTTTTTCTTTTGCATACTGTTCGCCCCTTCTATTGATAATCGTTTCTACAAGTACGACTATACTAGGCAAATGTAAAGCTAGTGTGGATGATGTGTAAAGGTTGTGTTAATTCCCTATTCCCTTACTCAATGAGTCTTTGAAAACGAGTTTAGTCGGCAGATGACCATATAATGAAATGATTTGTTTCCAATAAAAAAGCAGAGAATAGAATTGAAAAATCAATCTATCCCCTGCGTTTTATTTTATTGTGGTAAGTGCTCAATAATACTATCTACAGCTTGCTTAATATGTCGAGGCTCTGTCCCTAAATTCAAGCGGATGAAACCTTTGGACTTTTCACCAAACCATTCGCCATAGTCGATTGCCAATTTACATGTATCTTGTACAAATGCTTTCACCTCTTCTGGCTTGATGTAAGCACGTAAATCAATCCATAGTAAATAGGTACCTTCAAGTGGGCTGACGACTAGCTTCGGTGCATGCTCCGCAAATTGTTCCACCGCATAACGTTCATTCGATTTCACCACAGCACGCAGGCCATCTAGCCAATCCGCGCCATGTCGGAATGCCGCTTCAGAAGCCGTCATGCCAAGGAGATTCACTTCCGTTTGATTGACTGATTTCACAAAGCGATCGAACTGATCACGCAATGTTTCGTTCTCAATGATGATTTGTGATGTCAATAACCCTGCCAAATTAAACGTTTTCGAAGCCGCTGTCACCGTGACAACACGCTCTGAAAATTTTCCATTGGCTACAATAGCGGATGGGATGTGGACATGTTCGTCAAATGTCATATCGTGATGGATTTCGTCCGATACGATAGTCACTTCATGCTTGTCACAAATGGACAACAGCTTCTCGGCTTCCTCCGCCGTCCACACACGTCCCACCGGATTATGCGGCGTACAATGAATGAACAATTTCACTTCATTGTCCACGATTTGCTTTTCAAAATCCTCAAAATCAATCGTATACTTGCCATCCGTATTGACGAGTTCGCTATTCACAAGTTTGCGTCCCGTATCCTTCACCGCATTACTGAACGGATAATAGACAGGTGACAAAATAATAACTGCATCTTCTGGTTTCGTAAAGGCATTCACAAACCAATACAAAGCTGTGACGACACCTGTCGAAAATCGCATCCATTCTTTCTTCACTTCATAGCCATGACGCTCGCGCTCCCAATTGATGAACGCTTCATAATAAGATTCCGGCACATATGTATAGCCAAACACCCCGTGCTCTACTTTTTCCTTGAGCGCCTCCACCACTTGATCTGGTACCTTGAATTCCATGTCCGCCACCCAAGCAGCTAATAAATCAGCATCACCAAAGCGCTCCTTTAGCATGTCCCACTTCAATGAGTTCGTGCCTCTTCGTTCAATGGCATATCGCTCTAAAAACTCTTCTTTTTTCATATATAACACGTCCAATCATTTCAATTTTCATACCTATCAGTCTACTCAGATTGTACCATATGAACCGGTCTACTACCTCTGTTGCCTCTTAGATTTTCTTTTGTTGTATACTGATAGAAACCTGGTATGTAGTTGGAGGTAATACAATTGAGGAAATGGACTACCCGAATAGCGATGACAGCTTTGTTTTTTATCTGTTTCATTCATTCGGCAAGCGCACAGACGATCGATGCAAAATATTCGGATGTGTCCAATCAACACTGGGCAAAAGATGAAATAATGCAACTCGACGAAATGACAGTACTGGAAGGCGACCGAGATATGCAGTTCCGCCCGGAAGCCCCTCTGACAAAAGGCCAAGCTGCATTATCGTTATCTCATGCGTTTTCTGCTGAACCTTCTTCTAAACACCACTTATTTTCAGATGTGGAATGGAATTCAGAACAAGAACGTGCCGCTTTGATTGCAGTAGAAAATGGCTGGCTGGAACCTAGCAAACCCGGTATTTTCGGAACAGACGAACCAATGAAACGCGAAGAGCTTTGGGATGCACTTGTTGCCGCTTTTAAACTGAAACATAATGGGCGAGATGTGCTGCCGGAAATTTGGCCTTCCTCTTCCGATGAGTCGTCTATTTCTAGCGTTCCTTCAATAAAGATTGTAAATGCGGAGGATTTCCTGAACAATGAAACAGCCACGGTTACTAGAGCTTCGTTTGCCAAGCTGCTTCATCGCTTATTGTTGAATAGCGGACTCATTGAAGAGACGAAATCCTACCAACTATCTGATGTGAAAGAATCGAAGAACTACCTACCGATCAAGACACCTGTTCACTTGGAAAAAGTTTCATTCGATGAACATCCGATCTATTTACGTTCTGCAAAAAGCTTCAAATTTCAGGGCCATGAATGGATAGACAATGATTTCTCAAAAGATAATATCTATGAATATTCAGTTGGAGAAGATGGTGCAATAGTCGAATTAACGGTTCGTTCCTTTGATAATGGAGACGAATTTTTATTTTCGAAACTGACCAATCCATCTGCTGCTCCAGTTACTGTTGACGTTTTACAAAAAGAAAACGACGTAGCGACAATTGATTTGTATCGTTTCGATCGTTATCCAATCAAACGAACTAGCACTGATTTATTTAATACAGATATGACTTCTTACCCTACTGGCGTCTTACGTTTCATGAAAACTGACGGATCTGTAGAAGAACGTATGGTGGGTCAATCGTATATATCCAAGCAGCTTTCCTTAACGTATGACAATGGCGGTAAAAGCTACATGCGCGAGCTTCTCGCAGAAAAGGAAGCCTTGTCCTATGTTCAAGTCGGTCAGACACTCCTATCTGTTCATACCTTGCATTCCCAAGCGAATGATATCGTCGATCACTGGTACCTCGATGCGGATCACCCACTGTTTGCTTCGAATGAACATATGGTTAGTTGGATGAAAGAAACGAGCCAGTACTATAAGAAGCGCAATAGTTGGTATACCGCTGGAGGACCTTACAATAAGATGGTGACGTCTACAGAACCGATGCCTGAAACCGGTCAAGGTTATGGACGTACACTGCTGATGTTAAAAGAAGACCGCGCTCTGACACTTTATCATCAGCAAAAAGATCGTTACTTTAAAAACCTAGTCTACAACGCGTTTGTAAACTTAAAGAACTATAAAGAAGATAAAACTTACTGGGAAACAGAAGTCACTAGTACGTATCTAAAAGATTTGTATGATATCCATGCACCGTTTATTGATACTCGTTTCAATGAACAAATTGCCTTGTTTTATTACAACAGTGGCAGTGAGTTCGGCATTTCCGAATCAAATGAACCATTGCGGAATTATGCAGACTTGCTCGCTTCGCAAAAAGAAAAAGGTAATGTCACACAGATAGCTGAAGATGCCTATTACATCGCGGACTACTTCCCGATCAATCAGAAAGTAAAGACACATACTTCCATGAACCATGCACTAGGTGGAATGAACATTTTGCTGATGGCGTATCAAGAGTTCCATGATCCAAAGTATTTGGAGACCGCTCGCGCTATTCAGAAAGCCATCGCTCTTCAAAAAGATGAATGGATTCGCGACAATGGTGATATTTGGTATCGCATCGCACCGGATCTAACGTACAAAGGTGAGGATTATAAACATCTAACGCTTGAGGACTTGATCGACTCCTATCAACTCTGGCAACAAGTTGATCCGACCTACTTGCCAGTTCTGAGAGAAATGATTGCCACCAAATCTTCATTCCTTTCAAATGAAAACTTGGGCTACACGACCAAGATTAAAAATGGCTTAAAGCAGATCGGTTTGATGGAGTACTTGCCGAAAGGGAAAGAATTAACAGATGCTTTATAGAGGAGATTGTTTGGGCCGGACCGCTGGGGACCGATGCAAAACATATCACCAGCCAAACTGAACACACATCAAAAAGTAGAGAAGGGATCAAGATTCCCTCTCTACTTTTTTATTTATTCTTATCCGCATACACACTCATCCCATCCCGCATGAAAACAGCTAGCCCCTCGCCAAACCGATCGATATTCTTCATGAATCGTTCATCCGCCACATACATCTCTCCTAGCCCTTTAAAAGCTTCCAATGAATAGCTCCCCATTCGATTCAATAATACAAACCATTCCTCAATAGCCAATTGCACTTCCACAGAAGAAGGTGCCATATGTCGGATTTCTGCCAACTTGAAATAAATCCGATTCATTTCTTCCTGCATCCCTTCCCCAAATTTGCGGTTCGTCTGTTCCACTGTCTTCTCCCCCCATCGTGCTTTCGCTTCCTCTTCATATGGGTTTGTACGAAAATCAAATCCTTTAAACATCTCTTTATTCGTCATCATGCATTCCCCTTTCTCTGATTGTATCGTCTGGTCAATCGTAACTAGCATAGTCTCTAACTGCGATTTCTTGTGCAGAAGCATACCGCGCTGTAGCTCCAGTGCCTCCAAGCGCTCAAACGTCGGACTGTCGAGCAATTCCTTAATACGCTTCAATGAAAAGCCAAGTTCTCGAAAGAATAAGATTTGCTGCAAGTCGGCAAGGTTTTCATTGGAATATAAACGATAACCTGATTCTGTTACTTGATCAGGTATGAGTAATCCAATGTCGTCGTAATGATGCAGTGTACGAATACTGACTCCTGTCAGATCTGCTACTTCTCCCACTTTCATCTATGTCGCCCCCTTTCTATTACCACTATAAATCCTGACGTAACGTAAGAGTCAATCTAAAGTTCGAAAAGAATTTCAAGTAATTGAATTCGCTACAACTTTTACAGCTCGATTTACTGTCCGCTGAATGAGGCTTCAACTTTGAAGCTTTCAGACAAGTAAGTTAGTATAATGCTAGAAAGATGAAAATCAATTGCGGAAGGAGATTTTACATGTCACAAACGTTTAATGCATTGGTAGTAGACAAGCAAGAGGAAAACTTTTCTGTACAGGTCAAACAGCTTTCAATGAACGATCTACCTGAAGGAGATGTTTTCATTCGCGTTCATTATTCCAGCATCAATTATAAAGATAGTTTGGCATCGATTCCTGATGGAAACATCGTGAAAGACTATCCGTTCGTTCCCGGCATCGACTTGGCAGGAGTAGTCGTATCTTCAACTGATGAGAGATTCAAAGAAGGCGATGAAGTCATTGCGACGAGTTATGAAATCGGCGTGTCGCATTTCGGAGGATATAGCGAATATGCGAGAGTTCAAGCGGATTGGGTGGTACCTCTTCCAGCAGGACTTTCATTGAAAGAAGCGATGATTATCGGCACAGCGGGGTTCACGGCTGCATTATCTGTCCAGCGTTTAGAAGAAAATAACGTTACGCCCGATAAAGGAAAAGTATTAGTTACTGGCGCAACAGGCGGGGTCGGTAGTTTCGCCGTTTCGATCTTATCTAAGCTAGGCTACGACGTGGAAGCAAGTACTGGAAAAGAAGAAGAGCATGCATACTTGAAATCGATTGGTGCGACCTCCATCGTTTCACGTGAAGAAGTATATGATGGAAAAATTCGGGCGCTCGGCAAACAGAAATGGGCAGCAGCTGTAGATCCAGTTGGCGGTGAACCACTGGCATCTATACTTAGCCAAATTCAATACGGTGGATCGGTGGCAGTGAGCGGGTTAACAGCAGGCACCAAATTACCAACTGCTGTATTCCCATTTATTTTGCGTGCAGTCAATTTACTCGGCATTGATTCCGTCTACTGTCCAATGGATACACGTCAAAAAGTGTGGAATCGTTTAGCTACTGACTTGAAACATCCCGATTTGGAGCAGCTTGTACAACAGGAAATTTCATTGGAAGAGTTGCCTGACGCACTTCCAGTTTTATTGGAAGGCCAAGCACGCGGCAGAACAATTGTGAAACTAGCGCAATAACTCACTTCAAAAAGAGCCATCCTTGCACGGTATGTGCTGGATGGCCCTGTTCGTTCATCGCTCTTTATTGAGCAATTCTAACGTTTCATCATACTCATGTTCAATCTCTGCATTTCGTCTATACGTTGCCCTACTAATAATATACGTCACGAATAAACAAACGAGAAACCCGGGCACAATCTCATAGAGCGTGTCCGAAAGTATTTTAAAACTGCCCCAAATACCGACTGTAATTGCTCCGGCTACCATCCCACATAACGCACCTTGAGCAGTGATCTTTCTCCAATAAAGAGATAGAAGAATCACCGGTCCAAATGCTCCGCCGAAACCGGCCCAAGCAAACGAGACCAGTTTTAAAACAGACTCTTTATTCGGCCATGCGAGAACTACAGCAACGATGGAAACGATCAAAACTGCTGCACGTCCTAAAAAGACATATTGGCGATCTGATCCATTCGACTTGAAGACTGCTTTATATAAGTCCTCAATTAATGCGGAGGACGTCACGATTAATTGAGAAGAAATCGTACTCATAATCGCCGCTAATACTGCTGCCAGCATGATTCCCGCAATCAGTGGATGGAAAATGATTTGACCCAGGACAATGAATACCGTTTCCCGATCCGCCAGCACAGCATCGTTTTGCTGAAAATATGCAACGCCTACTAAAGCCGTTGCAATGGCACCGACCAAACTCAACAGCATCCAACCAATACCGATACGTCTGGCACTTTTCGTCTCTTTTACCGATTTAATTGCCATGAAACGCACAATAATATGTGGCTGACCAAAATAACCAAGCCCCCATGCAAGCGAGGAAATAATTCCTAATAACCCGACACCAGATGCGAAATTAAATAGCGTAGGATCTGCCTCACGTATACTATCTGCCGTTTCCGCAAAGCCACCTGTAATAAAAATACCGACTGAAGGCACGAGAATAAGTGCCAAAAACATAATCAGTCCTTGCACGAAGTCCGTGTAGCTCACTGCCAAAAACCCACCGAATAACGTATAGGCAATAACAACTGCTGATACGATCAATAGCCCTGTATGATATTCCAAACCGAATGAACTTTGAAAGAATTTTCCTCCTGCTACCATCCCCGAAGAAACATAGAAGGTGAAAAACACTAATATAATGATGCCCGAAGCAACTCGTAGCAACCGCGATGTATCTTTCAATCTATTCTCCAAGAAACTTGGAATGGTGATCGAGTTATTCGATACTTGCGTGTACATGCGTAAACGCGGTGCGACCAACAGCCAATTTAAATAGGCCCCTATTGTCAATCCAATGGCAACCCATGCTTCAACGAGACCATTTAAATAAATTGCACCTGGAAGACCCATCAATAGCCACCCCGACATATCGGAAGCTCCAGCACTTAACGCTGTGACTGCGGGACCTAGTGAACGTCCGCCTAGCATATAATCCGTCAGATTGGATGTCCGTTTGAACGCGTACCAACCGATAAATAACATAGCTGCCATATACAAAATAATCGAGATGAGCTGATACGTTTGTTCCGTCATACAATCTCCCTCCTTTTTCTAACCAACAGTCCTATTTTACCTTATCAACAAGACTCTTTGAACAATAATAATAATGTGTGTATATTAAAACTATTATACTCGACAATATTCCCCGGGAAATACGTTCTTATGACAAGGACTTCGCAAAATTTGTATTCGTCTGCTGATAGTTAGGGCAGAAGTATGTTTGTAACCAAATGAAATGAACGTAGAGGAAATCAACTAATAAAGTTCACCTTTACACTTTGATCCAGTGCAAGTCGACTCTTTTCCTTTTGTTTTCACAAAAATTAGACCTCCCAATCGAATGGCGTCTCAGAATCAAAGAGCTACTAGAATGGCAGCAGAAAATCTTTCATAGAAGTATTAAGTAATTTTGGTTACTAAACAGACCTGGTGCACTATCGAACTTTAATAAAGCGAGGAATCTTTACTCCAATCAAACTGTTTTGAAACCTTCCATCCCCCCACAACGTATAAAAACAAACAAAAGGAGGAGATCGAATGTTACACACGACAACGAATACTTTGCAAGGCCGAACGATTGAAACGTATCATGGGATTGTATCAGGAGAAACGATCATGGGGGCGAACATCGTACGTGATATCTTTGCATCGGTCACAGATATTGTGGGCGGACGTAGTTCAGCGTATGAAAGCAAATTGACCGAAGCGCGTGAAACTGCAATTGAGGAAATGTCTGAGAAAGCACGCCGCATGGGAGCAAATGCCGTAATTGGTGTGGACTTAGATTTTGAAATGGTGCGTGAAGGCATGATGATGTGCATCGCAACGGGCACTGCCGTTACGTATCGGGACGGGGAATAATCGTTAAATAGTTTGCCGCTCTAAACGAAATGTTGGAGGCGACACATTGAGGAAGGTTAGGAAATTTGTTTTCATCACGTTTGCAGCTTTTCTGCTGATCATTACTTTCAGTTATGTGAATCACCAAGTACAGCTTTCAAAAGAGAACGAGCGATTTATCCCAAATGGTATGTTAACCGAAGTGAATGATTATCAAATGCACGTGTATTCGGAAGGAACTGGGAATGACACCTTGGTCTTCTTATCTGGCAGCGGAACGAGTTCACCTGTTTTGGATTTCAAGTCACTATATACATTACTGAGCGATACGTATCAAATTGCTGTCGTAGAAAGAGCCGGTTATGGATTTAGTGAGGTTTCTGATTCAGAACGCGATCTAGATACTATGCTATCTGAGACTAGGAAAGCACTTTTTCAGTCTGGAGTAAAAGGACCTTTCATTTTAGTACCGCATTCCATGTCAGGCATTGAAGCATTGCATTGGGCACAGACCTATCCTGAGGAAGTGAAAGCTATCATCGGTTTGGATATGGCGGTTCCGGCTATATATGAACAAATGAATATCAATATGACTTTCCTTCGAATGGGCAAGTTGGCAGCAGACATTGGAGTAACGCGATGGATCCCCGCACTAGCTGAAAGTGACGCCATCACTTATGGAACATTGACAGAGGAAGAGAAAGAATTGTACAAGGTGATTTTCTATAGAAGAACCGCCACAAAAAATATGCTGAATGAAACTGCTCAAATTAAAGATAATGCGAAACTTGTACAAGAACACTTGCCTGTTAACGTTCCTATACTGTTGTTTTCATCGAATGGCCAAGGAACTGGCTGGAATGAAAATGAATGGGTTGGATTTCAACAAGAATTTATTGCAGGTCAAGAAAGCGGGGATTTAGTGGAACTAGATTGTTCTCACTATGTTCATGACATTGAATATAAACAGATTGCTGAGGAATCGGTACAGTTTATCAAGAAGTTATAAGCAAAAACGAGAGGCACCACTCGCCTCTCGTTTTATCAATTCGATTCATTTGGATATCGTTCTTGTAAATACGTAACAGATTGCTGAATCAATTCTTTCAGCACCTCCACATCAACATCTGCCACTTTTTTAATATAGACGCACGCCTTACCGCTCGTATGCTTGCCGAATCTCTCCAATAACATTTCTCGTTCAGAATCACCAGTTGCAAAATAGAGACTGATCTTCGCTTTGCGTGGGGAAAAGCCCACAAGCGGTGCGTCCCCTTCATGACCCGTTTTATATACATAATGATAGGAGCCGAACCCAATAATGCTAGGTCCCCACATTTTCGCTTCATAGCCCGTAGTCTCGGTAAAGATATCAAGCAAGCGATATGCGTCCTCTCGTTTTTTCGGTTTATCCACATTCTCAATGAATTCAATCACACTATCGTCAGTTTGCTTCGTCTTTAACTCATACAAGAGAATTCAAATCCATCTACTCTAGTATCTCTGCCACTCGTCCGACTTGTCCATCCTCTAACCGCACTTTAATCCCATGCGGATGAAAGCTCGAATTAGTTAATAAATCCTTGACAATTCCTTCCGTTTTTACACCACTTCGTTGATCCTTCTTCAAAATAACTGCCACTCGCAGCCCTGGTTTGACATCTGCTCGATTCTTCCCATCCATTGCACAATCCACTCCTCTTTTTATTCAGTGTACCATAATTGATTTAGCTTATATTCATAATGTTCTTCCATAAAGGCAAGGCACCCGACTTTCGATCGGTCTGCTAAGTATTGGTGCGGTCCACCGACCGTAATGCGCGTGTACGACAGACTTTTACTCGACCCCTTATGTACATCAAATGAAGAAAGTTTAATTGCATGATACAATAAGACTATCAAACTAGGAGGGGATTCTATGCGATTAACAGTATACCTAGCTGGGGAGATTCACACATCTTGGAGAGAAGAAGTTAAACAACAGGCTGAAAAATTACAGTTGCCCGTCGACTTTGTCGGACCAATGGAAAATCATGATCGATCGGACAACATTGGGGAAGAAATTCTGGGCGAACAACCGAATGCGATTTTCAAAGATGCTGCGGCTTCCAGTCTCAACAACTTACGGACTGAAATTCTCATGAAAAAGTCAGATGTCGTTATCGCTCTATTTGGTGAGCAGTACAAACAATGGAATACAGCAATGGATGCGAGTGCTGCTGTAGCTTCTGGAAAACCACTTATTCTAATTCGACAGGAAAACCATCATCACCCATTAAAAGAACTATCACGCAAAGCACATGTAACGGTTGAATCGGTCGATCAGGCTGTACGCGCATTACAATATATTTTCGAATAAAAACAGAGGGAAGCAACCATTTTCGGTTGCTTCCTTTTCATAGTATTTACAAACTCTTAACATCCTCTTCACATTCACTCAACACACCTCCTGTAAAGTAAAGATAACGAACAAATGGAGGTTTTCAACGTATGGTACTAAAAGAGAGAACAACTGAGCCGAAACTTCGAGTGATGAATAATACAAACTGGAATAAACCTGTGTATCAAGCAGATCAATTAAATCTATGGTATGGAACATCGCATGCGCTAAAAAACTTGGACATGACGATTCATGAAAAAGAAGTGACGGCGATTATCGGACCATCCGGCTGCGGGAAATCATCATTCCTTAAAACTCTAAATCGAATGGTGGAACTGCAAGCAGAGGTTCATATTTCAGGCACACTGACATTTTTGGACGAAACGATTTTCTCCCCAACTCTACCTGTTGAACTGTTGCGCACGAAGGTCGGTATGATTTTCCAAAAACCAAATCCTTTCCCGAAATCGATATTTGAAAACGTCGCGTTCGGCTTAAAAATTCAAGGCATCCGACAAAAGGACTTAATCGAACATGTCGTGGAAGATAGCTTACGTAAAGCAGCTTTATGGGAGGAAGTGAAAGATCGACTGCATAAACCTGCCATGAGCCTATCGGGCGGGCAGCAACAACGCCTCTGTATCGCTCGCGCATTAGCTATATCTCCAGAAGTATTGCTTATGGATGAACCGACTTCAGCTCTCGATCCGATTTCTACTCATAAAGTCGAGGAACTGATTACGCAACTAAAGCAAGAAGTGACAATCGTTATTGTGACTCATAATATGCAACAGGCTTCCCGCATTTCTGACCAGACCGCATTTTTCTTAAATGGAGAGATGATTGAAATGGCACCGACACCGATGATTTTCGAGCGTCCATCCGATCCTTTAACAGACGATTATATTAATGGTCGCTTTGGCTAATTAACTATACATCTCCGCTGGAAATTCCATCTGCCCTTCTTCTATTCCAGGTGATAGAATAGAAGTATAGAAGCAGTCAGGAAAGGGGCAGCCGGATGTCGCGTAAAAAAGGGATTCGCCAGCAATATATTAATGTATTTATCGTTTCATTGTTAATCGCTGTACTGGGCATGGGCAGTATGTATCTATATGCAAAAAATTCTTGGTCACAATTGGAGATAGAACAGCAAGAAACCTTTGAAAAAGCGCAAGTAGTGGAACACCTCTCCACTTCTGTTCAAAATTTATTTTTTCGAATCCGGGGTTATTACGCATTTCAAATAGAGGATGAATTAAACGGTGCTTATCAAGCCATCCAAGATATCCATTCCTATTCGCGGCAGTTTAAGTCCCTTCCACTCAATGCTGAAGAGCAAAAAATCATTTCAGAAATCGATAGCTTTCTAGAAAATTATGAAAGTGTCACGTTACCGAAAGCAATTCAGTTTGTGCAGGAGAACGATTACGAAGGACTACGCGAACTGGCAAAAGGCGGGACAAATTTATCGATAAATCGCTTCATTGAATATGCGAATGATTACAATCTCAACGTGAAAGAAAGACTTTCCCAATCATATGAACAAACTAAAAAACAAACCAATCAGTTCTTTTTACTGATTACTCTGCTGGGCTTCGCTTTTCTACTCATTCCAATTTATATGGTTTGGAATGTGATGAATCGGGTGGTCCGTCCTGTTGAGAATATCACCTACGCAGCCGATCAGTACGAAACAGAAGGCAAGATTCTTTTCCAGCCTATTACGAAAGAAGATGAAATAGGTGCTTTATCCCAAGCGATTCATAAGATGATGCAGAGAATTCAAACGAGCGAACAAGAATTACTTGCTCAAAATGAAGAACTCCTTACCCAACAGGATGAGCTATTCAATCGTCAGACGAAAATGGAGTACGCCTTATCGGAAGCACGCTTTGCCCGTGTTCGTTTGGAACGCTATAACGGTTTGAGTCATTTACTCTCATTTTCATTGGATAAACAGGAGGTCTGCGATCAAACCTCAGATTATCTACATACGATCTATCAATCGGACCTGGGCTTCCTATGGCTTCCGAAAAGCAATATCCATTCTCTCAAAGGAATGTCTGAACAGTTCTTTGAGGATGTGAAACAGGACAGATTAGAATACATGAAGCTTCGCTTAGAAACTGAACCTTACTTTGTAATCAAACGCGAGGCTGGATATGAGAAAGGGATAGCAGAAAACACGACTTTCGTTTATGATTTTGTGACAGGTGTCTATAATGCAGCGAATGAGTTAAGTGTTGTCTCCATTCTATCTCGAATTGGAAAGCCTTTCACAGAAGACGATCAGGAAGATTTATATGCTTTGATCAAACGGATTGCGATTGCGGTGGATCGCATAGAGCAATATGAGCTCATTAGTCATGAACGACAGTTAAATCAGAACATCTTGGATAATATCAATGAAGGGATTCGTTTTGTCTCCAGTACAAATGAAGAGGATAAATACAATGCCGCGTTGTTTGAACTTCTGGATATGGAGCCTGAAACGGAGCATAAGGATTGGCCTAGAGACCAATGGACAGAACATTTCCTTGGGAAGATAGATAATCCAGAACAATATCAAGTATTTTTGGAACATGCACTCGACCCGAATAGCAGAGAAATCAGACACAATTCGTATGTAATGTCCATTCCATTGAAGCCTTCTCGTGTTATGAATGTCTATAGTGTGCCAATCATCATCCAAGGAGAGAATGTAGGCACAATCTTTGTACATCGGGATATTACGCACGAACATGAAGTGGACCAGATGAAGACCGAATTGGTATCGACCGTCAGTCATGAACTGCGAACGCCACTTTCCAGTATTCTTGGTTTTTCCGAACTGTTGCTGAATAAAGACATGGATGATACACGTAAAAAGCGTTATTTAGAAACTATACACAATGAGGCCAATCGTTTGACTGCACTCATCAATGATTTTCTAGACATTCAACGTATGGAGTCAGGTCGCCAAACGTATGCGTTGGAAGATGTATCTTTAGTTAATTTAGCGAAGCAAACTGTAGAAAATCTTGCTATCCAATCTCCGCTCCACGACATAAAGATTAAAGATGTAACTTGCTCCTCTACTGTCGTGGCAGATCATGATCGGATGCTTCAAGTTTTCACGAACATTCTAGGCAATGCAGTAAAATTTTCTCCTGACGGTGGGATAGTAAATGTATCACTTTGGAATCAACTGGACTCCATTATCGTTTCGATAGCAGATCAAGGAATTGGGATTCCGCAGGAAGATATTGGTCATCTATTTGAGAAATTTTACAGATTCGATAATAGTTTTAGCAGAAAAATTGGCGGTACAGGTTTAGGCTTATCCATTTGTCAGGAAATTATCAAAGATCATAATGGACGAATTTGGATAGACGCAGAAAAGAATGTCGGCACTACGGTATTCTTCTCTCTTCCTCTTAAACAACAATTGCCAATGGAGCCGATCAATTTCGATAAACCACTTGTTGTCGTAATTGAAGATGATGTGAATATTGCCACGTTAGTAGGAGAAAAACTGACTGACAGCGGTTTTTCCGTGGTCCATCATTCTACGATCAACCAAGCATTTACTTGCATACAAAACATGCGGCCAGCCGCTGTCGTAGTAGATTTGAAGCTCGGCGACAATGAAAATGGTTGGAATCTAGTCAGACAAATGAAAGAAACGAAAGAAACCGTTTCTATTCCGATCATTATCTCCTCCTCCTTGGAAAAGGAGCCGCAGTTACTAAAAGAGTTTAATATCGATCATTATTTAACGAAACCCTATCCGCTTCATGATTTATCGTCAACGATTATGCAGAATATTCATCGCTCGGATGGAAGAATTTTATATCCTGAGAATAAATAAAAGAACGTCCATTCCATGAGCGGAGTGGACGTTCCTTTCTGATTTCACTTATCTAGACTATCGATTTTAGCAACTCTACCAATTCATTTGGACTGAAAGGTTTAGGAATGAAATGTGCTGCTCCTTTTTCCTTAGCAGCCTGCTGATCCGCCTGCTGTGCTTTTGCAGTTAGCATAACAACTGGAGTGCTCAATTGCATCACTTGCACTCTTTCTAACACTTCTAGTCCAGTCATGTGCGGCATCATATAATCCAATAGAATAACATCATATGCATTCTCTTGGATCTTCTGCAATCCTTCCAAGCCATCTTCCGCCTCATCCACTTGAAACCCTTCAAATTCCAATGTATCGGTCAGTAGCATCCGCAATATTTCCTCATCATCTACGACTAGTACTTTCTTTCCTGTATACGTCAAATTTGGGTCCCCCTATTCCCTCTTATCAAATAAACGATTAGCCAACTTATCAATACGCCCCAGTACTTCAGAAGGCTGAAACGGTTTAATGATATAGTCATCTGCTCCAAGCCATAATGCCGCTTTAATATCGTTTGCACTCTTTCTCGCCGTCATCATAGAAACTGTCACATTCGTTTTGGCATGATCGCTTTTCAAACGACTCAGCACTTCTAGACCGTCCATTTTAGGCATTACGCCATCCAGTAGCACAATGAAATAATCATCCGGTGTATACCAATCATCCTCTAGGAACGCAGGCCCGTCAGAATATGTCTTCACCGTAATCTCAATATCAGGAGATTTTAGTTCCAGTAAGGTTTGCTGAAGTATTTGACGAATAAACGAATCGTCATCCACAATGATGACCATCAGCTTCCGTTTGACAACGAGCTTTCTCTGATCATAAACGACTGTCCGATTCCTACCCGTACGTTTAGCCTCATACAAAGCTTGGTCCGCAGCAGAAATAACAGCATCGACATGATCTTGATAGACCGCGCTCCCTGCTGAAAACGTTACCTTAAATTCCTTTTCTCCTGATGAGAAGGTGAGTTTATTGAATTTCTTTCTTATTCGTTCCACTATATTTACAGTCTCTTCGGCTTGTAAGTTTACAAATAAGAATGCAAACTCTTCCCCGCCATAGCGGAAAACATAATCGCCATCTCGTTTTTCTTCCTTGATAATTTCTCCAAATTTCCTTAATACTTCATCACCTGCAGGATGTCCATATAAATCATTAACCTGTTTGAAATGATCTAAATCCACCATTACTAGTGAAAAGACGATACCTGTACGATCGGAGTTCTTTGCCAAATTATTAATGACTTCATCAAAATAACGCCGGTTCCCAACACCCGTCAGACTATCCGTAATAATACTGCTACTGATTGCCTGCTGACGTTGCTGCCGATTAAACAAATAAGGGAAAAAGATATCCATATCAAACGGTTTAGCAATGAAGTCCATTGCACCCCTACGATAACTCTCAATCTGGATTTCTTTCGTAGCCTGTTCACTTGAAATAGCAAGAGTCGTATTCTTTTGTCTAGCAGTTTCTGCAATTTGATCTAGAACTTCAAAACCCGACATGTCAGGCAACTTACTATCTACGATGACAATGCTCGGTCGCATAGAGTAAAATTGTTCAATTCCCCGTTTTCCATTTAAGGAAATAATCACTTGTGCGCCCAATTTCTCAAGCAGTTCTTTTAAATAAGAGACAAATTCCAAGTCGTCGTCAATAATCAGAATAAATGTTTCCTGATCTAAACGGTTTACGTAGCGGTCTGGTAATTGGAATTCTTCCTTTTTAACGGCAACGGAATCATCAAAATACAGACGAATACGATTCTTCAAGTTTTCCAATGATGAAACTGGGATTTTCTGATCATTGGATGAGGATAGGATTTCTAACTGAGAAGCACAAAAAAGAGATAATTGATGTAATCCAATCGTTCCGGATGTTCCTTTAAGTTTATGCAAAAAATAGTATAATTCACGTTCTGTTAAGCTACCTCGTATTTCCCATTCCTTAAAGATTTTCTCTGTTCGCTGTGCCAGCATATCCTGGTATTTTTTTTGGCTCATTCTCTTTCCCCTCCGTTCATCGGAAGCATTTCCCCAACGATCTCTAATTCAAAACTCTCATTGTTCTACTTTGGGTATGAAAATAAAGCTGGAAACGCATTTCTTGTGTTTCCAGCTCTTGTAGCATTCACTTATTCTAAACCCATTTCTTCTTTTACCACTTGTGAAATCCGTTCAGTATAGTCCACACATTGCGCTTCGGTTGCCGCTTCCACCATCACGCGGACAAGTGGCTCGGTGCCAGAGGGACGAACGAGAACACGTCCTTGACCAGCCATTTCCTGCTCAACTTCCTGGATTATACTAACTACTCGTATATTTTCCATAACGGCATGTTTATCGACTACTCTAATATTTACTAACTTTTGAGGATATACTTTCATCTCACTAGCTAAATCTGATAATTTCCTGCCTGTTTGCTGCATGATGTTGACCAACTGCAATGCTGTCAGCAAACCGTCTCCCGTTGTATTATAATCCATGAATACGATGTGGCCAGATTGTTCTCCACCTAGATTATATTGACTTTTCCGCATTTCTTCCACTACATATCTATCGCCAACAGCTGTTTGGACACTTTTCATGCCGAAGTCTTCCAACGCTTTATAAAACCCGAGGTTACTCATCACGGTAGAGACAATCGTGTCCGCTTTCAAACGACCTTTGCTATGTAAATATCGTCCCACAATAAACATAATTTGGTCACCGTCGACAATATTCCCCTTTTCATCTACGGCAATTAGGCGATCCCCATCTCCGTCAAAAGCCAAACCGATATCCGCGTTCTTTTCGATGACCAATTCGGCAAGTGTCTCGGGATGTGTAGAACCGACTCCATCATTAATATTCAGACCGTTCGGCGAGGCACCAATTGTCGTTAAGTCGGCATCCAAATCGGCAAATACATGTGTCGCTAATGCAGAAGTTGCGCCATGTGCACAATCTAACGCGACATGAATTCCTTCAAAATCTTCATCCACTATTTGCTTTAAGTATTGAATATACTTTTGTCCACCTTCAAAATATTCCGTAATCGTACCTACCTGTCCCCCAACCGGGCGTGGCAGAGTATCTTCTGTTTCATTCAATAGCTTTTCGAATTCAGCCTCTTGCTCATCCGTTAGCTTAAAACCATCTTCGCCAAAAAACTTAATACCATTATCCTCAACTGGATTGTGAGAAGCGGAAATCATAACCCCCGCTTGTGCATTCATCACACGCGTTAAATAGGCGACTCCTGGTGTACTAATGACACCAAGTCTCATGACTTCTACCCCGACAGACAATAATCCTGCAATCAAAGCATTTTCAAGCATAGAACCAGAAATCCTTGTATCACGACCCACCAGCACTTCTGCTTTTCCTTCCACTTCTCTGGTGAATAAATATCCACCAATCCTACCTAGTTTAAACGCGAGTTCTGGTGTCAGCTCGGTATTGGCAATACCACGGACGCCATCTGTACCAAAATACTGTGTCATATTAATTCTTCCTTTCGATCATATCCTATTGGATCATTAGTACTACAATTGATCAATTACTATCACTCTTAACGGAGGCGACTACTTATGAATTCCGTTACGCTTTTGACTTTGTTTCGATAAGTTGCACATCGATCGTGGCATTACGAACCGCCAGCTTCCATGAGATTTCTTTCGGTACCTCTACAAGCAAAGGCACCGTTAATTCACCTTCTGTATTCACTTGGGACGCATCTATATAGATCGCTATATCAGTTTGTTTCATCTGTTCAATATCAGATTTATTCCCTGTTACCTGTAATGAGACCATTCCGTTTAACGGCTGCTTTATCGAAGCCGTATATATAGAATCTAACCCTCTTATAGAAATAGGGATGTCCGTAAACTGCTGGGTTACTTGTGGAATTGGAACTGGTTTCGTATTCTCTATGTCAGGTTCTTCTGTTCCTCCCGTTACCGGTTCTAGCTGTTCTGTTGATTCTGCATTCTCATCAGGTTTTAATGATTCTCCGGCAACCTTAACTTGTACTTTCACTTTGTTCGGTGTGACCTTACTTATATTGTCGGGCTTTTTAATATCTACATCTATCTTTCCTGATTTGTTGACTTTTGAAAGGTCGACCTCTACCGGAATTTCTGTAATAGCATCCACTGCATTTTTCGTTCCATACACACGAACTACCTTATCTTCCATCGTGACACTTTCGACCGTGATATCGTCAGCAGGTTTTCCTTTACGTATCAGCTTCATCGGCACATCACGACTATATTCCCCAATATCTACTTTGACAGTGACTTCTTCAGGATCTAATGAAACGGATAACTTATTCAAATCACGGTCAAGCACACGAACTCGGGCTTTTTGTTCAAATGATTTATTCAGATCATTATCTCCTGTAACCGAAACTTTCACAAAACTGATAGCTTCCACAATGCTTTTGGCACCTGTTACGTTGATTGAAGCAGGCTGTACTTCTATGTTTTTCAATTCATAGCCTTCTGCCAACAGTTTGGTGTTCATTTCAGGATCTATTCGGAACGACTGAGTGACTTTCTCTTCAATATTGACATGAACGGTAGCGGGTTCAAGACGTACATCCAATTTATCAGACAGATTTTCTGCCTGAATCCGTACGGTATGCTCTCCTAATGTTAAGTGTTGCAAATCTAACTTTAGTGTAAAGTCTTTCAAAACTTTCGTTGTCTGCACAATATTGGCCGGCCCTTCAATTGTCATATTAACCTTCTCCGGAACACCAGTCACGACCAGGTTTTCCGTGTCATAATACACCTCAACTGGTACATCTTGAATAAGGGCGAATATATCATTTGCAGTATTTCGGCTCGATTGATCTTCGGATTTTACTGAGAAAAACAGCGTGACAGCTAAGAACAGAGCAATCAAACGCAGAAACCAGGGGCTATCCATGAATTTATCCATTTTTTCTCTTCCCCCACTTCCATAAAGAAGTCTCTGCTTGACCGGTTGTATCCCCAAACCATGACATCCGCAGTAACTTTTCAAATTCCTCCATATCCAAGTTACGATTTATATCTCCGCCCACTGTTAAACTGACGGCTCCTGTTTCTTCTGATACGATAATGGTTACAGCATCTGTCACTTCACTGATTCCAAGTGCAGCCCGGTGACGTGTGCCAAGCTCCTTTGAAATGAATGGACTTTCGGATAATGGCAAGTAACAAGCCGCAGCAGCAATACGATTTTTGGTCACAATGACTGCTCCGTCATGCAACGGAGTGTTTGGTATAAAAATATTAATGAGCAATTCGGATGTAATATGCGAATTCATCGGGATTCCTGTTTCAATATACTCGCTAAGACCCGTTTCTTTCTCAATCGTGATCAATGCACCGATCCGCCGCTTCGCCATATAACTTACCGACTTGCTGAAGGCGCTGACCAGACGATCGCGCTCTTCTTCTTCCTGCATTGCAGTGCGTGCAAACAGCCGGCCTCTCCCTAATTGTTCAAGGGCTCGGCGCAGTTCTGGCTGGAATATGATAATGGCAGCTAAGAAACCCCAGCGGAGAACTTCTTCCATCATCCACTGAACCGTTTTTAAGCCTAGCCATTCGGTAACATAACGTCCGATCACGATAACGAAAATCCCTTTCAGTAGTTGAACGGCTTTTGTTCCTTTAATAATGGTAATTAATTTATAGAGTACAAACCAAACTAGAAGCACATCCACAATATTTTTCAGAATTTCCATTGGTGCTAATGTTGTTACTTGCTCCAAACCCGGCATGTGCTTCCCCTACCTTTTAAAAAGTTCTTATTCATCTAGTATAGCATAATTCCCAGCTAAAATGCCTCACTAAAGAAGGTTCTGCTATTCACCGGATAACCAAAAAAGTGATGCAGAAGTATGATCTTTTGCATCACTTTGATATATGGAAGATGAAATTACTCAGTTTCTTGCTTTTCGTCTTTTGGGGAGGGGATAATCTCTTTCGCTATCGACTTGATCTTATACCAAAGCCAATCGAAGGCTTCATTAATTTCTTCACTGGACCCTGTAATAACAGCGGTAGAGGCCATATACTTCGATCCGCGGATGACCGTAACATTACCATCAACTTCTCCCTCAATACGCAGATCGCCATTTTTGACAACAAGATCCCCTTTTACTGTTTCTCCGGCAGGCACAACCACCGTTTCTCCTTCTACAATGACGTTCGGCTGTTTAGTAAATGAAAATTGCTGTTCATTTTCAAAACTTGAGAAAAAAGACGCGCTCATAAGGATTAGGAACAGCGCAGCTGCTGCCATTATCGGATGCTGGCGCAACCACTTTTTAGGACCTTTTTGCACTTTAGATTGTGGTAATCTTCCCATAACACCACTAACAAATCCTGGGGGTGCTTGGATTGTACTCATATTTTCAAATAGCACAGACGTCTTTTCTAGTTCTTCTAGCAATACCCGACACTCTTCACACACTTTTACATGTTGTGTTAAGATTTTTTCTTCTTCTTCGCCAATTTCACCATCTAAAAACGCATGTATATAATGGACAACATGTTTAGGACATTTTTCCATGAATCTAACCTCCTACATACTCCCCATTTGTTGCCGAAGCGCTTCTCGGCCTCGATGAACTCGCGTCTTCACGGTTCCTAAAGGCATTTCTAAAATGTCAGCGATTTCCTGCAACTGTAGGTCTTCCATATATCGTAAAATGATGATCGTACGGTATTTATCGGGCAGCCTGCTCACTTCATATTGAACACGATCTTTCGTTTCCATCTTTTCCACTTCTTCTTCAGGTAATTCTTTATCCGATGCAATTTGTGAATACATATCCAAGCCTTCCGTTCCTGGCACCTCGGCATCCAAATAGTAATCCGGTTTTTTCTTCCGAATTCGATCAATGCATAAGTTGGTGGCAATGCGATAAAGCCAGGTGGAAAATTTACGCTTTTGATCATATGTCTCCAAGTTCACATATGCTCGTACAAAGGCTTCTTGAGCTATGTCTTCTGCTTCTGCTGCATTGTTTAGCATACGGTAGCAAACCTGATACAAGCGATTCTGAAAATGAATGACAATTTCCTCAAAAGCTTCTTGATTGCCATTCAGCACTTCTTTAACTCGTTTCGTTATTAATTCATCCAATAGGCTTCACCCTCCGCTCTATGCGGCTGTCCCTTTATATACGATAGAAACTCAATTTGGTTTCACTTATTCTTCAATTTGTGATGTCCTCTTCTACTTTATCATTTTTTCTAGTACAAGTGATAGAAAATTCATGCAAAAAAGCGACAGTGCCATTTGGCTTCCGTCACTTTTCTACTTAATCAGGATGCGTCTATAGTTACAGCAGTTTTTCTCCAAAGAATGACCCCATCAAGCCGACTGCCACGTCAGCAGTTTTATTACGTTCATCTAACACAGGATTGACTTCTACAAATTCAGCCGATGTAACAATTTTCGCATCTTCTAACAACTCCATTGCCAAATGGCTCTCCCTGTAGGTGATTCCTCCGGGAACTGGAGTCCCGACGCCTGGTGTATAAAGAGGATCCAATCCATCTAAATCCAAAGACAAGTGTACACCGTCTACTTGGCGCGATGCAAAGTACTCGAGCGTCTCATGTATGACAGCAGACATGCCATATCTATCGATTTCATGCATAGTGAATACTTTTACACCTTGTTCCTTAATCAATTTTCTTTCACCTGGATCCAATGCACGGGCTCCGATGATGACCACATTACGGGGGTCAATTTTCGCCCCATCACGGTGTACATTAACCAGGTTTTTATGTCCAAGACCCATGCTAACAGCGAGAGGCATCCCATGAATATTACCGGATGGTGAAGTATCACTCGTATTCATATCTGCATGGGCATCATACCATATAATCCCCAAGTTTTTGTAATGGTCTGATAATCCAGCAAGTGTACCGATCGCGATACTATGATCACCACCTAACACCAAAGGAAACTTACTATCCGCAACGATTTTCGAAACAGCCTTCGCCAGCTCTTCAGTTACCGCTGTGACTTCTTCTAGATTCTTAAGTCCCGCGTCCGAAAACGGTTTTTCACGCACAGGCGATACCGCTATGTTGCCTTCATCTGTAACATGGTGTCCTAATGCCCGCAACCGTTCAACAGCACCAGCATAACGAATTGCACTTGGTCCCATATCCACACCACGCCGACTCTGTCCGAGATCTATCGGAACTCCAATCATCGATATATCTAGACTACGCATAGCATTCCCTCCTTAGGCTATTTTTTATTATCACAAGAAGAACCCTTAGAGTTCGTCTGTTTAGCTTCGAATAAAGTTGTCGGACGACCAAAGTAATACCCTTGTCCTTCTCGGCACCCTAGTTGGTACAGCATATCCGCTTGCTCTTTCAACTCAATACCTTCTGCTACTACATTTAACCCCGCTGTATCAGCAAGGGTCACAATCGCCTTAACAATCGCCTGACTATTTTCATTCTCCAAAATATCTCGCACGAACGCCATATCGATCTTCAATGTATCGGCTGGCAATTCCTTAATATAGCTGAATGTACTATACCCTGTTCCAAAATCATCGATAGCTACCGTAATACCTGCTCCGCGAAGTTTTTGAATCGACTCTTTCATTCCTTCCATATCCATGAACGAACTCTCCGTCAATTCCAATTCTAGCATGTCAGCAGGAATCTTGAATTCTTTCATAATATTAAATACTGTATCGACAAAACCATCCTCTTTCATCTGAACAGTTGAGACATTGACAGCAAATTTACAGAAAGCACCGTCCTTGATTTCTTCTGCTGCCTGTTTGCAAACCTCCCGTAAAATCCACTCACCCAGCGAGACAATAATTTTCGTTTCTTCTGCAAGAGGAATAAATTTCATTGGCGGAATAATGCCCAAATCCGGATGATTCCAGCGAACCAGAACTTCCACCCCTGTTAGTTCGCCTGTACCTAAAAACACTTTGGGCTGATATTCCAAATAAAAATGCTGTTGTTGCACACTTTTACGCATTTCGTTTTCCAATAGAATTCGTTCCAACGTCATTTTAGAGGTACCGTGCTCATACATCTCACTGTCTCCGCCACCACGCATCTTTACTTTTCCCAAGGCAAGTGTAGCTTTTGTCACCAGTTCAGATGGTTGATTGGCATGTTCTGGATACATCGAAATACCACAACTGATAGATAATGTATAAGATTGCTGTCCAACCTGAATAGGCTGTTCTAAATATGTCCGTATTTCTTCGGCATAGTTGTATATATCACTCTCGTTTGTCAGACCCGTAATGATAAAAGCAAATTCGTCCCCAGCAATCCGCGCTAGCAAACTTTCAGGTCCAGTCTTCTGTTTTAGACGTTCGCCGACCATCGCCAACAAGTAATCTCCTGCTTCATGTCCTAATAGATCGTTGGCGTAGCGCAAGCGATCTATATTAATATGAACAAGCGCAAACACTTGCTTCCTTGTCCGTGCCCTCTCAAAAGCCAATGCCAGTTGCTCGCGAAATGAGTTGCGATTCATTAAAGAGGTAAGTTGATCATTATAAACAAGATGTCTGATCTTCTCTTCAGATTTTACTCGTTCCGTTACATCTCGCATGACAACTAATATCTGATCCTCATAATCTACGGAACCTTGCACTTCATTCAGTTTCGCTTCCATGATATGCATGCCGCCCCTAACATCTAACAAGGAATACTCCAAACTAATTGCATTCCGATGAATGCCTCTAAATTGCGTAATTTTTCTTTCCACTTTTTGACGATCTTTCTTATATATAAGGGTGAATAACGTATCAGAATACAAGCTATCTAACGAGTGACCAAGTAACTTTCCGAAAGAAGGTGACACATATTGAAATCTACCTTGACGATCAATAATCGCAATAAAATCTGAAGCATTTGTTGTAATAATTTCATAGAGTTCTGCGTTCTTTCTTATTTCTTCCTCCATCAGCTTTCTAGCAGTAATATTATAACGGATTGATATATACTGGTATGGTTTGCCGTTTTCATTCAAAAAAGGAACAATCGTTGTATCTACCCAATAATAAGAGCCATCTTTTGCACGATTACAAATATCTCCGCGCCAGGTCTTACCGCTTCCTATAGTAGCCCACATCTCTTTAAAAAAAGACACCTCATGGTAACCAGAATTTACAATACGCTGATTGGCACCGATTAGCTCTTCAATAGGATATTTGGAAAGCTTTTCAAAATGTTCATTTGCATATTGAATCGTACCGCGAGGATCGGTAATAGAAACGATAGCTGCTTGTTCCAGAGTGTAAGCGATATCACTTAGGATTTTCTGCAATCCTTTTTCACTATTCGCATTAGCAAATCTCTCCATGCCATTAAGAAATTCTTTCATATCTATATCACAATCCCTATGTTTATATAATTTCTATTCATTCTACAAGATAAAATACCTATAAGTATTCTTAATTATTATACATGATAAATTGTAATTTTCTCTATGATTAACCAATTTAAATCACAAAAAAACCCTTCATTATATTAAATAATAAGGATTCGACACATTTAGTATAAACTTGTGAATAAGCAAAATGGCTGGGGTAGCTGGATTCGAACCAACGAATGACGGAGTCAAAGTCCGTTGCCTTACCGCTTGGCTATACCCCAAAGGATAGCTGGTAACGTAATTAAAATGTGTAAGAAAAACAAACATGGTGGTGGGGGACGGATTCGAACCGCCGAACCCGGAGGGAGCGGATTTACAGTCCGCCGCGTTTAGCCACTTCGCTACCCCACCGTGTTAAAATTTCGATAAGCTTCGCATTGCTGCGTCAGCCGCACTCGCTCAATCAGTCACGTACTAAGGTACGCTCCTTCTTTCTCTCAATTGCTTCCTTGCACTACTTGCTTCAGGCCTACAGGATGTAGGTCATGCATCTGTTACCGCACGATGCGGTGAATTTAGGATGCATTCATTTGCGATAAGCTTCGCATTGCTTCAATAAAAATGGTGACCCCTACGGGATTCGAACCCGTGTTACCGCCGTGAAAGGGCGGTGTCTTAACCGCTTGACCAAGGGGCCATATAAACGTTCTCATGGAGCTTCCAGCCGGGCTCGAACCGGCGACCTCTTCCTTACCATGGAAGCACTCTACCTGCTGAGCTATGGAAGCATAAAAATGGCTCCGCAGGTAGGACTCGAACCTACGACCGATCGGTTAACAGCCGATTGCTCTACCACTGAGCTACTGCGGAATAATAAAATTGTTAGTTTATATCTCTAACGACAAAAATCATTATAGCATGTCTGAAAAGTAAATACAACAAGTTTTTTTATTATCTTCAAGACTTTTTCATTATATAGCGCGGTGGTCATATACGTCAAGTCTTTTTCATACAATAGCATATACTTATAATAATAAGGAGATCTGTATGTTCAAAAAAATCATACTCCTTTCCATTCTATGCTTATTGTTTATTCTGTGGCTTCCTCAATTGGCCAAACCTTCCCCTTCTTTAACGACTGTTTTTCGTCTAACAGAAAATCCAACGGTCATTGTAAGAGGTGCACAAGGATCTGCATTAACAATTAATATTTCATTTGGTGAATCAGAGGTGGAAGAACTTCTAGAACAGTTAACAAAACCGTATCCTTTGCTGTTCGTGGATGCGGCATGGGCAGCCCGTTTTCCAGACCTCGTAGAGAAAATGAAAAAACGTTCCCTTCCTGTTGCATTGCTCGGTCAGGAAGGTGAAAGATATGAGACGGATCCTAAACTGTTTATGCAACAGTTGAATCAGTTTGAGGAAATTTTTGAAACACGCCCATTATGGTTCCGTACAGTAGACGAGCAATTTCCTCAATCACTACTTCAAAAAGTAAACGCGGCTGAAATAAATGCACTTGGGGCAACCGTTCATTGGAAAGGCGGATCCTTGCCAAAATCATTAGGGGGTGAAATTATTGCCGTCCCCCATCATCGAGAAGAGAGAGCCAGTTTAAAAGATATACAACGTTTGATGACAAGCAGACCTTTTCAACCCGTAGAAGATCTTCTATTTCAACCCACTATTAAAACTAAAAAAATTCCACAATGAAAAACCGACAGGAGAGAGTCTCCTGTCGGTTTCAGACTGTAGACAAAAGGGTTGGAAATCGTAACGATTTCCAACCCTTTTGTCATTTCGGTACTAAAATCAGAGAAATAGTTCCGATTTCGGCTCGGATACTCCTCTGGTTTACGCCATGATTGGCGTTTCCCATGTCCAATTGGCCAACTTCTTCAAATTCATGGCAGCAAAAGTTAGCATCGCCTGCATGGACAATTTTTTCAACCCTCGCTGGGTGGTCCATCGCATGCCATGCTTTTCTTTGGCATCGGCAAATACACGCTCGATCGTTTCTTTGCGCTTGCCGTAGATTTCTTTGATTTCTTGATGATGCCTCAAATCTTCCGCTACATCCAAGTGGTCTTGCCAGATGTGTCGCAGAATCATCTTCTGATGATTCTGACTGTGTGTACACTGGTCGATGACCGGACAGGCTTCACAGATGGCAGGTTCAGAGGCATACTGTCGATATCCTTCTTTCGTGGTGGTGCGGTAGTTCAAGATCTGCCCTTCCGGACAGAGATAGCAATCATGGTATTCATCATAGACGTACTCACTTTTCTT
>NZ_WHVW01000012.1 GCF_009651005.1 Sporosarcina obsidiansis
CTCTGATTTTAGTACCGAAATGACAAAAGGGTTGGAAATCGTTACGATTTCCAACCCTTTTGTCTACAGTCTGAGAAAAAGTGCATTTCTGCACTTTTTCTAATTAGGAAATTCTTGAACGGAGATAAGCATTGATAAATGGATCTAATTCCCCATCCATGACGGAACTGACATTTCCCGTTTCTTCGTTGGTTCGGTGGTCTTTCACCATTGAGTATGGATGGAAAACGTAGGAGCGGATTTGACTGCCCCAACCGATTTCCTTTTGCTCACCACGGATATCAGCTAGACGTGCTTCCTCTTCTTCTACCTTGATTTGATAAATTTTTGCTTTCAATAAATTCATCGCGCGTTCGCGGTTCTTGATCTGCGAACGTTCCGTCTGACACGTGACGATTGCGCCTGTTGGGATGTGCGTCATCCGTACAGCAGAATCTGTCGTGTTGACGTGCTGTCCACCGGCACCGCTTGAACGGTACGTATCGACCTTAATATCTTCTGTTTTAAGATCCAAATCGATATCGCCATCAAATTCTGGCATCACTTCGATGGATGAGAAGGAAGTATGACGTCTGCCTGAAGAGTCGAATGGTGAGATTCGGACTAATCGATGGACGCCTTTCTCCGCTTTTAAGTATCCATAAGCATTATGCCCTTTGATTCCAAGTGTCACAGATTTCACGCCTGCTTCATCACCTGCTTGATAATCAAGTGTTTCGACTTTAAAGCCATGATGTTCAGCCCAGCGAGTATACATGCGAAGCAACATCGATGCCCAGTCTTGAGATTCGGTACCGCCAGCGCCTGAATGTATTTCCAACACCGCATTGTTCTTATCGAATTCATCGCTCAATAGCATCTGCAGATCGAATTTATCCATTCGTCCTTTAAACTCTTTTAATTCGGAAACCAACTCTTCTTGCAGCTCTTCATCTGCTTCTTCACGCAGTAACTCCAACGTCATTTCTAAATTTTCTTGCGTGTCATTCAAATCGTTGTATTCGCCGACAATATCTTTTAATGCATTGGATTCTGAAATCACTTTTTGCGCAGCGTCTTGATCATCCCAAAACCCTGGCTCCATCATAATCTCATCTAACTCCTGCATCCGAGCCTCTTTGTTTTCTAAGTCAAAGAGACCCCCTAAAGTCCGCTAATTTCTTAGCTGTTTTGTCGAGCTCGTTCCGAACATCGGATAATTCCATCATAATTGTTTCCTCCTGAGTGATTGTTTCTAGTTACGCTTTGCCGTGACAGTTTTTATACTTTTTACCGCTACCACACGGACAAGGATCGTTGCGACCAATATTGACTGCACGTCGAACTGGTTTTTTACGAACCGGCTCTCCGCCTTCTTTCGGGTTGTTCGCTTGCCCTTTTGCTACTTCTTCTCGCTCCAAGTTGTTGCGGATTTCTGCCTTCATCACATACTTCGTCGCATCATTTTCGATAGACGTCAGCATATCCTCAAACATCGCAAACCCTTCTGCCTGGTACTCACGCAATGGGTCAGTCTGTCCATATGCACGTAAATGAATTCCGTTTCGAAGTTGATCCATCGCATCAATATGATCCATCCATTTCGTATCAATTGCGCGCAATAAAACCACTTTCTCGAATTCACGCATGCGTTCTTCGGACATTTCTTCTTCTTTCTCATTATAGCGCTCTATCACCAAATCGTGAATAAAGGATTGCAGCTCTTCAGGAGATTTCTCTTCCAAATCAGCAATCGTCACCCGATCTTCAGATAGTAGATTCGCTTCTAAATAATCTTTCATTCCTTTTGCATTGACGTGATTTTCTTCTGTATGAAGAGCGACCACACGTGCAATGACAGAGTCCAGCATTCCTTCTAAAACAGGACGAATATTATCGGAACTTAACACTTCATTACGCTCTTTATAGATGACTTCACGTTGCTGACGCAGCACATCATCGTACTGCAATAAACGTTTCCGAGCATCGAAGTTATTTCCTTCTACTCGTTTTTGAGCTGATTCCACAGAACGCGACACCATTTTGGATTGGATTGGCGTCGTATCATCCATACCGAGTTTCGTCATCATTGATTTCATTTGTTCCGAACCGAAGCGGCGCATCAACTCATCCTCGAGTGATAAATAAAACTGTGTCACCCCAGGGTCTCCTTGACGTCCGGAACGACCACGTAGCTGGTTATCGATACGTCTCGACTCATGTCGTTCTGTACCAATGACCGCAAGTCCTCCGACATCTTGAATATGATCGCCGAGTTTAATATCGGTACCACGACCCGCCATATTCGTCGCAATCGTGACCGCACCTTTTTTACCCGCGTCCAAGATAATTTGTGCTTCACTCTCATGGTTTTTGGCATTCAAAACGTTATGCGGAATTCCATATTTTTTCAAGAAATTCGAAATAATTTCTGACGTTTCAATCGCGACCGTACCAACCAACACGGGCTGTCCTTTTTCGTGGCGTTGTTTAATATCTTCTGCCACCGCTTTATACTTTCCATCCATTGAGGCATAGATTAAATCTGGACGGTCGTCACGCGCAATCGGTTTATTTGTTGGAATGGCAATGACATTCATATTGTAAATATTACGGAATTCTTCTTCCTCAGTTTTCGCTGTACCTGTCATACCGGCAAGCTTTTCATACATACGGAAATAGTTCTGGAATGTAATGGTCGCAAGTGTCATCGATTCGTTCTGAACTTCCAAGCCTTCCTTTGCTTCGATTGCTTGGTGTAAACCGTCACTATAACGACGACCTTTCATTAAACGACCGGTGAAGGAGTCAACAATGACAACCTCGCCTTCTTCCACAACATAGTCTACGTCATTATGCATACTGACATGCGCTTTTAATGACTGATTGATCGCATGATTCAACGTGACATGTTGCAGATCAAACAAGTTGTCAATACTGAACGCTTTCTCTGCTTTTTCAATACCTGCCTCTGTCAAAACGACACCTTTTGTCGATTCGTCAAATGAGTAGTCTTCCTCTTTTTTCAAAGTAATGACGAAGCGATTTGCCAAGCGGTACAACTCTTGAGCTTTCGCAGCTTGGCCCGAAATGATTAACGGTGTACGGGCTTCATCGACCAAAATAGAGTCAACTTCATCGATGACAGCGAAATGAAGTGGCCGCTGAACTTTATGCTCATTATATAGCACCATATTGTCGCGTAAATAATCAAAACCTAGTTCATTATTCGTACTATACGTCACATCAGCTTCATACGCTTCTCGTTTTTCTTCTTTGCCCATGCTGTTCAAGTTCAAGCCGACTGTCATCCCTAGAAATTCATACAATTGTCCCATTTCAGCAGCATCTCGGCTTGCTAAGTATTCGTTAACCGTCACGACATGAACGCCTTTTGACGTCAGAGCATTCAAATAAACGGCAAGTGTCGAAGTCAATGTCTTCCCTTCACCCGTTTTCATCTCCGCAATATTTCCTTCATTCAGTGCGGCTGCGCCCATGATCTGCACACGGAACGGGTAGAGCCCGAGCACACGACGAGCGGCTTCGCGAACGACGGCAAATGCTTCGACTTGCAAGTCTTCTACTGTTGCGCCTTCTTGATAGCGCGCTTTAAATTCATCTGTCTTGGCCATCAGTTGTTCATCAGAAAGCTGCTCCATTTGAGAAGCCAATGCTTCTACTTGATCAGCAATTTTTTCAAGACGCTTCAAGTCACGTTTATTCGGATCAAACATTTTATTCAATACGCCAAGCATTTATGTCACATCCTCATAACTTCATCAATCAGCAGGAATTCCCGCCAGTTGTTAGTTCTTTGCAATTTTCAATAAGACGGATTTGAGTCACACTCCATTTTAACACTGTAAAAAGCCTGGTGCAAATGGTCCGTCATATAAAAAAACAAGCCCAGCGTAGCTGAGCTTGTATACATCGCCATATTAGTTTGTTTCAATCAGACCGTAGCGGCCGTCTTTACGTTTGTAAACAATATGCGTGCCATCGGATTCTGCATCTGTGAAGATGAAGAAGTTGTGGCCCAGCATGTTCATTTGAAGGATGGCTTCTTCTTGATCCATTGGTTTCAAATCGAATTGCTTCGTGCGTACTACATCGAAGTCATTCTCGTCTTCAATTTGTTCTTCCGCGTTGTTGTTACCTTCAACCGCTTGGAAAAATGCGGCTATACCTTCACGCTCACGTGCTTTTCGGTTAACACGTGTTTTATATTTACGAATTTGACGCTCGAGCTTGTCGACGATCAAGTCTACAGCAGCATACATATCGTTGTGACGCTCCTCTGCACGAAGTGTCAAATTCTTCATTGGAATCGTTACTTCCACCTTTGTTTGCTTATCATTGTACACTTTCAAATTTACATGAGCTGTCGCGTTTGTACTTTCTGTAAAATAACGCTCCAGTTTATCAATTTTCTTTTCAACATACTCCCGAATTGCTGGAGTGACATCGATATTTTCACCGCGGATATTGAAGTCTAACATATGAACTCCTCCTTTAATTGAACCTTATTAGTATACTTCTTCATAGTACCCTTAAATACCTTCTACAAACTTGAGAAATTTGGTGAAATTCCTGGAATCTTTGTATAAATAGAAAATCAGTCACATCTAAGTTCTAATTCTCTACATCCTATCCCCGTAAATCGTTCAATGTACTACTTACTCTACATTTTTCCCCGCACGTGTGTACTGTTTCAATTCTTGCACGATTAGGTCATCTACTTGCTGTTCCTCGCCGAATTCGAACCCATATTGAAAGCCGCGTTCAAAAGCATGTTTCCAAACCACATGACCTATAATCTCAAACGGATGCTGATAGAGAGTGAACTCCAGTTGTAGGTCGAGCTTTTGGGATTGAAGAGGTAGATCAAGAAATGTAAAAAACTTCACGCCACCTGTACTGATATCCAATAATTCGCATTCCCCTTCATTGGACAATGTTTTGTCTTTATTTTGTAACTGAATCCGAAATCTCGCGGGAAGATGTGGATTGAATTCGTATCTAAAGTAATCATGCCGATTGTAGCGCATTCTGGTTTCTCCTTTCTTTCAAACCGGATATGTAAAAAACCGAAAGAGAGACACTCTCTTCCGGTCTTCATTGCTTTGTATCATAATAGGCACCGTCTTGAATCATCTTGCCATACGGGTTTACATAGCTATTGATATTTTCTTTTTTTGATTGGGCTTCTGAAATATTCATGCGTATTTCTTTCGTAAAGCGAGAGAGAGATACTTGCACTTCTTTTTCAAGTTCCATCAATTCTTGACCAGCCTCTTCTTCTTCAGGTGAGAAAGGCTTAGCGATATGTGCTTGTAGCTTGTCGCGATCATCTAGCAACTGCTCAATCTGTAAAATCACGTCATCTCGCTGTGATTCTTCCACTTGTTTCGTCAGTGCTATTAATTTTAGTGACCGTTCACGCCAAGCCGTCATGGCAGGACGGATCATATCTCGCTCACATTGGCATATTGTTTTTGACGGTTCACTTGGATGACCTGCTTCCACGTATCGCGGAATTCAGTTATAATGCCTGCTGCTTCATCGAACAAAGCTGGGTCATTTTTGATATTGCCATCGATTAGACGACTGTTGACAAACTCATACAGCACTAACATATTCTTCGCAACCGGATAAGATGTATCCAACGTCAACATCAATTCTGTCACAATGGCTTGCGCTTTTTGGATTGCTATATTCTTTTCTTCAAGTTTACCTTGTTCCAATGCTTTTTTCCCCTGTTGAATAAACTTGAGGCATCCGTTGTAAAGCATCAATGTCAATTCGCCAGGCGTAGAAGTCGTCACCGAGTTGTTTTGATATGCTGCATAAGGATTGTTACTAGCCATTTTAAGTCATTCTCCTTTTTTTCTTACAAAGTTTCATTACATTCCGCCGCCAAACGATTGCATTAACTGTGCAGATTGTGCATTTGCTCGCTGGATAGCGTTCTCCATTGCATTGAACTGTTTCCAATAACGAGTTTCCATCATTTGCAATTTATATTCGAACCGTTCGATTTGTTTGTCAAAGTTTTTTAAGGAACGTCCTAATGCGAAGGTGTCGTTGACTGCTGTAGATGTGCCTGCTTTTTCTGTAATACTCTTTTGAGCGGTTTGTATCTCTTTTCGATAATCCTGTGCAATACCAGAGTTTTTAGGATTTTCTTTATCTTCTCGTCCGATTAGATCATATACAGCGTTTGGATTTTCAGCTATCTTTTCACGCAATTTATCCTCATTGATAGTTAACTTTCCATTATCTGAATAGCTTTTAGAAGGCTCAATTCCCAAGTCTTTAAGACTCATTTTGATCTTATTTCCATCCTTATCCGTTGTTTCCACAACCTTCGTCATGATAGAACGAAGATTTGTAAGCATACTAGAGATAGCGGGATCATTCCGTAACGTACCACTTTTCGCCTTTTCTTCCCACAGCTCGATTTCTTTTTCTTTCATATCTTTTTTCTGTTCGTCTGAAAGAGGGGGGAAATCTCTATAATTTTTCTCTTTAATTTTGCTGTTTAGATTCGCAATTAATTCATTGTAGTCATTTACGAATTGCGTAACTGTGTCTACTACTTTGTCTGAATCCGTAGACGAACTAAACGTAACTGGTGCATCAGTCTTCTGTTTTAACGTAACTTCGAATCCACTAATTTGAAATGTGTTGGATGTACGTTGTGTTTCAAGGCCGTTAAAAACAAATATAGCGTTCTCTCCATTATTGTTGGATTTAACACTTCCTTTTGTTTCAGCCTTATCTCCGGTAACAATAACTTCAGCGTCTATTTTCAAAGCTTTAGCTAAACTTCCACTAACCTCAATGTATCCCTCGCCACTCTCTTTTGCAGACATAGAAATTGTACCGGTATGTGAATCATAAAACGCGTTAACATTTCCATCTTTGTTAATTTTCTTTAAAGCCGACTCGATTGTGTCTTCAGCATCCAATTCGATCTTTACTTCTTCTTTGCCTGGCACTTTAATAATAATTTCTCCGCTTGACAGACCGTCACTTAATTCACTTAATTTAACTGTTTTAATTTCAGCATCTGTCAATTTATCTGTTTTACCATTAAGATGAATTTCTCCACCTTGCAAATTGGCTTGTTTAGCCAATTGCTTAACTTCTAACGTACCAGAAAAATCGCTTGAACCACTCACTGACCGAATACTTACTGCATTTTCATCCGAAACGTTCACATTCTTATACATATAATTTTTCTGCAATATCACATTATCTAACAACTTATCACTAAGCTTCCGTAAATCCAGATTCGTACTACGATAATCTTCCATCTGCCATGTAGTATATTGTTTCTTTTGTGTAATTTTATCAAGTGGGATCCGGTGCGCTTTCATCATATCCCTAATAATTGTTTCTGTATCCATTCCGGATGCTAAACCACCGATTCTCATATGCGTAACACCTCTTCGTTAAATTTTTCGATCCACTAATAATCCGACGAAATCTTTCATTGCTGCGTACATATCCATCAATTTTTTTGGTGGAATTTCACGTACGACTTCATCTGTCTTGGAATCTACAATTGTTACATAGTATTCATTTAGCTTATCATGAAATTTGAATCGTAGTTGGGTATTGACACTTTCCAAAAACTTATTCATGCCGTCGGTCAACTGCTGTGCTTCAGCCTTCGTTAGTTCTTTCTGTTCTTCAGGCGACGGTTGTTGCCTGAAGTCTTTAATTGGCTGGACTTCTGGTATTGCTCTTTCATTTTCAATGGACGCACTCTCATAAGTTGTCTGCACTGGTTGCGGCGTTGGTCCACTGCCTATTCGGCTTACCATACACGGAACCCCCCGTCTTCAAATCAACATTCGTTACTTATTCTATCGGTTTCAAACCATAGATGTTGAGCATTCCAAATGAAAAACTTCCACATCAGACTGTCTAGTTCCTATTTACGATGCACATCTATTAGTGCAACAGAATCTATAGGGTAGAATAATAAACCTAAATAAATTTATTATTTTCAAAATTACAACTAGTTTTATCCCACAATATTAACATCTATAGAAGCCAAAAGTATTGTATGATAGTGAACACATATACGAAAAAAGGAGCATGTGAAAAATGTTTCATTCCATTAAAACCAAGATGATTTTACTCGTTATTGTACTTGTCAGTGGAGGCGTTTTCACAATGACTGCCGTCAGCAGTTGGCTTGTTAAAGAACGTACCGAGAAAACTATTATCGAATCTAGCAGCACACTCTTAAATGAAATGAGCAGTGCCATCGAAGCAGATTTACTACAATATAGTAAAGGACTTGAGTTGCTGACTGATTCCGAGGAAATAAACGGTGCTACCGCGACGCAAGGACAAGCTGAATTGGTGAATGCACTTGATCATGTATTGTCCGTCTATCCGAATGTATCTAGTACCTACGTCTCCTTCACAACAAAAGAGACGACGATTCGTCCATATGTTGACTTGACAGGATTTGACCCTACCACACGTGAATGGTATCAAAATGCGGTAGGACAGCCAGACCAAGTACATTGGACAAAGCCCTATGTAGATGAAGCAACAGGGAATTTTGTCATTAGTGCTTCGAAGGCTGTGATGAATGAAGGAACACTTGTAGGCGCTTTGGGATTGGATATTCAATTATCTACCTTGACTTCTGACATTTCTGCTAGCGACATTCCTTATAAAGGCTATCCATTTATCTTGGACGCCGATGGAACAGCGATTGCACATCCTTCTTTAGTTGGCGAGAACTTAATGGAGCGGGATTATGTAGCCAAAATGTATCAACAAGAACAAGGTCATCACAATTTTAATCAAGATGGTACAGAAAAAGTGGATATGTTCACAACGATTCCTAACTTCGGTTGGAAACTCGGTGTAGTTTATGAGGAATCCAATATGCAAGCGTTAGCAGCAGGCTTGCGAAATGTCATGATCATGGCTGCAGTCATTACGTTGTCTATTCTGACCATTGTGCTATTTATCTTCATTAGCCGTGTATTGAAGCCAATTTTCCGCTTACAGGAAAAAGTACAAGATGTTGCGAACGGTGATTTGACTGTACGAAGCGGTATCCAATCAAATGATGAAATTGGTGGACTAGCCAAAGGGTTTGATCAGATGTTAGAACAGATGAATGGCTTAATCTCGACTGTTACGAACTCCGCATCCAATGTGCTCGCCAGTTCGCAAAACTTAAGTGCGATCTCTGAAGAAACAAATGCGACGAGTGAGGAAATCGCCCATTCATTACAAGAAATTACGACAGGCGCTTCCAAGTCAGCAGAAAATGCCGAAATCGTTACAACGCGTGCCGACTTGCTTAATCAGCAAATTAAAGAAGCTAATGAAACGGCTGCTGAAATGGCGAATCTTGCTTCAGAAGCGGTTTCATTTAACGCAGATGGACGCTCCCAAATGGGAATTCTGAAGCACTCTTTCCATGATTGGAACGAAGATCTTGAGCAGATGGGTGGCGTGATCGGTACGCTGGAAGAGAAAGTAAAAGCAATCAGTTCGGTCATAGACGCGATAACTGATATCTCTTCCCAAACTAATTTATTGGCGCTTAACGCAAGTATCGAAGCAGCTAGAGCCGGAGAGCATGGAAAAGGCTTTGCGGTTGTTGCCAATGAAGTCCGCCAACTCGCGGAACAATCTGCCCGTTCTGCAGAACAAGTACGTTTTACAATTCAGGAATTACAGGAAGGCACACAGCTTGTTACGCAGCAAATGACGGGAACAAGGGAAACATTCGAGCGTCAGAGTGGGGTTGTACAAGACACAGAAGGTATCTTCGAGCGAATTTCTAGTTTCATTAATGACATGCAAACGCGGATTCAAAGTGTCACAGAAGCCCTTCAAGAAATGGATATTCATAAAAACGATGTCTCTGATCAAATACAGAACTTACTAGCAACGACAGAGGAATCCGCTGCCGCTTGTGAAGAAGTTAATGCCTCCACTGCTGAACAATTACACGCCATCGGAAATGTGGCCGAAGCGGCAGAAACATTGACGCGGCTTAGTGAGGATTTGAGCTTGGCGGTTGAACGTTTTAAGGTGTAATGAAGAAGTAATTAGAAACAAGTGGAGCTGTCCTGAAAGTGAAATATCTTTCAGTGGCAGTTTTTTGCAGCTATGAGCGGTTGTGCGGGGGTTATGATCGCGTATGGAGTTTCTATGAGCGGCTGACAGGATCTTATGATCGCGCATGTGGTTTCTATGAGCGGTCGGGTGAGATTTCCGACCGAACACAACCAGCCAGACGAGCCGTTCACCGCATAGTACACCTTCTTAAAAACAGCCTATGATAAACAGAAATTTTCCTATCTATGCAAAAATAAGAGCCGCACGAAAAGTCAGATGAAAACGACTTTTCGGACAGGCTCACTTGTTTTTGATAAAGGTTAAGCCTGTTTTATGAGTAAAACCCAAGACAAAGAACATCACGTAAATTAACCACTTTACATCCTTAACTGCACGGCTTCCTCATGGGTTTCCTGAATATACGTAGCGATCTGTTCTTGCTCATTCGTCAGGTCCGTCAGCGTAGCGTTCATTTCCTCAATCGCTGCGGTACTTTCTTGGATAATTGATGCAAACTCTACCGTTCGCTCTGAGACGGCTTCACTACTTTCAGAAATGGTTTCGAAGTCTTTCATGAAAGCATGCAGTGCATGTTGCAATGTCGTCATCGTGCCGAACAGTTCAGTGAAAGATTGATTGGAGCTATCCGCAATTCTTACTTGTTCGGTAACTTGCTGTAATCCGTCTGCAAGTTTGCCAACAGATAATTGATTAAACGTATTTACTTCTGATAAATTCAAATCGATTTTCTTCAGCGTTTCATCGGTCAAACCTGCAAGTTTCCGAATCTCATCTGCTACCACTGCAAAGCCTTTTCCTTTCTCTCCCGCACGTGCAGCTTCGATACTAGCATTCAAAGCTAAAAGATTCGTCTGTTCCGTTATTTCCTTTATCGTACTGGCGAATGTATTGGTTTCCTTAATTTTATTGGACAAGATCGCAAATGTTTCATCCAACTCTTCAAAGAATTTGGAAAAACGGTCGATCTGCTGTTTTAATTCATGGATGCGATGTGTTCCTTCTTCGGCCTTCACTCCAGCCTCATCAGTACGTACTGCCAATTTACCCATTTGCTTAGAAATTCGTGTGACAGATGCATGGGTCGTTTCTGTACTCTCTGCGATATCCATAATATGATCGGCTTGATTTTGACTCGCACTGCTTACTTCATTAATTGCGGAAAGCATTTCTCTTTGTGAAGATACCGAAGTCTCAGAACTCACTTGAAGATGTGATAAATTATTGGTGATCTTCTCAACTGCCTGGTCCAGTTTTCGAGCTAACTGTTCTTCCTTCAGCATCTTCTCTGCTGTCAGTGCAGCATAATCTTCTACTTGTTTAAAATTACGAGCATTTTGACGAACGACTAAAAATAATACCATTCCACCTAAGAAATGAAGCAAAATCAAATTCTTGCCGCTTGCCGCCACTAACTCAGGATCTACAAAATACGCATTATTCAGTAGTAACGCGATCAAACTCAGCACATAACCAAATGCCATAATACTCATTTTGCCATGAATGCCCCCCAGCACGAGTAGCAAAATGATAATACCTAGAGAACCTAAATTAGCTTCTGAGAAATAAATTACACCGATTGCAATCGCGAAATTCATCAACAACAATAAGACCGGCAAGATTTTCGTAATTACTGACTGCTTAGTAAACAGAAAATAACAGAAAAACAGAGTAGCGAAAGCAAATGGAATGGCTACAGATAAAATGATCGCCATAGCAGACTGCTGAATGAATTGTGCGATCAAACCTAAACTAGCAGCTATTCCGAACCCCAACCCCATAATCTTATTCTTTTGTATCCAGTCATCCTGCTTTAGTTGTTCAATATTCACCATACATCCCCCTTTACTATATTGACATAATTACCAAAGTAGTATTATTACGGTATCATGAATGAATAGTCATTCATATGGGTTTTAATTCCCTATCTTACTTTATCAAAAACGACTTTACTTTTACCAGGGGGTCCTAAGTCTGATACACAACATAGACTAGCCCCCAATCGATCTGACATCTTTCGTAACCGCTGCATAGAATGAAATGGAAGTTAGAAAGGCGGTTGCTAATGACAATTATTCAAACAGATCAATGGCTACTAGAGTGTTATGAACGACCAATTGAACTTTGCAAAAAATTAACAAGCTATTTTAAAGACGCTTCTGCTGGGCAAATTTATCAGCATCTCACGTCTCATGGACTCTACAGCTACCCAACTTTATCAACAGTACAAATTGTTTCTGAGTTTCGACGAATAGATGTGTGGAAGATGGTACAGAAAGAAATACAGCTTCTTCAAAAAGAATGGCATGGTCCCAAAATCCCTATTTTTATCCTCCCAGCTCAGTCCACCAAATCTGGCCTAGCTTTTCATGATAAATTATTTATCTTTATCACAGCAGACTGTACTGCATCAGAAATCAAAGCGGTCGTTACCCATGAATACCACCACGTATGTAGACTTTCAAGAATCCGCAAGAATGAATCTGATTATACCCTACTCGACGTCATCATCATGGAAGGACTTGCAGAACATGCAGTCCGTGAACGACTTGGTCATGAACTAGTAGCAGAATGGACAAAATGGTATACGCCCAGCCAGCTGGATGAATTTTGGAAGACGTTGTTTTACCCGAACCGGCAGCTACCGAAATCTGCACATACCCACGGACATCTAGTGTACGGTACAGCCGGCAATCCACGCTTGGGTGGCTATGCTGTCGGCTACCATTTAATACATCGATACATGAAAGCTTCAGGTTTAGCAACTGCGGGATTACTAGGTATTTCTGCTGAACAAATAATGAAGGAGATGTCATGAGTCATGACACCTCCTCTTTTTTCACCTCACCAGAAGAACAAAGACAACAACGCAATTCCCGCAATGGCTCCTAACGCAATCCGGTAGCCTCCGCCATACCCGTAGCCACCATATCCTCCGAAACCATAGCCACCATAACCAAAACCACCTAACCCTCTATTCCCATTGATCGACTGGATCATCACATGGTTTCGATCGACGTTTCGAATGTATCCGCGATGAACACCTCCATCCCGAGTTTGAATCGTAACTGCCCTGCCTCGATACTGCTGACACATTTCATAATGTCTACAACCTGACATATTCTCACCTCCTTCCACATTCCTATCTACTAACGTATGCGCTTAAAATAGACAGGCTTGATGCATCCGTACATATAGGTTCCAAAATAAATATCATAATTTCTTCCGAGAAGCAAAGGCACTCTGAAAATCTTTGCATACGATAAGGGTAGTTCCACATTTGGAGGTGAAATAGCTATGGGTGAGGCAGTCGGAGGAGCAGGTTACGGCGGAGGCTTCGGTTTTGCAATGATCGTTGTTCTCTTTATCTTATTGATCATTGTAGGTGCAGGTTTTGCAGGGTATGGTTATTAATCGTTCCCTAATAATATAAAAGAGGAGGCGAAATGATGTTCGGATTTGGCGGATATGGATACGGAGGCTGCGGCGGCGGTGAAGTTGCAGGAGCTGGCTGTGGCGGTTACGGTGCAGGTCGCGGATTTGCGTTAATTGTAGTGTTATTCATCCTTCTTATTATTGTAGGCGCTGCTTGCTTATAAGTCCGAGAAGGAACCTTGAATAAGAAGGAAGCCCGTCGAGAACATTCGACGGGTTTTTATCATTTTCTCTACTATTTTTAATAAATAAAAGTGTTTTCTTGACGATAACAGACATATCACATACTACGCAGGAAGGACTGAGCTTCATATGTTCAGATCAATTAAAACAAAAATCATTCTGATCGTCATGATTCTTTTCATACTTGGAATATCTTTAATGACATTTATGACGAATGACCAGGCAAAGAAACAATCCATTGCGAACACTATTGACTCAAGCAATGCGATCGTCAATGAAATGAGTTTTGGGGTATTCAATTTTTTAGATAAGTACGAAACAGGCTTACAATTACTAGCAACGAAAGACGAGATCACTTCTTTTACGGGTGAAGACGGCAAAGAAGTTACCGTAAAAGAACTCGAATCAACTTTTGATGAGTTTTTATCCATCTACCCTGATTCATCGGCTGTCTATTATTCATTAGTGTCAAAATATTCCGTCATAAAACCAAATGTTGATTTAACAGGGTACGATCCGACCACTAGACCGTGGTATCAGCAAGCCGTAGAGAGCCCAGATGAAGTGCAGTGGACAGAGCCATATCAAGATCATACGACAAAGCAATTTGTCATCACTGCTTCAAAAGCGATTACAGTCAATGGCGAATTGGCTGGAGTCGTTGGTTTGGATATCGAACTGACAGCTTTAACAGACGCCATCACCAGCAGAGATATCGGCTTTGAAGGCTACCCTATTTTGCTTGATACACAAGGAGTGGCCATTTCCCATCCTACAAAGAGCGGAGAGAATTTGAGCACGCTGCCTTACTTCAAACAAATGTATGATCAGGATTCTAGCGTGATCAAATATACCGATGACAAAGGAATTGCTAAACGTAATATTTATACAACACTACCTGAATTTAACTGGAAAGTAGGCGCTGTCTATGAAGAGAATAAACTAAACGGTCTAGCTCATTCTCTACGAAATTCCATGCTAATCATCGCTATGATTACACTCATCATCACGTTTATTGGTCTGTTCTTTGCAATCAGTCGAATGATCAAGCCAATAGAAACGATCAAAGCATTAATGGCCAAGGTGTCGGCTGGTGATTTAACTGTCCGCTCAGAGATAAAAACAAAAGATGAAGTGGGAGAACTCGGCCAAGACTTCAACCAAATGGTGGAACATATGAACGAGATTATCACCGTCGTCCGCTCGTCTGCAGACGATGTGCGCATCAACTCAGAAAGTCTGAGTGCCGTATCCGAAGAGACGAATGCAGCGAGCACTGAAGTAGTGCAAGCAGTTGGTGAAATTGCAGAAGGTGCAGCCAAATCAGCAGAAGACGCAGAAATAGTCACGGAACGTACTGATTTGCTCGGTCATGAAATCAATGAAATTAGAGAAAAAGCAAGTACCATGTTAGAGATCGCAACGAAGACAGGTGTCCAAAACACAAATGGACAAGAACAAATGAACGCTCTAAAAAGTTCATTTACCACAACTGGAACTACATTAGAAACGATGACGTCAGATATACATTCTTTATCCGAAAAAGTACAAGCGATCGGTATCGTCATGGAAACGATCATGAATATTTCAAAACAAACGAATTTGTTGGCACTGAATGCAAGCATCGAAGCAGCTAGAGCCGGAGAACATGGAAAAGGATTCGCGGTAGTTGCGGATGAAGTCCGAACGCTTGCTGAACAATCTGCACAAGCAACAGATGATGTCAAAGTAACCATAGAAGAATTACAGGAAGATTCACGGATCGTTTCTCGTCAAATGAAAACCACGATTGAGACATTCCGCGACCAAGGAATGGTCGTCCAAGAAACGGAAAAGACCTTCCAGGAACTCTCCTCTCTAATGGAAGACATGCAAGAATCCATCCATACGGTGACAGAAGAAATTCAATTAATTGCAACGCATAAAGACGAAGTCACACTGACGATCCAGACGATGTCTGCCACCTCTGAAGAGACAGCGGCAGCTTGTGAAGAAGTGAGTGCTTCAACAGAAGAGCAGTTACGTGCGATTCAATCCGTCACAGACGCTGCAGAGATATTGACTGAACTGAGTGAAAAACTATCAGATGTAATTGAGCAATTTAAAGTGTAAACGAACGAAAAGAGGACCTGTCGAATGGACTGGTCCTCTTTTGTATTCATCATTTACGCCTTATTACACGCGTTAATAAATTGTTCAAATAGGCGTAGTGATGTGCGATCTTGACGATTGGCCAACGCTTCAGGATGCCATTGCACACTCATCACAAAACGATGTTCTGTACTTTCAAGTGCCTCGATGATCCCATCCTTCGCGACAGCCGTCACAACAAGGGGTGACGTAATTTGGTTAACCGCTTGATGGTGCAATGAATTCACTTGAATTTCAGAAGTTCCCGCAATTTCCGCTAGTTTACTATCATCGACTATATCAATAGAATGCGTTGCAAATTCTCGATCCGCCTGCTGCTTATGTTGAAGCAACTCACCCGGAATGTTGGAATAAATATGCTGATGGATGGTACCTCCAAACGCCACGTTCAATACTTGATGACCTCGACAAATTCCAAGCACCGGTTTGTCTTTTCCCGTCATGCATCTAGTCAGTTTTAATTCCATGTTATCGCGTTCAGGTGATAACTTGCCTAGCTTCTGATGTGGCTCTTCACCATAGACGAGCGGATTGACATCCTCTCCTCCCGTCAACAGCAAACCATCTAATCGCTCGCAAATTTCTTCGATATCTTCCAAGCCAGCTGGCAACACGACAGGCAAACCACCTGCTCGTAAAATCGCTCGGCTATAATTTGATTGCACTAATGTTTCTCCATTTTGATCCAAGTCTGATGTAATTCCAATCAGCGGCTTCATTTTTCATTCTCCTTTTTAAAGGCTATCTACAATATTTGCTCGGCCTTTTAATAAGTAATACACTATTTAACTTGTTACCCTGTTTTGAGAGAAGTAATCTAACCAGACGTTGCTGATAGTCCATTCTCCTATCAATATTTCACTTCTAGATCTCGATACTTTTCGACAAGCTTCCGTGATATAATAGATGTCACATTAAGAGAGGTGAAAACATTGAGCGAAACATTACTACGCGAAATCCTATCAGAAATTGGTGGAATGAAACAGGATATCTCCGGGATGAAACAAGATATTTCCGAGATGAAACAGGATATTTGCGAGATGAAACAGGATATTCAGTTCCTTAAGGATGAACAAGCCCAAATTAAACAAGCTGTCCTTGAAACAAATGAGCGCGTCAAATTATTGACAGATCGACAAGACAATCAACATGCCATCATCGATGTCCTCTCCTCACGTTCCATTGAGCATGAAGCACTACTAAAACGTGCACATTAATTTCTACTTTTTCTCTTTTTCGTGATAATCCCCAATTGTTGAAACCCATTATAGCGAAAAGCGTTCCGCCAATAAGGGGAACGCTTTTTACTAATGCAGTATTTACGCTATCGGGTATTTCATAGTTCTACTTTTTCATCTTTTCGAATTAAGGAAGAGACTAACGAAGATCTTTCATAAAGTGCATGCCGATTTTTTCTTTCCTCAATGATTTGTTTCAACATAGTGGTACGCTGGCACCTTCTTTCAATAGTGACTGATTAGAATGGTTACCGACGAATCATCTATCATGAAAAACTGTTTAGGTGGAGGAATTTTATTAGGTGAGGAGAGAGTGAAAGGTGCTTCGGTCTAACATTCATTTTGCACAAGCACACTTCAATTCAAATATTCATAGATCTTACAGGCCAGTTGGACATCAAACCATCTTTCGGGATCAGTGAGCTTGATATCCAAAAGTGTTTCAATACGTTTCAACCTGTAGTAAAGCGTATTCTGATGAATCATCAATTTTTCCGTAGTGAGTTTCAACGCTTTATTATTTGCCACGTATACAAGTAAAGTCTCTAAAAACTCTTGATTTGATTCGTCCATCAAGACACCTAAATGGTCAACCAAAAATAGTTCTAATTCATTGCGTTTCATGTCTAGCAATATTCGATTTACGCCACTTTCTGAAAACAAATGAACACGTGCATTCTTCTTCTTTTGCAACAAGACCAAGCTCTTTTCCGCATCATCAAACGACTTTTGAATATCACGAAAACTGTCGTATACTCTTCCTATTCCAATGAATATCGGCTTATTCATTTCGCATAAATATTCAGAAAACGTCGTCAATTTTTCAACTGCCCTCTCTTTCCCTTCCAATTCAGGAAAAGACATGAACGCAATGATCTGTTGATTTCGTTCGGTCACAATTCCCTTGATATAATGAAATTCTAGCGCCTCTTCAATCCACTGCATCCATTTCTCCCGTACATATCGTGAATCTTTCACAGCCGCCTGTTCTGAGTCACTACAAATGAGCGCCACATAGAAGTCACGCGGAAAGAGGCCTAAATTCTTCGCTTGTTCATCTAATTGGTTATCATAAACACCTAACAAAACCTTGTCGAACAACTCTCCATAAAACATTTGCTGTGCTTCCTTGATGGAATGTTGTTTAATCATTTCCAGCGACAACAACGAAGCACCATATTCTAGTAACATTCGATTCACTTGATGAACTTCTTCAACTTGCATAAAGGCCAATAGGAAGCCCATGACAGAATCAGATCCGACAATTGGTGTAATAATGATGGATACACCATTTTCACCAGTATATACTTGCCATTTTTTTGTAGCGATCACATACTGAACTTCTTTTGTTGAAATCATGCCTGGTGGAAGAGGGACCGAATGGGAGCCGTGTTGCGCAATCAAATTAAAGAGGCTATCATAAAGCGCGACAGGTACTTCGACATATTGTTGCAACGCAGTAACCATTTTCCCGATTCCTTTCTTTTGGTTGCTGAGCATCGTTAATTCATTATACAAATCAGCTGTCTTCTGTTGCTGGTCATGTTCTTTATGTAAAGCTTTCGTTGTTAATGCCAGCTCTTTTTCCAAGTGATTTGCTCTATCTATCAGCAGGTGATAGCGATACGTCATCGTAACGACAGAGGCGAACGCCTGAAGTTTCTTTAGCAAATCGTCTGGATATGGAGCGGATGGGTCATGACCGTTCATCGTCACTACCCCCATCGTTCCTTGACCATCCTTTAATGGAAGCGCCAACGTTTGATGAGGATATTCTGCTTGGATGGTTGACTGAATATAGTGTGACAAATTGAAAGGGGTCATTGTCCTCATGGCTTTCATGATGTCTTCCCTTGAAGTGAAAAATTGTGGCTCATTCGTTTCAAACGCCAGACCGGTAATTCCTTCGCCAGGTTTCAATTGCGTCTTGCGGTAATTCTCTTCCACATAGCCGATCGCATATTTCACGATCAGCTTGTTCGTTTTTTCGCTGAAAATGAACAAAAATCCTGTGTCAAACTGCACAAACGCACCGATCATCTCTTCAAGTACAGTCTTAAAAAAACAGTTCTCTCCCACCGCCTTCAAGATGTTGAATGTCGCATGATCAAGAACTTCGTATAAACTATTTTCAGTTACGTTGGTTTCAGAACTATTCACATCAGCACCCACTTTTTCGGTCTATGTCAGTCGAATACCTGCTTCAATCGTTTCTACCCACTCATCATAACGATCAATTAAAATATGCTTGTTTTTCAAGTATATCTGTTCTAATTCAAGTACCGGCTCTTTCGCATCATCCACTCTGAAATCCACATAAGGATAACCTTCCAACGCAACTACTTTGAGTATCGCGGACTGCTTCCCTCTTCGATCTCCTCCCAACTGATCGCCTTTCACCAATGCCGCCAGCAACTTATCTTGCAATTTCCCTTCTGTATGTTCGAATGCGTATGCCATTCCATCTAAGACATCTCTACTTGCTAAAAGATTACCTAAAATGGCATATTGATTGCCAATAATATGTCCTTTTTCCTCATCATTTTCGATTCCTGTATATACCGCACTGTTGCCAAAGCGATCCAAAATAGCTAATTGACGCAATTCCCGTCCCGGATCTCCATGAAGCAATGTGTTTAATGTTGCATTGGCAGTTTGGCCCGCGCTCAAATAGTGCATACCTTTCCCTCCAAGTGAAGGATTCACCCACCCTTGTGTTGCAATGATTCCTACATCTGCTTGAATTGCCGGGGAATGTGCGCCTACCGCTGGAAAACACGAGGCGATTGCAGCACCAAAATTTCCTGTGTCAGGACAACGAGCGATGATTGAATACGTCATATTAAACTCTCCTCCACTATGTGACACGCGACAAAATGTTCAGGTTCTACTTCTATAAGCTGTGGAACGATCTGTTTACAAATATCTTTTGCCAAAGGACAACGCGTGTGAAATTTACACCCAGCAGGCGGATTCATCGGGCTGGGGATATCTCCGTTCAATTTTATCTTTTCTCGTAAAAATGATGGATCGGGTATAGGAATGGCTGAGATGAGAGCTTGCGTATAAGGATGCAATGGGTTCTCATATAATCGATCACTCGTAGTTAATTCTACAATACTCCCAAGGTACATGACCGCGATCCGATCACTAATATATTCGATTACACTTAAATCATGGGCGATAAACAAATAGGTCAAGTCAAACTCATCCTGTAGATCTTTCATTAAATTGATAATTTGTGCTTGAATCGATACATCCAATGCAGCGACTGGTTCATCAGCGACAATGAATTTCGGGTTCAATGCGAGAGAACGAGCGATTCCGATCCGCTGACGCTGTCCACCGGAAAATTCATGTGGATATCGGGTCAAATAGTCTTTCGGAATTCCGACCGCATCTACTAGCTTTAGAAGTCTGTCTTTTCGATCTTTCACTTTGTACGTTCTTAGTGGTTCGCTGATCAGTTCTTCAACTGTCATCCGCGGATTCAGCGAGGCATAAGGATCTTGAAAAATCATCTGAAAATCCTGCCTCTTTGCGCGAAGCTCTTCCTTTGAAAGGTCCAGAATGTTATCACCCTCAAAAAACACTGACCCAGAAGTCGCTTCCATTAGTCGCAGAAGAAGACGTCCCGTAGTCGACTTTCCGCAGCCCGATTCTCCAACAATTCCTAGTGTCTCTCCCTTGTAGACAGAAAACGATAAGTCTTCCACTGCACGGATCGTTTCTTTATTTTTAGTAAAATATGATCCACCTAAACTAAAATGTTTCGTCAGATTTTCTACTCGAACAAGCTCCTCATGATTCGTTAGCATGTCTTTCCTCCTCTCCATAAAGATAACAGGCGACTTCATGTTCAGGACCGTCTTCTTGCAAATTAGGATGAACCACTTTGCATACATCCATAACAAACGGACACCGATCTGCAAACGCACAACCTGTAGACAAATGATGCAGATTAGGTGGCTGACCCGGAATAGGGGTCAATCGTGCTTTATCACCCAATTTCGGAAGAGAAGCCAACAGTCCTTTCGTATACGGATGCTTTGGCTCCGAAAACAAATCTTCCACAGGTGCTTTTTCCACAATCTTTCCCGCGTACATGACCGCTACTTGATCACATAATTCTGCAACTACTCCTAGATCATGAGTGATTAACATTATTCCAGCACCCGTTTCATCACGCAAATCACGAATTAACTCCAAAATTTGGGCTTGAATCGTCACATCAAGCGCAGTAGTCGGCTCATCCGCAATAAGAAGCTTTGGATTACCTGCAAGTGCCATAGCAATCACTCCACGTTGCCTCATGCCTCCGCTAAACTCGTGCGGATATTGTGTTGCTCGAACTTCCGCAGAAGGAATCCCTACTCGTTTGATCATTGCCACTGCTTTTTCCCAGGAGTTCTTCTTAGAACTCTTCTCATGAATAAATGGTACTTCCGCAATTTGATTCCCTACTGAATAGACTGGATTTAATGATGTCATCGGGTCTTGTGCAATCAAACTGATTTCTTTCCCTCTGATCTTCTGCATCTGTTTCTCTTTCAATTCAAGTAAGTTCTGACCTTCGAACAGTACTTCACCGGCCACTTTCTCACTTTTCCGATTACCCACTAGTCGTAGAATTGATTGAGAAGTCATGCTTTTACCCGATCCAGACTCTCCGACTATACCCAAAATCTGACCATATTCTATCGTAAAGGAGACATCGTCAACCGGTCTTACCACTCCTCTATCCGTACGAAAAGACGTGGTCAATGATTTCACTTCAAGTAGCGGCTTTTTCACATCAGGCATAGTAGCTGACCTCCCTTTTTTATCTTTCATTTTTCAACCTTGGATCAAGTGCATCACGTAATCCATCTCCCATAATATTGAAACTCAGTACCGCCAGCGTTATGGCAATCCCAGGAAAAATCGCCGTCCACCAAGAAATCTCCATCCAATCCTTCGCTTCACTCAACATGATCCCCCAAGATGGCGTATCAGGCGAAACACCCAATCCTAAGAAACTTAGTGCGGCTTCCGCCAAGATTGCAAATGCAAATGAAAGTGTTACTTGCACGATGAGCGGCGCTAATGAATTGGGTAAAATATGCCGCAACATAATTTGAAAAGAGTTGACCCCCATCGAACGCGCAGCCTCAATATATAATGAGTCTCGAATGTTAAGTACCGCCCCTCGAGCGATTCTAGCAAAAATCGGTGTATAGACAATTCCTATCGCAATCATCAGGTTCGTCAAACTTGGCCCTAAAATCGCCATAATGACCAACGCCAATAAAATATCTGGAAATGAAAACAAGACATCCGTTATCCTTGAGAGAATCTGGTCGATCTTCCCTCCAAAATAACCTGCAACAATTCCTATAATCGTTCCAAAGAACAACGAAAAACCAACCGCGATTAAACCTACTTTCAATGATATTTGCGTTCCATATAAAATTCTACTGAAAATATCACGTCCAAATTGGTCAGTTCCAAACCAATGCTCGCTATTCGGTGCTGTAAGTGTGCTGTTCGTATCCATGTAATACGGATCGAAAGGCACAATCCATTTCGCCAGTATCGCCACAACTAGAATGAGAGCGATGAACAAGAAGCCAACGAACGCAAAACGATTTTTCTTAAACCTTCTCCAAGTTTCTTTCAATTATCATCCCACCTCACCTTAACTGTATCTGATTTTCGGATTGATCAAGGCGTAAATAATATCCACTGCTAGATTAATCAATACAAAGGCACTCGCTATAAACAGCATGGCTCCTTGTAGCAAACTGTAATCACGGTTAGTGATAGCCTGCAAAGCCAGCTGACCGATTCCCGGCAATGAAAAGATTTGCTCAATAATGATAGAACCGCCCAATAAATATCCCGCTTGAATACCTAGCACTGTCACTACAGGTACAAGAGCATTTCGCAAGCCATGCTTCCAGATAAGACGGGAATTCGTGACCCCCTTCGCTTTTGCCATTTTCATATACTCCTCACCTAGCACTTCCAACATGGACGAGCGGGTCATTCTCATCGTGACGGCTCCAACTGAAGTACCTAGCGCAATACCCGGCATAATCATTGTTTTAAGATTCATCCAAATTCCGTCTGAGAGTGGCACGAAACCACTAGAGGGCAACCAACTTAAATGAAGGGAAAAATATAAGATCATCAATGTACCTAGCCAAAAATTCGGAACAGAAATGCCGAACATACCAAAAAAGCTCGCACCATAATCGACCGGTGTATTCCGTTTCAAAGCCGCAATCGTTCCTAGTGGTATCGCAATCAACAAAGCAAAAAGAATACTAATCACAGTGAGTTCTAACGTTATAGGAAGACGATTGATAAGTATTTCTATAACCGGCTCATTTGTAAGCGAAGAGATGCCTAGATCTCCTTTTAAAACACTCATGATCCAAATTCCATATTGAACGAGTAATGACTGATCCAAGCCATACTTTTGCCGTAAAATTTCAGCCTGAGCTTCATTATAATTTGTTCCTAACATAGCCGTTACCGTATCTCCCGGTACCAATCTCACCATAAAAAAAGCAAGTACAGATATCCCAAACAGCACTGGGATTGCAATGAGTAAACGACGTAAGATATATGCAAACAAATAGACACCTCCTTATGTAAAAAGGGGTGATTTTTATTCACCCCTATACTAGTTATCAGCGATCGATCCATGTATTTTCTAATGATTTAGTGGAGACTGTTGGATTCACATCAAAACCATGTACCCCCTTTTGTATTGCAGAGGCATGCTGATTAGCGTACAAGAATACCATGGGAGCTTCGTCAACAATAATGGACTGAGCTTTTTTATAAATTTCAAAACGTTCATCTTGATCCGCCGTTTCTCTACCTTCTTCCAATAAACGGTCAACTTCTGGATTAGAGTAGCCTTGTTGATTCCACACTTCCTCTGTATGGAAAATGTTATACAGGAATTCATCTGGATCTACAAATCCAACCCATCCGACAATGGACATCTCGAAATCTTTCTTACCTAGCGCATCAAAGAAGATACTGTCCTCCTGTTGTAGTATTTCCACATCGATTCCGATTGGCTGCAATTGCTGTTTGACCACTTGTGCGGCATCCACTTGTGCTTTGTTCTGTCCGACCTTCAATGTTATATTGAAACCATCCTCATATCCGGCTTCCTTCAATAAAGATTTAGCCTTTTCAATATCTGATTTCGAGTATGTGTCTAACTTTGCATCTGCCCAGTGACCTTCAGGTATCGGACCTCCCGTCAAAATCGTCGCTTGTCCAAACTTCACCGACTTATTCATCGCTTCCCGATCAATTGCAGTCGCAATTGCCTGTCTCACAGCTTTCTCTTTCAACGGTCCAGCTGTCACATTTAACCCTATATATTCCCAATAAGTTCCTGTTACAGGCTCAACTGTTAGATCCTCTGATTTTGAAAGCAATTGAATATCTTTTGGTGATAACTGTAAAATAATATCAATCTCTTTATTTCGGATCGCAGTCGTTCTTGAGGTCTCATCAGGTACAGCTTTCCAAGTGACTTGATCTAAATACGGCAATCCTTCTTTAAAATAATCCGTAAATTTATCAAGTACCATCTCTTGGTCCTTCTTCCAATGCACCAATTGGAATGGACCACTTCCCGCATCTGCATTATCCAATTTTCCACCATTCTCCTCTACGACTGTTTGATTGACAATCGCATTCATCGGATAAGCAAGAAACGTCAAAAATGGAGCGACCGGCTTTTTCAAGTTGACAATCACAGTTTTGTCATCAGGTGTTTCAATTGACTCTACATCTTCAAACTGAGGCGCACGAACGAGTTGTTCCACAATCCGTTCAATTGAATATTTCACGTCTTTAGACGTCAAGTCATCTCCATTATGGAACTTCACTCCTTCATGAAGCGTGAACGTGTACACTTTTCCATCTTCCGAAATCTCATATTCTTCTACCAGATCACCTTCAATTTCACCATACGTTCCTTCTTTGTATTTAAAAAGCGTATTGTACATATTTTCTATATAATGCATCGATTGCGCATTGGTTTCACTATGTGGGTCCAACCCTTGCGCATCATTCAAATCCACTATCGTTAATTTTCCACCTTCAATTGGCTCTCCGGTGCTTTCCAACTGATCATTCGGATTTGGCTTCTCCTCATTTTCAGACGTAGATCCCTGATTCCCAGAACACGCCGCTAACAACAATAATAAAACAACCCCAAACAAGCCGACTAGCCTCTTCATATAAACCCACTCCTTTTTCAAATTATCTAACTATTTTTAGTTTAATTGACGAAAGCACTAAATAATATAGAGTTTCTTCCAAAAGTAAGCGTTAACATTTTGTAAGATCTTCTAACTTCAACTGAAGTCTAGTAGTTTAAAATGGATTTACTGGATATTAATAAAGGAGGAATATATATGATCCTGATAAAGAATGCCCTCATATACACAGGGCAAGATAAACCACCTTCCTTTAAATCAATAGGAGTAGCTAAAGGAAAATTTGTAGATCCAGGTGAGGTCACACATCCAAATACAACCATCATCGATGCAAAAGGAAAAGTGGTTACACCAGGTCTGATCGACGTACACACACATCTCGGTATTAACCAACAAGGCGTAGGAGAAGCTGGGCACGACTTCAATGAATCTAGTTCAAACACCACCCCCGAAGTCAATTCCATCGACGCCATCACAATGAAAGACAGTGGCTTTGAAGACGCACGCCGAGCAGGTGTCACGACTGTCCAAATTATGCCTGGGAGTGCAAACGTCATCGGTGGAGAAATGGTCGTCATCAAAACAGCAGGAAATATCGTTGATGATTGCATCGTCCGTAATCCATCCGGTCTTAAAGCCGCCATGGGAGAAAATCCAAAGAATATTCATCGGCAAACCATTCAAACAAGAATGGGCATCGCTGCTCGTTTACGTGAAAAACTAATAGAAGCAAAATACTATGCGGAACAACGACAGAACAAAAAATGTCCGCCTAATCTAGGTCTGGACAACCTCGTAAAAGTGTTACGTAGTGAGATTCCTTTGCGAGTTCATGCACATAGAGCAGACGACATTGCTACGGTGCTCAGGATACAAAAAGAATTTCAAATCGATATCACGATCGAGCATGCTACTGAAGGGCATCTCATTGTGGATTTATTAGCTGAACGCAATGTGCGAGTTGCAGTCGGTCCGACCATGTCTAGCCGGCCCAAATTCGAATTGGCGGAACAAAGCTGGGAAACTGTCCGTGCGTTAGACAAAGGGAATGTTCCTTTCTCTTTGACGACTGACCATCCTGTAATAAGCATCGAACATTTAATGACGAGTGCCATTTTGGCAGTCAAAAATGGATTATCAGAAGAGAAGGCATTACAGGCAATCACATGGAACGCAGCGAAACATTTAGGAATAGCAGATCAGGTAGGGTCCATTGAAATTGGGAAAGATGCGGATTTTGTTATATGGAATGATGATCCTTTTGATTTACGTAGTCGGGTGGAGGGTACTTATATTGATGGGAAGTGTGTATATCAGCGAGGAAAAACAGGGTAGAGTGAATCGGAATCATGATGATACTGTTAACGTTTGAAAACTCGTTATCTTCAAAAAAGAAAAATCATCTAGCTGGGATAAGTAGGCTAGATGATTTTCAGGATTTCACCTTTACATCGTATAGTGATCACATATAATTTCTAGTCAATGCTTCAACCAATTGCTTTCTTTAAAATCTTCACATCTAAGCAAAGCTCGTCCACTCGAGCATTCAGCGACTCCATCGGAACTTCCCAAGTCGGCTTCAATGCCATTTTCTCTTGCAACTCTGCGATACTTTCTGAATTAGCCGCCACTTGTTGAGAAATAGAAGCCAGTTTTTGATCCACTTCTGAAAATCTTGTGTGCATTTCTGTTTCTAATTTGTCAAATCTTAATTCTAGTTTATCAAACCTTGACTCTAAATTATCCATCCTTGATTCTAAATTGTCGAACCTTGATTCTAATTTATCAAACCTTGATTCTAATTTATCAAACCTTGATTCTAATTTGTCTATTCTTGTTTCCAATCTATCCAATTGCTCTTTTATCGGCTGAATTGCTTCTTGAATTACTGACGTCAGCATTTCTTTTAATTCATTATTCATCAAATTCACCCCTTCTTTTTTGTACTCGGCGATTTTGTCCCTACAGTATACCACGAAACAACCATTTTGATGTACGCCCTAAGACATTTGTAATTATTCCAACAACAATTTCGGATAACCTACTCTTCCATACTCCAACTCTTGTTCTTGTTCTCGTTATCGCTTCCCCTCTATAAGAACATACGTTTCTATTAATAATACAATAACCTCAAATTAAAGTCAAATTATTCTTAATATATAATTTATTAAACAATTATCGTAACATAGACTGTATTTTTTCTTTATCCACATGCCTGTATTTTGCATGAACCAGTTATCTTTTCGACTACACTGTATTCCTTTTGCCCCCTCCCCTCTATATAGAGGAAAAAAGGGGTTTTTCTCATGACACATTATCTTTCAAACTATGCAAAGTTCCAAAACAAAACTGAAATGGACACGGCCGCACGCCAACATGTAGATATGCACTGGCATGCAATGAACAAGACAGACCGTGCTATTCTTGAAATGATCCGTTGCTATTCGGTGAAGTATCTGGCTGCACACTTGAAGCACCAGACAATCGAAACAAAACTCAGCCTGTCGAATTCCACTGTCAGACGCACTCTTCGCAAACTAGAGAAGTTGCAAATCATTGAAAGAATTCATTACATCAGACCTGTCATGAGCGGCCTTGGAGCGAATATTTATCGTATTTTACCTGTTCTTGACCAGGGGAAAATGAACAGTGCGCAGCAAGTGGACAAGCCTAGTAGTGAAGCGGTTTCTAGACCCGTTGCAGAAAATGAACCTTCTTTCTATAAATCTCAAAACATAAAAGATCCTATCAAGACGTCTCACCCTACTGGTGAAAAGTTATCCACAAGTTTATTTACGAAAATGAAGGATCTCTTATCGTTGACCGGAAATAATTCAAAGACACGAGAATTTTTCGGAATTTATCGTGCCATGACGGGACGTATGCTGAAGTTTGAGATTTATCGAGATTCAACGGAAGCCTTTGAGGAGTTAGGGTACCGTGCCATGTATATTAGTGTGATGGCAACAAAGAAAAAGAAAATCCGCAATTTGCCGGGTTATTTTAGTGGCGTCTTACGGGCATTGATTGATGAGACGTTTTTTAGGAATATTTATCAGGAGTATAGCGTACCGGTTGAGGATTTGTTTTAATGACGTCATGCAGGAAATGCATACAAATCAGAATTGTGTCTGATATATGAAAAAATTAACCGCTTACATATAAGAAATATTTGGTATCTCACTAATTTTATTGAATCTCCATCATTCTTTCCGAAATAAAAATAGAAATCAAATTATCTAGTAAGGAAAGGAACTGAATCATGCAAAAATCGTTGAAGACGAGAATCATCGGTTCGGCCATCCTGCTTTTTGCTCTCGGCATTTTGCTGATGGTCTGGATGGTAAACGGCCAGGTAAAGAAAAGTTCGCTGCAGGAAGTCCAGGAATCGAGTGAGACGCTGGCGGATCAGATGACATATACGATAGAAAATTTTATTGGACAATACACGAAAGGTCTTCAAGCAATCGGTGAATCCTATTCTGTTGAAAACTTCACCGGTGCCGCTGGTGAACTTGTCACCGAAAAGCAATTGACCGACAAACTTATGGACAATCTTGACATTTATTCAGATGCTTCTTCCATTTATTACACGCTTCCTAATAAAAATATGTACCCTCGCAGCACTGTAGAAGGCTATGATCCGACTGAAAGAGACTGGTACAAGCTTGCTGTTGAAAATGCCGGCAAAGCTGTCTGGTCTCCGCCCTATCCTGATTCCTCGACAGGAGCCTATATGATCACAGGTTCGCAGGCAATCGAGAAGAATGGGCAGCTGCAAGGGGTCATTGCAATGGATATCGAACTGACTGCTCTCACCAATATGCTAAACGAACTCGATATTCCTTTTAAAGGCGCACCTGTATTGGTCGATCAGACCGGTCTGGCTCTCTCCCATCCGACACGTTCCGGTGAAAATATCAGTGATTTGGAATACGTGAAAGAAATGCAGCAGAACGAATTTGGATCCGTCTATTATACGGCTGAAACTGGCATTAGAAAAATGGCCGCATTCTCGACCATGCCGGAATTCAATTGGAAAATCGGCGTCATTTATGAGCAGGACAATCTGATGGGCATGGCTAAACAGCTGCGCATGTCAATTTTGATCATTTCTGGCATCGTGGTGATCATTGTCGGTGCAATCCTTTACTACCTGATAGGTAACATGCTGAAGCCTATTGCCAAGCTCAGGGCATCGATGGACAAAGTATCCGCAGGCGACCTGACCGTGCAGTCCGATATTAAATCACAGGATGAAATCGGCCAGCTGAGCGACAACTTCAACGGCATGATCGCCAGTATGCACGACATCATTACGGTCGTCCATGAATCCGCAGGGAATGTCCGTATGAATTCCGAAAGCTTAAGCGCGGTGGCGGAACAAACAAACGCATCAAGCTCCGAAGTCGCCCACGCGGTGAATGAAATTGCAGAAGGTGCCCAGCGTTCCGCAGAAGACGCGGAAACCGTTTCGGAAAATGCTGATGAACTGAGCCGTCAGATCAACGACATTACGGAACGTGCCGTCACGATGAACGATATCGCCATGCGGACAGGACAGATGAACGAAGAAGGACAGACCCAGATGGAGAATCTAGCACAGACCTTCCAGTCGTCCGGAACAAATTTACGGTCCATGAACGAAGCCATCGCGTCACTCGGTTACAAAGTGAAAGAAATCGGCACCGTCATGGATACGATCACCAACATTTCTGCACAGACAAATTTATTGGCACTCAACGCCAGTATCGAAGCTGCACGTGCAGGTGAACACGGCAAAGGATTTGCAGTCGTCGCGGATGAAGTACGGAAACTCGCGGAGCAATCCGCACAGGCGACGGAAGATGTCCGTCACACCGTGGAACGACTGCAGAATGAGTCGGTTGCCGTGACGAAACAGATGGACGAAACGATCACCACATTCCGTGAACAGGGACTCGTCGTCCAGGATACCGAAAAAACCTTTGGTGAACTGTCTGCCCTCATGGAAGATATGCGCCAGTCGATTCATGCGATCACAGAAGAAATCGACCTCGTCGGCAAACATAAAGACGATGTCACAAATATCATTCAAACCATGGCCGCCACCTCCCAGCAAACCGCAGCCGCCTGCGAAGAAGTGAGCGCATCGACCGAAGAACAGCAGCGCGCCATCCAGTCCGTAACGGATGCCGCTGAAACATTGACCGACTTAAGTGACGAACTAAACCTGGCGATTGCACGGTTTAACGTGTAAGTGATGGAAAAGGACTGCCCGACTGGCAGTCCTTTTGCGTTGTATTGAATTTGAAATAGTTAGGTAGTCTAAACAAGTTTCGTGCACAACCACTCTTTAAATAATGTTAAACTGAAAATTAGGAGAATGGCGAAAGTGAGAATTCTAGATAAATGAACTACTTCTATGAATTCCGTAAAAGGATAATTATACTGTGTGATAAACCTCTCGCATAGTATCACACGTAATAAAAGCCAGCTCAAAAAATAATTTAGGATTATTTTGACATACGAAGAAATTTATCCCGTAAAAAATTGAAGCCAATGAGTTCACAAGCTAAAACCACCACTTTCCAAATGTCACAAAAATATTCGCCAACACCACAAACCCCAGTAATGCAAGCAGCATATACTTCAATATGATCAATACATACTGCCAGGTCTCTTTTGTCGAATTCGCCTGAGCGAACCATCGTTTTTCCCCACATTCCTCACAAAACAGCCGGTGCTGCGTCCGCGCAACACCAACCTCCACAAGCCCCTTTTTTACACTTCCACCTATCTCCCGCTTCACTGTGAAATGATCTTTCCATGTTGTCTCTGAATACTTAATTTTTTTATCATGCGGGCATTCCACCGATTGGTATTTGAAATAGAAATTATCGTAGATGCCTTTTCGTTTCAGTTCTTTTATGTAGAGCTTCCGAACGAAGAACACTAGGATAATGAGAGATAGAATACTAGCTGCTATGAAAATAATCAAATGAGTCATCATCAGTCATCCTTTGTAATAGCTTGTATGATGTATAGGCTATCATGGAATGTGAGGGTTGTCATGTTGGAGGATGTAGAGATTTTAAGTACTCACTTCAGCAACTTAGTTCCCATCAGGCGACCACTCTGGATAAATATTATGATTGTGCCAACTGGCAGTATCCATCTTACTCGTGATGTCCGTTTTTCCTGTACCATCCCCATTCATGATGAACAGTCCTGCATCATGACTCTCTTTCGATACAGCTGAAAATGAAATTAATTTACCATCCGGGGACAGTCTCGGTTCGATTCCGTCAGCACTCAACTGCGTCACTACGGAACTTTCTAAATAACAGGGAAATAGTTGTGGTGATATGTTTATGAAGCATACCGTGCTGTTTGAGGTGTCGTTTACATAATTGATGTTATACTGAAAGCATGATTATTTTTGTCAGAAGGGAAACGAAATGGAACCAAATGCCCGCAAATTAATCCAAAGCTTTGCTAATCTGAAAAGAGCACTTGATCGCTTAGAAGAGGCTTTGCATGAAGATCAGGGAAACAGTCTGATCGTTGATGGAACTATTCAACGTTTTGAGTTCACATTTGAAATTTATTGGAAAACATTAAAAAGATTATTAGCCTGGGAAGGGATAGAAACTAAAACACCGCGCGAAACATTAAAAGAAGCCTATCAGGCGGGATGGCTTACAAATGAACAAGCATGGTTGCAAATGCTAAAAGATCGAAATACAACTTCCTATGCCTATGATGAAGAAATAGCACGCCAGATTTTACAACATATCAACCAATACTTTCCAGAATTTAAAAGCACGTTTCAACAACTTAAACAAGACTATGTGAATGAGCTAGATGCAAATGAATGAAATGCTCATTAACAAGCTCAGCAATATTGCACAAGATTATCCTGTAATACAGTCTATCCTATTATTTGGTTCGCGTGCTCATGGCGATCATACCGATTTATCCGATATCGACTTAGCTGTCCAAGCACCAGGACTATCTAAAATAGAATGGCTTCAGTTAACAGATCGAATGGAAAGAGAGTTAGACACTCTTTTAAAACTTGATCTAGTTTTATATACAAAAGCTTCTAAACCATTACAAGAGCAAATTGATCAGTGTAATAAAATTCTTTATAAGAAAACATAGGCCGCTCTCAGAAGAAGTTAATTCATTCAAAAAAGGACTGCTCTGTTGGCAGTCCTACTTTATGGATTGGAACAAAAAATCGTACTCCTTACTTCTATTTCTCCGCCCCTTTAAACCTCGGAAAACCAACCAAAATCGCGATGACGCAACAAATTCCCATCAATACAGGATAAAATGAATACATGATAATGCTCATCGGTGAAATGGCAGCGAGCCCTGCAGCAGCAAGCATTTGTACACCATATGGCAAAATGCCTTGCCAGACGCTAGAAAACGTGTCGAGCAAACTAGCCGACTTGCGGGGATCGATCTCATATTCATCCGCAATATGCTTTACAACCGGCCCAGTAATAATAATAGCGATGGTATTATTCGCGGTTGCAATATCCGCTGCACTCACTAAACCTGCAATACCAAATTCGGCACCCTTTTTCGTTCGAATCTTACTCGTAATCATGCGCAATAAATAATCAATGCCGCCGTTATGCTGAATAATCCCAACGATGCCGCCAATTAAAATCGACACCATCGCTAAATCCTCCATCGCGACAACACCGTCAGCGATTGCCTGCAGATAGCTTTGCAAGTTGTAGGAGCCGTCCATCAAACCAATCACACCAGCAAAAATAATCCCACCCGCTAACACGATTAACACATGTGTGCCAGCCAGTGCACCGACTAAAACAGCCAGATACGGCAGGATTTTTACGAATTGGTAAGGATAGTTGCCAGTTAGTTCTGCTGTATTGCCGTGCGTTAATATGGCAAGAAGAATCATCGTCAAGATCGCACCCGGTAGGACAATAAAAAAATTCACTTTAAACTTATCTTTCATTTTCGTATGCTGCGTCCGGACCGCTGCAATCGTCGTATCCGAAATCATGGACAAATTATCCCCGAACATCGCGCCACCAATAACCGTCGCCATGGCAAGCGCCACCGGAATATCCGTCTGACTGGCAATACCCACTCCGATCGGTGCCAACGCGACAATCGTTCCCATCGAAGTCCCCATCGAAATAGAGATGAAGCAGCCAATAATAAACAAACCGACCATAAGTAAATTCGCCGGCAACAACGACAACCCGAGATTAACCGTTGATTCAACAGCACCCATTCCCTTGGCGACACCTGCAAAAGCACCTGCCAAAAGAAAGATGACCGCCATTAAAAGGATATTCGGATGCCCCGCGCTCTTCATGAAAATATCAACCTTGGTGCTAAAAGACTCCTTTCGATTCATCACTAGCGCGACTGCTGCCGCAATGAGAATGGCTACGTTCAGCGGCATGAAGGAAAAATCTTTTGTAACAATCCCTAAGCCGATGAAAAGAGTTACAAAAACAATGAGCGGTAAAAACGAAAGAAGACTTCCTTTTTTCATGGTGTTGTTTGACATATCTATTCCTCAATTTCTTATCTTGTATGGTAAGCACATTAGTTTACCATATATGAGGGGTGTTTCGTTAGAGGTTTTTCTTTTTGAGTGTGATTTGTTATGGTTGTCGGAGCACAAAACAATTCAGGGGCATGTTTTAAATTTGTAGTGTACAGGCAAGCTAAAACTATTTCTATGCTTATGCATCGCTAGTGACTTATTCGTATAGCACGCATAATCTTTAAGTTTGGAAAAGTTTTGTAATTGCTGTATAATTTAATTTATAAATTCAAATAATATACTATCTTTGTCATCAATAATCTGAAAGAATGATAGGATAGGGATTTTAACGTTGGTATTAGTTAGGTTATATACAATCTATCAACTGTTAATTTCATAGTATAAATGAAAGGAGGTATGTCATATGGCTGTTGAGCACATCCCCACGAAGGTCGTTCATAGTGGCACAAAAGGCGGAACAACTGGATGCGGTACTAATACGAACGAAAAAGCAAGCCATTGGGAAAACACTAGTGCAAAGATTACATGTGATAAAAATGGTTGTAAAAATTAAAATTTCTTTAAAGCTTTTGTAAGCCTAAAATAGAAAAGAGCGTACCCTAAAGGTGCGCTTTTCCCAATTCTAGGCTTACTAAGTTTTCATCCAATTCATGTAACAACTTTTTCACTTGCTAAATTAATTGTGTGGGGACATGGTACCTTCGCTTAGTTTTATCCGCCGTTATATAGCGCAAATATTAGCAGTAGAGTAGCTCAGTGCAGTGGTCCCATTCCTGTATCGCTTAAATGAAGAGTTAAACAGGAGACTGCCAATATGAGGTAAATCAAAAGACGCGTAATTTTATTACAGTATAGTCGGCATTAGCGCTTAGTAGCAAATACACGTGCTAAAAAAGGATCTTCTCCTTTGTAAATAGACAATCCTGTACCCTTAAAGAAACTATTTATTTCAAAACCTTTAGATTCTAAATCTGGTATAAATCGGTCAGTGTCTACAAAACGTCTATAGTGGTTGTCATATATTTTATTAAGCTGTTCATCTTCTTTTGTGCGGAATTCAGCTGCAAATCTTGTTCCTTGGGGAAAGACATCTGAGATAGTATCTAGTAAAGTTTTTTCTGTTTTATCATCAACCGCATGTAATAAGAATCGAAGATATAAAACAAAATGTTTTCGTTTCTCTAGACCCTGGATTTTTAATTCTTCAAATAAGCTTTTCAAATCGCTTGATTTACATAAGTCTAAAGTAACGAACGAAACTTCACTTGGTAAGTGTAACTCCTTAGCTTTAGATTTGTTTAAATTAATTGCTTCTTCAGACCCGTCTATGCCAATTGCATCTATACCGCCGGAAGCGAATGCAAAAGTATCTCTAGCTGACCCACATCCAATGTCTACTACAAAAGATTCTGAAGTTAAAGTTTCTTGTACTTTAGAACAAAATGACGATTTCGGTAAATTCACATTTTGTTTATAAAATGTATTCCAATATTTCTTTGTGACTGTGGCTCCTTGTTCGTTCATAATTATTCTCCCTATAGTAAATAATTTATTTCAAAAAATTTCTTACTTTGTTAAATACGATATTTTCATATTCTACTACTTGATTTTCATAACTCTCCGATTGTTCTTTGCCTGTGAAATTATCAACTAATTTAGTAGTATAATTTGTTAAAGGAATAGTAAGATCTTTTTCAACTTTTTCTTCCGACTCAAGAAAAAAACTACTTTGTTTATTCTTTACTTTTGCTTTATAGGTCTGGTTTGGGTGGATAATTTGTGTAATTATAGTTTCCCTACACTCTACACCGCCTAAGGCTTTTGGTAGCTTACCATTTATTTGAGACGGTACTGGCAGCTCACTACTTTTTAAAATTGCAGGTAATATATCAACAGATTCAATCAACTCTTCCGCAGACTTTGTCGGAATATTTCTTCCTCTCATCATGAAAGGTATTTTCAACCTTAAATCACTTAATAGATTAAAATCATCTTCCAAAAAAGACTGACCATGATCCGAGTGAAGGGTTATTGAAAAATCTTCATTCGGATAAGTTTTCAGCACAAAATCATACAAAGTAGATAAAAGTTGGTCTACCCTGCTAATTTCTCGTAGATACTTTTCAATTTTGTTCTCGTCGTATGCAGTCTGAACTGAAGTAGTTCCTTTTTTATTTTTATTTACTCTAAACTTGATATCTGTTCCTACTTGACTATATAAGTGATTTTCAATCTCATCTGGAGCATTGTGCAAATCCATTAAAGAGATTGTCATAAAATTATTCTGACTCCCAAATGTCATTAAATGTTCCAAAACTTCTCCAATGACTTCCTTAGTATCCATACCACCTAAGAAGTTTTGATAAATCATCCGGTCAAAGCCTCTGTAATAACCTAAGGAAGGTGTAGTTCTCCAGTTAGTTGAGATATTAGTGCAATAATATCCTACTTTTTTAAAATACTCTGCCAACAATTGATTTTCAGATGAAAATTCATAAAAATATTCCGGATGAAGCATTTTATGCTCCGTTGCATACATCCCTGTATTGATACTTGACTTACTTGGTAGCGTCCACTCACTTGTTGTATAGCAATTCTCAGCAATCAATCCATTCTTGAAAAACTGATATGTATTTGGCATAACTTCTTGTAAACCTTTATCTTGCAACAATTGATACGACAAGCCATCAACAAATATCTTCATCACCAATTTTACTCGTTTCTTTTCTGGTTCCAACTCTATAGGATGTCCAACAAAAATTGGTGAGTCTGAAGATATTTCAATAATACCCGGTTCTGTAATTCGAATATAATGATATTGATTAATCGGGAGATGTTCTTTTGTGAATTTGAATGTTTCTCCATTCACTTTGATTTGAATAGTCGCATTGGTCTCCATCTTTGAAATTGGAAATACCACCGCTCCATTAGTCGTCCACTCTTTTTTGTTGGATAAGATACTTCCTTTAACCAATTCGCTTTTAAATAACATTCTGGATTGTAGATCAATATTTGCATACTTCAATTCATTATACATATTAATCATATACTCTTCAGTATTACCCACTTGTTGTGGTTTTCTGATTGTGCTTACTCCATTCAAGTCGACAGGAAACACACAGGCATCAAACTGAGTTAATAAAATTTCATACTCTTTAAGTTTCTCTTGCAGTAAAGCTGGAGTATATCCAGCCTTTACTGCAGCCTTACTGACCTCTTGAATACCATCTAAGGCTAGTTGTTTATCTTCATCGTTCACATGGTATTTCACAGCATAAAAATAGCACTCTAAAGAATCTTCATAACGTTTCAAAGCTGCAGTCATAAACGCTTTATTATAATAAAGCGAGAAGCTAAACGGATGCTTTTTAATGCCGTCAGTTAGGATATCAACTGCTTTATCATGTTCTCCTTGTTGGAAAGCTAGAATCGATCTAAAAGCATATGCAGAGCTATTATCCAATTCAGTACTATATTCATTAATAAATATCTGCGCTTCAGCTAAATTATTATCACTGATAGACTTCTCAATTTGGTTTGATAGCTCTTTATAATATTCAAGTTTTTTTTGCAGTGACTGCATGCAGTCTCATCTCCAATTTTAATAAGTTATTTTTCTTATTCTATTATCGGCTTATATTTGTGAGAATGAAGAAAAAGCCTAGCAAATTAAATGCCTGGCTCAATAGTGGTGAATAATGCTGTTTATTGCATTTACTACGTATTCTACATCTTCATCTTTCATTTCTGCAAATATAGGTAACGTCAACGCTTGCGCATACCACTTCTCTGCTTTAGGACAAATCCCTTTCTCATATCCCAACTCCTGATAATAAGGATGCCAATAAACCGGAATATAATGCACATGCACTCCAATATTTAACGCTCGCATTTCATCAAAAACTTCTTTTCTCGACTTTTCCACTAAACGTGCGTCCAGCTGTATAATATACAAATGCCATCCAGAATCTGTGTCTTCAAGCTGTTTCGGCAAGATGATGCCAGGTATATCAGCCAACTTCTCATCGTATAAAGCAGCTATTTCTCTGCGTCGCTCTATAAAGCCGTCTAACCTATTCAATTGCGATAATCCTAAAGAAGCTTGTATATCGTTCATACGATAATTATAGCCTAGATCCGTCATTTCATAATACCAGTCACCTTGTTCTAATGAATAAGGCGTTTTCTGAATGCCATGGCTACGAAATAATTTCAGGCTCTCGTAAAACTCTTCCGAATTAGTTGTTATAACACCACCTTCCCCCGTTGTTATAGGTTTAACAGGGTGAAAACTGAACATGGTCATATCTGCTTGTGTACCGACTTTCTGTCCTTTATAGTCAGCTCCTAGTGAATGAGCCCCATCCTCAATAACAATAAGATTATGTTCCCTCGCAATTGACATGATTGCATCAACTTCTACAGGCTGGCCGGTGAAATCGACTGGTATGATCGCCTTTGTTCTTGATGTAATCTTTTTCTTGATTTCTTTCGGATCAATATTATATGTAACTTCATCAATATCTGCAAAGACAGGTGTGCCGCCACAATAAAGAACAGCATTTGATGTGGCTGCAAATGTAATTGGTGTAGTAATCACTTCATCGCCTTCGCGAATTCCTGCTGCATGACATGCCCCATGTAAAGCTGCTGTTCCATTAGAAAAAGCTACAGCGTATTTTACACCCATATAGTCTGCAATCCTCTTTTCGAATTCCTCAACCTTGGGACCCTGTGTTAAAAAAGGCGATCGTAAAGTGCTTACGACCGCTTCAATGTCCTCTTTATCAATAGATTGTTTTCCATAAGATAAAAAATTTTCACGTCTCTTCATATCAATTTAGCAACTCCCAACTCACTGGAGTACCGGCAGCTATATCTTGTGAAACTTTCATCCCTAATAACCTATTATAATGTTTAGGAGCCAATCCGTATCCCGGACGTATCACTCTTATGTTATCTGTAGTTAGCTGATCTCCAGCTTTAATGTCTTCTGAAACATAGACAGAACGTCTAAATTTTAATGATTCTTTTTCCGCTTCTGTGACTCCGTACGTTACGTGCCCCATAGCCTGCCAAGCACGTTCAGTTTCTGCAACCAGCGTTGCCATTTCATCTGGCTCCATAGAGAATGCCGAATCCACACCGCCATCTGCTCTGGATAATGTGAAATGCTTTTCTATTACAGTAGCGCCAAGCGCCACGCTGGCAACCGCTACTCCAGTGCCCATAGTGTGATCAGATAAACCTACTTGAACATTAAATAATTCTCGCATATGCGGAATCGTGGAGATATTCGTATTTTCAGCAGTCGCTGGATAAGTACTTGTACATTTAAGTAAAATCAAGTCATTACATCCCTCTTCTTTAGCTGCCCGAACAGCCTCATCCAATTCAGCTACAGATGCCATGCCAGTAGAAATGATCATTGGTTTTCCAGTTGCTGCAATTTTTTTTATCAAAGGAATATCATTATTTTCAAATGAAGCTACCTTATAAAGAGGTACATCTAACTCTTCCAAAAAATCGACAGCAGTTTCGTCAAAAGGCGTACTGAAAGCAATCATTCCCAGTTCGCGAGCCCGATCAAATATCGGTTTGTGCCATTTCCATGGAGTATAAGCTTGTTGATACAACTGATAAAGGTTGTGACCATTCCAGAGATTTTTTTCATCATCTATTTGAAAGTCAGGATTTTCAATATCAAGTGTCATGGTATCTGCAGTGTAGGTTTGGATTTTCAGCGCATCAGCCCCAGACTTTGCAGCCGCTTCGACTATCTGAAGAGCACGTTCTAAAGACTGGTTATGGTTACCTGACATTTCGGCTATTATAAAGGGTTTGAATTCTCTACCTATTTTAATATGCTTATTTTTCATTTAAACATCTCCAAATAAATATTAAGAAAATAATATTTTAGTATAATTAATTCTTTCGCGAAGTTTCTTCCAATCCTTTTTGAAAGTAGCCATTCTTATTACATTATGAAATTCTCCATTTTTATATATATGATCAATAAATTTACCTTCTATTTTTCCACCAAACTTTTCATGAAGTCGTATTACCATTTCATTAAATTCTAATACTTCATACCAAATTTTATTGATCTTCAGTTCAAAAAAAATATAATCGTATAAATTACATTCTAATATTTTTGCAAGTCCTTTCCCTCGTGCTTCTATCTCTGCTAAATAGTAAGCCCAATTTGCTGTCTTGTTTTTATAATCAATATTATTAACGCTTATTAATCCAACATCTTGTCCGCTTTCCAACTGTATAATCCAATATTTCTCTTCTTCATAATTCCTATTTATCTTTTCAAACCATTGTAATTGTGAATCCATCGATAGTTGTGGATCAGTGTACATATATTTAGTTACCTCTGGTAACATCCTCCAAGTCATTATCATTTTCAAATCTTTTTCTTCAACTTTCCTAAGTTGAATAGTCATACATTGTCGACCTCCATAAATAATTTAATAATTTCATTACTTCTAGAAGATATTTTAAAGGAATCGCCCTTTAAATTGCATCCTAATGAGATGTCAAGTATTCCTTTTTTATAATCTGAAACTTTCACTTTAGTATGTTCACCTAATAAAAAAACTTTTTTTTCTTTTGACAAAGTTCTTGATGTTTCTCTTTGGTTATCTGCTGTTATTACTACCAAAGAAGGTAATCCCATATAAAATCGCTCCCAAGTAGTAGCTCCTCCAGCACCGATAGCTAAATCAGCCTTCCTCATTAATTCTGCCATATTATTCACCTGACAGAGAAATTGAGCATTCGGTATTACCTTACATAATTCTTCGACTTTTTCTTTATTAAGATTAGATGCCCCTACTACCACGTCAATATTCTCAAACTGCAGATCTAATTCCTGAATTGCCTCTAACGCCTTGATTGTTTCACCTGTCGGATCAGTTCCTCCGAAAAATATTATTAAATTCTCCACTTTTCCCGAGCGGACTTTTGGCCTTTTAGCAACTTCTATAAACTCATCACGCAAAAGTACATAATCCGGTCCTAATAAAAGAACACATTCATCTGGCACTAAACCAATATAACGTTCTTGCATATTATTGTAATAGTTTTGATCAAGTAGGAAATCACATGTATGATGCCGATTTGCTAAATCATCAATTACAAAAACAGAGCTGACCAAATTATCGAGCTCTTCTTCCCATTTATTATCTAATGAATAATGATCCACTACCAATACATCGACTTTACAACCCAGCTGCTTCAAAAATGAAGCTGTGTCTATTGCATCCTGCTTCCAATTTTCTGAGATCCATTCTAAATCATTAGTAAAGTTTTCTGCTCTAGGTAATGATAGGACCTCTACTTTTTGCGATTGCAAGTAAGCGATAATATTACCGACTAAGTCACGACAAATAAACGTCACTTCTGCTCCGTGACGTTGTAGTTGCTTAGCCAATGTTAAGCACCGCATTACGTGACCAGTTCCTATTTGGATTGAGGCGTCTGTGCGAAAAACAATATTCATTACGATCACGCCTTACATTTCTTTTTGTTCTATATGTGCGTTAATTAACGACCATTCACGATGCTTGTTTAACAAATCAATAATATCCTTTTGTGAAAAGTTATTATTAGAAGGGTATAGTTTCATGAGTATTCGCTGGATTAATTCGAAATCCTCTATAGTGTCGACTGTCCATCGATACTGAGAGAGAACTTCTGGGCTCTTGAGATTGAGCAATGAGTATTTATTTTTATTAGAATAAATATAGGCTGTAACATGTTCACGATCTCGCTTCAACGTTGCTTCTCTATAAGCTTTGATTAATGCATTCATAGACATTACTTCGGTATCCATGCCTCGTGGGTACGTTCTCTCCAGAGTATTCGATACGTAATCCACCTTTGGACAGTTATCAATAAACAACTCAATCACTTTATCGATAACTGCTGGGTCTATTAATGGACAGTCAGAGGTTAACCTAACGACCACATCTGCTTTCGCATTCATCGCAGCTTCGTAATAGCGGGACAACACATCTTCTTCTGATCCTCTGTAGGTAGTATAACCAAGCTGCTTGCACAAGTTAACTATGGGATCATCAGTTTCATTAGTAGTTGTAGCTACAATGATTTCATTAATTAACTGACTTCTAGAGACTCTTTCAAGTTGATATTCTAATAATGTTTTATCCATGACTTTCTTTAAAACCTTTCCAGGCAGACGCGTAGAAGTCATTCGCGCTTGAATGGTAGCTACAATCTTCATTATTGCAACCTCCTTCACAACTCTTCTGAAAACTGCCGAAGTTCCTCTATAGTCAACCAGTCATCATTTGTATCACTCGTATATTTAAACTGATCTGAAAGCTCTTTAGAATTTTGTCTCTCCTCGTTCGTCCACCAAGAAAATTCCGGCTGGATCACGTAATACGTATCATACTCTCTCGTATGCCGCGCATCATCTTCCATAATCATTGCCTCATGCAATTTTTCACCTGGACGAATCCCAACGATTTCTATCTCACACTCAGGCGCAATGGCCTCAGCTAAATCTGTAACCTTCATGCTCGGTATCTTAGGAACAAAGATTTCGCCCCCCTGCATTCGTTCCAGGTTATCTAAAACGAATTGAACACCTTGTTCTAAAGTTATCCAAAACCTTGTCATACGAGGATCAGTAATAGGTATCTTACCTGTGCTTTTTATTTTCTTGAAGAAAGGCACGACGCTTCCCCGGCTGCCTGCTACATTGCCGTAGCGTACGACCGAGAACATGGTATGTTTTTCCCCTACATAGGAATTTGCCGCGACAAATAATTTGTCTGAAGCAAGTTTAGTTGCGCCATATAAATTCACAGGGCTTGCTGCTTTATCTGTACTGAGTGCGATGACCTTCTCGACACCGCGGTCAATTGCTGCTTCAATGACATTCTGAGCACCGTGTATATTCGTCTTCACTGCTTCAAATGGATTGTATTCACAGGCATCAACATGCTTCATTGCAGCGGCGTGAATGACGATATCCACTCCGTCGAATGCTCGATACAGGCGATCTTTATCACGCACATCCCCTATAAAAAAACGAAGCCGGAAATCAGTAAACTCCTGTTTCATTTCATATTGCTTTAATTCATCTCTGCTAAAGATGATAACTTTTTTTACGTCTTCAGCTAGAATCCTTGTGATGAACTTCTTACCAAAAGAGCCAGTACCACCTGTAATCAGTATCGTTTTTCCCTGTAACATATAACCACTACTTTCACTTTAAGATAGTCTCTATTTTATCCGTCATTTCTTTATAAAGTTGAAATGCCAAATTGAAGTTTTGAGCACATTCAGCTACGAAAATAGTGAATTCTTCTACAATGACTTCGCCTTTCTTAATTGCATTTTTTTCATACCTAACAATTTGAATGTTTTTTGATAGACGTTCTTGTTGTACCCGAATCATTGGCTCAACAAATGTGTTGAAGAAAATATTGTTTTTAACTTCCTTCATTTTCTGGTCCAATTGCGGATATTTCTTCTCGAGCTGTACTGTCCTCTTTAAGTTCACTTCTTGATTAATGGACTTTAATGTAGAAAATATTTTATTGATAGCCGATTCCAGTATATTTGCCTCTATACCCATCTCTGTGAGTTTTCGTCCTAAATTTTCTAGATTGTATTGATTGGTACAATTCTGCCAACCCTTCTGATATTCATCAGACTTCAATTCATCTGTAATGATACTTTCGAGCGTTTTAAATAGAGTACCATGGATAACTGCACCGCCTTTAGTCGTGTTCCATACTTTAATTTGCGGATAAAGAGAAATATACATTTCCAATTGTGTCCGCATTCTATTGAATCCTTCTGTTGTCTTGACATCATTCCCATAGACATCTTTAATAACGAGCGCTGATTGTAATTTCTCTTCAGTTACTATGCTACTTCCTGAACCATAATCAATCCCTAGGGCATAATGTTGGTTATTAATATACGCCAAGTTTTGACCTACCAAAATAATTTGACTAACTTGAAGTTTTGCCAATAACTGAAATGTAATTACTGCAATAGAAGGCGCATCATTTATAATATCTAGTCGTTCTTCATCATCAAGCTCCAAAAGTGTAGGGGTGACAGTATCCTGATTGACGATCATATGTAACATTTCACCAGGATAGTTTTCTAACGTTTCAAATCCTACACTGCTGCCAAAGATAAGCGGGATCTCAGTAATCTCTTTATCCTTTATTACTTGTATAACACGATAGTTAATATCTTGTGGGTCATACGTACAAGCCGCATCCGGAAAAATCTCCTGCTCAATCAACGCATTGATTGCAGAGCCAACCGAAAAGATATAAGCCAGACCATGTTCCTTAATATACCGCAGATTCTCAAACTCTTCGTTTAACGAAGGCCCGGCAGCAACAATGATTGCAGGTTTCCCTTTAAAAGCGCTCCGATCAATATCATGCAAGATATTCGGTGTTTGCAAGACAGTCGGAAAGTTTTTTATGGAGTTAATGGTCCATCTTTTTTGAAAAGCGACATTCGTTGCAAGAGCGCTGTGCCTGTCTTTCACTGATTCAAGTGCTTTTTGAAAGATAATTTGAATTTGCTCTCCATAAATCTTTTCATATACTGGCAATGTAATAATCTTTAGTACATTATTAGACTCTGCCAGTATTTGCTGGACATCTGCCATGACCATTTCTTCATCAGTCCCAGTGAAAATCTTCTCTAACTGCCGAATAGGCAGGTCATCCAGACGGAAGTTCGACAGATACATATGCAGTACTTCTTCGTTTGGTTCATAAATAGAAAACTTTGTGTCAGGGTGCTTCTCCATGAACGCTTGGATATGCGCACCGGTGCCGATGCCTGCAAAAAGCACATGTTTAATGGACTCACTGTCAAATTTACCGGCAAACCGCTGTGCTTCCTTTAATGGATCATATTTGCTTTGTAAATAGAGAAGCTTGTCGTCATACAGCACTTTTATTGTAAGTGCCCCTGTTTTTGCCGGTTCAGAGAACACCGTTCCACTCGCTGGCTGGTCATCCCACTTTGAAAGGCGTTGCAATAGTTCCCGGTCTTTTAAACGCAACACATTGCGATTATCAATTAAGATCATGGCGAAAACCCTCATTGTCCATAGTCAACTGTATTTCCTTCTCTAATTCCTCAAAGTTCAGCAATAGCTCATATTGAATGATGTCCCCTATCAATACATTATCTTCATTCTCTATTGCTTTGGCCAGACTCTGAATATCTTCCTGCATTTTATCAGAAACCATAAGAAATCCTTGCCAATTCGATGGAACTGCCATGCTTTTTCCTATAGTCATCAGCATTTCATTGATCCATTGAAGTCCGCCAAGCAGCTGATCCAGTGTTGTCCATGTTTCAGGTTGTGGATTGTCATAGAAAGCTTCCGCTAAAGGAGCCAACTCCGGAATTGCTCGCTGTGTATATTCTTCAGCAGAAAGAAGCAGGTCATTTACGAATTCATTCACTGTCTTCGCAACGATTTCCAGCTTTTCAATTTTCTCAGCATGTTCATTCAGATAATTTTCATGATCTTCATACACTTCTATCCCGTCTGCGATAAAATGACTCAAATAATAATCCTTCGCCAGTAAGTTGTTAATTTGTTCAATAATATGGTCAGCAGTTGGATTGTCGAAAGTGGTCGTCTGCTGTTGAAATATCAGTTCCAAGGAGAACGCCTCCAGTTGATAGTTTTATGTAAAGTGTAACATATTTATATAGTTTATATCGGTAGGGAATCTGTATATTGAAGGGAGAGCTTACTGGAGGTTATTGTAAATTCGTGTGAAGATTGATGGTTGAGATTAAATTTGAATATTTTTGTATTTGCGATAAGCTTTTCGGGATGGATGTATAACCAAACAGACGAATTAAGATCCCAGGCTTCAGTTTATTCATCAAATAAGCGGATTTGACTGGTCAGCAAGTATCAACAGTTGCTGTTGATACTACCCCTTATCAATTTATTACTACTTGGTTCGCGGTGGAGTTTTAGCTAAGATTCGGCAACAGGGGTTATCTGTTTGTCAATTAGTTTAAAGTAGATATATGATTTCCGTCATCTAATTGAGTTTGAATTATATGGGAACCTGATACCATCGTTATATTGGAGTAGGGAAAGATAATTCTGTACATAATCCCTCAAGCGCCTCTACCTTTTCGAAGCTCCATTCTTTTAATCCGGGAATATTCATGTTTAAATTCATATATATCATCTTTCTCATACTTATTTCTCGACAATTGAATTATAAAAGAAATCGGTGATCACGTGTCTTTTTTATCTAAATTGTGCGGATACCCCAACAAATATTATAGAACCAAAAAAACACGACCCTAATTTTGGGTCGCGTTTCAACCAAATTAACGTAGTAATTGAAGTACGCCTTGTGGTTGTTGGTTTGCTTGAGCTAGCATAGCTTGTGCGGCTTGAGTCAAGATGTTGTTCTTAGTGAAGTCCATCATCTCTTTAGCCATATCTACATCACGAATACGTGACTCAGCTGCAGTCAAGTTTTCAGAAGAAGTATCAAGGTTAGCAATTGTATGCTCAAGACGGTTTTGTGTAGCACCTAGTTTAGATCGTTCAGAAGAAACTTTTGCAAGTGCTCCATCAAGAACTTTCATAGCCACGTTGGCTTGGCCTTGGTTTCCAACTTTCAAATCTTTTACCCCAAGGGCAGAAGCACTCATATTTTCAATCGAAAGTTGAATATTTTGATTTGTATTCGCCCCGATATGGAATGTCGCTTGTCCATCGGCACGCACATCTGCAGCTGCTGTAGTTTCATTAAAACTTGAAAGTGCATTTGTAGCAGCAGTTCTTACATCCCCATCACTATTTTTAACAGTAACTGTTACTCCATTTACAGCACCTTTAAATCCTGCAGCTGCTGCTGTAAGAGTTAAACCACCGGAACCTGAAGCAATAGTGCCAGCACCACCAAAAATATCATCAAGATCAGTAGCTGCAGTAACATTAATTGTGTCAGTTTTTGTTTCTCCATTAATTACATAAGATACTTCAATAGTATCCCCTGAAACTATCCCCAAGTTATTACCATTTGAGTCTGTTAGTGCAGTCGCTAATGCTGCAGCTGCTGTATCAGCCTTCAAACCTGTGTTTGTATTAATATTTTCTACAGCTGCATCTACACCTTTCCCCATCGATCCATCTAGTAGGTTTTTGGTGTTAAACTGTGTAGTTTCAGAAATACGATCAATTTCTTTTCCTAATTGATCCATTTCTTTCTGAATCTCGGCACGATCATCCCCAGTGTTCGTATCATTAGATGATTGTACCGCAAGTTCACGCATACGTTGTAAGATTGAATGTGTTTCATTTAAAGCACCCTCTGCAGTTTGAATGAGGGAAATACCATCTTGTGAGTTTTTAGATGCCATGTCTAACCCACGAATCTGTCCACGCATTTTCTCAGAGATAGCAAGACCTGCTGCGTCATCTCCAGCACGGTTGATTTTCAAACCAGAAGATAATTTCTCTAAGTTTTTAGAAGCTTGTGTATTGTTTGCTCCCAATTGACGGTGTGTATTAAGTGCTGCGATATTGTGATTGATAATCATTTTATTTTCCTCCTTGAGTGTTTGTTGGGTTCACGTCCATGTGACCCTGATTTTTTTGTTGCGGTATCTAGAGCCGGCCGAACTCTTTCTCCCGCTTACACTACTAATATCGGATGGGTAACTAGAGAGTTTAGTATTCTTGTGAAGTTTTTTTCAATTCTTTTTAAATGTGAAGAACTGATGGCGCTAGGTCGGTAAGTTATCAAGCTATAATTTTCAGTCTAGCTCACTCTTTCTTAGTTAGTTGCGTGAATAGGTCGGTATCAAGCGTGACAGCTTCTGTGTTGATTTCAGTTATGGATTGAACTAACTCTCCTCTCAGGATATCCACTGACTTTGGTGCTTCGATTCCAATTCGCACAGTTTCGCCTTTTATTTCGAGGATGCGTATTTCTACGTTATCTGCTATTTGGATAGTATCGTTTGTTTTGCGGGATAGGACGAGCATATTAGTATCCTCCTTTAGCAATTGGGTGTCTGATATCAAAACAATTTTCGTTTAAGATCATTTGTTTTGCTTTTTTATTATGCAGTTGAAAGATGAGTGGTGCTTGAAGATTGATTGTTGAATCTTCAAATGGTTTCTTCATTGACACGATGCCGAGTGCCATTATATCTTCTGGTTTGGTGATTTCAAGCAAGCCAATAGTTGGTTCATCAATTTCAAATGTGTAGTTATCCACTAGTGTGTATGGATTGGCTACAATGAACGCTATGCTGGCTTGTTTTGTGGATTGTAGCACTTGGAATGCGTCGTTGCCTTCGATTGGTAGTAAGGCAAATTCTGTTTCTTCTTCAAATCCTGGGAGTCCTTTAGGGAAGTACCATGTTTCGGTTGGTTTGATTTGGATGGTGCCGTGAAATTTTGTTTCGATTTGCATGGCCATTCTCTCCTTTTGATATACAAAATGCTATTCTACTTCTTACTAGTAGAATAGCATTGAATGAAGGTGGAAGTCTAAATTTGTGAGAAGGAGATGATGTTATGATTAGATTTTCCAGTCTATATCGATTGAATTATACTGCTCCATGACGCCTGTCACTTTTCCTTGTGTGTAGTTATGGATTGGACGGTTGATCTGGGTATCAATGTAGGCTTTTTGCGGTGTCACGTTGATGTTGAGTGAACCTTCGCTGAAACTCATTTTCAGCTTGGTGCGGTCACCTACAAATCGAACGTTGATGTCAGCTTGCGGACGATCCGTATTCTGTTTGACAATGTCCGCGATGGTCGCACCATTTTCAATTTCCATCAGTTGCTGACCTTCTTGCGCACGTCGAGCTGTGCCTTCTTGAACTTTCTGCAGGCCATATTGGGCGTTTTCAGCACTTCGTCTCAATGTACTTTTTAAATCTAAATCCGCTCGATTTTCGGTTGTGTCTAATGATAACTGTGGACGAGTGGTGGACATTTCTAGTATGGCAGCAGGCTGTTCTATAGTCTGCGTGGCTTTAGGCTGTTCGATTTCTTGTACTGGTTTATCAATCTGCAATCCAAGCTTTGCGGGTGTTGTTTGAATTTGAAGCTGTGGAATGTTCAAATCATTCACCTTCCATTCTTACGTATAAAAAAGCGACAAACACGACCTGCACTGTGCTTGTCACCTATTATCATCTTAAAAAGTCGACCAATGAAGGCTGAATAATTCTAGCGCCAACTGAAAGAGATGCACGGTGAATCGATTCAGATGTGATCATTTCTGTGATAACTTTTTCATAGTCGATGTCTTCGTTTTCAGACCGTTGCTTCTTTGCTGCTCCTTCTTGCACTTGTAGACGGTTATCCATCAGTTCTGCACGATTCGAACGGGCACCAATATCTGCTCTACTAGTAAGCACTCTATCCATTAATTTGTCGATATTCGAAATCGCCTGACCAAAATCTACATTATCCTCGAACTCATCATTTACCTTTGCGTTGATATCTTTAAAGATATCATCGATTGCTTTAAATGTGTCCGCAGCTTTCGTGTTGACACGCAAACTTACGCCATCGAACACTTCAATCTCAACATCTTTTTTAAACGAATCGCCAACTTCATATTCATCGGTCTCTTTATTGTACAACGGCTTATCTGTCATATTCCCACTAAAAATATACTTATCCCCAACTTTCGTGTTTGCCAAGTCTTGAAGCTGTTTTTGCATTTCCTCAAGCTCAATCTTGATTTTATCTCGATCTTCTTTTGTCATCGCACCACTATTCGCAGCGTTCGTCGCAAGTTCCTTCGCACGGTGTAGTACTTGTCCTACACCATCTAACGCATCATCCGAACTATCTAGCCAGTTATTCACTTCTCCTAAGTTCTTCTGGAATTGTGCAACTTTGTCAACAGTCATACCATAACCAAGACTTTTCATGACAACCACTGGATCATCGGATGGACGGTTCACTTTTTTCCCGGAGCTTAGCTGTTCTTGCAGTTTCCCCATTTTATTATAGCTACTAGATAAGTTACGCAGCATATTATTGGATAACATTGATTGTGTTACACGCATTATCGTAATTCCTCCTTCATTATCTACCGACGACGCCCATGCCGTTGATGATTTTATCGAGTGTTTCATCCATCACAGTGACCATACGAGCAGATGCATTGTATGCTTGCTGGAAACGAATCATATCGGTCATTTCTTCATCAAGTGAAACAGAACTGATAGAGTCTCGACGGTTAGAAACGGCTCCTAAAAGCGTCATAGAGTTTTCCGTCATTTTGATAGCTTGTTCACCTTTTACTCCGAGCTCTCCAATAGTCTGAGCGTAGAAACCTTGTACACTTGAGCCGCCTAAGCCGTCCAGTTTATTGAAAAGGGCATCCCCTAATTTTTTGGCATTGTCCCCATTTCCCACTTCCGGATTGGTTGTTGGGTCTGCCGGGTCATATGGTGCAGAAGATGATGCTGCTACCTTGTTAGGGTTTTTTACAATATTGATATTTACTTGAATATCACTTGCACTAATAATCCCACCACTTGAAACAAAAAAGTCTTCTCCTTGTTTCCCCTCTAAATCAGTCGCATATGATGGTGGAGTACCATTCGGATCTCCCTTATGAACTTTATTGAACTCCTTAGCAAACTCTTCTGCCATCTTATCCAACTTTTTGAGCATGTCAGGATAAAGTCCTTTGACATTACCGTCTGCATCTTGAAAGCCATAGGAGTCGACAAGAGATTTCAATTCTCCACTTGACTGCATGTTTGCAACAGTTAGTTGACCAGTTCCTGCTGCGACCGGACCGCCACTAAATGTAAATCCTGTTATCGGATCAGGAAATTCCCCGTCAACAACACCATCCACAGACACTGTTGCAAATTCTTTTTTCTGCACTACCGTAATAGGTTCACCATTCGTCTTGATTTTCACTGTCACAGTACCTTCGGCAATTGCAAGTGCACGTCCGCCAGTCTTTTCATAACTGACTTCGATAGGCACATAAGTTGCTAGCTGATCCAGTAAGCCGTCACGGGCATCATATAAATCGTTCGGTAAGTAGCCGTTCGGTTCAACTTCAGATATTTGGCGGTTTAGTTCACCAATTTGCTTGAGAATGGAGTTAATATTTGTAGCAGAAACGTCTATTTCCGTTCCTATATTGTTTTTAATTTCAGATAGTGATTTATGAATATATTTGAATGAGTCTGCTACTGCCACACCTCGTTCAACGACAACCGCTCTAGCTCCCCCATTCTCAGGGTTTGTTGCAAGCGTCTGCAACGCCTGCCAAAAGTCGCTTAACGATTGCTGAAGTCCATACTTAGATGGCTCCGCTAATACATCTTCCATTTGAGAGATAGCTTTTGTCTGAGATTCCCAATAACCAAGCTTATTCGACTCATCACGATATTGCTTATCCACAAACCCATCCCGAATCCGCTGAATAGACCCAGCCTCAACACCAGTTCCGAGGAACCCCGGCATCGTCCCTGCATTAATACCTACCCCCGGAAATCCAGAAGTAGCCTGCATATTCACCCGTTGTCTTGAATATCCCAGTGTATTCGCATTACTAATATTATGTCCTGTCGTATAAAGAGCGGATTGCTGTGTGTACAATCCGCGTTTGCTTGTTTCTAAACCCATAAATGTCGAGCGCATGTTGTGTCCTCCTTAGGCTTGGGAGTCGAATGAGGAGAGCTTTGGTTTCGCTCCGTTCGACTGACCCTGTACTTCGTTTTTTGAATAGTTGACGGTTTCCGGACGCGGACGGACCATGTCCAGCGATAGATTCACAAATTGAAGAGATTGATAGGTCATTTGCTGGTTGAGTTCGTTTTGCTGTTTCAACTCATGAATCGCATGCAGGAGACGGTCCTTCGCCTCTGCTAACTGTTGTTTGTCCGGTTCGTTGGTCAGTTCAATTAATTGCGTCATTGTTGGTTCAGCAGGGACTGGACGTCCTTGTTCAGTCAAATACTGCTTCACTGTATTTACGCGTTGTTGGTCCATTTGCACAATGGCCGCTAGATGGGCTTGCTCCTCTTTCAACAGTTGGTCAATCCCGTTGATATCTCCACTTTTCAGCAGTGCGGTCTTGTCGCTTGCAAGACGGAGCAGGCTCATATGCAGTTTTTCTAGGTGATTGAGCGTTGTTAAAATCGGTTCAATGGACATGGATCTTCCTACTTTCTATTACAACTTGTTGAAATAAGATAGCATGTTCGAAGCGAGTTTCTTAGCGTCTACTTGATAGTCGCCGGACTGCACTTGTGATTTTAGTTGTTGGACGCGTTGCTGGCGTTCCGTTTCGATCGGAGTCGTAGCGGATAGCTTTTTCGCTTCCGATGAAATTTCTAGCTTATCTGTCTTGAACGGATTGGATTGTTTCGCTTGATCGACTTTCATTTGCTGATTGCGGTATGGATTAACCGCGGGTGTATTAAATCTCTCTACTTTCATAGGTCTCGCTCCTTTCGTATTGACACTTTATATAGGTACTACTCTTTATTTCGGCAGATTCTTAAAAACGTTTAGAGTCTTTCGGACGAAAAAACGAGCAGTACGATCTGCTCGTTTTTAGCTTGTAAGTAAAAGATATGGGAAGCGGATCAGTAACGTTGATCTTCCTGGAGTGAACTTTGCCGCGGGCTCACACGAAGTGAGTCATGCAACCGTTGCCGCAGGACGCGGCGAACTTAGGTTGCCTTCCACAACGACCAACTATCGTATTCCCTTGATAAGGGCATAATAACTCAACGATAAATATTATGCTAACTTAACGTTTGCGGTCTGATTGTGAATAATAAGTTGCGCGATCGCGTTCTTTTAATGCTTCTCGCAATTCGACCGCCGCATCATGCGTGTTCAATTCCTGTTTGATCTCGTCCGTACATTTCGCACACAGTTTCCCAGTATTCGTTAGCGCGCCACACTTATCGCATGGATAACCAAGGTTAGGGAATAACGCGGGCTGTAGTCTTCCTTTGCGCACCCAACGATGCAGTAAGCTTTCGGACACGCCTGTTGCCTCGACGATTCGGTCAATATTTGCGGCACGGTTTTCGCGCTTACGCAAGAATCGATAGACTGTTTCATACATTTTTTCTTCATCCATCTGACACTTGGCACAGACTTCTCGGACGCCTGTATAATTAAAAAATTCTCCGCATGTCGGACAATGTTTCAGTTCCGCCATAGTTCATCACTTCTTTCCTGTAGGTCTAAATAAGGTGACTGCCTCCACACGCACTGCTCCCGCTTGCTTTAGTGTCCGAGCGGCATGTCGCAATGTGGTGCCAGTCGTATAGATATCATCAACGAGCACATAAATGGCCTCATTACTAGGTATATCGGCTTTCACTTCAAATAATTCAGTCATTGCGAGGCGTTCAGCTCGTGTTTTTTCACCCATCACAGATTCAGTCGTTTTGTGAAGGAGTTGTTCGTACGGAATGCCTGCTGCATCAAGCAATGCATCTACTTGCGCAAAGGTCCGTTTTGCTTTATTCGCTGGGTGCATTGGGATCGGCACGATAATCTTTTTTGAATTCTTTAGTACATTTCGTAAGTCACTCGCAAATACTTGCGCTAATGCTATGTCTTGCAGAAATTTAAACTGATGCAGAAATTCGCGTGCTTGTTCATTATATGCATACAGCGAATGAATGGAATCGACCCATTCGTCCTCTACCGTACTGTCGATTCTTTCAAACAATGCTAGACAAGGTGGACAGACAGGTGACGACTTCGAAATGCCAAGAAACTGTTGCCATGTCGGCTGGTCGTCAAGCGGTTTCTCGCATAATAAACAGCCGTTCATTGGAGAATCTCCTGCTTGTTGAGCTTGCGGATTTCGCGTTTTGCTTCGTCCATTGCGTTCGTGATGCCTTGATGGAACAGCACGAAATCCCCAGCAGTATGGGGAACGGAGCGCCCCACTCTGCCCCCGATCTGAATTAGAGCACCTTTATTGAAAATAGTTTGCTCTGCACCGACAACCGCCACTTGCACGTTCGGGATCGTAATGCCGCGCTCCAAGATGGTCGTGGTGAGTAGCCCGGGGATCTCTTTCTTCCTCAACATTTGCACGCGCTCTTTCCGATCGGCGTGCTCCGCGTGGACAGCGCAAATCCGTTCGTCTAGCTGCTGAAATAGCGGTTCTGCGATTTCCATTAGCTCGATCTGATGGAAAAAGATCAGGAATGGTTGTTGATTTTCTAGACGTTCTTTCGTCCACTGCAATAGTTTCTTAGGTATGCGTTTCTTTTTCAGTTGCTTTTCATAATTCCAAAGTGTCTCGTTACGTGGCTCGGGCAGTGGCTTGCCGTGATAACGCCTCGCAAGGATGGAAATATTGCCTTGCTTTTTATTCATCGCGAGTAGTTGCGCAGAAGGCGTGGCGGTGACGAAATGAATCGGCGCGCTTGGCTTTACCGCTTTTTTCACGGCTCGTTGCAGTGTTTCGTCTGCAGTGTATGGGAATGCATCCGCTTCATCTACGAAGATTGCGTCGAATGCTTCGTGGAAACGGTATAGTTGATGGGTCGTCGCAAGAATGAGCTGTGCATCGAAACGTTCGACTTCAGCCCCTCCGTATAGCGCCTCGATTACAGTGTCAGGAAATGCCGCTTGTAGACGCGGCAAAAGTTCGAGAATGACATCCACTCGCGGTGCCGCCAGACAAACCCGTTTACCTTCATTCAGTAAGTAATGAATTGGTTGAAACAACATCTCTGTCTTACCCGAACCGCAAACTGCATAGAGTAAATGGGAAATGCCTTGCTTTGTACTATCGAGTAGTTCGTTTGTTGCTTTCTCCTGTGACGGTGTCAAATTCCCTTGCCAGTTCATGCGGTGGTCTGTCGGATAGGCAGGCGCTTGTCCTGTCCAAACAAGTAGTTCTGAGCAACTAGAAACACGCCCCATTTTAAGGCAGTTACGACAGTATGCGCACGTTGTTTCACATTGCGCACATTGGAATATTGTGAATGGTGATGGATTCTCATTTAGACAACGGTTGCATTGATACTGTTTTCCGTGCCAAGTAGGCTTTTCAATAACACCTTTCATCGTCTGAATCCATCCCTGATCAATGGCTTCGTCGATCTTTTCTGTTGGAAACGGCATTACATGACGCAGCCAAATACGGCCTGCCAAGAATTGCTGAATTTCTTCGTAAACGGCCATAAGATTCCTCCCTTACGTTCCGCGCCGTTTCACCCAGCCGAGTCCCATGGCCCCTTCGCCGAGGTGCGTGCCGATGACCGGGCCGAAATGGCTAACCGTGAAATCGACGTTCGGATGTTTTTTCTCAAGTATTTCTTTCCATTCTATCGCTTCTTCATAGCGATTCGCATGAATGACCGCTGCATCGAGCAACTGGTCTTTCGCATCTTCCGCCAATAAATCCGCGATACGTTTCATTGCTTTTTTCGTTGTGCGAATTTTTTCAAACGGCACGATGACTTTATCTTCGAAGTGTAAGATCGGCTTCACTTGCAGCAAACCGCCAACAATCGCTTGCGCACCGGAAAGTCGACCGCCACGTTGCAGATGTGAGAGGTCGTCCACCATGAAATACGCCTTCAATGTCTTTTTCATTTTAGTTAATTCTTCTATAATGGCGTCCGGCTCTGCACCTTCATTTGCCATTTGCGCTGCCCGCATGACGTAGAAACCTTGAGGGCAAGCAGAAATTTCGGAATCAAACGGAATCACGTCGATTCCTTCTACCATCTCACCAGCCTGAACCGCACCCATATACGTGCCGCTAATACCACTTGATAGATGAATCGAAATAATCGCATCGTAATCTTGCTTGAGCTGTTCGTATAATGCTTCGAAGTCACCGATGGCTGGTTGAGAGGTCTTCGGAAGTGGGCCTTTTCCGCGCACCAATTCATAGAATGCGTCCGTCGTCAAATCCACTTCTTCTGCAAACGCTTTGCCTTCAATCGTCACCACTAAAGGGATGGTGTGAATTCCAAGTTCTTCTTTTATATCATCCGGCACATACGCCGTACTATCTGTCACAATCGCTGTTTTCACATGATCAACTCCTGTTTCCTATTCTACCTGAAATTAGTTGAGTTGGCATCTGTGAATTGGAGTAAGGTGGATTGGTTTTGGTGACGGAAGAGGAGTTTTTCGCTCGGTAGAAATTTGTTTTGGAGCGGTTCTTTGAGGTATACGCTCGGTGCAATGTTAGTTTGGATCGGTTTGGAATAGGTATGGATCGGTTCGATGTGGGTTTGGATCGGTTCGATGTGGGTATGGATCGGTCAGGAGCAGCTTTCGCTCGTTTGTCACGGGTTACGCTCGGTTCTTTCATCTTTCATCCTGTAATCCCACTACCAATCATGCTATCTTGTAAATAGTCCATCCAAAACAGAAAGGGGTTTTGAAGATGCAGGAAATTCATTATGAACAAAAGAATGCGATCGCGTACATCACCTTAAATCGACCGGACGCGATGAACGCATTCAACTACAAAATGTTGACCGAACTCGGACAAGTGGTGGAGGCCATACGAATTGATTCTGACATTCGTGCCGTCATTTTTACGGGGAGTGGAGACCGTGCTTTTAGTGTGGGGGCTGATCTGAAGGAGCGAAAACTGCTGACAGAAGCAAAAGTCAGGCGTAATTTGAACAAAATCGGTGATGTCTTCACAATGATCGATCATCTACCGCAGCCAACAATCGCAGCTGTCAACGGCTTTGCATTTGGCGGTGGATTGGAACTTGCATTAGCTTGCGACTTCCGGATTGCGGCAGACCATGCAGTAATGGGGCTAACAGAAACAGGGCTCGCTATTATTCCGGGCGCTGGTGGTACGCAGCGGTTGCCTCGGCTAATTGGAGAAGCGAAAGCGTTAGAATTGATTTTAACAGCAAAACGACTCACGGCAGAGGAAGCCCTACAGTATGGTTTATTAACACAAATAGCCCCCACTGACCAATTAATGGAAACTGTAGAAGCGTTTGTGAATTCATTTTTGGTAAATGGACCTGTTGCCATTCAGCAAGCGAAATTCGCTATCAAGCACGGGATGAATACGGACTTGCAGACAGGGCTTGCGATCGAGCGAAAGGCGTATGAAATGACATTACCTACCGAAGATCGGATCGAGGCACTTACTGCTTTTGCAGAAAAGCGTCCGCCTGTTTATAAAGGGAGATGACACCATAATGAAGTAACTGTCCAGAAAATCAATGAATAATGACTTTCTTCTATGGACAGCTTCTTTACTTCTGATCGTTTCAAAGTTGATGTTTGGAGCGGTGTGGGCTGGGTTTGGCTCGGTCTGATGTAGGTTTGGCTCGGTTCAACAAGACTTTCGCGCGGTGCGAGCAGACTTTCGCTCGGTTCTACTGTACTTTCGCGCGGTTAGAGCAAAATCTCTCATTGTATAACATTTCACAGCACATCCGTCGTAAAACGCTGGCGTCGCTGATTTTGACGAGCGCTACTCCACGCTTCCAGAAGCTGCTCTACCTGTTCACGGATTTCCGGCAGCAGTTCATAGCGTTTATGTAATTGCACAGTTAATAGACTTTGATTGATGACCACATATTGCAACACGAGACGTTTGCCTTCTTCGCTTCGATGATCCACTACGCCCATTAGCTCAAATAATACGTATTGGAGCTTTTTCAATGGCTCGGAAACGTCAGGGTTGGCTACTCGTTCCGTGGTAGCTTGTGTCTCTACTAGCAAGTTGCTCATTTCACTCAGCAATTGAATAATGGAGTCAATCGTCGGGGTCGTCGTGCTGGCTGTCGTTTGATAGACTTCAATCGCACGTTTTACGTACATGCGGCTCACTCCAAATGTTTTTCTTTTATTATCGTCCGATTTCAATTGATTTTGAATGAAATGTGCCGATATAAAATGGGATATCCAAATGAATAGGTAAAGTAGGTGAAAGGATGCGAATACACAGCCAAGAACATATTGCGTTTTCAACGAACCGTGCGCAAAGGAATGCGACGGACATTGAAAAGACGCTCTTGAAGCTCGGCAGCGGTTCGAAAGTAGCAAAAGGAAGTCAAAATGCTTCTGGTTTAGCTATTTCTGAGACGATGCGTGCTCAAATTCGGGGACTTTCCCAGGCGCAGCGCAATATGCAAGACGGACTTTCCGTGCTTGAATCTTCGAATGAAGGATTGAACAATGTTAATGAATTACTGCAGCGCGCACGTGAAATGGCAGTTGCTGCCGCAAATGGTACATTGACCGATCAGGACCGTGAAGCAAGCGCTATGGAATTGAACCAGATTATGGAGTCCATCAACGATACAGCAGGAAAATTGGAATTCAATACGAAACATATCTTAGGTGACAATGCGCCCATCGTTCTGCAAGTCGGAGCAAATCCAGGACAGCAGATGACGATTGGTAACATCGATGTCAGTACGAAAACACTCGGTCTAGACGGGGCTTCCATCTCGACACGGGAAGATGCGGAAAAATTAATTTCTACGATCGACAAAGCAATCGGCACCATCAGCAGTCACTTGACGAAAGTCGGCTCTGAAATGGAGGCGATCGAGCATCATCTGACGAATGCGTTAGTGTTCGAAGGAAACTTGACCAAATCGCTGTCATTGCTTGCAGATACGGATATGGCAGAGGAAATGATGAATTTCGTCCAGCAAGATATCCGGCAAAAAGGTGACCAACTGCTGATTAAGACAGTAAACAGTAATTTACAGGACGTTTTATCCATCTTGAAATAAACAGTAAAAACCTTCCAATTTATTCATTGGAAGGTTTTTTCATGGTATTCATGTTTTCACAGCGTGGGTTTTCTGCTACGATACCGGCAGCCCAGGCTACTTTTGTTAAGATAGCCGTGGCTCCCTGGCGATCGGCTTGATGAACTGCTCGTATGTAGGCACTGTTTGCTTGATCCACGATATATCGAGGTGGTAGATTGTTCAACGTCATCGCCAGCACATCATTCATACAATGCGTACATGTGCATGGCATATTCAGTTGTTCTTTATACTCCCCAATGACATCCCGGACCACAATCTCCATAACATTTTGCACTTTCATAATCTGATACCCCTTAGCAGACTTTCCGTGCACAGGACACGGAAAGTTAGTGTGACGCTTGATACCTCTACATACATTGCATGAATATGTAGTTTTTAGTAAGAACATTTATTCATGTACTCTTCTTATTTCGACAAGATTATCTTTTTCTTTAGTAATTCTTTTCCTGAAATTCCAGGCTTCGTCATTTCGAACGGATGTAGGATCTGATCCAGTTCTTCTTCTGTCAGCACTTTCTTTTCAATACACAGCTCACGAATAGATTTATTTGATAGCAATGCTTCTTTTGCAATTTGAGTTGCGACTTCGTATCCAACGTGTGGATTGATCGCTGTGATGACGCCAATACTTTTCTCAACATACTCTTCTAAGTGCTCAACGTTTGCTGTAATGCCGTCTAAGCAATAGTCGCGGAAAACTTCAAATACATTTGTCATAATTTTGAGTGACTGCAATAAATTGAAGACGAGAACAGGCTCCATGACGTTCAATTCGAATTGACCGGCTTCAGAAGCTAAGGCAATTGTGGTATCGTTACCGACAACTTGGAACGCTACTTGGTTCATAACTTCAGCCATTACAGGATTCACTTTACCTGGCATGATGGAAGAGCCGGGCTGTCTTGCGGGCAATGATATCTCTGATAAGCCTGTGCGAGGACCAGATGCCATCAAACGCAGGTCATTACAGATTTTCGACATGTTCAACATCGTACCGCGCAATGCCGCAGACACTTGTACATAGGAATCGGTGTTTTGTGTCGCATCTACTAAATGAGTAGACGATTTTAATTCAAACCCACTATTATCAGACAAATAGCTCGCTACCTTTTCGATATAGAGTGGATCAGCATTCAAACCTGTACCGACAGCCGTAGCTCCCATATTGATTTCATACAAATACACTCTAGAGACACGAACACGTTCGATGTCACGTCGCAACACCATTGCGTATGCTTCGAATTCTTGTCCTAGACGAATTGGAACTGCGTCTTGTAAGTGTGTACGACCCATTTTCAATACAGATTGGAACTCAATCGACTTTTTCAAGAAGGTCTTATGAAGTGACTCCATCACACCAAGTAATTTGTCGACTTTCATGAGTGTCGCAATATGAATCGCAGTCGGGAATGCATCATTCGTTGATTGCGCCATATTGACGTGTGAATTCGGACTAATAATCTGGTAGGCACCTTTCTCATGTCCTAAGATTTCTAGCGCACGATTGGCAATGACTTCATTGGCATTCATATTGATCGATGTGCCCGCACCGCCTTGAATCGGGTCCACTAAAAACTGATCGCGCAATGCACCATTTATGACTTCATCCGATGCCTGAATGATGGCATCTGCTAAATCTTCATCCAATTGACCGATATCACGGTTTGCTTGTGCAGCGGATTTTTTTACTATCGCAATGGCACGAATCAAATCACGGTTGACTCGATAGCCGGTAATCGGAAAGTTTTCAGCAGCCCGTAGCGTCTGAATACCATAATAGGCATTTTGCGGCACCTTTTTCTCCCCAATAAAATCCTTTTCAATTCTGTACAGTAATTCCTCTTCCATCATGCAGTACCTCTTCTCAAATATTTTTCCTGCAACTCAAAATTCCATCCAATTCTATACGATGTACGTTCGAGGTTTGGCAGGGTATTTACTATTTCATCTTACCTCAAAGATACCGTTCAAACCACCCGATAATTTCTTCGAGTCGTGCTACACGCAAATTCGGTTTCCCTGTTCTGGATAAATTATGGTCAGATTCCGGGAAACGAACAAATTCCGTCACCTTTCCTAAATCTTTCATTGTAATGAACAACTGCTCCGCTTGTTCGATTGGACAGCGAAAATCTTTTTCAGAATGCAAAATCAACAATGGTGTTTCAATTTGCTCCGCATATCTAAGAGGCGAATGCTTCCATAACAACTCCGCGTTTCGCATATCAGCTTTCAACTGCCAGTCGCTGAAATAATACCCAATATCCGACACTCCGAAAAAGCTAATCCAGTTACTTATCGAACGTTGCGTGACGGCTGCTTTGAAACGATTCGTATGACCCACGATCCAATTCGTCATGAATCCACCGTAACTGCCTCCTGTCACACCGAGCCGATCTTTGTCAATCCATGTTTCCTGCGCGAGTACTGCATCCAGTCCTGCCATGATATCCTCGTAATCACCGCCACCATAATCACCTCGCACACTATCGACAAATACTTGACTATAGCCATGACTGCCTCGTGGATTGATATACAAGACGCCATAACCATTTGCAGCAAGCACTTGTAGCTCGTGGAAATACGTATTGCCATACATTGTATGCGGACCACCGTGGATTTCAACGATCAGTGGATAAGTATCCCCTTCCGCATAATTTGCCGGTTTCAACAGCCACCCATGCACGTCTGCGTCTCCATTTGTATAATGAACAGCTTGCGGCTCTATAGGCTGTACTTTTTTCAGCCAATTGTCATTAAATGACGTAAGGGCCACTCGTTCACCTGTCATGATTGTCTGTAGATACAATTCGCCTGGGTGAGTCGGTGTACTGACCGTGATCAGAGCGAATTCTCCACTTGCAGCTATGTCATAGCCATACACATGCTCATCCTCGCCAGTCGCTGGATAAATAGCACCATCAAGCGTTGCAGCGTACAATCTCACATCGCCCATGACCGAAAGTTGAAAGTATAGCTGGTCATCAACCGTCCACACAACACCTGGTGCTACTGCTTGCTGTAAATGGTCGGAAATACTAACGTCTCCAACTGGCGCATCAATTGCTGCAGTCAAATTCATTGTGATACCGTTTGCTTGGTCATAAACAAAAACATCCGATTGCGTCGCATTCTTGAACATCAAATCCGCTCCGACATAGGCGATATAGCGGTCATCTTTTGAAAAACTAACATCACCGAAGTACCCTTGTTCATTAAGTAGTATCGTCTCTTCTCGCGTTTCTATGTCAACTAAGAGGAGTGGCGAGCTAAAATCCTGATCGTCCTGCTCCATTCGCTTGATACCGATGACCAATTGCTTTCCATCATGAGACACAGCTTCCAATGAATGATTAGTTGGTTCATTCGTAAAATTAGACACACTATGGGTCGCGATGTCCACAAAACCAATTTGTGCGAACTGATCTTGCGGTACTATACCCACACCATCCGCTTTGTATTTCATTTTCGTAATGCGCACGGGTTTTGGGAACTCTTCTTTTGTTTCCTCTATCGTTGAAAATGTCTCACCTGTTTTGACGCTACCGCTAAACCAAATCTTCTGCCCACACGGCGACCACTGAAACGAATCAACGCCATTTTTGCAATCCGTCAGTTGCCGCGCTTCTCCTCCAGCAGTTTGTAACACGTACAGCTGATTCTTTTCCGTTCGGTTTGAAAGGAATGCAAGCATTGTTCCGTCTGCAGACCATTTCGGCGAGCTCACTCGTTGCTTACCGAATGTCCACTGCGTCACATTCTTCGTCTGCAAATCGACATGATGGATAGCAGAGTCATATGTATTGCCCTCTTTATTTAGCTCTGTCACTACGATTACTGCTTCCCGGTCATCAGGTGACAAGACAGGATTTGTCACCGATTTCGTCTCAAATAAATCTTCAATTACCACTGGTCGTTTCGTCATCCGATCCCTCCTACTCTTCTTTATAAACCATAACAATTATAGAAGGTTATTAGCAATTATTTGATCATTCTTATTTACTTCTTCCAAAATAAAACAAGTGATGAAGACCCTATTGGGATTCGTCACTTGTTTTGTTTAGTCGGGAATATTTCTTTATGGGAGGATGTGGGATTCTATGAGCGCTTGCCCGGACAAAACAAGAGACTAGCTTCCCCGCTAGATCTTAAACACTGCAATCATTTTCTGTAGTTTTTCTGCCATATTGTTCAATACGGAAGAGGTATGGGACATTTCGGACATGGATGCATTTTGCTGTTCAGCCGCCGCCACGATATCCTGCGCACTGTCTTCCATTCTCTCGGACATTGTGGCAGCATCATCGGCCAATGCTTTCACCTGCTGAATCGCTGTATGGATTTCCTCACTTAAGCTAGCAATGTCGACCGACTGTTGAGAGACTTCTTGGATTTGTTCTGCAATCTGTCTGAAATTATCGCCTGAATGGTGGATCATCGTGAGGCCGTCTTGCACAAACGCTTTGGATGTATCCATGGCGTGCATCGCTCCACCGACTTCACGCTGAATTTCTCCAATTAACAGCGCAATCTCATCAGCTGCGCTCCCAGAATCAGATGCTAATTTTCGTACTTCATCCGCCACGACCGCGAATCCCTTGCCATGTTCACCTGCACGCGCGGCTTCGATCGCAGCGTTTAATGCTAATAAATTCGTTTGCTCTGCAATACCTGTAATCAAAGCGACGATATTGCCAATTTCTTGCGATTTATTTTGCAACGAGTGAACGACTTCGCCCGTTTGTTCAGTAGATTGTTGGATATCGTCCATTTTCTGTACCGTAGAATTCATCATCTCCATTCCCCGTTGCGTCACCTCGGTGGTCTCAATCGACAGCATCGAGACTCTTTGAATCCGCTCAACCGTCTGTCCGATATTAGCAGCGATTTCTTCAACAATCAGACTGCTATTCTTGGCAGCGGTCATTTGTTCAGAGGTATTATGTGACACGACAATGATTGAATCTGTAATTTGATCGGATGCTGCAGACGTTTGATTCGCACTTTCAGAGAATTGCAAGGAGTTTTCCGCCAGTGTTTCCACATGACGATGCAAATCAGAAACGAGATCATGCAGACGTTTTGTCATCTCATTAAAATGAATAGTCAATTGACCGATCTCGTCGTTAGACTGTATTTCTACAGCCGGTATTGTCAAATCCCCTTGTGCCATTTGCGCCACATGAGTCGATAATTGAACGATTGGATTTTTGATCGTTCGCAATAAATAGCGGATACCGACGATCGAAATGATCACCGCCAACCCGGTGCTACTCAGTAAAACCCACATCAAATTCGTGTATAACTGTTCTCCCGCAAGCTCTATGTCTAGCAACTCCTGCTCATGCATTGTTTCCATTTCGTCTAGTTGTTGCTCAATGGAAGATATCGTCAAAATTGCATCATAGGATTGAACAACTGCCGTTTCGGTTTGTCGTGCATTGCTTAGTTCGATAATCTCCCTAATTTGCCGGGAGAAAGTTTCCCACTCTTTCCCCATTTTTTGCAATGCGGATTTTTCGGTAGGCTTCGATAAAAGAGATTCATAAGTGACCAGTGCTTGATCGATTTCCGATTGTTCTGCCACAATACCTTCCGAATACTTTTTCTTGAATTCTTCTTTTTCCGACAAAATATGTCGTTGTGTTAGCGCCATCACTTGCTGAATTTGCAAATTCAATTGATTAATTTGCTCTACTTTTGGCAGTATTTCATTATTTATTTTATTCGTATTTTCGTTTAACTCATATGTACTGAAGATACCAGTTGCACTCATCCCTAAAATCAAGATCATCATCAGTGTAAAAATCACAATAAACTTCTTTTGCACATTCAAACCATTCAACTCCTGCTCATCTTTCATTTCTCGTTATTTAAATATCGCTTACTTCCCTCAAGAACACAATATGGCAAATAAAAAAAACCTTCCGACACAACAGGAAGGTTCTTGATTTCTTTCCATATTCATATTAAAATTATTCACTTCTCCACTAATCAAATCAGTTTTTCACCTGATCTTTCAATGAACGTCTGAGAATCTTACCCGTCGTATTCTTCGGCAATTCGTGAAGAAACTCTATATGTTTTGGCACTTTATACTTCACCAGACGTTTTGCACAAAAGTCCTTTATTGATTGTTCTGTCGCGGTAGAGCCTTCTTTCAGTACAACGTATGCCTGCACCTCTTCACCAAAATTAACATCCGGCACACCGATGACCGCTGCTTCCACTATATCGCGATGACTGAATAATACTTCTTCCACTTCACGAGGATACACATTAAATCCACCAACAATGATCATATCTTTCTTGCGGTCTACTATATAAAAGTAACCGTTTTCATCACGCCGTGCAAGGTCTCCAGTATATAACCAGCCATCCCGGATCGCAACTGCCGTTTCTTCTGGCAACTTATAATACCCTTTCATGACATTTGGTCCTCGAACAATCAACTCGCCCACTTCATTATCTGGCACTTCCTCGCCCAATTCATTGACGACTTTATTTTCCACGTTCATGATATTGGTACCGATCGAGCCGGGTACCCTTTCCTTGTCTAACGGATTGAAACACGTGACCGGTGATGCTTCCGATAATCCATAGCCTTCTGAGACGCGTACTTTAAATTTTTCTTCAAAATCATGTAACAACGAGACAGGCAGCGAAGATCCTCCTGAAATAGCCAGTCTGATAGTTTCGAAGTCTTCCGTTTTCCCTTCCGGATACTGGAACAGAAAATTATACATCGTCGGCACACCCGCAAAGACGGTTGCTTTTTGTTCGCGAATCAACGAGAAAATCTCACCTGGACTAAAGCGAGGTTCCAGCAAAATAGTCGCACCTTTCAGCAAGGGCGCATTTGCCACCACTGTTAATGCAAACACATGGAATAATGGCAGCGTCGCCACAATTCGGTCGCTTTCAGAGAATCCTAAATAGTCGCCGACATCCCGTGCGTTGGAGTAGATATTCTTATGCGTCAACATCGCACCTTTTGGATGTCCCGTCGTACCAGATGTATACAGTATGACAGCGCTTTCATTTTCATCAATTTCCACCAATTCTGTCAGTGGCTTTGTTTGTTTCATTAGTGCAGAAAATGCATGTACTTTTGATTTCACAACGTCAGGTAACACCGTTAATTTCTCAGGCGTGTCAGGGCTCAGCTCACACACTACATAGTTTTTGATGGTTGGGAATGAATGGCTCGCTACTTCCACAAGCGGCAGCAATTGATCAATCGCAATTACGGCTTTTGCATCACTATTTTCCAAAATAAATGAAATTTCATCTGGTGTATAGAGCGGATTGATCGGAACTGCTGTCGCACCGATCCGCATCGTGGCGTATAGTGAAATTAGATAATGTGGGGTGTTGCCTAATAAAAAAGCCACCTTATCCCCTTCCTCAACACCTAAACCTTTCAATGCAGAGGCAAATATGGATACTGATAGTTCGAACTCTGCATATGTAGTGTCTTTGTCCATAAAACGATAGGCGATTTTTCCGGGCTTTGTCTGGGCTGTCTGGTGAACGCTTGAAACTAGATTCATACTTTCATCTCCCTAATAAATGAATGAGTGACCATTCAGTATTGCATTCATTATACTGATAGAATATTTAATTGGCAAGAGTTTACTGAAAGTTTCGTGGTTTATGATGCTGAATCAGGAATTGGAAGAGTTGTTATGTTTTGTTGTTGGTCTTGTTGAGGTGGTCTTTTTTTGGGAGTGTAGAGTGAGTGGTCGTGATACCGCTGCGGCGCTGGGGGATTGCCTTTCGCCATGAGCCAACTAGCAAAGGGCGCTAATTGTCTCTTGGCTTCGGCTGACCCCGCAGTTGCGCCTTCGCTGGTGACGGGTAGCTTAAGGTAGAATTATTCCGTTATGAAACTGTTTGAGTGATCTTTTTCTTGGAGTGTAGGATGAGTGATCCTGGTACCGCTTCGGCGCTGGGGGATTGCCTTTCGCCAGGAGCCAACAAGCAAAGTGCGCTCGTTGTCTTCTGGCTTCGGCCTACCCCGCAGTTGCGCCTTTGCTTGTGACTAGTAACTTCTGGTATAGCCATTTCATTTTGTTACTAACCTCCTTAAAGCTACTCTTTCCTAACGATGTAGTGTGAATGGTTCTGGTACCACTTTGGGACTGGAGCTACGAGCCAGCTAGTATGTATGATTCGAAGAAAGTGATTCTGTTTTATAGTTTCTTTTTGAGGAAAGCGAGCGGCCGAAGTGCTAATCTCCGACCACTCCCCTTACCCATTAAAGCACCCACTTCACGAAGTAGGTGCTTTAATATGTGCGATATAACGCCAGCGTATCAAATAGAAGTAAAACACTTGCATGATGGCGAAACCGGCGAGCACTAGCGTTAGCTCTTTGACTATCGAAATCTCAGCCAACGCGTCCCAGATCACTTGTAGCGACAAGAATGCAAATGCACTGTGAATGAACGATACGCCCCACGGGAAGAAAAATTGTGGGATTAATTGACGATTGACGATCTTCTTGAATTCTCGGTCTGTCATGCCAATCCGCTGTAGTACAGCATATTGCCTTCGATCATGGCTCAGAGAAGTGTATAACCTAAAGTAAATGAAACTGCCGGACGCCAGAAAAAACACACCAGCCAGCAACAGGCCGATAAATAATAACAATGAAAACGTCATACGGATATGTGAATAATTTAAACCCGGATTCTCGAACTCAAATTGAACCGGCACTCGATCTTCTAACATAAGACTAGCCAAAACTTGTGCGTTAATGGACAAGCCAATATCTTTCGTCTCCTGCCAGTCTTCAATGTTAAACGCATAATACGTAAAGGCCAATGAGTTAGAGCCCATTTGCTCCTCCACTCTATCAAAATCCAATTGATTGAGCACAATCGTGTTCAGTCCCATTGCATTTGGAGGAAACAACCTATACGGGTAAACTCCCTCTATATCAACCGCCACATTGCTTTCCGTCAATTCTGTACGGACCGATTCATTGAGTAATTTCTCAGCGGCTGCCGCACTTGCAGGCAAAAATAGTGCATGCCCTTGCGAAAGTTGGATTGGATCCTTACCGAATGACATGGCCAATTCATTTAAGTCTGCTAGCTTAACGATGTTGACTTTGTTTTTCGTATAAGAAGATTGTTGCTCTAGCACCCGGAACCGTACTGCCCAATAGTTGATACCTTGTTGCTCCAACTCACTTGTCAGCTGTGCAATATGTCGATACTCGTGTTCATTATGCGGTAAACTTTTGTAGACGAGGCCGAGTGGATTCACTTCCCGGTATTGCGAAGCGAACGATGTCAAAGAAGCGAGAATGCCGACCGACATGAAAGCGATCGTCGACACAATCGTCACGATAAAAAACATCCGTGCATTCTCTTTTAGCCGCACGATACTTTCCGAGATGGAGATCATCCAGAAATCGCGCCAGAAAATTTGTTTCTGACTGCGAAGTGCATGCAAGATCAGCGGCAACGTATCGGTGAAAAAAAAGTACGTCCCGAACGTGATCAGGGGTGGCAACAAGAAGAATAGACTGAGGATACTGGACCGTGAGACGAATGCCGCCATCCCATACGCGAGTAGCAGCAAAATCACACCGAAGATACCTCTGCTTTTCGAGTACGTGTACACCGATTGAACTGCCGTATCTCCATGCAATAAATCCGATATCTTTCCTTGCTGAATGAACACTGGCGCGATATATGAAATAATCGCGAACAAACTGAGGAATGCTCCCATCGTTAAAGCAAATGGTTTCCATGATAAATAAAGCGGCAGCACCGGAATTTGTACGAGCGCCTTCACAATCATGAAAAAGAACTTGGAAAACATAAAACCGATGAAAATTCCTGTGAGGATCGAAGCGAAACCGAGCAGCATCGTCTCAATGAAAATGAGTCGATGGAGCTGCCGTTTTGCCATACCGAGCAATAACAGAATACCAAATTCTCGTGAACGCGCCTGCAAAAAAGCGCGCATGGAGTAAAACAGAAAAAACAGTGTAAAAATAAATAATATCAGCTCCGCAATTCCCATGCCGAGAGACGATATCTCCTGTAAAAAGGTATTTTCTATTGACGGATGGAAGAGCAACATCGAGTACAAGAAAAACACCATGACCGAAAATACACTAGCCATAAAAAATGCCGCATACACACGTCGGTTTCGAATCACATTACGGTAAGCGAACTGACGAAAAGTCATGTACATTGCCTCCAAGAAGTGACAGCACATTCAAGATGCGTTGAAAAAATGTTTGACGGCGTTCATCCTTGTATATTTCATTGAAAAATTCGCCATCTTTAATGAACAGCACGCGATCGCAATAACTCGCAGCGATTGGATCGTGCGTCACCATGATGATCGTCGTCCGTTCATGTAAGTTAATATGCTCCAACAACTCCAGCACATCTTTTGCGGACTTCGAATCCAAATTCCCCGTCGGCTCGTCCGCCAACACGATATTCGGCTGATGGATCAACGCGCGCCCAATTGCTGTACGCTGTGCCTGTCCACCCGATAATTCATCAGGACGCCGCTCCAAAATCTCTTCCAAACGCAACTTTTGTGCCATGTCTTGGACTCTGTTTTTCATTTCATTCACTGGTAACCCGTCGAGCGTTAATGGAAGCACCAAATTTTCCTCCACGGTCAGCATTTGTAGCAAATTAATTTCTTGAAAGACAAAGCCTATCTGTTGTCTGCGGAACAAAGCAATTTCATTCTGGCTAAGTGTTTCAGGCTCGACTCCACCGATGACGATCTTTCCGTACGTGGGAATATCAGTGGCCATCAATAAATTCAGTAAAGTCGTTTTACCACTACCGGAAGGACCCATAATGGCAACAAATTCACCTTCTTGCACATCAAAATCCAGCTGATTTAATGCACGATGCATCACTTTTCCTTCATAAATCTTCGTGATATCCTCCATTTTAACGATTGGTTTCTTCACTTGGCTGTTCACCTGCCTCTCCATCTTTAAATAGTAGCGAGACCGTAGTTCCTTCGCCTTGCTTGGATGAAATCGTCAGTTCATGGCCTAACCGACCACAAACTTCTGACGCAATATACAAGCCCATTCCCGTCGACTCTCCGGACAATCGGCCATTTTCTCCCGTGAAAAACGCCTTCGTCACGCGGTGCAGATCAGAGGCTGGTATGCCGATCCCTTCATCTGTAATTTCTAGTAGTAGTCCTTCCACTTTTTGTATCGCTGTCACATGAATTTTCTTACCTTTTTCAAACGTATATTTCACAGCATTTGTAATAAATTGATTCAGCATAAATTTAATCCATTTGCGGTCCGTTGCGACAGTCAGCTGTTCATCGACGTCAAGAACAGGAAATAATCCGTTCGTAATGAATAACCGTTTATTTTCTGTCAGCACTTCTTGAAGTAATACTTTCAAAGGTAATCGCTCAATCTGCATATCTTCTTCGAACGTTTCCAGCCGTGCATTGACAAGGACGATTTCAAGCCCCGTCCGGATCCTCTCCACCTCTTGTCCAATACTCTTCTTGTCTACCTCATCTTCCTGCAACAGCAAGTTAATGACGGAAATCGGTGTTTTCATCTGATGCACCCATTGATTCATAAAATGCAGATGGCGGTGCTGAACTGTATAAAGCGTCTGGACTTCATGCTGGTACAGTCGGTACAATTGACGAGTAAATTCAGTCGTTTGTCGATGCTCTGGTGTCAATACATGACGGATCAGCGCATCTTCCATTTTCTCAGGTTTTTTCGCAATCGCAGCATAAAATGAACGCCGCATGATGAATTTTCCGCTTAAATACCCTGCCGTCAACAGCATGCTCATCACCACCGAATAAATAGCAGTATTTGGGTTTCGGAAACCGTCGAGCCAATAGAGCAACAAGATGAATAGCACCAATCCTAACTGAAACACCACAAACGAGATATGTTCCCTTGCGAATAGCAGAACAGCCTTCATTTCACCTCAGACTCCGGCACAAATCGATAACCCGCACCGCGCACTGTCTCAATCCACGAGTGTACCTGATAATCCGTCAACTTTTTACGCACACGTGCCATATTGACATTCAGCGTATTCTCATCCACGAATGACTGATCATCCCATAATTCCTCAAGTAATCGTTCCCTTGTGACTACTTTAGGAGACTCCCCCATCAGCAATTCTAAAATGACACACTCCTTCTTCTGTAAGGGTATCTCTTCCTCGCCTTTTTGCAACGCCATCCGTTCTATGTACAATGTTAGATCACCGCACACAATGACTCGTTCTGACTGGTTCGGGGAATATTCCCCGATCGAACGGCGCAAATGACTTTTGATTTTAGCTAAGACAATTTCATAATGAAATGGTTTCGTAATAAAATCATCACCACCATTTTCGAGCGCAAACACTTGATCCATATCGCCAGACCTGGCAGAAATAAAAATGATCGGACACATCGTATGCTGCCTTAACTGACGACACCAATAATATCCATCATAAATTGGTAAATTAATATCAAGCAATACCAAATGCGGATTATACGCTACACATTCTTCCACGACATGATCAAAGTTTTCAATAATTGCCACTTCATATTGATACTTCTCTAACGTACCTGCCAATAGCTGTGCAATCTTCTGATCATCTTCTACAATGAAAATTCGATGTTTCACCGGTATCCCTCTCTTTCCCTCTCCGCTTATTATAGCGTATTTCTTAGTTCACATAAATTTAGTCGTCCACTTCTATTTATATAGCGATCATCAGTTATAATTTTAAAACGAGCGTAAAATTACTTGAACCGAGCAAAAGTCGTCTCGTACCGATCGAAAAACCGATTGGACCGAGCGTAACTCGTCCTGGACCGCTCCATTCCCAAAGAGCAACAAGCCAAAAGTCATTCAGACCGAGCCAAAGTAATACGGAACCGAGCGTAACCAAAAAAAGTCAAAAAGCGCAATGCCTCGCAAGACACGCGCTCCCTCATGACTTAGTAAATCACTCCAACAAACTCTTCCAACTGAATACCACCCAAAATTTTTGGAACATTCATCGACTCGATCGCGTCTGTGATCGCTTGTCGCTCGTATTTCACACCTGTCAGCCGTTGCTCGATTTCGGCCACTTCGCCCACTCCGAAAAAGTCGCCATAAATATGAATGTTTTCAATGATTCCTTTTTCCACATGCAAACGCACATCGATCCCTCCAACCGGGAATCGTTTGGATTGTTGGACGTTGAACTTAGGAGATCGTCCATAGTTCCAATCCCAATTTCCATAGCGCTCCGCAGATAGCTGGTGGATATTCTTCCAATCTTCTTCTGTCAGTTCTTTGTATTGTATGTGATCTTCGCCACCGAAAATGGAAACCAAGATTTCTTGCTTGAATTGCTCAATCGTAATCGGACGTTCTAAAAACTCCGAAATATTTGCTACACGGCTACGGATAGACTTAATGCCTTTTGACTCAATTTTATCTTTCTTCACTTTCAACGAGTTGACGACACCTTCCATATCTGTATCAAACAACAACGTTCCGTGACTGAACATCCGATCTCCCGTCGCAAATTGTGCATTCCCGGAAATTTTTCTTCCATCAATCAAAATATCATTACGGCCGAGCAATTCTGCCTTTATGCCCATCTTAGCCAGTGCATCCGTCACAGGCTCGGTAAACTTTTTAAAGTTTCTGAATGAATCGCCGTCATCCTTCGTAATAAAACTGAAATTCAAATTTCCCATGTCATGGTAGACTGCCCCACCACCCGATAACCGACGGACTACATGAATACCTTCACGATCCACGAACTCTGTATTAATCTCTTCAATGGTGTTTTGATTTTTACCGATGATGATGGATGGCTCGTTGATATAGAACAGTAAATAAGAATCCTTCTCTACATCCATCGTCTGCAGGACATATTCCTCTATAGCCAAGTTAATCCGTGGATCTGTAATGCCTTTATTATCGATAAATTGCATTCTTTCTCTCTCCTCACAATTTTGCCACATTTATTTTTAGTTAATTCTTTCAATTCCGAACATATTAATTAGCCAGAATGCCCGTCATTAAAGGGCTCAATCCATTTTAACAGAAAATTATAGGAAGTGTTGACTTTCAGCGTCTGTTATAATACACTATAAATATAACAAGGAGTTATACAACAAGAGAAAGGGGTTTGATTCATATGGTTGAAAGTATTGTAGAATTCTTCAGAAACTTACCGTCCAAGTCTTGTGTATCATGTGGGAATGTAATCGAAGAGCAGCATGAGTGCTACTCGAATCAGTGCGATCAATGCAATTTAAAATAAAGTAGTCTTGCATTCTGTCAACAGCTTACTATTTGTTTCTATAATAATTAAAAGGGGAGTTTGGTTCATATGGTTGAAAGTATCGTAGAATTTTTCAGGAATTTACCAGCAAAAGTTTGTGTATCTTGCGGGAAAGAAATCGAAGAGCAGCACGAGTGCTACTCAAATCATTGTGATCATTGCAACATCAAATAAATAGAACTTTCATTCGGCGAATACTTGGATATTCGCTTTTTTTTATACAAAAAAACAGCCAGAATATCACTTCTGACTGTTTTATTTTTATTCCGTTAAAAGAGCTCAGACAAAACCTTTTTCATGGCAACGGTTCCCTGATCAATACAATCTGGAAGCCCCACTCCATTATAAGAAGCACCTGCAAGCTGTACCATAGGAAATTGTTCGCGTAATTCTTCACGAGCTCTGCGGATTTTTTCTTTATGGCCCACTCGATACTGCGGACGATCGTCTTTCCAACGTGTAATCATACAGAATTCCGGCTGTCCTTCCAAACCTAGAATATCTCCTAAGTCGCTCAGCACGATTTTCTCTATTTCACTATCAGGCAAGTCCACAATGGCTTCTTCCCCAATACGTCCAACGAACGCTCTTATCAGTACTTTGCCATCAGGTGTTGACGTCGGCCATTTTCGGTCAACAAGCGTACACGCCGTAATGGAATAATTACTGCTACGAGGTACTAAGAAACCTGTACCATCTATCTCACGCTTCATTGCTTGCTTTGGAAAACCGAGAGCCACCGTAGCAACAGAAGTTGTGGGGATGCTTCCTAATTCTTTCAATATCCCATACGATTCAAATAACTGACTGGCTACTGAATGGCTAGTCGTCATAATGACAGCATCTGCTTCGATCTGTTGCTGATCACTTAATGTCAAAATTGCCTGATCACCTTGCTTGGATACTTTGAGAACACGAGTCCCTTTTAGAACCGTGACATCATCCAACTGTTGTTCTAAAGCTTCTACTACAGACTCTAGTCCATTCTTAAATGTATGGAATGCACCCATCTTCTTTGAGCTATGACTATTTTTCTGTGGAAGCTGTTTCGGAGTCGTTTTCTTCATACCTAAAATCAAACTTCGATGCTTTTTTTCCACTTCATAAAACTGAGGAAAAGTAGATTCCAAGCTCATCTTATCAATATCGCCTGCATAGACGCCTGATAGTAGCGGCTCGATTAAATTTTCCACGACTTCTGTACCAAAGCGTCGACGGAAAAATCCCCCTAGAGACTGATCACCTGTCACTTCAGAACGCGGTAGCACAAAATCTCCTGCAGCTCGCAATTTGCCGCTTAAACTGAACAATCCTGACGTAATAAACGGTTTAATTTCCGTAGGGATTCCCATTACGGCACCTGCTGGAATCGGATGCATTTGATCATTCAACAATACATAGGCTTGTCCTGTCGCATTTCGGACTAGCTGATCCGCAATGCCTAGATCGCTTGCCAATTGATCTACGCTCTTTTTGCGAATTAAAAAGGAGTCGGGACCGCGTTCGATTACATAGCCGTCTCGACGGACTGTTTGGATTTTTCCACCTAGTTCAGTTGATGCCTCAATTAAGGTGATATCTAAAGGATATCCATTTTCACGTGCTTCTCTTTGCATATAAAAAGCCGTAGAGAGCCCTGTGATGCCTCCACCGATAATGACTACTTTTTTTCGCTCACTCATGTCCTTTGCCACTCCCATCCTGCTGTATCCTGTATGTCATTGCACTTGTGCTGGTTTTATTTCGATGTGTTTAGTTGATCCAATACCGCATCCGCCATGGCGTCTACGAATAAAGGATCTGTATTCGGCATAGCCGGTCTATGATAGGCTGCCCCAAGCTCATCACAAACGATCTTACATTCATAATCATTGTCAAACAAGACTTCGAGGTGATCAGATACGAAACCAACTGGCGTATAAACAAATGATTGATAATCTTTCGTTTCATACAACTCACGTGTCAAATCCTGCACATCTGGTCCCAACCACGGTTCAGGAGTTTGTCCTTCACTTTGCCAGCCAACTGCGTATGTCTTCACACCTGCTGCCGCTGTAATCAATTCTGCTGTTTCTTTCAGTTGGTCAGCATATGGATCACCATTTGCCAAAATCTTTTCTGGCAATGAATGCGCAGACACGATTAAACATGCTTTCTCGCGTTCTGACTCATCCATCGCATCATACGTCAGGCGAAGTTGATTCGACCAATAGTCAATAAATTTCGGCTGTTTATACCAGCTTTCCACCGAAGTAAGACGAATTCCATGCTTGTCCGCTTCCTCTTTCGCACGTCCATTATAGGACTTCACTGAGAACGTAGAAAAATGAGGTGCTAACACGATGGATACTGCTTCTTCCACACCGTCATTGCTCATTTTTTGTACCGCATCTTCAATAAATGGTGCAATATGCTTTAGACCAATATAGACTTGAAAGTCCATGTCATCTTGTACGCTATTTAAACGATTGCATAACGCATTCGCTTGATCTTCTGTAATCCGTGCTAACGGAGAAATACCACCAATTGCCTCATAACGATTACGCAGATCTTCCAGCTGTTCAGGCGCTGGCGGACGACCTCTTCGGATATGCGTGTAGTAAGGTTCTAAATCCTCATAGGAGTTAGGCGTACCATAAGCCATGACAAGTAAGCCCATTTTCTTTTTCGTCATCATCTTCACCTCGGTAGTTTGATTGTGATGTCGTTCAATCTTCACTTCGTGCGTAACTGTGCACTATATTCATGAACAAAAGCTGTCAAGCGCTGCAATGTCGCAGGCTGTACTTCAGGAAAGACACCATGTCCTAAATTAAAGATATGGCCGCCATGCTCGACACCCTCTTCTACAATTCGTTTCGCACGTTCTTCAATGACCGACCAATTCGCTAATAACAAAGTCGGATCCAAGTTCCCTTGAAGCGGTTTCGTCATACCTCGTTCACCGGCTTCTTTTATGGATAACCGCCAATCTAATCCAACAACATCTACTGGAAGGTCATGCCATTCATTCGCCAGATGACTGGCACCCACGCCGAATGTGATCAATGGAACTTCCAATTTTCGAAGTTCTGAGAAAATACGTGTCATCGTCGGCTTAATGAAAATCCGATAGTCCGATACGTTTAACGCACCTACCCAAGAATCAAATATTTGCACAGCCTTAGCTCCGGCTGCTACTTGTGCTCGGATGTATGTAATCGTCATATCCGCCAACTTATCCATTAAAGCGAACCAAGCTTCTGGCTCAGACACCATGAAGGATTTCGTTAAATTATAGCTACGCGAAGGTCCCCCTTCAATCATATAGCTCGCTAGTGTAAATGGAGCTCCAGCAAAACCAATCAATGGCACATTCAACTGCTCTTCTGTCAGGAGTTTAATCGTATCCAATACATATGGAACTTGTTCTTCCGCTGAAAATTCACCAAGACGTTCAATATCTTTAATGGAACGTATCGGGTTAGAGATCACGGGGCCAACACCAGATTTGATCTTTACGTCAATTCCGATTCCAACTAATGGGGTCACAATATCCTTATATAAAATGGCTGCATCCACATCATATTGATCTACAGGCAATTTTGTTACATAGGCACATAATTCAGGTTGGTGCGTAATTTCTTCCAAAGAGTATTTCTCTTTGATTTTCCGATATTCTGGTTGCGAACGTCCTGCTTGACGCATGAACCACACAGGGGTGTGTCCAACTTCTTCTCCTCTGGCAGCACGCAGCAACGTATCATTAAACGTTGTCATGTTCACCGATCCCTCTTTCCATTATTTCACTCTGTTTTAAACACAGACTTATTATTCGTTTCTCATCATAAACCGTTGACAAGCCATTGTATAGCGAATTGCGCCTTTGTCATAATTTTGTGCTTTGCTTTTGGTTCTGTTTGCCATGTTTTAGACAATCATTCATCTCCCACTTAGCTCACCTGCTTCGTGTTTGATTTGAGGTATTAAGGGGAACAATTTATTTATAGAATACACGGTGGATACTTTATACAGCAGGTGGATGCTTTTCAAGCCAATCCTGTTACAATGTATTGTAGTTGAGTAAGATATAACCGTTACTAGCCAAAGGAGGAAGTATAGATGAATATTTTTATGACAACTGGAACGATAGACTTTATGGAGAAGATTAAAGAAAAGCATAGTGATGAACCTATTATTTTAATGAACGGAGGAGGTCACACGCTCCTTTTGCACGAAACAAACGGTAAATCTGTATTCCAAACTCCAAGAAAATATGAAATAGCGGGATCAGTGGGTGTGCTTGCAGAGAACGGATACTTTGCAATGAATAACATTGCGGTCACTGATGAAGGGAAGCCAATTTTTGAGCATCAATACAAAATGATGGGTGAACGACTGACGGATCTTCCAGGCTTTATAGCATTCCGTCTCTTACGGCCTATTGGTTCAGATACGTACGTTGTATTAACCGAATGGACAGAAGAACGTCTCTATAAACTATGGTACGAATCGCCAGGATATAAACTGTCCAACCCTAATGATTTCAAAGATCAAGGCGGCGCAACCTTACACATCTTCACGAGTGCACCCTATACTGCCACCTATAAAACACCTACTGAAGAGTTATGACGTCAACACGTCACCTCTTCTTTTTTTATCTCTACTTTGCCTGAATCTTCGGATTTCGAAATTTGCGACGACTCTATCACATTGCTATAATAAGAACCAAGATATACAAGCTCGTTCTTAGTTGGAAGGGAGATTTTTTTATGAAAGAACTATTATTTGAGAAATTACAAGAGTCTTATGACGATATGGTAGAGATTCGTCGTTACTTGCATATGAATCCAGAGGTTTCATTTAAAGAAGCAAAGACCGCAGCCTATATTGCGGATTTTTATAAACAACTCGGTGTTAATGTTCGCACAGGTGTGGGGGGAAATGGGGTTGTTGCTAAAGTAATGGGAGGAAAACCTGGAAAAACCGTAGCGTTGCGTGCAGATTTTGATGCGTTACCCATTCAAGATCAGAAAGATACGCCTTACGCTTCTAAAGTACCAGGAGTCATGCATGCTTGCGGACATGATGCCCATACCGCCACGCTTCTCCAGCTCGCAAAGGCTCTTCATGAGATGCGCGAGGACTTGGCAGGTGAATACGTCTTCATTCACCAGCATGCAGAAGAACTCGCTCCAGGCGGTGCAATCGCTATGATTGAAGATGGCTGTCTAGAAGGAGTAGACGTCATTTTCGGCACCCACGTATGGTCTCTCTTTGAATCTAGTGTCATTTATTATGCATCCGGCCCTGTCATGGCAGCGGCTGATCGATTTACAATTACAATCCAAGGTGCAGGCGGTCATGGCGCTTCTCCTCACCAAACAAAAGACGCCATCGTCATCGGTTCTCAATTGGTTATGAACTTACAGCAACTCGTCTCCAGACGCGTTGATCCAATTGAATCTGCTGTATTATCTGTAGGTTCTTTCGTTGCAGATAACGCATTTAACGTCATCGCTGATCAAGCGGTGCTCGGTGGTACAGTACGGACATTTGCGCCCGAAATTCGTGATTTGATGGAACAAGAAATTCAACGTGTAGCAAAAGGAACTGCACTTGCAAATGATTGTCAAATTGAAGTGAAGTATTATCGCGGCTACCCGGCTGTCATCAATCACGCAAAAGAAACAGAATTCTTAAAATACATTGCTGAATCTATTCCTGGCTTGCAGGGTGTTGAAGAAATGAAGCCGCAAATGGGTGGCGAAGATTTCGCGTATTATTTAGAAAAAGTACCCGGCACTTTATTCTTTACAGGGGCAAAACCGATAGATGCGTATCCTCACCATCACCCCCGCTTTGATATTGATGAAAAAGCTATGATCGCAGCAGCTAAAACGCTAGGAGCCGCTGCAATCGAATACCAACAATAAAGTATAAGCTGTCAACAGGTACATTTCTGTTGACAGTTTTTAATTGCATTCCTCAAGTTACACAACAAGCATTACATTTATAATCGATAAGATGGATGAAAATTTCTATTATTGTAATTTCACTGTTGATTTTAGATTTTTCTGTCATATAATATATGATAAAGTATTAATTCAATTGTCCTATTAAACTGGAGGGAACGCTGTGGCAAACCAACAATATTTATCGTCTTACATCATTACTTTCCATACCTTTGCACTACTTCACGGCCAACATTCGAATCCATACTTCACAAAGGTAGTGGAAAGCAATCAAACATTTTTTGTCGAAAAGACACCCTTGGAAATTATGAGAGATTCCTGCACTCACTATCGCACCAATTTCGAGTCGATTATGAATAGCTCAAAAAGTGATTTGAGAAAACGGCATAAACCTCCTATTATGCTGACACATTCAAATAATCGGCCGTTGTTATTTTTCCCTTTGTTATCGCCTTCTCTTCATAAAAATTCCTGGATTGCTTATCATGCTGTAAAAGATGTGCATAAAAATGAAGATGGGGTCTGTGTAGTATTAAAAAATGATACCAAGATGCCTTTGAATACTTCAATAGCCACAGTGTATCGCCAGCTTGCACTATCTCATATTCTGTCTCAGCGATTCGAAAATGCGCAGGAAGAGTTGAGAAGTTCGTATTATTTGATCATGGAGCCGAAAAATTCGGATTCTCCAATTTCCTAAGGTACTGATTCAACAGTTCTTCCGTACGATTTCGCAGCCGCACATTTAGATAGCGGCGATAATCTTCATATCCCTCATGCAAAAACAAGTATTCCGTGAATAATTCATCCGTGGACTGTCGGATCACCTTCATTTTATGCTGCCGTAAATACACAGCAGTCTTTTGTAAATCCGCCGTCACCGCATTCATCGTTTCGTCTAACAAATTGAGATACGGACTTTTTAATTTAAAGGGGACTTGTTCAACTAATCGTCGATCTCGTTCAAGAATGGTCATCAGCATTGGCAAATAAATATGATTTTCCAAATACGGCAATGCCTCCGATGGTATCAAAGGCATACTCATCGCCCCCCTATAAGAACTAATGTTCGTATTAATACTATAATGGTTTTAAAAAAGAAATGCAAGTAGTAGTAGTATGGCAATTCTTTCACCAAAAAAACTTCCAGCGCGTCATGGCTGGAAGTTTTTATTAATTCCCTGATTCATCCCCGATAAAGTGAATAGAGAATACTTTCCATTCACCGTCTTCTTTATGAAATACGGTCACTTGGCGTCCTTCAGGAATATTTTCTGTACCACTCTCTAATTCGGTGAACGTTGTCTTCATTGTGGTAAATAATTGCGCTTCTTTTTCATTATATTTCACAATGGTTTCATTGTCCGGCTCACGTTTCATTTCATATGTTTCAAGCAAATCCTCTGTAGCTTTCCGCTCTTCTTCTAAATCATAGCCTTCTTTAGATAACGTAGCAAGATAGCCTTCTACATCTTTATTATTCAATGTTTCAATATACTGGTCGAATGCCTTCATGATGTTGTCTCTTTCTTCATCAGGCACATTTTCCGCTTCTTCGACTTGATCACCTGACATGCTGAAGCCTACTTTGTTTTCATCCACTCCATGATCGATCGCACCATTGCCTGGAGTAGCTTCCCCGTTGTCAACATCATTTGGGTTCGTATCTTCCGTCTTGTTACACGCGCCCAATACCAATAAAATAGCGATCGATGCAGCTGCTAATTTTTTCTTCATTGCTTCCTCCTACATAGCGAAAAAGGTCTTTTCTTTTTAAAAGACCTTTTTCGTTTTTATAATTTATTTAACTTCTACCCAGCCATTCTTAATCGCTGTGACAACTGCTTGTGTTCGGTCATTCACGTTCATTTTTTGCAAAATGCTAGAGACGTGGTTCTTCACGGTTTTTTCCGAAATAAATAACGTTTCACCGATCGTACGGTTACTTTGTCCATCAGTCAACAATTGCAAGACTTCACATTCCCGTTTCGTCAATAAATGAAGAGGACGACGAATATCGTTTTGTTGGAAGGATCCTTTATGTTCTCTTTCACTTAAACGACGGAATTCCGATACTAAATTATGTGTAACTTTCGGGTGTAGATACGATCCACCGGCAGCCACTACTTTAATAGCTTGTACAATCGCATCCGCATCCATCTCTTTCAGCATATAGCCGAGTGCCCCTGTTTTCAACGCGTGTGTCACATAAGACTCATCATCATGAATGGATAGCATAATCACTTTCGCATCAGGGTACTCATTCACTAATTGCTCGGTCGCCTCTACACCATTCATGCGTGGCATGTTAATATCCATCAACACAACGTCAGGCTGATATTGTTTGAACAACTCCAGCACTTCATATCCGTCGTCTCCTTCTGCTACTACATTAAACGACTCTTCAAAATCCAAGATTCGTTTAACGCCTTCGCGAAATAATTGATGGTCATCCACTATTAAAATTTTTGTTGTCTCCATATTCTGTTCCTCCCAATCTGATCGTCGCTTATAGTTCTTCATCCAACGGAATTTTGAAAAAAATCGAGGTTCCTTCACCAATGTTCGAAATCACTTTCATTTCTCCCTTTAATAAATCCACTCGCTCTTGCATTCCAATTAAGCCGAAAGATTTTTCTTTTACTTCCTTTGTATCAAAGCCGCAGCCTTGGTCTTTCACGAGTATATTTACAGTTTCGCGAAGCCATTCGACTTTCACCCAAATTTCCTCTGTTTTCGCATGCTTAATGCAATTATTCACAGATTCTTGAATCAGGCGGAAAATCCCCACTTCAAAATTGGAATTGAATCTTCTTTCAGCCCCATTGCTCTGAAAGTGGATGGTTAGCGGCGCCTCATATTCACTAATGGTAGATAAATACTTTTTCAATGTCGGGACAAGTCCTAAATCATCCAGAGCCATCGGACGTAGATCGTAAATAATGCGACGTACTTCAGACAATGCTCCTCTGACCATTTCTTTAAGATAAGACAGCTCTAGCATTGCATTATCCGGACCCTTTTGCACAAATGTCTTCTCAATCAAACCTGAACGCACCAATACATTCGCCAGCATTTGTGCTGGTCCATCATGAATATCTCGCGAGAGTCGCTTACGTTCTTCTTCTTGGGCTTGGATAATTTGAATGGCAAAGTCCTGTTTGTGACGGGCAGTCTCAAGTGCCGTGCTTACATTTTTCAAATCGGATGTTAAGTAAGTAATCACAGTGGTTACTTGATTAACAAGTTGATCAGCCCTTTCAATTGTAGACAGCAACATAGCAAGCCGTCGTTCCAGCTCGTCCCGCCTGGCTCGCAATTGCTTTTCCTCCATTTTATTGATGGAGACGCGTACAAGCAAATCATTTGCTACACTGTAGGCCTGCTTCACTTCTTCTTCGGTGTAATTCATAAAATTCTTCGACACGTTTGCCAAGCGTTTTCTTGAGTGGCGTGACATATCTTCAAGATAATCGCCTTCTGTTATCACATGGGAAATGCTCTCTTTTACTTCAGCTAGCTCTTTCTGCATCTCTTCGAAACTTTGGCGGCTTTGTTCGCTAATTAAAAATATGTCGTTTTTTGACTGATCCATTACGTCTACCATATTTCCAAAGATCTTCTCCATTTGCTGGATGTCAATCGCCTTCTCGTTCAAATAACTCCCCCCCGCACCTGTCTATGTAAAAATATGCAAAGTGAGCAGTATTGCAGTTTAGCCTAATTACTTATACACTTCATATACAGTATATCATCTAGATGAGGTAAAAGTATTATAAGTATATTACAAATGTAGGGGGCACGACAAATGCGAGCAAATTACAAAACCGTAAACCAGTATGGAGAAAGTGAATTTATTATACAAAAATCTCGTTTCCTTTCATTTGTTAAACGAGTGGAAACGGAACAAGACGCATTGGACTTTATTCAAGAAATCAAAAAACGACATCATTCTGCAACACATAATTGCTCCGCGTATATAATAGGTGAACATGATCAAATCCAAAAAGCGAATGACGATGGGGAACCTTCTGGCACTGCGGGCGTTCCAATTTTGGAGGTCCTCAAAAAGCAACAGCTGAAAGATACTGTCATTGTGGTTACTCGCTATTTTGGCGGCATTAAACTCGGTGGCGGTGGATTGATCCGTGCCTATGGCAAAGCCGCAACAGAAGGAATTGGAGCAACAGGTGTCGTCGAAAGAAAGTTGCATGTATTAACCAAGACTTCCATAGACTATACATGGCTGGGCAAAGTTGAAAATGAAGTTCGACAATCCATATACCCTTTACAGGAGATCGTCTATGAAGAGGACGTTGAACTGTTTTTATATGTTCCTTTAGAAGATGAGATGATTTTCCGGGAGTGGATGATGGAGTTGACGAATGGACAAGCAGAAATTGCTACGATCCGTCACAAATTTCTGGAATTCGCTATTTGATATACTATACCTTTGATTAAAAAACAGGTATAATAGCGGAAGATGTAACGCATGATCAACACGCGTCTATTTTGTCAGTATGGACATTAGTGAGAAGCATGAATACTTGCCTACCTGTAACAAGCCACGGCTGTTTTTGCTGGATTCGCCACAGACGGCTTTGCCTGCCGTACACTTTGGAGGTATAAAATGAAAAGAAAAGATTATAAAAAAAAGAAGAAATCCTCTTCAAAAACTAGGCTCTTCTTGAAAATATTTTTATTTGCATTTCTCGCTATGATTGCAGTAGGAGCAGCTTATTTTGCTAAGCTACATAATCAAACGGTGGATGTACTGGACCGTTCTTATGAACCGCTTGCCAACAAGGAATCACAACAGGAGTTACGAGTAGAGCCAGCTAAAGATAAGGTCTCGATTCTTTTAGTCGGTGTGGATGAAAGTGAGGAGCGGCAGAAAGAAGAAAGCCACGGCAGATCAGATGCGCTGATCTTAGCCACTCTGAATCCTAAGCAGAAGAGCGTAAAGCTTGTCAGCATTCCTCGTGATTCATATGTCTACATTCCAAAAGTTAATTATAAAGATAAGATTACACATGCCCATGCTTATGGAGGAACAGCAGCTTCTATTGATACAGTGGAAGAGATGTTCGATATTCCGATCAATTATTATGTGAAAATGAATTTTAATGCATTCATTGATGTAGTAGACGCACTTGGCGGTGTAGAAGTAGAAGTACCGTATGAACGAATTGAGAAAGACGAAAATGATAAAAATGCGATCCACCTCATGCCAGGACTTCAGCGATTGGACGGCCGCCATGCATTAGCTTTAGCACGGACCCGTAAACTCGACAGCGATATCGAACGTGGAAAACGTCAGCAAATGATCCTTCAAGCCATGATCAAAGAAGCGACTTCCATTAAGTCCATTACGAAATACGGGGATGTCATCAATGCCCTCGGAGATAACATGAAAACGGATATGACGTCTAAACAAATGCTTTCTTTCATTGAATATGTAAAAAGTGGCATGCCAGAAGTGGATACCATTTCACTAAACGGGTATGACGACTGGTCTACCGGAACGTATTATTACAAACTGGATGAACAAGACTTAGAAGAAACCAAGCAAATTCTAAAATCTCATCTCGGCTTGATTCCCGACTCTTCATCATTGACCGAGCTTGATACCAACCAAGCATCTCCTCCTTCAGAGGTGGCGCATCAATAAAGGAATAGGCTATCGCCGCAAGTCATTTAAAATGACTTCCGGGCGATAGTCTTTTTTAATTCCTCCCCCTATGATTTCTGATAGGTATTCATACCAGACCGAGCATAAGTCCCAACGCACCGCTCGTAACTCTCGATAGACCGATCCAAACTTCGACCAGACCAAGCGTAACTACAACTGGACCGCTCGTATCCCCTGGCGGACCGAACCAAAACAACATTGAACCGAGCGTAAGTAACCTTCCATTATAATTCACGTATGCATCATGAGAAACATGAGGGCTATCACCTTACCAAAGCTACGAATCCCCACCAAAAACGGGCGAGCTGTATAGATGTCGCAAAAAATTATAGAACAAGCCGTTTTCTTTCCCACACGACTTAACATACGCCATACAAAAAGCCCCTATCCGTTTTACGGATAAGAGCTTTCAAATTACTTCCCAATCATGCGTACTAAATTCAATAACGGACGATAATTCGCGCCTGCCAATCCAATCAGTTCGACAAACAATTCAATGACGATCAGCATGACGAATACGAGTAACAATGCGCCCCACACTGTCGCCTGTGAAAACAGGACAGCTACTGCGCCAAATAAAATCGCAATTCCGTAGATCGTTAGCACGGCTTGTCTATGCGAGAATCCTGCACGCAACAAGCAATGGTGCAAATGTGATTTATCTGCTGCTGTTATGGATTGTTTCATACGCACACGTCGAACAATAGCGAAGAATGTGTCAGAAATCGGAACTCCTAACATGATGATCGGAAATACTAATGAAACGACAGCTACATTTTTGAATCCAAGCAAAGCTAACACCGATATCATAAATCCAAGGAATAACGATCCGGTATCGCCCATAAAAATTTTCGCCGGATGAAAGTTGTAGATTAAGAATCCGAGCGAACTAGCTGCCAATATAGATGCTGTAGCTGCAACGAAGAAGTTCCCCATCATCACTGCCATTACCGTAATAGCGATCAAGGCAATCGTAGACACTCCTGCCGCAAGTCCATCCAACCCATCGATCAAGTTGATCGCATTCGTGATCCCGATGATCCAAATAATTGTAATGGGAATACTAAAATACCCAAAGTCCAATTGCCCAATAAATGGTAAGTTAATAAAATCTATTTGCAAACCGCCCCATAGGACGACGACTAACGCAGCAACCAGCTGGCCTAGCGCCTTGGCTTTTGCTGTCATTTCAAGCATATCATCCAAAAAGCCAATGATGACAATTAATAATGCACCGACCAAAATGCCGACTGCATGCTCGTCTTTAGGCAATAAAATAGCATATCCAATAATAAAAGCGCCAAAAATGGCAAGTCCACCGATTCGAGGCATGATTCTCGCATGGACTTTTCGATAATTGGGACGGTCAACCGCACCTATTCGAAACGCGAGTTTAATGACAAGTGGTGTAAGTATGACAGCAGCGATGAAAGCTACAGACATTGCAATGAATAACATGTCTTTCCTCCCCAATTAGCAATAAGTTCATATCGCATTTCATTATAGCATGCTTGCTACTAGATTTCACTACTAAGTGTACTTACCTACCCTTTCCCCTTGATTGCTTGCTTGCAAACCAATGTCGGGACTGATACTGGCGAGGTTAATGTGAAGTAATAATACGTATTGTCACTGCCGAGTTCAACGATAAGTTCAGATACAACTATGTTATATTCTAAAGTGTACATTTCAAACATGTAGCTTTCATTCTATAGATAGTCTTTTGGTAAGGTTTTTGGTAAAATAGATAGGAATCTCTCATTTGATAGAGGTTTATAAAGGAGCGTCTGATTTATGTTAAATATTTTTAAACGTAAAACTGGGACGAGCGAACGTCAGCTACGTAAATACCGAAAGATCGTAGAACAGATTAATTCACTCGAACCTACATACATTGCCATGTCGGATGATGATTTATCAGGAATGACGAATCAATTTAAAGAGCAATTGGAAAATGGGGCTACCATAGAGAATATCTTACCTGATGCCTTTGCAGTCGTGCGCGAAGCTTCTAAACGAGTTCTTGGGATGCGCCATTTCGATGTGCAGCTAATTGGTGGAGCGGTATTGACGGAAGGGAATATTTCGGAAATGCCTACGGGTGAAGGGAAAACGCTTGTTGCCTCTCTCCCCTCCTACGTACGTGCCCTTGAAGGAAAAGGCGTACATGTCATCACCGTCAATGACTATTTAGCAAAACGTGACTATGAACAAATTGGTCAAATCCATCGCTTTCTCGGATTGACGGTCGGGTTAAATGTACCGATGATGCAAGGACCCGAGAAACAAGCTGCCTATCAATCGGACATTACGTACGGTGTCGGAACGGAATTTGGTTTTGATTACTTGCGTGATAATATGGTGCAGCATCCATCCCAAAAAGTACAAAGACCATATCACTTTGCTATCATCGATGAAGTGGATAGCGTACTGATCGATGAAGCGAAAACGCCACTCATCGTAGCAGGAAAAATGCAAGCAGATGCAGATTTGCACCATATTGCAGCTCGTCTGGCCAAACGCTTTAAAAAAGGAGAAGACTTCGAGTTTGATGATGCCACAAAGGCCACTTCTCTTACTGAACAAGGTATTGAGAAAGTCGAGAAAGCATTCGGTATCGGCAACCTATATGACTTAGATCATCAAACACTTTATCATTATGTAATTCAAGCTGTACGTGCATTCGTGATCTTCAAACGCGATGTGGATTATATCGTGCGTGATCAAAAGATTGAACTTGTAGACATGTTCACCGGACGTATCATGGAAGGGCGAACCTTATCGGACGGCTTACACCAAGCAATTGAAGCAAAAGAGGGTGTGCCCATTACAGATGAAAATAAGGCTCAAGCCCAAATTACGATTCAAAACTACTTCCGTATGTATCCAAAACTTTGTGGCATGACGGGTACAGCGAAGACTCAAGAGAAAGAATTCCGTGAAGTATACAATATGGAAGTTATTCAAATTCCAACAAACCGTCCTCGTGCACGAATTGATTCACCAGACTTCGTGTTCAAGACAATTGAGGAGAAATATAAGGCAGTGGCTAAGGAAGTGGCCGCGCGCCATGCAAAAGGACAGCCTGTACTTGTGGGCACCACGTCTATTCTGCAATCTGAAGCTGTCGCAAAGCATCTGCGAGAGCAAGGATTAGACTTTCATTTATTGAATGCCAAAAGTGTGGAGCAAGAAGTAGAATTAATTTCCCAAGCTGGCCAAAAAGGTCATATTACCGTTGCGACCAATATGGCGGGTCGCGGAACAGATATCGTGCTCGGTGAAGGTGTCGAAGAAGAAGGCGGATTGTTTGTATTAGGTACTGAAAAGCACGAGAGTCGTCGAGTTGATAACCAGTTACGCGGTCGTTCAGGACGACAAGGTGACAACGGGGAAAGTCAATTCTATCTTTCATTGGAAGATGAAATGTATATTCGTTTTTCGCCTGAGGAGCTTGAAAAATTCCTTCCGAAAGTACGAACGGATGAAAACGGTAAGGTTTTGAATCCTGAAGTACATGAACTAACGGAACGTACGCAGCGCATTGTGGAAGGTGCTCATTTCTCTATGCGAGAATATAATCTCAAGCTAGACGATGTGATCAATGATCAGCGTGAAGTCATTTATTCGTTGCGCAACCGTGTCCTTGAAGGCAACGATACTTTTGATAAGTTAAAGACTATGCTTTCAGAAACTGTTGAATTCGTCGTTCTTGATAGTTGTCCAGACAATGAAATTCCCGATAATTGGGATTTCGAGCGCATTGAGCGTACGATGAATGCATTGTTGTTAACTCCGGTCGAATTACCGAAGTCGTTAGATAGAACCTCTGACATTCTGAAAATCTATGATGAAGGATTGGCAGAGTTGTTTGCATTTATCGACTCCTTCACTGATAATGAACAAGTGAGTCAACTGCTACCTCAAGTCATGCTAAGCTACCTTGATACGATGTGGGTCAAGCATCTTGAAGTGATGACTCGTTTAAAAGAAGGAATAGGATTGCGATCTTACGGACAGGAAGATCCAATGCGTATTTATCAGCGCGAAGGCTTACAATTATTCGCTAAGCATTACCAGCGTCTACGCCGGGATATTGCATCCGAAATTATCGCATTCATGAAGCAACTACACACACAAGAACAGGAGGTTTCCCAATGAAACTCTTCAATCTATTTAAAAAGACTGAGAAAACAGGTTTAGACAGCACGGTAGAATCCAATGAAATTCTGGAGCATACGCAAGGTGGCTCTGGTGATGAAGATATCGAAACTGCCCTATCCCTTCATCCACAATGGAATCTGTCACAGGAGCAGGAATACGTGTTTCGTTTCCTTGCAAATGAGCTAGAGCCGTTAAAACCAAATCAAATCTCCTTATCAGGTATTGATATTGATATAGAGCCTGCAAACGGCAGCTGGCTCGTCAAAGCGTTTTTCCGCTCTTCACTCGATCAGGCCATCACTGTCGGTTCGATCGAATTATTGCTGATCGATGAGCAAGGTAATACTGCCGCTTCTGCTGAGTTCGATTTAAATGAGCTGGGTGAAATCCCTGCCCGCAGTGCTCGTCCATGGGTGTTTGTTTTTGAACAGAATGATCAAACAGCAGAAGAACTTCCAGCTGAAAACTGGAAGCTTGCGTTCAATGTACACTCGATGATGCCGCATCAATTAGAGCTTGCACCTTCTTGGGAAGAACAGCTTCCTACTGAACAAAAAGAAGCTTTGGCTGAAGTAGTGAGTGGCCTACCAAAATTGAAACCTCGCGAAGTGAATATCGCAGGTTTCCAAATACAGAAGCAGGAAGATGGCAATATTGCAGCGTCCGTATTTGTCCGCAACGGTCATTCTAAGCAGATCAATATTGAAAAATTACCGCTTGAATTGATTGATGCTACTGGAGATTTAGTTGCACGAGGCACATTTGAACTTGATCCTCCCCTTTCTGTAAAAGCAAACAGCACCACTCCTTGGACATTTATTTACCCAACGGAATTGGTCAAGAAGGAAGACCCAGATTTCTCACGCTGGACGATCCGTGTACCACAAGATACTACAAATTAATAAAACGCGACAGGAGAGTACTTACTCTCCTGTCGCGTTTTTCATTGTAATAAAAAATCGATCCTCCAGCGGAAGATCGATTGTCAATTGTTTTAATTAGCTGCTGCTACTTGATTCACACCTGCAATGCGCTTGGCACCTACATAGCGCTTGCCCCAGTAGTAAGGGTCGTTCAATTTATCTACACGAACACCTTTTGAAGTAGATGCATGTGCAAACTTTCCGTTTCCTACATAAATGCCAACATGTGATACACCTTTACCACTTGTATTGAAGAACACAAGATCTCCAGATTCTAAGTTGGATTTTTTCACTGACTTTCCAGATGCATACATACCGCTTGAGGTACGCGCTACTTTCACTCCGTTCTGAGCGAATACATATCCCACATAGCCTGAGCAATCAAAGCCTGCTTTTGTCGTGCCACCATAACGATATTTGATGCCTGTTAAGTTGGTAGCGGTTTTAGTAATGCTGGCAGATTTTGACGAAGCATCTGCTTGTCCAGCGAAAGGAGCGACGAGTAATAAAATAGACATTGCCAAAACTGAGAACGTTTTCTTAAATAACTTCATGTGTTCCTCCGATAATCATATGTATTTTAGGTAACTAACTAACCTGTTATGTTGTATTAACTCTATCATTTTTAAAACATCTGTTATATTACATTTATGTAACAAGAAGATTTCAAATCAGTAATATCTGTTACTTTTGAAATAGTTTGTAATAGTAGAGACTATTAAACACAAAAATTACTAGATAATTGGACAGGATAAAGATTCTTTTTGAACTAATAGGCAAAATTTAAGGATGTACATTAACCACTTGTTTTCGCTTCATCTGCACTTTATTCATATGTATAAAAAAGCTGTCACAACAAGTCAGTTTAACTAACTTGTTGTGACAGCTTACTCTTTTTACTTTATATTAATCAATCTGTAGATCCGTCACTACCAATACATCTTCATGACGTAATAATTTTGTGATAGGCCAGTCTGGAGTGACTTCGCCTTTTTTCAATTTTTCCATAGCAGCTCGCTTTTTTTCTCCAAATGCGATCATGATAAGCTTTTTAGATTTCATAATTGAAGAAATACCCATAGTCAATGCAATGTTAGGTATTTTCTCATCATTTTCAAAGTACTGGCTATTCACGTCTAGTGTAGAGTCTGTGAGTGTCGCAACATGTGTTACAGAATCAAAGGAAGTTCCTGGCTCATTAAATGCAATATGCCCATTCTCTCCTACTCCAAGTAGTTGGATATCAAGAGGATGTGTATTTAATTGCTGTTCATATTGAACACATTCTTGATCTAAATTTTCGGCCATTCCATTCGGTATATGGGTTTCTTTGAAGGGCTTTTTATCAAATAAATGTTGCTTCATAAAATACGCGTAGCTATTTGGATTATTTGCATCAATTCCGACATATTCGTCCAAGTTGAAAGCTGTTACTTGTGAAAAGTCCAGGTTTGAATTCGTCCATTCTTGATAGATTGGGATCATGGTACTGCCTGTTGCAAGTCCAAGAACATGCAAACGGTTGTTACGGAGCTCTTCTTCAATTACTTTATATACTGCTTTCGCTCCTTCTTCTCGACTTTCTACTGTGATCCACTTGATGTTTTCCATCTTATACACACCGGCTTTCCTAAGTTTTACCTTAATATATTGTAATTTCTAATTATCTTATGGTCAAGATTTTCTTCATTTATACCACGCCATACCACATCGATCTCCCTTATTTCCCAACATATAAAATCACTATTCCCCATTCCACTATAAAAATAACTTCTATATAACATATTCACTGCTTAGCTCTGTTAAACAGTTCAATACGTTTCTCGTTTTCAACGATGAAAAGTGTATATTACAGCATGTGTACGGCTACTCTCTTCTGCCAGTTTTGATGCGTGTTAGATAGCAAATTTGTATGTCAAAAGCATGAAGAGTGGTTGAACATATTGTGAACGATTAGAAATCTTTTACATTCATAGGGATTTCCCTAATTCTTTATTCCTGCGAGGAGATTAAGATAAACGTAAGACTTACTTTTCGATGAGGAGGTGGCCGCATTGAGCAAGAAAAATATATCTGCTGCGAAACAAACAAAAGAGGATGTGAATTTAAAAGGCACATTGATCATGGTAATGATCCTAGGTGTCGTGATTCTAGTCTTTTGGTTCGGAATTTACGGTCTATTCTTATCAAGATAATTTAAGCGTTTGAGGAGGAACTGGTATGCATCTGCATAAATACGAAAAAATATGGCTTGTATTCGGATTAGGGTCTTTGGCCTTATTCTTAGTTGTTATCGGCTTTGCAGCGTTCTGGAAAGGCACGCATCCACAAAGTCATATTGAAACGATCGATCCACAGAATATTGAAGCAAATGAGTCCTTTAAGCCTGAAAATCTAGGGCTTACTGAAGTAGCGGACGGAAAATATGTTGTCAATATCGTCGCTTCCGCTTTCAATTATGACTTAGGTAAAGAAGAAGACGGCAGCCCTACTAAGACGATTCGCGTGCCAAAAGGTTCCACCGTACTCTTCCAAATTACAACTAGAGATGTAGTCCACGGGTTCCAAGTAGCAGGGACGAACGTCAATATGATGGTGGAGCCAGGGCATATTAGCCGCTATGAGACCGTCATGAAAAACGATGGTGATTTCACGATTGTCTGTAATGAATATTGCGGAATCGGTCACCACTTAATGTTTGGCACAGTGGAGGTGTATTAACCAATGGAAACATTTAAATTCTCGAAAAAAGAATCAAGATTGTATATGTCATTCATGTATGTCACATTCGTATCTCTATTAGTCGGCGGCTTAATGGGGCTATTGCAGACGTTAGTTCGTTCAGGTAAATACAAATTACCGTTCAATATCGATTACTATACGATCTTAACTACACATGGTGTCATTCTTGGACTTGTTCTAACTACATTTTTTATTGTTGGTTTCCAGTTTTCACTCATGGGAAAAACGGTTGGAATCTCTGATAAGCAAATCCTTTGGGGTTGGATTTCTTTCTGGGTGATGTTAGTCGGCACTGTATTAGCTGCATGGATGATTCTAACAGGAGAGGCTTCTGTATTATATACATTCTATACACCTCTTCGTGCCCATCCAATTTTCTATATCGGCTTGGCACTCGTCATCGTAGGTAGCTGGATTGCTGCTATCGTGAACTTCCGTCAATTGTACGTATGGAAGAAAGCTCATAAAGGTGAAAAGTCTCCTTTGCTTGCATTCATGGTTGTCATCAATATGATTATGTGGGTTGTCGCTTCACTTGGTGTCGCTTACTCTGTTGTTGTACTCATCTTGCCTTGGTCACTCGGCTATGTCGCAACAGTCAACGTTCTGTTAACACGCACGTTATTCTGGTATTTCGGTCACCCACTCGTCTATTTCTGGTTGTTACCAGCTTATATGGCTTGGTATGCGATCATCCCGAAAATTATCGGTGGAAAGCTGTTCAGTGATTCATTGGCAAGACTATCATTCATTTTGCTGTTGATGTTCTCGATTCCTGTCGGGTTCCACCACCAATTGACTGAACCCGGGATTGACCCTACTTGGAAATTCATCCAAGTGGTCTTGACATTTATGGTTGTCGTCCCAACATTGATGACTGCATTCTCTCTATTTGCTACATTTGAAATTACAGGTAGAAATAAAGGTCATAAAACGTTGTTTGGTTGGTTCAAACATCTTCCTTGGAAAGACGTTCGTTTCTTAGCTCCTTTCATTGGTATGGTGGCGTTCATCCCAGGCGGTGCTGGAGGTATTATTAATGCTTCTCACCAAGTAAACTCTCTTGTTCATAACACGATCTGGGTTACTGGACACTTTCATTTAACGATCGCTACAACGGTTATCTTAACTTATTTCGGTATTGCTTACTGGCTGATTCCACATTTGACGGGCCGCCGTCTAACTCCTAAATTAAATAAACTAGGAATCATTCAAACGATTGTCTGGACTGTTGGTATGGCAATTATGTCTACCTCCATGCATATTCAAGGCTTGCTAGGCGGACCTCGCCGATCAAGTTTCTCTGAATACGCAGGTGGAGATCAAGTATCAACTTGGATCAGTTATCAAGTTTCACAAGCTGTTGGTGGGACCATTCTATTTATCGGTATTGTATTAATGGTATACATCTTTATTCAATTGGCATTTTTCGCACCCCGTGGTTACGAAGATTATCCAATTGCAGAAGAGGATCTGGATTTAGATACAGAAAAAACACCAAAAATTTTGGAGAACTGGTATTTGTGGATCGGAGTCACCATCGCTTTAATCTTATTTGCATACACAATCCCAATGATTGATATTATCAAACACTCTCCTCCAGGGTCTATTCCATTCGATTGGCCAATTGGACGTTCTTAAACAATAAAAAAGTCTTGAGATCCAGGTAATTGGATTTTCAAGGCTTTTTTAAAACATTAACTGAGTGGTAAGTACATATGGGATTGACCTAGTAATTTAGTAAGCAAATCATTCAATGCTTGCTCGCTAAGTGGCTTTGCAAAATAGAATCCTTGTAACTCATCACATTCTTTTTCTTTCAGAATTTCCCATTGCTCCAGGGTCTCTATTCCTTCAGCTACCGTTCGAATAGAAAGTGTTTTTCCTAATTGAATAATGGCATTTACAATGGCACGACTTTTCTCATCATGTACGATATTCATAATGAACATCCGATCGATTTTCAGCTGTGTAATCGGGAATGACTGAAGATATATAAATGCCGAATATCCTGTGCCAAAATCATCTATTACAATGGAAAATCCTAGGTCGGATAGCGTCTGGATTTGTTGCTGCACCACCTCATGTCGTTCAAGTGCAACACTTTCTGTGATTTCTAGTAGTAGATTTTTCGGTTCGATCTGCGCCTCTTCAATACATTCTTGCAGAAACACTGGTAAATTTTGTTGTAAGAAATGTCTAGGTGATAAGTTGATAGATATGGTGAGGTCATGTAGTCCTTGTTCTTTAAATTTCTTCAATTGACCTATCGCTTGATGGATCACCCATTTGCCAATGGAGATGATGAAACCTGTAGATTCCGCTAGATCTATAAAGTCTGCAGGATAAATTAAACCATGTTCTGGATGTTGCCAACGGATCAGCGCTTCAAATCCAATAATTTCGCCTGTATCACAAAGGACTTGGGGCTGATAAAACAGCTTAAATTCATTCATATCAAGACCTTTACGCAAATTCATTTCGGACTTCATTTTCTGTTTCAAATGTCTGTGCATATCGGCACTATAAATACCTACACTTTTTCTAGCAGATTGGCCTTTACTCGTTTCTAATGCAAAACGTGCAGCTTGCACACCTTCAAGCGGCGTGCGCACATCTTCAGGATAGTATGCAATTCCATAACTAAACGTCAAGTATACTTCCTGTTTTGCTACATGGACAGGCTCTCGCAATTTCGTCATTAGTTTTTCCATTTTATTTTTCAACTCTACTCCACCTTGATCATAGGGCGCAAAAATGACAAAATGATCAAATGCAATTCTTGAAATAGAATAGTAATCATCAAAGTATAATCGGAAGCGCTTGGCGACAACTTTAATAATCTCATCTGCCAATTCAGGACCTAATGCACTGTGAATTTCAATAAATTGATCAATATTTATATAAATAAAGATTCCATCCTGTTCTTCAGAAATCTCTGAAATCGCCAATGATGCTTGCTCAAGAAAGGCATTATAGTTGTCCATTTCTGTAAGTTCATCTGTAAAAGCCAATCGATGTAAATTTTCCTCAAAATCCATGCGACTTAAACGATCAAAAAGAAAGGAAAGCATATCTGCGATCGAGGTTACGACCATGCGATCGAATGAAGTCCATTCGCGACGCTTACGAGATTCACAACATAGCACCCCTCCGATTCCTGAACTGAGTATAATGCATGCATCTAGAAGCGAATGATACACACTGGAAACAGGGAAAAACTTCTTGAATATTTCTTTTGTTTCCTCACTCTTGCTAATATCAACTATCGACAGTGTTCGTTGATTTTGAATAGCTGTAAAGTATGAATGAAACACTTCATCGCTTAAATCACTCTCAACAGAATGTTGTTTTGTTTCATCATCATATGTATTTTGTGAATGGAGTAATGTTCGCTCTTCATTGAAGAGCCAAATACTCACGCGCTCACAATTCATAATCTGTGAAACTTCAAAACAAATGGTTTCTAGCGTTTCTTTAATCGTTTTCTCATTTACAGCAAAGTATTTAGCCTTTGTAAAGATCTGTTCTTGTTGCTCCCGTATGGCATCTATTTTCCTAAGTGTCCCGATTATTTCAACATTTTTCTGCAAGAAAACACCACCCTTCTATAACAATTTGCTAGACAATATCTTTAAGTTAATTATAACAATATTCAACCAAATTAATAGAAGTAATTTACTTTTTCTACTTGAAGGTATATATAACCATACAACTACCTTCTAATATCAGACTTTAGTTATGTATATTTTCAAAATTCTCTTCTGTATACTAGGTTTATTGGTTGATTTTGATAGGTTGGTAACTTAGTAGAAATAGCTAAACATATTTCAAAAGGGGATAATTAGAATGAAGAAAACAGCTCTTGCGTTCATCGCCTCTCTCATGCTTGCAACTAGTATATCTGTGGGAAGTGCAGATGCATCGACAAAAACGTATGTTGTAAAACCAGGAGATACACTTTGGAAAGTTGCAAATCAGCATAAGTTGACAGTAGCCGAGCTAAAAAGCTTGAATAAACTTACAGCGGATTCCATAAAAGTGAATCAAAAGCTGGTCGTCGAAAATAAATCAACTGCCGCTAAAACAGTTTCTTCCATCAATTCATTACACGATACGAAGCCTACAGTGGACAAGCCTGTTGTTTCGACTAAACCATCCGCTGGTTCAAGTGCATTAATGAATAAAGTGGTTGACATTGCAATGCCACTGCAAGGAACTCCGTATGTATGGGCAGGAGTTACACCTAACGGCTTCGATTGCAGCGGATTCATCTATTACGTGTATAATCAAGCAGGTGTGAAAATTCCAAGACTCGATACGATCGGTATGTATGACCGCTCCATTTCTATTAAAGATCCAGTCATAGGTGATCTATTGTTTTTTGAAAATACATACCGCCCCGGCATTTCTCATATCGGAATTTATTTAGGCGATAGCAAGTTCATTCATGCAGGAACAAATGGAATTGAAGTTTCGTCTGCTGAATCTCCGTATTGGAGTCAACGTTTTCTAGGATATAAGCGTTTTAAAGATATTAAGTGAAAAATGGGTTGCCCTGTAAGTCAGTACTGAGACTTGTAGGACAACCCATTTTTTTAATTAATACATTCGTAATTATTCTGCTTATCTGGCTGAATATCCGCCATCGATTACAAGTTCTGCTCCCGAGATATATGACGCTTCATCTGATGAAAGAAACAACACTGCATTCCCTACATCTTCAGGCTGTCCTAGGCGTTCAAGTGGTGTCATCTTAATGAGCATCCCAAGTAATTCCTTGGACTCTTCCAATCCTTGTGTCATTGGCGTTTCAATCACGCCCGGGAATACTGTATTGACACGGATACCATTCTTGCCATATTCAGCTGCCGCCGCTTTGGAGATTGCTCGAACTGCTCCTTTAGAAGCAGAGTACGGGTTTAAGCCCATTCCAATCAGTGCAGTATAAGATGAAATGTTTACGATAGAACCTTTTTTCGCTTCAGCCATATAGCCAGCTGCATGTTTCATACCAAGGAATGTACCGAAACTATTGATGTCGGAAAGTTTGCGCCAATCTTCTATTGTAATTTGATCAATTGCTTTTTCAGTGGAGATACCTGCATTGTTCACCAAGATATCCAATTTACCGAAATGATCTACCGCTTTTTTCATTGCGTCCTGCCATTCGTTATCTTCCGTTACATTTAACTTGACCGTAAGGATTTGTTCTTGTCCTCCCCACTTTGCTTCCAATGCCGCTTCGTTGATATCAGCCGCGATGACTTTGGCACCTTCTGCTACGAATTGCTTCACCATCATCTCACCCATACCAGACGCCCCGCCTGTAATAAATGCTACTTTGTCTTGTAATCGATTCATCTTCTATCACTCCTTTTATACTGTATATTTTAACACTAAAATACTTTTATTTCAATTCTGCGATGACCTAATATGAAGATACACCTTTGGTAAAAGACCATTTTTCACATATCCACTAAGCAGGTATTTCCGCTATATACTAGACCGAGTCAAAATCCCGTCAAATCACTCTTCTCCTCATACTCTACATTTATACATGTCTTGTATAAATATTTATTGTAAGATATAATGAGAATTGTCATACATATCTACTAGTGGAAGAAGTGAACAAAAATGTTCAAAGATCGTCGCTATCTTCAGTATAACGCAGCAGGACTCCGGCAAGACGTGATCGCAGGGATAACTGTCGGAATTGTAGCCATTCCACTTGGGATGGCTTTTGCAATTGCATCAGGAGTGAAACCTGAATATGGACTGTATACTACGATCATTGCTGGACTCCTGGTCGCCTTGTTTGGAGGATCACGCTTTCAGATCGCAGGTCCAACTGGTGCTTTCATTCCTATTTTATTGGCCATTGTGTTGCAATACGGCTATAGCGATTTATTAATCGCTGGATTTCTAGCTGGTATTTTTCTCGTTATAATGGGATTTCTAGGCGTTAGTAATCTCATTCATTTTGTTCCTCGTTCTGTGACGATTGGATTTACAGCAGGGATTGCGGTCATCATCTTTACAGGTCAGTTCCAGAATTTTTTTGGATTGACTGGTGTGGAGAAGAAAGAGTTCTTCCACGAAAGTATGATCGAGATTGCGGGGCACTTTCATACGGTAAATAGTTATAGTATATTGACTGCTGCCATTGGATTACTCGTCATATTCACGTTGCCAAAAATCGCTCCTAAAGTTCCATTGTTACTTGTTGCGCTGGTGATCCCGACAATTTGCACGATTTTGTTTTTTCCGGGTAAGGTTGAGACGATCGGTACTTCCTTTGGTGGAATACCACAGAATCTGCCTACATTTCATTTCCCTGAAATTACGCTGTCCAAAATTGTCGCATTGTGGCAACCTGCTCTCATTATTGCTGCGCTTGGAGCGATTGAGTCGTTGCTTTCGGCTGTTGTAGCAGATGGAATGAAAGGTGATGTACCAAAACATGATTCAAAGAAGGAACTATTTGGTCAAGGTATAGCCAATATGATTACACCGCTTTTCGGCGGAATTCCCGCGACAGGTGCAATTGCGCGTACTGCTACGAATATCCGTTCAGGCGCTGTCAGTCCTATCTCAGGTGTTGTCCAAAGTTTATTCGTTCTAGCATTTCTTTTAGTGTTCGCGCCTTATGCTTCTTATATCCCATTAGCCGCCATGGCCCCCATATTGATGTATGTAGCTTGGAATATGAGTGCCAGAAAAGCATTTGTACAAATTCTCTCCTTGCGCTCAGGTGACTCGCTTGTATTGTTGACGACGTTCCTTTTGACCATCTTCCTGAATTTGACCATCGCTGTTGAAGTCGGTATCCTACTTGCCGCTCTTTCTTTCTTGCGTAAAATGAGCGGATCCCTCGATATTAAGGAAAGCAGACTGACGGATGTAGAGAAATTCAAACTGGAAGCGGAATCCGGCAAAGAATTGATCAAGTTTAAAATTTCAGGGCCTCTATTTTTCGGTACTGCTAAAAGTTTTGAAGACCGTTATCCAGATTTATTGGAAATAGATCAGCCCATCGTCATTTTAGATATGAAAAATCTCACGGCTTTGGATGCGACAGGAGAAGCTGCACTGTCGTCACTTCTTGATGAAGCAAAGCGTAAAAACAAACGGCTGATCTTCAAGAAAGTGCCACCCAATAAAGTAAATATATTAAAACGAAGCGGTCTATTCGAGAAGATCGGAAAAGATAATTTTTTCATGTTATGAAAAAGAACTTCCTCCCCAAATCTAAACTGTACCCTTTGTAAAGGACAATTAAAAAAAGCCTATGCTATTTGTTGAAGTTGCTGCCTGTATTTTGCAGGTGGCAACTTTTTTAAATTCCATTGCCCGCGATAATGATTGTAGTACGTCATATAACTTTTAATTTCACGTTTTACTTC
>NZ_WHVW01000013.1 GCF_009651005.1 Sporosarcina obsidiansis
CTGTATGATTATGCCAAACTGAAATAGTTACAGTTAAATTAAAAGTCCTTCTGCTTATGTAAATTATAAGCGAGCGTATCTAAATATTCCATAGTCGTTTTCCTATAGTTTCTTATAGTAATAATCGGTGTTTCCCCCTGATCATCTCTCTCTAGTTAACAACCTTTTCTTCTGAACAAGTAGCTAACGGTGCGCAGGCGATGAGCTGACCGGTTGTCAAAAAGATTTCACAAACAAATGGCGCGTAATCTATACGCGGGTTTGGTACGATAGAGTGGGAAAGTTGGCGGGAACAACTATAGACCCTCATCTTTCTACTATTCCTTATCATAAAGGAGGAATTATGTTGGGGACGGATGTAAACATATTTTTCGCGTTCGGAGCTGGTTTTTTAAGTTTTATTTCTCCGTGCGTTTTACCACTATACCCGGCCTTTATATCGTATATTACCGGAATGTCACTCGATGACCTAGGTGATAAATCAAAAGGAATGAGCCGTGCCGGTATTTTACATACGCTATTCTTTTTACTTGGATTCTCGGTCGTCTTCATCATCTTGGGATTCAGTACATCGTTTATCGGATCGATATTCTTGCAGTATCAAGATTTGATCCGTCAACTTGGCGCTATTTTCATTGTCATCTTCGGCTTAATGACCGTCGGATTATTTAAACCTGAATTTCTAATGAAGGAGAAAAAACTGCAATTCAAGAATCGCCCAGCCGGTTACCTGGGTACCGCGCTTATTGGATTGGCGTTCTCGGCAGGATGGCAGCCTTGTATGGGCCCGATTATCGGTGCGATCATTTATCTAGCGGCTTCAAATCCGGCGTCTAGTATGCTGTATATGATGTTGTATGTTCTTGGGTTTGCGATTCCCTTCTTCTTCTTATCCTTCTTTATAACAAGAATCGGCTGGATCCGCAGACACAGCATGAAGATCACTAAAGTTGGCGGATACATGATGATTGCATTCGGCATTTTGCTGTTCTTTAATGGGATGGTATATTTAACTAGCCTGCTTAGCCCGATTTTCGGTGATTTCCAAGGCTTTTAATGGTGGGTATTGAGCAGAAAGGGGTGTACTATGCAGGAGATTCATTCTTTTGATGAGTGGCAACGCGTACTAAATGAAACGAAGCGATTTTTATTGTTTGTGAAAACTAATCATTGTTCGGTTTGCGAGGGCCTTTACCCTCAAGTGGCGGCGCTCGAAAGTCGTTATCCTTTTCCTTTTTATCGGGTAAACGCAACAGAAGTTCCTGAACTGGCTGGACAGCTAGAGCTATTTACGGCCCCTGTTGTCCTGCTAATCCATCAGAAGAAAGAATGGGCTCGTTTTGCTCGTATCGTACCGATGGGTGATCTAACGAGACGGATGGATGAATTGGTTGAGTGGGGGAACGTAGAAGATGCTTAAGTTACAAGAGTTTGTCGATTATATTTTCACAAGTATCCCACCGATTTATTTGATTATCGGCTCTACCGTGATTTTCATTGTCATGACGACATTTGTCTATACGATGCGGGCAAAGGCTTCAAATAAGCCGATTCAAGTAAAAAAAATCATTCTACCACCGCTATTCATGTCTACAGGAATGTTGATGTTTTTGTTTACTGAATTTCAAGTTCCGTGGGCGCAAGTAGTGGAAGCCAGTCTGGTAGGGCTAGTGTTCTCTATCTTTCTAATTAAAACGACGAAGTTCGAAAGGAAGGAAGATGGGATTTATTTAAAGAAATCTAAAGCGTTCTTAGTCATTCTGTTCAGTTTGTTGATCCTACGAATGATCGGAAAAATTGTGCTCAGCAATACAATTGATGTAGGAGAGCTGGGAGGCATGTTTTTTATACTTGCATTCTCAATGATTTTGCCGTGGAGAATCGGGATGCTCGTAAAATATAAACAGCTTGAAAAGAGTTCGAAATAAAAGCAATCCGTCCAGATCATCGAAATTGATCAAAGGACGGATTGCTTTTTTCGTGTTAGACAAATAAGTGTTCATACGGCTGCATATCAACTTCCATTTCAGTTAGCTTTTTGCGGAGGAAGTTATGATCCCGCTTTGGTGTCGCTAAAATATACCCTTTAATAATATGGTCAAATTCAATTGTCTTTGCTTGGTCTTCTAAAGCAATTTGCCCGATTTTAGAAGCGATTTTTTGTTTTGCCACATCACGGAATAGTTCAGGGACTGGTGTAACTAGTTCATTCAATAACCCTTTGGCTTCATGATTCCATAAATGCAGAGATTCGTTGACATAATGTTCTTCCCAATCTAGCGTAGACTTGCCGTCTTCTTTTGGAAATACTTTCAGGAACTTTCGAAACATAAAGAATCCACCGATTGCAAATAGACCAATTAGTACAACGCCCCAAAACAGGATAAACCACATAAATAGGTCTTGCACTATTATTCACCTCTTCCATTCTATGCTCTATTATAAAAGCATTTCTAAAAAATTTCACTAACAAAGTATCCTTTTCGTTCTTTCATTCTATATACGGGATGAAAGGAGGTGATTCATATGGCAGCTTCATTGGAATTCAATCAGGCAGCAGGTAAAATTCACTTCAACGCAGGGACGAATGAAAAAGGCAATATCATTCGTAAAGTCAAGACGTATCAAAACATCACAAGACAATCGTCTGCAGCTAATTTGCATGTAGCTTTTACGCAACTAGCATCTCTATCTAGCTACTTGATGATTAAGGCAGAGAAAGTCGTAACTGAGGATATTCAAAATGACTAATGAAAAAAGGAGGAGTTAGCACATGGCCAAATTATTGGAATTGAATTTCCTTACAGCAACTGAAACACCTGTAAAGTTGACAGTTGATGAACCGCGGGAAGATATCACAGCGGAACAAGTAGAGTCGGTCATGCAACAAGTGATCGATAGCGGTGTATTTGTGGTAGAGGAATCACCGCTTGCTCATATCAAGAGTGCACGGATTGTCGAGCGGGATGTTCGCGCGCTATTGACTCGTTAATATGGCAAGAAGACCGGCATTTCAGTGTTCTACTGGAAGCCGGTTTTTTCACATGATAGAAAGGAGGGATGGACCATGGAGCAATGGCTACAACTCATCCAGGATATCGGGTTTCCGGTTTTTGTATCGTTTTACCTGTTACACCGTTTGGAAGTAAAGCTAGAAGCAATCCATGAAGTTCTCTCCGATATTAAAAATCGCTGAACTTCATCAGAACTTCATGAAACCGTCAATGTTTAGCCAAAGAGAAATTGCCCTTCGCCTTGTGTGGGTTACAAACTTTCGTTATGATAAAGTGACTATTATAAGGTGGAGGAATTAACTATGTATAAAAAGTTTTTTATGCCGCTAACAATCATTATGGTACTCCTGTTGAGTGCGTGTGGCGGTGGATTCAAACCAGACCACAAGTATAAAGTAGAACCATTTGAATTTACCAATCAAAATCATGAGACTGTCTCGAATGAAGATTTGAAAGGATCTGTTTGGTTAGCGCAGTTTGTTTTCACAAAATGTACAAGTGCTTGCCCTCCGATGATGAGTAACATGGTGGAACTGCAAGAGAAATTGGGGGAAAAAGGTATAGAAGACTATAAAATCGTCTCCTTTAGCGTTGATCCAGAAGTAGATACACCGGAGGCGCTAAAGACATATCTAGAGGCGTTTGGTGCTCCAGATGAAAGTAAGTGGGAAATGCTTACAGGTTATGATATGGAGACGATTGAAAAGCTAGGTGCGTCTTCATTTAAACAAATCGTCAAGAAAGTCCCGAATGATGTTCTTCACGGAATTTCCTTTGGTCTAGTCAATCAAAATGGTGAAGTGGTCAAACTATATGACGGGCTGAATGATGTTCCTTATGATACAATCGTAAAAGACATGAAAGCGTTGATTAAAGAAGGCAAATAAACGCGGGAAGAGGTGAGGCAATGAAGAAAAAGAAGGTCAGTCGGTCTGTCCGTATAAAAGTCGCCTTCTTGATCTTATTAATTCCCGTTGCCGTCACCGTCTTCACGATTGCGGCCATTCTTTGGACAAGCATTGAGAAAAGTGATGTCATTCGGAAGTCTGCTTCTACGTTGCTGAGCATTCAGGACCGGCAGACAGGAACCGTCATACCTGAAGAGTTTATCCCGATCTATATAGCAGCAGGAGAAGAATATGGGATCCCTTGGACACTTCTTGCGGCTCATCATCGAATTGAGACTCGCTTCTCTACAATGTCTACGGATGTTTCTCCCGCTGGAGCAGAAGGGCCGATGCAGTTCATGCCTTGTACATTTGTTGGATGGGGTTATCCTGGTTGCAAAGATCTCGGTAAAGGGGATATACCGGATAAAGATAAAACGAACCCCGACATCATAAAGAAATACGGGGGATACGGTGTGGATGCGAACGGTGATGGAATTGCTGATCCGTTTGATATTGAAGATGCGATTTTTAGCGCAGCCAATTATCTATCTAAAAGCGGTGCGGCAGACGGTGATATAGAAAAGGCAATCTTTCATTACAATCACAGTGAAACCTATGTAGAAGATGTTCTCTGGTATTTTAATGAATTTGAAGAGCAGCGAAAGCAATCGGGACAACAAGCAAAAAAATAAAACGTGGAGAGACCCGGCTTGGGAACTCTCCACGTTTTTTATTGTCTAATTTAAGATGCTCTGCGCATACTTTTCATAATTAGGCTTACAATAAATACAAGAACAATGGCACCGATTAATGCTGGGACGAAGTAGAAACTAGAGATTTGTGGACCCCATTCACCTAAGAGTGCACCACCGATCCATGCACCAACGATACCTGCAATAATATTACCGATAATACCGCCTGGAATGTCTCTACCTACAATAAGGCCAGCTAACCAACCGATAATCCCTCCAATAATTAAAAACCAAATAAAACTCATGTCTTTCATCTCCTTTAAAATGTGTATATAGTACGTGCTTATTATTTGTATTACCATCTTTTTAATACGTGAAACATTTTTATTTTAATTGGCCAAATAAAAAAGTTCATACAGGATTTTTCCTGCAGAACTTTTAGGAAATTAATGAGCGATGATTGTTGCACCTAACGTATTTTGAAAATGAGATAAAGCCCAGTCGTGTCCTGCTGGATTGAAACTAGCTACGCCGCCTTGATGGACGAAGATGTTGTAACCCAAATTGTAAGCATCCACTGCGGTATGTAAAATGCAAATATCTGTGCAAACACCGGTCAAGTGAATTTCTGTGATTCCTCTAGAACGTAATTGAATGTCTAAGTCCGTCCCCGCAAATGCGCTGTATCTCGTTTTGTCCATCCAAATGATCTCATCGCGATGTGCTGTATATAGGTCATGCATCTTACCATATAAACTCCTACCTGTAGTTCCGCGGATATTATGAGCGGGGAACAAGGCACTTTCGGGATGATAGGGATCGTTTATTTCATGAAGATCATTAATGACAAAAACAGGTTGATGTTGTTCGAGAAAATGCTCTGTTACACCTGCTATATAATCTTCCAAAGCGATGCCGGGTTCTCCACAAGTTAAAGCTCCTTCTATAGCTACAAAATCAACGGTATAATCAATGACGAGCAATACTTTTTTCATTTGAACCATCTCCTTTCCACCTATTTTGTCATAAATACATTTGAATATCTAGACATATGTCAAGACAGATCAGCGAAACAGGTTTTATAATTATTTTGTAGAAAATTACATTTCTATTTAAAGGGATAATATGGTTAATATCTATTGATAATTGTAATTTTATTAGAAAATTGCATGCTATTTGAGAATGAGAAATACTAATTGAGAATTCTTAATGATATTTGATTTAGTCATTACTTTTTCTTATGTCATCCTATAAATATTATGTATTTTACTATTCTTCTTTGCTATACTATGATGGAGTAGAGGAAAGATGTGTATTTATAATCTTTCAGTACATAAAGGAGGAAAACAAATTATGGCAAAAAGCAATCTACACAATAGCCGCCAGTCTTTCGAAGTAAATGGAAAGACGTATAACTACTACCGTTTAAAAGCTTTAGAAGAAGCAGGTCTTACAAACGTAACTAAACTTCCTTATTCAGTGAGAGTATTACTAGAATCTGTCCTTCGTCAGCACGATGGATATGTTATTAAAGATGAGCACGTAGAAGACTTGGCGAAATGGGGATCTGTAGTGAATGCAGATGCTGAAGTTCCATTCAAACCTTCTCGCGTAATTCTCCAAGACTTCACAGGAGTACCTGTAGTTGTTGACCTTGCATCTTTACGTTCTGCAATGAATGAACTAGGCGGAGATCCAAACGAGATCAACCCTGAAATTCCAGTTGATCTAGTAATTGACCACTCTGTACAAGTTGATAGCTATGGTACACCACAAGCTCTTCAAATGAACATGGAGCTTGAATTCGAACGTAATGCTGAGCGTTACCAGTTCTTAAGCTGGGCACAAAAAGCATATAACAACTACCGCGCAGTACCACCTGCAACAGGTATTGTTCACCAAGTAAACTTAGAATATCTTGCTAACGTTGTTCACGCTGTTGAAAACGATGAAGGATCATTCGAAACATACCCGGATACATTGGTAGGAACTGACTCCCATACAACAATGATCAACGGGATCGGCGTACTTGGATGGGGCGTTGGTGGTATCGAAGCGGAAGCAGGAATGCTTGGACAGCCTTCATACTTCCCAATTCCTGAAGTTATCGGTGTGAAATTGGTTGGAGATCTTCCAGACGGAACAACTGCGACTGACTTGGCACTTAAAGTAACTCAAATCCTTCGTGCACAAGGTGTTGTAGGTAAATTTGTTGAATTCTTTGGCCCTGGCGTTTCTAAATTGCCACTTGCTGACCGTGCGACAATTGCAAACATGGCGCCTGAATACGGTGCTACTTGTGGATTCTTCCCGGTGGACGAAGAAGCATTGAACTACATGCGCTTAACAGGCCGCGATGAAGATCATATCGCAGTTACAAAGCAATACTTGATCGAAAACGATATGTTCTTCACTCCTGAAAAAGAAGAGCCGACATTCACTAAAGTGGTAGAAATCAATCTTAGCGATATCGCTGCAAACCTTTCAGGTCCTAAACGCCCGCAAGACTTGATTCCATTGACTGAAATGCAACAGTCTTTCAAAGACGCAGTTGTAGCTCCAGAAGGAACACAAGGCTTTGGGTTAACACCAAAAGAGCTTGAGAAAAAAGGTACGATCAAGTTCGAAGACGGACGTAAAGTAGAACTGAAAACTGGTGACGTTGCAATCGCAGCCATCACTTCTTGTACCAACACTTCAAACCCTTACGTAATGTTAGCGGCTGGCTTGGTTGCAAAGAAGGCTGTTGAAAAAGGACTTGAAGTTCCTGCATACGTAAAAACTTCATTGGCACCAGGTTCAAAAGTCGTTACTGGCTATTTGAACGCGTCTGGTCTAAATGAATATATGGATAAAATCGGATTCAACACAGTAGGTTACGGATGTACTACATGTATCGGTAACTCGGGTCCATTGCTTCCTGAAATCGAAAAAACAATCGGTGACGAAGATCTTCTAGTAACGTCTGTCCTCTCAGGTAACCGTAACTTTGAAGGCCGCGTACACCCATTCGTTAAAGCGAACTACTTGGCTTCCCCTCCATTAGTTGTTGCTTATGCACTAGCTGGAACAGTGAATATCGACTTCGCTAAAGATCCAATTGGACAAGATAAAGACGGTAACGATGTATTCTTCAAAGACATCTGGCCTTCTACTCAAGAAGTTAACGATGTATTGAACGCAACGGTTACTCCTGAATTGTTCCGTAAAGAATATGCTCGTGTATTCACGGAAAATGAAGCATGGAATGCAATCGAAACGACTGACGATTCTCTTTATGATTTCGATGAGTCTTCTACTTATATCCAAAATCCACCGTTCTTCGAAAACCTTTCGAAAGAACCGACTGATATCCAACCACTTGAAGGCTTGCGTGTAATCGGTAAGTTCGGTGATTCCATCACAACTGACCACATTTCACCAGCCGGAGCAATTGGTCTAAACACACCTGCGGGAATCTACTTGCGTGAAAATGGCGTAGAGCCACGTAACTTCAACTCTTACGGTTCACGTCGTGGTAACCACGAAGTCATGATGCGCGGAACGTTTGCGAATATCCGTATTCGTAACCAAATCGCTGCAGGCACAGAAGGTGGTTTCACAACATACTGGCCAAACAAAGAAGTTATGCCAATCTATGATGCGGCTATGAAGTATCAGCAAGATGGTACTGGTCTTGCAATCCTAGGTGGTAAAGACTACGGAATGGGATCTTCACGTGACTGGGCAGCAAAAGGTACGAACTTGCTAGGAATTAAAACAGTTATCGTAGAAAGCTTTGAGCGTATCCACCGTTCGAACCTTGTGATGATGGGTGTACTTCCACTTCAATTCATCAATGGTGAAAATGTTGAATCTCTAGGCCTAACTGGTGAAGAAGAAATTTGTGTTAATATCGCTGAAGGCGTGAAGCCACGTTCTATCCTGAAAGTTATTGCGAAAGCTCCAGACGGTAAAGAAACTGAATTTGAAGTATTAGCTCGTTTCGACTCTGAAGTTGAAGTAGACTACTACCGTCACGGCGGAATCCTTCAAATGGTTCTTCGTAACAAATTGGCAGCAAAAGTAAAATAATTGAACATAAAAGGGTGTCCGACCATGTTGGGCGCCCTTTTTTCTTTATTTCAGGATGTTATCGCAAGCAATGTCATTTTTCGTTCGCTATACTAAAGGGTGAGGTGATGATGTATGTTCAACAGTGAAAAGGAAATAGAAGTCCGCTACGCGGAAACGGATCAAATGGGTGTGGTGTATCATGCCAACTACCTCGTTTGGATGGAAATCGGGCGTACAACGCTCATTCAAGACCTAGGTTTCCAATATGCTCAGCTAGAGCGGGACGGCTATCTATCGCCGGTTACAGAGCTATCTGTGAAGTATAAGACATCGATTACATATGGAGAAACCGTTACAGTACGCACATGGGTAGAGTCACATGGTAAGTTGCGTACGGTCTATGGCTATGAGATTTTGCATGCAGATGGTACCATCGCGGCTACCGCTACTTCAGAGCATGTTGTCGTAAAAAAAGACAGTTTTCGACCCGTTTCATTACGGAAAATTCATCCGGAATGGGACGCGAAGTATACAGAAATTCAGCGAGGAGAAAGTTGATGGCATTTGGTATTACTCGTCAGGAATTGCAGGCGTGGAAAAGAGCAGTAGAGCGGGGAGAAATTGCTTTTTTAACGCATTATTGGCTCGATGAACGATTTCCAGCTGTCAATACGGTTACCAAGGTGGGGTGTCATGATATGGATAAGCTGGTCGACTGGGGGAAAAAGTACGACTTGCGTCAAGAGTGGATTCATAAAAGAGACCGTTATCCCCATTTTGATCTAATGGGAGCACGACAAGTAGAGATACTGAAACAGGAACAACGATTGGAGCAATTAACACGATTTAAAAATGGTACGCATCACTCATCGTAAGAGTGATGCGTACCATCCATCAGTCGTCATTCAACTAATTGATTGTAGTGAAAAGCTAGTTCTTTGTTAGTAGGATCTGTATCGACATGTAAATTATGCTTATCAAAAAACCAAAGATCACGTTCTTCTACATAATAATGGATCCCATCTATTACGGTTTCTATTGCGATTTCGTCGGGATTCTCTTTCGTGATGCCCAATGAAAACCCATCGTGCAAAGGACTAGAACCTCCATAGCGCGCAAAAAACCTTACATAATCGCCTGAAGTGGCATCCATTTCATGCTTGAACCAATGAACTGCATTTTCAGACACGTTGATATTCATGATACAATCCGTCCTTTCTTTGTGTATGAACATCTTTATAACCACTTAATTTTAGGTTCAGTTCCTTCTTTGATTCGGCTAATATTAGCTCGATGGCGATAGAATATGAAAAAGCCCATTAACGTAACGACTAAGAACAAGTAAAGATCTCCAGTCATTAAGTAATAAATCAAACAGTAAATTGGACCGAGAATTGACACAATGATAGAAGTTAATGATACCATTTTTGTTAGCTTTAATGCGATCAAGAACGTCACAACGACTAAGAGAAAAATTGGCCAATTATACCCTAGTAGGACGCCTCCGGACGTAGCAACTGCCTTCCCGCCTCTCAAATTAGCAAATAGCGGGAATATATGTCCGATCACGGCTGCTACACCCAGAAGCAATGGGTGAATCGTTGTCTCATGAAAATAAGGTAGCAAAGGCAATAAAACGGCAGCCGTCCCTTTTAAGATATCTAGCAACGTAACGACAATTCCTGCTTTTTTCCCAAGCACTCGAAATGTATTGGTGGCACCCATATTTCCGCTACCGTGCTGTCTCACGTCCGTTTGATAAAAAATTTTCCCGATCCATAACGCAGAAGGGATCGAACCAAGCAGGTAGGCTGCCAGAATAATTATCGTATTTTCCATAATGAACCCCTTTTGCATGATTGATTGTTTGCATTAAGTTTAGCAGAAGAGGTAGTTCTGGACAATAACAGATTTACATAGGTATTTTAGCCTCCTATAAAAGAAATGTCGGAGTATGTCGTTCATGAGGTTGTCATGGTTTCCGCATTGCAATCCTCACATTTCTTCTATACAATAGGTTGAGCTGAAACAAAACGTTGATTTGACAAGGTTTATCAGAAGATGTATGATCAAATTAAGAGAACATTTGTTTGACGGGGGTTTCATTTTGGGGAAACAGAAAATACAAAATACGTATGATGATAGTTCCATTCAAATTTTAGAAGGATTAGAAGCTGTCCGTAAAAGACCGGGAATGTATATTGGTTCCACGGATACCCGAGGGCTTCATCACTTAGTTTACGAAATAGTCGACAATGCGGTAGATGAGGCATTAGCAGGCTATGGTACGGAAATTGACGTGACGATTCATTCAGACGGAAGTGTCAGCGTTCGAGATTATGGACGAGGCATGCCGACAGGCAAACACCAGTCAGGGAAGCCCACTGCCGAAGTCATTTTAACTGTGTTGCACGCAGGGGGGAAATTTGGACAAGGTGGCTATAAGACAAGTGGTGGCTTACATGGTGTAGGTGCATCTGTCGTCAATGCCTTATCTGAATGGCTGGAAGTAACGATATATCGAGATGGCAAGAAGTTTCGACAGCGCTTCGAAAACGGTGGACAACCGGTTACGACGCTAGAACAGATCGGCACAACGAAAGAAACAGGTACGAACATTCAATTTAAACCGGATCGGACTATTTTCTCAACAAGTAAGTATCAATATGACACACTAGCTGAGAGATTACGTGAGTCGGCCTTTTTATTGAAAGGACTAAAGATCACTCTGCAAGAAGAAGGTACCGATAAACATGATGTGTTTCATTATGAGTCTGGAATTGAAGCATTTATTCAGTATCTGAATGAAGAGAAGGATGTCTTGCATGACGTAGCGTACTTAGAAGGGGAAGTCGAAGGGATAGAAGTAGAATTCGCTTTTCAATTTAGCGATGGCTATGCAGAAACGATTCTTTCTTTTGTCAATAATGTTCGCACAAAAGATGGTGGGACGCACGAAACAGGTGCCAAGGCCGCAATGACTCGTGTGGTGAATGAGTATGCTCGAAAAGCAGGATTATTAAAGGAAAAAGATAAAAACTTAGATGGCGCAGATATCCGAGAAGGGATCGCAGCGATCGTTTCTGTTCGTATACCGGAAGAAATTCTTCAGTTTGAAGGCCAGACAAAAGGAAAGTTAGGGACAAGTGAAGCCCGGACTGCAACAGACGCAGTAGTGTCTCAAAAACTGTTGTACTTCCTGGAAGAAAACGCAGAATTGAGTGCGAATCTTGTTCGTAAAGCGATACGAGCGCACCAAGCGCGTGAAGCAGCCAGAAAAGCAAGAGAAGATGCGCGGTCCGGAAAAAAGCGAAAAAAATCAGATACGTTATTGTCAGGAAAACTGACACCTGCACAATCCAGAAACGCTGCTAAAAATGAATTGTACCTAGTGGAAGGTGACTCTGCAGGTGGATCAGCGAAGCAAGGCCGTGACCGTACGTTCCAAGCGATTTTGCCACTACGTGGTAAAGTCATCAACACGGAAAAGGCGAAGCTCGAAGACATCATGAAAAATGAAGAGATCAATACGATCATCCATGCAATTGGTGCAGGCGTCGGAGCAGATTTCCAAATCGAGAATGCGGCATACGATAAAATTATTATCATGACGGATGCCGATACTGACGGTGCTCATATTCAAGTACTATTATTGACATTCTTTTATCGTTATATGAAGCCTTTGATCGAAGCTGGAAAGGTATATATCGCCCTACCTCCATTATTCAAAGTGTTCAAAGGATCAGGCAAGAGTGAAAAGTTGGAATATGCTTGGACTGAAGATGATCTGGAAGAAGCGATGAAGAAAATCGGTAAAGGCTATATGTTGCAGCGCTATAAAGGTCTTGGAGAAATGAACGCGGACCAATTATGGGAAACTACCATGAATCCAGAGACGCGCACGCTGATCCGCGTGACAATCGAAGACGGTGCGAAGTCAGAACGACGCGTGACGACATTAATGGGGGATAAAGTAGAACCTCGTCGAAAATGGATTGAAGAAAATGTCGATTTTGGCTTAATTGAAGAACATAATATTTTAGATAATGCATTTATACATGTTGAGGGGGATATGGAATGACCCATTCAGAAACTTTTCAAGATCTGCCCTTAGAAGAAGTGATTGGCGACCGATTTGGGCGTTATAGTAAATATATCATTCAAGACCGTGCTATCCCAGATGCCCGAGATGGGTTAAAGCCTGTTCAACGGCGAATTTTATATGCGATGTTCCATGAAGGGAATACGCATGATAAAGCGTTCCGTAAGTCGGCCAAAACAGTGGGTAACGTCATTGGTAACTACCATCCTCACGGGGATACATCCGTGTATGATGCGATGGTTCGAATGAGTCAGGATTGGAAGCTTCGGCATGAAATGATTGATATGCACGGAAATAACGGGTCGGTTGACGGCGATTCAGCTGCTGCGATGCGTTATACGGAAGCTCGTTTATCCGCAATTGCTAGTGAAATGCTGCGTGATATCCGCAAAGAGACAGTAGATTTCGCACCAAACTTTGACGATACGGAGCTAGAGCCGACTGTATTGCCAGGGCGCTTTCCGAACTTGTTGGTCAATGGTTCGACCGGTATTTCAGCAGGATATGCAACGGATATCCCGCCTCACGCCTTGCATGAGGTAATTGATGCGGTATTGATGCGGCTGAAAAATCCGGATGTGAGCGTCGAAGAGTTAATGACGGTCATTCCGGGGCCAGATTTTCCGACGGGTGCCATTATTCAAGGAACAGACGGCATTCGAAATGCTTATAAGACAGGTAAGGGACGTTTCATTATCCGAGCCACGTGGGAAATAGAGCAATTAAAAGCTGGGAAAACACAAATTGTGATTTCTGAAATTCCTTACGATGTGAACAAAGCAAACTTAGTGAAGAAAATGGATGAATTGCGTCATGATCGGAAGCTTGACGGGATTGCGGAAATTCGGGATGAATCCGACCGGACAGGTTTGCGAATTGTGGTGGAATTGAAAAAAGACATGGACGGCAATGCGATCATGCAATATTTATTGAAGCATACGGATTTGCAGATTACGTATAACTTCAATATGATTGCGATTGCAGGCAGACGACCGATGCTCATGTCGCTTCCGATGCTACTCGATGCGTATATCGATCATCAAAAAGAAGTCATCACGAGACGCTCAACGTATGATATTAGAAAAGCAAAAGATCGATTACATATCGTGGATGGCTTAATGAAGGCTTTATCTATACTGGATGAAGTCATTAAGACGATTCGGGCATCAAAAGATAAAAAAGATGCAAAACAAAACTTGGTTAATGCGTATGAGTTTACGGAAGTTCAAGCAGAAGCGATTGTATCTTTGCAGTTATATCGTTTAACAAACACAGATATAACAGAACTGCAAAAAGAAGAAGAAGAGCTACGTGCATTGATTGGAGTCTTAGAGGAGATCTTAGCAAGTGAGTCAAAGCTTGTAGCTGTTCTTGTAAAAGAGATTAAAGCGATTCGCAAACAGTTTTCTGAGCCACGTCGTTCAGTAATTGAAGAGAAAATTGAAGAATTGAAAGTGGATTTGGATATTTTGGTACCGAGTGAAGAAGTCATGGTATCCGTCACAAAAGGCGGCTATATTAAGCGTACCAGTATGCGTTCTTATTCAGCTTCTAACGGTACAGGTCAAGAAATGAAGGAATCCGATTATAATTTATTGGAATGTGCGATGAATACGCAGCATCATCTCTTGCTGTTCACATCACTCGGCAATTATATCTATCAGCCTGTCCATGAGCTTCCTGACATTCGTTGGCGTGATTTAGGGCAGCATCTATCAAGTATAGTCGGACTGGAGCCACAGGAAGAGCTGGTAGACGTAATCGGCATCGAAAGCTTTGACGAAAACTTGAGTATTTTGACGGCTGCATCAAACGGCAATGTGAAATTATCCAAGCTGACAGATTTCCAAGTGCAACGCTATAATCGCTCATTTAAAGCAATGAATGTGAAAAAGGGTGACACACTCGTAGGCGCTCAGGTGGTAACAGGCGATGAAGACATGTTATTAGTGAGTAAACAAGCGTATTCACTGCGTTTTCCATTAACGGAATTAACGATTACAGGTATCCGAACGAGTGGTGTCAGAGGGATTCATTTGAAGCCAGAAGATGAACTTGCAGCGTTTGAAGTGATTACGGAGCAAACGAAGAATATTTTCATTGTGACGCAGCGTGGATCAGTAAAGAGAATGAATATTTCAGAGTTTGAAGTCAGTTCAAGAGCACTTAGAGGTGTAACTGTGCTTAAAGAATTAAAATCCAATCCGCATCGAATTGTGGATATGAAGACTGTGAAAGACGATGAACAATTTATATTGCTGACGACGAAAGATCAAAAAGTTGAAATTGATCCGATGACGTTAAAGAATACAAATCGTCAATCTAATGGAAGTTCTATTGTGGATGATGTGAAGGATGGAAAGATTGTTCAAGTGGCTACGATGAAGAAGGAAAGTAAATAGAAATATAAAAATGGATCGCGGGCTTCATAGGTTTGTGATCCATTTTACTATGATTTGAAATGAGAATATTCGTTCTACTTTCTTTATGGTGTTATACTTTATCTTAAGATGAAAAGTACGGTGGGAAGCTTGTATAAAACTGTTGGCGTGAGAATATAAAGGGGGAAGTCATGACAGTATTCGGCATGGATTTTATCTAGCACCGGATTTGGAGATGGCTAAACGTTATACGGAAACCATGATTGGATTTAAAAAAGAAATGGAACATGAGTTCAATTTTAGCGAGGATGAGTTAGTTCCAATAGTAATAGAATATGAACTTGTTAATCCGATAGCCGAGCATTTATTCATTGATTCTAATTTGAAAACTACATGTTTTACAAGCTACACAGAGGATTTCGCTCGTTTCACTTTGAAGAATCGGTTACAACCTCAAACAAGAGTCCATGATTTCGATTTAATATGAAGTATTTTAACTGACAAAATTAATTTAAAGCAACCCCTGTTATTTTAATCCATACAGGTAGGTTGCTTTTTTATTCGTTATAAAGCATACCTGTTATGCTAAAGATTCCCCGGTCGATTCGGCATATAACTTAGCTATTTTGTGTTTTTTTTACAATAAAACAATTGAATCGAAGTTAGTAAGTATGAAATGTAGGCTTTTACTAAATGGGGAGAGAAAGTCCTTTTTTCCTCAGTGAAATCCCCACTAACTCCAAAAAACTACACAACACTCCGAGCAACGCGATCTGCTATCTCACAAAAAGTTTTAACAAGAATGGATTGGTCACTTCTCCGATACGTAATTCCCATCGAGACAAGCGGTAACTGTGGAATGGACTCAATGTAGACGACTTCTTGTGTATGAAGGTTCATGGTCGATTGAGGGACAATGGCGATGCCGATCCCCGCGGCAACTAAACCAATGACTGTTTGAAATTCGAGCGCTTCTTGTTGGATGACAGGGTGGCATAGACCTAGAATTTCGGTGTAGAGGCCGGGCCATGTTCTTGGTGATAATAATACGAACGGGTATGGTTTTAAGTCGACCAAAGTAACTTTACTTAATTCGAGTAAGGGATGTTGTTTTGGGACCGCGAGTACGCAAGGATCAATAGAGACGATTTCGGTGTTCAGTGTGTCATCGCGGACTGGCGGTCTTAGGATGCCGACGTCGATTTCGTTCTGTCGTAACGCTTCGAGTTGAGCAGGCGTAGATAATTCAGAAAGGTGAACTTGGACGTCGGGAAATTGTTGTCGGAATTCCCGTAAAACGGCGGGGAGAATATCATAGGTTGCGGAACCAACGAATCCTACGCGCAAACATCCAAGTTTTCCAAGATGAATCCGTTTTGCATTTTCGACAGAACTTTCTAGGTAATCGATAATTTTGACGATATCCTGATAGAATTGTTGTCCTGCCTCCGTTAATTCAACACTCCGGTTTGTTCGATGAAATAGTAGAACCCCTGCTTCTTTTTCCAAGTTTTGAATTTGCATACTTAATGGCGGTTGTGTAATATGTAAACGTTTTGCCGCGCGACTAAAATTTAATTCTTCTGCCACGGCTATAAAATAGCGGAGCTGTCTTAATTCCATTGTTGCGCCACCAAATTTCTAATAATTCGAAAAACGTATCGTTGTTATATGAATTATATACTTCACGAATGATGACTAGCAAGCTAAACTTATAGATATCAATCGAATGGAGGAGATGTCATTGTCAACAAATGCACACGCGGGAAAATTTTCTGTTGGGGAAGCTGTGGAAAATTGGACGGGTGACGCGCAATTTTTGGAGTATACCAATGCGGCAGATCCGATTGGAAGCGGAATTATCAGTCGGATACCTGCCAAAGAATTTAGTCCGGATCTTTATCAATCTGGTGAAACGAGAATCGTCACATTAGACCTAAGTGAGGAATTAAAAACAGATTACTTGGCGACAAGTCCTTCGCTACTTGCACAATTTATACGCATTAATGCGAGTGATTCCATTCAAACGGAACCGAATGCCACGAGTGAACTTTACTATATTATTTCAGGTGCCGGGCGCACGGAAGTAAATGGGGAAAACATCGACTGGAAACAAGGGGATTTTATCACATTGCCATCCGGATCGACCAGTATTCATACGGCGGTGGAGGATGCAACGATTTATTATATTGTAGACACGCCACTTCTTGACTATTTAGGCGTAAAGGCGACAGAGGCCCGTTTCAAACCGACGTTATACACTGCGGAAATGGCGAAAAAACATTTGGAAGAAGTGGTGAATGCCCCGGATGCGCATTTAAAAAATCGTATCTCCATTTTGTTGAACAATGAAAAGTTCGATCAAACCTTAACGATTACCCATGTGTTGTGGGCCATGCTCGGCATTGTACCGGTTGGATCCAATCAGGCTCCCCATAGCCATAAATCGGTTGCGCTCGATTTTGTCGCGTATGCGGCACCTGGCACATATACATTAGTTGGCGATCAAATCGATCCGGAGACCAATGAAATCATTGATCCAATTCGCATCGACTGGGTGACAGGCAAAGCATTCGTTACACCGCCAGGGCTTTGGCATTCTCATCATAATGAATCGAGCGAAGCGGCTTATATTATACCCATTCAAGATGCCGGCTTGCAAACCTATTTGCGCACACTCGATATTCAATTCACGCATTATGATGAAGCCTAATGCGCGCTGTTAAGTTTTGTGAAAACAACCTTCGCAGAACCGCATCTGACCAGGCTAAGAAAACTCTTGAAAAGGATTATTCAGAACTTGTGAAGGTCTATGAAACGGGATGCTTCAGACGCTGTCTTCGCTGTAGAATCAAACCGTTTTGCCAGATTCAATTGCAAACTATTGAAGCGGAGGATGCGGAGGCATTGGTGGAAAAGGTCCTTCAATATGTGAACGAGAAATCGTATCTGGTTGATTAATAATTATGAATGCTTACTTTATAAGTTGAAAGAAATAATTAATGAACGTAATGAAAGACGACGAACAGTTTAAATTATTGACGACAAAAAATCAGAAAGTTGAAGTTGATCAGATGTCAATGAAGAATATGAATCGACAATCTAGAAAGTTCGCTCGTGGATGAAGCGAAAGATGGAAAGATTGTTCATGTTGCTACGATAAAAAAGAAACTAAATAATAAAAAGGATCGCAAACGATGAGTTTGCGATCCTTTTTATTAATTTGTAGAAATAAAGGCGACTCACCAAGATAGGTTCTTGATAACATACGAAGTGTTAGGCTTTAATATACGATTTAAAATCCGATACTAAAACTGACTGAGCAAATAGAGAAAGGTGTATCTTGAAATGAAAGTTCAATCTTCTACTGCAATGGGATATTTTAACACGTTGAAAAACCAAGAAGGACAGGAGCAAAATATTTCAAATTTGTTCTTGAATGAGGATGATAAAAAGAATAACAAGCCAAAATTCGTGGTTAGAAATGAAGGGGGATATATACGTAACTATATAATAAAAGCAAATGGAGATAAAATTCTTTTGATGGAGACGAAACAAACAGAAGCTCAGGAAGGCATAAAGTCTGATGAAGCAAGCGTTCTAATCGACACAGCTCATGCAATGCTGATGAAACAGCTCGAACAGTTATCGAATCCTATGCAGCAAAAGAAACAGGCAGCTTGGGAAAAAGAAAACGGAATTTCCAAATATATAACTAGTATCTAGGATAGAAGGAGAGATTAACGTATGACAATAAATACCGTAATGTCTTCTCAATCACACCCTTTATATTCAAAAAGTAATGCTATGAAAATTGCAGAAACTAGAGACACAGTGTTTACTATATCGGACTCAGTAGCTATTGAGCAAAGAAATTCCTCCTCAGTATATGAAGAACTTTCGAATAAATATAATGTACGAAATGCTACTTTTGGCGAGATGACTGAAATAGCTAAAGAATTATATCAGTCAGGAGAAATTTCTTTTGGTGAACTTGCCGTCCTAACATTTGATCGTGACAGGGCCACAAACTACTTGATGCACGCAGCAGGAAGAAGCGTTTCGCCTGATTTTAGCATGTATCATCATCAGCTACCAGTGAAGGTAAAAGGGATTGGATTGCTGAGATAGGTGCAAGAACAACAAATGATTTCAAGTATGGAAACTTAGTCGGGTATCAAAATAATTCAAAAATACTTACGATGTTGAAAAAACTGGATGCTACCAACAGATAAAGTTCTTCTTTCTGATAAAAGGAAAAGTAATTTACCAAGTGCTAGCACACCGGAAACAAGGTACTGCTAGTTATGCTTTTTCTTTAACTGTCGAATAGGTTCCTTTGTACGTTTACGGGCACAATTATTGAACAAAATTATGCAGGAATCGAGCCATTTAATTGAGTAAAGTGTACTAAACTAGAGGAAAGCAAGCATTATAAACATAACTAAATCATTATAAGAAGGGAGATCATAAAATGTCAAAAAATATCTTAATGAGTGATCCAAGAGTTTCCGCTATAAGTGTTCCATTTTCTAAAGAACCATTTGTCGATCTTGTTAACTTTGATTCAGAAATTGTTGTGGATCCATCTCTTTATAGCAGGACTCCTTACTTTTCCTTTGTCCGCCTTTCGATAGCTAAAAAGCTTGTTTTTGCTAAAAAATATCTTCCGAAAGATATTCGATTTTTAATAAAGGAAGGATATAGACCTTTACATATCCAAAAACTAGCTTTCGAGCGATCTATTCAACGCGTAAGAGAAAATTCCTCGAATCAGGATTTAGATCATCTAATTGCTGAGGCATCTAAGTATGTTGCCCCTCCAAATGTAGCTCCTCATCCAACAGGTGGTGCTATCGATATAACCTTAATTGATTCAAATAATAATGAATTAGATCTCGGTACGATTTTTGATGCTATACCACATGAAACTGATAATGCAACTTTTTTTGATGCAACAAATATCACGGAACAAGCAATTTATAATCGTCAAGTTCTCGCACATGCTCTCCAGTCTGTTGGTTTTGTTAATTACTTTACAGAGTGGTGGCACTGGTCATACGGTGATAGATACTGGGCTGTTATGACTGACGTGAATCAATCACTTTATGATCCTGTTTCAGAACAGGATTTATTGAATCTATTACAAGAGGCATAAATCATATCTAAGAGTAAAGTGGTAAGACCAGTACAAGGAATTATTTCTTCTTGAGCCATTTCTAAACGGGTACTTTAATCGTACAACGTTAGACCAGAAAAGGGTCAGATAGTTTATACACTGCTTTACCGAAATAGGAGTCAGTTGATGAAGAACATTGTTTATTTTAAACCTACACACTTTGAAGAGATAATTTATCGTGGAAGGAATCAAGATAGTGACGATTTTAATAGGAGACGGAGATTGAATTATGCTTGATGTAGGGAGTTTTCTATTGTTGACTATTGTTTTATTATCCATGTTTCTGTTTGATTTAATAATGGGTTATTTATTAAAGGTTAAGAGAAACAAACCTTTCTCATAAAGAAACATAAAAAAATTGATCGGACATTCAGAATTATAGCAGTGATAAGCATCTTGTTAGGATATGTTTTAAGCAGCTCGGAGAACCCGATCATTCAGATATGGTTTCTACAACAACCGTGGTTGATTTTGCTTGTTTTTCTATTTGTTATTGAAGTATTTAGAGCAGTTATGGAAAGAAAATATCATGAGGTTCATAATACTTACAAATTAACAGTAGGCAGAATAGTATTCACTCTTATGCTGTTTTTCATCTTGTTAGGGACTGATTTCTTTGGACTGTAATAAGTAAAGACCGTTTCGTTTGAACTAACGGTGCTTTCCTTGGTGAGTATATAGCTAGTGGTGAGGGCGTGAATCTAGGGCAGTATACGCTTAAAGAGGGGGATTTCATCACTTATAACCTTAAGTCAGAAGGAAACGGAAATTTGACTATCAACTTCATGAAAACGAACGAATATACTGAGCATGATGGGTATATAGGGGAAACAGGATTAACTGGTAACGCATTAAATACGGAATTTCCTCATCCTATGGTAGTACCAAGCCATTTAGCTGGCACATATTATTTGTTCGTTGGTAACTATGAGGGTAAATCATTGGAAAATATTAAAGGGACGGTTGAAATATCCGAAGCTGTTGAGTGAAAAATATAATATTGCGTTATTTAAAAATCAGTGTCTGGTGACTCTGTATGATAAAACACGTTTCATTCGGATATTAAATGAAACGTGTTTTATGTGGGGGTGTAACATATTATTTTATAGTGAGATTAGTCATTCGGACAGATAGGTAACAGGGCACAATTCTGAATGAGGGTTCGATTCATTGGCAGAAAAGGAAAGAATCTGCTTTGATCAAACTTTATCAAAAGCGATAGAAAAACAGTTCTAAGATTTCGTCTTAGAAGCCATATAGGTGAAAAGTGGATTATAAATATTATATTAAGCGATATCGGTCTCTTGATTTTATAGAAGATAGAATGTGTAAAAGTTGCGTAAAGTAAAGGAGCAGTGGAAATTAAAACGGATATTTTATCTTCACAAAAATATTAATATGAAATAAACATGAGGATCTTGTTGTCTTATTACAAAAAATACGCTTTTGTCTCACTGTCTCAAGTATACTTAAAAACGAAACACAACTTCCTATAATTTATATTATGTTCGGGGCGTTGTATGATCTATATATTTTCTATGTCCCTCATTGACCTTTCACGCTACTCTTCCAAGCGATTTTTATGGTCCTTTGTTTTCACATCACTGAAATCTATATGATCTACACTATATTCAATGATGTCATTAATAAACAACTTCTGTTCCTTTGCTAGCTGCTTAACGGATTCCAGTAGTTCTTTATCATAGGTCGTTTTATATTGAACTCGATCTTTTGGGCGCAAATTTTTATCGTATGAGATGATTTCTTGTGTTAATACATTTCGTAAACCGTTTTCTAATAAATAATTGCTATATGTATCGTATTCTTCGGATAAGTTCTCTAATTGCTGTAAAATCTCTTGACTAATATTTGTACGGAATTTTACCCGAGTTTCATCCGTTGTCTGTATCATCTTGCAATTCACCAATTTCCACATTTGAATTCCTCCTTAGTTACTCAACAAACTCGTGACCAGTTAGTCACGAGTAATTTTTTGAAGTCGATTTGTTTGTTGCAATTCATTTGGATTCTGAACACCCACTGCAAACATGGCCATTCGTAATTCAAGTTCTCTAACTTCCATTGTTTGTATAATACTTTCCACTGAAAAAGTTGCTTCCTTTAAAATGGATCTTCCGAATCCTGCGAAATCTGCGCCTAAAGCGATACACTTTGCTGCATCTACTCCGGTATGTAGACCTCCGCTTGCTATCAGTAGTTTTTCATCGGCAATAGGTGCAATATCTTCAACGGACCTAGCTGTTGGAATACCCCATTCACTGAAAGCGGCTGCTGCTCTTTGTTTGATTGGATCCGTGCGGAATTTTTCCACTTGGCTCCAGGACGTACCCCCTGCACCTGCGACATCAATAAACGAAATACCGACATCGAGCAGTTGTCTAGCTATCGACGGATCAATTCCCCATCCAACTTCTTTAATACCGACTGGAATGCATAAAGCCGCACATAGATTCTCGATTTTTGGTAGTAAACTGCTAAAATTCGTATTGCCTTCAGGCTGAATAACTTCCTGGAGGCTATTCAGATGTAGTACCAGTGCATCTGCATCTGTATACTCGATAATCTGACGGCATTCCGTTACAGAAAAGCCGTAATTCAACTGAACCGCGCCCAAGTTCGCAATAATTGGGATCGTAGGCGCATACTTTCTGAGATCAAAAGATTGCCTGTAGGCCTCACTTTCGATTAACGCACGTGTCGATCCGAGAGCAAGTGCCCAGCCTCTTTGCTCTGCAGCAGTTGCTAAGTTTCGGTTGATGGTTTCGGCGAAGTTAGCGCCACCTGTCATTGAACTAATTAAAAATGGAGCCTTACATTCTTTCGAGAAAAATGTTTGATCTATTTGTATATCAGAAAACGCTAATTCAGGTAATGCGTTATGTATAAAATGAAACTGTTCCAGGCCGGTGGTGATTTCATTTCCTGTGACGTGTTCTTCCAGGACAATCTGGATATGTTCTGCTTTTCGCTTGTTCAATTGCTTGCTCACAGTACTAGCCCCTCTTCAATGAATTAGTGGTTCCTTCTAGTATGGCGATATTCTTTTGTAAATACAAGCGATGTCTAAGGTAAGTTGGAACTGTCTCAATCAATATCAGTAAAAATTAAAAAGCTCTGATTCATTAAATCGGAGCTAAGTAGATTTCCACATTATGCTAGTACGCTGATACCAAATATTTTTTCCGCTCTTCACGTACAATATGACCTTTGTCCAAATAAATAATTCGGTCACCAAGTCTTTCTGCTTCGTCTAGATCATGGGTAACGATGATAAAAGGAATTTGCCAAATTTCATGTAAGCGTAGTAACTCATCCTGGCATTGTTGTCGTGTCTCTTTATCAAGTGCTGACAAAGGCTCATCTAACAATAAAACAGATGGCTGTGCAGCAAGTGCTCTAGCTAACCCGACACGTTGTTTTTCTCCACCTGAGATTTGGTGAGGAAATTTTTGCAGTAAGTGTTCAATACCTAAGACGTGTAGGAGTTGCTGGATTGTTGCGACGCTCTCCTTCTGTTGCTTCTTTTTAACACCATACCAAATATTTTTTTCAACTGTCATATGAGGGAACAGCGCATAATCTTGAAATAAATATCCGATTTGGCGATCTCTTGCCGGTAAAGGCTTTTCGTCACTTTGGAAAAACACCCGATCCTTGGAAACAATTGTCCCGCTATCCGGATGAACAAGTCCGGCAACGGTATTCAAAATTGTCGTTTTCCCTGAACCAGATGGACCAACTAATACGAGGATTTCCGCTTTCATCTCAAATTGAATGTCCATCTCATAATGTGCAAGCTGTTTAAGGAATTGTACGTTTAGCATCTTTTTACCTCCCCATCATCAAGTTCTAGTAAATCGACGAATGTTGCGCTTGCTCCACCAGTTCACCCACAATATCAAACTGAAACCGAATGTTATAATGATGATGACCCAAAACGTCGCTTTTTCCATCTGACCTGATTCTACAGCAAAATAAATCGCCATTGGAATCGTGTCGGTTTTGCCTGGTATATAACCTGCTATCATTAATGTCGCTCCAAACTCACCAAGACCTCTGGCAAATGACAAAACTAAGCCGGCCACTAAACCTGGCCATGCAAGTGGAAAAACCACCGACCAAAATACTCTCCATTCCGAAGCGCCCATCGTCCGTGCTGCATTCGATAGACGTTCATCCAAACCTTCAAATGCAGCTGCAGCGCTTTGGTACATAAGAGGAAATGATACCACGATTGAGGCGATTACTGCGCCAATCCATGTAAAGACAATTTGTAAGTCGAACCATTCCAACAGCCAACTACCAATCCATCCTTTTTTACCAAATAAAATAAGAAGACCGAATCCTACGACGGTTGGTGGTAAGACAAGTGGCAATAAAAATAAAGCTTCCAGTATACTCTTACCAAAAAAATCTCGTTTTGCTAGCAAATACGCTATGAACACGCCTGCTAGGAATACAATGAAGGTGGAGATGGCTGCCACTTTCAGCGATAATAACAAAGGTGAATAATCCATTTCGAGCAAGCCTTCTCCTCCTCTTCTACTTACTTAAATCCGAATTGCTGTAAGGCTTCTTTTCCTACGTCACTCGTTAAATAATCCAAAAACTGCTGTGCGGCTTCCTTGTGTTCAGAAGCTTCAACAACTGCTCCAGGATAGACGATCGGTGCATGCCAATCAGGATTCGATTCAGCCAATACTTTTACGTCATTCGAAATAAAGGCATCACTAGAGTACACGACACCGTAATCCGCATTGCCCATCTCTACATGTGTCAACACTTGACGTACATCTGAACCACGCACAAGCTTATCTTGCAAAGACTCCCATAAATTCAAGTGTTCAAACATTTCTTTTGTGTAGCGCCCTACTGGAACTGTTTCTGGCTCCCCTACTGCGAAATAGTCGATAGTAGACGGATCGATCTCTTCGAATGAAGTAATCGTACTATCTGACTCTTTATTTGCGATCAGCACGAGTACATTTGACGTGAAATCTGCTCTAGAACCTTCCACAATAAGTCCTTTGTCTTCCATGTCGTTCATATCTTTGGAACTTGCCGATAAGAAGACATCAGATGGTGCTCCATTCTCGATGTTCGTTGACAATTTACCAGAGCTGCCGAAATTATATGTCAGTGTAACGCCTTCATGTTGTTCCTCGTATGTAGCTTTCATATCTTCTAACGCGTCCGTTAAACTGGCTGCTGCAGAAATCAATAACTCTACTTCTTTTGCTGGTTGTTTGTCAGTTGCAGGTGAATTTTTTACAGTCGAATCTACCTTTTCAGGCTCCTCATCTGCACAACCTACCAAAAGGACAGAAAGCATGACGAATAAAGCTAATAAGTAAAAACGCTTCAAATATATTTCCTCCTAATTTGTTTAGATATAACTACATATAACTAGTTATGTTTAGTTATATGTAGAATTATCATAATATGCTTTTAGAAACTTGTCAATTTTGCATTTTTTATAGGAATGACGGAAGATAGATGTAAGTGTATGGGGGGTTAAATAAATGAGCAATCCAGAAAGTAGTGTATCGTATACGACTGAAGAAATTGCCCAATTACTGAAAGTTTCAAAACTGACGGTCTACGATCTCATTAAAAAAGGAGAAATACGCGCGTATCGTGTAGGACGCCAAATGCGAGTGGATGCAGTGGATTTGACGGCTTATAAAGAACGCCTGAAAAGCGGTGGTGACTTTCCACATCCACAACCTATAGAGAACGTCAATCCCGATCTACCTTCTAATCTAACAAAAAAATCAACGGTCATTATAAGTGGGCAAGATTTGAGTTTAGATATTTTAGCAAGTTATATTGAGGACGCACAGATTGGCTATCGTCCCCTGCGTTCTTTTGCAGGCAGTCTCAATAGCTTGGTCAAAATGTATCAAGGAGAGGCCGATATCGTCAGTACACATCTGTTTGATGGAGAAACGGGACAGTATAATTTACCGTATGTTACGCGTTTGCTAACAGGTCGTTCGTATCTAGTCGTTAATTTATTAGGTAGAATGGCTGGATTATATGTACAAAAAGGCAATCCGAAACAGATAAGTACCTGGTCGGATTTGAAACAATCAGGCATCCGCTTGATCAACCGTGAGAAAGGTTCAGGCGCGCGTGTTTTGCTAGATGAGCAGTTGAGGCTAGCTAATATTGTCGCTCCGTCAATAGAAGGTTACGAGGACGAGGAGTTAAATCATATGGCAGTAGCTGCACGTATTGCTTCAGGACAAGCGGACGTAGGAGTGGGAATAGAAAAAACGGCACATCTCATGAATGTCGATTTTATTCCATTAATTCAAGAACAGTACGATGTGGTGCTTTTGAAAACTGATGACAATGAAAATCTTCGGGATATGATCCTTGAAACGTTGAATTCCATAAGTTTTCAGGACAAAATCCGTGCAATTGGTGGCTATGATTTATCTAAAACTGGCACAATTATATACGAAACTCCATGAAATAGAAAACCCGCTGACAATGTCGGCGGGTTATTCTATGTGATTTACATCTTCCGTAGTTTCATAATACATCTCTTCCTCCGTTTCAAAACGGTTGTAGCGAAGAGTAAATAGATAAAAGACATGCGTGGCGACGACTTTCAGCAATGCGTATGAAGGTATCCCTAAAATCACACCAGCTACACCGAATAATGAGCCGGCAGTTAGCAACACAAAGATAATCGTGATCGGATGAATATGTAGTGATTTCCCCATGATTTGCGGAGATATGAATTTTCCTTCTATCACTTGAACAATCGTCCAGACAATTGCTAGCTTCACAAGCATGAAAGGAGAAGTCACAATCGCGATAATGACTGCGGGTGTGATCGCGATGACAGGTCCTAGATAAGGCACAATGCTAGTAAACATCGCCAGCACACCGAGCAACAATGCGTATTTCATGTCTATAATAAGAAATCCTATTGATACCATGATGCCGATTGCGATGGCTACTAAAATTTGCCCTTGGATATACGCACTAATCTGTCTGTCCGCATCCCTGAAAATAATCATAGCATCGTCACGCAAACGAGGCGGTAGCATACGCAAAATCATTTGTGGTAGCTTTTCGCCGTCTTTCAGTAAATAAAACAAAATGAGTGGTACCGTAATCAAGCTTAAAATGATCCCTGTTAATGCAGAAATGAACGAGGTGACACCAGAAGCAATTCCCCCGAGTGTTTCTGTGAAAAACTTTCCAATACTTTCAAAACCCGAATCCAAGAACGTATTGACATTGAAATTAAATCCTTCATATACGGGGGAAAATACGGAATTTCTCAAAAATTGATCCATATCCAAAATAAGTTGTTTGAAATAGGATGGAAATTCATCGAATAAATTGATTGTCTGTACACGCAAGAAGGGTAACACTAAGAAAATAACTAATGTTAGTAATCCGGCGGCTGCTAAAAATAACACTAAAATTCCATACACACGCGGAATGCGTACACGAACTTCCAAAAAACGAAGTATAGGTCTCATTAAATAGTATAAAATCGTTGCCAGAACAACCGGCAACACAACGGTAGAGAAAAACACTCGAATTGGATAAAAAATGAATGAAACTTGAGTGAAAATGAAGATGATCAATCCAATAAGCAATAGGCAAAGAAGTACAAACAGTGTAGATTGACCACCAAGAAATCCGACGATCGGTGATGCTGAACGAATAGACCAAAAATCCTTTAAAGAATTCTTTTTTGGTGGCTGTCTCAAAATCTCATTTCCCTCCAATCAGTACGTCATTGAGATGCTAAAAAGGAACGAATCGCTTCCCTATTTTTCTCTAAGTCCACTTCAATAACGGACCCTGCATGTCGATAAGAAGTGAATGAATAACTATCCTCTACAGGGATTCTCAACGTCTCAAGATCCAGCTTTCGCTTTGCCATAACCGTCAAGACTTTTGTCAACTCGTCTTTTGAGGTTAGATCCGTTTGTACAAAGTTCTGGAGTGCACCAGCCACTTTTGGAGCTTGCAAAATAGTAGGCAAACTAAAAAGTTCGTTCTTTACGGCTTGTATCACTTCCTGCTGTCTAGCTACTCGACCAAAGTCTCCTTCAGTATCTGCGCGGAATCTTGCATATCCCAACAGTTCTTTGCCGTTCAGTCGCTGAGTTCCGGGTGTTAACGTTACGCCTATCTTTTCAGACATTTCTTTCTTTACGTCTATTTCTAATCCTTTAGGGAACGTGATATCCATAATAGACTCGAAATTGTCAAAATCCACTACTGCATAATGATGAATCGGGATATTGAACATTCCTGTAATAGTTTCTTTAGCGGTTTGCACGCCTCCCAGATAGTAAGCAGTATTCAATTTGTATGATTGATACCCCGGAATTTGGGCATATATATCTCTCATAAACGAGATCAGACGCGCAGTTCCCGCAGTTTGATCCCAAGAAAGCACCATCATCGTATCGGTTCGGTATTTTCCAGATCCATCATTATCAATTCCAAGCAGCAAATAATTCTCTGTTGTGGGATCTTGAGGATCTAGTAGATCACCTTGAAAGTCTCCAGGGTCAATTACGTTGCCAGCTGTCATTGCTTTTCCTTGCTTGTATTGCACATAAGAATACCCCGAAATTGCAATGAAGAATAGCAATAGGAACGCAAAAATAACCCTGCCGATCCGGAGTTTGCGCTTCTTTCTTCTGCGACGCGGCAGCTGTTCTTCCAAGTGTTCATCCATTTGGCTTTCATTCCTCCATTATCCCATTAGTTCTGTAATAAAGACGTTTTTGTCTACTACGGGTTGCGTCTCGTATTTACGCTTTACGAGTAGATTTTCCGATTCGTAAGGCTAGTACTAGCATAGCCACAAATAAAAGGAGAAATACGAATAAGGTAACTTGATGATTTGCTGTGTAATCATATAGCATCGCAATGAACAAAGGGAGAATTCCACCCATAATAAACCCGCCTGTCTGCATCATCGCGGTCCATGTATTGGTTTCTTCTGCTGTGTCGGTGGCATCCATCGGCATTAGTAACGCGATCGGAAATAGCCCTCCTAAAGGAAAACCCATTAATAAAACGCCAACAGCAAACAGAATAGGCTGTGCTGTCCACATAAAAGCAATTGACAACATACCGATGAGTAAGATTCCTACTAGTGCAGGTGTTCTAGAAGCGAAGCGCTGTAAGAGTATCGGAAAGCCAATATTCATAACGATTTGAACGATTGTCATCATACTGAGTAATGTCCCCGCATGTAAGAGTGTCATGCCGTTTGTAACAGCGATTGGCACGAGCCAAGTTAAAATAGAAAAGAACAATGCCGATTGCAAACCAAAAAATAATAGAAAACTCCAGGCAGTTCTGCTTCGCCATGGGTTCTCCCCTTTTTTTATTGCTAGTTCGGTCGCTTGTTTCACTTCTAGTGGATGAGATGCAGTAATTTTCCAAGCAATGATTCCCACAATGGCAAGTACGGACCAAATGGCTAATGCAAATGCATACGATGAATCCGAAGCTTCATAAAACACAGCAGTTAATCCGGTACTCAATGTAGCTCCCATGCCCATACCAAAAGAATAGATTCCTACAACCACAGCCACGTGATGCGGGAAATATTGTTTAATCAATGCGGAAAGTAACGGTCCAATTACTGCAATCGCAATCCCGACGCCTAGCGCTGTAAGTAAAAGGTAAGTAAACGATGAGACTACGAATCGAAGTCCCGTTGCGATCGCCAGTACGAGCAGCATCAAGTACATCGTTTTGTGCAGACCGATAGATTGATTTAGAATTGGGGCCAGCATAGCGAACACTCCCATACAAATGACAGGGATAACAGTTAACAAACTGACTTGCGTGTTGGACAAGGCTAAATCTTCCCGAACAATATCCAGCATGGGTCCTATAGACGTTATCGCCGGACGTAAATTCAGCGCTACGATAAATATAGCGAGAAGCAAAATGAATTGTGATGTTTTTGAGCGCAATGAAAGAACTCCTTTTCCGTAAATCCAGCGATTATTTCTCTCGCCTCTTATCGTAAACCGAAAATGCAATCAGTACCAGTCCAAACATTCCATTCCAACGTTTTTTCATGTATAATAGGAGCATTGTGAATTTAGGAGGATTTAATTATGTTAGCAGTCAGTAATGTAAGTCTTCGTTTCGGCGATCGTAAACTGTTCGAAGACGTCAATATACAATTCAATCCAGGCAATTGCTATGGATTAATTGGAGCAAATGGTGCGGGTAAGTCTACTTTCATCAAAATCGTTTCAGGTGAGCTTGAGCCGCAAACGGGTAACGTGATCTTGGGTAAAGATGAGCGTTTAGCTGTATTGAAGCAAAATCACTTCGAATATGAAGAACATGAAGTAATGGAAACGGTCATCATGGGTCACAAACGCCTTTATGACGTGATGAAAGAAAAAGATGCGATCTACATGAAGGAAGATTTTTCGGATGAAGATGGCATGCGTGCAGCGGAATTAGAAGGTGAATTTGCCGAGCTAAACGGATGGGAAGCAGAATCTGAAGCTTCTGTTCTCCTTCAAGGTCTAGGCGTTCCAGAAAGTTTGCATCATGTGAAAATGTCCGAGTTAACAGGATCGGATAAAGTAAAAGTATTACTTGCCCAAGCATTGTTTGGAAAACCAGACGTCTTACTTCTCGATGAGCCGACGAACCATTTGGACTTAAAAGCTATCCAGTGGTTAGAAGAATTCTTGATCAACTTTGAAAATACTGTCGTTGTGGTTTCCCACGACCGTCATTTCTTGAATAAAGTATGTACACATATTGCGGATTTGGACTTTAGTAAAATTCAAATCTACGCAGGTAACTATGACTTCTGGTATGAGTCTAGCCAACTTGCGTTAAAGCTATCTCAAGAGCAAAATAAGAAAAAAGAAGAAAAAGTGAAGGAATTACAAGCATTTATCGCTCGTTTCAGCGCGAATGCTTCGAAATCCAAACAAGCGACTTCTCGTAAAAAGACACTTGAAAAAATTGAGTTAGATGACATTAAACCTTCTTCACGTCGCTACCCTTTTGTGAACTTCACAATGGGTCGTGAAATTGGAAATGACGTCTTAACGATTAAAGATGTTACAAAATCTGTAGATGGTAAAACGTATATTAAAAATGCCACATTTACACTAGGCAAAGAAGATAAAGTCGTGTTACTTGGTAATCCACTTGCTAAGTCTGCATTACTTGATATGCTAGCTGAAGTTACCGAGCCAGATGAAGGTTCCATCAAATGGGGTGTCACAACTACACGTGCATACTTCCCTATCGATAACTCCGAATTCTTTGAAGGATCAGAGCAGACGTTAGTGGAATGGTTACGTCAATACTCTCCAGAAGATGAAACGGAAACATTCTTACGCGGATTCTTGGGTCGTATGTTATTCTCGGGTGAAGAAGTAAAGAAAAAGCCTAGCGTATTGTCTGGTGGAGAAAAAGTTCGCTGTATGTTGTCCAAAATGATGTTGACAAGTGCGAACGTTTTATTATTAGATGAGCCGACCAACCACTTGGACTTGGAATCTATTCAAGCCTTGAACAATGGCTTAATCGCATTTAAAGGCGCGATGCTCTTTACATCTCATGACCACCAATTCATTCAGACGATTGCCAATCGTATTATTGAAATCAATGACGATGGAACGATCTTCGATAAAATGATGTCATACGATGAGTATTTGGAATGGAAAAATCAAAAAGCATAAAATTTTACTGCCGTTTTCTCTAAAGAGAAAGCGGTTTTTTTGATAACTCTATGAATACTTAAGATCACTAAGGGAATACCACAAAATAAAGGAGGTTTTTACATGAAACGTAATGGATTCATTCTTTTATTTGTGATGTTGTTGATAATGAGCGGTTGCTCTTCTAAGCCTGCTACGTCATTAGATGGTAATAGCAGCTCGAAAGAACATCCACCAGCTGATAATGGGAAGATCGAACAGGAACATGGAGAAAAGACAGATCTATCCTTACTGGACTACTTTCTTCCGGATGGATCTAATGCACATTATAAAGGAGAAGGAAATGAATACGCTGAATTAGATATCTCTGTCAATTCTCCAGCTGAAGATTATGTAGTCGTCCATGAAAATAATGGCGGTTCATTTATTCAAAAAGTGTACAAACTAGAAGGAGACGAAATACAAGTCCTTCAGGAGGAACCGATTCAAATTGATGGACAAATACCGTCAAAAGAAGAATTGAAGGCATTAACACCCATCCGTATCTATTTAAAGGGACCTATAGAGAAAGGCACAACTTTTGATGATTGGACTATTGTAGAAACGAATATTTCTGTTGATACCCCTTATCAAAAATTTGATGATGCTGTGGTCATGGAACAAAAGGGCGATGATTTCATTAATCGAATCTATTTAGTAAAAGGATTTGGCGAAGTAAAAAGAGAATCCATCATGACGACAGACGAGAAGCTTGTTGTGACCTCGCTATTAGAGACTGTTACAAAACAAGATTAACAAATGAAGAGGCCCCCCTAAACTCATTTAATTGAATTTAGGGAGGCCTTCTTTCCACATAAAAAGGCACCTATTATAAGGCGCCTTCTCATTAGTGGATTATAATTTCACAACGTTAGCTGCTTGTAAACCACGGTTTCCTTCAACGACTTCAAATTCCACTTGTTGACCTTCGTCAAGTGATTTGAATCCATCGCCTTGGATTGCAGAGAAGTGTACGAAAATATCGTCTTCTCCATCAACTTCGATAAAACCGAAGCCTTTTTCAGAGTTAAACCACTTTACTGTACCTTGTTTCATTCGATAACCTCCAAAAATAAATAAGTACTTGTTAATATATGAACTTCCACATAAAAAAATTCACATATTACAAAAAGTACCGACGTTGCCGATCACTTTTGTAATAGGTGAATCAAGTAGCATACGGTCGTTCGATAAGTTTACTTATAATAACTATAACATAAATGGGTTGGATGTCAATAAAAAACATACAAACTTACAGAATGTTTTTACGATATATTAGGTTGACCATGCTGTAAAATAATAATGCCATGATATATTTGCAGGTCCCCTTCGCATCCTTCGCAATATTGTTTCTCAGAAGTCGACCAAAATGAGTGAAAACAACCTTTACGTGTCTCATAGTACTCAAATTGTTGTTGCATTTGTAGTATTAATTCATTTACGTATTGTTCCATTTCCGTTTGGTTAGGAAACGTTTTTGTAGAGAGTATATAATCTTTCCATTCCTCGAACATCCACCATGGTTCAAAATCTGCTTTCATATAAATCACTTCATACACTACTATGCACCCCTTTAGCCTCTCTATGCATGAATGACATTAATTCTAGCAAATCATTTCGCACTAGCAAAGTAAAAAGATTGTCACGGCGAAATATATGAGTTTTTGTCTACTTTCGGCTATAATTACTATAGGAACAAATATCGTAAGAAGTACAGTGAAGCATGATGCCCTTCCCTGTTTAGACTAATGAAACTTTTTTGCTGTTTATCCGTAAGTAATGTATAGAAAGATGGAAGGTGGCCTGAACCATTATGAATAAAGTGAAAAATTTCTTTACGAGACATATGATCATGGCTCCGACAAGTTTCCTGGCTTGGTTTGGACTGTTGGCTGGTACGGGTCTGAATTTTATTGTTTGTTCCGCAATTGGAGTTTCTTTGTATGCAGGTGGAATTGTTGCCGTCAAAGAAATACAATTACGTTCCAATTTAAAACAACTTGGTATGTCGCGCTCTGAATATAAACATATTCAATATCAACTTACAGAATCTAAGAAAAAATTGAAACGATTAGCCAACATGTATGGACAAGTTCGCTCCATCCAAGCATTTAGACAAGTATATGATATGACGACGATGGCTAGAAGGATTATTAAGATTGTTCAATCCAATCCACGGAAGTTTTATCAAGTGGAAACGTTTTTCTATGCTCATTTGGATTCAGCAGTAGAACTGACGTCTAAATATGGTCTTCTGGTAAATCAACCGTTAAAAGATCAAGAAATCAAAGTAGCTCTTCAACATACACGTGAGACATTGACCGATCTGAATCAAGAGCTAGAAAAGGATTTACGAAATGCTGTGGCTACAGACTTAGAACAGCTACAAATGGAAATAGATTTTGTAGGCGTCACGATTAATAAAGATAAACCGTTGCTTGAATCGAAAGGGGAACACTCTAATGACAGATAAAAATTTTGAAGCAGAAACAACAGTTGATGACTTACTTGGCAATCCATTTGATATGGATGCGAGCTTATTGCCACAAGAAATGGAATCCACACTTGCAGAAAGCTCCGCTCCTACTAAGCTTGTTGATCGACTTTCAAAGGAAGAACAAGACAAGGCGAAACAGTTGGCTTCACAAATTCCTGTAGGTAATTATGAAGCGATCATAACGTATGGCGCCAATGCACAAAATGAATTATCTCGTTTTTCCCATAAAATGCTGGATCATGTTCAAAGTAAAGATATTGGTCCGGTTGGTGATGTGTTGAATGAACTGATGAATAAATTATCCGAGATTGATCCTGATGATTTATCAGAGAAGAAGAAATCGGGCTTGAGTCGCCTATTTAGTAAAGCGACACGTTCTGTTCAAGAAGTGATGACGAGATATCAAAAACTTGGTACACAAATTGATAAAATTGGTGTGCAACTAGAACATTCCAAGCGTGGTTTAATGGAAGATGTGCGGATGCTTGATAATCTATATGAACAAAATAAAACCTATTTTCAAGCTCTCAATGTCTATATTGCAGCTGCAGAATTAAAAGTAGATGAAATCAACAATACGATCATTCCTGAGCTACACAGAAAAGCGGAGTTAGCGAATGATCAAATGATGGTTCAGGAAGTAAATGATATGGCTCAGTTTGTGGATCGTTTAGAGAAACGTCTCTATGATTTACAGCTTTCTCGTCAGATTACGATCCAGAGTGCACCCCAAATCCGAATGATTCAGCAGACAAACCAAACACTAGCTGAAAAAATTCAAGCGTCTATTATGACAGCTATTCCATTATGGAAAAATCAGATCGCCATTGCCTTAACGTTGAATCGTCAACAAAAAGCGGTAGAATCTCAGAAACTCGTAACGAAGACTACGAATGATCTATTGTTACGTAATTCAGAGATGTTGAAAACGAATACGATTGAAACGGCTAAAGAAAACGAAAAAGGATTAATCGAAATTGACACGTTGAAGAAGACTCAAGAGAACTTGATTCAAACCATTGAAGAGACACTTGTCATTCAAGCGGACGGACGTGCTAAACGAAAAGCAGCCGAAACAGAGATCGCTCGAATGGAAGAAGATCTCAAAAACCGATTATTATCTGTATATGAAGAGTCAAAAAACCGTCCTTCGTAAAGGACGGTTTTTTTTAAAAGGCTGCTCCCAAAATATGTGCTTAAAAACGTACTTAGTGAGCGGTCTGGGATTTTCGTTTCAGGCGTACGTTTTCGGTGAGTCGGCTTCCCTTGATTCGCTCAGTCAAGGGTCTCACATATCACGCTAATCCCACAGGAAAAGCTGTCACGAAGAACGGCTTTTGCGAGTATAAGAGAAGCGTTGGAGGTACATAATTTGCCCTTCGCCCGTCTTCCGCTCCATTCCCTATATAGTAAACTTAGAAAATATTATTTATTGTAGTCAGAAGTCTCTGTATATGGAAAGCAATTCGCTTAAGCCAGCAAAATACGCTAGTAGACCGTAGTGAAAGGCGACGACTCCTACGGGATAAACTCGACAGGTGAGACCCCGCAGAACGCGTCCGCCTGGAACGTAGATCAACGGTACCTATGCACTTTTCTAATTTTTCTTTAGAATAATTTATTAATTCGAAAAGTACGTTTTGTAATAGCCGCCTACTTTTCCTGAATTGTCGACGATAAAGAGGAATTCATCTGTTTCATTCTTCACTTCATACGTCTTCCCTGCTGTTAACATATGGTTTACTACGTATTTTTCTGCATCGGTGTGTAGGCAAGTAACGGTTTTAAGAGTGGGTGCTTCTACCCAATTTAGATAGGACATTGGCAATGTGCTCCTTTCAAGTTTATATAGGAAAGCGACCCGTTCACTCACGGGTCGCTTCTTTTGGTTAGACGATTAAGAACCTAATAGTAGATCTTCTGGGTTTTCGATCAATTCCTTGACCATTTTCAAGAATCCTACTGAATCTTTCCCATCAATAACACGGTGGTCGTAAGAAAGTGCAACATACATCATTGGACGAATTTCGATGTTGTCTCCAACAGCTACTGGACGTTTTTGGATTGTATGCATACCCAAGATTCCTACTTGCGTACCGTTTAGGATCGGAGTAGACAATAGTGAACCGAATACTCCACCATTTGTGATGGTAAACGAACCGCCTGTCATATCGGCAATTGTCAATTTGTTATCGCGTGCTTTTTTCGCAAGTTCCCCGATAGAAGCTTCGATTTCAGCAAAGTTTTTACGGTCTGCATCTACTACGTTCGGTACGACTAATCCACCTTCAGTCGAAACTGCGATACCGATGTCAAAGTAGTTTTTCAACAGGATTTCATCGCCATCAATTTCAGCGTTCACATAAGGATATTTCTTCAATGCAGCTACTACTGCTTTCGTGAAGAATGACATGAAGCCTAGACGCACATCATTTTGTTCAAAGAATTGATCTTTTTTACGTGAACGAAGTGCCATCACGTTAGTCATATCAATTTCGTTGAATGTTGTTAGCATCGCTGTAGACTGTTTCACTTCAAGCAAACGCTTCGCGATTGTTTGACGGCGACGAGTCATTTTTTCTCTTGTAATGCGTCCGTCGTCCTTTGAACTCGTTACAGCTGGAGCTGCTTGTGGCTGTGCTTTAGGAGCATTCGTGTGCGCTGCTACGTCTTGTGCGCGTACACGGCCCATAGGATCTACAGGTGAAACATCTGCTAAGTTAATACCTTTTTCGCGAGCTAATTTGCGTGCCGCAGGGCTTGCAATCGTACGGTCTGAAGAAGTAGTTTCCTCAGCTGCTGCAACTGGAGCTGCTTGTTCTTTTTGAGCTGGTGCTGCAGGCGCTGCTTCTTCTGTTGCTTGTGGAGCTTGCTGTGCCGGTGCACCTGAACCTTCGCCTACAATCGCGATAACTTGGCCAACTTCAACTGTGTCGCCTTCCGCAGCCAGTAGTTCAGACAGGACACCTGCTTCTTCTGAAATGACTTCGACGTTCACTTTGTCTGTTTCCAATTCAACGATGAATTCACCTTTATCCACGTTGTCACCAGGTTGTTTCAACCATTTTGCAATTGTACCTTCTGTAATCGATTCTGCTAGTTCAGGTACTCTGATCTCTGCCACAATAAATTCCTCCTCGTAGGTATACCGTTTTTCACGGATTAGCTACTTTTATAAAAGTAGTTTTTAACTGGTAATGTAAAGCTTCCTTACTTGTTATATCACTTTTTCAAAGCTTCTTCAATAATTCTATTTTGTTCTTTCTTATGAGAAGCACCGTCGCCTTCAGATGGGCTTGAGCGATGAATACGGCCAACATAAGAAATGTCTTTACCGTCAGCTATTTCTTGAAGATATGGTCGTGCAAACGACCAAGTACCCATATTCTTAGGTTCTTCTTGTACCCATACTAAATCTTTCACTTTCGGGAAGCGAGCCAAGATTTCTTGGATTTTTTCGGATGGGAATGGATACAACTGTTCCACACGAATAACATGTAGGTAATCGAATCCTTCTCCGTCTTTAATCTTTTCTGCAAGATCAATTGCCATTTTACCACTCGCAAACAAGATCTTCTTGACCTTTTCAGGTTTCGTTCCAGTACCTGGTTGTTCTAAAACGGTTTTGAAGTGACCTTCGATTAAATCATTAACGTCTGCTCCAACTAATGGATGACGCAATAAAGATTTAGGTGTTGCGATAACCAAAGGACGTTCTGCTTCGCTACCTAGAATCAATGATTGACGACGCAAGACGTGGAAGTAGTTTGCCGCACTTGAGATATTCGCAACTGTCCAGTTATTTTCAGCACATAATTGCAAGTATCGTTCAATACGAGAGCTAGAGTGCTCTGGTCCTTGTCCTTCAAATGCATGTGGTAATAATAAAACTAGACCTGATTGTTGACCCCATTTTGAATAGCTAGATGAAACAAACTGGTCGAACATTACTTGTGCCATGTTAGAGAAATCGCCATATTGCGCTTCCCAGATGGACATTGTTTTGTCTTCTTCTAAGTTATAGCCGAATTCATATCCAACGATACCAGCTTCTGTCAATGGGCTGTTGTAAGCTACGAATGAAGCATTAGAGCCGCCGATATGATGCAACGGAACGAATTCTTCACCTGTTTTTTCATCATGTAGCACCAAATGACGTTGAGCAAATGTACCACGTTGGATATCCTGACCTGACATACGAATTGGCTTACCATCTTGTAAAATAGAACCGAATGCTAGTTGCTCCGCATGAGCCCAATCGATTTTACCTTTTCCGTTAAATGGTTCTTGACGTCGCTTCAAAATTTTATCTAATTTACTGAATACAGTAAAGTCAGATGGATAGGTCAATAGCTCTTCATTCATTTTACGAAGACGTTCTTCTGAGACGCCTGTTTCCAGATCGCGTGGCAGTCCAGCAAGCACTGCTTCTGGTGTTGCGTTAGAAGTTTTTGGTGCATCCACCGATTCTTCTTTCACACGGTCGTATGCTGCCTGCATCATTGCGATAACGGATTGATCCATTTGTTTGACTTCTTCATCTGTCATGATCTTCTGCTCTACTAGACGCTGTCCGTATAATTGACGGACTGTTGGATGCTTGTGGATTTCATGGTACATCACCGGATTTGTAACTAGTGGCTCATCCATTTCATTATGTCCGTAACGACGGTACCCGATCAAGTCGATCAATACATCTTTGCCAAATTTTTGGCGATATTCAAACGCTAATTTCGCTACAGCTAGCACTTCTTCAGGATGATCTGCATTCACGTGGAAGACAGGAACCTCGAAGCCTTTTGCTGGATCAGATGCATAGTGTGTCGAACGAGAATCATAAAATTCTGTTGTAAAACCAATCGTATTATTGGCAATTACATGAATCGATCCACCAGTTTGGAATCCACGTACACGGCTGTAGTTAAATGATTCTGGTACAATACCTTGTCCTGGGAATGCTGCGTCTCCATGTACAAGTACTGCATACGCTGCATTTGTATCTTGTTTCGGGATTCCAGGAGCATCTGTGTTCTCTTGTGCAGCTCTTGTCTGTCCAGTAATAACAGGGTTTACTACTTCTAAGTGAGAAGGGTTGTAAGCCAAGAAACGGTTTAGTCCAGATTCGCCTTTATAAAGAGCACCCATATGATATTTCACATCGCCAAACCAGCCACGTGTAACTTCCAATGATCCATCTTTAGGCAAGAACGGTGAAGCGGGCACGCCTGCAAATTCAGCAAACATCATTTCATATGGTTTATTTAGATTATGTGTTAACACATTCAAGCGTCCACGGTGAGCCATTCCAATCAACATCTTTTGTACTTTTGCTTCTTCGGAACGGCGAACTAATTCATCGATCAATACGACGAGCGTGTCTACTCCTTCAATAGAGAAACGTTTCGCACCAACAAACGTACGGTGGATAAATTTCTCAAATCCTTCAATCTTTGTCAATCGCTCAAGAAGTTGTTTTTTCTCTTCTCCTTGCATGTTTGACTGTATTTCACCATTTTCAATTTTTGATTGAATCCAAGTACGCTCTGTTTCATCGATCAAGTGAGCAAATTCATATGCAATCGGACCCGTATATAAGGACTTCAAATAATTCATTGCGTCCAGTCCGTTGTGCACTGTTGTAGGCACATTTTTTAAGAACAAGGAAGCTGGCAATCCAACTAAATCGCTCTCTGTCAATCCATGATATGAAAGTTCAAGACGTGATGTATCCTTTGGTCGATCGTTTAATGGATAAATGTCGGCTGCAAGATGCCCGTAAGAGCGAATGGCTTCTAATAAAGAGTAGACCGCAAGTACTTTGCGCAAATCTGTCTGCGATCCTTGCGCTACGACTACTCCCTCTTCCGTCTCCTCAATTGGAGGCGCACCAAAATTCCTGAATAGCTCTGCTAACTCAGGATCTACCGCGTCCGGATCTGTTTTAAACAGATCATACATTTCCATTACATACCCAAGGTTTGGACCCGAAAAAGCTGCATACGGGGAACGATGGGAATCCACATTGTTCGACATGTAATATGACCTCCACATTTGCCTGTTGGCTTGTGTTTATTTTATATACTTCTATACAATAATAGCACGCAAATCTTAGAACTGAAAGGGATTAATACAAAGTTGTGAACTTTTCTGTAAAGCCAATGAAAAACAGTGGAAAATAGCGAAAAACCTTTTGACAAAGGTATATCTATTGTTTTTTATTTCTGAAAAGACAAAATCATTTCAGCCATTTTTCCGGGCGTTTTTGGTTCGGTTGTATTTTCAATATTTGACAATAATCGAGCTTTTTCTTTCTCCAGATTTCTGAAATGTTTTTCCATTGGAATGTCAGCGAGATGTTCTTCCTCTACTTGTAATGCTAACCCTTTTGAAGCAAAATACGATGCATTTAGTATTTGATCCCCCCTACTCTTTGAAGCAGCTAACGGAACTAGCAACATAGGCTTATGAATGGCTAACAGTTCAAAAATCGCGTTAGACCCAGCTCGTGAAATAGCATAATCAGCAGCCGCCAGCAAATGAGGTAACTCCGTCGTTACATATTCATACTGTACATAACCAGGTAACTCTTTCAATTGGCCATCTTCGTTTCCTTTCCCGCACAAATGAATGATCTGGTACTTTTTCAAAAGTTCCGGTAACGCATTGCGTATCGCATCATTCAATACAGCAGAGCCCTGACTTCCCCCCATGACAATAAAAATAGGACGCTCAGACGTCAATCTTGCTAGACGCAAACCCTCTTCTCGACTGCCATTGAAAAGTTCAGGCCGAATAATAGGGCCAGTGCAAGTGGATTTCCCAGACGGAACATATTGCAATGTTTGTTCAAATACCGTGAAGATCTGCGAAGAAAACGGTAGTGCCAATTTATTCGCTAAACCAGGCGTCACATCAGACTCATGAATCACGACAGGCACCTTCGCAAGTTTAGCTGCCATTACGACGGGAACTGAAACAAACCCTCCTTTCGAAAAGATGATTTCTGGTTTCAGCTTTCGAATAATGGACAAGGCTTGTAGAGTGCCTGCCCCTACCCGAAATGGATCGGTAAAGTTTTTCATTGAAAAATAACGCCGCAACTTCCCGCTCTGTATGGAGTGGTAGACAACTTCAGGATGTCCCTTACCAATTAATTCACTTTCAATTCCATCGTGGGAACCAATATAATGCACTTCATATCCTTTACCCAAAAATTCTGGGATTAAAGCTTGATTGACGGATACATGCCCTGCAGTACCGCCACCTGTTAATACGATTACCGGTCGCTTCATTCTTCCCATCCTTTCCTGTCGATTATGTAAGATGATGTTCATTCCGTCTTTCATGGTACAATGTGTATTGATAAATCAAGATATAGAGGAAATGAAAACCATGTCTACTTCAACGAAAACAGTTAAACAAAAAATTTTGCTATTCATTAAGATTATGATCCCTATATTAATTACCCAAGTCGCACTGTATTTGATGTCTTTCTTTGATATTCTCATGACAGGTCGCTATGATACGTATCATCTAGCGGGTGTCACAATCGGAACCTCCTTTTGGACGCCCGTCTATACAGGGCTTGCAGGTATTTTAATGGGACTCACTCCTATTATCGCACAGCAGATCGGTGCAAAGAACAAAAGAGAGATACGACCTACTGTCCAGCAAGCATTATACGTTTCTCTTACTCTTTCGGCAATCATTTTTATGCTCATAAAGTGGGGCGTGTTGCCGGCGATTGCCAAAATGCCTCTGGATGATCAAGTAGTTCAAGTCGCGACTGAATATTTGACTGGGATGAGTATCGGTCTAGTCCCGTTGATGGCTTATACGGTCTTACGTTCGTTTTTCGATGCGCTTGGTGCGACACGTGTGTCAATGTTCATCATTTTATTATCCGCCCCTATTAATATCTGTTTGAACTATCTATTGATTTTTGGACGTTTCGGATTTCCTGAACTAGGTGGTGCCGGAGCAGGCTATGCCTCAGGTATTACCTATTGGTTGGTATTTTTGATAGCCGCTTTAATTGCGTGGTCATCTAATCACTTCAAAGATTTTATGTTATTCAGCGGTTGGCAGCGTGTGTCCTTTAGTAGATGGAAAGGGATTCTGGTTGTTGGGGTGCCGATCGGTCTTTCGATCTTTGTCGAGATGAGTATATTTTCGGTCGTCACCTTACTCATGAGCAGTTATACCGCTCAAGTCATTTCCGCACATCAAATCGCTTTAAATTTTACATCGTTACTATATATGGTGCCACTAAGCGTATCAATGGGAACGACGATATTAGTTGGTCAGTCGATTGGCGGGAACCGTCCGAAAGACGCTAGAGATTATACATATCTCGGAATTGGATTTGCTGTTTTGTTTAGTTTTCTATCCATATTCATCCTGCTATCATTCCGTGAGTCGATCGCTTCGATGTATACACCAGATTCCGCTATTGTTACGCTAGCTATGCAGTTTTTTATCTATGCGGCCTTCTTTCAGTTATCTGATGCCGTGCAGGCGCCCATTCAAGGTGCATTACGTGGCTATAAAGATGTAACGATGACGTTTATAGTGGGCGTGATTTCGTTTTGGTTGATCGGTTTGCCAACAGGTTTCTTGCTGGCTCGCTATACTAGTTTAGAAGCGTATGGATATTGGGTTGGACTTATCACGGGTTTAACGATAGGAGCCATCATTCTTTCCTTCCGCCTACGTACGATTCAAAAGAGGCAGGAACAATCACGAGCGGAATCATTCTAATGTAAGAGTAGTGTTATGCTTGGTTCTACTATCAAAAAAAGAAGCCGTCCTAGAAAGTCATTTCTTATGACTTTCAGGACGGCTTCTACATGTTATTTTTGAATAAATTGTTGTGTCCAGTAATTACCGTTTGCATCATATCCGATACCGATATGCGTGAATCCTGGAGTCAGGATATTTTTTCTGTGGCCTTCAGAGTTCATCCAAGCGGTCACTACTTCTTGAGCAGTCCGCTGACCCATCGCAATGTTTTCAGCCGCTGCACGGTATGTAATGCCATTCATCTTCATTTGATCAAATGGTGAACCATACGTAGGGCTTGTGTGTGAAAAATAATTATTTTTCGCCATGTCTGCTGACTTTTGTTTTGCAGATTTTTGTAGAGCTGTGTCAAATTGCAATGGCTTCAAGCCTGCTTTTGCACGTTCTGCATTTGTTAAGTCTAATACCGCTTGCTCTACTGCAGATACATTTGCATCGGTTGCTGGCTGTTGTGGTTTTTCAGCTGTTGGCGGTGTAGTAGGCTGTTGTGGTTCTTCAGTTGGCGTGCTTGGTTGTTGTGGCTTTTCCTCTGGCTTGCTCGGCTGTTCAGGTTTTTCTTCTGGCTTACTAGGTTGTTGTGGCTTTTCCTCTGGCTTGTTCGGTTGTTCAGGTTTTTCTTCTGGCTTACTAGGTTGTTGTGGCTTTTCCTCTGGCTTGTTCGGTTGTTCAGGTTTTTCTACCGGCTTACTCGGTTGTTCTGGCTTTTCTTCTGGCTTGTTCGGCTGTTCAGGCTTTTCAACCGGCTTGTTTGGTAGGTTTTCCAGAATGAAACTGTATTTTTTCCAGATATAATTGAATAGATCCGGGTTTTGGTTGTGGAGTACATTCCACTTATACGTATGGCTAGTTTGCGTCGTGTCGATCGTGCTTGCCTCCGCCGAATGGTTGGGCAATAAAATAGCTGAGCTTAATAAGATGATTGATAATGGTTTTTTCATCTCTGTACCTCCTCTTCTACGCATCCAATCATAACGTTTTAGAAAAGGAGAAAATGTGACGAAAATTACCAGTCTATCCAATCCAATCTACAAACCTATCAGATTAGAGGGTCAGCTTCCTTTCATTTAGCAATATTCCCCTTCCATGAAGACTATTGGTAGTGAAAAGGTATTGACAACTACTGTGGAGAGGGATATTCGATGTTTGAAATTTGCTCTCCTATGATGACTACTTTCGAAGGGATTTGCATATATTCAGGAATCCAATTGACCATCCCATAGGCATATTGAAAAAGATGTGAGTATCTGGAACCTTCTAATTGAATATATCCTTTCATCCGATACACGGTGTCAGGTAGTGAACGCACCCACTCCTCAAAATGATCTTGATTTATCGGCTGATCAAATGTTAGTACCTTCGAAGCCAGTGGTAACCCCCTACCCGTACTCACAGCTTGTGTAGGAGCAGAAGCTGCATCGACCATCTTCTCTAGATAGCTAAAATCCATTTTCGCATTCGTTGTCTGTACAAGAGGCGCAAAGCTATTGAATTGCGTCACTTGCATCGTGACGAATGCCAATTGGTCAGCTGTTAATAAATCTACTTTGTTCAACAGCATAAAATGGGCATGTCGAACTTGTTCTAAGAAAAGTGCAAGCATCCGAGGTGAGAGCTTGTCTCGGTCTATCCAACGCTTGGCATCTACGACAGTGACGATCCCTTTCACGGTTAATTGATCTGCGAATAAAGGGGAATAGACCGCGTCTAATGCTTCTACAGGATGCGCGGCCCCAGTCGTTTCGATAAATAGGACATCGATGTGCGGATAGTCTGCTAATAAGCTTTGTAGTTGCGCTTCCGTTGATTCAGCACCTGTGCAACAGATGCAGCCATTCAATAACTCTTTTAACGGCACGTCGCCAGCTTCTTCTACTAGTTGGCTATCTATATTGAGTTCACCAAATTCGTTCATTAGAACAGCTGGTTGTCTACCTGATTTATTTACTTGGTCAATTAATTGGACGAGTAAGGAAGTTTTCCCACTTCCGAGAAAACCGCTTACTAAATATACATCGATCATACATCTCTATCCTTTCTTATAGAAGAAACGCGTCCAAGCTCACTGTGCTGGACGCGTCTTCTTGTCCGTATCGAACGGAACTAGTTATGAGTTGATTTCTTTTAAGACGACCTCTTTCGCTTTCAACAATTGCGGATCATCTTTTTTCATTTTATCACGTAATTTTTGCATTAAGCCGATCGTTGTATCTCCAGACAACACACCGGTTTGTTCGAGTGACAAATCTTTCTGTAACGTTTTGACGGCTTGTGCCGTATTTTTGTCATACAGCCCATCCGCTTCTCCTGGATCGTATCCTACCGCCTCTAACATCTCTTCAGCAGCTTGTACAGTTGGAGATACCATTCCTTCCTTCATTTCTTCTGATGAATCCAAAAACGGAAGCGTTGCATAGGAAGGATATGGCACTTTGACGTCTGGCTCAATTCCTTTTTTATGGATCCAGTTGCCGTTTGGCGTCAACCACTTAGCGGTAGTCAATTTCAGATTGGAACCATCCTGCAGTTGCGTAGGTGTTTGTACGGTTCCTTTTCCAAAGGTTTTGACTCCGACAATCGGAATTTTTGCTGACTCTTTGAGAGCGCCTGCTAAAATTTCTGAGGCAGATGCACTGCCATCGTCCACGATCAACGCAACTGGCACATTTACTTTCTGACCATTCGATGCTGGATACACTTCAGCTGGACGGCCTTTTTCTTGCGTTTGAAATAACGCTTTTCCTTCTTCTACAAATAGATCAGAAATATCGATGGCACCACTCAGGATGCCTCCTGGATTTTGGCGTACATCAATTAGGACACCTTTCATCCCTTTTTCTGTCATTTCATTTAAAGCGTCCAGTAATTCCGTATACGTATTTTCTGAGAAGGAGGTAATATTAATATGCGCGATTTTATCATCCAACATTTCGGCATACACGGTATGGATTGGTATGACGTCACGTACAATTTTGACATCGAACGGTTCTTCACGTGTCCCTCGTCGAATCGATAACGTGACCGTTGAGCCTTTTTCTCCCCGAATTAACAGGACCGCTTCCGAGGAAGACATACCATGGATGCTTTTTCCATCTACAGCTAAAATCGTGTCATTCGGTAAGAGCCCTACTTTTTCAGCAGGTGAATTTTTAATAGGAGATACGACACTTATATAGCCATTGGACTCTTGAATTTCCGCACCGATTCCTTCAAAACTTGACGAAATACTTTCATTGAGTTGTTTTGCTTCTTTCTCATTTAAATAGTCCGAATACGGATCACCGAGCGCGTCGACCATACCATTGATGGCACCATCTATGACAACTTGGTCGTCCACTTCATCAAAATAACTTTGTTTTAGTTGATCATATGCATCGAAAAGTTTATTGAATTCTTTCCGTTCTATTCCCACTTGCTGAGGTTTAACAACTTCTACGACTTTTTCATCACCGACTGTTAGTGTGAAGAATGTGACCGCTGCTGTCGCCAGCACAAGGGCAAAGATGAGCATGATCAACGAAAACGGCTTGATGCGGATATATCGACTCGGTTCCGGCTTTTTTTCTGGTTCTAACTCCCCGTTTTCATGAGCATCTTTTTCGTCCATCGTCTTCCCTACTTTCTAAACTCCCATGAAAAGAACCGCTACCAAGAGCGGTCTTCGTTCAAAGGTTCTCAATATACACCTATACCACTGATCGAAGTGTGTCATAGGTACTGAATTCGGTTTACTGCTTACTCAGCAATCGCTGCTTCAAGTGCTACTTCGATCATATCATGGAATGTCGTTTGACGTTCCTCAGGCGTTGTGATTTCTCCAGTCAGGATATGATCACTAACAGTTAGGACAGCGAGTGCTTGACAGCCAAATCGTGCAGCCAATGTGTAGAGAGCTGCCGCTTCCATTTCAACTGCCAATACGCCATGACGAGCTAATTTCTCATGTTGTCCGTCTTCATTATAGAAGAAATCTTCTGTGTAGACATTCCCGACTTGCAAATGTAGACCTTTTTCCTTCCCTGCATTATATGCTTTTAATAATAAGTCAAAATCGGCAGTTGGCGCAAAACGAATTGGTCCGAACACCGTGTCGTTTAATGAAGAATTTGTCGTTGCGCTCTGAGCTAAGATGACGTCACGTACTTTAACGTCTTTTTGAATCGCGCCACAAGTCCCGACACGAATCAATTTTTTTACGTCAAATTCTTGCATCAATTCAGTGGTGTAAATGGAAATCGAAGGTACACCCATCCCCGTTCCTTGGACTGAAATCCGTTTTCCTTTATAGGTCCCTGTAAACCCAAACATATTACGGACTTCATTGTACTGAACTACGTCTTCTAAAAATGTTTCTGCGATGAACTTTGCGCGCAATGGATCTCCAGGTAGAAGAATCGTGTCTGCAATATCGCCCTTTTTTGCGTTAATATGTATACTCATGTGTACGTCAGCCTCACTTCACTATTTTAGTTTTATCATACAGCGAATACGGGCGAGATGCAATGAAGACCTCGCTCCTTATCTACTGCATACATCTTCATAGATCGCATACAGTTCATCAAATGTGATGGAACCCAAATCGTCATCTGCTTGATCTTCCACATAACGTGACAACGTATCGAATTCTTCTTCATTCTTTGGAAAACTCGGATCGCGAAACATTTTTTCTGCAAATAGTGCTTTCTTATCGTCTTTACTGCCGCCACGATACCGTAGTGCAAAATGATAAAAGGATCGATCCATCGTCATCACCTTCCTTTATTCGAATAAACCGACATATTCACCGTATCCTTCTTTCTCAAGATCAGAGACTGGAATAAAACGTAATGCCGCAGAATTGATACAATAACGCAAGCCACCTTGATCAGCTGGTCCATCCGGGAACACATGTCCTAAATGCGAGTCGGCCGTTTTGCTGCGGACTTCTGTACGACGCATGCCGTGACTTGTATCAAAATGCTCTGTCACTTCCTCAGATTCAATCGGTTTCGTAAAGCTTGGCCATCCACAACCCGCGTTGAATTTATCACGGGAACTGAATAGAGGTTTCCCTGATACGATATCGACATAAAGCCCGTCTTCAAAATGCGCATCAAACTCATTTTGAAACGGTGGTTCGGTACCACTTTCCTGCGTGACGTAATACTGCATGTCCGTCAAGCGGTTTTTCAAGTCATTTTTCATAAGGATTGACCCCCCAATTCCGCTCTATAAATCCAGCCCGACCCGATCCTACGGTGTAGCGTTCGTAGTGGCCTGGATTCTTTTCGTAGTATTGCTGGTGATATTCTTCTGCTGGATAGAATGGATGTGCTGGTAAAATGTCCGTGACGATCGGCTTATCAAACTTTCCGCTTGCTTGTAGGTTACCTTTCGATTCTTGTGCTTCTATTTGCTGTTCTGGCGAATGAGTATAAATCGCGGACTTATAAGACTCTCCACGATCATGGAACTGCCCACCTGCATCTGTAGGATCAATCACTTGCCAGAAAATATTCAGTAATTCCTTATAAGAAATGATTTCGTCATCAAATTCGATTTGTACTGCTTCGCGATGACCCGTCGTGTTCGAACACACTTCTTCATACGTCGGATTCACTTTTGTTCCACCTGTGTAACCTGATGTCACAGAATGGACACCTTCATAGAGATCAAACGGTTTGACCATACACCAAAAACACCCACCTGCGAATGTTGCAAATTGTTTTGCCATACTTCCTGCCTCCTTAATTTTTCGGAATTAATACTTCCAATATAATCTCGTCTTTAGCCAAATTTATGTTCTTTGCTTTCACTTGGATATCACCGGATACCGGCAAATCCTGTAGATCAATGAAAATCTCTTCCTCTTTTGGTCGCACAATCATCCATGAAGGAAACTCCACTGAGTTTTTTAACAACTTTAACACAGTAGAAGGTGGAATATTTAATTGCCCTAATTCCATAGACGATTGTTTCAGGATTAAGTTTCCATCTTCCTGCACAATCGGATCGAAATGCATTTCAAATGGCAACGTGTAGGAAAACACGGTGAGTTCAGAAGTAAGGACTACATCCTCCCGCATTTCTAACTCGACAGGTAACGCATTGCCTTTCATCGCTTTTCGTATGTACGTATTCGCGATCCCTTCAAAATTTTCCTTCGTCGTATTCAACGCAAGTGAATAGGTCTCTTTTGTGGAAGGGTTTGATTTAGGAAGAGGAGGTGAAGACGTCGTGCTGCCGATCAACAAAATAAGGCCGACTAGCGATGCGGCAAGTAATCCCGCAAGGCTGAAAAATGCGATTTTCCAATAATTCATGGGTACTCTCCTCTCACTCCACTTCCAGCTCAATAGCAGAACAACTTTTCATTTCATCTACAAATCGTTTCGCCATCCAATCATAGCCTTTGCTGTTTGGATGAAAAAAGTCTGTGTGATAAACCATATTTGTATTCGAATTAAATAAATCTTTTACAGGTACAAAACAAGCCATGCCGTCTTTTTCGACTTGTTCTTCCAGTGAAGCGTTCCAATCATTCACAATGACTTCAAATTCCTCCACTTCGTCCGTGACGACTGAAAAGGGATTGTATAAGCCTGCGACAACGATTGGCGCGTTCGGATTGAGCAATCGAACTAACTGGAACAATTCGTCCATTCTGTTTTCAAATTTGCCCAGTTCCTTATAAAAATCGGAAAGTTTCATCTTCAAAAAGTTTCCTTTGACCACCTTCATTAAATCGTTGCCGCCAATTGTTAGCACAATATAATCAGCTTGCACAATGGCTTCTTGTACTTCGGCATCCTCTAGCTGATCGAGTAATTGATCACTTCGCCGTCCTCGTTTTGCCAAATTCACGGCATCTACTTCCCGAATGCCTTTCCATTGTTCCATGTCCGTCGTCAAGCGTCCGAAGTACCCGCCTTCTTTCCGTTCATCTCCTACCCCTTGTGTCAATGAATCCCCTAGTCCTACTACATTTACACGCTTAGGAACAAAGTATTCGGGAATTGAAAAAGGTTCAAAGAGAACAGGTTCCCGTTCGGACAATGTCGTGTCTTTTAGGCTAAATGGTGTTTGGCATCCTGATAAGAACAATGAGAAGACGAACAACAGCAAAACCATTCTTCTCATAAACTCTACCTTCCCCTTTAATTTTGGTAGTTTTCATCTGTGTAAAACATAAAACCAATCGCGCCTTCCCCTGTATGCGTACTGACGATTGGCGTCGTAAACGTTAATTTTACTTGTATGCCCATTTCTTCAATCCGTGCTTTTAAAGGTTCTGCCATTGCCAGTCCATTGGCATGCGCAATCCCCACACTACGAATTACTTTCCCTGCTGTCTCTTTTTTAAACTCGTTCAATAGATAGGTAACGACTTGCTTATGACTACGTACTTTTGCGACAGGTGTATAGACGCCATCTTTTAAGGTAGCAATGGGTTTAATATTCATCAAGGAACCGAACATCGCCTTCCCCTTGCCGATGCGTCCACCTTTTACTAGATTATCCAGTACGTCGACCACTACATATAGTGAAGAACGTTTACGAACACTATCTAGCTCACTGACAATTTCTTGTACAGACTTTCCTTCTTCCACTAGACGACAAGCTTCTAGCACTTGAAACGTCAGTGCATGGGAAATGTACATGGAATCAACTACTGTCACATCAGAAGAGGACGCCTGTGCTGCTGTTTGTGCGGATTTCACCGTGCCACTCATTCCGCCTGTCATATGGATCGATAGAACGGATGAACCATCTGCTCCTAATTCATCATATAATTTTTGAAAGACCCCAACAGCGGGCTGTGAACTTTTCGGCAGTTCTTTTGATTCCCGCATGAGATCGAGAAATTGTTCAGGGTGGAGGTCTACTCCATCTACATAGGATTTTTCATTAATTTGAATAGTGAGTGGAACGACATGGATTTTATATTGTTCGATCAATTCTTGTGTAAGATCTGCTGTTGAATCCGTGACAATGTGTATTTTTTTCATGGGTATGGTCTCCTTCGCGTGCTGTGAAATGCGATTTTTTGTTCATTTATTGCTATAGTAGTGGTTGAGGAGGTGTTCTCATATGTTCGATGCATTTGATTTTAAGAATCTGTCCGAAGAACGCTGGAACGCGATCACCCATGCCATTGGCTTCCTGCTAAGTATACCTGCGCTCGTTTACTTGATCTTAGCAGGTGTAGAACATGGCACAGCAATAGCGGTCGTTAGCTTTACGATTTTTGGAGTTTCTATGCTACTGCTTTTTTTAATGAGTACGTTATTACATAGTATGCCCATTAAAGTAAAAGAGTTTTTCTCTATTTTGGACCACTCCGCCATCTATGTCCTAATTGCGGGCACCTACACACCTTTTTTGCTTGTAACGTTAAAGGGAGCTCTCGGTTGGACATTATTTGGTATCATTTGGGGCCTTACCATACTAGGGATTTTGTTTAAAATCTTTTTTATACACCGTTTTGAAAAAGTGTCTCTGGCTCTCTATATCGTCATGGGCTGGCTAATCGTTATTGCGATTAAGCCGTTGTATGAACAACTTCCACAAGCCGGTTTTTGGTTACTCGTGCTAGGTGGAGTCTTTTACACGTTCGGCTCAATTTTTTATATGTGGCGGCGCTTGCCGTACAATCATGCGATTTGGCACTTGTTTGTCATCGCCGGCAGCGCAGCCATGTATTTTAGCGTCCTTCTGTATGTATGAGAAGGACGCTATTCTTTTTTGTCCCAAATTTGATAAACATACGGTGTGCCGTCTTGCGCATAGTGTGTGTCGGACTCGCTCGTTAACTTCCAACCCTCTCCATATTCCGGAAAAAAGGTATCGCCAGGATAGGATTTTTCAATCACCGTAATATACAGTCGATCGGCAACATCCAGTGACATCTCGAAAATCTGAGCACCGCCAATAATCATCACTTCTTCTGCATATTCTTCAGCGATCTGTATGGCTCTTTGTAGATCATGCACAACCGTAACACCTGCTGCTTCATAAGAGGGGTTGCGTGTAATAATAATGTTTAAGCGTCCAGGTAACGGGCGCCCAATCGATTCGAATGTTTTACGTCCCATTACGACGGCTTTTCCCATCGTCATCTTTTTAAAATAAGCCAGTTCTTCGGGGATATGCCATGGCATTTGGTTGTCTACCCCGATCACACGATGTAGATCATGAGCTACTAGTAGTGAAATCAAATGAACTTCCTCCTTATACAGCAATCGGTGCAGTGATTTTTGGGTGTGGATCATAATCTTCCACAGTAATATCCTCTACGTTTAATTCGAAAATAGATCGTCCTGCATAATTGATCTTCAACGTTGGTAGGTTTTTCGGTTCTCTCGATAATTGTTCTTGCACTTGTGTCAAGTGATTTTGATAAATATGCGCGTCTCCTAGTGTATGGACAAATTCGCCCACTTCGAGTCCACATTCATGTGCGATCAAATGAATCAATAACGCATACGAAGCGATATTAAATGGTACGCCTAAGAAGACATCCGCACTGCGTTGATATAATTGGCACGATAACTTTCCGTCCGAAACATAAAATTGGAACAGTAAATGACAAGGGGGTAACGCCATGTCATCGACTTCAGCTGGATTCCAAGCCGTAACGATATGGCGGCGCGAATTTGGATTCGTTTTGATGCTTTCAATAACCTGTGCCAGTTGATCAATGACGCCATGATCCGTATCCCATGCTCTCCACTGTTTTCCATAAACAGGACCTAAATCTCCATAAGTGGCCGCAAAGTCTTCATCCGCTAGCACACGTTCTTTAAATGTAGCCAACTCCGCTTTGTAGACTTCAGCGAACTGTTCATCTTCTAACACACGATGACCGAAATTCGTCATATCTGGCCCCGTATAGGCGTCACTTTTGACATATCGTTCAAACGCCCATTCATCCCAAATACCATTCCGTTCTTGAATAAGGGTACGAATGTTTGTATCCCCTTTCAAAAACCACAGTAACTCCGAAACGATTAAACGAAACGCCATTCGTTTAGTTGTCAATAACGGAAAACCTTGCGCTAAATCAAACCGCATTTGATAACCGAACACACTATACGTACCCGTACCCGTGCGATCTCCTTTTGTCGTCCCTGTTTCTAGAATATGTTCACATAGATTTAAATATTGCTTCATTTTCAGACTCCCTCTTCTAAATTACATACAGTATAGCATTATTTCAGTCGTGACAAAAAGAAACATAACCCGCAATATCGCGACAAAAAAACACACCGCAAAATGGCTGGTTACGAAAGCCATTTTGGAGGTGTGTTTTTACTCCAGTATTCGATGGCAATTATATTATTGGGTAATTTATAATTACAATGTTGATATGTATAATGTTTCAAACGTACCGTATTCTTTTACCTTTCGTAATTTAACATATTTTAAAGTATCCTTCTGGGGTACACTTGGGGTACAGCTAAAAATTAAAATGATTTAAATGAATTTGTCATATCTAGTAAAACATCCACCTTCTCGACTGAGTTGGTGGATGTTTGATTATCGATTTTTATTTTTCAGCTTTTCAAGTAACGCATTAACTTTCTCGTGCGTGATTTCTGTTTCTTCTTTCAACACGATAATTTTACCATCAGAGTGAATTTCAACAATGTCGCCTTCTTTAATCGACTCGGTAACATCAGAAACTGAAATTAATACTTGATTAATTTCGTCGGGGTAGTCTAGAAATACATACTGACCCTCTTCAATGCGATCTAATGTATATTTTTTACTCATTCGCATGCCCACCCATCTTTATCTCGATCCATCTTAGATTGATATGCCGGATGTCCTTTTGCTACTCCGCTCGGATATACTTTTCGCAACTCTGTACAGTTTTTGAAACCAGTCTGTACTTTAGGTGGTGTCGGTTTCGGTTTTGCTACAGGCTTTTGAGTCGGCTTAGACGGTGCAGGCTTTGCTACCGGCTTAGATGGCGCTGGTTTGGCTACAGATACATTGCCGCAACTATTTGAAACGGAGTGCTTAGTGCCGTTTGTAGTGACTGTGATATTACAATGTATCGGTGTTTTGTAAGTTTTTGCACCTACGTTTTTAAGTCGTGCCTCTACAGCTAAATTAGGATGACCGTAGCTGTTATTTTTGCCATATGATAAGATTGCAACGCTCGGCTTCACAGCACTAATAAACGCCGCCGAACTGCTTGTATCAGATCCATGGTGGCCGTTTTTGAGGACAGTCGCTTTGACATCATACTTAGACTTGAGATAGTTTTCAGTTGTAATATCCGCATCGCCCATTAATAGGAACGATACCTTGTTATACGTAATCTTTAAGACAATCGATGCCGCATTGCTGTCTTTAGCACTTTCATCTGCGTACAACACGCGAGTGATTAATTGTGGATCTAATGCTAACTTGTCCAATTCTTTAGCAATTGTAAACTTAATATTCTTTTTGTCGATTAACGCCAACATATTATAGTAGGTTTGTGTTGTGTGTGGATGTCCAGAGTCGATAAAGTTTGTCACAGGAAACGCATTTAGAACCGCTTCCAAGCCACCGATATGGTCCGCATCTGGATGAGTTGCTACTACATAATCAAGACGCTTAACACCTTTTGACTTTAGAAACGAGACTACTTTGCTGCCTGCCGCTTTAGGACCGCCGTCAACTAACATGTTTTTGCCGTTTGGAGCTTGTACCAGGATGGCATCTCCTTGTCCTACGTCGATAAAGTGTACTTTCATGTCTTTTGCTGCCGCTGCATCCGTAGACACAGGTAACAGACTAATTGTTAATACAATAGCCATTAATAACGTTGTAATCTTCTTCAAATTTTCTCCCCCTTATAGGCTATATTAAGGACTATCATAGTATGTATGTATCTAGTTGTCTACATAATTTTCCAATATAACCTAAGAAAGCATTATTGAAGTAGTTGGTTTTCTACAACTTCTATGTTGTTCACTTGCAAAACATTGTAACTTGCAGTTTCAGTTACCACCATTTGCGCACCATTAATGTAAATCGGTTGAATCGTTTTAACATCCATGTCTGTCTCAAAACTAAAATTTGTTCCATTCTTTAAATTTAAAGAAACTGTGTACTTTTTCACTGATAATCACCCCCATTTTAATAGTCAATTCGACATAGGGGTTCAATATCCTTCAAATTATCTAAATAATATGTAAATCAATTTTTTTCTTTTGAAAAGTATTTATTCATCAGTTCTTCCGTTCTATTGCGCAGCCGGAAACTTAGGTAATTGCGTGAGTCTTCATAGCCGTTATGTATAAAAATATATTCGGTGAAGATGCCTTCTTGTTTACCTTTAATAAGCTTCATTTGATTCTGCCGTAGATAATCGTGCGTCTGTTTCAGATCTAATTGAACCGCAGCCATAGTATCATCAATAAACGCTATATAAGGACCATTAAATTTAAGAGGTAGATTTTCAAAGCGCGAACGATCTTTGGATAGTATGGTCATGATCATTGGCAGGTAGATCATGTTTTCAAAATATGGTATTGCTTCGTCCGGAATCAAACGCAATCAGATCACCAGACTTTCTTTATGTGTTATGGGAACCGCTGCTAAGACATTGTCGATGATAAAGGTCCGCTTGGCTTTACGCAGGAAGCAGTATGCCACAAAGGATTCTTTATGCATATGCAGCACCTTCACTCGCCGCTTGCTGATTGAGCCATCTTTGGCCATGTACATTACTTCTAATGTTTCGCCATACTTTACCGCTCTTTCTAATGTCTTAAGCACATGCGTTCCCCTCCTTGAATCGATTATAAGGAATGTTTGTTCGTTTGTAAAGAAGCGTTTAACTTTGTAAAGTGATAGCGCCATTCTTTCATTCCGAAGGCTACATACTTCCGATTGAAACGATCGGAACCAAGTGGAAACTCCATTTCTACTGTCGAACGTTGCTTACATGTTTAATACTTCTAACGAGGGGGAAAGATTTTAATGGAGCAATAATCCGCTATACTTTTAGTATAGTGTTTGCTATAATTAGCGTTATTACATAATCAATTAGGAGTTGAGCTCAATGAATACTCAAAAAAATTCTCACTCTTCATTAAAACCAATCCAATTAACAGAGAGACTATTTAAAAAAAATAACCACCAGACAAAAAATCTTAATTTTGTTGAAATAAAAATAAAGTAAAGACATTAAGTCTTTACTTCAGACTGTAGACAAAAGCAAAGTAAGTGGGAAGAATACCGTTGATCTACATTCCAGGCGGACGCGTTCCGCGGGCATGGCTTCAGCCTCCTCGTCGCTACGCTCCTGCGGGGTCTTCAGCTCATGCTATTCCCGCAGGAGTCGCCGCCTTCCACTACGATCAACTAGCGTATTTCATTGATTTTAGTAAGTAGCTTATCTATCTTAAAAAAAAACAGAAAGCCTACATTTTTTGAATAAGATTAGTTTGTCTACAAGCTGAAGTAAAGACATTAAGTCTTTACTTTATTTTTACTTTCTCCTTCAATCTTCAGCAGATACAGCAACTAGATCAACCACTGGTGGTGGGATATACATATCATATTCTTTTATGAGTTCTTCAAAATCATTTAAAAAACGCGCATCCTTGGGCATCCCAACTTCTATATACCTTGAAGCAGCTTCTTTATTATTATCATTCTCAAGATAATATTTCGCTAACTCTAAATGATACTTTTGTTCTAGCTCCGATGCAAATTTCCCATTGTTATATTTCTTATCCATTTCTATCGATTTCTCATACCATTCTTTCCCTTTTTCAAAATCCTTTTCTCTCTTCAAATACCAGTAACCTTTTGTTGCATAGATAACCGAAAGTTCAGAATTGAGTTTAATACAATTATTTAAAATTTCCTCAACATGTTCAACACCACTGCCATTTTCATCAATAATGTTATAACACTGATTATTGATTCGCATTAACACTTCATAAAGGATGTTTTCAGATTTCCCGGCATTTAAGAATTCTTGCAGTTCTGATGTGCTAATTAAAATAAAATATTTAAACATTCCAACACGCGAATTTAGTGTCTCCACCATGGAGTGTAGTATTTCATGGGGCTCATCTAAAATTATGAAGCCAAAATTTAACCTAGAATAATTATCTTCAATAATTTTCATTGCTTGCTCTGCTTCAAGTTGAAAACTTAACCAAAAATGTACATCGATTTCTATATTAAGAAGATTTATAAGCCTTTCCTCTTCTCCTAGCATTATTTCAAATGCTCGAACCAACTCAGATTCAAGTTGTATCCTCCTCTTTAATAATTCAAACTCTAAATTATTCATACCTTTAATACTGATATAAGAAGTTGTTTCATTTAAAAAAAGTGGATTAGTGCCAACTAGATTAGTGTCTAATCTTTCTCCGTGGTAATCTAAGTAACTCTCGGATAGTGTTGTGAAAAAATCCTGGAAACTGTCTTTTAAATCTTTTTCTGAATGTGAATTAAAAAGCTCACTATTGTTTTCGAACCAAAACACCCATCTTCCTTCACTGCTCAGGTTTACATAAAGATATATCGAAAAGTCTTTATTAGAAATCTCGTAAATAAAACAATCTTTCTGATTGGTAATATGTGGTGTGAAATTTAATGCGGATAATATTTTTTCATAATTAAATTTAGAATCTAAATGAATTACTGACATGAATAAGGAAACTTTCTTTTCTCTATCCTCATTAATTAAATTCTTGGGAAAGTCATAATCAATACTATATAATGGACATAAGATTGTTTCCTTCTTTTCTTCTTCCTTTATAGTTTGATTATAAGGGGCGCTCTCTTTCGATATACTTTTAGTTTCATTTAAATTAATTAAATCGATCAAACTTTTTATGGTATGAACCAATTTAGACATTTCCTTGACCGAGGTTTTTACATCAAAGTCAAATTCGTAATCAGCAGTTTGTCTTAACCAATAAAGTCTTAATGTGATAATAAAAAATAGCCATACATTTTTACGCTCGCTATCTTCAAGTGATTTAATTAAAGAATAAGCAATGGCCTGTTTTACGTTATTTTCATGGTTTCTACCCAATTTACCCAACTCGGTGTATATTTCTCTGTAACTGTCCAGTGAACTTCCTTTATATTCTATTCCAAACAGGTTGTTAGATATAAAATTTACGTTTGGATTCAGAAACAATTCACAATCCCATTCGCTATTCCAAGTATACATAAGCAGCATAAAAGGATCTATTTTAGACTTTGTGGTTTTACTAGCACTGGAATTATGTGATAAATAATTTATTAGTTCATTAGGATCTTCAATTTCTTTTATATCTTCTACCTTAAATGTTTCCGTGAACTTTCTGAACATATTACTAGTATAATGCTCAATTTCGTCAAATATTATTTCATGATCTTCTATCGATATAACATTATTGAAGAAACTATATAGTAGCGAGTTTGTATACTTATGTAATGAGTAATATAGCATGCTAGCGCAGCCACGGAGATCGTTTTTCAACATTGAAGCAATGGAGGATGTTAAATTTTGTTCAGATGTTATCCGATAAACATCGTCCTTTCTTGCTACGTGTTTGAAGATTCGTTTTCTAATATCTTCAATCTCCGATTCTTCTTTAAGTTGTGGAAAAAAAGAGATAGCTGTGGTAGAAATTTCAATCGTCTTCCGTTCAACATTATTAATAATCTTTAATTTAAAGGAATGGCCAAACAAATTTTTTTGAAAATCTATTCTCTCATTCCCTTCTATGAAAAACTCATTTTCTAATTGTTTAAATATAACCTCAGTAATTGATTTTCCAAAATAAAACTTAGTTGCAAGGTTTTCGTTGAATGGAATGAGAGTATTATTTAGCATTTTAACCTCCATAATATTTATTATCACTAATTTTACCATGTATTTCATATATTATAGCATAATTTTCACTCCCTAATTACTAAAAATAACAGCACCCCATACAACTTGACAGGGTGCTTTTCCACGACTGCTCATCCGGTCGTTATAGACAAATAAAAAAAGCGACTCCGTCCGATAATGGATAGAGTCGCTTTAACTATGATATGGCCATTTTACAAAACGCGTTGTATCAACGTTTTCATTATGGCCATATGCTTCTTATTTATTTCTTTTCGCGAATCATGCCTAGCAATCCGAGCGCCGCTTTATCGCCAGGAGTTGCTTTTTCGTTTGTTTCCCACGACTTGCTAAAGCCTTGAGCTACACCTTGCTTCACAGCAATGTCCTGTTGACCTTTAGATTCCATAAACTTCACGAATTCATTTTTTAATGTCGGACTTGAAAATTCAACCCACACACGATTCGCCTCCTCTTTTTTATCTACTGCAGCTACCGTCTGTGTAGCCGCCGCTTTAATATGTGCATACGTACCACGGCCTGCGTAGCCGTCCACAGTAAGACCGTTACGCTTTTGATACAACGCTACTGCAGTAATTGTGCTTTCTCCATAATAACCATCAGCAACCACGTCATATCCTAAATCTTTTAACCAACCCTGAAATTCCTTAGTCACCGGATCCACAAAATGCAGAACCGGATCTAACTTATCAGCAAAGTTTCCTGTCCATCGGCCTTTAGAGATTTCAAAGTGCAGATGGATGCCAGTGCTGTTGCCGGTGGTGCCTTTAACGCCTATCTTCTCACCCTGCTTTACAGATTGACCATTACGCACATCTATTTTAGATAAGTGACTGTAATTCGTTTCCTGGCCATTAGGATGAGTAATGATAATATAGTTGCCTGCAGATTTGGTATGTCCAGTGACGCGCACTTTACCTGCCGCAGCGGCCATAATTGTATTGTCATCGGCGTTTGAAATATCGATACCTTGATGTGGACGAATCATACCAAGTACAGGGTTTTTCCGGGCATTACTGAAGAATGATGTGATAAAACCATGAGCAGGTTTTTTGTAGTAAGACATATTATTTACCCTCCTTACTTTCGCCATCCTGGTTATCCATCAACTCAAACAATCCAGTAGCAGCCAGTCCAGCCAATCCACCGGACCATAATCGCAATACAATATCTAAATCTGTAAACGGAGCAGCTACTACCCCAACAAAAAGGCCCACCGTAAATGCGATGAGCGATACTAGATTATTTTTAATGTTAACAGTCTTTTTTACCAACTGGACTAATGCCAAAATGATTGGCGCCAGCACCGTTGCAAAGATTAATACTTCTGTCATGATTTATCCCCCTATCCATTTTTGTAGTGATTCGATCAGCAAAAACAAAATACCCCCACCGCCGAATAAAGCAATGAGGATATCTTTTCGTTGCTTGTTATTGTCCTTTTTGATACCGAGTGTGTGATGAAGCAACGTACCCATCAGCTCTTTTTGTTCTGCTTGATGTTCATTGATCAACTTTTTTTGCTCGGTATTTTGATCGTACAGCATACTTTCAATCTTGCTCTGGGAAGTCTGCACAACCGTGATTTCTTTCTTAACCTCGCCATAACTCTTTTCTAGTTCAAGGATCCGTTTCTCATGATCTTGTACAATGCTTTCCATGGTTTTTTCCTCCACTTCTTGCTGTGTCATATCTCACCCCACCACACTTTTCTCTTTATAAATGGATACAAAAAAGAACGCCCGGGTGGACGTTCTGAATCCGCTCGTATTAAAATCAGCCTAATTTTTTTAATTCTTCTTCCAATTTCAACTTCATTCGCTCTAAAGTCTCCCTTAAGTTTTGAACTTCGTCTTTATCTTTCCCTGCATTTTCATTATACTTATCAATTAAATCATAAGTCTTTGCCAAACATTTAAGAATATCAATATCTAATAATAATAGGGAGTCGGACTTCATTTGTCTCCACATTAAAATATCTAAAATGTTTTCTTTTCCCAAAAACACATTTTTTTCTCTACTTTCTGACCAAGGGAAATTATCTAGCTTTTTTATCAACTTTAAATTCTCCGAGATTTCTTCTTTCATTAACAAAATCAACTTTTTTAATTCAGTCTTCTGCTCTTTTTCAGAATCTTTCTTTCGAGAATTTAAAGTCATAATCACACCAACTAATGTTAATAAACCACCTATCGTAGAACCGATATAACTCCCAAAAAAACCTATCCATGAATTGGTTTCGCCATTAGTGATAGTAGTTCCCCAACTCAGAAACAATAAGTTAACCAAAACAGGAATTAATAAAAACCCAAAGACCCCAATTATAATAAATTCAATTTTTAATAAGTGCTTCACAAATGGCTCCCTCCCCTTTCATTCGTGTTTCGACAAAAGAGGAGAGGAACCCTTCTATTTACCTAAGACTTTTTCTCCACCTCAACCTCTGCAGCTAAATACTCCACAAACAGAAACAAAAAGAACGCCCGTATTTGGACGTTCAACTTTTAATTTACTCTTCAATCATAATCATGAAACTATCTTCTGATATACATAAATTCTTCAGTTTCAGGAAATTTTTTAAAGTTAATGCCATTATAACCAACACTGCATGGGCCGCTGACATTTGTAATAACTGCATTTTTACCGAGAATATTTTCTTTCGATACATAATCAAATACGACCCTACAGTCTTTATGATTATAGTAGCCAGAACCATTCTTTAAGGAGGCCTTTCCTTTTAATTCATTTTCATAGTATACATAATCTCCATAACCTTTCGGATCTTCTCTCCAGTATTCGGTTAATATGAATTGAAAAGAACTGTTAGTTACATTTTTAATAGTAAGTTCAGTTCCCCCACCTGTTCCGGATCCGATGTATTCATAATTTCCTGCCCATTTCTTCGCACTGTTACTACTGGAGCTGAATTTTAAATACTTAGTAGAAACATAAGCTTTCTTTTTCTTATATTGGATCTGAGTCCAACCATCTTTTGTTTTTGAATACACAGTAACTTTATTGCCTTTTTTTAATGTACCAACTTTTTTAGATGAGGTACTAGGCTTTTCTCTTACATTCAAAATGTCCGTAGTTACAGTAGCACTCTCCGTTTTCCCAGCTGCTATCACTTCAAAATCATAAACCAAAAATACACATAAAAATAAGGTCATTACTAAATACCATCTAAACAGTATTCTCAGAATCATTATATTCACCCCCCTTGCCATCCAATATTCGACAGAGAGGGATTGTTATCCTTCTATTAACCTACGACTATTTCCCTTCTCTTTCGACTTTGTTGATTAATCCCTCTACTCAACTTCCCATTTCTATGTGAGAATGAACTTAGAAAGCGAGATGATCAATATGGATGAAAAACTTACTAGTAGAGAAAAATGGGACATTACTATACAAACAGGTTTGCAATTAGTTCCGTATGTCGGTGGAGCTTTAGCTACTTCCTATTTTTCTGTAAAACAAGAAAAGCGATTCAAACGACTAGAAACTTTTTATAAAGAATTGTCCGAACAGATCTCAGGTACAGAATCACACCTACCCTCTGCCGATGTTCATGACAAAGAAAGCCTAATAGCTCTAATAGAACGGATAAATGATGAAATTGAAAGAGAATCTTCAACTAAGAAAAGAGAGTACTTCAAAAACTTTTTTATTAACATACTTCGAAAGCCAACACTTGATAGCAATTACGATGAAAGAAGAATTTTTCTCGATGCCTTAGCAAATTTAACCGTCCTAGAATTTGAGGTTCTCTTAGTCTATTCAGAATACAAGCAGACAGATACAGAAGACGTTACAGAGAAAGCAAGAATTGCACAGGCCTCAGGTAGATTAGAAATGTATGGATTCTTAGAAGGTAGTTATATGTCATTCCTCGGTGGTACAACAGTAAAAACACTTACTATCACACAGTTAGGTATTAACTTCATTAACTATTGTAAAGAATAGAGCCCTGAATTTTTAGGGCTTTATCTATACTCTCGGTAACTTCTTACTTCTCTTTCTCCACCTCAGCCGACAAATACTCCGCAACCGGCACTTGATACTGCTTCGGCAAACTCTCAATCTCACGTACGCCTGCCTTAACAAGCAACCCGTACACTGGCACCATGTATTGATAAACCATTATTCAGCACCCCCTTTCAATCGCTCAATTTCTTCTTGTTGCATAACCACTTGCTCTTGCAGCCCAGCCACAGCTTCGTACAAAATGAGCATCGCAGGATCCATCTGTACAGTCATTTCCGGAAATGCCGGTTCTAGCGGTCCTAACGATCCATCCGGAAGTCTACGTCTCACCAAAGGTACACTCATTGCAATAACGCCCCCGATACTTTAAAGATTGGTTTGTCGCCTGTCCAGGACAGCTTAATAGCAATTTTCTCTGCAGGAGAATCAGCACGGAATTTTAGAAAGTCCTCGACTACTCCTGGTGAAATTGGTCCCGGTTGCGGATCGTCCTTTATATCCTCGTCATTCCAAATCATCGGAACGAAATTCTCTGGTTCAGTTCCATTTGTCATGCTGATTTCCGCTTTGACATATTGGCTTTCATCACGTTCCAACCACATTAAAACGCCTTGTGCTGATCCAGCAGGGGGTACGATGGTGTACCGCTGCACGGAATTGGCTAAAGGCGTTAGGTTGGCTTGCTTATTCAGTTTGCGTGTCAGAGACGTTTTGAAATTATAGGAATCTACTGTTTCGACAACTATTGTATTCTCACCGTCTTTTAAAGCCGATAAGAGGAGATCAAACGACCAATCCCCATCCTTGCCGCGATATACCTCTGTAGCCAGTCCACCGTTTAGCTTGTACGAAACGATGATATCATTACCGTCCGGATCAGATGTAGAGCCGGTGAATGTCACCTTATCGGCATTGATTAGATCTGATAGAGTCTCAAACGGATTGATCGTTAGTTTTGGTGGACGGTTGGGAACGACGTAAAAAGTGCGCTCGATGACCTCCGATTTTCCGCCTTGATCGTCCTCCGCCCAAACTTTGAGTGTGTGGGCTGTACCCTCGTCGAGTGCCTCTGTTATTGCCGAGCCGTTGTAATGGAGCTTTCCGCCCTTAAACGTAAACTGCCGGCTGAATGGAATAGATGTTGTGCCATCGCTGACCTTAGTCTCGATGGCTACAGCTGTGCCATTATTGATTTGGTAACGTACGATTACTACGTTTCCCGCGTCAGTGTCCTTCGCCGAACCGTCTACCAGAAATGTGTCATTTTCGTAGAGGGTAGCGTTGTTTGGTGTGTTTACTGAGATAGTTGGTGCCACATTTGTCTCGTAGTTAAACGTCACATTGTATTGATAATAATACGCATAAGTCCGAGTATCAGACGCAGGTTTTGTGACAGTCCCTGAATAATTTTTAGTACAGTTCCTGTAATAATATATACCCGAACTGTGTACCCAACTACCGCATGACGATCCACTAGTTGGGTATAGTGTTCCACTATAACCGCCACTGTTATAACTAATACTCCCCGGAAATGATCCTCCCAAACTTACTACAGAGGAGTCGCCTACATCTTTTTTTCCTGTATCTTCATAGGTTCTGCTACCGGTAGCTGTTTTGCTGTCAGCAGGCGTATAACTACCACCCGTTTGTATTGTCCTTGTCACCGCTCCACCTGTAGTTCTAACTGTGACTTTATCAGCATCTATACTTACTATCTCGACCGTACCTGTGTTAACGGTCACCCCGTTTAATTTTGTTAGGTCAGGGATAGTAAACGTTTGAGTCTGTGTTCTGCTTGTGCTCTCGGTTGTCTTTAATGAAATCTGAGCCAATTAAACCACCTCTATCATAGAATAAGTACCCCAACTACCTGCACCAATCCGGCCATCCGCAATAGCCGCATTACTCCGAGCAATGACCGCACCTTTAACATAATCATGCTGCAGCGGCTGGACGGTGATTGTGGACTCTGTGACATCCGTGATAAGCACATCCTCGTGATTGGTTGCGTCGTAGATCGTCACTTCTGTGAACGGTCGGAATCCGTCTGTATTGTCTACGTTCAAGACCGTTGTGCCTGCCGATCGTGGAGCTGTTAGAACTGCGCAGGCTGTTTGCCGTACCAGCTTATTTGGCTCGCTGTCGAATGTGTCTGCGAATGTCCCGCTATTGCCTGGGGCTTTGCCGTCGAGTTCCTGCTGAATCTTCAGGCGAAGAATGTCATTATCATGCTGGTCTAGCCGTTCATGTGACTTCGCTATGCCCTGCTCTTGGTGGTTTTCACGTTCAGCGGAATGCTTCGTTCCTACCTGCAGTAACTTCGGTTTAGGAATAGGCTGTTTGGTAATCGGATCAATGATTGTATTGCCTAAATCGTCCTTCCAGAAAACGATGTTGCCGTTTTGGTCCTTTTCGTAAATCGTATTGCCCAATTCATCTTGTTCGATAATTTGATTCAGCCATTTAAACGGCACATATACATATGGTTCAGCCACTCGTAATTCCCTCCTTTATCTCCAATGAAAGAAAGAACGTGACCATTAGTCCGTTCCCATCTTTTTTTATATCCATTGTTTTCTCACGAATCCGTCTGCCATGCTGGTCATGTATATACGCATGTGTGACATGGCCAGATTCAGTACTGAGGTACACGAATTTCTTTAGAGTGTTGCCTTCTATATATGATGACGGATGGATGGGATAGTCCCGCTCTGTTCCGTCAATGGTCACCTTTGCACCAACCATCAAGCGATCCCAAAATTTAAGTGTTTCGTCTTCTAGTAATGAAATCATTTAATAGCCCCCTTCCGAACAATAAAAAGTCCCTGTAATCGGATACGGGACTTGGTAGTTGTATGATTTTGATTCTGCTTCGACTGTTGCTTTCGATGCCACGCCGTTAATTGGTGCAGTATAGAACGTGCCGGTGGTCGGGTACGGGACCGGGAAGGTGTATTGTTTTGCGGTGATTATTCCCAATATACCATCTACAATACCGATAAATAGAGCTGCCAAATGAGCTGGCTTCATTTCTTCAATTGTATTCGTTAGTTCAGCTGACAACCATTCTTTGATATCACCTAGAGGAATTGTGATTTCCATTGCATAACGGCCTTTTATTAACCTAACCTTAGATGTTGGACTACTCAAGAAACGGTTGATTTCATTTTCAAGCGCCTTATAATTCGTTGGCGTCTGGTTGATTAACTTGCTGAGAATTTGATTTCGTCGCTCTTGAAATTCTGTGGTAGAAGGAAATATTTCAAGCTCATACTCCCACTTATCCAGCCCCCACGTCGCCGTTTCTACAAAGAACTGATTGAACACATCGTCCATCGCTAAATTCAACTCTTCAAAGCGTCGATCGCCATCCTCTAAAATCGCAATGATTTCTGGTGATTCGGCAAAATGTTCAGGAAGATATGACTTCATGCGCTCTAGTCTATTCATATAAATCCACCGCCAATAGATACGGGATCTCTACATCCTCCAGCTCCAGATTCTCAGGGGAACCGTTGATTAACACGTTTAAGTAATCGCTGATCCACTTATTTTGATAAAGGATATTACTGATTGCGGCTACCTTTATAGCCGGCTTTTCGTTATTTGGTGTGTCGGTAAAAGAAAGGCTTTTAAACATGCCCCTGAGTTCTTCTGCAACTTCTTCGGAAACGCCTTCAACCGTATTTCCACGTAAAGAAACTTTGGCGCGGACTGTAATCTCCTTATTTTGCGCACTTTCAACTGTCAAGGTCGCTCCAATCGGTGCCTCGCCTTCTCCCATGCCTGGTACGGGATCAATATAATCATTTACCGCCTGAACCAATTCCGGTGAAGCAGGCTTCATCTCAGAATTGACTATTATGATTTTGACGGTGCCTTCTCCAGCCCATAGTGGAAATACTTTTGCCTTACCTACACCTTCCACCTCTTCGGCCCACTTTTTATAATGGGCCTTGTTAGCACTTGTAGCTTTCCGCCTTCGTTCAATTAAAAAACGTTCAAGCAGGGATATATCTGACTCTTCTTCCTCACCTGGAATAATGACTTCTCCAAGAACTGCAGTTTCCAGGTGAGGAATATTGCTAACAGGTAAGAGTTCCGAGTCATTCGGCGGCCGGTTGCCAATCGTTCCTTCTTCCTCACATTCCACCACGCCATTTTCAATAACGCGGTAGAACAAATCATCAACAAAAAAACGCTCTCCATTCTCTACAGAAATGTTGAAGGTTGCCCTTCGTTTTGCTTTTACCGCCGGATTTCTATCGACACCCGCTTCATGCGCCCTTTTATCCAACCATTCGCCGCTTGAATCCTGGGCAAAAGCCAATTTAAATATGCGATCCAGCAAAATATACATCTCTGCCATTTCCATATTATTGACGGCAACAGCTGCATAAATGATGCTGCTGGTCCGCTTGTCCAGGTGCAACGGAATCTCAGGTAGGGATTTCTCCATCAAGTGCTCAAATGTTTTGTGCTCAAACATCAGTACACCTCCTGTATCGACAGATAACCCTCTACTGTGTCGACTTCAAAACTCACATACAAGGAATCTTCTACCTCCGTAATAACAAATCCGTATACACGTTCAATCCGATCATCGTAAATTAGCGCCTCTTCAATCAAGCGTGGTATCTCAGATTTCTTATAAGCAAGCGTATTTTCAGGATTCTCTACGCAATCGTGTACCTCTTCGCCGGTGTCATCTGGGAAAATCGGATGAATAAAGCGTCTGGTTCTTAATGTTAGGTATATGAATTGCTCTATTGCAGGCAATCCATCTATGATTTCATTGGTGATCCGATTGGTTTCAAAATCAAAACGGAACGTTGCCGATGTCTCTCTTGGAGTATCATCATCAAAGTTAAAGACGTCTACATCCACTTCCGGTGAAATACTCAATTGAATCACTCCCTTCTATTCATATCGAGTCACACGGTCCGCAATATAATAAATTTGCCCACCTTGAAGTGATGTAACAAGTACTTCATCACCCTCTTTTAGTACGTCCTCAAAAGTTATTCGTGCATACTTCATTTCATATTGCTCATAAGGCACCGATGGAGCAGACCCGATATTAGTGCGAGAAGAAATAGTTTCTTTTGCTTCATCGCCAATATCGGAAATCTTTTCCCATGATTTTGGATACTCGTAATTCAAGGACACTATCCTAGTGTGCCTGGTTAGATGTTCAGCAACGATAATAATCTCCTTTGGAATTGGCAGTTTCGAATCACTTTTTAATACGATTTTCAGGTCAGGAGGCGCTTGTGTAACAACTGCTTCCATGAGTTCTACCGGACCGGATGCTAACATTCCCTTTAATGCGGCTCTTTTCATGATATCAAGCATCTAAGACACCTCCGCGATATCGTTGTTTTCGATCAATTTTAAAGACATCGTGTGTCTGTTGCCGAAGAAGTTATGAGTATCGTTATCTACGTAGAAAATCTTATTGATATCAAGGTCCTTTTCAATCACTCGTACTGGCTCGCCGCTTACTAGTCCAGCATTCCCTCTAGCCTCGATGGACAATTCCTTCTGAATGCCTTTCTTGCGTTTCAAAGCCTGATCAGCACGGTTTTTCAACTGCGCCTTATTGACCTTGTCAGTGACTTTCTCGTAATACTGCAGAACTCCAAACTTCTTCTTGCCTTCTTCATCTTTGACTGTTACGGAAATCTGTTTTTTCTCTTCACCGGCAACCATCGTTACTTGCGTTGCTGTTTCCTCGATGCTCGTAGAATATGAATAATCTTCAATATTCACGCCAGTTTCTAACACCCAAATATCATCCGGCAAAGCAAGAGGCCGAAGCATAAACTTTCCTTTTTGCGAATACATTCGGAATCGTTTGCTTGTAGATTTTAGCGTTTCAATCATGCCGTCCAATATGATGTCGTACAGGCTCGTTTCATTTTTGTAGGTACGTACTTTCATCACGTGACCAGTATTCACAATCGATCCAATCGGTATTTCGAACTCTTTCATCAAGGCGGTAGCAATTTGATCCACTCTCTTTTTCGTAAAGACCCTGACTGTTTTATTAATCAGCAAATATTGCATAATATCATAAGCAATCACAGTCATCATGCCGCCTTTTGTTCGGTTCTTGCCAAAAACAATACCGCGGAACAACTCCTCTTTAAACCACTTGAAAAGCACTGTGTCACCTTCTTCGACACGTACAACTTTTCGTCCGGTGCCAGGGGCAATTAAAATTCTCGCTTCGATCTTCCGGGCGGCGCTATATCTTTTGCCGGACCATGTAATTGACTCTGTTGGGATTTCAGTGACTTCGTCTGGTTTGACTAAAAATAATTCTATCATTTTGGCAACCTCAGATTTGCACCAATATGGATATAGTGACCAGGCTTTTTTAAGTTGCGCTTATCACGTTTGATGATTGCATCTTTATTCAGCTTCCAAATATCTTCCCAACGCTTGCTATCGTTGTAATACTTACGAGCAAGAGCTATCAGTGTATCTCCCTTTTTCACAACATGTGATTTGGGAACAGCTTTTGTATTCGGCCTTTCTTTCTTCGGTTGCGTCTTGGTTCGTGGCATCTTTCTGACCTCGATAAACTTATATTCTTTTAGTACAAGGTTAAAATCATAGTCACCCACATCTTTTTCACCTTCACGATAAGAAAAGTCTTCGATTGATACGGCAAAATTGATAGGCGTACCAGTAATAATAAAACGAGCGGGTTTTCTGCTGTTTTTCCAACGTTCGATCATCTTGATATAATCCCACGGATAAAGAATGCCTGAATACTCAACGAGAGGGGATTCTTCACGCGGAAAGAAGGAACTAAATTGAAATATCTTAGCGACAGGATCTTGTATGATTGTCACTTCGCCAAGCCTAGAAATCATTACATTTTCATTATTAGAACCGTTACTCACATTTAAAACGCCTGGCATAACGGGAAAGCGTAATTTCTCTTTCCCGTTACCAAACGTCAGCCACATTTCGTATTTACTTTTAGACATCTACCACCATCTCCCCTCCCTCGAATTCTTCGTTTAGCAAAGCCTGTCTGATATAGTCGTATGCGATTTTCCCGACTTTTTCAGCGTCCATATCGTTGGAATAATGATTATTTCCGTTAAAGTTGATATTGATTTCTCGTGGACCGTTGCCTGACGATCCGGAGTTTTCACCTCTGGATGTGGAAGTTGCCGCTTGAACTTGCTCTTCTGGTAAGAACGTTTTTTCGAAGCCGATACCATCAGCGTAAGCAGGAACTTGGTTCAAGTATTTGGCTGTTTTTCTATGTGACAAGACCTCTGTTCCACGAGGCAGATTCATCATTGTATCTGTACTAGGTGAAAGAGTCATCTTGCCGTTTGGATAACGGATTAACTCCGGCCCTCCTCCATCACCGACGATTGCTGGACCACCGGGATGAAAGTTTGTGCCTAGGGCATATCCAGGTTCTTGATTTTGACCGCGTCTTTTCTTACCCCGCTCAATGACATAATCGGTGGCTCGCGAACCTAAATCGGCCGCTTTTCCACCCCACTGCTTGATCTTGTCCCATGTATCTCCAAGCTTCGTAAAAATGCCTGATACATAGTCCCAAGCTTGTCCGAAGGCGCTCACAATAGCATCTTTTACCGCAACAGCACCATTTGAAATAGGAGACCAAATATTTTCTTGAAAATAGGCACTTGCCGCCCCCCATATACCGGTAACAAAGCTCCAGCCTTCTGCAAATTTCTCTCCAATCCACGTAGCTAAAAGTTGAGCGCCTTCTCTAATTGGCATCCACACACTTTCCTCAAACCAAGATACTGCTAATCCCCAGATTGTCGTGACTACAGACCAGGCGTAAGTGACAGCTGTGGTGATCGCGAACCAAGCGATATTCGCAGCCATTACAAGTGGAGTCCAAATTGTTTCCTGAAACCAAGATACAGCTAACCCCCATAGTGTTTGAACTGCAAGCCAAGCATTTGAAACGGAAGTAGTTATCCATTCCCACGCAATTGACGCAGCCATGCTCAGAGGGGTCCAGACTGTTGAATCAAACCAAGAAACCGCCATACCCCAAAGAACCTGAATACCGATCCAAACAGTAGAAATTTTTGCGGATATCCAATCCCACGCAATACCAGCCGCTGTTTTTAGCGGGGTCCACACTGTTTCTTCAAACCAAGAAGAGACAAATCCCCAGGCGATTTTGATTAATTGTTCTGCGATGTCATATAAACCAACGATAAAACTGAGGGTTGTGTCAAATCCTTCTGTTAATGGATTCCACACACTTTCGTTAAACCATCCAATTGCTGCACTCCACTTTTCTTTTACCCAATCAACAGCTGCGCCCGCGCCTTCCGAAACGGGTATCCAAACAGAACTAGAAAACCAATCAGTAAAACCGCTCCACGTTTTGCTTACCCAATGAAAAGACTCACTGAATTTTTGGGCAATCCACGCGCCGGCATCAGACGCTCCAGCTTTTATAGATGACCAATTGTCGCTTAACCAATCACCGACCGCTTGTCCGCCAAGTGACCCTATGACACCGCCAATAAGCCCTCCAATAGCTGTACCGATGACCGGGACAGCGGAACCTAATGCGGCGCCCGTTGCCGCTCCTGCAAGACCACCACCAACCGCTCCAACTGTACCTGGCCTATCTTCCTTACTGGACGTAGCTATAGTCAAAGCACCAAGCGCCGTTCCAAGCACTGGCATTCTCTTGACAAAACTCCCTAAACCCGATAGCCCTTTAGAAAGTCCTTTCGGCAGTTTGAATCCTTTTTCTTTAGCGTTAGGGACGTTAAGTACAGGTTTAGCCCCTTGATTCGTCCAAGGCATTCTATACTCCTGTTTAACCTTAGGAGTACGAGCGGATTTACTCCCACTTCCGGTTGGCGCGACAGTCGCTTTTGACGTTTTACCTTTGCTAAGCCATCCGGCAATCTTTCCAGCACCCTTGACGCCTTTTCCGAGTACACTAATCGCCGTAATTAATGGACTTAATACTAGACTAGCCAGCATACTCGCAAGTAATGTCGCTACTCCTGCACCGCCGAATGCGCCTAAACTTGGATCTTTGAAGGCGTCTTTCCACATACCACCAAGCGCTTTTCCGCCTTCTTTAATACCTGTAACGATTCCTTCGAATATTGATTTACCTACAAATAAACCTATTTTTTCTGCCCAAGGTTTACCCGATGATTCCCACCAATTATTCAGTGCCGGCTTACCTTTAGAAGACCACCACGCTTCAATATCTTCAGAAATGAATTTGATTTTACCTTCGAAATCCAAATTGTTGAAGTTGCTGTTTTCAAGGTAGTTTGTTTTTATATGAGAAAAACCAGTCTCCAATTTGCTGAAAAGCCATTCTGAAACGTCGGAACCGGCTTTCATGACAGTGCTCTTCCATCGCTGCCATTTATCCTGATTATTGTCCAACCAAACTGAGATAGCACTTAACCTTGGTTTCATCGGCTCTAAAAATCCGGAACCGAACGACCGCATGATAGAACTCCTATATCCTTGTAGTGTAGAAATAATTCCATCAGCAGTTTGTGATAACTTGGCGGAACCTCCACCGAAGGAATTTTCCACTTCATTAAGGAAACCAGACCATCCACCCATTGATTGATAGTCCTTCTTAGTAACTTTCATATTAAAGGCTTTCATCCGCTCAAATTCGCCCATCTGAGCATCGCCCAACGCTTCCATTGCATCTGATACAGTTGAACCTGGTGTTAAAGCGGCCATATCAGCTGAAATTCTGAGCATCTTTTTCGCCATATTAATATCGCCATTTGAAAGGCCGATTCCCCGAGTTAATGCAGGAAAAAGATCCGGGGAGCTGAAAGGGGTTTTGTCAGCCAATTGCCCCATCCAAGTAATCAGTTCTTGGGATTTCTTTTTATTACCTTTAAGCCAATGATCCATTGAAACTTCATAGCCTTCGAAGGTCATTGCTGCCCCTACGGTTGATTCCGACAATTTGCCAACCCCGACTGCGGCTAGGGTTACTGTTATAAGGGTGGGAATCGAAAATAAAGCCCTCTTTACGGTTCCAATAACGCTACTCGCAGCGTTAATCGCACGAATGGTAAAAGTTCGTACTTTCGGAATAGCAGTCATAGCGTAAGAAGAAACGCGCCCAATGACACGACTGGCCATATCGACGCCTCGCACCGTAAAGTTATAGCCTTTGGATAACGTAGACCGTGCCAGGCTCCCAACCCGACGTATTATCGGCATTGCCCTATCGGTTGCCAGGATGGTCATGATTTGCGTTCGAGCAATATTTTTCCGAACAAATTTTCCGACCTTCTGAAGAATAGGAGATGCTTTGTCTTTAGCGGACACAAACACCGCATGAGTTCTTGGCATTCTGCGTTTCATGAAGTTAGAAACGGCTGTCATCGTCTTCGTAGCTTTGTCTTTCGCTTCAAGGACGATAGCGTGAGTCTTTGCAAGGTCTTTAAGCACAAACATCTGTGTTCTTTTTAGAATCTTCGTCGCCATGTCTTTCACTCTCATACTCATGGTGATTGGTTTATTCACACGATCCCGAGCCCTTTGAAGTGAATCTATTTCGCCGCGAATAGCCCTAAGTTTCTTGGATATTTTGTCCTGAATATCGAAGCGCGCAGTAAGTTTAGCCATGGATAAACCTCCTTTCTATTATTTCTTTTCAGCTTCCTTCGCTTCTTTTTCATTTAGCTCTAACTTATAGCCGACGCAAGCGTTCATAAGTGCTTTAAATTGCCGCGGAGCTTCGTACCATTCTTTTAGATCAGACGGAGAATACTTTTGCTCAATCATCAGAAAATAAAAATAGACAGCTTCCTTATCCCCGTCCGCAATTAGTTTTTTGCTGCTTCTTCCAAATCTTCTAGTGAATCGTCAAAACCGTTAATCTCATTCACAATTTGTAACCATTCGCTGTATTCTCCGCCGATATGCAGCATTTTCTTAGCTACTTCAATGGGGTCTTGCTCTTTATAAGCCTTTCGAAGTTCGGAGGATTTGAAGTTCGGATAAACGGTTGTCTCAACAGCCATATGTGCCATGAAGCGAGCTTGGTCTACTCGTTCTCCTGTTTTGCGCTTACGAGTCCCACTGTAGACAGGTATCGTGTGCAACTTCTCTAATTCATCAATTCTTGTCGTCGGAATTGGCTTGAAACGAAAAGGCACTACCTTACCTTTTTTATCTTTAAAACGCTTGGAAACCGGGCGTGAAATTTCTTCCACTTCCTCCACATTTCCCGGCATAAAGAACGAAAGGTCATTTACCACTTCAGATAGTTCCTCGTTCTCTACCTCTTCGTTTTGTTCAATTGAATGTGTGTTTTCTGTCATATCAATCTCTCCTTTTGTTTTGGTATGTAAAAAAGAGCGAAATAATCCGCTCTTTACTTAGTTAAAATTCTCTTCCAGTTCCTCAGGCATATCGATATCCTCAAACGTAAAGGGAATTTCCTCTTCAACTGGTTCACCTTCTGCATTAAGGCTGGCTACTTTCGTACTGTCAAAGTTCACATCGTACAAGGTAACTCGCTCTACCCCCCGACCAGAACCCGCATCATCAAGTACAGACTGGAACGTGAAATAAGGATCCGCTCCACCTTTCACATAGTCCATCATAATCCGAACGAATTTAGATGTGACCTTATAAAAAGTGGCCGTTCCTGTACCACTAGCACCAATTGTTTTATGACCTTGCATACGACGCCCCATGATCGGAACTTCTGTTTTATTTTTTTCGACGGTTGCTTCGAACTCCTTGATATAGGCTAATTCTTCACCGTCAAGAAACAAACGCCCTTCTTTACCACTAATCGTGTGAAACGATCTCATTTTAGACATGTGTCATTTCCCTCCTTTTTTAAACACCAAAAAAGAGAGGCGATTAGGCTGCAATCGCACTCTCTTGTGAAATAGTAGTTTCAACGTAATACTTAACTGCTGCGTAAACCGGTTGCGCATGAATACCAATGTAGAATCCATTGCCCTCTTCTGTTACACGAACATCAATATCCGTGGTGGAATCAAAGTTCTTGATAGCCCCTTCCTTCTGAAGCTCGTTCATATACACGGTGATCAACGTTCGGACGTATTGAGCGCCATCCGGATCTGCACCAATACTGCGGTTAGCCTTATTCCGCGTCTTAATCGCATGTTTAAGCTCTCGCGTAACATCATTATTAATGCCATCCAATACACGCATAATCTTGTTGTCCGAGAATTGCTTGTCCTTCTCGTCCGTAAATGATGTAAACGAGTTGATATCCATTTCCACCGTAACTTCTTTATCCCGCGGATCGTATGAGAAGATAAACTCTCCGTTTCGAATAGCATCTTCCTTTGCATAAGTATCCATTCGCTCAGAAACATCTATAGCACCCTCATATGGAGCGAATGTCAGTGATTTCAACGACGAAGCTCCTGCACTTGCTCCTGTTGCCCATGCCACGGCTTCCGCGGTTGTTAGTTTACGCTCTACGAATTGCCCCTTAACTGCTCCTGGCACTGCAATTGTTACTGAATTCGTGACGTTAGTAATCCCTTCGAAATCAGCGGCATAATTCGCCATTACGCCGCCTACCTTGACGCCTGTTTCATCTCGCAGTCGCTTCACGAATGATGCAAATACCGCTTTCAGTTCTTCATCGTCATCAACCGGCAGCCCGATCGTATCGAAAAACTCTACTTCTGCAGCGTCCATGAAGTCCAGAAAATCCTCATTGGTTACGTCTCCATTCGCTCCGCCTGTAAGGAATTTACCGGCTGTAGGTGTCAATTCTCCTGTTCCTTCAAGTTCGACATAGTCATTCGGTTTTAAATCCGAAATGTTTTCAATTGTTTGTCTTACAACCCTGCGCAACCCAAGAAAAACAGTGATATCTTTTTTTAATGGATCAAGCACGTTTTCGGCAATACTGATCTGCAATTTATTACCGAGCGTACCACCGTACTTCGCTGTCGCAGTAACACCTGTACCTACTTCAACAGTCGCCTTAGTACCTTCATTCAAGCGATAAACAAGGACGGTCTTCGCTTCCTTTTTCGCCTCTTTCACTAGTAACAGTTCAGGGTCATCGATTTCTGCCCCTAGATACTTCACTGTGTCCTTGTCTTCATTAATGGCAATGAAGCTTTTCGGTTTCCCCCAGTTCAGCACAAACGGCAGAGCGGCAGTACCACGCTCTCCGACCTGCGCCCGCTTCCTTGCAGCTGATTTAAAACGAAAATAAATACCCGCTAAAATCTTTTCTACACCTTCTTCAAAAGTTCCACCGTTCATTGTTCACCCTCCTTTTCAACTGACTTTTTACCGCCAACCTTTTTCTTCAAAAATTCTTCAATTCTCTTTTTGGCTTCTGTTTTCGATACCTGGTTAGATGGGTAATTTCTAAATACGCCATCCAACACTTCAGGCTTCACGCCGAATAACTCCCGGCTATGTTCCCGCAGCTGATGAATATAAAAAAGAGACTCCTCTGACTCGCCTTGAACAGCGACAGGAACCTCTTCAATCACTTCTTTTTCTTTTTTTTCTTTCGTCATCTTTTCACCCCATTACTTAATTTGAAATATTCAAGCGGTACATGTTCGGGGCGGTCATAGTGATAACGGCTGTCCCAGTTCGCTAACAATGTGACCGAGCCTTCTGTTTCCCTTACACCAATCCGGTTGATTCGCACAAAGCCCCCCGCAGAACTGCCGTCTGGATTGATCAGAGGGATTTGCCCGCGTTTCCGTCTGACAGTATCGGCAATACGTTCCGCCTCAGCATAAGCCTGCTGTGCATCCTTGTGAAATAGCTTAACAGGCAGAGTGTACGTGTTCATGAACGTCGAAGTTGAGTCATTCCCATCGAATGACTGTGGAATAGGAAAATACATAGACGGGACCACAAAGTTCTGCGGTACTTCTTTCGTGTACACTTTGCAAGGAAACAATTGATAAAAGTATGACATGATAGAGCCGACTTCAGGATTCAACCGCCCACCCCCTAAAAATTATCATCAATCCACTGTTGCAGTTTCTTATCCAAGTTTTTGCCGAACATTTTTTCAAAGATTGCAAAGGCAAAATCCCAGTAATGCGTGCCTGGTACCCATTGCTGTTTTAAGCCCATACCGAATTCTGACGCGGGATCGTATACAAAGCGGTCTCCATTCCAATAACCAGGGACCCACCGCACAGTAACACCTTGTTTATTTGTCCAGTGACCGTCATTTACATAAGCGGCATATTTTACATTTGTACCAATGAGTAATGACAGCCCTCCCTCATGCATTTCCCATACGCTATTCCCGTCACCTCTCCCAAATGAGTTGAGCAAACGACCAGTGTCAACGGTGCCAGTTCTGATAATCTCGTCTTGGATAATATCTAAAAATTCAAGCCCCATTGCATCCAACCATAGCGTCATTTCGTCTTTCAGACCGCCATTTGATGCGTTATCGAGTGCTTTCGCGAATGCATCTAGCCCTTCAATTTCAAATTTCATAGATTCCCACTCCTGACTGCCACCACTTCAATGTGATGATTCTTGATATTCCTGGGGATCTGCAGCTTGAATTCCGTGTCATTCCAAATAACCTTATCGTTGACTCTGACATCAACATTCGGCATGAAATGGACGAGAAACGACTGAATCACCGTCGGATTAGGCTCGCCCTGGACGATAGATTGATTGCGCTCAGTAAAATAACATCGAACATCTGTATGATCAGGGACATCGCCATACGAATAAGATTCATCTAAATCAGTACCCGGGATACCAAAGCCGCCTGCCTCCTTTTTTCTTTGCAGATGATAAATATTACAGCGATACGTCAATATTTTGGCATAACTCATAGCGGCCGTACCCTCATGAAGAAGCCGGTCTTTGATTCTCCGACTTTTGCGAAGTTCTCGAGCAAATCCGACACGTCAGGAAGGATCATACTTGTGCCATCCCCCATCGTGTAGCTGTAGTCGCCAATCTTTTCAGACTTATAGCCTTTAGAAATGGACTCATCACTATTAATCAAGGCAAAGTATTGCGCGACTTTCAGCAACGCCAATCGAATTTCGGCGGGTAATGGAATATAATCTTTTAGCGGCAACTGAATCTGCTTCTGAACGTTCGCCTCCGCTTCCAGAATATCAAACCTTAATAATGAATCAGCACGCTCTTTCACACTCTCAAACGCGCTGTATTCTTTCAGTTCGGTAGGAGTAATAAACATCGCCGATCACTCCTTCGTTTTCTTAGTTTTTGACTCTTTCTGCACTTCTTCCTTGGAATCACTCACTTCTTCGAGGTCCGGATACAATTTCAAAAGTTCATCACGTTCTTTAGCAGTCACTTCCACAGGTTTTTGCGCATAGAAAAAACGCCCTCCGCCGATGTGCAAGGCGCCTGATTCTTTCTTATATTGCAGTTTCGCCATGTTCGTTCACCCTTTCTTAGAGTTTTTCACCGGACATCCAAGCGACTGCCGGAACTTCGCGAACAACTGCATCTAAGTATGCGTACAACACATGATATGTCGCATCTTTTGCGGCTGCGGTAGCCCCATCAGCTGTACGAATGTAGCGTAATTGACGAGTGAAAACCGGCTTAAGGTTGCTACGAGGAGTTAAAGCGGCAAAACCGCTCTGCATTTCAGCAACAACTTCCACCGGGTAGCCAGCAAGACGTGTGATTTTACCATCTTGAAGAACCGCATCACCGAAGCCTGTCTGACGTTGAGACACTAACGCCACGAGCTTATCATTCGTTTTCTGAGTGATGAACCAAGAAATATCCGGATTGCTCTTATAACGCTCAGGCAACAATTGAATGTGGTTCACGAAATCCAAGATTGTTGGTTCGTTAGTTGCCAAGTCCGTTTTGTTGGTAGATTTCTTCATTTTTTTGATGAAGCCATCTAGGATAGACAAAAATGGATCTGCAGCTGCATCCGGATCGTCGCTCACTTTCGCTTCCGTATCTCCGTTAAAGATCAGGTCTTGCAAGTCAACTCCAAATTGTTGCTGAATCATGCTAATGACCTTCTGCTCGGCATTGTCGCCGCGTGCAGAAATAGAGTAGAATACATCATCATTCTGCAACCATTCATCCCACTTAACTTTACGTACTGCATACGGAATTTGACGGTGGCTGATTGAATCCGTACCTGTCGGAAGGTCTTCTCTTCCAGCTTGACGAATTTTGCGTCGACCTACGGAAAGGGCATCAATATTGCCTGCTGCCACGTCGCGATAAAGTGGGTTGAGCTTAGGCAGAGTAGATGCAGTGTTGATTGTATCCACCAAGAATGCTTCGGCGTCGCTCACAGCCATAGGGATATCTAAATTCTTTTTAATACTTGCTACCGTCGATTCTTTCGACAGGATTGTTTGATTAGTTTTCATTGGTTCCATCCTCTCTCTTCTTGTCTATTAACCAAAATGGCGCATATATAATGGGCCATCTGATTTCTCGATATGACTAGCGCCCTCTGGATCTGCTTGCTTGGAAGTGCCTCGCGCTTTCTCCACCGTTTCCAATCGTTCATTGATTGGAGCGAGCGCTTCTTTCATAACAGCTTTTAGTTGCTCTAGTTGATCGTCGCCCCCATCTTCTTGCTTTGTTTGATTAGGTTCAGCTGGGCTAACCTCTTTCTCGATTGCCTCCAATCGTTCATTGATTGGCAATAACGCTTCACCAAGCGCTTTTTTAATGTCTTCAGCTTTCATCTCATCTTCCTCCTTCTGAATTCGATCGGTCGGTTTCCCAATTGATTTTGCTATGTTTTCTGTAGCAAGCAAATCAATCAGGATATCCGACAAATCTTGGATCGCTTCTCGTATTTTCGATTCATCCTCTTCGAATTCGTATTCGTCTGATTGCCAATTGTACTGGCGCAATGCAGTTTCGAATGAATCAATGGCTACCCAAAAGTTGTTGCCTTTCTTCCGCTTGTCGAATTGATCTTTAACGGCGCCTTTTTCAATCTTTTCGCCCGTAAAAAAGCTTTTCAGCAAATTAAAAAAGCCTTTCATTTCCGTGTCATCTTCTGACTTGGAAACAGGCTTCTCATTGCCCTGCTTTTCAATTGTTTCGGCTGTTCCGGCAAGCGAATATCCGGTGAATTCACCTTTTTGAATCGCTTCCCATATTTCTTCAGACGCTTTTGTGACGAGTACCCACGAACCTTTAGTAATCTGTTCTTCGCCGATGGTCATGTCGACAGGAGCGATATAGGATTCAACTACTTCTCCGACACCTGCTTCAAAGTCATGCTGCTTATCGATATTCCGAGCATCTTTTACAAACCCATGTGCCGCCTTCTCGATTTCATCAGCCGTCATAAAGTCACCGTGAGAGTCTTCCACGTCAGGTTCGTAAACGACGCCGTAAACCAGTTTCTGTGCTTCGTCTTCTTTATTGACGAATACCTTCACTTCTTTTTGAAAAGTAGGCTCATCAGCGGACTTTGTTAGAAAGAACTGCTTCTTATTGGCGCCTTTGTCCACATAAGAGACGTGTGTGATATTCGCGTTGATTAATTCTCTTGCCATTTATCATTCACCCCCTTTCAAACTCACTGCAAGAATTGATGAAATTCGTTTTCCCAAGCTGAATACTAGAGTAAGATGGGTTTCAGACCTTGAAATAACAGACAGATCAACACTTAATTCCAATTCATTCACTCCTCATTCAACTCAACAAGCACCTGCTGTCGAATCTCTTCTTTTTCTTCCGGGCTCAATCGGATAATGTCTTGATTAACAACCGGACCAATCACGCAACCACAATTAACACGATTCTTCGCACTGAATGTCGTATCTCGCGGGTACATACCGAATTCGCCATCTACCAAGAACAATTCATCCACTCCTACCACTTCTCCATCCATTGCGACGTGTGTGGGACGCGGCACGCTTTTTTTAGAGCCGCTATGTTTCCATTTCTTCCCCTCAACAGCAGGGGATTGCATGAATGACTCCCAATTGGCTTGACTAGATGCAGTGAGTATTTCCGTTCGAGCAGTTGCCCTGGCTCGCTTGCGGTCAAATTCCGGCAGTTCTTTGAGTCGTAGCTCTGCCTGCTGGATGGATTCGCCGTTCTGTATGGCTTCGATCAGTTCAAATTCAATGGCCTTATGCGTGTTAAGTTGCATAATCTCAGCTAATTCATCAGACCAAGACGTGATCCAATCGGTCGTCTTCTTAGATAGCGTTTGGAACGGCACATCCTTGTCAATCGACTCCATGATGACTTTAGCAAGTCCCTTTGTCGTTAACGTCAAAAAGGCAGCCGCTTCAACACCATAAAGTGCTACAAATTCATCAGCTGCGAATAGATTACTTTGAAAATAGTTGAGCATAGTCTCTAGTGTCAATTCGTCATCTTTTGAAATAAATGCCTTAAACGCATCGAGGTAAAACTTACGCTGTTGACGCAAAAACTTCGCAGTTAACTTCTCAAATTCTTCGACTAATCCAGGCAGATCTTGCAGTTCAGGAATATCGTCAGGCAATATCTCGGTGATATCTTCCGCACTTTCTTCTGCCTTCTGGATGAACGTGTTGATATTAGCGAGTAGTTTGTCTACCTGATTCATGACTGCATCGACTCCAGGACATCCCGCATATCTTTCAGGAGGTCAATTAAACTCTCCTGTTGATAGTCTGATTTCATGATGTCGCGAAGTCCATCGGATACACCGGACTGATTTTGCATCGGCGTCATCGGCAAGTCGTACTCTTCCGGCAAGAATTCTACTTTCTTACCGAGCACCTGTCCAAGCAGTGGCCGCAAATCATTCGGTGCAACTGCGTGTGCTTGAATAAACGGACTGAGCACCTTTGCAATCTCAATCGGATCATGAAAATCAGCACCTTTGATTGACAGCTTCACGTATTGGAACTCAAGGGGCTCCAAAAACAAGGCGTTTAAAATTCGCGCCAAAGTCTTGCGCTCCGGTTGAAACACTTGCTCTTCTGTCACCTTTCGAGCCGTATCTGCCGTTGCCCTGCTGAACTCCTGCGCCTCCCCTGTATAGAGGGGTGGTAAACGGAAAGAGGAGCGAATCTTTTGGCGCGTGTTCTCATCGTATTCCAAAAATAAAGCATCCTGCTGCAGCACTTCGGCCAATGATTTGATTTCCACTTTCGCAGGAGTAATTTTTTCATCGCCATTCGTCATTTTTTCCTCAGCGATACCTTGCACTTCCAACAACAAAAACTTGTGTGCGTTGTCTGTACCGGAAAGATCGTTCATATACGTTTGCAAGTTATTATAAGACGTGTCATCCAGTTGCCCGTTACTAACAGTGATTGCTGCCGGGATGTGACGTCCATTTGTGAAATACATCAGATTCAACTCTTCCGCTTTCCTAGCGCCATACAGACTAATCAGGTTCCCGAGCCAGCGCGGCTTCCCATACGTTCCACTACCAATCTTGAAATGATAGATTTCCGTAGCTCGCAAGTTTTCCGGTGTGCTTTCATCAAACTTTCCGGTAGCACTGTTCATAATCCGTGGATCGCCGTACTCTTTGAAGTACACTTTCTCCTGATCGATCATCTGGACGTACCGTCTGAACCGCTTCCAACGCTTCACTTTCTTTTCTACACCATTTTCGAGGATCTTGTACTCCACTTCCTCGGGTTCAGTCTTCTTACAGACGCGCATATGCTGCGCATCCGCATACTCGATGCCAACCGGCAGCCTGGTACCATCCCGGATAATCTCGATATAGCCGTTACCCGTCTTCTCCCTGTCATCAATGACATAACCCAGAATTAACTCCGGCGACTCGTCTAGATTCAAGTAGCGAATGAACTCACCAAGCCGTGTATTCTCTTTTTCGGCCTGCTCTTTAACAGCCTGCTCGATTTCTTCCGAGTTGATATCTAGCTTGTATTCCGATTCGACGCCGAAACCGACTATGTTCGTTTTGTATGCATCGATACATTGTTGCAAGATGGAAGAGTACTCGCCCATCAACTTTAGCTCAGTAAGGTTATACGGAGGTTCCAAAATGTCCGATCCGTATAGCGTTTTAAAATCATCTTTATGGATCTGCTTGGTAGTCGGTGAAACTGTTGCCTTCACTACCCTTGCCCTTACATTAGATTCTGACAATGTTTATCTCCTCCTTCCCGCTGGACGTGCCGAAGACGGCCTCCCTTGTACTACTTCCTTCAAATCAGTAACTTCATACCCATCTAACCCATACCACGCGGCTTCAAATGTATGGGCATCGATGTCGAACTCGTCTTCTATGATGTTGCCGTTTCTGTCAGTTGCATAGACCAAGTTCTCCATTTCATGAACGGCGTTCGTGCAAGCATCCGAGCAAATGATTTTCTTAAAACGCTTCATTTTCTTGGTATTTTGCAAACGAGAACCTTGATATTTATGAGCGCCGTACATATTGAAACCTTGCTGTCTGAAATACTGGATAGTCTTTTGCTCAGCTGAATCCGCTATAATTCGTTCGCCAGTCTTTACAAACTCTTGTAATTCAACAACAGTTTTATCATCCGTCATCCCTCGTTTGTAGTATTCCCAGTAGATATACAGATAGTGCTTCTCGGTATCGACTACCATCCGAAGAACCGCGTTATAAGATTCAATAAATCCAAAGTCCATGCCAACTCTATACATGGGCTTCCTAATTTCTTCAATAGATTTCATAACTAGCTCATGCGGCATAACTTGGAATTGCGGCAATACCCGCTTTCCGTTAACGCCAAAACGACCTTTCCGGGCAATCCGGTAAAGGTCAGGATCATAATCTTTCATTTCCTCCAGCTGCTCAACGTAACTGTCAGGCAGGAACAGATTGTCATCCGCTGTTGAATGGTGATAGTATGTATCGCCAACAACCATGGTTCGCTCTCTGTACAGGGCTTTGTCATCCAATACCAGGCGCTTGTTCTTTCTGTCCTGGAAGAAGTGCAAATACGTCCAGTTATTCTCACCAACTGGATTCGTTGACAGAATCATGTGCAGCTTGAGCGATGGATGACGCAAACGACCAAGCAGCTCTTTAAAGCCCGCATACTTAATTTCGGAACACTCTTCCAACCAGATCAGGGATACGTTATTAATTGATTTCAGTTTCTCCGGCTTATCCATCCCTTTAAAGATAATCTTGGAACCGTTTGGAAATCGGATTTGCATAGGAGACGTTACACATCTGATTTTATGAGATAGGCCCATATCCTCAATGATTTCGCTTAATAATGAATATGTGGAATCCCTGTGCGTGTCATATACCTCACGAATTACGAGAGCTGTTCGTTTCTCTTCTATCAGTTTCAGTATAACTTTCAGAGCAACATGATAACTCTTCGATGAACCATATCCACCAACCAGAAACTGAAACTTTTGTTTCCAGTCAAACAAAAAATCCTCGAAGTGTGGATTAACTTCTTTTTGGATAGCCACCATCAGCGACCACCCTTTCGAGTAATCATGATTTCGATCGGGCCATCGTCACCATCGCCAGTGAGCTTGTCGATTTCAGCACGCGTCTTGTCTATGCCAACTTGCATACCTTCCAGCTTCAGCAAGCGTTCATCATTATCGTATGCCATTTCGCAAAATTGCTTAATGGATGTACGTAGCTCGCCGATTGCCCGGGACTGCGCATTCATGAAGGTAGCATGACGATCCCAGGCGAACTGTATTTCGTATTCTTGTTCAACCGGCATCTGAACTTCTATGCCTTCAGCGGAGATCACATTCTCGACTTTCAGCTTCTTCAGCTCTTTGGCCGTGTCATCTTGATTTTGGACGAACATGATCTGCTGCGCTCGAATGATGGCAGCGTACTGAATCATGATTTGGTCCCATAGTAGATCAGCGGGATTGTCCTTGTCCATCACGCCCATGATTGCCAGTGTTTCCTGGGGAATGTACCGGGAAAATAGGCCGTGCTTTAATGCAGCGGTGTTCCGTTCTGTGAATTGGTTCTTCGGATTAGGGTTGCCACTCCGGTTGCGCCGCTTCTTCTCATTGGCATTAGATGATGTTCTTTTTCTATCAGAGCCTGAATCGCTGTCTGGATCGGTTGCAACTCTCTTGCTTTTCTTGGTTGCATCGGTTGCATGCCTCGACCACCCTTCACGGCTGCGGCGACTCTTTAAGGTACCCTCTTTTACACCGTGCTTTTCAGCCAGTGCTTTGAAGGTGATTTTTGTTGTTTCCCACTCTATCTGAATCTCTTCCCAATTCGGCATCTACATCACTTCCGCCTCCTGTATTTTAAGACATAAAAAAGCACCCCGAAGGATGCTCGTTATTATTGCTGTTCCATGTACCTTTTGCATGCATCAATCATTTCCGTTAAAGGTTGGTTGCTGAGTAGTTCTGTCCAGGGAAGTTCTACTTTCCTGTCCAAAACTATTGCTTTGCCTTTGTAAACTTCACCCTTGTCTGCCAAGGTAATTTCCCACTTCCAAACCGTTGTCATAGACCCCATATTACCCATGGGTCTCGTCGTCTCTATTTCCACTAAATGCAAAGTTGTATTGTATATGGTGTGTTTCAATTTTATCACCTCCCTTACGACATTCTTCGTCATATCGGGAATCAATATCTGTGCAAACCATTCGACAAATACCGACATATTTAATTTCAGGCATAGAAAAGCACCTCGTAAGAGATGCTTCAATCAGAATTTCGTTCTCATGTAATCTCGAGTTTTTTTATTCATAGCCTCGACAACTTTAGAATCGAATTGATTCTCTATTGCTCGATTGTTTTTACTGATTAAACCAGCAATAATATACTTATCTTCTTCAGATAACTTTGTTTCATCCAATATCGAAAAGATCTCCTCTTCGGTCAGACCGATCATTGAATCTCACCTCCCACTGTCAATATACTCCGAGGAAGGCTATAAATCCTTTTAATTCCACAAATATCTTCCGTTATGTACGGAGCTGCCAGGATGCAATTCATTGTTCGAACGCACCTCTCCTTTATTTTTAGACATAGAAAAAGCCGCACAATTATGCGGCCGGATACATATTAAATCAGTTTCCAATTACTTCTTGAATATATTTATAAATTTCTTCTATTTTTTTTTGTAACTTATGCTTATGATGCTCACTGTCATTTAAGCTATCCAAAACAAATGTATCTCCATCATCAAAGTATATTGTAAGTACAGAAGAAATTCTGTTCTTATGAGATATGATAAGCTTTTTTATACTTTTAAGACTTCTGTCTTCAATGCTTATATATCCTTCCTCCAGGAAGCTGGCGATGCGTATTTTATTCTTCATTAAGAATAGCAACTTAGCTTCTTCTAATGACTTTTCTTTGAACAGAAAGTTCTTTGGATAAAACAAATGTATTTCATCTTCGTTTATTAAGTCACTCAGAGAATATTGTTGATCTTCTACGCTTGTGTTCATAAAGCCTATTCCACGAAACTCTTTTAAAAATTCTTGGTAAGTTATTTCGTACATAATTATTTCACCTCCTACTGACAATATTCGCCACATTAGGAGTATATACCTGTAAGAATAGTTCGACAAATAACGACATTCATAAAAATATAAAAAAAGCACCTCCGAGGAGATGCTTCAAGAATATCTAGCTTTATTTAATTTGTCTAGAGCATTAAATGCCTCTTTCAATAAATCAGCGTGACTCTTACTTTTGTTTGAGACAACATCCTGTTTATTGACTCTGGGTCTGATTTTTTTTTTATAATCAACCAACTCTACAACTTTCATGTCTTCACCTCAATACATTATTATTCATGTCCAATGTGTTTTATTCGCTCAGTCTGAATTTGGGATATTTCATCGTCAAGCTTACTTCTTCTTTTCTCTAAAGCGGACTTTTCTAAACGTTTTTTCCAAGAATTATATAATTTCACTGTATTCTCAAATGAACTGTGGTCTTCGTCTTTTCTCAGGTAACACAAAACTACATACATGCTTTCTATGTATTCACAATATATACGAGAAAGTGGAGTAAAAGCTAACTCTTCATCAGCTAAGCCACTAACAAACGCTGCACTGAAATACTCAAACCTATTCAATACGTCAACGGCATCATTTTCGATTGATTTTCTTAATAAATCCTGTATGTATTTAGACTTTAAATTACAGTTGTCATCAAACCTAAAATCATTATTGATGGGCCCCTTATAAATTTGTGTAACATTTTGTTTAATATTGAGTTGAACCTCACTTGCTTTAGGAATGAACTCAGTAGCAAATAGATTTAAGTACTCGATGCTTTTTTCTACAGATGCTCTTTTATTTCTTGTTTCGTAATCTTTCTTTAACAACTGTATTTCATCTTTTGCTATTTTAAATTGTTTTATACCTATGAAGACACCAATAACCAAAACTATACCGGAAATATAATAAATCATTTCAAACCATTCCTTTACGTCCATTCCATTTCATCCCCCTTTTGTCTATAAAGTATATATTAGACAAAAGATGAAATAATCCTCCAATAAATAATCTATCTATTTTGGGGCAGATAGGAGCCGTTCAATTGCTCTAACGCACCCCTTATTTTTAGCCATAGAAAAAAGCACCTTAAGGGGTGCCTGTCAATCAAACATTTTCTTTGTTAGTTCATAAGTGAATTTATTCAAACTTTTACTTGCTTGCGTTTCCTTTTTCTCGAGATCATTCAACTCGCCACTTTTCATTGTTGCGATGCCAAACTTCTCGCTTTTTTCTTCGATAGCATCGATATATTCCGTGAATAATCTAACCATCTTTTCTCCATCTTCTTCATAACCTTTAGGAACTTCAAGATTTTCAAGGTCTTTTTGTAAGCCGCGGAACTTTTTCACACATTCCGCCCAATCCTTCTTTAATAATTCAACGTCTTTTGCTTCTTTTAAAGCTCGCTTCGAAGCTTCTTGATATTCTACCGATATCGCTTTCAGCCTCGGAGCGAAACGGCCGAAAGCCTGCGAGTATTCAAATTTACTGATTGGCATTCCAAATCACCTCCCTCTGACAATATTCGTCAAAGAAGGTGAATAACCTCTATTTTCGCTCGTTATGTATGGGGCTTGCAGGAGTCATTCAATCGCTCGAACGCACCCCTCCTTTAATGGTTCCCCTCATATATATAGACTTCGTACGTCTTTCGTACGTCATGAAACATTTTTCTCGACGCGTTCCTTCACTTTTTGCCGAGCGCGTTCGATATATTGCTGTACAGTCCGCTTCTTCAATCCAACTTCATCAGCAATTTTACCCATGCTCATACCTTGTCCCTCATGCAACACGTAACATTGTCTTTCCCGATGTGACATAGATGCGAATATATCTGCTAGAATTAACCGTTCTTCTTTGCTGATAAATAGATGCTTATGATCTTCTTCCAGCTGCTCTACGATATCTGGAATTGTCTCCATGTTATCAATATATTGTATTTGATAGATCGCGCGTTTTTCAGCCCCTCGATAAGTTCCAGGTTGTCGCCCGGTAGCCATCCAGTCGATAGAGAAGGCCATGCTTTCAATCATACTGTTGATCTGTGTCAAATCGTCCATAGCGTCAGGGTTCTTCCTGTCCAATAGATCTGCGCGCTTTATTAACTCTAGTTGCCCCACCGTATATTCTTCAATCAAGTCATTCGCCCAATCCAACATGTGAAATCCCCCTCTTATCGTTGTCTGTATGCTCCGCCTTTTTTTCGTCCGTACGTCGGTCTGTTAGTCCCCATCAAATCCAGTAAATCCCGCTCACTCAATCGCTCGTTTCGCTTCTTCCTTGTCCTAGTGCCCTTTTGCTCTAACACTTGTTTAACAGGCTGCACGAGCCCTTTTTCAGTTAGCTGTTCTTGCAAAGTTCTCATTGCCTCACTCCCTTTTTTTGAAATAAAAAAAGAGGACAACAATTGACACAGCGTAATGCTGCCATCAAATGTTGTCCTCTGGTTGGCCAGGGGGACTGGTTATTCGTTTTGAATCGTATTGCAATTCTCTTCTTTTTTTTCAATCAACAAATCCATTAATTCTATACAATATGTATTTTTCTCTACAGATTTGCGAAAAATTCTATCTATAATTAAATACGTACCAAATGCAATAAATAAAAGAATTGCCAAGTATAAAGCCATATAATTTTTGTCAATACCAGCTCTTAGAATAATATTTATATTAATCGTTAAGAATATTCCTAAGAATAACAAACCAACTTGAATTGCTTTTGAGCTTTCACTTTTTGAAACTATTTTTGCTCGTAATAACTGAATTTCAAAAATCGATTTTTCCGAAACCCTTTTACTTTTGAAATACTTAGATCCTCTTAACATTCCATCTATTTTCTTCTCCAACAATTTCAGGTCATTCAACATACTTCCCCTCCGATATTATCATAATATTTATTATCTAGATTTATTATATCACTCTATAATTTTCCATTAAAGTTTTTCACTACAAAAAAAGACAACAAATGATTCAACGCAATGCTGCAATCAATCGTTGTCCTCTGGTTAGCCAGGGGGACTATTATTGGTTTTCAGTTAACAATTTAAAATGTTTGTTAGCAATCAAATTTTCAGGTCTAAGGTTAAGCCAATCATTTTGCTCTAGTATTTTTTTCAATAGCACATCTGAAAAACTTATATAAAACAATATTATCATTTCCGACTTGGATGTTTGGCTGAATAATAATTTCTTATAAGTCTCTTCATTTTCAGCACCTTGGATATAATCTAAAATATATTTAAAGCTTGATAAATAAGTGGACAATTGATTACTATATTTATCGACAAAGTAATTCGAAAAGTTTATCAAGCGACTATCCTGTTCATCAGGCCTGAAAACTTTAAGCCCGCCTTTAGATTCAGGTCTACAATCAACTGAGTTATTAAAATCATCCCTTACTCTTAAATATAAGTCGTCTAGAGCGTCAAAACCCTCTAACTCCTTTCCGTTGCGCTCTATAGTAATCTGTTTTTTAATTTCCGAATGTGAATTCACTAAATTGAAAAATGTCGTTTCAAACCTTTGCCTTTCCATCGTTATATAC
>NZ_WHVW01000066.1 GCF_009651005.1 Sporosarcina obsidiansis
ACGCGGGTGTAGTTTAGTGGTAAAACCTCAGCCTTCCAAGCTGATGATGAGGGTTCGATTCCCTTCACCCGCTCCATATTATTTATCAAATGAACCTTGAAAACTGAACAGCAAAACGTTAACGAAATATACGTTTGTGCATTGGCTCTGCCGGTGACATAAACACAAATGAGTATCTTAAATGATGCCAGCAAGAAATCGAGCTAACTCGAATTTCTCTTTTATGGAGAGTTTGATCCTGGC
>NZ_WHVW01000014.1 GCF_009651005.1 Sporosarcina obsidiansis
CCCAAGGTGTAGTCATCGTGAACGATTGACCATCACAATCGACAAAGTAATCCTTTGCCTCGAGCACATCATTACGGTGTCCACCTTTCATAATGACTGCCTGTGCTCCTAGACCGATAATAATTTCTGCAGCTTGTTGAATATCTTCATCCGTAACGATCTTCATTCCTGTTAAAACTTCGGCCTCCGGAATATTAGGTGTAACAATAGCAGCCATAGGGATCAAATAGTCCTTCATAGCTTGAATCGCTTCCTCCTGCAATAAAGATTGACCACCCTTAGCGATCATGACAGGATCGATTACTAGAGGAATCAGCGGGTATTCTTTTAACGTAGTAGCAATAGCTGTAATAATTTCAGCAGAGAACAGCATCCCTGTTTTACAAGCCTTTACATCAAAGTCATTCCTAACAGCACGGACTTGTGCAATGACACCTTCTACCGATACTGGATACACGCCATGGACACCTTGTGTGTTTTGAGCGGTAATCGCGGTAAGAGCAGATGTACCAAATACACCGAGTTCTTGAAACGTTTTAAGATCTGCCTGGATTCCTGCCCCGCCGCCACTATCTGAACCTGCAATAGTCAAAGCTACATTCACTGTCAATAAAAAAACCCCCTCACTCGTAGTTACACCAAGAACGTTTTCGGTTCACGATCCAACGTATGTAATGTATTTAAGAAATTCATAGCAAAATCGCCAGGTCCTTGTGAAATGTTTGCTGTTTCTTCACCTGCTCGTTTGTAAAATAAAAGTGCTTCGGCTGCTGCTTCTAAAGGACGTTCAGATCCTACGGTCAAGAAGGCACCTACCACTGAACTTAGTAAACAGCCCGTTCCTGTTATAGCCGTCATCATGGGATGTCCTCCCGTGATGGACAGAGTAGAACGACCGTCTGTAACGATATCTACTTCACCTGATACAGCGACAAGGCACGTATGATCCAAGGCCACTTTTTTTGCAATCTCTTCTATATTGGCTTGTCCTTCACCAGCATCTACCCCTTTTGCGCTCCAGGGTATGTTGGCTATTGCAGCTAGTTCTCCAGCATTACATCGGATCAGTGTGATATCTACTTCTTCTAAGATCCGTAGAACGCTTGCTTTACGAAATTGTGTTGCACCAGCACCAACAGGATCAAGCACAACAGGTTTCCCTTCGGCTCGCGCACTTGTTCCGGATAAAATCATTGCATCCACAGTTTGCTGTTTTAACGTACCGATATTCAAAATGCTACAAGCTGCCACCTTTGCGATCTCTTCCGCTTCCTCGATAGCATCCGCCATTACTGGAGAGGCTCCGATTGCCAGTAGCCCATTCGCTTGGAAGTTCGCCACGACAATATTCGTGATGCAGTGGATCAGTGGCTGTTCTTGTCGAAGTTGTTGAATAAGCTGCATGTTTCTCTTCCTCTCTAAAAAGGTATATATACAAAAAGCCCATGCATAGATGGGCTGTTGGGTACGCGAACTACCCACTTCCCTCCGCTAGTATGTACTAGATCAGGTTCCAAGGGTTTGCATAATTGCATCTCAGCCAAATGAAGGCACCCCTAGTGGTAAACATTAATTTAGACACATTGATTGTAACATATTCGTCTAATAGGATAAAACGATACTGAAACGTCAAGAATGAATCATATGAAAATGAGATATTGCGCATAGAGAAGAAACCCTACACTTATGTCTAACGTTACATAATTATCTAAAAGAGATTGGCAATTCACGTTGAATAGCTAAAAAGGAGCAGATGACAAAATGAATTCATTATTCGAAATTCAGCGCATGAAACATTCATTAGATGATCTATCGTTTGCTTGGAGTGATGTTGGTGGATATTATCGCGTCTATAAAAATGAACAACAAGTATATGAAGGAACGGCTGCCGAATTTACCGATGGAGAGCTTGATCCTAGGCATCCATTCCAATATACGATCGAACGTGTAGAGGATGATCAGGTTAAAAATGTGATCGTCATTCAAACTTCTGCTTTGATGAGCATGATGGAAGACGAACATCCATTACAGCGTTTAGTTATCACGACGATTGCTGCCTCCTCTCAGATTGCTTTGTCTTGGGAACGAATAAAAGGAGTGGAAAAGTATGATATATACCGCAACGGAACATATCTCGAAACGGTAGAAAATAATCGCTTCATTGACCGAGAAATAGGCGTGTCTGAGCCTAGCACTTATAGTGTATCGGGTACGCGTCCTTTGATCGATAGCAATCAGCAACTGAATGTCAGCAAATCGATTGCTGCTAAAGCCTTTGAACTCATGACGCCAACGAATCCAGAGAGTAAACCGGCAGAGGAAATTTATACGTTTTCGGTTAGAGTTACACGTCGTGACCACTTATTACAGCCAGTTGCAAAAAGAAAAAAGGCAGAAGAAGTGAAACATTGGAAGTTTCGTTATTCTACATTCTTGAAAGAGGATATCATCAAAAACCCGAATCTTTTTTCTCCATTGCCATACTTCACGGGTGATGATCGGGATTTTGATCCTGAGGGGAAAAGTTTTCGTACTCGTGTCGATATGCAAGGTAAATTTAATGGAAAAGAAAATTCACTTCAATATACAAAAGCTGTTGGACCATCCATTGGGTTAAATTATTTAAAGCGCTATAAACGTCACGACCATGCTTCGGTAGATGATATGAAAATAGAGCGTTTGGAGGGAGAGTCTTCTGAAGTCAATTTTGAAATCCTCCATGATGTGGGAAATCCACTGACAGCATCTCCGCCGATTCATTATGAAGTGAAAGGTCATATAGATTGCGAAGGAAATATTGACTTGGTTGGCTATCACAATGATGCGCCTCATCATGAAATTTATCTAGCTTTGGGTGAAGGAGATTGGCGAACGGTGCATCGGTCAGAAAGTGAAGGGCTGGCGTACTTATCAGGTGTACTAGGTGATAATTATTGGCGTTATTTGACGTGCAACTAATGAAGAAAAGAGGCTGGGACATATCTAACTTTTTCATTTAAAATTACGAACATTTATAAAGACACCACAGTGTGCCTTGTATATCAAAAAGTAGGGATTGGAGCGGAAGGCGGCGACTTCTGCGGGAATAGCATGAGCCTTGAGACCCCGCAGGAGCGTAGCGACGAGGAGGCTCAAGCCATGCCCGCGAAACGCGTCCGCCTGTAGCGCAAATCCCCCGAGAGTCTCTAAGACAGTGCTTTTTTGCAATAGGGAAACCCGAACTATTCCAAAACATGAAGTGAATGTTCTGGAATAGTTCGGGTTTTTTACTCTATAAATTCTTTTGTCCCAGCCTCTTTTTCATTTCGGCAATCTGATCGTGAACATGGTACCTTTTTCTTTTTCGCTCTGCACATCGATCGTTCCTTCATGAAGAAGGACAAGCTGTTTGACGATGGACAAGCCAAGTCCGAATTCTCCATAAGGAGTAGACGTTCTGGACATAATCGCTTTGTAAAATCGATCCCAGATTTGTTGGATTTCCAAAGGGTCCATGCCGATGCCTGTGTCTTCGATTTCAATGATTGTTTCTTCTTGGTTTTCATAGCCGCGCAGTTCGATCGTTCCTTGCTCACAAAACTGAATGCTGTTTTTTGTAAGGTTTAGTAAGACTTGCATCAGTCGATCGTAATCTGCGTAGACAGAGAGTTGGTTGGATGCACTGACAATGATCGTATTTCCACGTTCAGCCGCAGCATATTGTAGTTGGTCAGCAGTCATTTCGAGTAGCTCTTTCAGAGGAAGAACTTGCTTGTTCAACTGAACTTGATTGGAACGGATTTTTTCGTAATCTAAGTTTTCATTGACGAGTCGGATCAAACGTTTGGATTCATCATTGGCTAACTGTAGGGCTTTGTCTTGTTCTTCTTCAGAAATCATGCGCTCACGTAAACCTTCGATGATTCCACGAATGGTGGTGAGCGGTGTTCGTAATTCGTGGGACACATCTGCCATGAACTGGCGTCTACGATTTTCGAGCAATTCAATTTCGTTCATTGATACTTCTAGTTTTTCAGTCATTTCGTTGAAGTCCTTAGATAATTCTCCTATTTCATCAAAATTTGATGATGGCACACGTACGGTGTAGTCCCCACCCGAAACAGCTGCGGCTGCTTTGCGTAATCGTTTAATTCGGCGGACATGGATAATCGATAGCAACCCACTTAGCAAAAGGGTAAGAAGTGAGGCTACAGCTGTCGTGTATAAGACGTAGTGATTCATCTGGGAAATGATCGCGCGAGAGCCGGTAATAGGGGAGGTGAGCAATACTCCACCGATAAATTGTTGTCTTTCAAAGTACGGCAGCAACACGAAGGTAACTGCTTCGTCAAACCGTTTAAACTCCTGCTTCACTGTCACTGATTGACCATTTTGTAACGCTTGCCATTCATCTTCGTTCAGCTCGATCAAGGGTGTCTTCAATCCAGTGGAATAGACGATGGAAGATTGTTCGTCAAATAAACTGTATTGGATGGAGCGGGTGTTCAAAACATGCCCATATGATTTCAAAATTGATTCGGAACCACGGTTGGTTTGTCGTAGGTCGGAAAGTATCGCTTGTCCGTACGTTGTCAGTTCTTCTGTTTTCTGCTCGTAAACGACCGTCTCCAAGTAATGGGACAGCAATAAACTTAGTACAAGCACAGTGATGAGGATGACACTAAAGTGGCTAAGCAACTGCTGATAAAATGTCTTGATCTTCAATGGTTCATCACAGCACTTTCATCAAATCGATAGCCCACTCCCCAGACAGTATGGAAAAAAGAATGATCTGCCAAAGATAGCTTCGAGCGCAATCGTTTAATATGTACATCGACCGTCCGATCGTCGCCATAAAAGTCATAGCCCCATACGCTGTCCAGCAACTGATCACGTGAAAAGACTTGCTTTGGATGGCAAATGAAAAAATAGAGCAGATCAAATTCTTTCGGTGTCAAATTAGGGATCAACTTATCTTGCACCCATACTTCCCGTGTATCAGGATTCAATCGAAAATAGGACGTACGGATTTCTCCGTCATCGCCCTGTTCCTTCGGTGCGTATCTGCGAGTCACTGCTTTGATCCGTGCCATCAAGGCGAGAGGACTGAACGGCTTTGTCACATAATCATCTGCGCCCATTTCAAGGCCGAGCACTTGATCCGACACGCCGTCTTTCGCGGTGAGCATAATGATCGGTACTTCGAGTCCGCGTTCTCTAAGTTTACGGCAAATTGTTAAGCCATCGAGATCGGGCAGCATCCAATCGATAATGAGGCAATCCCACGTATTAGTGACAGCGCGTTCATAGCCATCCAACCCATTCGCTTCAAATGTCCCTTCAATACCTTCTTTTTCGAAGAATAAGCCGATCATGGAAGAGACACTTTCATTATCTTCAATCACTAGAATTTTCATTTCAGCATGTCCTCCTCACGTCTTTGTATCTAAAAATAGTACGAATACGCGAGAAAAGCAATGAAGAGTATTGCTGAATGAAATTTTATTACTATTCAATCGTCTCTTTAAATGTCTTTCGATCCGAATTAAGTGTGGTAACGCGGACAGTAAGCTTGCCGAATGAATCCTCTGTTAATTCGATCCGCCCATCTTCTTGGTGTTCTCTCCAAGTATTCAGTTCTTTACGATAAAGCTGCTCGGAAAACCGGTACACATCGATATCCTTTTCCAACGCATCATGATAGGTAGCCATAATTTGATCGAATACGTCTTTCTCCACCCCCTCTTTGATCTGCTTCGTTGTGATACTGCCTTCCACCACACTCATCGTTCCGTTCAATTCCACATCTACATTAAACTTCATGCCGTTACGGACATCTGGTGTTATTTTCACTTTCACTTTATCAATAATTACCGTAATAGGATGTCCTTCATCCGACGTAAAAGTGACTTGTCCTCTCTTCGTTTCATTCGACATCCATTGCATCCCGCGTGCGTTATCACCTGAGATAAATCCTTTGAAGCCATCACGTGTGATAACTCCAATCCCCGATAACACAGGAGCTTTAATCGACTCCTTCATCGATTCCCAATTTTCCTTCACGGTAATGAGAGGAATGGCCATTTCATGACCCGGTTCATCCAGACCGATAATCAGTTTGCGGAGATTGACTGGATAAATGAATGATTCTTGTTCAAAGGAGTTTTCTGGATCACCTAGCTTCGACAGCGTAATCGCTTTATTGATGACAGGTCTCACTAATAGTACTTCTTGTACAGGGTCTTGTGTGGTATACACCCAAATTTGATAACGTGTCTCACGATAACGAATAAAACTATCTATTATGGGACTTACTTTCTCATTCTTCATGACTTCTTCCGATACGACCAAATACGAAAAGTGCCCCCAAAAAACTTTTTGATCAATGGAATGATACAGCTCAAAGAAAGCTTCATCTATAGTATCGCCTTTGGCAAAGCCTACTTCAGCTTGCGGTTGATTGGTAGTAGGTTGCTCTGATTTTGCCGTATTGGCAAAATCAATAATCTGCACATAAACTTCGTATTTTCCATCTTTATAATCCACACCGACCCCATTAATATAGAGTATTCTCTCAGGTTCGCTGCTATCCCAGCAGCCAGATAATAATGTGGTACAAACGATACACATTCCTACTATCCATTTGTTCATTTTTTCGCCTCTTTATTGCGTGTCGTATCTTGCGTATCTAATGAACTGGGACGCTCTTTATATTTTTCAGGTGGTAACCGCAGAAAGGTCTTTTTAAAGGTTGCCCAGCTCAAATCTGTTGCAACATTCATATAAGGAACGCCGAATATTCGAATGTTTGATAAATGAAGGAGTGTTAAATAAAGGGAAATGTAAAATCCGAACAAGCCCATAAAAGCGGTTAGAAGTATGAAACAAACACGCAAAACACTTACTGCCGTTACAAGCGATTGATTGACTAAAGTGTACGTTGCAATGGTAGAAGTTGCGATAATGACGATCATTGCAGGGCTTGTTAATCCTGCACGGATGGCAGCATCCCCAATGATCAATCCGCCTACCACCCCAATGGTGCTTCCAATAACAGATGGAAGACGTAAGCCTGCTTCGCGAAATAATTCAAACATACCAAGCATCAATAGCATTTCAAACGCGGAAGGGAACGGCAGCCCTAGATTTGCTTGGACGACAGTAGCCAGTAACTGAAGGGGCAACTGATTTTGATGATACGTTGTTAAGGCGAGCCAAAATGCGGGTAGTAATAAGCCGACGAAAATACTCACAATCCGCAGTACACGCTGGATGGAACTATAGATAAGAGGATACTCATTATCCTCCGAAGTCTTTAATAGTAAAAACATATTCACAGGTGTAATAACGGCATAAGCAACGCCGTCTACCAAAATGAGGAATCGTCCTCTTGCAAGTGATTGAATTGCGTTATCAGGCCGTCCTGTATAACTAGACCTTGGGAAGAGCCGTGATTTTTTATTGACATTTTCCATCAATAAGTCGCCACTGAATACGATATCAGCATCAACTTTTTGGAGCTGTTTTCGTAATTTTTCCAATATCTCTTTACTGGCAATATCGTCGAAATATAAAAGGGCTACTGTCGTTTTAGAACGTGCCCCTAATTCGAACTTTTCCACACACAGTGAATTGGTGGGCAACCGTTTCCGAAGAAGTGCAATATTAACGGATATATCTTCAATAAAATTATCTCGCGGTCCTTTGACAGGAACTTCCAAACGTGTCTCTTCTGGATTCCGATTAGGCTTTTTTGCAATATTACTAGCAAACAACATACCGATGTCCTCAAAAAATAATAAGACATGTCCTGTATAGACGAATGTAATCAATTCTTCTTTCGTCTGAGGTTTGCATAAATTAGGAATGTGTAAGTAGGATCGGATGGCCTGTTCAATCGGTTCATCTTGCGCATAGTTAAACACCAGTTGTACACGTGGGACAATCACTTCATTTAGGAGTTGAGAATCGATCATGGCATCACACGTAATGAGTATGACTGCATCTGATCCGAACCGATAACTCTGGAACTGAACGTCAGCGGATTTTTGGAATAATTGATGTAAAGAATCGAGATCTATTTTCATTTCAGCAGATTTCATCGTACATCACCATTTTCTGTCACTTTATTTAGCCTCTTTCTTAGCTGATCTTCCTGACTTGAAAGCAACAATTGTTAAAAAGAGAGTGAGGAGGAGCAAGAAGAAAAAAGTGCCGACTAATAAATAATCACCTTTAATTTCAAGGAAAATATGCTCCTTCATTAAAAATAACGATAAACTCATGAAGAAGAACGCAGGGCCAATGATCTTCCAAATACGTGGCTTATCCCCAGTCATCTTCAATAAATCCACCGCGATGAATAATAGTAAGCCTACTCGGATAAATGCACCTGTCAGCCACTGATAGATAGAGAAAAAGTCAAGGTGTTCAAAAAAGCGTCCAATCGAAACAAGCCCCCATTCCTCATATGCCGGATACCTTTGCTTTGCCGCTTCTACCGGTCCGAATTCAGTAATAGCGCCAACCAACGGTCCAATTGTTAGTCCTACTAAAATGAAAAGCATGATGGCAAAATGATACCATCGAAATCGATCTTTGACTTGATGTTGCAGGAAGAGGAATAAAATAAGCTCAATAAATCCGGATGCAGGGTAGATTGCCGATTGGAGAACAGGCTTCATCCCATGTTCTAAAAGAGGCAATAGCAAAAAATATTCTTTAACCTGTATATTGGTGAATGCAACAAAAAAACCTAATATGATGACCCAAAACAGCACGAGTGCGTTGAGTATGACAAGCGTTTGTAAGTTTGTAGTAACCAGCAGAATACAAAGGATGCAGTATATTACTAACATTAAAACGAGCGGTGTTTTAGGTAAGAAGGTAGCAGTAATCCATTGCAGCGTTTCACCCATTGTGAAAGCAGCTATGATGAGTAAGAAGATGGCTGTCACGTAACGAACAATGGTGGATGGAACCTGACCAATCGTTGACGTCAACCAATCTCCAAGGTGTTCACGATGAGATTGTTTATGGATATATATCACAAGAAAAATCCAAGGGAGAGTCGCAACGGCTGCGATCAGAACAGACATCCATCCATCTCTTCCAGCGTCTTGTAAAAGTGAAGGGATAATCGTTACATGGTTTTTTAAACCAATGACGGTCATAGACAGCAAAATGACGTGTAGAATACTAATGGACCCAGTTTGATTCAAGGCAATCCCTTCTAACATGTAGTAATTTCACTTAGCTTTGCCGAAAAAGATCAACTTTATAATCTTGGTAGACGAAAAAAAGAAGCAGTGCGTAGACTGCCTCCTGAAATATTACTTCGTTTGTTTAGTATTCAAGGTGATATTCACTTGCTGTTCTACCCCATCCCGATAAATTGTAACGCTCGTTTTGCTACCGATTTTCAGTTTCGTATAAAGGTATTTACGGAGATCCATGGAGCTTTCAATTGCCTCTCCGTTTATCTTTGTGATGACATCTTGCTCTCGTAAACCGGCTTTTTCAGCAGCAGAATTTGGTTCAACGGCTGTTACCATTACACCGGATTTTACAGTTTTAGGTAAGTCCTTAACGTACATATATGGAATCTCTGCTAAGTCCGCTAATCCAACGCCGAGATACGGCCGTTCGATCTTGCCATGCTCCGTCAGTTGTTCAATCAATGTCTTGACTTCATTGCTTGGGATAGCAAACCCAATTCCTTCTACTCCGCTCTGCGCTACTTTTAGACTGTTAATCCCAATAACTTCTCCAGCTGTATTGAATAATGCGCCACCACTGTTTCCGCTATTGATCGCTGCATCTGTCTGAATAACCTCTGTTTGCCAAGTGCCAGCTGAGGTATTAACGTCTAGTGTGCGAGAGGTAGAGCTGACGATTCCTTTCGTGACCGTTCCAGAGAAATCAAGACCGAGTGGATTTCCGATAGCGATTACAGAATCACCCGCACGTAATGTACTTGAATCTCCGAACGTCACGGCAGTGGAAGCGAACTTTTTATCAATCTGCAATACAGCGATGTCCGTCAGTGCATCCGTTCCCAAAAGTTTTGCTGTAGCCTTAACACCTTTGTCCAGTGTTACTTCAATTTTCTGAGCATTTTCGATGACGTGGTTATTCGTCACAATATAGGCGTGTTCCTCGTCAATTTTGTAGATGACACCTGATCCAGTCCCTGCCATTTGTTCGGTGGCAGATTCCTTAAAACGAGTTCCTACTGTTTGATAATTTACTACCCCTACAATAGCTTTTGAAGACTTTTCCACCATATCGGCCAATGAATCCGTTTGATGTGTGGATACGGTCTCGACATCATACACAGGTGCGTTTGTGGTAGTTGTTTCCGCTTCTGCTTCTGTTTGAAAACTGAGCCAATCAGTATTAGCCACTACACCCAGAGTCAGCATGGAGCCAACAATACCTGAGCCGATTACTGATAAGATTGTTCTTCCTGTTGTACTTTTCATATTGAAAACTCCTGTCATTTGAATTTCTTTTATCGTAACGCCAAGTTATGAACAAATTATTAAGGAATCATTTCTAATCTATGAAAATGGTTAATTTTAAATACAATAACAATTAGTTGAAATAAATATAATAATCAGCTAGAATAAAAGATAGTTTATGTAAGCGTATACATTATGAATAACATGTTCTTACGATTCGTATAGTGGCTTTGTGTGCAAAAACGATTGCACTAAAATATAAGCAAAATAAAGAGAATAGGGAGTGTGACGCAGTATGGTACAAGCTTCAGAAAACAAGGTGTATGCAAATCCGAACACAGAAGGGGCAAAAGTTCAGTTTAAAGAGCGCTATGATAATTTCATTGGCGGAAAATGGACGGCGCCAGTAAAGGGACAGTATTTCGACAATCCGACACCTGTGACGGGTCAAGTATTCACTCAAGTAGCAAGATCTACAGCAGAAGACATTGAACTAGCGCTCGATGCAGCTCATGCAGCAAAAGACGCGTGGGGTAAGACTTCAGTCACTGAACGTTCCAATATTTTGTTGAAAATCGCCGACCGCATAGAAGAAAACTTAGAGATGCTTGCCGTGGCAGAGACATGGGAAAACGGAAAAGCGGTGCGTGAGACACTAAATGCGGATCTCCCGCTCGCAATTGACCACTTCCGTTATTTTGCGTCTGCTATTCGTGCCCAAGAAGGGGGTATCAGCCAGATTGACAACAATACGGTAGCTTATCACTTCCATGAGCCATTAGGGGTAGTTGGCCAAATTATTCCTTGGAACTTCCCAATTCTAATGGCCGTGTGGAAACTTGCTCCGGCACTCGCAGCAGGAAACTGTGTCGTCTTGAAGCCAGCAGAACAGACGCCAGCTTCTATTTTGGTCTTGGTTGAGTTGATCGAAGACTTACTGCCTGCAGGTGTGCTCAACGTTGTGAACGGTTTTGGAGTGGAAGCAGGGAAGCCATTGGCATCCAACCCACGTATTAGCAAAATCGCGTTCACTGGCGAGACGACAACTGGCCGCCTCATTATGCAATATGCGTCCCAAAACTTGATTCCGGTTACATTAGAACTCGGTGGAAAATCTCCAAACATTTTCTTTGAAGACGTCATGGCAGAAGATGATGCATTCTTGGATAAGGCAGTCGAAGGATTCGTCATGTTTGCTCTGAATCAAGGGGAAGTATGTACATGTCCGTCACGTGCGTTAATTCAAGAATCCATTTACGATAAATTTATGGAGCGTGCACTAGAGCGAGTCAAAGCAATTAAGACGGGTAACCCACTTGATCCAACCGTGATGATGGGTGCGCAGGCTTCCACGGAACAATTGGAAAAAATCCTATCCTACTTGGACATCGGAAAGCAAGAAGGTGCGGAATGTCTGACAGGCGGAGAGAGAAACGAGATGGAAGGCGATTTGAAAGATGGTTACTATGTGAAGCCAACTGTATTTAAGGGCGATAACAAAATGCGTATCTTCCAAGAAGAGATCTTTGGTCCAGTTGTAGCCGTTACGACATTCAAAGATAAAGAAGAAGCGCTTGAAATTGCGAATGATACTTTATACGGCTTAGGTTCAGGAGTTTGGACGCGTGACATGAACACCGCTTATCGTTTCGGACGCGGCATTGAAGCTGGCCGTGTATGGACGAATTGTTATCACGCATATCCTGCACACGCCGCATTCGGTGGCTATAAGGCATCTGGGATCGGCCGTGAGAATCACCTGCAAATGTTGGCGCATTACCAACAGACGAAAAATATGTTAGTTAGCTATGATGAAAGCAAACTAGGATTCTTTTAATTGAACAAAAGCGGATCTGTCCATAGGATCTAAAGTGAAATGGAGGAATCCCCATGCCAGACCGTGTCATTGCAACAGAAGAAGCATTGTCTCTCATTGAATTGCTAAAAGAGAAGCACGGCCCCTTAATGTTTCATCAGTCGGGTGGTTGTTGTGACGGATCTTCCCCTATGTGTTATGAGGAAGGAGATCTGCTCATAGGCGACCAGGACGTGTTACTGGGCCATATTGGCGGTGTTCCTTTTTATATGATGAAAAGCCAATATGACTATTGGAAACATACACAGTTGATCATTGATGTAGTAGATGGTCGAGGAGGGATGTTTTCGCTTGAAGGAGTAGAAGGGAAACGTTTCTTGACTCGATCACGTGCTTTTACGAATGAAGAATATAAACAGTTGACTCTATGAAAAGAGCCTTCCGGTTGCTTACCGGAAGGCTCTTTTACGCCAAAAAACGCTGACGTTCTTCAGGGGTAGGGAGCATGCAGGATAATTCTTTCTTGCCGAACCACTTATATCGATTCGCTGCAATATAGTCATATACCCGATCACGGATAGCTGGTGGAACTACTATGAATAAGAACGCTAAGTGCCACAGTCCATCTAATTTTTTTGCGATTCGCAAAGCGGCTCCTGATCTCGTATAAGCTTTATCATTTTCAATCAAAACCAAACTATCCACATCATCTGAAATTTGATATTGCTTACGAAGTTCTTTTCCTATGTCATCTTGTAGCGAAGCAAAAGAAAAACGACGATATGGATCACGCTTAATAATGAACTGTACGCTTGCATCACAAAAATTACATTCACCATCAAATAATACAATTCGATTTCGATTCATACAAACTCTCTCCTTCGATATATTCGTTATATCATACTATACCCACTCCAAGTAGTCTTCACGCACATATTATAAAGTGAATACTTAATTTACTTACTCAGTTTTTCTTGTTTAGAAATAAGTAATACGTAGGTATTGTCGTGTGAATCATTTATCGGAAAGGGTGAATAGGTATGGAACGTCACTTTTTGCATAGAGCCGAGCTACAGTTACGTCGTGATCTTGACTTTTTAAATTCCTTGAATATGGTTGCAGAAGGAGCCCCTGTACATTGTCCTGTATTTGAAGGTAAGCTAGTCATCAAATATTTGAAATCAATTGAACAAAAAGGCTATGAGAAATCATCAACCCCACAGAGCGGTGGGTAATAGGGATCCATATCGTCTGAATTAAGACGATATGGGTTATTTTTTACTCAGAAGCAATCAGTTAATTACAGTTTAGAAATCACTAACTTGATGAAATTTTCGCCTATCGTGTTGCTAGCCCGTAATAAATCTGTGGGTTAGCATGTAATAGGGTTATAGGAGGTGAAATGATGATGAATCAAGGACAGTACCCTGGAATGCAAGGACAATTTCCAGGACAGCAACCAGGTTTCCAACCAATCGTTTGCCCGACGCAATACCGTTATAATGATTGCTTTACTACGCAAGAAATTCCTTATATTCACCCGATCGTGAACGTCAATCGCCATAATGTGGTAGGTGTGCCGCAACATTACTATACGGAGTCAACTCAGGATGTTATGGGTTCTACATTTATGCCTGGAACAGGACCAGGAATGGGGCCAGGAGTTGGACCGTGGGGAGGCGGCGGATGTGGTCGCAGACGCGGAAGATGTTGCCGCTAATCATTTCTTAGAGCAAAAAAAACCGCTGTTTCCACTCCAATAATGGAGTGGTAAGCGGTTTTTTTGTAAAGTTTTCATAGCGGTTTAACGTCAGTTTTCTGCTTTTGGTAAGCCACCAGCCTCTCGGGACGTTTCAGGCTTAGCGAAAAGGAAAAAAGCGCCTTTATTTTAAGTCTTCCAGTGCCTGTCGGAGCTGAACAGCCGTCTCCGCTTTTGGTTAGTTATTCCACATTAAAGTATCTTGCATCGGGATGAGCGAAGACGATGGCGGAGACGGATGCTTCTGGTTCCATCATGAACTCTTCAGTCAGGATGACGCCGTGATCTTCGGGCTTGATGAGACCGAAGAGTTTTGCTTGGTCTTCTAAGTTTGGACAAGCAGGGTAGCCGAATGAGAATCGCTGACCTTGGTACTTGGCTGCGAAACGTTCGCGCATCGTGAAGTCCGTGGGGTCAGGGAATCCCCATTGATCGCGAATTTCTTGGTGAATTCGTTCCGCAAATCCTTCCGCCAACTCTAGAGCTGTTGCTTGGAATGCGTGACTTTCTAAGAATTTACCTTCTTCTTTTAATTGATTTGCGTAGTCGCGGACGCCTTTTCCCGCCGTAACTTGCATGAATGCCACATAGTCCATTTCTCCACTTTCCACTGTCTTTAAATAGTCAGCCAAGCAGAGGAATGGTTCTTTTTCTTGACGGGGGAACGTGAAACGCTCGATTTCAGTTTTTGCATCTTCTGGGTCATAAATAATGACATCATCTCCATCTGCTTGGGCAGGGAAGAACTGATAAATACCAGAGGCGGTCAATTTATCAGATTGCAAGAAACTAGTGACCATTTCATGAAGCTGTACTGCACGTTCCTCTTTATTCTCTAACATTTTATCGACGTTTCCACGCAAGCCAAGATGATGGCCGATTAGTGTGCGCATATTCACGTATGGGTGTAAATGAGCAACAGAATAATCTTTTACTACGCGTCTGCGTAAATCAGTCGGTACGAAAACAGGTACATCGGTCCGCACGGTTTTCACTGGACGAGCGGCTACAGCGACTGCAGTATTTCCGCGGCTTGCTTTAAGTGCATCATTGGTTTCGCGTTTTTCAAGACTTTCTTGGAGCTCTTCAAGTAGCGCATCCTTACCGTCGCTTTGCAAACGGTTTGCCAGATCAAGTCCTTGCATCGCATCTTTTGCAAAAATAACAGGACCATCGTATTCAGGTGCAATCTTCGTTTCGGTAAATCGTCTTGTCAGCGCAGCTCCTCCTACCATGACAGGCAAATCAATCCCAGCCGCCTTGAAGTCCTGTGCTGTCAACACCATTTGCTGTGCTGATTTTACGAGTAATCCAGACAACCCAACGATATCTGGTTTTTCCTTACGAATGACCTCAATTAAAGCAGCAGGCGTAACTTTGATTCCGATATCAATTACTTTAAAGCCATTATTACTTAAAATGATATCCACGAGATTTTTCCCGATATCGTGTACATCACCTTTTACAGTAGCTAGGATGATCTTTCCTTTACCGCTGTCATCTTCTTTCTTATCCATGAACTGCTCTAGATAAGAAACGGAAGCTTTCATGACTTCTGCACTCTGCAATACTTCCGCTACAATGAGCTGGTTGTCATTGAAGAGGCGACCGACCTCTGCCATTCCTGTCATTAAAGGACCATTAATGACATCGAGAGGTGTGTCATATATTTTAAGCGCTGCCTCTAAGTCAGGAATCAAGCCTTCTTTCGTTCCCTCTACCACATAGTAGGCAAGACGTTCGGGCACAGTTTTTGGAATATCATCTTCTGTTTTTTCTTTTTTCTTATCGCGATAAAAATCAGCGAAGTCTGCTAACGTCTCGTCTGTTGTCGTAAACAGCAGGTCATTAGCTAGTTTGATTTCCGATTCAGGAATAGATGCATAGCGTTCTAGCTTTTCCGTATTGACGATCGCGTAGTCCAAGCCGGCCTGTGTACAATGATATAAATACACTGCATTAAGAACTTCACGACCTACAGGAGGCAAGCCGAATGAAACATTACTTACACCGAGCGTCGTCAACGAGCGAGGCATTTTTTCCTTAATCAAACGAATACCTTCAATCGTCTCTACAGCAGATCCGATGTACTGTTCATCTCCTGTGCCGACAGGGAAGACGAGTGGATCGAAAATGATGTCTTCCGGGGCGATTCCCCATTTATTCACAAGTAAATCATACGAACGTTCCGCGATTTCCAATTTGCGTTCTCTTGTTACAGCCATCCCATCTTCATCAATTGTTCCGACAACGACTGCGGCGCCAAATTTTTTCACAAGAGGTAAAACAGCATCAAAACGTTCTTCACCGTCTTCCAGGTTGATCGAGTTGATAATTGCTTTCCCTTGGGAATATTTCAATGCTTCTGCTATTACATTTTCATCTGTTGAATCAATTACTAGAGGAACTTTGACTTTTTTCACAACTTCCTTCATAAAGGCAGTCATATCGACTAACTCATCACGGTCTGGGTTGGCTAGACAAATATCAAGTACATGCGCTCCTCTTTTTACTTGTGCGCGTGCGATTTCAGATGCTTCTTCAAATTTTTCTTCGACAATTAGTTTCTTAAATTTACGGGAGCCAATAACGTTTGTCCGCTCGCCAATGAGTAATGGTCGCAATGTTTCATCATATAGTAAAGGCTCTATGCCTGATACTGCATGATCGTGTGCTTCTTCAGGCATTTGGCGAGGTGCTTTGTCTTTCACAGCTTCTCGGATTGCCCGAATATGAGCCGGTGTAGTACCGCAACATCCACCGACCATGTTCAACCAGCCTTTATCCGCAAATCCTTCGAGTTTCTTCGATAGCGATTCAGGAGATTCATGATAATGACCCTCTTCATCGGGCAATCCGGCGTTCGGATAGCAAGTGACATAGCTATTCGCCAAGTCGGATAGCGACCGCAAATGGTCCGTCATGAATTCAGGTCCGGTCGCACAGTTTAGACCTACAGATAGTGGTTGAATATGTTCAATAGAAATATAGAATGCTTCAATACTTTGACCCGCGAGTGTCGTGCCCATCGGTTCGATCGTACCAGAAATCATAATCGGTACTTCACGCCCTAGCTCTTCAAATGCCTTTTTGATGCCAATCGTTCCCGCTTTGACATTTAGCATATCCTGACTTGTTTCCATTAATATCAGGTCGCTTCCTGCCTCTACGAGTGCCTTCGCCTGAACATAGAAGTCGTGTGACAGTTCATCAAATGTGATACCGCCAGTGACAGAGAGTGTTTTGGTAGTTGGTCCAATAGCTCCGGCTACAAAACGAGGCCACTCGGGTGTAGAATATTTTGTGGCACTTATCTTAGCGATTTCGACTGCTTTTGTATTGATTTCATGTGCTCTGTGACCTAGGGAGAATTCATTCAATACAAGGGGAGTGCCACCAAACGTATTGGTACAGATGATATCGGCGCCCGCCTCTAAATACTCGTCATGAATCTTTTCTAAGATATCTGGTCGTAAAACATTCAAGTATTCATTACAACCGTCGTATTCTTCACCGCCAAAATCCTCTGTTGAGAGATCTTCCGCTTGCAGCATCGTCCCCATCGCGCCATCTAAGATAAGGATTCGTTTGTCTAGTTGTTCTTCAATAGGATGTCTCTGCATGTGTTAATTCCCTCTCTTTCTGCTCATCTATTTGCTTAATATGCTGATACAGCTCCAGTGTCATGTCATAGCGAAGGAATGGAGTGATCAAATATAGCCCCTTAAAGTATTGCGCTGCTGTATCGATCAGTTCCTTGGCTATCTGAATCCCTGTTTCGGTAGCTTTCGCGCGGTCATCTCCACATGCACGCATCCGTTCTAGCACCTCATCCGATAATTTGATGCCTGGGACTTCATGATGCAAAAACTCTGCATTGCGGATATTCGTCAGCGGCATAATTCCAATGAAAATGGGTGTTTCTAAATGCTTTGTAGCTTCGTAGACATCAATAATCTTTTCTTTCGTATAAACAGGCTGTGTAATGAAATAATCGGCACCTGCTTCAATCTTCTTTTCCAATCGTTGCACTGCACGATCCAAGACTCGAACATTCGGATTGAATGCAGCGGAGACCGAGAAATTCGCTTTTTTACGCAATGGTTTACCGGAAAATGAAATTCCTTCATTCAACTGCTTGATCAATTGCAGTAATTCCATGCTTGACACGTCATAAACGCTTGTCGCACCAGGGAAGTCCCCAACCTTCGTCGGATCACCCGTCACCGCTAAAATGTCATGGATGCCCAGTGCATCAAGTCCCATTAAATGCGATTGCAAACCGATCAAGTTATGGTCCCGACATGTTAAATGTACGAGAGGCCGGATGTTATGTTTCATCTTGATGATCGAACCCATCGCCATATTACTAATCCGAGGAGACGCTAATGAGTTGTCAGCCATCGTTACGGCATCCACCCCAGCATCATAGAGCAAGTTTGCACCTTTAATATAATCTTCTGTCTCCAAATGACGTGGTGTATCCAATTCTACAATGACCGTGCGTTCTCTTTTAGCTTTCTCGTGGAGTGGCTCATACTTTATAGGGCCTGCTTCCTGAATAATAATCGGTTTTGCAGGTTCTACTAGCTTCTTAGTAATAGGGGACAATCCAGCCAGCCGCGTTTTTGCAGCTGCAATATGCTTAGGTGTCGTTCCGCAACATCCACCAATTAACCGGACCCCTTGATCACGTAGTAATACTGCAGCGCGACCAAAATACTCAGCTTCTGATTCATAGACAATACGACCATCTTCTACGTCTAGTAAACTTGCATTTGGATAAGCCGATAAAAACGCATTTTTTGGTAGTGTCACATTTTCAAAGGCTTGGATCGTATGGTAAGGTCCCAAACGACAATTCACACCCACTACACTGGCGCCGAGCGACTCTAACTGGTGCAAAGCGTCATTCAAAGAAAGGCCATTTTGCAAAACTCCAGGGTCGTGCATCGACACTTGTGCAATTAACGGAACATCGGTAATTTGACGTAATGTCGAAACGACTGCTGACAATTCTTCAAAATCATAATAAGTTTCTAGTAATAACCCGTCAGGATCGCCTGTTAGTAATGCGTTAGCTTGTTCGAGGACGACTTGATTCACCTCATCAATCGAAGCATCGCTCTTCCGGATTCCCCGTAGTCCACCAATTGTTCCAAGCACATATTGACCACCTGGCGTAGCAGCCCGCTTGGCAATTTGGATAGCTGCTTTATTGAATTCAGTGACACGGCTTTCCAATCCATAACGAGCCAATTTAATCGCATTGGCGCTGTACGTATTGGTCTGGATAATATCCGCTCCTGCCGCAATATAATCTTGGTGGATTTTTTCTACGATCTCAGGCTTCTCTATATTTAATTCCTCATAGCAATAATCGATTCCGTATGAATATAAAATAGTCCCCATCGCTCCATCAGCTGTCAGGACGTTTGTTTGAAGTTTCTCCATCAATGACATTACACAGTCTCCCCTTTACTTTTTTCTAATAAAAAAAAGCCTTCAATTAAACAGAAGGCTTTGTAATCACAATGACTAGTTCCCTCTCATCTTTCAGTGTGCCATTGTGGCATACCGCTGGACGTAGCACCTTGCCTAATGGCTGGTTGCTGAAGCATCGACGGGCCAGTCCCTCAGCTTCTCTTGATAAGATATGTCTTATTAAATTATTTTGATAATTCTAATCATATCATAGCGGTTCTGTCGGTATTCGTCAAGTGAATGTTTGGTGAAGTGGAGAGAGACAATAGTGTGCATAGAGTAATGTCTTGTTATATGGTAAAATTAGAGGAATAAAATGAAAAGGTGAGGAATTATGCAGTTTTTTAAATATTCCATTCCAATTGCCGCTCTCGTGGGTACGCTTGCTTGGATTATGTTGTCCAATAGTTATGGGGAAGTGCCTTGGGATACACGTGTTTGGATTACATTTGGCGCGGCAGCGTTAAGTGGGTTGCTTGCTTTTTTTCTGTTTCGAAAAGAAAAAGAAGAAAAAATTGATAAAAAGAAGTAGACTGACAGCTTTAGGTTGTCAGTCTTTTTATTTGTTAACTATATTTAAAAATTAGTTGACACATTATGAGTTAACTATTACTATTTTTATAGTAACTCAAAAATGTGAAGAGGTGTAATGATGACAACAGCTACAGAAGGAAGGCCGAAAAGCAAGTTCAACGCATTGACAATTGTATATAGCGGAATGTTCGCTGCATTGATGATGATTGGTGCTAATATCACCTCATTCGTACCGTTTTTGGTAATAGGGGGTGTGCCGATTACGTTGCAGGCATTCTTTGCGGTATTGTCTGGGTTGTTATTAGGTAGCCGCATAGGTGCATTATCGATTACTGTATACATGTTGGTTGGGCTGGCCGGTGCTCCTGTATTTGCTAAATTCCAAGGTGGATTTGGACAGATTTTAAGTCCGACATTTGGTTTTGTAGTCGCCTTTATTCTAACTGCCTATGTAGCTGGTAAATTCGTAGAACGGAAAAATACGTTGCCAACCTATATTATTGCAGCACTTGTTGCCACAGCGATCAATTATCTAGTCGGAACGAATTGGATGTACCTTGCTTATAAATTTTGGGCAGTTGCTCCAGAGATATTCACTTACAAAATTGCATGGCTTTGGATGGTACCGCCATTACCGAAGGACATTATTTTGGCAGTACTAGCAGGAATATTTGCGTTTAGAATTTCAAAACACTTGAAAGTGAGGCGTACATTTTGACGAACTATCAACAATTGGCTGATAAAGTTTTGGAAGGACATGTACTAACAGACGAGGAAGCGCTTTCTATATTAAACAGTCCGGACGAAGACTTATTGTTATTGCTTCACGCGACGTATTCAATTCGCTCTCATTACTATGGAAATAAAGTGAAGCTTAATATGATTATCAACACAAAGTCGGGATTGTGTCCTGAAAACTGTGGGTATTGTGCTCAATCGATTGTGTCAAAAGCACCTGTTGACAAGTATGCGATGATGAAATCTGAAGAAATATTGCAAGGTGCAGAGCGGGCAGCCGCCAATAAAGCGGGCACGTATTGTATCGTAGCAAGTGGACGTGGACCGCGTGATAGCGAGTTAGAGATTGTCATTGATTCCGTCAAGCAAATTAAAGAAAAACATAAAGATATGACAGTGTGCGCATGTCTTGGTATCTTGAAACCCGAACAGGCAGTACGTTTGAAAGAAGCAGGGGTGGACCGCTATAACCATAATTTAAATACTTCTGCAGAACATCATGAAAGCATCACGACTTCCCACACATATGATGATCGTGTGAATACAGTAGGACACGCCAAAGAAGCTGGGATTTCTCCTTGTTCAGGCGTGATTGTCGGAATGCGCGAGACGAAAGAAGATGTGATTTCAATGGCGCACAGCTTGCGGGTATTGGATGCAGACTCCATTCCAGTCAACTTCTTGCATGCAGTAGATGGAACGCCGCTTGAGGGAACGTCTGAATTGGATCCGCGTTATTGTTTAAAGGTGTTATGCTTGTTCCGTCATATCAACCCAACGAAGGAAATTCGGATCTCGGGTGGGCGGGAAGTTAACCTCCGAAGCCTTCAGCCACTTGGTTTGTATGCGGCAAACTCGATCTTCATTGGTGACTATTTAACAACGGCTGGGCAAGAAAATGACCAGGACAGACAAATGTTAGAGGACATGGGTTTCGAAGTGGATCTAGAGCCGCTGAAGAGAGAGCCTGTGACGATATAAGAGAATCAAAACCACGTAGAACGCTTACGTGGTTTTTTAGTTTATTGAAGTAGCTGGAAATTCAATGAATAATCATATGCAGTGAGTGACAGCCTAGCGCTAGACTTGCAAAAATCATCACTACATACTGAGACAAATGAATTGCATTCCCCTTGTTTCCTGCGATACAATCAAGTCAAAGATAGTCAAAGTCAACTAGAAGATCGAGCAGAAACGAGGTGACGAGATGCGTAATATTTCTGACATTATTGAAGGGTATTTGAAGTCGATTATCGAAAATGAAGATAGTGCTTCTGTGGAGATCAAACGAAATGAAGTGGCAGAGAAATTCCAATGTGTACCTTCACAGATCAACTATGTAATCAAAACCCGTTTCACAGTAGAGCGAGGCTATGCGGTGGAATCGAAACGTGGCGGCGGTGGGTATATCCGGATTTATCGGGTGCAGACGAATTCTCGTAAAGATTTACTTGAGCAAGCATTGGAAAGTTTGGAAACGGAAGCATCTTCTACGATGGCTGAAGACGTGATCTTTCGTTTAATTGAGGAAGAAGTGATTTCAGAGCGGGAAGCCAAACTGATGCTAGCAGCAGTGGGTCGTACGACATTGCGATACATGCTTCCTGAACGCGATGCACTGCGTTCGCGTATACTTCGTGCCATGCTAGTTACATTGATTTATGAAGAAGTAGAATGAGGTGATGACAAATGCTTTGTGAAAACTGCAAAGAACGACCAGCGACTGTCGTCTTTAAACAAGAGACAATGAATGGTGTGACAGAGCGTCATTTATGTGATAAGTGTGCGTTTCATTCCCAAACATTTTCATTTAGTCCGGATCAAGAGCCTTTATCCATTCAGCAATTTTTGGCACACTGGCTTGGTGGTTCCGAGCTGTTACAAGGCCAAAAGGCGAATGATACGTTACCAGACGGTCCTACATGTCCGAACTGTGGACTGACCTTCCATAGTTTTTTAGACAATGGGAAGTTCGGATGTGCGACTTGCTATGACGCCTTTCGCGAACAGCTTCCCCGGGTATTTGCCAAGTTGCACAATGGAAACACAAGTCACGGTGGTAAAATTCCTGTTTCTTTCAATGAACGTTTCGCTTTGAAAAAACAGTTAGAAGACATCCGTGCAAAAATGAAAGAAGCCGTGGAAGAAGAGCGTTTTGAAGAAGCCGCAACTTTGCGAGATGAAGCCAATCAAGTAAAACAGCAACTGGACGATGGAGGTGACGATCAGTATGTCATTTGAAAAATTCATCAATCAGGAACTGACTGGCTGGATGGTGGCGGAAGGTGAGCACTCGGATATCGTATTGTCCACAAGAATTAGATTGGCACGCAACCTGCAAGGCTATCTGTTTCCAATTTGTGCGTCTGAAGAAGATGCAAAGCATGTCAACGAAGCGGTCGATACAGCAGTAGCTACTTTGGAAGATCATCATTTCGCCGGCACATCGATGGCTGACCTGTCGCCTCTTGAAAGACAGGTGTTAGTGGAAAAACATTTGGTGAGTAGGCAATTAATCAATCCTGATAAATACGGTTCAGTCTTGCTTTCTGAAGATGAAACAATCAGCATTATGGTAAATGAAGAAGATCATATTCGCATTCAATGTATTTATCCTGGCTTTCAAATCAATACTGCGTATGAGCAGGCAAATCAAGTAGACAGTGAGCTGGAACGAAACTTGGACTATGCTTTTGATGAGACGTTTGGTTATCTGACTAGTTGTCCATCCAATACCGGGACCGGTATGAGAGCATCCGTGATGATGCATTTACCTGCATTGACTATTACGAAGCAGATCGAGCGAATCATCCCTGCGATTTCGCGGTTAGGCATGGTCGTGCGTGGTAGTTATGGAGAAGGTAGCGAAGCTCTCGGTAATATTTATCAAATATCCAATCAAACCACACTTGGGAAATCTGAAGAAGAAATGCTGAAAGATCTGGAGAATATTTCGAAACGCTTGATTGCACACGAGAGGAAATCGCGTGAATTATTACTGGCTAAATCTCAAATTCATTTAGAGAATCGTCTGTTTCGTTCACTTGGTACGATTACACATGCTCGGATACTGCCTTCCGCGGAAGCTGCCAGATGTTTGTCTGACGTTCGTTTGGGTATTGATTTAGGTATCATCGAAAATATGGATATGACCATTTTAAATGAATTGATGATTTTCATGCAGCCAGGTTTTCTCCAGCAATATGCGGGTACAGAATTAACATCCGATCAACGAGATATTTTTCGAGCACAATTGTTTCGGGATCGTCTAGGAATCGAAAGATCGTCAGCGAATGGAAATGACGCAGAGAGGTCTTGAGCGTTCTTTTTGCAAGAAAGATCATTTCAATTTATAATTAATCAAAGATAGTCAAAGTCAACATAGATGTTTGATGCATGGCTTTTTCATAGAATGATTTGAATATGTATAGTGTGAGGGAATAAAGCAACGATGCGTTAAGTGGCATAACATAGAATATATTCTATTTGTAAAGGAAAGAGGGGAATGAATATGATGTTTAATCGATTTACACAACGTGCACAAAAAGTTTTGCAACTGGCTCAAGAAGAAGCAATACGTTTAAAACACGAATCAATTGGTACAGAGCATATTTTGCTCGGATTGATCCGTGAAGGTGGTGGCATTGCAGCGAAAGCACTCGAAGCGATTAATGTCAACGCAGATACTATTGAACGAGAAGTAGAGGTTCTTGTAGGTGTAGGCTCTAAAGACGTGGGACCGATCGTTCATTATACTCCACGTGCAAAACGCGTCATCGAACTTTCAGTTGATGAATCACGCAAATTGGGTCATTCCTATATTGGAACAGAACATATTTTATTGGCACTGATCCGTGAAGGAGAAGGGGTAGCAGCGCGCGTACTGAACAACGCAGGAGTTAGCTTGAATAAAGCGCGCCAGCAAGTACTTCAGTTACTTGGTAACGATGAAAGTTCAGTCGGAAGCACTGCGAATACTGCTTCTGCTGCTACACCAACTTTGGATAGTTTAGCTAGAGATCTAACGGAAATTGCACGTGAAGGTACGTTAGATCCAGTCATCGGACGAAGTAAAGAAATTACACGTGTAATTGAAGTACTGGCTCGCCGCACAAAGAATAATCCAGTTTTAATTGGAGAACCAGGTGTCGGTAAAACTGCGATTGCGGAAGGATTGGCACAGCAAGTCGTCAACAATGAAGTGCCTGAAATCTTGCGCGATAAACGAGTCATGACACTTGATATGGGAACGGTCGTAGCAGGTACGAAATACCGTGGTGAATTTGAAGACCGTATGAAGAAAGTGATGGAAGAAATTCGTCAGGCAGGGAACATCATCTTGTTTATTGACGAGTTGCATACTTTGATTGGTGCAGGTGGAGCGGAAGGTGCGATTGATGCCTCCAATATCTTGAAACCATCTCTTGCAAGAGGTGAATTGCAATGTATCGGTGCGACAACTCTGGACGAATATCGTAAATACATTGAAAAAGATGCAGCACTTGAACGACGTTTTCAACCGATCCAAGTAGATGAACCAACAGTAGAAGAAACAATTCAAATTATTAGTGGACTACGCGATCGCTATGAAGCGCATCATCGAGTGAAAATTACGGATGAAGCAGTAGAAGCAGCAGCGAAACTATCTGACCGTTATATTTCAGATCGCTTCCTACCGGATAAAGCAATTGATTTAATGGATGAAGCTGGATCAAAAGTTCGGCTTCGCTCGTACACCACCCCTCCTAACTTGAAGGAGTTGGAAGTGAAGTTAGAGGCGATCCGCTCTGAAAAGAATGCAGCTGTTCAAAGCCAAGAATTTGAAAAAGCCGCTTCTTATCGTGATAAAGAGCAGAAAATGAAGGAAGAGTTGGAAACAACGAAAGCAGCTTGGAAAGAGAAGCAAGGAAAAACGGAGTCGGAAGTAACGGTCAATGATATTGCGCAAGTAGTAGCAATGTGGACTGGTATTCCAGTCGACAAGATTGCGGAAACGGAATCAGTGAAGTTGCTCAATATGGAAGAGATTTTACACGAACGTGTCATTGGTCAAAATGAGGCCGTCTTAGCCATTTCCCGAGCAATCCGTCGTGCGCGCGCCGGATTGAAAGATCCGAAACGTCCGATTGGTTCATTCATTTTCCTTGGTCCAACAGGGGTAGGGAAAACTGAACTGGCTCGAGCGTTAGCGGAAGTGATGTTTGGTGATGAAGATGCCATGATTCGCATCGATATGTCTGAGTACATGGAAAAACACGCAACGTCCCGATTAGTCGGTTCACCTCCAGGCTATGTAGGCTACGATGAAGGTGGTCAATTAACAGAAAAAGTTCGACGTAAGCCATATTCTGTCGTCTTGTTGGATGAAATTGAAAAAGCACACCCAGATGTGTTCAATATCTTACTGCAAGTACTAGAAGATGGAAGACTAACTGATTCAAAAGGACGGACAGTAGATTTCCGCAATACGGTCATGATTATGACATCTAACGTAGGAGCTACTGAACTGAAGAAAAATCGATATGTCGGCTTTAATCTTCAAGATGGAGAGTCGGATTATGAAGACATGAAGGGGAAAATGCTGGCTGAATTGAAAAAAGCGTTTAGACCTGAATTCCTCAATCGTGTAGATGACATGATCGTCTTTCATTCCTTGGAAAAAGAACACTTACGTCAAATTGTCAGCTTAATGTCTGAGGATCTTGCCAAACGATTGGCTGAACAGGAAATCCAGTTAGTGTTGACGGAAGCGGCAAAAGATAAGATTACAGACGAAGGATACGATCCAGAGTATGGAGCTCGTCCATTGCGTCGTGCGCTTCAGAAACATGTAGAGGATCGTTTATCTGAAGAGTTATTGGAAGGTAAGGTTCTGAAAGGCGAAAAAGTAGTGATTGACGTCGAAGAAAATGAATTTGTAGTACGAACAGAAAAATTAACGGAATCAGTAAAAAATTGATTAAATGAAGTTTAGGATAGCTCGCTCGCTTAGGATTTAAAAAAGCGTAGCGAGCTGTCCTTTTCGTCTAGGGAGCGAGTATATGGCTAAGCGTAAATCGAAATTCATGTGTCGTTCATGTGGCTATGAGTCCCCCAAATGGATGGGGCGCTGTCCAGGTTGTGGCGAATGGAACACGATGGATGAAGAAGTGGAAATTGTACAAAAAGGACCTCGTGCTGCTTTTCAGCATGGAGAGAAAGTGAAACAAAAAGCATTACCGATCAGCGCGGTTGAAATGGTGGAAGAGCCCCGTGTGAAAACGGAACTGAATGAATTGAATCGTGTGCTAGGTGGAGGAATTGTACCCGGCTCATTAATACTAATTGGGGGAGATCCGGGCATAGGTAAGTCTACGTTGTTATTACAAGTGTCTTCCTTGCTTGCCAATCAACAGCAACGCGTTCTGTATATATCGGGTGAGGAATCAATTCGGCAGACAAAGTTACGAGCGGAAAGGCTAGGTGTGAAATCAGATGAGCTGTATATTTACGCAGAAACGGATTTGGGCATGATTCATGAAACGGTAGATGAAGTGAAGCCTAAGTTCGTCATCGTAGATTCGATTCAGACAGTTCATCATCCGGAAGTCACTTCTGCACCCGGCAGTGTTTCGCAAGTGCGGGAGTGTACTGCAGAATTAATGCGGATTGCCAAGACTCAAAACATTGCTATTTTCATTGTTGGTCACGTTACGAAAGAAGGGCAAATCGCTGGCCCTCGACTGCTAGAGCACATGGTGGATACAGTTCTATATTTTGAAGGAGAACGCCATCATACATACCGTATTTTACGAAGTGTGAAAAACCGTTTCGGTTCGACTAATGAAATTGCGATTTTTGAAATGCTGCAGTCCGGATTAAAAGAAGTATTGAATCCGTCTGAGTTATTTTTGCGTGAACGCTCTCAAGGTGGAGCGGGTTCAACAATTGTTGCATCCATGGAAGGTACCCGTCCCATATTAGTGGAGATTCAAGCGTTAATCACACCTTCCAGCTTTAATTATCCGAAGCGAATGGCGACCGGTTTAGATCAGAACCGCGTTTCCTTGCTGATGGCGGTGCTTGAAAAACGGGCAGGCATGTTATTGCAGACGCAAGATGCGTATATTAAGGTGGCGGGCGGCGTGAAGTTAGATGAGCCGGCAATTGATTTAGCGGTGCTTCTTAGTATCGTATCGAGCTATCGAGATACCGCAGTTGGCGTAGGAGACTGTTTTATTGGTGAAGTCGGGTTAACAGGAGAGGTCAGAAGGGTATCAAGAATAGAGCAACGTGTGACGGAAGCGGCTAAGCTTGGATTTGAACGTGTCATTATGCCATCTTCTAATCTTGGCGGGTGGGATGTTCCATCAGGCATACGAGTCGTTGGAGTAGAAACCATCGCTGAAGCGCTTGGAATCGCGTTTAAATGAAGAAAGATGACTAGATACGAGATACGTGTCACCGCACCAATCAGGTGTGTAAGCGAGCGTAACCTTTGAAAGCCCAAGAAACCTTTACGCTATTCAGATTGTCCTACTAAAAGTAGTGAGAAATTTTTTGAATGCCATCACTTAACCTAAGCGACTTACTCTAATTAGTTGTATACTAATAGGAAGGAAAAGGAGGTGAAAGAAAATGTTGAAAAGAGTAGTCCAAGTTTCTTTCCTATTGATTGGAGGAACTCTCGGTGTTTTATTTTTACCGTACTTATTTGCTTTGTTCGCTTTTACATCACGCCCCATGATAGAAAACGCATATGTTGAAGCTATTTTAGGAGCCATTATTCTATATTTATTTAGCTTATTTTTAACAGAACCGATTGTGAATTTTATTAAATGGATTGAAGAACGACTTTTGAAAGCGCCGATTATGGATTTGTTATTTGGGACGGTGGGGTTGATTGTAGGCCTTAGCGTTGCGTTCTTAGTAAGTTTTGGTCTGAACGCGATTGAGATTCCTGTTATTTCATCCGTACTGCCTGTTTTACTTTCCATCCTTTTAGGATATTTAGGATTTCAGGTGGGCTTTAAGAAGCGCGAAGAGTTTATTAACGCCATATCGAATGTGCGTAATACAACTTCAAAAAAGAAAGAGTCGGTAGAACCTGTACCTCCACAAAAAAATGTTTACAAATTATTGGACACAAGCGTTATCATTGACGGACGAATTGCAGACATTGCGGCAACTGGTTTTTTACAAGGGATCTTAGTCGTTCCTCAATTCGTTCTGACAGAATTACAGCATATTGCAGACTCTTCGGATACGTTGAAACGAACGAAGGGGAGACGCGGACTTGATATCTTAAAACGTCTTCAAAATGACGATGGTCCGACTGTGCTCATTACGGATGAAGATTTTATTGATGTGGCCGAGGTGGATCTAAAGCTTGTAAAGCTGGCAAAGAAGATGGAAGGTCTAGTCGTGACGAATGACTTTAATTTGAATAAAGTGTCTGATTTGCACGGAGTGGCGGTTTTAAACATCAATGACTTAGCCAATGCCGTAAAACCAGTTGTCATTCCTGGAGAAGAAATGCATGTAGTCGTTATCAAAGATGGGAAAGAGCATAACCAAGGTGTTGCGTACTTAGATGACGGTACGATGATCGTCATTGAAGATGGCAGAACGCACATTGGGCAGGCAATCGACGTAGTGGTGACGAGTGTTCTTCAAACATCTGCGGGACGTATGATTTTTGCAAAACCGAAAGGCCGATAAACCGGCTACAGAAAGCAGAGGGACTAACGTGAAGTATACAGTGATGATTCCGGCTGCAGGTAGCGGCAAACGAATGGGAGCAGGACAAAATAAGCTTTTCTTAGAAATCGGTGGACAGTCGATTTTGTACCATACGATAGGCGTTTTTCAGGATGATCCGTATTGTAATGAAATCATTCTTGCGGTAAGGCCTGACGAACAACCTATCATTCAAGGGATTCTAGAACAACATGGCGGCTCAAAAACCATTACTTTTGTAGAAGGCGGTGATGAGCGGCAAAATAGTGTGGCGGCTTGTATAGAAGCATATAAAGGTGACGGTATCGTGCTCGTGCATGATGCCGCGAGACCTTTCATTGATCTATCGCTTATTCGTGAATTGGTCCACACGGCGCATGAAAAAGGTGCCGCTATTGCAGCGGTAAGAGCGAAGGATACGATAAAGATTGTGGAAAACAGCATGGTAAAACAGACATTGAATCGTGAGAGATTATGGATGATCCAGACACCACAAGCGTTTCGATATGAATTGCTAAAAGAAGCCTCTGAAGCAGCAATACAAGATAATTTCCTTGGCACTGACGAGTCAATGCTAGTGGAGCGGCTTGGTCATAGTGTTCAGATCGTAGAGAGTTCGTATGATAATGTGAAAATGACGACCCAGGAAGATCTCGCATTAGGCGAAATCTTATTGGAAAGAAGAAAGTAGGAGGAATCACCTCATGTTTCGAATTGGACAAGGTTTTGATGTGCATGCATTTGCGGAAGATAGACCCCTGATTATAGGTGGTATAACGATCCCGCATACGAAAGGTCTAATTGGCCATTCGGATGCCGATGTATTGTTGCACACGGTAACAGATGCAGCACTTGGAGCAATTGGGAAAGTGGATATCGGCACGCATTTTCCGGATACGGATGAGGCATTTAAGGATGCGGATTCTGCCATGTTATTAAAGAAGGTTTGGGAAATGGTTAAGGAAGAAGGGTATCATCTAGGTAATATCGATTGTACTATCATCGCGCAACGACCGAAAATGGCACCATATATCGGTGAGATCCGCCAACGTATTGCGGAATTATTAGAAGCAGATCCGACGCAAGTAAATGTCAAAGCGACGACTACAGAACGCCTTGGTTTTTCAGGACGCGAAGAGGGTATCGCTGCAATGGCGACGATTTTATTGATGAAAAACCATTGACTTTCAAAAATTTCAACACAGTGCTAAAATAGATAGGAAAATACATTGAGACGTAATAGATTCAGAACGGAGAGAGAAAATATGACACAAGAAGTACGCGTGCGCTATGCACCGAGTCCGACTGGCCAATTACATATCGGCGGTGCACGGACCGCTTTATTTAATTATTTATTTGCCCGCCATCATGACGGGAAATTTATCATTCGAATTGAGGATACAGATATAGTACGAAATATCGAGAGTGGTGAACTGTCTCAGCTAGAAAACTTGACATGGCTAGGCATTCATCATGACGAATCGGTAGATATAGGCGGTGAATATGGGCCGTATCGCCAAACAGAACGTTTAGATATATACAAAAAGTATGCAGATGAGATGCTCGAAAAAGGCTATGCTTACAAATGTTTCTGTACGCCAGAAGAGCTAGAAGCAAAACGCGATGCACAAAAAGCAGCAGGTATTGCAGCGCCGATGTATGATGGAACGTGCAGCCATTTGACAGCGCAAGAAGTAGCTGAAAAAGAAGCGGCAGGACTTCCATACAGTCTTCGGATGCGTGTTCCTGATAATATTACTTACACAGTTCAGGACTTGGTTCGCGGTACGGTTTCATTTGAATCCAAGGATATCGGCGACTGGGTAATGGTCAAGACGAATGGCATACCAACCTACAACTTTGCAGTAGCAGTGGATGACCATCTGATGAAAATTTCCCATGTATTCCGTGGGGAAGAGCATTTGACGAACACACCAAAACAATTAATGGTATTCGATGTATTCGGCTGGGAACATCCTCAGTTCGGTCATATGACGTTAATCGTTAATGAAGACCGCAAAAAACTGTCGAAACGTGATGAATCCATTATTCAATTCATTTCACAATATAAAGACTTAGGTTATTTGCCAGAAGCGATGTTTAACTTCTTTGCGTTGCTCGGTTGGTCGCCAGGTGGGGAAGAGGAAATCTTCTCTCATGACGAATTGGTCAAGCTGTTCGATGAGTCTCGTTTGTCTAAATCACCGTCTATGTTCGATACGCAAAAGTTAAAATGGATGAACAACCAATACATCAAGAAACTATCGCTTGAAGAAGTTATTGAACTTACACTGCCACATTTGCAGGCAGCGGATCTTGTGCCTGAAAACATGTCGGATGAAGAACAAACGTGGGTACACGATCTGATCGCACTATATCATGGTCAATTAAATTTTGGAGCTGAAATTGTCGAACTGTCCGCCCAGTTCTTCGGGGCCACAGTTGAATATGATGAAAAAGCATCCGAAATCTTGGCAGGTGAACAAGTGCCGGAAGTGATGAGTTCATTGAAGCGCCAGCTAGAAGCATTAGAAACATTTGATGCTCCCTCCATTAAGGCTGCAATTAAGGCTGTTCAAAAAGAGACAGGACATAAAGGGAAAAACCTATTTATGCCAGTCCGTGTCGTGGCAACTGGCCAAACATCTGGACCTGAATTGCCAGACGCCATTGCGTTAATAGGGAAAGAAAAAATTCTTGGTCGTGTCGAAAAATTTGCAAAATAATCAATATTGACTTTACGTTGAATTTGTGTAAAATGAACGTAATATGAATCGTCATATAAAAAGCGTTGAGAAGGAAAGTACATGTTGAAATCTCTCTAGAGAGGGTCACCTAGGCTGGAAGTGACCTGAGTACATTCAAGATGGAAATGCACCTTTGAGCGATGAGCTGAACATTTTAGTAGGCCATACGTATCGTCTGCGTTAAAGACATTAAGCGGGGAGATGCTATCTCTCAAGCGGAGTGGAACCACGCAACCAATGCGTCTCTGTCATCATAAGTGACAGGGGCGTTTTTTTTATATTCAAAAGTGGAAAGCGCCGCTTAGCCTCGACAGGCACTGGAGGGTTTTCCGATAAAGGAGCGTTTTTTGCTCCTTTTCGAAAAGACCGAAGTGTTCCGAGAGGTTGGCGCTTGGAACTAGATGTACTCAAAAGTGGAAAGCGCCATCTAGCCTAAGAATTTATTTAATTTAAAGGGGGAAGTTCATTGTTCAAGCGTATGAAAGAAGATATCCACTGCATTTTTGAGCAAGATCCGGCTGCTCGCAGCACGTTTGAAGTAGTGTTAACGTATTCAGGATTACACGCCATTTGGTCGCACCGCGTGGCACATGCCTTATATAAGCGGAATTTTCGCTTTCTTGCACGTGTGGTATCTCAGGTCAGTAGATTTTTCACCGGAATAGAAATCCATCCAGGCGCGGTGATCGGAAGACGTCTCTTTATTGACCATGGCATGGGTGTAGTAATTGGGGAAACTTGTGAAATTGGAGATGATGTGACGCTGTATCAAGGGGTCACTTTAGGTGGGACTGGAAAAGAAGGCGGTAAACGACATCCGACACTTCATAATAATGTCTTAGTTGCATCAGGCGCCAAAGTCCTTGGATCCATTACAATTGGAGAAAATAGTAAAGTGGGAGCGGGGTCGGTTATTTTGAAAGAAGTGCCCCCTAATTCCACAGTGGTCGGGATACCAGGTAAAATTGTTATATCTAATGGTGTTCGGGTAAAAGATAAACTAGATCACACATTACCTGACCCGACGGCAGATGAAATCAAGCGTCTGGAACGGCAAATTCAAGAGTTACAGCTGCGGACACAACAGCTAGAAGCACTGAATGGAAAAAAGGGAGATTTACATGAGCATTCAACTTTATAACACGTTGACAAGAAAAAAAGAGAAGTTCGTTCCGTTAGAAGAAGGAAAGGTCAAAATGTATGTCTGTGGCCCGACTGTCTATAATTATATTCATATTGGAAATGCGCGACCTGTTATCGCTTTTGATACAGTACGTCGTTATTTAGAATACCGTGGCTACGAAGTGAATTACGTCTCTAACTTCACAGATGTAGACGATAAAATTATTAAAGTAGCAAACGAATTGAATGAAGAAGTAGGGGAGCTGACAGAGCGCTTCATCAAAGCGTATTTTGAAGATGTGGGCGCGCTTGGCTGCCAGAAAGCGACAGCCCATCCGCGTGTGACAGAGCATATTGATGATATCGTTCAGTTTATTCAGCTGCTGATCGATAAAGGATATGCTTATACATCGAATGGAGATGTATATTATCATACCCGTGAATTTGATGGGTACGGCAAACTATCTCACCAATCGATCGATGAATTGAAAGTAGGCGCCCGGATTGAAGAAAATATGATCAAATCGGATCCTCTAGATTTTGCACTATGGAAAGCTGCCAAAGCAGGAGAGATTTCATGGGATAGTCCGTGGGGGAAAGGTCGTCCAGGTTGGCATATTGAGTGTTCTGTTATGGCTAGAGAACTTCTTGGTGATACGATTGATATTCATGCAGGCGGGCAAGACTTGACATTCCCACATCACGAGAATGAAATTGCGCAATCTGAAGCTGCGACAGGTAAAACATTTGCAAATTACTGGATGCATAATGGTTATATTAATATCGACAATGAAAAAATGTCGAAATCACTAGGTAACTTTATTTTAGTTCACGATATCCGCAAGCAGATAGACCCGAAAGTGCTTCGTTTCTTTATGCTCTCTGTCCACTACAGACATCCTGTGAACTTCGCGCAAGAATTGGTAGAGAGTGCAGCGAACGGGCTGGACCGGATTCAGACAGCATACAATAACTTGCAGCATCGATTGGCGGTATCTGCCGATTTAGCGGAGGAGCATCAACTGTGGCAGGAACGCATTGAAAAGCAAATTACTGCATTTGAAGATGCAATGGATGATGATTTTAATACGGCCAACGCTATTGCTGCCATCTTTGAATTATCAAAACAGGCAAATGTGTATTTGTTGGAGAAAAACACTAGTCACCAAGTACTGCAGAAATTTCTAGAGGTACTAGATCAGTTGATGGGTGTACTTGGCTTACCGTTTGAGAGTGTTAGTGAGTTAGTCGATGACGATGTGGAGGCACTCATTCAGGAACGTCTAGACGCACGAAAGAATCGTGACTTTGCTAGAGCGGATGAAATTCGTGATGAATTAAAGGCGAAGGGTATTATATTAGAAGATACAGCGCAGGGCACTCGCTGGAAAAGAGGGTAATAGCGTGGGGGATTTACGTGATATAGATGTGAAACAGCTGAATGCCCTTGCGCTTGCTTATATGGGTGATGCAGCCTATGAGCAAGCTGTCAGAGAATACTTGCTGCGGAGCGGACGCGTGAAGCCTCAAGTGTTACATAAAGAGGCCACGCGATTTGTCTCTGCGAAAGCACAGGCGCAGATCATTAAAACTATGAAAGAAAAACAAATTTTGACGGAGGAAGAGGCAGCTGTCATGCGTCGCGGTCGCAATGCAAAGTCAGGCTCTGTCCCTAAAAATACGGACGTCATCACGTATAATTACAGCTCTGCATTCGAAGCGGTTCTCGGTTATTTATACTTATTGAATCGACAAGAACGCTTGGCTGAGCTGATAGGGAAAGCAATTCGATTTGTGGAACATCCGGAGGAGGAAATGGCATGACAACGCAAGAAGTAGAACTGATTGGTGGAAGAAACCCTGTAGTTGAAGCACTCCGTTCCGGCAGGCAATTAAATAAAATCTGGGTTGCGGAAGGTGTCAATAAGAAAAGTATAGGGGAAATATTAAAGCTAGCGAAAGAGGCAGGCGTGGTCGTTCAGACGACACCCAAACAGAAACTGGATGGGATGACTGACTTAACTCATCAAGGAATTCTTGCTTCAGTAGCGGCGTATGACTATGCGGAGTTAGATGATTTGTTTGGAGTAGCAAAAGAGAGACAAGAGGATCCTTTTTTCATTATCCTTGATGAGTTGGAAGATCCTCATAATCTAGGCTCTATTTTGCGAACTGCGGATGCATCAGGCGTTCATGGAATTATTATACCGAAAAGGCGATCTGTTGGGCTGACTGGCGTTGTGGCCAAGGCTTCCACAGGCGCGATCGAGCATATTCCAGTTGTGCGGGTCAACAACTTGTCTCAAACAGTGGAAGATCTGAAGAAACGAGGAGTTTGGATTGCTGGAACAGATGCCTCCAATTCTACAGATTATCGCTACATGGATGCGACACTACCGCTAGCTGTCATTATTGGCAGTGAGGGAAAAGGAATGTCGCGAATTTTGCGCGAGAAATGTGATTTCCTATACAGTTTGCCAATGGTGGGTCAGGTGACCTCTTTGAACGCTTCAGTGGCTGCAGCATTGCTGATGTATGAAGTTTTACGAAAGCGTCAATCTGCCCAGGCGACATCATGAAAAAAGATGTGCTACTCGTTGATGGCTATAACATCATCGGAGCATGGCCTGAACTACAAGTGTTAAAAAAAGAGGATTTTGCGCAAGCTCGAGACCGTTTGATTGAGCAGATGGCGGAATATCAGGCGCATAAAGGATGGCGGGTCATTGTGGTGTTTGACGCGCATTTAGTGCCGGGCATCGAGAAACGTAAGAAACAATACCGCGTGGATGTCGTCTTTACTAGGGAGAATGAAACGGCGGATGAACGCATTGAAAAGCTCGTATCAGAACTCGCGGATCGATTGACGCAAATCCATGTAGCGACTTCAGATCTTGTGGAACAATGGGTCGTATTCGCGCAAGGCGCACTTCGGATCTCAGCTCGCGAATTAGAGTTGGAAATGAAAGAAGTAGACCAGTTAATTGCACGGAAAGTTCGAAAGATACAAGAAGATCGTCCTTTTTCTAAGATACCGCTAACAGATGAAGTGGCAGCGGCTTTTGAGAAGTGGAGACGAGGCGGAAAATGAGCAGTTGACGTAAAAAATAACCAAGTCTATACTGACTTTATCTAAAATTAGTAGAAGACCCTCTTTTGCAAGTGGTGGGATGAATATATCTGTTCAGCGCGAGTTCAATGACCTGCTGGATGGTGGAACACAGAGTAAAATCACCGTGTCCTACGGTAATACCTGAGTAACCTGTATTGTGCAGGTCTCAATTTCGAAATCTGGACGCAATTACACCGAGGTGCAATTGATTAAACCAATAGAACTCTGGGGTGGAGAGGTTGGTGCGGAACATGGAAAAAGGGAATAGTAAAAATGACTTGGCATCACTCACGGATGAAGAAATGGTTGAGATAATCCATCGTGGAAATTCAGATGTACTAGAATTTTTGATCACTAAATTTCAGCCGACCGTTCGGATGAAAGCTAAAACGTATTTCATCATTGGTGGGGATCGGGAAGATATCGTTCAGGAAGGAATGATCGGTCTCTACAAAGCAATTCGTGATTATAGGTCGGATCGGTTAAGTTCTTTTAAAGTGTTTGCTGAACTTTGTATTACTAGACAAATTATTACAGCTATTAAAACGGCGACCCGACAAAAGCATATTCCGCTCAATACGTCGGTTTCATTGGACAAGCCTATGTATGACGAGGAACAAGAGCGTACATTGCTCGATATCATAGCGGGTTCCACATTGGATGATCCTGAAGATCTAATGATTCATAAAGAGAACTTTTCGTTCATGGAAGAGGAAATGAATAAAGTGCTGAGCGCATTGGAAAAAGAAGTGCTGACACTTTACTTGGAAGGGCAATCCTATCGTGAAATATCAGAGGTGTTGAATCGACAAGTGAAATCAATTGATAATGCTCTTCAGCGCATCAAACGTAAATTAGAGCACTCAATGGCAATGGATTTGGTGCGCTGATTCCATTGAAAGTGAATTGACATGTCGTTGGTAAGATGGTACTCTTTAGCAAGACTATTGTCTTGAATAGGTGAATCCAAATGGTGAAAAAAATAATTATCTGCTGTGAAAGTTGTGGTTCGCGAAACTATACCTTGCCGGCTGGGAATCAGAGTCGTGAAGGAAGAATTGTCATTAAAAAGTTTTGCAGTCATTGCAACGCACACACGTTGCATAAGCAAACCATTTGACAAGTTACATAGAGTTCGAGATGAACACTATGTCATTCGGAAGGGTTGGAGAAGAATGAGCAAGATCAGCGCTTTTTTAAAAAATGTTGTTTCGGAGATGCGGAAAGTCAGTTGGCCGAAGCGTAAGGAACTGACGAAGTATACGGTAGTTGTTATTTCAACTGTCATTTTTATGGCTGTTTATTTTGGGCTAGTAGATATGGGTATTTCAGAGGTTATGAAATGGTATACTGGTTTATGATAAAGAAAGTATGAATAGCTTGAGAATATCCCGTTTTAATGAATAAACGGGTTTTTTCAGTTTTAATCAAAAGGAGGGACGGACGCGCAGTCCTCAATGTGATGGAAATGGAAAAAAATTGGTATGTAGTCCATACGTACTCGGGATATGAAAATAAAGTCAAGGCGAATCTTGAAAAACGTGTCGAAACCATGGGCATGCAAGATAAAATTTTCCGTGTCGTCATTCCGGAAGAAGAAGAGACAGATATCAAAGAAGGTAAAAAGAAAACCGTTATGCGAAAGACGTTCCCTGGCTATGTGCTGGTAGAATTGATCATGACGGATGATTCTTGGTATGTTGTTCGCAATACGCCTGGTGTAACAGGATTTATCGGTTCTTCAGGTGGTGGGGCAAAACCTACTCCATTGCTGCCTGAAGAAGTTGAATTCATCCTCAAGCAAATGGGTATGAAAGAACAGCGCGTTGATATCGATTTCGAAGTTGGAGAAAGTGTAACGGTATTGGAAGGTCCATTTGCTCATTTTGAAGGTAAAGTAGAAGAGATCGAAATGGATAAAGGGAAAGTCGTCGTTACCGTCGATATGTTTGGACGCGAAACGAAGATGGAACTATCGTTTGACCAAGTTGAAAAAATGGATTGATGTGTACTGGATTTATTTTCTCTTGCAAAATACGTGTATTGGTGGTATCATTTCAAAGGTCAGACGTAGTCTGGACGGATTAACCAATTCTACCGACAGTCGTCGGCAGGCACATATTTGAGTGGGAGGGGCAACCCAATTACCACATCACGGACTTAAGGAGGTGTGTCTCGTGGCTAAAAAAGTTACTAAAGTAGTGAAATTACAAATTCCAGCTGGTAAAGCAAACCCAGCACCACCGGTTGGACCGGCATTAGGTCAAGCAGGTGTTAATATCATGGGATTTTGTAAAGAATTTAACGCGCGTACAGCTGATCAAGCAGGTCTAATTATTCCTGTTGAAATCTCTGTATTCGAGGACCGTTCATTTACATTCATCACAAAAACTCCGCCAGCAGCAGTATTGCTAAAGGTTGCAGCAAACGTTCAAAAGGGTTCAGGTGAGCCTAATAAAAACAAAGTTGCTACAGTTAAACGTGATAAAGTTAGAGAAATTGCTGAACAAAAAATGCCGGACTTAAACGCGGCGTCAGTTGAAGCGGCGATGGCAATGGTCGAAGGTACTGCTCGCAGTATGGGATTCAAAATCGAAGACTGATTTTGACTTTTCTTTATAAAGCAATGGTTTGAAGATGAAGGCTGCGGTCTAGTGAGATGCGCAGCCTTCATTAAGTGGGAGGTTTAATCCGTTAAAACCACAAATGAGGAGGAAAATTCTGATGGCTAAAAGAGGTAAAAAATTTACAGAAGCAGCGAAGCTTGTAGATCGCACAACTGCATACTCTGTGAAAGAAGCAATTGAACTTGCTAAGAAAACTAGCACTACAAACTTTGACGCAACAGTAGAAGTAGCTTTCCGTCTAGGTATTGATACTCGTAAGAATGATCAGCAAATCCGTGGAGCAGTTGTGCTTCCAAACGGTACTGGGAAAACTCAACGTGTATTAGTATTCGCTAAAGGCGAAAAGCTGAAAGAAGCAGAAGCTGCAGGTGCAGACTATGTAGGCGATACAGAATACATCACAAAAATCCAACAAGGTTGGTTTGACTTTGATGTAATCGTTGCTACACCGGACATGATGGGCGAAGTTGGTAAAATCGGTCGAGTTCTAGGACCTAAAGGCCTTATGCCGAACCCTAAAACTGGCACAGTAACATTTGATGTAACAAAAGCTGTTGAAGAAATCAAGGCTGGTAAAGTAGAATACCGTGCAGATAAAGCGGGGATTATTCACGCGCCAATCGGGAAAGCTTCTTTCGATAACGAGAAGTTAGAAGAAAATTTCTTAACTATCTTTGATACGATTCAAAAAGCGAAACCTGCTGCAGCAAAAGGAACATTCATGAAGTCTGTGAACGTTACAACGACTATGGGTCCTGCTGTGAAAATTGATCCATCAACTGCAGTAGTAAAATAATTATTGACAAGTATATAGTGATCTGATAAGATTACGCTTGTTATGATGATAACCATTTGTACCGAAGACAGCAGGTGTGGCTTGCCACTTAATGTTCCTGCCGAGGACAAGACGCTCTTTTTTAAAAGATGACGACTTTTCTGCCCTCATGTCTTTGACATTGAGGGCTTTTTATATCGGTATAAGTGACCCTAATTTTCAGGAGGTGTCAACATGAGCAAAGTTTTAGAAGCTAAACAGGCGGTTGTAACAGAAATCGCTGACAAGTTGCAACAAGCAGCTTCTGTAGTAGTTGTGGATTACCGTGGTTTAACGGTTGCACAAGTAACAGAATTGCGTAAACAACTTCGTGAAGCAGGCGTAGAATTCAAAGTATACAAAAACTCGATGACGCGTCGTGCAACAGAAACAGCAGGACTTGGAAGTTTGAATGAACACCTTACAGGTCCGAACGCTATTGCCTTCTCAACAGAAGACGTAGTAGCGCCTGCGAAAATCTTGAATGATTTCGCTAAAAAGAACGAAAAGCTTGAAATTAAAGCCGGCGTGATCGAAGGAACGGTCGCATCAGCAGAGGACGTAAAAGCATTAGCTACTCTACCTTCCCGCGAAGGTCTACTATCTATGCTACTCAGCGTACTTCAAGCTCCAGTGCGCAACTTCGCACTTGCTACAAAAGCAGTTGCAGAACAAAAAGAAGAACAAGGTGCGTAATTACGCATCTTGACTATCACCGGATAAAACAAACCGGTTAATACAACTTTCCAGGAGGAACTTAAAATGACTAAAGAACAAATCCTTGACGCAATCAAAGAAATGACAGTTCTTGAACTAAATGAACTTGTTACAGCAATCGAAGACGAATTCGGCGTAACAGCAGCTGCACCAGTTGCAGTAGCTGGAGCAGCAGGCGGCGGAGAAGCAGCAGAAGAGCAAACAGAATTTGATGTAATTCTTGCAAGCGCTGGCGCTGAAAAGATTAAAGTAATCAAAGCTGTACGCGAAATTACTGGCCTAGGCTTAAAAGAAGCGAAAGCTCTTGTAGACGAAGCTCCTAAAGCTCTTAAAGAAGGCGTAGCTAAAGAAGAAGCTGAAGAAATGAAAGCTAAACTTGAAGAAGTTGGCGCATCTGTAGAAGTTAAGTAATTTCTACTTTCCTGAGAAAAGCCCGTCTATTTGACGGGCTTTTTTCTTCATCTACAGTTATTTATCGTTAATCTATAGCGGGAGGTGTGTAAATGGGAGAACATTATTACTCAAAAAACCCTCAAGTTTCTAGTGCGCCAAAGGAATGGAAAGCGGAAATTAGAGATAAAGTTTTTTCGTTCACGACAGATGCCGGTGTGTTTAGCAAAAGTGGAATCGATGAAGGGTCAAGATTATTAGTTGAAACGTTTAAAGAACCAACTATTAGGGGAGACTTGTTGGAAATTGGCTGTGGCTACGGCCCGATTGCGTTGTCAATTGCTTCTGCTTTTCCTGATCGACTTGTTCATATGGTAGATGTTAATGAACGTGCACTTGCACTTTCTAAGATAAATGCCGAGAAAAATGGAATTCAGAATGTGGAGGTTTATGAAAGTAGTGGTGTGGATCGGGTGGAAGTGGATCAGTTTGCAGCCATTCTGACGAACCCCCCTATACGAGCGGGTAAACATACTGTATTTTCTTTCTACCAGGGTGCCTATGAAAAACTTGCGCAAGGTGGAGAGTTGTGGGTAGTTATTCAAAAAAAACAAGGGGCGCCATCTACTATTGAGTACTTGCGTAACCTGTTTGGGACTGTTCAGACTGTCGCCAAGAAAAAGGGGTACTTTATTTTATTAGCAAAAAAAGGTTGACAGTACCAATCTATTGTAGTAGCATTATTAAATGCATAAATAATTATATTGCAGCTGTATGCCCTTTTGCGTCATATGTAAAAGGAAAAGGCATACTGATGTTTGGATAAAAGATTGTGAAATCGAAAATGAGCTCTTGTCGGAACTCGTTTTCTTTTTGTTTTTTCGAAGTCACAGCTGAATTTCTGATTTTGCAAAAACTAATATTGTCTTAATGAGGGGTGAATGAGTTGACAGGTCATTTAGTTCAGTATGGTCAACATCGTCAGCGTAGAAGTTTCGCGCGAATCAACGAAGTGCTCGATCTGCCAAATTTGATTGAAATTCAAACGGCATCTTACGAGTGGTTCTTGGAGGAAGGGTTACGGGAAATGTTTCGGGATATTTCTCCTATCCAGGATTTCACTGGAAACCTATCCTTGGAATTTATCGACTACCAACTGGGTGAACCAAAATATCCGGTAGACGAATCAAAAGAGCGCGATGTGACATACGCAGCACCACTTCGTGTTAAAGTACGCCTTCACAACAAAGAAACTGGCGATGTGAAAGAACAGGACGTTTTCATGGGAGATTTCCCGCTCATGACGGAAAACGGTACATTCATTATTAATGGAGCAGAGCGAGTCATCGTATCGCAGCTCGTTCGTTCGCCAAGTGTCTATTACAACGATAAAACGGACAAAAATGGTAAACGTGGTTTCGGTGCTACCGTAATCCCTAACCGCGGTGCGTGGCTCGAGTATGAAACAGATGCAAAAGACGTTGTGCACGTTCGTATCGATCGGACTCGTAAATTACCGATCACCGTTTTGTTGCGTGCATTAGGTTTCTCGACTGACCAGGAAATCATCGATTTAATCGGTGACAATGAGTATTTGCGGAATTCCCTGGAAAAAGATAATACCGAAACTTCGGAAAAAGCTATGCTTGAAATCTATGAGCGACTTCGTCCGGGTGAGCCACCAACACTAGATAGCGCGAGAAGTCTGCTATATTCTCGTTTCTTTGATCCGAAGCGCTATGATTTGGCGAATGTTGGACGCTATAAAATGAATAAAAAACTTCATTTGCAAAATCGTTTGTTCAATCAAACGGCTGCGGAAACGCTTGTTGATCCTGAAACTGGTGAGATTTTAGTGGAAAAAGATCAATTGATTGATCGACGTACGCTAGACAAATTACTACCGTTTCTATCCAATGGCATAAATAAGCAATCGATTGAACATGTAGGATCTGTTTTGGAAGAGCCGATGACGATTCAGACGCTAAAGATTTATGCGCCGAAAAGTGAAGAGAAACAAGTACTTAATGTCATCTCCAACGCTGAAGTAGACGAGTCTGTCAAACATATTACCCCATCAGATATTGTAGCTTCTATAAGTTATTTCTTTAATCTATTGCATGGTGTAGGGAATACAGACGACATAGACCATCTTGGGAATCGTCGTTTGCGCTCGGTTGGTGAGTTACTCCAAAACCAATTCCGTATCGGTCTTTCCCGTATGGAACGCGTAGTTAAAGAGCGAATGTCCATCAATGACACGCAATCTATCGTACCGCAACAATTGATCAATATACGTCCAGTTATTGCATCGATCAAGGAATTCTTCGGCAGTTCTCAGCTTTCTCAGTTCATGGACCAAACCAATCCATTAGCTGAACTGACGCATAAACGTCGTTTATCTGCACTAGGGCCGGGTGGATTAACTCGTGAACGAGCAGGGATGGAAGTTCGTGACGTGCATTATTCTCACTATGGTCGTATGTGTCCGATTGAAACGCCAGAGGGTCCGAATATTGGGTTGATTAACTCGCTATCTACGTTTGCAAAAGTGAATCGATTTGGTTTCATTGAAACCCCTTATCGGAAGGTCGATCCTGAAACAGGTCGTGTAACTGCGCAAATTGATTATCTGACTGCGGATATTGAAGATAACTATGTAGTGGCACAAGCAAACGCGCAACTTGGAGAAGATGGTTCATTTGTCAATGAAGAAGTAGTAGGTCGTTTCCAAGGGGATAATACAGTCTTCAAACGTGATCAAATTGACTACATGGATGTATCGCCTAAGCAAGTTGTGTCTGCGGCAACTGCTTGTATTCCATTCTTGGAAAACGATGACTCCAACCGTGCGTTAATGGGTGCAAACATGCAACGACAAGCGGTTCCTTTGTTAAATCCTGAAGCGCCATTCGTTGGGACGGGGATGGAACATATTTCAGCCCGTGATTCAGGTGCAGCTGTCGTTTCTAAACATCATGGAATTGTAGAGCATGTAGAAGCGAAGGAAGTTCGTATTCGTCGCATTGAAGAAGTGGACGGTAAAGAAGTGAAGGGTGACCTAGCAATTTACCGTTTATCTAAATTCATCCGTTCGAACCAAGGAACTTGCTACAACCAACGTCCGATCGTCAAAGTTGGCGACCGTGTAAAACCGCTTGATATTCTTGCGGACGGTCCGTCTATGGAACAAGGGGAACTTGCGCTTGGGCGTAACGTTCTAACAGCGTTTATGACATGGGATGGATATAACTACGAGGATGCTATTATTATGAGTGAACGTCTGGTTAAAGATGACGTCTTCACATCTGTTCATATTGAAGAATATGAGTCAGAAGCCCGTGATACGAAGCTTGGGCCAGAAGAAATTACTCGTGATATTCCGAACGTCGGGGAAGATGCATTACGCAACCTGGACGATAGAGGAATCATCCGAATCGGTGCGGAAGTTCGCGATGGTGACATCTTAGTCGGTAAAGTAACACCTAAGGGAGTTACGGAATTGACAGCTGAAGAACGTCTTCTACACGCTATTTTTGGAGAAAAAGCACGTGAAGTCCGCGATACGTCGCTACGTGTTCCACACGGCGCAGGCGGAATCGTTCTTGACGTCAAAGTATTCAACCGTGAAGATGGCGATGAGTTATCTCCAGGTGTTAACCAATTAGTTCGTGTCTATATCGTACAGAAGCGTAAAATTTCTGTTGGAGACAAGATGGCAGGACGTCACGGTAACAAAGGGGTTATCTCTCGAATCTTACCTGAATCTGAAATGCCGTATCTACCAGATGGTACACCGATCGATGTCATGTTGAATCCACTAGGGGTTCCATCACGTATGAACATCGGACAGGTTCTGGAAATGCACCTTGGTATGGCTGCGCGCAGTCTAGGTATACACACAGCTTCTCCTGTATTTGATGGAGCAAACGAGGAAGATGTTTGGACTACAATGGAAGAAGCAGGTATGAACCGAGACGGTAAAACAGTCTTGTATGATGGTCGTTCAGGAGAACCATTTGATAACCGCGTATCAGTCGGTGTTATGTACTTGATCAAACTAGCACACATGGTAGACGACAAGTTGCACGCGCGTTCTACTGGACCATACTCACTCGTTACACAACAACCACTGGGCGGTAAAGCACAGTTTGGTGGACAGCGTTTCGGTGAGATGGAAGTGTGGGCGTTAGAAGCATATGGTGCAGCTTACACATTACAAGAAATCCTAACAGTCAAATCCGATGACGTTGTAGGTCGTGTGAAAACATACGAAGCTATCGTCAAAGGTGACAGCGTACCTCAACCAGGCGTACCGGAATCATTCAAAGTACTAATCAAAGAACTTCAAAGTCTTGGATTGGACGTTAAAATGTTAACGGAAGACCTGGAAGAAATCGAGATGCGCGATATGGACGACGAAGAAGACTTACAGCCAACCGATGCACTGAACCTAATGAAAGAAGATCAGCCAATAGCCTAAACAAAAGCGGAAAGCGCCGTTTAGCCTCGATCGGCGTTGGAAAGCTTGTAGCAAAAGGTAGAATTTCACCTTTTGCTACAAGATTGAAACGACCCGAGAGGCTGGCGCTTGAAGCTAGATGACACCAAAAGCGGAGACGGCTTTACAGCTCCGACAGGCACTGGAAGACTTAAAATAAAGGCGCTCTTTGCCTTTACTTTAAGTCTGAAGTGACCCGAGGAGCTAGCCGTCGAAGCTAGATGACACCAAAAGCGAAAAGCAACTGATCTGAACTAATATAAATAAGAATGCTACAATCGAATAGAAGAGGGCTTCGAGCACCCTCTTCTATTCTATTCAGTTTAAGAAGTACTTCTGACTGAATGCGATACTATAAGTAAAGTTGCCTGACAAGCCATTGCGGCGATTAGACTAAAGGGAGGTAGGCTCCTTGATCGATGTTAATAATTTTGAGTATATGAAAATTGGCCTGGCTTCACCAGACAAGATACGTTCTTGGTCATATGGAGAAGTAAAAAAACCTGAAACTATCAACTACCGTACGTTGAAACCAGAGAAGGACGGATTGTTCTGTGAAAGAATCTTCGGACCAACAAAAGACTGGGAATGTCACTGTGGAAAGTATAAACGGGTACGTTACAAAGGCGTTGTCTGTGACCGTTGTGGCGTAGAAGTAACACGTCAAAAAGTGCGTCGCGAACGTATGGGCCACATTGAGCTTGCAGCACCTGTCACGCATATTTGGTACTTCAAGGGAATACCAAGCCGCATGGGCTTGATCTTGGATATGACACCGCGTGCATTGGAAGAAATTATTTATTTTGCTTCCTACGTAGTAGTAGATCCAGCTGATACACCACTTGAACGGAAGCAATTGCTTTCTGAAAAAGAGTACAGACTCTATCGTGAAAAGTATGGTTCTAAGTTTCAAGCGTCCATGGGGGCAGAAGCGATTGAGCAATTACTGCGTGCAATCGATTTAGATAAAGAAACAGATTCATTAAAAGAAGAGTTGAAAACGGTTCAAGGTCAGCGTCGTACCAGAGCAATCAGACGTCTGGAAGTCGTAGAATCCTTCCGGAACTCCGGAAATCGTCCAGAATGGATGGTTTTAGAGGTTCTTCCTGTCATTCCTCCTGAATTACGCCCAATGGTACAGCTAGACGGTGGACGTTTTGCAACTTCTGACCTGAATGATCTGTATCGTCGTGTCATTAACCGGAATAACCGTCTGAAACGACTATTGGATTTAGGTGCACCTGGTATCATCGTTCAGAATGAGAAGCGTATGTTGCAAGAAGCGGTAGATGCGCTTGTAGATAATGGGCGTCGAGGAAGACCTGTTACCGGTCCTGGTAATCGTCCGTTGAAATCTCTTTCTCATATGTTGAAAGGGAAGCAAGGTCGTTTCCGTCAGAACTTGCTCGGTAAACGGGTTGACTATTCCGGGCGTTCTGTAATTGTTGTTGGACCAAACCTTAAGATGTACCAATGCGGTCTGCCAAAAGAAATGGCGATTGAGTTGTTTAAACCATTTGTCATGAAAGAATTGGTAGAACGTAATTTAGCGCATAATATTAAGAGTGCGAAACGTAAAATTGAACGTCTGCATTCCGAAGTGTGGGATGTACTAGAAGACGTAATTAAAGAACATCCGGTCCTGTTAAACCGGGCACCGACTCTTCACCGTCTGGGAATCCAGGCATTTGAACCGATGCTCGTAGAAGGTCGTGCGATTACATTGCATCCACTCGTTTGTACAGCTTATAACGCTGACTTTGACGGTGACCAAATGGCTGTACACGTTCCTCTTTCTGCAGAAGCACAAGCGGAAGCGCGTTTATTGATGCTAGCCGCTCAGAATATCTTGAATCCGAAAGACGGGAAACCAGTTGTTACGCCTTCACAGGATATGGTTCTAGGAAATTATTATTTGACAGTCGAGCGCAAAGACGCAGCTGGAGAAGGTGCAGTATTTAGCGATCCTAACGAAGCGTTGATCGCTTACCAAACGGGACACGTTCATCTGCATTCCCGAATTGCGATCCAAGCAGGCAGTATTAATAATCCGACATTTACAGAAGAGCAGAACAAAAAACTCTTGCTCACTACAGTAGGTAAAATCATTTTTAATGAAATTCTGCCTGAGTCATTCCCTTACATTAATGAACCAACTAACGATAACTTACAAGTGGAGACACCTGCCAAGTATTTCGTAGATGGGACAGTAAATGTGAAAGAACACTTGAAAAACGCAGAACTTGTATCACCTTTCAAAAAGAAGATTCTTGGGAATATCATCGCGGAAATCTTTAAACGATTCCATATTACAGAGACATCACGTATGTTGGACCGCATGAAAAATCTTGGATTCAAATATTCTACACGTGCGGGAATTACAATCGGTATTTCTGACATCGTTGTCTTACCGAACAAAGCAGACATCCTCAATGAGGCGCAGGAAAAAGTGGATAAGGTCACACAACAGTTCCGCCGTGGTTTAATTACCGAAGAAGAACGGTATGATCGTGTTATCTCTTATTGGAGTCAGGCGAAGGATGTCATTCAGAATAAATTGATGGATTCATTGGATAATGAAAACCCGATTTATATGATGAGTGATTCTGGAGCGCGGGGTAACGCATCTAACTTTACACAACTCGCAGGTATGCGGGGACTGATGGCTAACCCGGCTGGACGAATTATCGAACTTCCGATCAAATCTTCCTTCCGTGAAGGTTTAACAGTACTCGAGTACTTTATCTCTACTCATGGTGCCCGTAAAGGTCTTGCCGATACAGCACTGAAGACAGCTGACTCAGGTTACTTAACACGTCGTTTAGTTGACGTTGCACAAGATGTAATTGTGCGCGAAGATGATTGTGGAACGGACCGCGGTTTAGAGATTACAGCTCTAACAGAAGGAAACGAAGTCATTGAAACGTTGCAAGAGCGTATCGAAGGTCGTCATACGAAAAAGACGATTTTCCATCCGGAAACAGGCGAAGTGATTCTGGAGAAAAATGGTTTAATCACAGCGGATATCGGTAATACGATTATTCAAGCAGGTATCGATCATATAACTATTCGCTCTGCATTCACTTGTAATACAAAACATGGTGTTTGTAAGAAATGTTATGGCATTAACTTGGCGACAGGTGAAGCGGTGGAAGTAGGAGAAGCAGTTGGTATTATTGCAGCTCAATCTATCGGAGAACCTGGAACACAGCTGACGATGCGTACATTCCATACAGGTGGAGTTGCTGGGGACGATATTACACAAGGTCTTCCACGGATTCAGGAGATTTTTGAGTCTCGTAATCCGAAAGGGCAAGCGGTCATTTCAGAAATCACAGGAACAGTGGTGGAGATCGACGAAATCCGAGAAGGTCAAAAAGAGATCACTATTCAAGGAGAAGTGGAAACACGCAAATATTTGGCACCGTACAATGCTCGATTGAAAGTAGAAGAGGGCGATGAAATTGCACGAGGCGAAAGTATTACGGAAGGTTCCATCGATCCAAAAGAATTGATCGTGGTGAAAGATGTAGCAACTGTACAAGAATATCTGTTGAAAGAAGTGCAAAAAGTATACCGGATGCAAGGGGTAGAAATTGGCGACAAGCACGTAGAAGTAATGGTTCGTCAAATGCTCCGCAAAGTTCGTGTAATTGAAGCGGGAGATACAGATCTTCTCCCAGGTTCATTGCTTGATATACATCAATTTGCTGAAGCGAATGCGAAAGTATTATTGTCAGGTAAAGCACCGGCTACTTCACGACCGGTTATTCTGGGGATTACGAAAGCATCGCTTGAAACAGAATCATTCTTGTCGGCAGCTTCTTTCCAAGAAACGACTCGAGTTCTTACCGATGCAGCCATTAAAGGTAAAACGGATGAGTTGCTTGGCTTGAAAGAAAACGTCATTATCGGGAAATTGGTGCCAGCAGGTACAGGAATGCAAAGATATCGCCAGATTAAAATGGAACACGAAGAACAAGAAGAAGCAATTACAGTAGACTAAAAATAAACGGGACAACGTTCCCGTTTATCTGTTTTCATCGGGTGTTCACACACTCGATGAATACAGATAAAGCCTCCGGCGGATCTCTCAGATTTTTAAAAAACGTTTTCGAGCGAGCTCGAAGAAAGTCTAAACGCAATTATACCAAGATGTAATTGATTTTATTTAATTTCGTTGACAAGTCTTTCTGAAGATGATAATATACAAAAGGTTGATAGTTGTTGGCCACTATCTTTCATACGGAATTATATTTCATTTGAATAGGTAGAAGGCGAGAAGCAATCATCATTATAAAACAACAGTGACCAGAGATCTCTGGCGTTTGCTGAAAACCGTTTTTGTGTGTGCACGCACAAGAACTTTGTTTTTACCTAAAAATGAACCACCTGGATGTGTGGTATTACAAAAAGCTCGGAAGGAGGAACAACCTGATGCCTACAATTAATCAATTAGTCCGTAATCCTCGTAAGTCGAAATCGGAGAATTCTAAATCACCGGCTCTAGGAAAAAGCTATAATAGCTTCAAAAAGTCTATGACTAACGTGAACTCACCACAAAAAAGAGGTGTTTGTACACGTGTTGGTACAATGACTCCTAAGAAACCGAACTCAGCGCTACGTAAATATGCTCGTGTTCGTTTGACTAATACTTTGGAAGTAAACGCGTATATCCCAGGTGAAGGCCACAACTTGCAAGAACACAGTGTGGTACTAATCCGCGGAGGACGTGTAAAAGACTTACCAGGTGTTCGTTACCATATCGTACGTGGAGCACTTGATACAGCTGGTGTTACTGGCCGTATGCAAAGCCGTTCACAATACGGTGCTAAAAAACCAAAAGAAAAGAAATAATATAATCTAATGATATCGAAAGGAGGAACTAATTATGCCTCGTAAAGGTCCAGTTGCAAAACGCGATGTATTACCTGATCCGATTTATAATTCTAAGCTTGTAAGCCGCCTTATCAACAAAATGATGGTAGACGGTAAAAAAGGTACTTCTCAAAAAATTCTTTATGGAGCGTTCGAAATTGTAAAAGAACGTTCTGGTAAAGAACCAATTGAAGTATTCGAAGCTGCTCTTAATAATGTAATGCCAGTTCTTGAAGTGCGTGCTCGCCGTGTTGGTGGAGCGAACTATCAAGTACCAGTTGAAGTGCGTCCGGAACGTCGTACAACACTAGGTCTTCGTTACCTTGTTAACTATTCACGTACTCGTGGGGAGAAAACAATGGAAGAACGTCTAGCAAACGAAATTCTTGATGCTTCCAACAACACAGGTGCTTCTGTTAAACGCCGTGAAGAAATGCATAAAATGGCTGAAGCCAACAGAGCATTCGCTCACTATCGTTGGTAAGTCCGGATAAACTACAACAGTAATCCGAAACGGAAGGAGTTTACAAAATGGCTAGAGAGTTCTCCTTAGAGAATACTCGTAACATTGGTATCATGGCTCACATTGACGCTGGTAAAACAACGACAACAGAGCGGATCCTTTTTTACACGGGTAAAATCCACAAAATTGGTGAAACACACGAAGGTGCTTCCCAAATGGACTGGATGGAACAAGAGCAAGAACGTGGAATCACGATTACATCTGCTGCTACAACAGCTGCATGGAAAGGTCACCGCGTAAATATCATCGATACACCTGGACACGTAGACTTCACAGTAGAAGTTGAACGTTCATTACGTGTATTGGATGGAGCTGTTACGGTACTTGATGCTCAATCAGGTGTAGAACCGCAAACAGAAACAGTTTGGCGTCAAGCGACAAACTACAAAGTGCCACGTCTTGTATTCGTAAACAAAATGGATAAAACAGGTGCAGACTTCCTTTACTCTGTAGGCACGTTACGTGATCGTCTACAAGCAAATGCGCATCCTATCCAGTTACCGATCGGTTCAGAAGATACATTCTCCGGCATTATCGATTTGATCGAAATGAAGGCTACTATGTATCCGAATGATCTAGGTACTGATGCTACAGTGGGCGATATCCCAGCTGAACATCTGGAACTAGCGAATGAATACCGTGAAAAACTAATTGAAGCAATCGTAGACTTCGACGAAGATTTAATGGAAAAATATCTTGGCGGCGAAGAACTTACAGTAGAAGAAATCAAAACAGCTATTCGTAAAGCGACATTAGCGGTTGAATTCTATCCTGTAGTTTGCGGAACTGCTTTCAAAAATAAAGGTGTACAATTAGTGTTGGATGCAGTCGTTGACTTCTTGCCATCACCACTTGATATTCCTCCTATGGTCGGTATTAACCCGGATACTGAAGAAGAAGAAGAACGTCATTCAAGCGATGAAGAGCCATTCTCGGCACTTGCGTTTAAAGTAATGACTGACCCTTATGTAGGTAAGCTTACATTCTTCCGTATTTACTCAGGTGTACTACAAGCTGGATCATATGTAACAAACTCTACAAAAGGTAAGCGTGAGCGTGTAGGACGTATCCTACAAATGCATGCTAACAGCCGTGAAGAGATTTCTGAAGTGCATGCGGGTGAAATCGCAGCTGCTGTAGGTTTGAAAGATACGACAACAGGTGACACACTTTGTGATGAGAAAGCATTGATCATCTTAGAATCAATGGAATTCCCTGAACCTGTTATCTCTGTAGCTATCGAGCCGAAAACAAAAGCGGACCAAGATAAAATGGGTCAAGCCCTTGGTAAGTTACAAGAAGAAGATCCAACATTCCGTGCACATACAGACCAAGAGACAGGAGAAGTTATCATCGCAGGTATGGGTGAACTTCACTTGGATATCATCGTTGACCGTCTGAAACGTGAATTTAAAGTGGAAGCAAACGTGGGCGCGCCACAAGTTTCTTACCGCGAAACATTCCGTCAGTCTGCTCAAGTTGAAGGGAAATTTGTTCGTCAATCAGGTGGACGTGGACAGTTTGGTCACGTATGGATCGAATTCGGTCCAAACGAAGAAGGAAAAGGATTCGAATTCCAAAACGCAGTCGTTGGTGGAGTTGTTCCTCGTGAATATATCCCAGCGGTTGAAGCAGGACTTCGTGATTCATTAGATAACGGTATTTTGGCTGGATATCCATTAATCGATATCAAAGCTCGTCTATATGATGGATCTTACCATGACGTTGACTCCAACGAAATGGCATTTAAGATCGCTGCATCTATGGCATTGAAAAATGCGGCATCTAAATGTTCACCAGTACTTCTTGAACCTACAATGAGAGTAGAAGTTATCATTCCGGAAGAATACATGGGCGACATCATGGGAGATATTACTTCCCGTCGTGGCCGTGTAGAAGGTATGGAAGCTCGTGGTAATGCACAAGTCGTTCGTGCTATGGTTCCACTTGCTGAAATGTTCGGTTATGCGACATCTCTACGTTCAAACACGCAAGGTCGTGGAGTATTCTCCATGGTGTTCGATCACTATGAAGAAGTTCCAAAATCAATTGCTGAAGAAGTAATTAAGAAAAACAAAGGTGAATAATAAAGTTCATCCTTGTTTCCTGTAGTGAATACTTGTAAGATATGGATAGCCGAAGGTTCGCTTTCGGCTTCCGTACTATAAAAAAACTAAACTTTTCAAATTAAGGGAGGACCTCTAAAATGGGTAAAGAAAAATTCGACCGCTCCAAGGAGCACGCAAACGTAGGAACAATTGGTCACGTTGACCATGGTAAAACAACTTTGACTGCTGCAATCGCAACTGTTTTGTCTAAAAAAATGGGTGGAGAAGCGAAATCATACGCTGACGTTGATAACGCACCTGAAGAAAAAGAACGTGGTATCACAATCAGTACTTCACACGTAGAGTACGAAACTGAAAAGCGTCACTATGCACACGTTGACTGCCCAGGTCACGCTGACTACGTTAAAAACATGATCACTGGTGCTGCACAAATGGACGGCGGAATCTTAGTAGTATCTGCTGCTGACGGCCCAATGCCACAAACACGTGAACACATCCTTCTTTCTCGTCAAGTAGGTGTTCCATACCTAGTTGTTTTCATGAACAAATGTGATATGGTAGACGACGAAGAACTACTTGAATTAGTAGAAATGGAAATCCGTGAACTTCTATCTGAATATGACTTCCCTGGCGATGACATTCCAGTAGTACGCGGATCTGCTCTTAAAGCTCTTGAAGGAGAAGCAGATTGGGAAGAAAAAATCGTTGAATTAATGCAAGCTGTTGACGATTACATTCCAACTCCAGAACGTGATACTGAAAAGCCATTCATGATGCCTGTTGAGGACGTATTCTCAATTACAGGTCGTGGTACAGTTGCAACTGGTCGTGTTGAGCGTGGAGTAGTTAAAGTCGGCGATGTTGTTGACATCATCGGTCTTGCTGAAGAACCAAAATCTACTACTGTAACTGGTGTAGAAATGTTCCGTAAACTTCTTGACTATGCAGAAGCTGGAGACAACATCGGTGCACTTCTTCGTGGTGTATCTCGTGAAGATATCGAGCGTGGTCAAGTTCTTGCTAAGCCAGGTACAATTACACCACATACTCAGTTCAAATCTGAAGTGTATGTTCTTTCAAAAGAAGAGGGTGGACGTCACACTCCATTCTTCTCAAACTACCGTCCTCAGTTCTACTTCCGTACAACTGACGTAACAGGTATCATCCAACTTCCTGAAGGTGTAGAAATGGTTATGCCTGGGGATAACGTTGAAATGACAGTTGAACTGATCTCTCCAATCGCGATTGAAGAAGGAACTAAATTCTCTATCCGTGAAGGTGGACGTACAGTAGGCGCTGGCGTTGTAGCAACAATCACAAAATAATTTACTTACATCCCGTCCTTTGTGGCGGGATTTTTTGTCTTCACAATCAAATACAAGCGGTGCGACAGCCTATTTCTTGTAGAACCTTGCAATCGATTGAAAAAGATCTGTAAACTGCTTGGGAGACTATTTCTATTCATACGTCATCAAACATTCAAAACCTCTATTTAGCCTCATTCTTTTGTATGAGGAAAGCTATTTTATTCAAAGCGGTTGTTTATGACAACGGAAATGTACGGTGTGCGAATGGTTTAGACCGATCGAGTAGAAGTGTGGAGCGGTGGGACTTGACTAATGTGCGATCTGGAAGGATTTTAGCTCGGAGTTACGGCAGTATGGCGTGGTGCAACATTACTTGGCGCATTTTAGTGCTTCTCTAGTACGTTCATATGAAAAAAGCTTGCGCTGAAAGATATATCTGGCCTTTAGGACAGTCCCGTTCCCTAATAACTAAATTCATTAGCAAAAGTGCACTTCAAAATGAATGCACAACATCGTGAAATCTGTTAAAATAATAATCGGATTAAAAAAGAGATTAAATTCTTCAAAAGGGTTGCAAGATCCTTTTAAGTTATGTATAATGTTGAATGTTGGTCTTTGACTGCGATGAAGCGAGAGGTTGCCGATACACCCGGCCGCTTTGCCATGGCGCGTGTATGGGAAATTTTCGTGGAGAATTGTCTAGAAAATAGGCGAAAGGGAGGGAAAATAATGGCAAAACAAAAGATTCGTATCCGTTTAAAAGCGTATGATCACAGAATGTTGGATCAGTCAGCTGAGAAGATTGTTGAAACTGCTAAACGTTCTGGTGCTAGTGTTTCAGGTCCAATTCCGTTGCCAACTGAAAGATCAGTTTACACGGTATTGCGTTCCGTTCACATTTACAAAGATTCACGTGAACAATTTGAAATGCGTACACACAAACGTTTAATTGATATCGTGAATCCAACTCCACAAACTGTGGATGCGTTAATGAAGCTTGATTTACCATCAGGCGTCGACATCGAAATCAAACTATAAAAATAAAACAATGAATATTACAGGAGGTGTAACTAATGACCAAAGGAATCTTAGGAAGAAAAGTCGGTATGACGCAAGTATTTGCTGAAAACGGCGATTTAATCCCAGTAACAGTGATTGAAGCTGCTCCAAACGTTGTTCTTCAAAAGAAAACAACTGAAACAGACGGCTATGAGTCAATCCAGCTTGGATTTGATGACAAACGTGAAAAGCTTTCCAACAAACCTGAACAAGGACATGTTGCAAAAGCAAACACGGCACCTAAGCGCTTCATTCGCGAAATTCGCGGAGCGGACGTTAGTGCATATGAAGTAGGTCAAGAAGTTAAGGTCGATACATTCGCAGCAGGCGATGTAGTAGACATTACAGGAGTATCAAAAGGTAAAGGATTCCAAGGTGTTATTAAACGCCACGGTTTCTCTCGCGGACCAATGAGTCACGGTTCTCGTTTCCACCGTGCACCAGGTTCTCTAGGTGCGGTAGACGGACAACGTGTATTCAAAGGGAAGAAACTACCTGGACGTACTGGTGGCAAAACAGTAACGATCCAAAATGTTGAAATTGTACGAGTTGATGAAGAACGCAACTTGTTACTAGTAAAAGGTAACGTTCCTGGAGCACGCAAATCACTAGTTCAAGTGAAAAGTGCAGTTAAAGGGAACTAAGTAAAAGAGGAAGGAGGAAATAGGAATGCCTAAAGTATCTGTAGTAAGTCAAACAGGTTCTGCAGTCGGCGATATCGAATTGAATGAAGCGATTTTCGGAATCGAGCCGAATGAAGCAGTATTATTTGAAGCAATTGTTCAACAGCAAGCTTCTTTACGCCAAGGAAATCACAAAGTGAAAACTCGTGCGGAAGTAGCGGGCGGCGGTCGTAAACCATGGCGCCAAAAAGGCACAGGTCGCGCACGTCAAGGTTCAATTAGATCACCACAATGGCGTGGAGGCGGTATCGTATTCGGTCCATCACCACGTAGCTATAGCTATAAAATGCCTAAGAAAGTCCGTCGTTTAGCACTTCTATCCGCACTTTCCACGAAAGTACGTGCAGAAGAACTAATCGTCCTAGACAACTTAGCATTCGATGCACCAAAAACAAAAGGCTTTGTAAAAGTGCTTGAAGATCTTTCAATCACAAAGAAAGCACTATTTGTTACAGCTGACCTAGAAGAAACAGTAGCATTGTCTGCTCGTAATATTCCTGGAGTTAGCGTTGTTACAGCGAACGGTATCAATGTTCTTGATTTAGTCGGACATGATCAACTCGTTATGACAAAAGCAGCAGTTGAAAAAGTAGAGGAGGTGCTTGGTTAATGGAAGCACGTGATATTTTGAAACGTCCGGTCATTACCGAGCGTTCTTCTGAACAAATGGATCTTAGAAAATATACATTCGAAGTAGATACACGCGCGAACAAAACGCACGTTAAACAAGCGATCGAAGAAATCTTCGGTGTTAAAGTTGAAAAAGTAAACGTTCAGAACTACAAAGGTAAGTTCAAACGTATGGGGAAACATGCTGGTTATACAAACAAGCGCCGTAAAGCGATTGTTACCTTAACTACTGATTCCAAAGATATCGAACTTTTTGAAATGTAATTAACGCATAATAAATGAAGGAGGGAACACAAATGGCGATCAAGAAGTACAAAGCTACCTCCAACGGACGTCGTAACATGACTTCTTCTGATTTCTCTGAGATCACTACAGACAAACCAGAAAAATCATTGCTTGAACCAATTAAGCGTAACGGCGGACGTAACAACCAAGGTAGAATGACAGTTCGTCACCAAGGTGGCGGCCACAAGCGCCAATACCGTGTCATCGATTTCCAACGTCGGAAAGATGGCATTCCAGGACGCGTTGCTACGATCGAATACGATCCAAACCGTTCAGCAAACATCGCATTGATTAACTATGCAGATGGAGAAAAAAGATATATCCTTGCACCTAAGGGATTGCAAGTAGGTGCAACAATTATGTCAGGACCTGAAGCGGATATCCGTGTAGGGAACTCACTACCATTAGAAAACATTCCAATGGGTTCTACACTTCATAACATTGAATTGAAGCCAGGCAAGGGTGGACAACTTGTTCGTTCTGCAGGAACTTCTGCTCAACTACTAGGACGTGAAGGCAAATATGTCATCATCCGTCTACAGTCAGGTGAAGTGAGAATGATCCTTGCTACTTGCCGCGCAACAATCGGTCAAGTTGGTAACGAACAGCACGAATTGATTAACATTGGTAAAGCAGGTCGTTCACGTTGGTTAGGCAAGCGTCCAACTGTCCGTGGATCTGTAATGAACCCTAACGATCACCCACACGGTGGTGGTGAAGGTCGTACACCAATCGGTCGTCCAAGTCCTGTCACTCCATGGGGCAAACCTGCACTTGGATACAAGACACGTAAGAAGAACAATAAATCAGATAAACTTATCGTTCGTCGTCGTAAAAAATAATGTGATTGCACTGCGGTTCAGAGGATGGACCGTAGTACAAACTCGGAAGGAGGTTCCAGAATGGGCCGCAGCTTGAAAAAAGGACCTTTTGCAGATGACCATTTACTAAAAAAGGTTGACGCACAAAAAGATTCAGAAAAGAAACAGGTAATTAAAACTTGGTCACGCCGTTCAACAATCTTCCCGTCTTTCATCGGATTGACGATTGCAGTATATGATGGACGCAAACATGTTCCTGTTTATGTAACAGAAGATATGGTTGGACATAAACTAGGGGAATTCGTTCCTACGCGCACATACAAAGGCCATGGTGCCGACGATAAGAAAACAAAACGCTAATTTGAGAGGAGGTTATCCTGATGCAACAAGCAAAAGCATCTGTACGCACAGTCCGTATTGCTCCTCGCAAAGTCCGTTTGGTCGTTGATCTTATTCGGGGCAAGAAAATCGGTGAAGCTGTCGCGATTCTACGACTAACGCCTAAAGCGGCATCTCCGGTTGTAGAAAAACTTTTGAAATCAGCGATTGCAAATGCTGAACACAACTACGAAATGAACACGGAAGACTTAATTGTGAGTGAAGTATTCGTAGATGAAGGACCAACAATGAAACGTTTCCGTCCACGTGCACAAGGTCGTGCAAGTGCGATCAACAAACGTACGAGCCACATCACGTTAGTGGTATCCGAAAAGAAGGAGGGGTAATTAGTGGGTCAAAAAGTACATCCTAATGGACTGCGTGTCGGTGTCATCCGTGACTGGGACTCAAAATGGTACGCGGAAAAAGATTATGCGTCCTTACTACACGAAGACTTGAAAATTCGTGAATATATCGAAAAACGTCTTGTAGATGCATCAGTTTCTAAAGTTGAAATTGAGCGTGCTGCTAAGCGTGTAAATATTACAATCCACACTGCAAAGCCAGGTATGGTAATCGGTAAAGGTGGTTCCGAAGTCGAAACACTTCGTAAGCAACTTAACGAAATCACTGGCAAACGTGTACACATCAACATTGTAGAAGTAAAACGTGCTGATTTGGATGCGAAACTAGTCGCAGAATCAATCGCTCGTCAATTAGAAAGCCGTGTATCTTTCCGTCGCGCACAGAAACAAGCAATTCAACGTACAATCCGTGCAGGCGCTAAAGGTATCAAAACACAAGTGTCTGGACGTCTCGGCGGTGCTGACATCGCACGTGCAGAACACTATAGTGAAGGAACTGTCCCTCTTCATACATTACGTGCTGATATAGACTATGCACATGCTGAAGCTGATACTACTTATGGTAAGCTAGGCGTAAAAGTATGGATTTATCGTGGTGAAGTCCTTCCAACGAAGAAGAACTCTGGGGAAGGAGGCAAATAATTATGTTAATGCCTAAACGTGTTAAACATCGTCGTGTATTCCGTGGGAAAATGCGTGGTGAAACAAAAGGTGGCGCTACTGTACAATTTGGTGAGTTTGGTCTTCAAGCTACAGAATCAGGTTGGATCACGAACCGTCAAATTGAATCTGCTCGTATCGCAATGACTCGTTATATGAAACGTGGCGGTAAAGTGTGGATCAATATTTTCCCGCATAAACCATATACTAAAAAGCCTCTAGAAGTCCGGATGGGTTCCGGTAAAGGTGCTGTAGAAGGCTGGGTAGCAGTTGTGAAGCCCGGTAGAGTAATGTTTGAAATTGCAGGTGTATCAGAAGAGGTAGCTCGTGAAGCACTTCGACTCGCATCGCACAAACTTCCTGTGACAAGCAAGTTTGTAAAACGTGAAGAAATTGGTGGTGAGTCTAATGAAAGCTAAAGAAATTCGTGACTTAACAACTGCAGAAATCGAGCAAAAAGTGAAATCACTGAAAGAAGAGCTTTTCAACCTTCGCTTCCAGTTAGCGACAGGTCAATTAGAAAACACTGCACGCATCCGTGAAGTACGCAAATCGATTGCGCGCATGAAAACTGTAATACGTCAAAGAGAAATCAGTGCAAATAACTGATGAAGGAGGTTGCAGCCATGACTGAGCGTAACCAGCGCAAAGTATACACAGGCCGTGTCGTTTCCGATAAAATGGATAAAACCGTTACGGTAATGGTAGAAACATACAAAAAGCACTCTTTATACGGCAAACGTGTAAAGTATTCTAAAAAGTTCAAGGCCCATGATGAGCTGAACGAAGCGAAAATTGGCGATGTAGTTCGTATTATGGAAACTCGTCCATTATCCGCAACTAAGCGTTTCCGTCTTCTAGAAGTCGTCGAAAAAGCGGTCATCATCTAATAGGTTTTTAACTCAGATTCCGGAAGGAGGTAGCCTCGATGATTCAACAAGAAACTCGAATGAAAGTTGCTGACAACTCTGGTGCACGTGAAGTACTTACGATTAAAGTTCTAGGTGGTTCAGGTCGTAAAGTAGCTAATATCGGTGATATCGTTGTTTGTACAGTGAAGAAAGCAACACCAGGTGGCGTTGTTAAGAAGGGTGACGTTGTAAAAGCGGTCATCGTTCGTACGAAAAGTGGAGTTCGTCGTAAAGACGGATCTTACATTACATTTGACGAAAATGCTTGCGTTATCATCCGTGATGACAAGGGACCACGTGGAACACGTATTTTCGGACCAGTTGCTCGCGAACTTCGTGACAACAACTTTATGAAAATCATTTCACTCGCTCCAGAAGTTCTTTAATTCTAATGACAGAGCCAGTCAAGGAGGTGCGATAGAATGCACGTTAAAAAAGGCGACAAAGTTATGGTGATCTCTGGTAAAGACAAAGGTAAAACAGGTGTGATCCTAACAGCTTATCCGAAAAAAGACCGTGTGCTTGTTGAAGGTATTAATATCGTCAAGAAACATACGAAACCGAACCAAGAGAACCCTCAAGGCGGAATTGTAAGTCAAGAAGCTGCAATTCATGTCTCAAACGTGATGGTCATCGATCCTAAATCAGGTGAGCCCACTCGTGTAGGTTACAAAGTGGAAGACGGTAAAAAAGTACGTATTGCAAAAAAATCCGGTGAAGCACTGGATAAGTAAGTAAGGCATGAAAGGAGGTCCGACTGATGAGTCGTTTGAAAGAGAAATTTACTAAAGAAATCACTCCTGCTCTAATGAGCAAGTTTGAATATACATCTGTTATGCAAGTTCCTAAAGTTGAAAAAATTGTTATCAACATGGGTGTTGGCGACGCGGTACAAAACGCAAAAGCACTTGACGCAGCTGTTGAAGATCTAACAATTATCTCAGGTCAAAAACCAGTCGTAACAAAAGCGAAGAAATCAATCGCTGGTTTCCGTTTGCGTGAAGGTATGCCGATCGGAGCAAAAGTAACACTTCGCGGTGAACGTATGTACGAGTTTCTCGATAAATTAGTGTCTGTCTCATTACCACGTGTACGTGACTTCCGTGGCGTTTCTAAAAAAGCGTTCGACGGTCGCGGGAACTATACATTAGGTGTGAAAGAGCAACTTATTTTCCCTGAAATTGACTACGATAAAGTATCAAAAGTACGTGGAATGGATATCGTCATCGTGACGACTGCAAACACTGATGAAGAAGCACGTGAATTGCTTACACAGTGTGGCATGCCATTCCAAAAGTAAAATAATAGGGAGGCGAAAACGTGGCTAAGAAATCAATGATCGCTAAACAGAAACGTACGCCAAAGTACAAAGTACAAGAATATACACGCTGCGAACGTTGTGGGCGTCCACATTCGGTATATCGCAAATTCAAACTTTGCCGTATTTGTTTCCGCGAACTTGCATATAAGGGACAAATTCCTGGCGTCAAAAAAGCCAGCTGGTAATCCCCTAATTAGGGAAGGAGGTTAATTCAAATGACAATGAGTGATCCGATTGCAGATATGCTTACACGCATCCGTAACGCGAACATGGTTCGCCACGAGAAGCTTGAGGTACCTGCTTCAAACGTAAAAAAAGAAATCGCTGAGATCTTAAAACGAGAAGGTTTCGTTCGTGATGTGGAATACGTGGAAGATAACAAACAAGGCATCATCCGCATTTTCCTTAAATACGGCCAAGATAACGAACGCGTCATCAATGGCTTGAAACGTATTTCTAAACCAGGACTTCGTGTGTATGCAAAATCAAACGAAGTACCTAAAGTGCTTAACGGCTTAGGTGTTGCACTAGTTTCTACATCAAATGGTGTATTAACAGACAAAGAAGCCCGCGCTAAACAAATCGGTGGAGAAGTCGTCGCTTACGTTTGGTAATTAGCGACAAATGAATGGAGGTGCAATAGAATGTCTCGTATTGGTAATCGTCAGATCGAAGTACCTGAAAACGTTACAGTAACAATTTCAGATGACAACTTCGTAACTGTTAAAGGTCCGAAAGGTGAACTTTCAAGACAATTAGATAAAGAAATTACAATCAATCAAGAAGGTAACATCATCACATTGACTCGTCCTTCTGATTCTAAAGATCATCGTTCAATCCACGGTACAACACGCTCCGTGCTTAATAACATGGTAGTAGGAGTTTCTACTGGATTTGAACGTGCACTAGAATTGATCGGGGTTGGATACCGTGCGCAACTTCAAGGCAAAAAGCTTGTATTGAACGTTGGGTATTCACATCCTGTTGAATTCACACCAGAAGAAGGTGTAGAAGTTGAAGTGCCATCGAATACGAAAATCATTGTTCGTGGTTACAACAAAGAACACGTAGGTGCTCTTGCTTCTAACATCCGTCAAGTACGTCCACCTGAGCCTTACAAAGGTAAAGGTATTCGTTATGAAGGCGAAAAAGTTCGTCGTAAAGAAGGTAAAACAGGTAAATAATACCGCTTGAGGTATTTGGAAGGAGTGACCACGATGATCACAAAACAAGATAAAAACGCTGTCCGTAAAAAGCGTCACGCACGCGTGCGTACGAAAATCAGCGGAACTGCAGAGCGTCCACGTCTAAACGTTTACCGTTCTAACAAACATATCTATGCACAATTGATTGACGACATAAATGGTGTAACAATCGTAAGTGCTTCTACAATGGATAATGAAGTTGAGGCTGGATCTACAGGAAACACAGAATCTGCAGCTAAAGTCGGCGAGCTTATTGCAAAAAAAGCTGTTGAAAAAGACGTCAAGTCGGTTGTTTTCGACCGTGGCGGATATCTTTTCCATGGCCGTGTTAAAGCTCTTGCTGACGCAGCACGCGAAAATGGACTGGAATTTTAATTAAGAAGGAGGGACATATTTCATGCGTCGTAATGATCAAAACAAAAGTGAGTTTGAAGAACGCGTAGTAACGATCAACCGTGTAGCGAAAGTTGTGAAAGGTGGACGTCGTTTCCGCTTTACTGCACTTGTTGTTGTCGGAGATAAAAACGGTCGTGTCGGTTTTGGAACTGGTAAAGCACAAGAAGTTCCAGATGCAATCCGTAAAGCAATTGAAGATGCGAAGAAAAACTTGATTGAAGTGCCAATGGTTAAGGGTACAACTCCACATGAAGTGCTAGGACGCTTTGGTGCTGGACAAATCCTTATCAAACCAGCTGCTCCAGGTACTGGAGTTATTGCAGGTGGACCTGTCCGTGCGGTACTTGAACTTGCAGGCATCACGGATATCCTTTCAAAATCTCTTGGATCAAGCACACCAATCAACATGGTACGTGCAACAATTCAAGGATTACAGAATTTGAAACGCGCAGAAGATGTTGCAAAATTGCGTGGTAAATCCGTAGAAGAACTGTTAGGTTAAGGGGGGAAATACAATGGCGAACAAACTTGAAGTCACCCTTACGAAAAGTGTAATCGGTTCTAAGCCGGCACAACGTAAAACAGTTGAAGCATTAGGTCTTCGAAAGTTAAATCAAACAGTGGAGCATCAAGATAATGATGCTATCCGTGGTATGATTACAAAAGTCAATCACTTGGTAACCGTTAAGGAAATCTAAGGATTATTTTAGAATAAGGAGGTGCCGATAAGATGAAATTACACGAGTTAAAACCAGCTGAGGGATCTCGCAGAAACCGTAAACGTATTGGTCGTGGGATTGGTTCTGGAACAGGTAAAACTTCCGGTAAAGGTCACAAAGGTCAAAACGCACGTTCAGGCGGCGGTGTACGTCTTGGTTTCGAAGGTGGACAAATTCCTCTTTTCCAACGACTTCCTAAGCGTGGGTTCACGAACATCAATCGTAAAGATTATGCCATCGTTAACCTTGACACATTAAATCGTTTCGAAGAAGGCACGGAAGTAACGCCGGAACTGCTAATTGAAACTGGAGTAGTAAGTAACGCGAAATCTGGTATCAAGATTCTCGGAAACGGAACACTTGAGAAAAAGATTACGGTGAAAGCTAATAAATTCTCCGCTTCTGCAAAAGAAGCAATCGAAAAAGCGGGCGGGCAAACAGAGGTGGTATAATGTTTCAGACAATCTCTAACTTCATGCGTGTGAAAGAGATCCGGTCTAAAATAATTTTCACCCTCCTAGTGCTCATCGTATTCAGACTAGGGACATTTGTTCCGGTTCCAAACGTTGATGCAACTGCTTTACAACAATCAAACAACCAGTTTATTGGTTTTTTGAACACTTTCGGTGGAGGAGCACTTTCCAACTTTTCAATCTTTGCAATGGGGATTATGCCGTATATCACGGCTTCCATCATTGTGCAGCTTTTGCAAATGGATGTGGTTCCGAAGTTTACTGAGTGGTCAAAACAAGGAGATGTCGGAAGACGTAAACTTGCACAGTTCACAAGATACTTCACGATTGTTCTTGCCTTTATTCAGGCAATCGCCATGTCTTTTGGTTTCAACCAAACGTTTGGCGGTATGCTGATTAAAGATAACAGTGTGTCTACATATGTCGTTATTGCGATTGTGTTGACTGCAGGGACAGCTTTCCTACTTTGGCTTGGTGAACAAATCACTGCTAAAGGTGTAGGAAATGGAATTTCCATCATCATCTTTGCAGGAATTGCAGCCGGTATTCCGAATGCTGTAAACCAGTTGTATGTAACGCAGATCCAAGACGCTGGAGATGCACTATTTATTCGTATTGCAACGATGATTTTATTACTGATTGTTATTGTAGCCATTGTGGTTGGAGTTATTTACTTCCAAGAAGCTTTGCGTAAAATTCCGATCCAATATGCGAAACGCGTATCAGGACGAAATCAATCTGTTGCAAGTCAACAGACACATTTGCCTTTGAAGCTGAATGCTGCGGGTGTTATTCCAGTAATCTTTGCGGTGGCATTTTTTATTACGCCACAACAAATCGCTCCATTTTTCGGGGAAAATAGTGTAACCAAAACAATCATCAGGATCTTCGATTACACGAATCCAGTTGGAATGATTTTGTATGTAACACTTATTATCGCGTTTACATATTTCTATGCATTCATTCAAGTGAATCCAGAGAATATGGCCGATAACTTGAAAAAGCAAGGTGCATATATTCCAGGAATACGTCCGGGTGCAAACACTCAAAAGTATTTAACAAGTACTCTGTATAGACTGACATTCGTCGGCTCGATCTTCCTTGCCGTCGTAGCTGTCATGCCTATATTCTTCATCAATCTGGCGAATCTACCTCAATCCGCTCAAATTGGCGGAACGAGTTTGCTCATTGTTGTCGGGGTAGCCCTTGAAACGATGAAGCAGTTAGAATCTCAATTAGTGAAGAGACATTACAGAGGATTCATGAAATAAAAGCAATAGCCTGACCTATTGTGTAACTAAATGGAGGGCAAGGACGTATGAATATCGTATTAATGGGTCTGCCGGGTGCTGGTAAAGGCACGCAAGCAGACAAAATTGTCGAAAAGTACGGAATCCCTCATATTTCTACAGGCGATATGTTCCGTGCTGCCATCAAAGAAGGCACGGAACTTGGAGTCAAAGCAAAATCATTCATGGATCAGGGGGCATTAGTTCCTGATGAAGTTACGATCGGAATCGTACGTGAACGGTTGAGCAAACCGGATTGCGACAAAGGTTTTCTTCTCGATGGATTTCCGAGAACAGTTCCTCAAGCAGAAGCATTAGATGCATTGCTTGAAGACTTAGGTAAACGAATCGAGTATGTATTGGATATTGAAGTTGATACGGAAGAATTAGTTGCAAGATTATCTGGCCGTCGAATTTGTAAAGTGTGCGGCACATCTTATCACTTAATTTTCAACCCACCAAAGGTTGAAGGCTTATGCGATAAAGATGGTGGCGAACTTTATCAGCGTGCGGATGATAATCCGGAGACTGTCATGAATCGTTTGGAAGTAAATATGAACCAGACAGCCCCTTTACTCGACTTTTATGGCGAAAAAGGTGTGCTGACAAAAATTAATGGTCAACAAGACATTAATCTTGTATTCGAAAACTTGGATGCAGTACTACAACATAGCACGAACTAATCAATCCTTTTCGGGCACAACTGCATCACTGTTCGGAAAGTAATGGTTGAAAACGAGCTGCAAAAGCATAGGGTGCCCGGTATAGGACAGATGAGAGTTTTATGATTGTTTCTTCAATTGTTCCTACATGCATTATCTTGCAAATCGCGATATAATGTGTAATTGGTAACAGTTGTGAGAACAATAAAGGAACTCACTCGCAGAAATGCGAAACAGCGAAATGTGGCAGACGTCTTTCGAACATCACTCATGCAAACTGGACATATGTTGAAGGAAGCTTTTTGAAGGCGACTGATGCCGCTCGATGGTGAAAGCCTTTATTGGATATAGAAGGGAGACAGGATTGATGGCGAAGGACGACGTAATTGAGGTAGAAGGAACTGTTCTTGAAACGTTGCCGAATGCGATGTTTAAAGTGGAGTTGGAAAACGGACATACGGTGCTAGCACACGTATCAGGTAAAATTCGTATGCACTTTATTCGCATTCTGCCTGGCGACAAAGTGACAATGGAACTTTCGCCTTATGATTTGACACGTGGTCGTATCACATACCGTTTTAAATAAACTTTTGCACTCCGGAATATTGAAGGAGGTTGGGTAGGATGAAAGTAAGACCATCTGTAAAACCGATCTGCGAAAAATGCAAAGTTATTCGTAGACGCGGCCGAGTAATGGTAATCTGTGAAAATCCAAAACACAAACAAAGACAAGGTTAAAACACAAGGAGGTGCACAACATATATGGCACGTATTGCTGGTGTAGACGTTCCGCGCGATAAGCGCGTTGTCATTTCATTGACATACATTTTTGGAATTGGTAAAACAACTGCGAAAGATATTTTGACTGCAGCTGATATATCTGAAGATACACGCGTTCGTGATTTAACTGACGCAGAACTTGACAAAATTCGTGAACAAATTGATGGCTTGAAAGTAGAAGGGGATCTACGTCGTGAAACTTCTCTTAACATCAAGCGTCTGATGGAAATCGGTAGTAACCGTGGAATCCGTCACCGTCGTGGATTGCCTGTTCGTGGACAAAACACGAAAAACAATGCACGTACTCGTAAAGGTCCAAAACGTACAATTGCAAACAAGAAAAAATAATAGGTAAAGGAGGGCTCTTTCCAACATGGCACGTAAACAACAAACTCGTAAACGTCGTGTGAAAAAGAATATTGAAACCGGTATTGCACATATCCGTTCGACGTTCAATAATACTATCGTTACTATTACAGATAGCCACGGTAATGCACTTTCATGGTCTAGTGCTGGTGCACTTGGCTTCAGAGGTTCTCGTAAATCCACTCCATTTGCTGCACAAATGGCTGCTGAAACTGCAGCGAAAACGGCAATGGAACATGGTTTAAAATCATTGGAAGTAACAGTTAAAGGACCAGGTGCTGGTCGTGAAGCGGCGATCCGTTCACTACAAGCTGCAGGTCTTGAAGTTACTGCGATCAGAGACGTAACTCCGGTTCCGCACAATGGTTGCCGCCCGCCAAAACGTCGTCGCGTATAATCGGTTTGAATCTATTGGATTAAGAAAGACAATTTTTGTTAATACTGTTGAAATAGGCTAACTATTATCAGTGAATTCAATATGGTTAAACCAATTACAGAAGACGTTTTGAGGAGGGTAAATAAATGATCGAGATTGAGAAACCAAAGATTGAAACAGTTACGATCGGTGAAGATTCACAGTTTGGTAAGTTTATTATCGAACCACTGGAGCGTGGATATGGAAATACCTTAGGGAATTCCTTGCGTCGCATACTCCTATCTTCATTACCAGGGGCTGCTGTGACATCTATTCAAATCGATGGAGTACTTCATGAATTCTCAACAATTGAAGGTGTCGTAGAAGACGTATCGACAGTTATTTTGAATGTGAAGAAACTCGCTCTCAAAATTTACTCAGATGATGAGAAAGTTATTGAGATCGATGTGAAAGGTGAAGGCGTCGTGACGGCTGCGGATATCACACATGATAGTGATGTCGAAGTATTGAATCCAGATCTCCCGATTGCTACTCTCGGTAAAAATGGACATTTACGTATGCGTATGTATGCTGTACGTGGACGTGGTTATGTTCCTTCCGATCAAAACAAACGTGAGGATCTAGCGATTGGTGTAATTCCGATCGACTCAATTTACACTCCAGTTTCACGCGTTAATTTTCAAGTTGAAAACACTCGCGTCGGTCAAAGTACTAACTTTGATAAGTTAACACTCGATGTGTGGACAGATGGCAGCATCGGTCCCAAAGAAGCAGTTTCACTTGGAGCTAAAATTTTAACGGAACACTTAAATATATTCGTTGGTATGACGGACGAAGCACAAACTGCAGAAATCATGGTAGAAAAAGAAGAAGACCAAAAAGAAAAAGTTCTAGAGATGACGATTGAAGAACTCGATCTATCCGTCCGATCTTACAACTGCTTGAAGCGTGCAGGCATCAATACCGTATTAGAACTTGCTAACAAGTCCGAAGACGAAATGATGAAAGTGCGAAACTTAGGCCGTAAATCGCTTGAAGAAGTGAAGGCTAAATTGGATGAGCTAAACCTCGAGTTGCGCTCTGAAGAATAATTGACATATACTTGAAGGAGGGTAACTTCAAATGGGATACAGAAAACTTGGACGCACAAGTTCACAACGTAAAGCAATGCTACGTGACCTTGCGACTGATTTAATCGTTCACGAGCGCATCCAGACAACTGAAGCGCGCGCAAAAGAATTGCGTTCAGTCGTTGAAAAGATGATCACTCTTGGTAAACGTGGAGATCTTCATGCACGTCGTCAAGCTGCTGAATTCATTCGTCGTGAAACGGTGACAGTGGAAAACGAAGAGGGCGAAGAGGCAACTGTGTATGCACTTCAAAAACTTTTCGATACAGTGGCACCTCGTTATGCAGATCGCCAAGGCGGTTATACACGTATAATGAAGATGGGTCCTCGCCGCGGCGATGGCGCACCAGTAGTTATTATCGAATTAGTGTAATTCCATACACTTCGAGGGTGTGTCTGTCATGCACAGCCACACCCTTTTGTTACACATACAAAGATTTATACGACTGAAAAGCTGAGTGTTATGATCAGCGAGTGATCGACTGGTCTAGCTCTACGTACCTCATCTAAGATGTCGGCTTGAGCACCCGGCATTTACGTTATTGAAAGGCGCATTCCTTAGATGAGGTACGCGCTTTTTTTTTATACATAAGAATTGACAATACTATCAAATCATAACTGAGCTTATTCCAATGAACTTCGCAGTTGAGGCTTCGCTAGTATGTGCATGCGGATATAGGGTGAACGAGCGTTACTTCCTCTTAACCGAGCCAAACACTACTAGAACCAATCGAAAATTTTCTTTGCCGCACCAAAGTAACTGTGGAATGAGCCAAACACGTCGCAGACCGAGCGTATAACTGGATATAGCTACCGAAACTCGTAACTGCAACCAAAAGGAGGAATCCGAATGAAGGAAATTGCATCAATGCACCATGTCACGTTTTCATATGACACAGAAGAAGAGTCTTCACAAATACAAATTAAAGCGTTAGATGATGTGTCCTTTACATTATATGAAGGAGAGTGGCTGGCGGTTGTGGGTCATAACGGGTCCGGTAAGTCCACGCTTGCTAAGTTATTGATCGGCTTGCTGTTTCCTTCAACGGGTGAAGTAAACCTCTTTTTGGAACCGCTGTCTGATGCGAATTTGTGGGAGACTCGTTCACGCATGGGCATTGTCTTTCAAAATCCTGATAATCAGTTTGTTGGATCTACTGTGCAGGATGATGTTGCGTTTGCACTGGAAAACAATGGGGTACCTCATGAAATGATGGTGAAACGGGTGCGTGAGGCGTTGGAACAAGTGAAGATGTCAGGCTACGTCAATCATGAGCCTCATCATTTATCAGGTGGTCAAAAGCAGCGCGTGGCAATAGCTGGTGCGTTGGCATTACAACCAGAACTGTTGATTTTAGATGAAGCAACCTCCATGCTCGATCCTCAGGGTAGGGAAGAGGTTATTGAAATTGTGAAGAAACTGCGTGGGGAAATTGGACTAACCGTAGTATCGATCACCCATGACTTAGAAGAAGTTCTACTTGCAGATCGTGTCCTTGTAATGAATGAAGGAAAAGTACTCATGATGGGGACTCCTCAAGAGATATTCCAGAAAGGCAAGGAGTTGGAGTCAATCGGCCTTGACTTGCCATTTGCATTGCGCGTTTCAGAGTTATTAAGAGAATCAGGTGTAGAACTTCAAGGCAACCATATGACAGAAGAAGAGTTGGTGAATGAATTATGGACATTTCACTTCAGCAAGTAGGTTATTTATATGCGAAAGATTCTCCGTTTGAAAAGCGTGCATTGCAGGACGTGACAGCCACCATTCCTTCGGGTTCTTATACGTCAATCATCGGGCACACAGGGTCGGGTAAATCGACGTTATTGCTCCATTTGAATGGCCTTCTCAAACCTTCTGAGGGCGTTGTGTCAATTGGAAATACGACAATCCAGGCACAGACAAAAGGAAAGCAGCTGAAGGACGTACGTCAACAAGTCGGTATCGTTTTTCAATTTCCTGAACATCAGCTTTTTGAAGAAACGGTTGAAAAGGATATTATGTTTGGCCCTCTCAATTTTGGTGTGCCAAAAGAGATTGCAAGGGATCGTGCGCATGAATTGGTGAAGCTGCTCGGATTGCCTGAGGGTGTCTTGCAGAAGTCTCCATTTGAACTGTCAGGCGGTCAAATGCGGCGTGTCGCGATTGCAGGAGTGCTTGCATTCAAACCATCCGTGCTGGTGCTGGATGAACCGACGGCAGGACTAGATCCAAGGGGACGGAAGGAAATCATGGAGCTTTTCCATCGGTTGCATGAAACAGAAAAGCTAACAACGATTTTAGTGACGCACAGTATGGAAGACGCTGCTCGCTACAGTGATCGGATTCTCGTCATGCATGAAGGTACATCCGTTATGGAAGGGACGCCTGAAGAAGTGTTCAATCAAGCTGAACAATTGGAATCATATAGGCTAGGAGTTCCTCGATCTGTTCGTTTTCAACGTAAAATAGAAAACATGATGGGTCAGCGGTTGGATCGTCTGGCTTTAACGGAAGAAATGTTAGCGCATGAATTGTCTGCCCTCATTGCGAGAAAGGAAGACAGACCATGTTAGAAAAAATGATTATTGGGCGCTACATACCGGGCACGTCTATCGTTCATCGACTGGATCCGCGCTCCAAATTGCTATTTGTTTTTCTCTTCATTATAGCAGTATTCCTTGCCAATAATGTTGCATCCTACGCAGTATTGCTTGGTTTTACGGTATTTGTCATCGCACTTGCACGGATCAAGCCATATTTTTTGGTTAATGGCTTAAAGCCCGTATTATTTTTAATTATATTTACACTATTATTGCATTTATTCTTCACTCGTGAAGGCGTTATTCTATTTGAATGGAAGTTTATCAAAATATATGAAGAAGGACTACGAATGGGGATTTTTATTTCTATTCGATTCTTAGTTCTAGTGTTAATTACTACAGTTTTAACATTAACGACTTCACCAATTTCGATTACCGACGGGCTGGAAACATTGCTGAATCCGTTCAAAAAGCTGAAGTTACCTGTTCATGAATTAGCGTTGATGATGTCAATTTCATTGCGTTTCATTCCCACTTTGATGGATGAAACAGATAAAATCTTGAAAGCGCAGTTGGCGAGAGGCTCTGATCTGAGTACAGGTTCGATTAAAGAACGAATTCAGGCTGTCATTCCGTTGCTCGTTCCACTGTTCGTCAGTGCGTTTAAACGTGCGGAGGATTTGGCAGTCGCCATGGAAGTGCGCGGTTATCGTGGTGGAGAAGGGCGTACGAGATTTCGGCAGCTATCTTGGCAAAAGAAAGATACCGCTGTGCTGATTACGTTTATTGTATTAGTGGCCGTGTTGGCTTGGGTAAGGAAGTGAACATAATGAAACGAATGAAAGCAACGATTTCGTATGATGGAACAAACTTTGCAGGTTATCAATCACAACCGAATATGCGCACTGTTCAATCAGTGATAGATAAAGCATTAGTCAAACTGCATAAGGATTCATCTGTCTATTCTGTGGCAAGTGGTCGTACGGATTCAGGTGTCCATGCGCTAGGTCAGGTAATCCATTTCGATACACCGCTCGACCTAGGAGACCGCTGGCGGATGGCATTGAATGTATTGCTGCCAAAGGATGTGAGAGTAGAGGCTGTAGAAGAAGTCGCAGATGATTTCCACGCGCGTTATAGTGCGACAGGTAAGACGTACATCTACAGATGGTCTTACCAAGAAGTGCAGAGTCCATTTGAGCGAAATTATGCCGTCCATCTAGGCAGATGGAATCCGGACATCGAGCGAATGAAAAAAGCAGCTGTTCATTTAATTGGTACACATGACTTCACTAGTTTCTGCTCTTCGAAAACTGCCACGACAAATAAAGTTCGCACCATTCGGAAGTTGACGCTCGAACGTCAGCATGATCAGCTAGTGCTAGAAGTGGAAGGGGATGGATTCCTTTACAATATGGTCCGCACCATTGCAGGCATTTTGCTGGCAGTTGGAATCGGGTGGGACGAGCCGGAAGACGTCAAGAGGATTCTGCAAGCAAAAGATCGAAAAAAGGCCGGAAAAACCGCGCCAGCACACGGTTTGTATCTGATGGAAGTGACCTATTGAAGGCATGGCAACTTTTCCTGGTGTTTTCATAAAAACGCTTGACTTTAATTGGATTAACAGGTAAGATGATAAATGGTATTTCAATAACCCCACAATAAGCCCCGGAAAGTTTATTTGTGTTTAGGGATAGAGAAAACAACGGAACAGATTGATATTTTTAGGAGGATTACACTATGCGCACAACATTCATGGCTAAAGGTCACGAAGTAGAACGTAAATGGCTTGTTGTCGACGCTGAAGGACAAACGCTTGGTCGTCTTGCTTCAGAAGTTGCATCACTTTTACGTGGTAAACATAAACCAACGTTCACACCACATGTTGATACAGGTGATCACGTTATCATCATCAATGCAGAAAAAATTCAATTAACAGGTAACAAATTGAAAGATAAAATTTATTACCGTCACTCTGGGTACACAGGTAGCATCAAGCAACGTACAGCGCTTGAAATGCGTACTAACTACCCTGTTAAAATGCTTGAGCTTGCGATCAAAGGAATGCTTCCAAAAGGTCCTCTAGGTCGTCAAACAGCTAAGAAATTGCACGTTTATGCTGGAGCAGAACATCAGCATGCAGCACAAAAACCTGAAGCATATGAGCTTCGCGGATAATTAAGAGGAGGAAACACACTTGGCACAAGTACAATATATCGGCACTGGCCGTCGTAAAAGTTCAGTAGCTCGTGTACGTCTAGTTCCTGGCGAAGGTAAAATTACCGTCAACAACCGTGACGTAGAAGACTACGTACCATTCGAAACACTTCGTGAAATCATCAAACAACCACTAGTTGCGACTGAAACACTTGGAAGCTATGATATCCATGTTAACGTTAACGGTGGAGGTTACACTGGTCAAGCTGGCGCAATCCGTCATGGCGTTGCTCGTGCATTGCTTACAGTAGATCCTGATTTCCGTCCAGCACTTAAATCTGCAGGACTTCTAACACGTGACCCACGTATGAAAGAACGTAAGAAGCCAGGTCTTCGCGGCGCTCGTCGTGCACCTCAGTTCTCAAAACGTTAATTTTATATTTATACGAAACTCCCAGCCATCTCGGCTGGGAGTTTTTTTGGACTGTCTAGAAAGAATTGATTTTCTGGACAGTATTTTCATGTGATCGAGTAAGCGAACTATCGAAGGACGCTAATGTGACATCATACCGCCCCACAACCCTTCAGAAACACACATTTCCTACTGCGTAGAAAACAAGAACGAGGACCGCACAAGAAATCAGATGAAAATGACTTCTAGTACGGCCCATTTTTTGTTGCTTTATTGTATTTATCCAGAATCTACATCAACGGTATCTCAACTTCTAACTTCTTCAGTACTTCAAGATAAGGCATTTCAAAAGATACTAACGTCAATGGCTCATTCTTAGAGGTCTTTTTAAACTCCTGCACGTACGTGTTACCTATCACACGCTCAGGATACCCTGTAATCGCCAGGTTATGGCCTTTTGCGTCTTCCAGCCAAAGGGTATTAAACTGGAAATGTCCATCGTAAGTAAAGTCACTGGCCACATCGAAGTACAGCAGCATCTTCTCTTCTTCATATTGTAGATCCTGGACAATAATTTTGCCCATTTTCCCTTGATCGATAGTCAGCGGTAATTGATCTGTCTGTAAAGAATGTTCTATCCGTGCAGACTGGCCTTTATTAACAGGTACTAAATATGGACTGACTGTGAGTGTTTCAGAAGCGTCTTCAAGCGGTGCGTAGCGATATTCCATATTCATCACATTTTGCCCATTCTCTACGATTCCTGAGCCATGTGAGTCCAAATGAGTCAGTGCTTCTCCTGTATCATTCAGCAAATTAAAGTGCAATATATGATCTCCTACCATTGTTGGATCGATGGCTTCAGGAGAGGTGATAGATACAGAAAGTTTAATACCCGCTAATCCGATCTTTACATCCTTTACTGTCATCTCCGTATCCTGATACACTAGCTTTTTATTGACTTGAATCGTCTGTACATCTTCGTCGGATAATGTGACAGGAATTTCAAAGTCCCACGAACCTGCTACATCTCCTATTTCGTTCAATGCCATATGCAAGTCAAATGAATCAGGCAGATTTTCTACAGGATCTATATTCAAAATGCCTGCATATTGCGTATCAGATAAAAGTTTTCCTGTTCTGCTGTCGGAGAAGTTAATTTCCTTTCCATCTACTTTTAGCTGAAATTCGCCTAAGTGATCTTTAGGATGTGGTGATTCTTGAATATAACTTACTGACAGACGTGTTCCGTCATAATAAACATCTTTAATGGTCAAACTAATACCCTTGTCTGTAACCGTTTGTTCTATCTCTTCAGATAATCCTCTTAGGCTGGCGATGACTAATCCTCTGTCACCTGCGAATTCAAAAACAGAGTCCAATACGGGAACGGACGATAACACTTTGGCCATGGTGGGAGAAACGAAAGCTGAGCCAAGCAGTAGAAATGTTGCAAATGAAGCCGCTGCGATTGTGGGAAAATACTTCCGCTTTGGTTTCTTATTATTTACATTTGCTTTCTGAATCGCACTTGCTATCGTTTGGTCTAGTTTCTCATGCGGCACGTCAATTTGATCAATCGCTTTTTTAACGTCATGATTTTGTCTATTCATTTATACACGACTCCTTAAAAGTTATTTTTAATCGATTAATAGCGCGGTGTAAATTTGTTTTCACCGTTCCTTCTGGACATTTCAAAACTTCGGCTATTTGTTTTACAGTTAAATCTTGATAAAATCGTAGGATAATGACGGTTTTGTACTTCTCCTCTAATTGTGCGATTGCTTCAAGTAAATCTAATTTGTCTTCAGAAAACAGATGTTGTCGAGATTCGATTCGTTCTAATGAGTCTTGTTCAATTGGGATCACTTTACTTTCCCTCTTAATAAAGTCCAAAGCGGTATTGATAAGAATTCTGGTTAACCAGGTTGAAAAATATGGCGCCTCTTTTACATTTTTTATTGAGACATACGCTTTATAGATAGTTTCTTGGACAATATCAAGAGCGTCACTCTCATTTTTCACATACGTAAATGCGATTCGATAAAGTTTTTCTTTTTCTGGATTGATCAGCTCGACGAAAGCTCGATCATTCCCTTTTTGCGCTTTATTTAATAAATTTGAGTTGAACATAATGGAACTCCTTTCGTCCGGACATTGGTTAGACTTCCCAGTAGGCTATTTCGTTTCAAAACAATGAAAGTAAACACAATGTTACTCAAAGGTGTCGCTCTTCATGCACAGAAAGATTCAGCAATAGGAAAAGTAAAACAGAAGTCTATTTCGATAGAATATATTTCTAGTTGATTCCTGCTAAGCACGCATTTCAGTATCATAACTTGTACAATGTATACTCAGTGGCAATTATTTGAATTTGTTTTTTCCAAGAAAGAGGTTGATCAAATTGCCAAAGCAAAAAACTGAAGGATCTAAGCAAAGAAGTGGAATCGGAGCCCAAGCAATTCTGATCATCGTTGGAATTGTGTTATTCAAAACTTATATTTGGGATGAGTACATAATAAATTCTACAGCAAATGCTGTGTTGGAAGGACAAGAAGGAGAGGCGGGGACTAGGCATCCTATCAGTGAAAAAGCGGAACTTGCCATTAAACCTTTTGAAGATGGGTTCAAGATCTATGCGGTGTCTAAAGGCTTTCTTGGCTGGAAGGTGACAGACGAATTATCTATTACTCCGAAAGAGAATACAGCTTTTGAGATAGGCGAACAGGCCTTGAAATTTAATTCGGATAAAAAATTGTATGTGAGTTTTGTTCTGAATCAAGATGAAAGCTTTGAAACGGTGAAGGCGTATTCTACAAATGTGGGAGAAATGGGCTTCAATCGATCTGTAGGAGAAGGTGGCTTTTTTTATTATTACTATAGTGAGGAGCCAGTAGATAAGGTGACATATGAGGGAATTCGTTTAGATGGGAAAGTGGAAAAGTTAAGATAAATTTTTTCTTCTATCCGTAAAGGAGCTTTGCTTCATAAAATATTCTACCTCTACTAAGATTACGTTGGTATTGTTGCCGGTAGGAGCGATGGTTATTGCAATTATTTATTATTTGGATGTTAATGAAAGGAGAACTCAGTTTTTTCTAATCAGTCTAACTCCATTAATAACTTTATTATGGTTTCCAGCACTAGTCATCATCTGGGCAAGGTTGATGGTGATGAATCGAAAAGAAGAAAATATTCCAATCGAATATGTTAAGAAGTCGTCTAAATTAGTGTTTGCCATACTTCTATAAAATGGCTGATTGGTTATGTATTAAATCTTTAAACGTCTGTTTACAATAAAGAATGAATCAAAAGAATTGACGCATCCTACCTTAAAGGAGGTGTGCGCCATCATTCAAAAACTATGTATGGCACTTGGAATCGCCTTGGCAAGTGCTTCAACTTGGACATATGTACCGATTGAAGCTACTGCGCAATCCGAGATTCCCTCGTATGCAAAGTGGTCTCGACTCGCAATTAAAGAGACTCAAGTTAAATATCCTCACGCGAATATCGTGGACTACTTGCATATAGGAAGCGAATCGAAGAAAGGGTCCACTGTTGAAAAATTTAGATTGTGGCTGAAGGATGGAAACCGTGAATTCGGGGTTCTCGTAAACGTCACGTATGCAGCCGAAACAGACAAGCTGATCAACATTGAATTTCAAGAGCTACATTTTTGGTGAATGAATCAACGAACCCGTGCCTACCAATAGGAGCGGGTTCGTTGGTTTATTCAGGATCATTCTGATAAAAGAAATTGGGTGTGACGATGTCATTTTTATAAGGCTTGTGATAAATATGGGTGGCGGCTGGCGATAGAGGTGGAATGAGCCAAGTCCAATTTCCAGTGACGGGTCTTCCGCAATCACGTTCTTTTTTTTCAAAAGCCTTAAATTGTTTGGCAGCCGTGTGATGATCCACAAGCGTGACCTTCGCTTCCTTATAGGAATGCAAAACAGCGATATTTAATTCGACGAGTGCTTTGTCGATCCATAATGAACGATTAGATTTTGTATTCAATCCCATCAGCTTGGCGACGGATGGCAACAAGTTGTAACGATCGCTGTCTGCGAGATTGCGTGCACCAATCTCAGTTCCCATATACCAACCGTTGAAAGGTGCCATCGGATACTCAATCCCCCCAATGGTCAAGCACATATTCGAGATAATCGGAACTGCATACCACTTCATCTCTAGCTCTGCAATCCCTCTCAGTTCGGGATGAATGATCGGAACTTCTTTAACTATCTCTTTCGGGATAGTAAAAAGTTTCGGCGGAAATCCATGCTCTTGAATCACGAGTGGTAAGATGTCGAAAGCAGTTTTTTCTCCTTGCCAGCCAAGCCCTTCACACATTTTTGTCAATTCGAGGGATGCGGAATCTCCGACAACAGTCGTCTCCTCTTTATATCCCGCATATCGAATTAATTGATGATTCCAGATACGCAGAGGATCCACCCCGTTTTTTCGCGGTGCGAAGACGGTAATCGTTGAACGGATGTCACCATTATTGGTAGCAAATTGGATATGATGCGTTAGCTTATCAAAGGCTTCATCAGCAGTTTGTACATGCCGTTCATCAAATACTTCGAGTGTCTCCCACAATAGGCGTCCGATGCACCGATTGCTGTTACGCCAAGCCATTTTTGCTCCGTGCTTCACTTCAAATCCTTTGTGGGTGTAAGTTCCACTTTGATTAATTTCTTCTTGAATCTCTTCTAATCTGGTCATTTGTTCTTCTTGAGACAGTTTTAATTCCTCATAGCAGCTATGAATAAAACGTGCTGCTTCTTGAAACAGCTCGCTGCAATGTGCAGATAGCACCATGTTCATCAACTCCATACAGTGAGTCTAGCATGGAGTTGGATGGGAAAAATGAAGAAATTTCGCCGAAATGTTGACATTTTCTATGATGATGCCATTACGAACCCAATAACCGATTCAACATATCCTTCCCGCCATCTTTTGAATAAGACTTATATAAATGACTAGCTAAACGAATGGGATCACCAAAGAAGTATCGTTCGTATTGGGTCTGTCTCGTACCAAACGAACTCATCGTTAGATCCCATGCCAACCGAAAGATCTTCACACGATCTTCTGCACTTTTCGTAGCACCTTGTAAATAACGTGTAAGATCAGGTTCAATAGCAGATTGAAAGTCCTTTTCAGTAGGAAGGGCGACCATGCCGCTTGCACCGATCAACTGAATGATTTCACTAAAGCGAGGATACATAGTAGGAAAGATCGTACTGGCAACTTGTAGAGGCGCAAGACTAGGGCGCATATACCCCCATTGATCTAGTGCGGCATCATGTTCAGATTTGTCTAGTAAAGCTTTCATCGTTTCCAGTCCTACGATGATTTCAGATAGCTTCCCTTGAATATGAAGGTACTCTCCAACATTAATAGTTTGGACAAGCTCCTCAGCTAAGCTCAACATGAATTCAGCTTTTACAATTTGCCGCGTGATCACTTGGTGAATCGCATAGGGGTGAAAGGAGCTTACTGCAAAAAAATCTTCCGCTACTTCTACGTTATGATAAAAGAATACACATTCCCAAGGAACGATTACTCGATCAAATACTACAATCGAATCCATCTCCTCAAATCTCGAGCTAAGCGGATAATTGAATGCCGACTCGCCTCCAACAAAAGATTCCCGACAAAGAAAACGTAATCCTTTCGTGTCGGAAGGAATGGAGAAAGCAAATGCCTCATCGGGATCACCAAGAAATTTTGGTGCACTGAATACAAGTACTTCATCAGTAAGTCCACCTTGTGTGGCAAGTAGTCTGGCTCCTTTTATAATAAGGCCTTCTTTTGTTTTACCTACGATCTTAGCGGAAATGGGCTCTTCAGAAGTTTCAAAGTAGCTTTGCGAGCGATTGACCTGCGGCGTGATAAATGTATGAGTGAATGACAGATCATGCTCTCTTGCTCGTTCATAGAGAGCTTGGATATGTTCAGGAAAACAATTTTCTTTTCCAATCAAATGAGAGGAAGAAGAGGCGAAACTCATGATCACCGTATTCAGATAATCCGGACTCCTTCCGAGTAGTCCACATGTGAGACGTGCCCACTGTTCCATCATCTTTCGCCGTTTTCGCAAATCTTCTTTCGTTTTTGGTTGTAAATAAGATAAGCCAACCAGCTCTTTAGATGTTGGAGAATCATATGTCATGATCGATTTGTTCGAAGGGAGCATCTGCCAATCATAAAGAGCTTCCTTTGTTTTAAGAAGTCCCTTAAATGCCGTATGTTGAGATATCGGTCCTTTCACCTGTTGTCCATCCAACCATATATCGGTATCTAGCTGATCGATACGGTCAATGAATTCATAACCCGTAATAGCTCCCATCTTATGCCTCCTAAATATTCTCATTTGTATAGTATATTAGAATGCATATTCATGTGATCTAAACGAAAGGATTAATTTTACATAAGCTTTGTTCTTTTAAAGAAGAAAATGGCGACAAATAGCGTCAGAACATCCGCAATGGGCATTGAAAAAAAGATGGAAAACGCGGGAGGTATACCAAGAATATCAAACTTACTAAATAAAAAGGGCAGCATAATCACTAGAGGCACAACGGCAATGACTTGTCGAGTTAGCCCTAATACCACGGCTTGTATTTCTCTCTCCGTCACTTGAAGTAACGTCATGATGGTATACGTAATACCCAGTAAAGGAAAAGTCAGAAAGATGACTTTGCTAATAACTTGTGCTGCAGTTAAGATTGCCAGGTCCTCTGTGAATATACGAAGAAAATATTTTCCTACTACATAAATTATCATCGTAATACCGATTCCATAAATAAAGCAATATAAAACGGTTTGACGAATAGTTTCTTTTTTCTTTTGCGCTACTTTTTTGCCATCGAAATAGGCGATGATCGTTTGAACGGCTTGTGTCATTCCGATAATCGGCATAAGGGCCAACATATATAACTTATTGGCAACGTTCCAGACGGCTACATGAGAATTTCCTCCAATGGATATAAGTTGATGATTGACGATATAGGCAGAAAAACCAGCTAGTAGTTGGATAGCAGTTTGAGCAAAGCCGATTTTAAACATTTTATACGTCATGATTCCATATTCTTTCATTGGAATTTTGCTCGCCTTAAACCATAGATGGCCTTTGATTAGAAAGCTAGTTGCTAAAAGAGCACAGACTATCTCGCTGAGTAAAGTACCTAGGGCGATACCTGTCATACCAAGATGGAATCCAAATGTGAGCACGGCATTACTAGCGATATTGATAACGACTGACAAGGTAATGATAAAGGCTTCCATCTTTGGATAGCCAAACGCTCGGATTGAACTGGTTAGCGTGTAGCCAAGAGCACTGAAAATATTACTTACGAGAATAATCATTACATACTCGTGTGCAAGGTCATATACGTCACCTTTTGCACCTAAAGAAAGTAGAATGGGTTTGATAAACAAGAATACAAGTAGGGATGTGCTACTACTAATAATAAGTGTCAGGAGGAAACCATTCTGGAAATAGCGATGCAATGAAAATTTATCTTGTCTACCTAAAAATCTGGAGATCATAATAGCTGTAGAAATGGCGAATAGGGTCTGCAAAGCCACAAATACAGCTAATAAAGGTGATAACAATCCCATGGCAGACAGTGCTGATTCACTTTGATTTCCCAGGTGGCCTGCAAATGATGTGTCGACAACTGAAGTAAGTGTCTCGACAATCAATGCAAAAATGGACGGCAGTGAAAATGTGAAAATTAGTTTTGGTATTGAAGTTTGATCATATATTGTTGAGCTCATAATTATTCCTCCTATCTCAACAATACATGCATAACCGGACATATAATGTCTTATATAGATTTATTTTCGCGATAGGAGATAAAATTTCTACTGTATTCTTCGTTAGTCAATTCTGCACTGATGATATCCGACGTCTTAAGAAGAAGGTACTCTTCATGAAAAGCATAAAGGTATAAACCGTCAGATCGCAATACGTAACTGATGGGAGCTATTTTTAATTTGTCTCTAGCTATAGTGATGTTTACGTAATATTCCTCATCCAAGCTTTTATTTAAAATAGTAAATACTGTGTTTGTCATATCAATCTTTTCAGGAAGTATGTCCACAATAAAGTAATCAGTTGCATCCTGTTCGTAAAGATATACCAATTCAGGGGCGATTAAGGCTAGTTTTTTCATTACTTGATCTTTATGTTTAGTAGTGGAAAACGCATCGTACATTGTCAATGCAATCGTGATACTTTGCAAATCTTCATTGGTAAGAAGACTTCTTGATAATTTATAACTTTCTTCGATATAAATCCCCCCATATTTCCCTTGCTTGCAGGTAATAGGTATTCCTAGTGTAGATAACGCATCAATATCTCGCTGGATTGTTTTGATGCTCACTTCAAATAAAGTTGCCAGCTCACGATGGGTAGTATGTTTTACTTTCAATAAATGAAGAAGTATTTCCATTTGTCGGTTGCGAATCATTGAGGGCACCCCTTTCAATAGTGTACGTATATTCATTTTATCAATACTCTACACTTTACACAGTACTGCATTCCCAACATAGTTTTGTTACAATTGAAAAAATGAAAGTGAATAGAGAGGAGTAAGACTAATGCCAATTGATTTACGAAGTGATACAGTAACGACACCTACAGAGGAAATGCGTAACGCAATGCGTGATGCGGTGGTAGGTGATGATGTGTATGGTGATGATCCAACGATTAATGAATTGGAGCGGTTAGCGGCTAGTATGGTAGAGAAAGAAGCTGCATTATTTGTGACAAGCGGTACTCAGGGCAATCAAGTGGCGGTGCTAACACATACACACCGCGGTGATGAAATCATAGCAGAAGCAACTTCTCATATTGTTCATCATGAGACGGCAGGTTTGGCTGTAATTGGAGGCGTGCAGCCCCGGACAATTCAAGGGGTTAACGGCCAGATGCCGATTGATGAAATCGTGGCTGCTATTCGTGAACCTGATGTCCATAATCCGAGAACTGGGCTGATTTGTCTGGAAAATACGCATGGTGATTCAGGTGGTCGAATTTTGCCCCTAAATTACATGAAAGACGTATATGAAATTTCTCGAGCGCATCATCTTCCCATTCATTTAGACGGTGCGCGCTTATTTAACGCTGCAGTAGGATTAGGTGTCCAGCCAAAGGAAATTACAGCTTATACTGACTCTGTCCAATTCTGCTTGTCTAAAGGATTAAGTGCACCGATGGGATCGATTTTGGCAGGGTCTAAAGAGTTCATTGATCAAGCGAGGAAGTGGCGGAAGATGCTAGGGGGCGGTACCCGTCAGGCAGGAGTCGTTGGGGCAGCTGGAATTGTAGCGCTCAATGATATGGTCAGTCGACTGCCAGAAGATCACCGTCATGCCAAACAGCTTGCAGAAGGCTTAGCCCAGATTGATGGGATAGAAATCAATGCAATAGAAGTAGAAAGTAATATTCTATTTTTTTCCGTTGCACCGGTTGGATTAAGTTCAACGGAGTTTATTGAAAGACTTAAGAGTTATGATATTTTAGCAAATACGTATGGTTCATCTCAAATCCGGTTTGTAACGCATCGAGAAATTGAGACAGAGGATATTGAGCGTACGATTGCGTGTGTGAAAGAAATTTGTGCGAATGAAAGAACTCATGTATAAGTAAGGGTGGCAATATTAAATGAATGACCATAATGAAAATCTACTGGTGGATTATATCGTGGCTTGTACGAATTTGTATGGATTGGTTCCGATTGAAAAGGTGGTTAAGATTTACAATGGACAAAACGAAGAGCCTATTTCATTGGAAGCTGCAATTCCTTTTGTGAATTTGCAAGTAATCAAAGAGCAATTAGAGGAAAGGTTTGTTTATGTTGATTTTGATCTTTTTGTGGCAGAAGCAGTGATTGAGTTGGATGAAAGAACTGTATTGGAACAACTAGCTACTGGGAAACCTTATTATGTACCAGGTAAAGAAGAGCTTCTTTTATTTTTGGATGAACAATATTTCCAACATACCCCTGAGCAAGAAAGATTGAGACAGCAATTAAGACGAAATTTCGGTGATTCGATTGATATCGAAAGAGAAGTGGCAGAACTAGTGTTAAACCTGCAAATTAGTGGTGGTGATTTCACAAGTGTGTTGTCGTTTTTTCTTGAAGGTTTGGAGCTGCCTGTGTCAGAAGCTGAGCGTTATATCCCCCTGATTATCGATATCGCTAACACGACACGACTTTGGGAAAATCGAGGTCACACACCCGATGAATTAGTACAGCTCATAAATTCATTTAAATAGACAACCATTCACCAGGCAATATAGAATAAAGATAAATTAAATACGTTGGAGGACATGACTCATGGCATTGAAAGAATTAACAGCAAAAGAAGTACAAGAGCAATTAGAAAGTGGCAAGGAGCTTCATATTATTGATGTACGCGAAGACGATGAAGTGGCACAAGGCATGATTCCGGGTGCAATGCATATTGCACTGGGAAATCTTCCGATTGAAATGCATGACTTGGATGAAGCGACTCCCTATATTTTAGTCTGTCGTTCAGGTGGTAGAAGCGGACGAGCTCAGGAGATTTTAGCAGATGAAGGCTTTGACGTTACGAACATGACGGGCGGTATGCTGGCATGGGAAGGTCAAACTGAATAATGGATAAGACGCCAGAAAGAGATCCACTTCTTTCTGGCGTTTTTTTGTAACATGTGTTCCGTGGTTTTTTGCTCACTAACATCAGTCAACCGCTCATAACAGAATACTGACCCGTGAGACATAACAACAAAGGTCCAAGCGTATAGTGAAAGAAAAAGGCGGTGTATGGATGAAAAAATGGCTTGCAGTAGGCTTGCTGTTATTTTTTTCACTAGGTGGTGTGTGGTATGGCGTAAAGGCATCGGATAGAGGTTTCTTTACTCCAGCAGAGCTAGGTGGTGTGAAAATTCTCATCGATCCTGGACATGGCGGAGAAGATGGAGGAGCTTCTGCAGAAGAAGTGATTGAAAAAGATATTACATTGAACATTTCTCATGAAGTTAGAAAGTTGCTAGAGAAAAAAGGAGCTACGGTGTCGATGACTAGAGAAAAAGAAGGTGATGCCATTGCAGAGCACGCACCTTCGGAGAAGTTCCAATCCAATCGGAGTCGAAAATTTGCCGATCTTAAACTGCGAGAGAGTATGGCGAACGAAAAAAAACCAGACATGTTTGTTAGTATTCATGTCAATGCAATTCCAGAAGAGCGTTGGAGAGGTGCGCAAGTGTTTTACCATCCTAATGGACATCCTGCGGGCAAGCAGTTAGCAACATCAATCCAAGATGAATTAAGTGATCAACTGAAAAATACAGATAGAGAAGCCATGAAGATTACAGGCGTCTACTTACTGAAGAAAGTACCGGTACCTGCTGTATTGGTGGAAACAGGCTTTTTGTCTAATCCAGAAGAGCGTAAATTATTAGCTGATAAGGCATATCAGAAAAAAGTAGCAGCTGCAATTGTAGATGGAATTGTAAAATATGAGCATGCTGAGGAACAGTAAGGCAAATGACGCTTGGGCAGATAGGGAATATGATATACTGGAGGGGATGAAATTTATTCAATAAGGAGTGTCGAATGTGATAAATGAACAACAAGTCCGTGAATTGATTGGCGCATTGGAAGATCCGTTTTTACATAAAACACTGGCAGAAACGAATGGTATTGTAGATGTAACCATTAAGCCTGAAAAGCAGCATGTCAGTGTCAAAGTAGCAATTGCGAAAGTGAATACCGGTGAGCAATTGACGCTTCAATCAAAAGTAGTGGATGTTTTAAAAGGTGCAGGGGCAGACTCTGTAGGCATTCGTTTTGAGGAACTACCGAAAGAAGTGTTGGAACAGTTCAGAGGAACCGTGACAGAAGCGGAAGCACAAGACATTTTATCTCCTTTATCTAATATCGAATTTATTTCGATCGCATCCGGAAAAGGCGGCGTTGGAAAGTCGACAGTCTCTGTTAATTTGGCAGTTGCCTTGGCTAGACGTGGCAAGAAGGTCGGATTGATTGATGCGGATATCTATGGATTTAGTGTGCCAGATATGATGGGAATCACCGCAATGCCTGAGGTGAGAGAAGATCGCATCATGCCGGTTGAGCGTTTTGGTGTAAAGGTCATTTCCATGGGCTTCTTCGTTGAAGATAATGCACCTGTTGTTTGGCGAGGGCCAATGCTTGGTAAAGTGCTAGACCAATTTTTCCGCGATGTAGATTGGGGCGAGCTTGATTACTTATTGCTCGATTTGCCACCAGGAACAGGAGATGTGGCACTTGATATTCATCAAATGATTCCGGCATCTAAAGAAATTGTCGTCACGACACCACATCCGACAGCGGCATTTGTAGCTGCCCGCGCAGGTGCAATGGCTTTGCAGACAGATCATGAATTACTCGGCGTCATCGAGAATATGGCGTGGTTTGAATCAAAAGCAACTGGAGAGAAAGAGTATGTCTTTGGACAAGGTGGCGGTGTCCGTCTATCGGAAGAACTTCGCACCGAACTATTAGGTCAAATTCCCCTAGGGCAGCCTGATTGGAACGATACGGAATTTGCGCCGTCTGTGTATGCAGAGGACCACCCGATCGGACAAATCTACTTACAAGTTGCTGATACAGTGATTGAAAAAAGTCGAAAATAATCAAGTTTCAGGCGAGAGAGGTTACTGACCTCCTTCGCCTGTTTTTGCTCCACCTCCACCTTGGTCCTCACTTTTTCCGCCTTTCCCACCTTCTTCTGCTGTTCCTTTCCCAGCTTTCATAATGAGCTCCTGCCATTTTGCTTTCATAAGAGGGCTATTTATCGTGTCTTCTACTGCCTTTTCCATTTCTTTTTTCATCGTACTGGAATTCACAATTTTCTCCATTTGTTTCATCATGTCAGGTTGACCGAAAAACTTTTCCATTTCTTTTTGGAACGATGCATCGCCCATTAAATCCTTCATAATATCGGCTTGCTGTTTTTTCATGCTTTTGGCAATGGCCTCTGTAAATTTTGGATCTTCAAATGCCGTCTTCCAAAATCGCTCTCCCTCTTTAGAAAGTAGAACGTTTTCTATACTCTGTTTCACTTCAGGTTGTTCCAACACGAGCAGCTCACGGAATTCGGGATCAGTCATCAGTTTGCGTAGTGCTTTCTTTCCGTCCTCCGTTTGGATCGCATCTGTCATCATTTTTTTCATTTCATCATAGCTTGGACTTGCTTGCTGCCCGCCGCTGCAACCCGTCAGGAAGACAAGGAATAGGAAAATGCCTGCTAATTTTTTCATTCCAATCAACCTTCCACTTGTATTTTCATTTATTGTTCACATTATGAGAAGGAATATGCATGATTTGTTCAATGAAATAGATTTTTTTGTCGAACGTTGATACACTAGGAAGTGATATAAATCAATTATGCCCTAAGTTTAATTGCATCTAGGTTTTGAATTGTACTTAGAGCATAACGCAGGTTAGGGACCTTAGTTGCAAGCAGCAACGACTCTCAGTGAACTTCATTTTTAAAAAATTTATAACCTCTGCTTGAGACTTCGTTCAATGGGCGTTTGGAAATACGTTAATTTCTCCCTGCCTTGTGGTGGGAGTCAATAAAGATAAAAGGGGAACATTGTTGTGACAATACGAAATTGGGTAAAATTTTTCTTGCGCGCTATGGCAATTGGCGGAGGAATTACAGCGGTTGTTGGGTTAATCGTACGTTGGGATTTCTTTTTCGGATATATACAGGCAGGCGAGATTTGGCAATTTCTTGGCGCCTTTTTATGGATGATCTTTTTAGGCTTTACGATGAGCGTCGTTGCGCAGATGGGGTTTTTCGCTTATCTGACGGTCCATCAATTTGGTGTTAACATGTTTAGAACTCTGACTTTGTGGAACTGGGTACAAATTTTAATAATCGCAGTTGTTCTATTCGATCTCATCTTTTTCCGCTTTCAGTTATCGAAGGCTGATACGGGACGAACAATGCTGTATATTTTCTTGCTTATGACGTTAATTGTAGTATCTGCTGTAACCGCATATTTTAAAGCACAATGGACGAAAAAACATGCGTTGATTTCAGCTTTGTTTTTTATGATTGTAATAACCACCCTTGAATGGTTACCGGCACTTATGGTTAGTTCAGGCAATAAGGATGAATGGGTAACTATTCTTTTATTTCCATTGTTAGCTGTGAATGCCTATCAGTTATTAGTTTTACCAAAGTATAACAAACAATCAGATATCGACAAGGCGAAGCTGGATAAGCGTCGCAACGAACGAAAAAAAGCAAAGCAACATTCGACAGCCAGAGCAAAATGAAACCGACAGGAGACTCTCTCCTGTCGGTTTCAGACTGTAGACAAACTCCGGAAATTTGGAGTTTTCCTACAGTCTATTTTCTTTTACAATAGAGTAAACGCCAGGAA
>NZ_WHVW01000015.1 GCF_009651005.1 Sporosarcina obsidiansis
CAAGTATAAAAGAAATCGGTGAGTACGTGTCTTTTTTTATCCGAATTGTGTGGATACCCCAACAAATATTATAGAACCAGAAAAACCCTCATGCCTATGCATGAGGGTGGAAGTTTGTAAGAAAGTAAAATCCCGAATGTGCCGTCTTTGTAATATCGCTTTGAACCCGCTTATAGCAGGTGGGTGTCTTATCCAACTCTTTTGACGTCCCGGTTAAAGGCATGCCATCCAAGTTAGAACGGCAGACTCCCGACGATAATATGTTGGGTCAAAACTGATTGGCAAATGACGAACACTTCAGGATTTTAACTATCTTTATCCTATCACAGATTATTTTATAATTCAATCAATTAGAAGAGAGACTGTGAAAAATAGTAGATTCCTCACTTATTCGCTGGCTCAGCTACCACTTTAATCCCGAGTTCTTTTAACTGTGCTTCATCAACAGAACTAGGTGCCTCCGCCAACAAATCACTAGCACTCGCTGTTTTCGGGAATGCGATCGTATCACGCAAGTTCGTAGATCCAGCCAACAACATGACGATTCGATCTAGACCAAATGCAATTCCGCCATGTGGAGGCGTTCCATATTCAAATGCATCTAGTAAGAAGCCAAATTGCTCTCTTGCTTGTTCTTCTGTGAAGCCAAGTGCTTTGAACATCGCTTCCTGAACGTCACGTTGATAAATCCGCAATGAACCTCCACCTAATTCATAGCCGTTCAACACTAAGTCGTATGCTTGCGCTTTAACAGAAGCAGGGTCCGTCGTTAATTGCTCAACATCTGCAGGCATCGTGAATGGATGGTGTGCTGCATAATAGCGACCATCTTCCTCATCGTATTCAAATAACGGCCATTCTGTAACCCATAGGAAATTGTAAATCGATTGATCGATTAACTCTAAGTCTTTTCCTAATTTCAAGCGCAATGCACCTAATGAATCCGCTACAACTGATTTCTTATCCGCACCGAAGAGGAATAAATCTCCCGTTTCTCCATCTCCTGCTGCTTTTAACGCTTCGCCAATTTCTCCCTCGAAGAATTTCGCGATGGGACCATTAAAGCCGTCTTCTGTTACTTTCAGCCAAGCTAATCCTTTTGCTCCGTATACTTTCGCATATTCTCCAAGTGCGTCAATGTCTTTACGGGAATATTTCTCTGCAGCACCTTTGACGTTAATTAATTTAACCTGTCCTCCGGCTTCTACTGCGCCAGTAAACACTTTAAATGAAGAGTCTTTTACGATATCAGAGACATCTTTCAGTTCCATACCAAAACGTGTGTCCGGCTTGTCTGACCCGAAGCGGCTCATCGCTTCTGCGTATGGAAGTCGCTTAAATGGTGTTTCAACGTCCACACCTTTCACGTCTTTCATCACTTTTTGAATTAAGCGTTCATTCAACTCTAAAATATCTTCAATCGACATGAAACTCATTTCCATATCGATTTGTGTAAATTCTGGTTGACGGTCTGCACGCAAGTCCTCATCACGGAAACAACGCGCAATTTGGTAGTATCGGTCAAAACCAGATACCATCAATAATTGCTTGAACAGTTGCGGTGACTGAGGTAATGCATAAAATTCTCCTTCATGAACACGGCTTGGAACTAAGTAATCGCGTGCTCCTTCAGGTGTTGACTTCGTAAGAATTGGTGTCTCGACTTCCAAGAAGCCTTCGTCATCTAAGAAGTTGCGTACCGTTTTAGTAATGTCAGAGCGCATTTTGAATACTTTTGCTAGTTCTGGACGACGTAGGTCGAGGTAGCGGTACTTCAGACGTGTTTCTTCCCCTACTTCTGTGTCGTCTTCGATTGTGAATGGCGGATTTTTCGCTTCGTTGATGATTTTTACATCGACAACTTGGACTTCAATTGCACCTGTTGCGATGTTTTTATTTTTTGTACGTTCTTCTCGTTCGATAACGAGACCTTTGATTTCAACCACGTATTCGTTGCGCAATGTTTCTGCGATTTCGAGTGCATCTTTAGAGATATCAGGGTTAAAGACCGTTTGGACAATCCCTGCGCGGTCGCGGACATCGATAAAGATGAGTCCTCCTAGATCACGACGTTTTTGAACCCAGCCTTGAAGGGTGACTTCTTGTCCGATTTGTTGTTCTGTTAAGTTTCCACAATAATGTGTGCGTTGCATGACGACACTACCTTTCCATTCTTGGTTGTTTTACATTAATTTTAGTGCTTAAAACCGCTACATCTTGGCTAAATACCGTTAATTTCCGTTGCAGGCGGATGCTTTCCTCTTCAATCAACTAGATAATTCACTAAGTCCATGAAAATAAAAATCACTTCTGTAGTTCATCCAACAAGTTTTCCATAGCTACTTGATTCTGTTGCCCATCTGTCATGTTTTTCAGTTGAACGATGTTATTGTTTACTTCGTCTTCACCGATGACGATGACGTAGTTTGCTTGTAGGCGATCAGCAGATTTCATTTGGGCTTTCATTTTGCGGTCCATGTAATCCATTTCGCTACGCAGACCTGCTTCTCGTAATTGTCCGAGAAGTTCGAAGCCTTTTGTTCGTGCTGCTTCACCTAGTGTAACAAGATAAACATCGAGTGACGGCTCATCTGTCCAAGATTTTTCTTCTGCTTCCATAGCAAGCAATAGACGTTCAATACTCATCGCAAAACCGATCCCCGGTGCAGAAGGTCCGCCAATTTCTTCAGCTAATCCGTTGTAACGGCCGCCCCCACATAGAGTCGTAATCGCGCCAAAGCCTTTGGACGTACTCATGATTTCAAATGCCGTGTGATTATAATAATCGAGTCCGCGTACTAGATTCGGATCATATTCGTATTCGATTCCGGCTATATCCAAGTAGTGTTTTACTTTCTCGAAATAAGCGGATGAGCTTTCATTTAAATAATCGGCTAATGAAGGTGCAGATTTCATCAAGGGATGCTCTCTGTCTACTTTACAATCCAAAATACGCAATGGGTTTTTCTCTAGACGATTTTGACAGTCTGTGCAAAATTCACCGATATGTGGCGTGAAGTGCGCAATAAGTGCTTCTCGGTGTGCATGACGCGATTCTTTATCACCGAGTGAGTTTAGAATGAGCTTAATATCCGATAATCCTGCACGTTTATACACCGTCATTGCCAATTCGATCACTTCTGCATCAATCGCTGGATCATCGCTACCAATTGCCTCCACACCAAACTGGACAAATTGTCGGTAACGACCCGCTTGTTGACGTTCGTAACGGAACATGGGCCCTGTATAATACAGCTTGACGGGTTGATCGGCATAACCGAACATTTTGTTTTCAACGAAAGAACGTACAACCGCTGCAGTTCCCTCTGGACGTAGCGTCATAGAGCGATCTCCGCGGTCTTTGAATGTGTACATTTCTTTTTGTACGATATCTGTTGTATCACCGACTGTACGTTGGAATAATTCCGTTTGTTCAAAAATAGGCGTTCGAATTTCCTTGTAATTGTATACATCGCAAACTGATTGAACAATTTTTTCTACACGTTGCCATTTCCAAGAAACAGCAGGCAAAATATCCTGTGTGCCGCGGGGGACTTTAAAATTCATCATCAAAACTCCTTTCAACAATCGTAATATAGAGAGCGAAACTTCAGAGAACATAAAAAAGCTCCCATCCCTAAAAACTAAGGGACGAGAGCTTGTTAGCTTCCGCGGTTCCACCCAAATTGACACATTCTGTGCCCACTCGAATCCGGATAACGGCCGGTTCCGTTCATGCCTACTGAATTCAGCACAAATCCTCCATGGTGTTGTTCACTTCACCGTTCTGTCAGGGAATTTCAGCCAAGTTCCCCGTTCTCTTTCCAGCCGTTCGTAAAGTTACTTTCCATATCATCGGTATGTAGTTCGATTCGATTATTCCCTATGTTAATCATTTCTACTCAAACTGTCAACTTTTATATCTAATGGTGGCGTTTAATCGAGTTTATTCGGTACAATACGAAAGAAGGAGGTGACAACTTGAAAATGGTTCGTTATGGAAGCATGATGTGTCTAGCACTCTTATTATTTTTTAGTAGTCTTCCAATTGGATTTGCGCAATCAGTTGTCGTGGATTCACCGACACTTAATGTACGCAGCGGTCCGGGTCTCACGTATCCCGTGGTCGGTCAATTAAACGATCAGGAACGATTGGATGTGTTGGAAACGGACGGAGATTGGCTGAAGGTTCAATTTGGAGATGAGCAAGGTTGGGTTGCCCAATGGTTAACGCAATCTGAGAATTTACCAGAACAGGCAAAAGAAATCGTGGCGCAAGTCGATTCCCTTAATATCCGGTCCGGTCCTTCCGTTCAATCGGCAGTCATAGGAAAAATGCGGGCAGGCGCGATTGCGATGGCTACTGGGCAAGAAGGCGATTGGATTGCAATCTCGCTGGACGGTAAAGAAGGATGGGTTTCATCGGAGTATGTTTCCGAAGTGAAGAAATCCTCATTGGCATTAGCAGAAGAAGAACAAGTTGTACAACCTACAATGGCTCAAGAGGTCACTGACCCCAATCAATTTACGGTAGCCGTAGAAACGTTGAATGTTCGTAAAAAAGCGACGCAGCAATCGAAAAAATTGACTCAAATTAAGAAAGGTGATACCTTTCCTGTTATTCAAACAGATGGTAACTGGGTACAACTCCAATTAGACGGTAAAAAGACAGGATGGGTCTATTCGTTCCATGGTCATCTTTCGTCAACACAATCGAAAGTAGCAACGACTGATGATTCGGATCAAGGCGTGGTGACGATCCTGATCGATGGGACAAATTTACGTGAGGACTCGTCTACTTCATCTCCAGTCGTATTTCGGGTGAATGCGGGTGAAAACTATCCAATTCTTGAAAAGCAGGATGATTGGTATAAAATTTCATTACCAAATGGACAGCAAGCATTTGTGGCAGATTGGGTGGTAACAACCAATGAATCCTCTTCACAAGGTGCAGAGAAACAGCCAGAGCAAGCTCGGGTCAAAGGAACCTTGAAGGGCTTAACGATTGTCATTGATCCAGGACATGGAGGTCATGACCGTGGAACAACAGGCGCTCGGGGATCAATCGAGAAAGACTTGACCCTTATGACATCTGAACTGCTCGCAACAAAGCTGCAAAATGCGGGTGCTAACGTTGTGTTAACACGGAATTCGGATACATATGTGCTACTCGGAGCACGCGCTTCCATTGCACAGTACCACGATGCGGATGCATTCATTAGCATTCACTATGATGCCCATGTGGATCCATCGATCGCAGGTTTCACAAGTTATTACACCCGTTCTGAACAGCAATCTCTAGCGGAAGCAGTCAATAGAGGCTTAGCGGCCAATATCACATTACGAGACCGAGGTGCACAATTTGGCGATTTCCATGTATTGCGAGAGAATAATCGGATCGGCGTACTTGTAGAATTAGGCTATTTATCAAATTACAACGAAGAACGTCAAATCACGACTGACCATTTCCGTGAACAGGCTACATACGGGATTTATCAAGGGTTGCTCGATTATTTTAATTAAAGGGTAGCCGGAGCAACATGATCGTTTCTACTACAAAAGCTTTATGAGCCTTTGCGTATTGTTTTATGATCACTTATAGAGTTTTATGAGCGGCTGCGGATGTTCTATGATCGCTTGCGAGGATTTATGAGCATGTACTGAAAGTTATGAGTGTTACCGATCGTTTATAGAACCAAAGAATGAGGCTGTCACTGAAAGACATTTCTGACTTTCAGGACAGCCTTGAATTTTATCTATAGTTTAGTTAAGCGGTGATTCCACCCATAACGTCACAGGCCCATCATTAGTCAGTTGGACGTCCATCATGGCACCGAATTGTCCCGTTTCAACATGGAGGCCTTCCAATCGTAATTGTTCATTGAAATATTCCCATAGCGGTTTCGCTTGGTCCGGTCTGGCTGCTTCAATAAAACTTGGACGTCTGCCTTTTTGCACGTTGCCATAAAGCGTGAATTGAGAAACGGATAAAATAGCGCCTTCGACTTCTTGAATCGAACGGTTCATCTTCCCCTCATCATCTTCAAAAAGCCGCAATCCTGCAATTTTTTTCGCAAGATATTGTGCGTCTTTTTCAGTATCTTCATGTGTGACTCCGACTAATAATACGTAACCATTTGCAATAGAGCCGACTCGTTCTCCATCGACGGTTACAGACGCGTCTTTCGCCCGTTGCAATAGCACCCTCATGTGTCAGCCCCCCTTTTCTACTTTAGTTCATCACTCGTTCTACAGAATAAACATCTTTAATTTGCTTGATTTTCTCCACAGTACGTTGCAAATGGGTAATATTCTGAATCTTTATGGACATATGGATATGCGCAATGCTGTCTTTATCTGCTTTTCCACTGACGGCGATGATTGGTGTTTGCATATCCGCTACGACCATCATCACTTCATTCAATAAACCTTGTCGATCGAATGCGGAAATTTCAATATCTACTTGGAATTCTTTACGTATTTCATCAGATGCAAGCGACCATTTCACATCAATTAGACGTTCGCTCTGACCACCTTCAGAGAGAATGTTGGTACAGTCGGTTCGGTGTACAGAGACACCGCGACCTCTCGTAATGAAACCGACAATTTCATCTCCTGGTACAGGATTACAACATTTCGAAATACGGATTAACATATTATCAATATCTTTGACAATAACTCCCGATTCGGTCGATTTCTCAGGTTGCGTCGCTTTCATATCGGAAACAATCTTATCAATTGTCTCTTTTTTCTCACGCTCTTTACGCATTCGTTCCGCTAAACGATTCACGACTTGCTGGGCGGTGATGCCTCCAGAACCTACAGCCGCATACATATCTTCTTCTGATGTGAAGCTGAACTTATCAATCGTCCGTTGAATATTTGCATGACTTAATGCCTCTTTTGCATCATATTCTTCCGACTTCAATTCCTTCTCGACTAGTTCTTTACCTTTATGAATATTTTCATCTCGCAATTGTTTCTTAAAATATTGTCGAATTTTATTTTTCGCTTGTGATGTATGGGCGATTTTGAGCCAATCACGACTTGGACCAAAGGATTGTTTCGATGTGAGAATCTCCACGATATCTCCTGTCTCAAGAGATGAATCAAGTGGAACAATTTTGCCATTCACTTTGGCCCCTGTCGTTCGATTTCCAACTTCCGAATGAACACGATAGGCAAAGTCAATAGGTACAGACCCTTGTGGTAATTCGACAACATCACCATTTGGAGTGAATACATACACCATATCCGAAAATAAGTCGAATTTCAGTGATTCCATAAATTCCTGAGCATTGGAAGACTCATTTTGAATCTCCAATATTTCACGGAACCATGTTAACTTTGAATCAATGTCATTAGAAGGCTTCACAACAGACTTACCTTCTTTATATGCCCAATGAGCAGCTACACCGAATTCTGAAATTCGATGCATCTCTTCGGTACGAATTTGCACTTCTAGTGGATCACCAGCAGGACCCACAACAGTTGTATGAAGTGATTGATATAAATTTTGCTTCGGCATCGCAATATAGTCTTTAAAACGTCCAGGCATCGGTTTCCATAACGTATGGATAATACCTAGAGCCGCATAACAGTCTTTAATACTTTTGACGACAATCCGGACAGCTAATAAATCATATATTTCGTTGAATTCTTTTTTCTGAATGACCATTTTTTGATAGATAGAATATAAATGTTTAGGTCTTCCATGCATTTCAGCCGCAATCCCCATATTATCTAATTCGACTCTCATTTGGTCCATGACATTTTGTAAATACTGTTCACGTTCCACACGCTTTTGTTTCATCAAATTGACGATACGATAATATTGCTGTGGGTTGGAATAACGCAATGCGATATCCTCCAGCTCCCATTTGATTGTGGAAATGCCTAGACGGTGCGCTAGCGGAGAGAAAATTTCCAATGTTTCTTCGGAGACTCGGCGTTGTTTCGCGGCAGGCACATGCTTTAAAGTTCGCATATTATGCAGACGGTCCGCCAGTTTGATCAAGATCACTCGGATATCTTGAGCCATCGCAATGAACATTTTTCGGTGGTTTTCTGCCTGCTTTTCTTCATTTGACTTAAATTTCAACTTATCCAGTTTGGTCACGCCATCTACAAGCATCGCGACTTCATCACCAAACTCCTGGATAATATCTTCTCGGCTCACTTCGGTATCTTCCACCACGTCGTGTAGAAAGCCCGCTGCTACTGTTTCAGGGTCCATTTGAAGTTCAGCTAAAATTCCAGCCACTTGAATTGGGTGGTTAATATATGGTTCACCTGAACTTCTAAATTGCCCTTCATGTGCAGCTTTTGCGACGATGAATGCCTTCTTGATAAAGTCGACATGTTCTTCGTTCATGTACTTGGCGACAAGCTCAAATATATCTTGTTCTGTCATGTCTTGATTCTTCGCCATTCTCTTACCCCTTTCGACCTTTTCCGAAAATTTCATGTTTATTTCTATTGTATGTATAGTATCACTTATAGGTAAAGCGAATCAATCTCAGCGCTTAATAGATATAGCAAGAATCCTCCGCATATGCGAAGGATTCTTAAATCAGTACGTAATTAATGCCCGAATGTTATAGTTTTCCAACTTTTCCCGGCCGTTTAAATACGAAAGCTCGATTAAAAAGGCACAGCCCGCTACAACGCCGCCTAGTTTTTCAACTAGTTCAACCGTTGCGCCCACTGTTCCACCTGTTGCTAATAAATCATCTACGATTAACACACGCTGACCTGGTTTGATCGCATCTTTGTGAATCGTTAATTCATCTTTTCCGTATTCTAGATCATAAAAAACGGACATCGTTTCACGCGGTAGTTTTCCTGGTTTACGGACAGGTGCGAATCCGACCTCAAGTGCATATGCAACAGGACATCCGATGATAAAACCTCGCGCTTCCGGACCTACAATAATATCCACGTCTAATTCCTTTGCATACTCCACGATCTGATCTGTTGCGTATTTATACGCCTCACCATTATCCATAATCGTTGTAATATCTTTAAAGCTAACTCCTGGTTTCGGATAGTCATCGACAATCGTTACAAATTTTTTCAAATCCACAGTTTTTCCTCCTCAACAGCTTCGGCCTTGCGTAATGAGTTGAACACACTCTTTAAGTCCTGATAAGGCGCATAAAGCAGCAACTCTTCCAATTTAATTTGCTGTTGGCGTTTTTTATAGGATGGGGCTTCTGCCAGATCCCGTTTTTCAGCAGGCTCCATCATGGTAATCATACCATTCTCTAGTTTAACAAATTCTAGCTCATAAAACACTTTTGTCATGAATTTTATCATACTTTTTTTCCAACCCTTATGTTTGGAAAGCATTTCAATCTGCTCTTGTAAATGAAAAGACCCTCGTTTTTTCAAAAAACTGTAGTACCAACCGAACTGTTCTCGGTCTGGCATCTTCTCGAAATACATCGAATCGTGGACATACAGATGCAAGTAGATGCGATTAGGTTGGGTGGCTTCAATCGCTATTTTGAGCTGGTCCTCATTTTGCGGTAAATCCAATAATACTAGCGCATCCATAGATGGTAAGTTGTCTCTTCCCACTAAAGTGATTGGACAACTTTTTAGAAATGGCGTGAAATGTCGAATCGCTTCTTCCGTAAACGCTGCAAAGACCGCTTTGTCTGGTATCATAGGCAACCATCTAGCGGGATCACGCATCCCTCTGTAATCGAATAGTTGCCATTCGTCACATTTGATATCTTCCACTAGTAACTGTGGCTTCTTTCGACCATTCCATTCATTGATTTGCAAATCTCCTGTCAAACTCAGTTTACTATGCGGAGCCATTTCATCTGCTAAGGTACCTGCACCAAAATGAATCGCATCCAACCGCTCCTCGCCATCTGCCATTTCCAATTTTAAATGATCTTTTGCAGCACCAATTTTTCTAGCAGATACCGTCTCAAGCTGTTCCAAGAGAAAAACAGGTTTTGGAAACCCTATTCCAAATGGCCGAATCAACTCCAACGCCTCAATGGAAGCAATATCAATTTCGTTTAAAGTTAACGGAACATCAATCGATAATTTCGGCTGCAACAACTCGTCTGTCAATACGATATGTGCCTGCTCGTTTAAGTTGTTACGTAACAATTCTACATCTTCCATACGCAACGACATCCCCGCTGCCATTTGGTGACCACCGAAATGCGGCAAGATAGAAGCGTTCTTTGAAAGTTCTTTATATAGATCAAACCCTTCAATACTGCGGGCTGAACCTTTAGCAATACCTGTTTCTCGATCCAATGAAAGCACAATGGAGGGACGATAAAATTTTTCTGTCAAACGTGAAGCAACAATTCCTACGACACCTGGATTCCAACCTTCTCCCTCAATAACTAGGACATGCGGCACTTGCTCACCGTAGCGGATCTCAATTTGCTCTTCTGCTTCTTTGGCGATGTCTTTAACTAATTGTTGCCGCTCCTTATTGAGTTCATTCAGTTCTTCTGCAATTCCAATCGCTTGCAGTTCATTCTCTGCTTTCAATAAATGAACGGGAGGATCTGCATCCCCTAATCGTCCAGGGGCGTTAAGACGTGGACCAATCGTAAAACCGATTGTCTCCTCGGATAACGCAGCTTGTTCATGCCCGCTCACCTGCATAAGTGCTTTGATGGCAGGACGTTTGGAGCGACGTAATCTGCGGATTCCTTCTTTGACTGCATAGCGATTTTCATCGTGTAAGGGAACAAGGTCAGCCACTGTACCGATTGCTACAAATTCTAACAGATCGAGCGGAGGCTCCCCTAATAAAGCACTGGCAAGTTTAAATGCCACACCGACGCCAGCCAATTCCCCAAAAGGATAATTGCCTTTCGGATGACGCGGATGAATCACAGCGTCAGCCGCAGGAAGTTGATCGCCCATCTCATGGTGATCCGTTACGATGACGGTCATTCCTAACGACTTTGCAAAGGCAACTTCCTCAATACCTGAGATGCCGTTATCCACTGTGATCAGAATTTCTGTACCCTCTGTATGTAGTTGTTCGAAATAGTCTTTATTTGGCCCATAACCGTGTTCAAAACGATTCGGTATAGCAAAGTTCACGTTAGCACCTAGACGTTCTAGTGCTGTCGTGAGGACTGTCACACTGGTTACGCCATCGCAATCATAATCTCCATAAACTGTAATTTGCTTTTGTTCAGCAATCGCTTGCTTCAGGCAGTCTACAGTTTCTTTCATTCCATATAATAAAAAAGGATCATGCAAATTAGACTCGTCCATCTGCAAGTATGCAGCGGCTTGCTCGCTTGTCTCGACACCCCTTGCGACCAATATCTTTGCGATCATCGTAGAAAGCTGAAGATCGTTGGCCAGCTGTGCAACGAGCTGTTCGTCGGGCCGTTCAATTTGCCATCTTTTTTTGGATTGTATCAATACTCTCACATCCTCTTCTCGTATTATAGCGAAACTAACAGGAGACGGAAAGGAAACGACATAAAGAAGAGCAGTAGGACCCAATATAGCCCGTACTGCTCTTCCGTCACATCTGTTTTTAATTGGGGAATACGTCTTAAACGATTGGTTCGTCTGAGCCCCATTGTTTTTTCTCTTTTTCCACTTTCAATCCGCCATTTTTAGCAATTTCCTTCTTCTTCAAGTCAAACCAAAGTTGAGCAGAAATGAAAATGGAAGAATACGTACCTGCAAGTAAACCGATCAGCAACGCAATCGAGAATGGGCGGATGGAATCCGCACCTAATGCCATCAATGCAACGACTACGATAATAACTGTCAAAACGGTATTAACCGAACGACCGAGCGTCTGCCGTAATGATTTGTTAACAATGTCTGCCAATTCACCTTCATTGTCGATAAGCTTCGAACGCTGAAGATTTTCACGAATCCGGTCAAATGTAACAATCGTATCATTGATGGAATAACCGATGATCGTCAAGACGGCTGCAATGAATGTGATGTCAACTTCCAAACGTAAAATACTGAAAATCGCAATCATAAAGAATGCATCGTGCAATAATCCCACAATAGACGACAGACCCATGCGCCATTCGAAACGGAACGCAACGTAGATAATGATCCCAAGGGATGCAATAGCAAGGGCTTTAATCGCATTCTGCACAAGTTCTTTTCCGACAGTATCGGAAACTGTGGAAATGTTCGGCTCGGAACCGTATGTTTTATTGAGCTCTTGCTTGATCTTATTGACTTCTTCTTGTGCAAAGTCTTCCTTGTATCTTGCAACCGCAATATTTTTCTTGTCGCCTGAAATGACGACATCAGACGTCGGATGACCTATTGCATCAAGCTGTTTTGTGACGTCATCTTCGCTCAACGTCTGTTCAGAAAGAATTTCCACACGTGTACCACCGGAGAAATCAATTCCCAGATTGAGCTTGAAAATACCAAGCATTATCGCTCCAACAATTAGCAGCACAATAGAAATGGAATAGAATTTTTTTCTTGCATGAACAAAGTCAAAACGGTCAAATTTCGTTGTTAAATCCAACGTTTCGAGTTGTTCATCAGCGGAGTGTACTTGTTTTTTCGACAGTCCGAACCAGCCTACTTTGCCGTCAAGACTACCACTATGGACAAGTAATCCAAGCAAGATACGAGAACCCCATACTGCAGTTAAGAAACTAACCAAAATACTAATGATCAACATCGTCGCAAACCCTTTAACAGAGCTTGTCCCAAATATGAACAACACAACGGCTGCTAGAAGTGTTGTAATATTCGCATCTAGAATAGCTGTGAATGATGATTTAGCCCCAGCTGTAAAGGAAGTTTTCACTGATTTGCCTACACGTAATTCTTCTTTAACCCGCTCATACATCAGAATATTGGCGTCTACTGCCATTCCGACACCGAGCATCAGTGCGGCAATCCCTGGAAGTGTAAGGACCCCATTGATCAGCATAAAGACTAGCAATATCAAATAAATATAAACAGACAATGTAATAACTGCAATAAGACCTGGTAAACGATAATAGATTGCCATGAAAATGAAGATTAAGCTGACGCCAACAATTCCAGCAAATATCGTTTTATCAAGCGCTTGTTCACCAAATTGTGCACCCACAGATGTAGAGTAAATTTCCTCAAGATCAACCGGTAAAGCTCCTGCATTCAAAATACCTGCAAGGTTCTTTGTCTCTTCAACAGTAAAATTCCCTGAAATTTCTACATTTGATGAATTAATTGTTTTAGATACCATAGGAGCTGAAATAAATGCTGGTTTAGGTTTATTGGCTTCTTCTTTGAAAGAATCTACACCTTCTTCAAAGTCTAACCAGATAACCAACATATTGTCCGGTTTCTTTTGTACAATTTGAGATGTAACTTCTCCAAACTTATTTGGATCTTTCATTTCTAATGTTACAACTGGATTGTTGTTTTCATCGAAATTGGCTTTTGCCTTACCTGCTTTCAAATCATTTCCATCAAGCATTAGATTATCATCCGCATCACGGAATGACAGATTCGCTTGAGTGGACAATAATTCTCGAGCAGATTCCTGGTCTTCTACACCAGCAAGCTGTACACGAATCCGGTTGTTTGATTCAATCTGGATACTTGGTTCACTAACGCCAAGCACATCGATTCGATTCGTCAATGCACGAGCCGTATCTGCTACCGTAGACTCGGTAATCTTCTGTCCTTCTTTCAGCGGTTTCACTTGGTACAACACTTCGAAGCCGCCTTGCAAGTCAAGACCTAGCTTAACGTCTTTTAAAATCGGATTTGTCGTGGAGAAAACCGTTGATGCCAAAATTACGACCAGCAGCAAAAACGCGACAATCCTTCCTCTGTTTTTCATATTTCCTTTTCCCCCTCATATACTAGAGCGGCACAACACCTGCTATGTACTTCATTCTCTCATTGTACAACATACCAATTATGAAACAGTAGGAAGTCTGTGTCAAATAGTTCACGACCTCAAATGTAAATCAATCAATTTTTCTTGGAGAAAAAAGAATGGCTCGTTCTTCATCACTAAGCTCTGGAAAGGCACTGCTATTGCGTTGAGCCTCCGTCTGGGTATACGTCATGAACTGGGCAGGCGATAATTTGAATAAATCTTGAACAATTTCATATGAACGCATGCTAGAGATCTCTTTTCTCCGCCATTTCTTTTGCACAAGATAATCCCAAAGCCCTTTCTCTGTCACTACAGTATAACCATATAAATGAAACTCATTTTTTTTGCTTTCTAATGCGGGAAATACATGTTTGTAAAGATCTTGCAATTTTTGATCCATTGAGACTTCCCCTTTCTCCCATCCTTCGTATGTTGTAGCGGAATAATCTTAATTATAGCACATACACTAAAAGAGACTTTTGTGACAAATCACATGTTGAGTATCATATGACAGAAGCCAAGCATCACTAAATCGACTAGATTTTTAAAATTTCTTATAATTTCAAGCCTACTAACTCGTAAGTATAGCAACAAATCGTTGGGAAGGAATTAAATTAGTAACTATATTTAGGATTCCCAATCCTTATCCATATTGTAGCTGAAAAGGTTGGAATTGAGAAGGAGTTGTTTACGATGTCCTCATTTATCCGCGGTACAATGTTTTTGATGGCCGCTGTATTTCTATCAAAATTGCTTGGATTTGTTTATCGAATCCAATTTATGCGAGTAGCCGGAGAAGAAACAGTTGGAATTTATATGACAGCATATCCGGCTTTTGTGTTCTTTCTTTCACTCGTTCAGTTAGGTATTCCGATCGCCATGGCGAAAGTCATAGCTGAACTGAAAGCACAAGGCGGCAGTGTACAGTTGCGACAAGTGATGAAGACATCGACATTCATAACGATTTTATCAGGAGCTGTATTCATCCCTGCTTGTATTTTATTTGTGCCTTTTTTGGCAGGAAACTTACTTGGAAATACAGCAACTTCCACCGCATTATATGTTGCCATTGCGATTGTTCCTATCGCAGCGATTGGTGGATTGATTAGAGGGTATTTTCAAGGAATCGCTCGGATAGAAGAAACAGCATGGGCACAAGTTATTGAACAAATTTTCCGAATCTTACTCATTACCTGGATGCTCCCTTATATACTTGCGCCAGGAGATCCAACGATGAACGCAGCCTACGCAATGGGCGTTACGTTTTTAGCCGAAGCACTATCTGTTCTTTATCTATGGTATAAATACAAACAACATCAGCGTACACAACCGAAGAAAAGAAAGAAAGAACCTCGTTATCCAATGGAACCCATTTTAGCGATTGCACTCCCTTCATCAGGCAGTCGGTTATTCGGTACGTTTACATGGTTTTTAGAACCCATTATATTTTTACGAGCACTCAGTATGGCTGGCGTAGGAGCAGTAGCTGCGACATCTTTATATGGCGTGATCTCGGGTGTCTTAATCCCCTTACTATTGTTTCCAGCGTTCATTCCCTATGCGCTATCTGTAGTCCTCGTCCCTGCCGTCAGTGGAGCTGCAGCCACGAGCAATGTTAAAAAATTGCAAGAACGGATTCACTTAGCACTTCGTTTGTCCGCGTTAACAGGTGCTTTTGCCGCAACCGTATTTTTCATTCATGGGCAGGAACTCGCCGAGAAGTTGTTCCATGTGTCTCAAGGTGCCAGTTATATGACGCTTTTAGCACCTGTGTTTTTCTTTTATTATATTCAAAGTCCTTTATACTCCATTTTGCAAGCTACAGGAGATGCGAAGGCAGGGATGATGAACTCCGTATATGGAGGAATCGCCAAATTAGCTGTGATGTTTATTCTAGCTTCCCAGCCAGGTCTCCAAGAAACGGGCGCTGTCCTTGCGATAGGTTTCGGTGTGCTGGTCACTTCATTCTTACATATCGCAACCTTACGGCAAAACAAATCCACAGCGACTGGCTTTTCGATGTTTGCTATGACCTATGCAGCTTTCTTGATGACCGCGATTATGCGCCCGATCTTCATTCCAATAGGCTCTTATCATTTGTTTACAGAATGTCTTATTACCACTATCTTTTTATTCGTCCTCTTATTGCTGACGAAACAAATAAAAAAACAGGATTGGATTATGCTAAGAAATTTGGTTAAACGCTATTAATTTTCTTTCATCTGAATTTTTATCTCACCTTGTTCATAAGAGCAATAAAAGATTTCGGTTATATCCGTTATATTTTTGGATTTCAATTTTTTCATTAACCAATCCTCAGTTTTTCCGATCAAATGTAAATGTTCTGGTTGTAATTCTCCATCTAGAATGAGGCCGACTATAGGCAGATCTCCATCTTTAGTAAAAACCGACAAATTTCCAGATGGCTCTAGATAAGCGAATGTGACATTATGGATGGAACCGACTTGATTTTCACGTAGTTGCTGAAACAAGTCATCTAAATTATAACGTTGTTTCCGCATTTCTTGCTCTTGTATCTGTCCATTCTTAATAATTAAGGTTGGGTCTCCATCTACTATGTCACGGAATTTCTTACTTTTCAAAGAGATCAATGAGGAAAGGTATTGAATGATTAGCAAGAGAATTATGGGAAGGATCCCATCAATAATGGGTTTATCGGTTGATTCCACGATCATTGCTGCCACTTCAGCCATGATGATGAAAACGACGACATCAATGACACCCAGTTCGCCAACTTCCCGTTTCCCCATGATTCGCAAAATAACTAACAAAAAAACATATAAAAAAATCGTACGGAAACTTATAATTAATAACTCATGCACCACGCATCTGCCTCCTTATCGCTAGTGTTCCTTGAGGCAAATGTTCTATACGCACTATTTAGTTATACAACATCTTTATGAATTTATAAGCATACAAAAAAGCGGCAATCTATGGACATCCCAGTAGATAACCGCTTTTGATTAAGCTGTCGTACTATTCATAACTCGTCCAACTGCTTGCTTATCAAAACGCAAGACAGTAGATTCAGATACACGCAAGAAAATAGACGTTTCATCAACTGCATCTACTGTACCGTGCAGGCCGCCGATTGTCACCACTTCATCTCCACGCTTCAAACTGCCTTGCATTTCTTTCGCTGCTTTCTGTCTCTTTTGAGCAGGTCGAATGAGTAAAAACCACATAATGGCAACCATGATTACCATTGTCAGAATTCCACCGTATTGTTCCATCATTTCATATATTCCCCCTTCCTGTAGCATCATGATTTATTATACAAGATTTAAAAGTTTTTTGCATTCGGTTTGTTGAAGCCGTATTGCTCAAAAAACTCTTCACGGAAGTCGCCCAATCGGTCTTCACGAATGGCTTGTCGTATCTGCTCCATCAAATTCAATAAAAAGTGGAGGTTGTGATAAGACGTCAAACGGATACCAAATGTTTCGCCCGCACGAATTAAATGACGAATATACGCCCGACTATAGTTTTTGCATGCATAACAATCACAATTTGGATCAAGCGGACCAAAATCGCGCTCATACTTAGCATTTTTCACAACAAGACGTCCTTCACTCGTCATCAAAGTACCATTTCGTGCGATACGTGTTGGCAACACACAATCAAACATATCGATCCCACGTATAGCTCCATCGATCAATGAGTCTGGAGAGCCGACTCCCATCAAATAGCGCGGCTTATTTTCCGGCAATAAAGGCGTCGTAAATTCCAGTGCGCGATTCATAATATCTTTCGGTTCCCCAACAGACAATCCACCGATTGCGTATCCCGGAAAATCTAACGATACTAAATCCTGCGCACTCTGCTTGCGAAGATCCTCATACTCTCCACCTTGTACGATTCCAAACAACCCTTGTTCCTCAGGACGTTGATGTGCTTGAAGGCAACGCTCCGCCCATCTGGACGTCCGCTCTACACTTGCCTTCATATATTCATGTGTCGCAGGGAATGGTGGACATTCATCGAACGCCATCATAATATCTGGTCCCAGTGCATTTTGAATCTCCATTGCTTTTTCCGGACTCAAGAATAGTTTATCGCCATTGATATGATTACGGAAATGAACGCCTTCTTCTTTAATATCTCGGAATTTGCTCAATGAAAACACTTGGAAACCGCCTGAATCCGTTAAAATCGGACGATCCCAGTTCATAAACTTGTGTAATCCACCAGCTTCTTTGATAATCTCATGGCCCGGACGTAGCCATAGATGGTACGTGTTACTCAAAATAATTCCTGCGCCCATCTGTTTCAACTCTTCGGGTGACATCGTCTTGACGGACGCCTGTGTTCCGACTGGCATGAAAGCGGGTGTTTCGAATGACCCATGCGGTGTATGGACGATTCCAAGGCGTGCGCCCGTTTGTTTACAAGTTTTTATATGTTCGTACGTAATAGCTGCCAATTAATCTCGTTCCTTTCTTTTCGCGGGTCGAATAAACATCGCATCCCCAAAACTGAAAAATCGGTATTGCTCTTTCACGGCTTCTTCATATGCCGACAGTATAGGCTCACGTCCTGCGAAAGCTGACAATAGCATCAGCAAAGTGGATTTTGGCAAATGAAAATTCGTTACCAAACCGTCAATCGCTTTAAACTCATATCCGGGATAAATAAAAATAGAAGTCCACCCGCTCGCTGACACAACCGTTCCATCATGTTCCGAAGCGATCGTCTCTAATGTTCGAGTAGATGTCGTGCCGACCGCGATAACTCTGCCGCCGTTTGCTTTCGTCTCTCTCACTAAAGCTGCCGTTTCTTCCGTCATCACATAATATTCTGCATGCATCGTATGGTCTTCAATCGAATCGACACTGACTGGACGAAACGTGCCTAGACCAACATGAAGCGTAATAAAGCCGATCTTCACACCTTTTGCGCGCAACGCGTCCAGAATTTCATCCGTGAAATGTAAGCCTGCTGTCGGTGCTGCTGCCGAGCCGCGTTCTTTCGCAAAAACCGTCTGATACCGCGACTGGTCTTCTAGTGATTCAGTAATATAAGGAGGCAAAGGCATCTGACCTAACTGATCTAGCAATTCATAAAAAATGCCTTCGTAGATAAAGGTAAACTCTCGTCCACCTTGTTCACCAATTGCGGTGCATTTCGCTTGTAGACGCCCGTCTCCAAATGTCACCACTGTGCCGATCTTCACTCGCTTAGCTGGTTTAACTAATGTTTCCCAACGATCTTCACCAATTTCCTTCAATAATAATACTTCAATCGTAGCACCCGTGTCTTCTTTTGTTCCAATTAGTCGGGCAGGAAGCACTTTCGTATCGTTAAGAACTAGCAAATCGCCTGCTTCTATCTCCTCTACCAGATCGCGGAAGTGTCGATGCATCACGTCTCCATTATCTCGGTCCATAACAAGTAAACGACTTGCCGTGCGATCAAGCAGCGGGGTCTGGGCAATTAAATGCTCCGGTAAATCAAAATCAAAATCATGTACATCCATTTTTGTAACTCCTATCTGTCATTGTGGGAGTGGATAGCCGAAATGCGCATACGCTTTTTCCGTGGCCATCCGTCCTCTAGCTGTTCGTTGAATAAATCCAATTTGTAATAAATACGGTTCATATACGTCTTCAATTGTCACTGACTCTTCCCCTATACTTGCCGCGAGTGTATCAATCCCAACAGGTCCACCGCGAAAGCGTTCCATCATACTCTGCAACAGTTGATGATCGATTTGATCGAGTCCATGACTATCCACCCGCAACATATCAAGTGCTTCTTGCGCAATCGCGAGCGTAATGGTCCCATTGCCACGTACTTGTGCGTAATCACGAACCCTTCGCAATAACCGATTGGCAATGCGGGGTGTTCCTCTCGATCGTTTCGCTAGCTCCACAGCAGCTTGCGGATCAATATGAACATCGAAAAGACCTGCACTTCGGACAACAATTTCTGTCAGCGGCTCCACCTCATAATATTCAAGTCGTAACGGCACACCGAATCGATCACGCAATGGCGCGGATAATGAACCTGCCCGAGTCGTTGCCCCAATCAATGTGAAAGGAGGTAAATCTAGACGAACAGAACGCGCGGTAGGACCTTTCCCCACCATAATATCCAAACAAAAATCCTCCATCGCAGGATACAGCACTTCTTCAATCGCTCGATTCAATCGGTGGATTTCATCAATAAATAAGACATCACCTGGCTCTAAGGAAGAGACAACAGCAGCCAAGTCACCTGGACGTTCAATGGCCGGCCCGCTCGTCATCCGCACATTTACGCCCATCTCATTGCCAATGACCGTGGCCAGAGTCGTTTTCCCGAGCCCCGGCGGACCATATAATAAGACATGATCTAAACTTTCCTCTCGTCCTTTTGCCGCTTCAATAAAGATCGATAAATTATCTTTGGCCTGCTGTTGGCCGATGTATTGCTGAAGCAATTGAGGACGAAGAGATTGTTCAAAGCTTTCGTCAAAATGGGTTGCTTCATTCGTCAGTATGCGTTCTTCCATTGGAACCACCTCCACCGTATTAGCCTTGTTTTAATAATAATTGCAAAGCAAGTCGCATATATCCTTCTGTATCGAGTTCTTCTTTCTCCAGCTGTGGCTTCACTTTCTTCAATTCACGTTCCGAGTAGCCAAGAGCCGACAGAGCAAGCATCGCCTCGTCCAGTTCGTCACTTTCTGCTAATGTCAACAACGTGTCCTCTGAATCGGGGACATCAATTTCTGTAAACAGATCATGCAATTTACCTTTTAAATCAAGAATCATTTGTCGAGCTGTTTTCTTGCCGACCCCGGGGAATTGTACGAGAAACCCTTCATCCTCTCTTTCAATTGCCCCGATCACTTGAGATGGCAAACCGTTCGCCAATATAGCAAGCGCACCTTTTGGACCGATTCCCGAAACCGTAATCAGCTTACGAAACAGTTCCCGTTGTTCCAAGGTCTTAAAGCCAAGTAGCAACTGCGCATCTTCTCTGACATGTAAATATGTAAAAACTTGCTGCAACTCTTCCGTAACATGGAATGCAAATGGATTGGGTGTCATCACTTGCCAGCCAATTCCTTGCTGCTCCAAAACAATATATTCTGGTGTCACTCTTGTTACGAACCCTTTTATGTAATCGTACAATGCATTCTCCCCCTAAAGTATACGTGTTATTATAGCATACGAACGGGTTTTCTACTTGGCAGACCTCTAAAAACACGCACAAAAAATGGACACAAATACTTCGTGTCCATTTATACTGGATACTTCAGGTCTCACAATTGAGAAATTGCTGTTTGCTTTTTGTAAAACTCAATGAAGTTCTGTACAACAGTGTCTAGAAACGCAATCGTTGCTTCATCTGTTACGTCTCCTTCTTCATTCAGCTTCGTATGAATCGCTCCGATGTACACTTCATTTCCAGGCAGTAAAATAGGAGATAATGCCGGATTGGATAGAATTTCACGCAAGTGGATTTGGGCTCGGACCGAACCAAGTGCTCCCATGGAAGATCCTACGATGAAACCTGTTTTGCCATGCAATGTGAAATCACCGCCACGAGACAACCAATCCAACGCATTTTTCATCGCACCTGGGATAGAGAAATTATATTCTGGCGTCGCAAAGAGGACCGCATCAGAATCTTTGACATCGTCTTTAAACGCACGTACCGCTGGAGATGGGTCACTTTCAATATCTATAGAAAACATATCTAAGTCATTAATTAATACGGGTATAATTTCTAGTTCCTCTTTGTAACGCTTGGCCATATAGTTGACCAATTTTAAGTTATATGACGTCGAGCTCGTACTGCCAATAATCGCTTTCACTTTAATTGTCATGTTGAATAGCTCCTTTTTTGTAAGTTTAAACAGTTATTATCATAACGCTTGCAGATATGGATCACTAATCATTTGCTTATATCTTGCATCTATTGCTAAGTTTTATCCGTCTAATTGAAAAAACGTTGCGTGTAAAGGAGGAATGTCTATGCACAAGATTTTATATTGCGCTGCCAATTGCTCACGGTTTATGTACTGAATGCTGGTAACAATGATTGCTTGGTACTTACTGAAACGTATTTTCTTGAAGCACAGGAAGGGCATGGCGCTAGATTTCATCAAATGTTAGAAACGCTGAAAATCAATTAGTAGAACGTCAAAAACCCGGTAGGATCTCACTCTCCTGCCGGGTCACTTGTTACTATATTTCTGCATTATGAAAAATATCCTGGACATCATCATCTTCCTCAAGCGCATCAATCATTTTCTCGAATTGTTCTTCTTGTTCTTTCGACAACTCCGCATACACGGAAGGAATCATATCGATTTCAGCAGAAAGCAATGGAAAATTTTCTGCTTCAAACGCTTCTTTCACTGCGAGGAAATCAGTTGGTATTGTTAAAATTTCAAATCCTTCTTCAGTGTTCATGATATCTTCCGCTCCTGCTTCCAAAGCCGTCAACATGACTGTGTCTTCATCCATCTCCACCGTACGTTCGATAAATAACCGTCCTTTGCGCTCGAACAGATAGCTGACGGAACCGGATTCACCCATACTTCCGCCATTTTTATTGAAAGCAACTCGGACATTCGGTGCTGTACGATTACGGTTTTCTGTCAAACAATAGACGAGTACAGCCACACCGCCTGGTCCATACCCTTCATAGATGACTTCCTCGTAATTTTCATCCGCTCCTGCACCTGTTGCTTTATCAATTGCCCGCTGAATCACGTCATTCGGAACATTCATACTTTTAGATTTGTCAATTGCTAGACGTAAAGCCGGATTCGTATCTGGATCATCTCCGCCAGATTTTGCCACCACGTATATTTCTCGTGACATCTTCTGAAAGATCTTTCCTCGTTTTGCATCCTGTGCGCCTTTTCTGTTTTGGATATTTTTCCACTTGGAATGGCCTGCCATGGATAAAACCTCCTACTTCATCATTCGCTCTACATCATACCATAATCTTGGCCAATGTGAGAGGGCGGTTTCTGTAAATAGGAGGAGTTTACTCACCATTCGTTGTTGTTGGGCCGCGGGTAGCGATAGTAAATGCAGCCATTCACGTAACACTTCATTCGGATAAAGTAACTTGGCCAATGCATGGTTAGATAATGATTGTAAGGCGGGGTGCTCCCCCATCAAAAATGATGGATTATACGTAATTTGCGGCAACACCCGATGCATCCATAACACAATTTCATCTTCCTCCGCCCCAAGGCATGCCAAATCAAAATCAATAAAACGAATTTGGCCGGATACATCACGCAAAATATTATGATGGACCACGTCTCCATGCAATAAGGTCAGGGAACTTTTGGGTGGTGTTTGTTTCTTACTGATTTTCAAAGCATCCTGACTGAATAAAAGCAGTTCCTCTATCATATGGGACGGAAGGAACTGCTCACAAACTTCTCGAAACTCCAAAAATCTAGCCAAACGAACTTCCCACTTTTCAAGCATGTGGTAGTAAGGAAGAGATGATACCGATTGCCAATCAATCGTCGACTTTGTATCATGTAACGCTTGCAGTGCACTGAAAGAATCGATCCGGTCAATACGCCGTTTAAAATTAACGGCTTTTGCTCCTTCCATCCAGGGCTGCATGATCAGCAGTGGATCTCGATCTTCTAAAATGGGTACCATATGCGGAAAATGATGAGCGCTAAGTATTTGATGAACTTGCCGAACTTTCACAGCTTGTGCAAGCGAAGCATACTTCTTTACAGAATAGATGGCCCCGCCGGACTCCATTTTCCAAACGTTCTTTTTTATTTTCGTAAAACGTTGATTGGCTGTCATAGCCTATTATTGGTTTCTATACCAATCATCCTGGATTGGCATTGGGTAATTTGGCGGGTACTGCGGTCCCATTTGCGGGGAACACGGATCCTGGTGCGGCATGATCGGTGCCATAGGTGGACAATATGGATACCAATGAACCGGCTGCATCGGTTGCATATATTCAGGATTCATCGGCCATTGAGGCTGACTTGGCCAATGAGGTGAACAGTGATCCTGATTGGATGGACACCATGTAGCTGGTGTACAAGCCTTTGGTGGTATAGACGGTTGAGATGGCATTGGCATTGGCATTGGTTTTGGTTGTTCAGGCATCGGCTGCAGTACAGGCGGTTGTGGTTTAGGCGGTTGCGGCATAGGAACTGGTTTACTCGGCATTTGTAAGGAACTAGATTCTATCAACTGCCAGCCATCCGGCATCGGGGCAGGTTTGTGATGATCTGGTGACTCTTCATGCCATTCTGGTGACTCTTTAGGCGGCAAAGGCTTAATTGGCGCTTGCATGGGTGGCTGCATCGGTTGCTGCGGCATATGCGGATGACAATCTGCATCGAAAATCGGCATCCAACCACAAATTGGGAAGACAGCCTGCCACATTGGAACAGCCGGTACATTTGGCATCATTGGCATCTGAGGTGCAGGCGGTGTTTGCGGTTTTTGTGGCTCCTGTGGCATCTGTGGCATCTGTGGCATTTGCGGCATCTGCGGCATCTGCGGCATCTGCGGCATCTGCGGCAAAGGCGGTACCTGCTGTGCAGGAGGCTGCGGTTTTTCCGGCTTAGGTGTTGGCATTGGTGCAGGTTTTGAAGGTTTCGTTTCTGATTGTTGTGGCTTCATCGGCTTTTGTGGTGTTTTATCATGCGGTTTAGCTGGCTCACCTTTCTGAGCCGGCTTTTTCTTATCCATCGGTAAAAAGATTTTCATCCCCGGTACGATATAGTCGGGATTTGCCAAATGCGCATTCACCCGCTTCAATTCTTCAAATGGAATATTGTATTGCCTCGCAATCTTCCATAATGTATCACCTTTCACGACAATATGAACTTCCACTAACATTTCCCCCTTCCATCAATCCATCGTATGAACGGATGCCTAGTTTGGTGACTATTTTTTAGGCTTCCTCTCTTGTTATATATATTCGGCAGAGACTTGTTTATTACTAAATGGACGTCTTCTAATAAAAATCAAAAATCCACCCTACCAGCTTTAGCTAGAGGATGGATTTGTTTCATATACATAATAGGAGCCGAACGAACGAGCCGTGCAACCGAGTGCGCCCAACTCTTCCATCGCGCCTTTCATCATCGGATGCTCTTCTGATTCATTGACATCAATGATAAAGAAATAATTTCCAAGTCCAGTCTTCAATGGACGTGATTCAATTTTACTCAAATTTAGGCGCCGCCATGAAAAAACAGATAAAATCTGATGAAGCATACCCGCTTTATCATCTTCAGGTAGCTTGACCATTAACGTTGTTTTTGGCGAGGCCGCATGTTTTTTATGATCCAACATTTCTTTCCGTAACGATAACACAACAAATCGCGTATGATTAAAATGAAAATCATGGATATTTTCTTCTACTATATGTAAGCCGTACGTTTCTGCTGCCAGTCGATTACCGATCGCTGCGACCCGCAGTTCAGGTTGTTCTGATATATATTTAGCCGCTGCCGCTGTTGAGGTCGTCTGAATTAAAGGAACCCTGCGATAGCGGTATTGTAAAAACTTATGGCACTGTGCAAGCGCATGAGGGTGGGATTGAATTGATTCCAACTGATCCGCAAAATCAACTTGTGCTTTATTCATCATCAAGTGCTGTTCAATCGGTGTGGAAATTTCTGCTGCAATAAACAACTCTCCACCGTGAAACATGTAATCCATAGTTAACGGTACCGAACCCTCTAAAGCATTTTCCAAAGGCACAACTGCATATGCCACGTGACCCTCGGTGACCGCTTCGATACAATCAGGTATCGTGGGGCGTGGTGTCAACCCTTCTTTGCCGAATAAATCAGTTGCTGCAATATGAGTGAAGGAGGCTTCAGGCCCCAAGTACGCAACCGATGGCGTATAGCTTTTTTCTGTCATAAAAATTTTCATCTCCTAACAAGTTCATCATATTCAGTTTTAGAACACACCCGAACTGATTAAATCAACGGAATCAATGAATCTAGGAGCTTTCAATCGTTGCAAAAATGCTTCCACTTTAATTTCCATTTCCGTTACATCGAGTGATAGCGTAATATTGGCTCTTCCTTGAACAGGAATGGTCTGGTGGATCGTCAAGACATTGCATTTTGCCTTTGAGATAATTTCCAACAGCACAGCCAACGAACCTTTCAAATCTTCCAACTGAATAAAAATCGTTAAAATCCGGTCCCGTGCGATTGACTCGAACGGGAACACGGCATCACGATATTTGTAAAATGCGCTACGTGACAGACCGACCCGTTTCGTCGCTTCCTGGATCGTTGTCACTTCGCCTCTTGCTAACATTCTTTTTGCTTCCAGCATTTTTTGCATGGACTCTGTCAAGACATCTTCTCGGACCAAATAAAACTGGCCTTCCCCGATTTGTTCCATTTTGCTCCCCCCACAACGAGCGATTACCATTCCAACGTGTTATTCTAAGAATTCAAATTCGTAATTCAGAATCCGCACGATATCGCCATTTTGTGCACCCCGTTCACGCAATGCATCGTCGATACCCATCCCACGCATTTGACGTGCAAACTTCCGGACAGACTGATCGAAATTGAAATCGGTCATCTTGAACAAACGCTCAAGTGTGTAACCCGACAATACAAATGCACCGTCATCGTCACGTGAAATGACGAAATCAGGACCAGTCGCTTCGTGTTTATACAATACAGAGTTTTCCTCTTCCTCAACTTCTTCTAGCATTGGGAATTCAGGTGTCGTTTCCAGTAACTCAAGAATGGCATACAATAATGGATCCAACCCTTGTCTTGTCAATGCAGAGATTGGGAATACTTGTACCTCATCATCGCCGAGCGCTTCTTTGAATCCAGCTAGATTCTCTTCTGCATCAGGCATGTCCATTTTATTAGCTACAATAATTTGCGGTCGTTCAGTTAGACGCATATTATACTGTTCCAGCTCCGCATTGATGGTCTGGTAGTCATCAAACGGATCGCGTCCTTCTAATCCAGACATATCGATGACGTGGACAATGACACGTGTTCGCTCAATATGGCGCAAAAATTGATGACCGAGCCCAACGCCTTCATGTGCACCTTCGATTAATCCAGGTAAATCTGCCATAACAAAGGTACGATGATCGTCAGTTTCCACCATGCCCAAGTTCGGTACGAGCGTTGTAAAATGATAATCAGCGATCTTTGGCTTAGCTGCAGACACGACGGACAGCAATGTGGATTTTCCAACACTCGGGAAACCTACTAATCCAACGTCGGCCAATACTTTTAATTCCAGTGTAATATCGCGACTGACACCTGGTTCTCCTTTTTCAGATAGCTCCGGTGCCGTGTTCTGAGGAGTCGCAAATCGGCTGTTTCCACGCCCTCCACGCCCTCCACGCGCAATGACTGCTTGCTGACCATCTTCTACAAGGTCTGCAATGATGGTTCCTGTTTCCGTCTCCTTGACAATAGTACCTGGTGGAACCTTGACTACTAAGTCAGTTCCGCCACGTCCATGCATGTTCTTGCTACCGCCATGTTCTCCACGTGGCGCTTTAAAATGACGTTGATAACGGAAATCCATTAAAGTCCGTAATCCTTCGTCTACAACAAAGATTACGTCTGCACCTTTCCCGCCATCTCCCCCTGATGGTCCGCCATACGCTATATACTTTTCTCGACGGAACGCAACCATACCGTCGCCACCGTCGCCACCTTTAACAAATACTTTTACGTGATCCACAAACATTATTTATTTTCCTCCTAATTGTCCACTTATGATAAACGTCCATTGATTCGGTTCATCGAGGACTTCGACCGTAAGCTGTGATGAATTTACTGGGGTGTCAAGTTGTTCTGCACTGATTTCCGAAAACGTCAATTGAATGCTCCATTGGGTTGCTGTTGTTACGACTTCAATTGCCACTTGACATTCCGAATAGAGATCGATCTTCGGTACGATCACTCGTACGAGTCGTTCCAAGTAATCCACTAGTAGCCCATCCATGTCTTTCAACTCTAGTTTCGACGCGATGTCGCAATACAGTTGAGTCTTGAAGACGGGATATCGCCACTCCAGTGTGGTCAGCCACTCTTCTGTCTGTGGCATACAAAGCTTTTGAAGCATCGCTTGTCGTTGCATATCTGCCGTTTTTTCCAAAATACAGTTTTTAGCTTCTTTGTATTTGCCCATGTCTAAATACATGAGCAATAATTGCAGATCGTTCATATGATCATGCCGACTATATTTCACTGCATCGGACACATTCAGTTCTCTCTTCCCCATTTTTTCACCGCCAGCTGAATTCGTACTTCTTAGTATAGCATTTACATACGAAAATCACTAAAATTATCTTTACATTCAACTTAAATATTGGGTTATATGCACGTGAGTGGGATAAATTCACTTGGCCCGCTCATGAAAATTGGATAAAGGTTCTTACATTTGTCTACGTGATCATAAATCCACTTCAGGCTCTCTCATCAACCAACTATTTCCTTGTATAAGAAAAAGGACTGCAACGAGTGCAGTCCCTTCACCATGTATTCATGCGATCCTATTAAGCTTCTTGAACTTGCGGATAGACGCTAACTTTCTTTTTGTCGCGGCCAAAGCGTTCGAAACGAACGACGCCATCAACTTTTGCGAAAAGAGTGTCATCTCCACCACGGCCAACGTTTTCACCTGGGTGAATTTTTGTTCCGCGTTGACGATAAAGGATTGAACCACCGGAAACGAATTGTCCGTCTGCACGCTTAGCGCCAAGACGTTTCGATTCGGAGTCACGACCGTTCTTTGTAGAACCTACTCCTTTTTTGGATGCGAAGAACTGAAGATCCAAACGTAACATAGCTGCCACCTCCTACTTGGTAAAGTGTAATTGTATATATTGCCCATAGTCTAATTCAATCGTTTGTAAAGAAACAATCATTGCTTGAACAATCAGCTGTACGTCCGCATCTCGCTCCGTTTCCGGAAACGATACACGTAAGTACCCACCGTTCGCTCCTTGCTCGATCTTAGGTGTAGTGCTAGTCAGCTCGGCGATTGCATTGACCGCACCGAACGATACGGCTGAAGCGCCTGCACAAACTAAGTCCTTACCGTGTTCTGCAAAGTCAGCATGACCATCCATCTCAAAACTAGAGATGCGCCCAGAAGGCTCTTTCATAATTCGGACATGTATCATATCGAATTATAGATTGATTCCGTCGATAACTACTTTAGTGTATGGTTGACGGTGACCTTGTTTTTTGTGGTAGTTCTTTTTCGGCTTGTATTTGAAAACCGTAATTTTCTTGCCACGGCCTTGCTTGACAACTTTACCTGTTACAGTTGCGCCTTCTACGAAAGGAGCACCTACTTTTAGGTCATCCCCACCTACTAAAAGGACCTTGTCAAACGTTACAACCTCATCAGCTTCACCAGCAACTTTTTCAATGAAAATCTCCTGGCCAGCTTCAACTTTGATTTGTTTTCCACCAGTTTCAATAATTGCGTACATACTTGCACCTCCTCTATTTACTCAGACTCGCCTTCACAGGTGATTCGCTTGGAATGCTTGTACCTGATCAGTGCGGTTGTAGCACGGGTGCTACAAACAATAACAGTAAAATATTATCACATAGATGTCAAGAGGTCAAGTAGTTTATTTTTTTATAGAAAGTGAAGAACTGATTCACTCTAATATTCAATTTTGCCTACACCTTTAGCGTACCTCTGCTAACAGAAGTTAATTGTTCAAATGCTTGCTCGTATTTCCGAAAACGATACGACAGTATATTCTGAATGGCTAAGAAGGCAGATACGATGACATAGGGAAGACTATTCGGTAAGTATGTGCTTAAAAATATAAATAGCGCAAGCGAAGCAACAATGGAGTATAACATGAATAGAGAGCGTGAGTCGTATTTATTTTGTTCAGTTTCCATCAAAATAGATACTGCTTGTCCACCATCTAGCGGCAAGATGGGAAGCAAGTTGATCGCTAATAAAACAAATTGAATTTGTAAAAACTTATCACTTCCAGGAAATGATAAAAACAGCCCAATCCCTAACAGAACGGCTGTTGCGAGCGGGCCTCCTAACGCTACAATCAGCCGTTGCTGTTTCGTTGCCAACTGTCGATTCACGATTTGCAATTCCCCTCCGTAAGGCAAAATTGTGCAACTGCGAATTTTCATTCCTACTCGTTTAGCAGCCAATATGTGTCCGAGTTCATGAAATAATAATGAAATTAAAATCATTGCGTACAATGAAACGCCACCCATGATCATAAAAAATAAAAAAATGGGCAATAAAATCGGATGAATACGAACTTTCATTCCAAACCGCCTGACATATAAGTTGCTAGGACAGTTGGCTCTAAAGGAATGCCATTTCGTTTTACGCGTATATACACGGCATCTTCTTCCATCACCGCGATTTCGTCACCTCGTCTTACTGTTGTATAGGGTAAAGTTGAAAAAGAGCCGACAAAACCATATGTCACTTCATCTCCATTGTCATATTGTATGGTCACCGTTTTACCTGACTGGCGGGTATAACCTGTAAATACTACTAATCCATTTCCGGTTGATGTAATAGATAATGGCTGTGTGTATGAAATGATGGCTCCATCTTGATAAGGTTGAAACGATTCATACGAAGCGAATGGGTCGAATGCTGTCTCAGCGGATACGGTGATAGATTCATCATCCGCAATCCAGGAGGAAACCCATTTTTTCATTATGACAAAATCTTTACCTGTTGTGACGTATTGCGTGATAGGAACATTGACAAGCTGGCGTTCTTCCATTTTTGATAAAGCGACTACAGACACAGTCAATAGACAGGCGACAATCCATTTCGTTCTCCACTTCACCACTTCCCCTCCCTTACCTGCAGTGTATGAAAGAACAGGCGTAGAAATGCGGGTGAGTACGATGACAAATAAAAAACTCAGCACCTAAGAGGCACTGAGCTTATGATTTACTGAATAATGATTTTAGTTTACCAAAAAATCCTGGTTTCCCTGTATCCATCGACATTAACGGAACAGACTCACCCAATATGCGACGAGCTATATTGCGATAGCCTATAGCGGCCGGATTAGAAGGATCCATCACGACAGGCTCCCCTTTATTGGAAGAAGAAATGACATTTTCATCGTCCAATACGATCCCTAGTAGATCGATCGATAAATGAGTCGTGATTTCATTAACATCCAATGCGTCGCCGCTTTCCATCAAACGGCTTTTAATCCGATTAATGATCAATTTAGGCGGCTCAACATCCTTCTCGGATTCTAGCAGGCCAATGATACGATCTGCATCACGCACAGCGGAAATTTCCGGAGTCGTCACAACAATCGCACGATCTGCGCCCGCAATGGCATTTTTATAGCCTTGCTCGATCCCTGCTGGACAGTCGATTAAAATATAGTCGTAATCCATTTTTAATTCGGAGATGAGTTTTTTCATCTGTTCTGGATTGACAGCACTTTTATCGGTTGTCTGAGCAGCCGGAAGTAAAAATAGACGATCATCAAAACGCTTGTCCTTCACCAGGGCCTGATGAACTTTACAACGACCTTCTACAACATCAACCAGATCATAAATGATACGGTTTTCCAAGCCGAGAATCACATCTAAATTACGAAGCCCAATATCTGTATCAATCAAACATACTTTTTTTCCTTGTAGCGCAAGGGCCGTGCCGAGATTGGCGGACGTGGTCGTTTTTCCAACGCCGCCCTTACCAGAAGTAATAACAATTGCTTCTCCCAAATTATATACCTCCTTTAAATGTTGCCAGGCTTGGACGTAAATGCCGGAGTTCCTGAAGGCGATCAATCGCAATCTGCCCATTGTCATGGATATACGCACATTCCATTTCAGGATGCTCCGAAAGAATCGTTAACTCGTCAGTCATCGTCTCCATTTTATCCGCAATTTTTAAATGAGTTGCTTCTAGCCAAGATGCAGCGATCACGGCATCTAGATTACCATTGGCTCCAGCATATGCTATGCCTTTCAGCCTACCTAAAATATAGATGCTCCCACCCGCAATAACTTGGGCATTCGGATTCACGTCTCCAATGATGACTAAATCACCAGCCGCTCGAACTATTTGTCCAGATCGAACAATACCGATATACGTCTCTGATTGCTGTTCAACCAATCGTTGCTGACAATCTTCCAAAGACATGACATCACTCTGAACCTTTGAAACTCGTAAGTGAGGGGAATGATGAATGACTGAGAGAATACTTTTCATGTCTTGTTCGTCACAATAACGGCGGCCTGTATGCAGCTGTACTTCTGCAACACCTTCCAACCCGCTACCTTGTACTTTTTCCTCCAGCTCTTCCAGCAAATCGGAAAACGAACAACGATCGTCTAGCCGAAGCACCAAGCCATCTTTTGTTCCTTTAATCGTTACCATTTGTGATTTCGTCACCCACATCACCTCGCAATGCCTAAAAACCAGCTTGTTTTTGAGAAAATCGTTTTACTGTAATTTGTTTAAAAGTCCAGCCAAACATCACAATGAATATAGAATTGGCAATCACTGTAGGCACTAATCGACTCGTCAAGAATTCATTAAAATCAATGGATGTTAGCGCTATGACGCTTGCAAAAAAATAAGATAGAATCTCCAGCAAGACAATCATCACTAATGATAACACCATAACGGTCACTGTATGCCGCTGAATTTGACGGATCACCAACGTAGATACATAGCAAATGAGTGGATACATAAATGTGTATAGTCCAATAATATCAATGTGATACATATCATACAAGAGCCCAAGAATGAAACCGTATAGTATTGCACGCTGACGACTGTAATAAGCCGCAATAAAAATCAGGTAGACAATTAAAAACCGTGGAACAAACACATACAGTTCACCTTGCTGTTCAATTGGCGAGAACAGACTGAAAATAGGCTCCAAGAAAAACAACACAACTGCAATGAGAGGGATGACGAACCGGGTCATGATTCATCGTCCCCCTCTGTGTCCGCCGTGTTGCCCCCATCTGTTCCATCAATGACAATCGAAGAACGCTTGGCGATCATCACATGATCCAGCATGGAAAAGTTCGCTGCCGGACGAATATAGGCTAGCTTTGTAAGACCATAATCATCCGTTGACACTTCTGTTATCTCGCCAATTAGAATACCTTTCGGAAAAATACCGCCAAGGCCAGAAGATGTAACCTGCATCCCTTTTTTTACATCAAAACTAGAGTCGATCCGCTTCATGATCAATTGACGAGATTGTCGATCGAATCCTTCGATTAGCCCGAAAATCTCTTCTTCTCCTGCAATCATGGCAGCGACACGGAAGTTGATGTTTTCAGTCGATAATAACTCCACAGTGGAAGTAAACGGATTAGCCAATACCACTTTTCCGATCAACCCTTGCGCAGTGATGACCGCCATATTGACTTCCACTCCGTCCGTCGTACCTTTATCGACAATCAATTTATCTTCCCATTGATCTGGATTTCGTGAAATTACTGTGGATTGAATCGGCTCATACTCACGCAAATCATCTAATTTTTTGACAATCTCACGTAACTTCACATTATCCGCTTTCACATCGACCAGTTCGGCTTGCGTCGCCGCATACGCATCCAGTCGTTCTTTTAATCGTTTATTTTCTTCGTATGTATTAAGCATTGTATCAATATTTTCAATAATCCCCGTAACAAAATGAGCCGGTTTCGTGAACAGCGACTGCCCGAAACCGACAACATCCTTCACTACTTGTTCCGGCAAATTCGAATGGTTGCGGTCACGAAGTGAGAATGCAATCAATGCCACAAGGACGATTACTCCTACTAATAAAATGATTAATCGTTTATTGGAAAAAAAACGTGGCATTGCCTACATCTCCTCCAATTTATTTTACTTGCATTTTTTTAATAACTTCTAAGTTATCTAATGCTTTTCCGGTACCCATTGCCACACAGTCTAACGGATCTTCAGCAATGAATACAGGCATATTCGTTTCATCTGAAATGACTTTGTCCAAATTGCGAAGCATCGCGCCCCCGCCCGTCAAGACGATTCCACGTTCCATCACGTCTGAAGATAGTTCTGGTGGTGTTGTTTCCAGTGTCTTCTTCACACCTTCAATAATCTGTAAAATCGATTCGCGTAACGCTTCCACGATTTCATCTGAAGAAATTTCTAGTGTTTTCGGTAGTCCTGTCAATAGATCACGACCGCGAATATCCATCTTTTCCGCTTTTGTAGCATCTTTCGCGGAACCGATCTCAATCTTGATCGCTTCTGCTGTACGTTCACCGATCGTCAGGTTATACGTCTTACGAATATAGCTGATGATCGCTAAATCCATCGTATCCCCACCAACACGAATTGATTCACTCGTGACAATTCCACCAAGAGAGATAACTGCGACTTCTGTCGTACCGCCACCTATATCGACGACCATACTTCCCGTTGGTTCCCAAACCGGCAAATTTGCTCCGATTGCTGCTGCAAATGGCTCTTCAATTGTGAACGCATCTTTCGCGCCTGCTTGACGTGCCGCATCAATAACCGCACGTTGCTCAACGGAAGTAATTCCGTAAGGCACACAAATCATAACATTTGGCTTCTTCCATGAACCACCTGAAGCTTTTGTTGCTTCTTTCATGTAATGCTCAATCATTGCAGTTGTTGTTTCAAAATCTGCAATAACCCCGTCTTTCATCGGGCGAGTCGCCACGATAGATCCCGGTGTACGTCCAATCATATTTTTAGCGGCACTACCGACCGCTACGATTTCATTCGTCACAGTATTTTTAGCAACTACGGAAGGTTCCCGCAACACAATACCTTTACCTTTGATAAAGACCAATGTATTGGCTGTCCCTAGGTCGATTCCTACATCTTTCGTTCCGATTCCAAACAAATTAGTTCTTCCTTTCTGCATAACCGTCAACGGCCTTCTTAAAAGCATACACCACATTATAACGGAAAGGTAACTAAATTTACAGTAGAGCCTCACAAGAATGCAAAAAACACGAAAAAAGAGACCGATTTCCCAGTCTCTAACCTGCATCTTACAGTCTAACGACACCTTTTTGACAAAATGTCATAGATAGATATAGATAGGTTTTGGTGAATAATGGATTCCTCTGAAAAATGATGCATTTTTTAGTAGCCAAACAAATCTAGTAGCAGACTGAGCAATAAGCATCGCACACCGATCCAATCCATTGACAAAACGAGCATTTCCTTTAGACAACCGCGCCAAACTTCCAAATGAACGAACCAAAACTATCTGGAACCGTACCAAAGAAAAAGATAACCGAGCTAAACTTTCAGATATACCCTTTATCTTTCAAACTAATGAATTTCTGATCGCCGATAATGATGTGATCCAACACGTCAATCCCCATTATCGAACCTGCTTCCATGAGGCGTTTCGTCACCTCGATGTCCTCTCTAGAAGGCGTCGTGTCGCCACTTGGATGATTGTGAGAAATAATCATCGAAGCAGCTGAACGCTTGACAGCTTCGCGGAATACTTCTCTCGGGTGGACGATACTAGAATTCAAACTGCCAATGAAAATGGTCTGTTTATGTAACACTTCATTTTTTACATTTAAAAATAACGTTACGAAATGTTCCTGGTTTAGTGAAGACATATCCGTCATCAAATAATTAGCAGCATCTTCCGGCGAACGGATTTTGTAGCGGTCGTGTGGAGCTGCACGATACAGCCGTTTCCCTAGTTCCGCAGCAGCCAATAGTTGAACGGCTTTTGCCTCCCCAATCCCTTTAATCTTCGTCATTTCCTCTACAGTCAACCCTTTTAAATCTTGCAATCGATCCAATGTAGATAATACTCGATTGGCAAGCACTAACACAGACTCAGAGCGAGACCCAGTACGCAATAAAATCGCTAGTAGTTCTTGATTGGAAAGACTATCTGCTCCATCTCGAATCAATCGTTCGCGAGGCCTATCCGCTAAATGCACATCACGGATCATCATTTTCGGCGCTAAATCTAGCGGCATATTAGGCGTCACCTACTTCTAGCGTTAATAAATCAGCTTGGCACATTTGTTCAATCAATTCACCAACCGGCAACCCAACGACATTTTGATAATCCCCTACAATATGTTCCACAAACAGCATCCCTGCCGTTTGAATACCATAGGCGCCCGCTTTATCTGCAGCATCACCAGATCGTACGTAGCTATAAACGAGCGAAGGATTCAATGTCCTGAATTTAACTTGTGTGCGACTTGCAAATTGCAGCTTGCAGTCTATCGTCATAACTGTCACACCTGTAATTACTTCATGCGTCTGTCCGGATAGTTCCATTAAAAAGTCCACTGCTTCTGCTTCATTTGCAGGCTTCGAATACTGTTTTCCATCCTTCACGACAATTGTATCTGCGGCAATTATCATCATGTCGGGAGCTGTTGCAAACACTGCTTCTGCCTTCTGCTCAGATAAACGAATAGCATAGCGTTCAGGCTCGTCTGGAGTAAATGGTAAATCTTCTTTCACTTGGCTTGGTCGAACGGTAAATTCAATCCCTACGAGCTCCAATAATTCCTTCCGTCTAGGGGAAGAGGAAGCCAGCATAATAGGTTTAGTACTTGTAAATTTCATTGAAAAAACCTCCTTTCCCTTAGTGTACGCTATCTAGCTGTTTTTGGAAAAGCAGGATAATTGTTTTTTTACACGAGAATTCCAATCAAAATTGAATTTTAAAGCATGGATCCTGTCCAGAATAATGTGCTAAAAGATGTAGTCGTGCAATCGAAGAATCCTTTGTGAATGCGGTAATCGCAGTCAATTTCTTCTGTAAATCCGATTCCTTTTTTGCATCTTTCTTGTCTTTTGATAATTCAATTTTCGATAAATCTTCCGCCAGCAATGCTTTTTTCACATCATTGACATCGGCGGTTTTACACGTACCTGGTGTCACTCGAATTTTTTTCTTAAACGCGTCCTCCCCTTCTTTTAAGACGACTTGGCTTTCCTTCAGCCACACAGCTCCCCACACATAGAACTGATCACTCACTTGCAAAATAGCTGTGTTCGCTAAGGAAGGGTTTGACGCGACAAAATCTGTGGCCGTGTCCTTGCTCGAAAACACGCCGTACTGCTTGACGAACATTGCCAACACACTACCGTCGTCTATCGCGGCTTGATCATCTTTTTCTTCTGTCTTCGGTCCCGATGTCGCAACTGTTTTAGAAGGATCTGCGTCCTTTCCACCCGTCGTATAAATAGTTAAACCGATGACGAGCACTGCCGCAAGACCGATCACTACACCTTGCACCATTGCTCGAATCACCGTAAATTTTGAATAGGATCTTCGAAAATTCATCTGCATTCACTCCACTTTTTTCTTCACTTTACCAAAGTGAACACAAAAAAGGACAAGACTCTTGTCGTCTTGTCCGTGAAAATTTTCTGATTTAACTCAACAAATCGGTATACCATCCGACAAGTTGCGAGCCATAAAAATAGGCAATAAGCGCAGCAACCGCAATAGAAGGACCAAATGGAACCGGTGTTTTGCGTCCTTGCTTCGTTTTTCTAAGAAAAATGAACCCGACAATTGCCCCAATAAGAGAAGCCAAAAACAGCGTCAGTAAGGTCTGAAGTGTGCCAAGCACTAAGCCGATCACTAGGAATAACTTAATGTCGCCACCCCCCATACCACCTTTCGACACGATCGCAATGAGCAATAACAGACCAAAACCGACAATCGCCCCAAGCAGACTATCCCACCAAGGTGTCAGTGGACTCACTACACGTGCAATGAAAATCGCAACGCCAAAAGGCAAAAGAATTTTGTTAGGGATAAGCATGTATGTTAGATCAGATACAGTCAAAATTATGAGCATTGAAATAAACAGCAACGCAACAAGTAGTTCCCATTGCCATCCGAAGTGCAAATAGGAAAAGACGAACAACAAACCCGTCAACAACTCCATCAGCGGATAGATCGCACTGATCCGCTCACCGCAACCTCTACACTTGCCTTTTAAGAAGACGTAGGAAAAGACGGGCACAAGATCCACAAGCGTCAGACGGCGGTCACAAGTCGTACAATGGGAAGGCGGTGTTACGATAGACTCTTTCAACGGCACACGCAAGCCAACGACGTTGAAAAATGAACCGAATGTGATGCCGTAGAGGAAGAAAAACATGCTAATTACAAGTTCCATAGACAACCTCCTACTCCACGGTCTCTTTACCGGTCATTTTATTAATGGTCGTTGGATCTTCCTTCAAGGCGGCAGGTGGCGCATCCACTTTTGGTGCCTCGTTCTGCAAATTGACCAAGTCTGGACGGAAGAACGCGTTAAACGTAATGACCAATTCCATCAGGCCTACTTCTGAATCTTCTTCGGTCTTTTCCGCAGTTGCTTCGAATTGGATTGCTTCAACATTGAGAATACGCTTCATCTCTTCAATTTCATAAATAAATGTCTCGACCTGTTCGTATGTATCGGCAAATAATTTCACTTCCATCAAAATCGTTTCCAAGTTTTGCACTTCTTCCGGCATCTCTTGGATGGTGGTTTCTTCTTTGGAGAATGTGATTTCCTGCACTCTACTACCCGATTTCACTTCTGCTTTTTCGATCCCTAAAAGAAGACCGTCCTCTAATGGAATAACGGGCACTTTTTGTTGAAGTGGCTGGGAAGTAAACGTTTGATTCGTATCCTTATTCGCCAGTTGTTTTTGCAAAGCAAACAATGTATCGCGATTGCTAGATAGTTGCAATGCAGCTTGTTCCCGCTGATCTTTTGCCGGTAAATAGAGTGTATAGACGGAATAAAACACAAGCGCAACTAGAAAAACGGAAGCTAGCACGACAAGTCCGAGCTCCATCTGCCGTTTCGTAAAGTATTTACTCATCTGTGCCGCCTCCTTCTATTTCCTCATTTGCTGGCGGCTGTACGTCATCTTGGGACGGTTCTTGTGGCTGCTCAATCACATTCGGATCGACCGTTGCGTCCGGCTTCACTATGCCTCGTTCATCTAAAAATTGAACAAAGTATCTTGCTATGTATCGTGGCAACACCTTTTCGTCACTATCCAACCCTTCCGTCTCGATCACTTCAAAAGTTGCACCAGAAATTAGAGAAGAAGCTTTCATTCGAGTTAGATAATGGGCTGCCTCTGTTAAATCATCAAATTGCACATCGAACGTGGCTTCATTCGGTGCGGTAAACGTAAACTCTAGGAAGAAACCTCGTTCAGGTAATGCTTGGACAAGTTCCTCAATGAGCGGAACCGTTTTATAATGATAGCCTTCAAGCCACTCGACTGTTGAAGCCAACTGCTCTTTTTCCTGACCAAACGATGAAGGTCTGAGCTGAGATGTGATTGTTTCTTGTTGCTTCTGAATTTCAAAAGCTTGCTGTTGAAGTGCTTGTGCTTCCTCATTATTTTTTTGAGTAAGCCAAAAAAAAGCAGCCCAACTGAGGAGCGCTACTGCTAGAATTACAATAGCCACCCAAAGCAACGTAGACCGCTCTTTAATCTTCTCTGGCAGCAAATTAATATCGACTAGCATGCTCCCTACACCTCTTCCTTTAACGCAAGACCAATGACTCGGTGGAAGTCCGCAGAAACCGTAGAACCGTCTGCAAGCGGTATTGGCTCTTTCACCAAAGGAAGCGCCTCGATTCCCAGTCGCTCACGAACCATTTCTAACAGCTCGTCCTGTTGCTCGTATGATCCATTCCACAGCAAATGTGTAATGGCCGCTTCATTCGCAGCCAAATTAAAACGATAGAAATTCGCCAATTTTTCTAATTCCATCACGATCGTAAGCGGTTCAACTCGGTGTTCATTTAATTCTTCCCCTGTTGTCAAGCTAAGGGGTATTTCGAGTTCCATTGATCGGATAAATAGTGGATAATGACTGAAAAATATAGACACTGTTAAACTTTGACCACGCAAGTCTGCTAATAATATATGCTCGTCCCCTGTAAACTGATGGGAATGGAACGCCAGCCGATACAGCGAAAGCGGAGCAATATCTGCAACCACAGGTACCAACTTTGCCGATTCTAGCACAGCCTCATACGTTTGCATGACACTTTCTTTTGAAGCAATCAGAATCGCCTCATGTTCGACATTGTTTGCTGTATAGGGAACGACATCGAACACCGGATCATCGAAAGGTAGATAGATTGTTGAGCCAATTTCAATGAAGAAATGGCCTTTCAATTCCTCGTCTTCCACGTCCTCAGGATACGCCACTTTACGGATGATGACATATGCATCTGGCGCCAGAAATGCCACCTCACGTTTGGCAAGTCCCCACTCCTTCATGGCATCGTTTAGCACTTGTTCCAACATATCTTGATTCACAATCCGACCTTCAGAAATGATATTGGGCGGCAAAGCCACCTCTTGAACTGAATCCAGGACGAGTGGGTCAGTGGATTTGATACGAACGTGACGAATTGCTTCTTCATCAAATGTCAGAGAAGCAGTGCGCCTATTGCGTGTAAATAAGTTTATTGGGCGTGAAAAAATGGACATAAGACGGACCCTCCTAGAAGAAACAAGAAACTAATAATCGATTAGATAGATTTAAGTATAGCAAATAGAAATAGGGAAAGAAACAAAACTTACGACAGTGATATACCTAACTTTTCGCTGGCGGCACTTCATTATCTCCACAAGTTGTATTTCCCACATGTAACGAATTGCCACTATCTAATATTTCCTCTGTAGTCGCTTTGTAAAATTTAATTATATTTTCATTTGTTAAAGGTTTATTCTTTATATATAAAGCACCACAAATTCTTGTAGGTTGTTCATCTGCAAAATAAACTGAGTTATCTAAGAGCCCCATACCACCTTCTAAATACCCCAAGTCCACTAAAGCTGTTAAATTTACTGAGTTCACATGTCCGAGTGGGTGTGGATTATCCACAAAATATAAATCAGCAGATCGTATTCCTAATATTGCCGCGTCCTTCGTTGCTTTAATACGAGAATTATCCACTAAATTTGATATCGAAGGTACTGCAATAGCGGCTATAATTCCAAGAATAACTATTACCGCAAGCAGTTCAATGAGTGTCAGTCCCCTCTTATCGAAAAATAGTTCTCTCATGTAGACCTCTCCTTTAGCTAACTAAAAATATAGCTAAATTTTCTGTTCCTCAACACTTCTTTACTACTACCCATGTATTTTTATACGGCAAATATATAACCAGCACCAACTATTAAAATAACAATTATTTTATTGATTAAAAAAAGATCCTGCAGACAAAACTCCTACAGGATCTTTATTTGAACAATATTACATAACATAATTATCTAAAAAGTTTCCAGACCGTGTGGAGACCTGATACCTATTGTTTAATGTAACTACCTTGTAACCTTGACAGTAGCAGTACCTTCGCCAGTTTTAGCTCCATTTTTAAGATCTACTATATCTTTTTTAGGTGCCGATGTAGCTGTAACAGTAATTTTATCTTTCGTAGCTGTTGCTGTAGTTAATTTAGTAGTTACTGCATATGAAAATGATTTTAAACCGCCAACTTCACTAATATATGCTGCATTTTTAGCGTCCGTTCCTGTCCCTTGAAGATTTTCTAACGAAACGGTTTCAGCTTCCGGATTATCAACAACATACAATTCAGCTGCACTAACAGCATTAAGAATATCTGATTTCATAGCACCAACTTTAGAATTATTAATAATCCCTCCAATAGCCGGCACCGCAATCGCAGCAATAATTCCCAAAATCACAATAACCGCAAGCAATTCAACTAGCGTCAAACCTTTTTCATTTTTCAATTTCTTTTGTAGAAACTTTTTCATATCATTTCCTCCTCTGTTTTTCTTACTCTATGGATATAGTATAGCAGAGTTTCTAGGAAATTAAAACTAGTAAATGCTAAATTAATCAATTTATTAATTGAAAAAGTGTCAAAACCATTACAAACTATCTATCTGCTCAAACATACTAAACATCGGAATCATAATTGCCAAGACAATAGTCCCTACTATAGCAGCGAGCACAACAATCATAATTGGCTCTATTAACGCCTTTAATCGTTCTGTTGCAGCCTCTACCTCTTTTTCATAGAAGTCTGCCACTTTTGCTAACATGGAGTCTAAAGACCCTGTTTGTTCTCCGATTGCAATCATATGCGGGATAAGAGGAGGAAATGCCCAATGGTTCATCATTGGTTCTGTCAGAGATCCCCCTCGTTCCATGGATTGCCTCGACTCACCAATCACTTTTGAAATCACTTTATTACCAATAACTCGCTCTGTCATAGCTAATGACTGTAAGATAGGTACGGAACTGGAGAACATGGAACTAAGCGTACGAGTCATCATAGCTAGCGACGACTTCTTGACGATATCCCCGAAAATCGGCATTCGCAATAAAAATGAATCCAGAACATACTTGCCTTGTGGATTATTCCGCAACATCAATATTCCTACCACTATCGCTGTTACGAGGAGTAAAAGTACATACCAGTAATTCTGCAACCAATCACTTGCTGCAAGAACGAACAGCGTTAGCCAAGGCAATTCTCCGCCAATTCCCTCAAACATATCCACAAACATCGGTACAACGAATGACAAAAGGAAAATGACGACTCCAACAGCCACAATCCCTACAACAACCGGATAAGCTAAAGCAGATACTACTTTCTGTCTCGTACGATAAGATTTTTCAAAATGATCTGCCAACCGATCGAGTGATTCGTCGACTGTACCAGACAATTCACCTGCATTGATCATATGTAAGACAAATGGTTCAAATGCTTTTGGGTGCTTTGCCAATGCATCCGATAACGAGGTACCTTTACGTAAATCTTCCTGAATAGAGATCAAAATCTTCTTAAAAGCAGGCTGCTCCACTTGCAAGGACAGGATACGAACCGCATCGACAATCGTCACGCCCGCCTGCAGCAAAGTGGAAAATTGACGCAGAAACATGATCAGTTGCTCACGTTTGACTGGTTTTCCGATCATGATATCTTTCGTCAACACGGTTTCTGGCTGTTCCGAAAGATTGACGACACGAATCCCTTGATTCTTTAGCTTAATGGCGGCATCTCGCTTATTGTCCGCCACAATCGTGCCACGTCGAATCGCCTTCGAATCACGTCCTTCATATGTAAAACGGGCCACAGTCAGTCATCTCCCTGCAAATATGGCATTGCAATGTCATACGAAATAATTCCTTGATCCATCAAGTTCTTAACCGAATTTTCCATCATATGCATCCCTAACGAACGATTGGTCTGGATTACATTCGGAATTTGATGCACTTTTTCAGAACGAATTAAATTGGAAACGGCAGGATTATTAATCATGATTTCAGTTGCCGCACGTCTTCCTCGTTTATCAGATGTTTGGAAAAGACGTTGTGAAATAACCGCTGTCAACACACCGGCCAATTGCACCCGAATTTGCGACTGTTGCCCGTGCGGAAAGACATCGATAATCCGATCAATAGTCGAAGCAGCACTCCATGTATGCAATGTCGCGAGGACTAAGTGGCCTGTCTCCGCTGCCGTAATTGCGGTAGAAATCGTCTCTAAATCTCGCATCTCTCCAACGAGTATCACGTCAGGATCTTGACGCAACGCTGCACGTAATCCATCCGCGAATGAAATTGTATCAAATCCGACCTCTCGCTGATCAATAATAGAAGTCCCGTGATCATGCATATACTCAATTGGATCTTCTAATGTAATAATGTGTTTCCGCATCGTTTCATTCATATAGCGAATCATCGCAGCAAGTGTCGTTGATTTCCCTGACCCAGTAGGTCCTGTCACCAAAATTAGCCCTTGCGGTGTACCGGAAAGATTTTTTAAAGTAGGTGGCATCTGCAAATCATCAATCGTAGGAATTTTCGTCGGGATTGTCCGGAATGCCAATGAAATGGCACCGCGTTGCTGGAATGCATTTACCCGAAAACGGGATACTTCTGCTATTTCATAAGAATAGTCGATTTGCCCTACTTCTTTAAACGCAGGCAACATTTTTTCTGGAACCGTTCGGTAAGCAATTTCTCTCGTAATCTCTTCAGTTAGTGGCGTCTCCCCGTAGCGTTTCAATTCGCCATGGACACGGAAAACTGGCGGTACACCTACAGTCAAGTGAATATCGGAAGCTTTCATTTGAAAGGCTTCGGTCAGTAATTGGTCAATTCGTTGTGGCATTGCCTACACCCCTATTCCATCAAGGCTACTCGCAACACTTCCTCAGTAGTTGTAATGCCCTGCTTTACTTTTTCTAACCCATCGTCTATCAGAAAAATCGTATTACTTTTTTCTGCAATCGTACGTAATATACTCGGCGATTCATTTCGGTTGATCGCATCCCGCATCTCAGGTGTAATGATGAGAACTTCATGTATCGCAATTCGACCTTTGTAGCCGGTCAGATTACAGACTGGACAACCCGGTCCTCGATTGATTTCTTCAATTGTCATGCCATGTCTCGCGAAAATTTCTTTTTCTCGCTCAGTCGCTTGTTGTCTAGTTCCGCAATCCCGACACACTCTGCGGATCAAACGCTGTGCCACAACCGCATTCAATGAAGCCGTCAACAAGAACGGTTCCACCCCCATATCAAGCAAACGGGAAATGGATGCGACGGAATCATTTGTATGAATTGTGCTTAAAACTAAATGCCCCGTCAAAGAAGCACGAATCGCAATTTCCACCGTTTCCTTATCACGGATTTCCCCCACCATCACAATATCGGGATCTTGACGTAAAATCGATCGTAGTCCAGCTGCAAAAGACAAGCCAACATTAGTATTCACTTGAATTTGGTTAATGCCTTCCAGTTGATACTCCACAGGATCTTCAATCGTGATAATATTCACATCTTCCCCATTCAAACGGTTCAATGCCGCGTACAGCGTAGAAGACTTCCCTGAACCTGTGGGACCAGAGATCAAAATAATTCCGTTCGGTTTTTCAATTTCTCTTAAAAAGGATTGCAAATTTGTATGGCCGAACCCAAGTTTCGCCAAGTCGTTCAAGGAACTACTCAAGTCCAATATCCGCATGACAATTTTCTCTCCGAAAACTGTTGGTAAACTAGATAATCGCAAGTCAATGGGTCTAAAATCAATTGTCACCTTAATCCGACCATCTTGCGGAATTCTTGATTCAGTAATGTTCAAATTTCCCATGATCTTAATTCGAGCGATGAGAGAGGATTGCATATGTTTCGGCAACACACGCTCTGTCTGCAATTTCCCATCAATTCGAAAACGGATGACGACTTGGTGTTCCTGCGGGTCAATATGAATATCACTTGCCTTCATAGAAACCGCACTCGAAATGATTTGATTGACGAGACGAACGACTGGTGAATCCATATCGACGATTTCTTCTTGTTGCTGTTGCGCCTGTCTTTCCGGCTCTTCAAATAGTAAGTCATCGAACACTTCTTCATCATAATATCTTGTAATCGTTCGCGTAATATCATCTTTAGAAGCAATCGCTGTTTCAATATGAAAGCCCGTCGATAAGCGCAAATCTTCAATTGTATTGTAGTCCATCGGGTCCGCCATGGCGACGAATAATTTATCCCCGTCCTTTTTTAACGGCACAATTAAGTTCTGTTTTGCCAAACCTTTCGGAACAATATTGAAGAGTTTCGGGTCAAATGGATAGCGAAATAAATTGACGTGAGGAATCCCTAGCTGGAATTCCAATACTTCAATTAACTGTTGCTCAGTAATGTATCCACGTTGCAATAACGCATCACCCAGTCGCTGATCTCGAGGCTTTTCCTTCAACGTGCTCATTAGTTGTTCATCGGTCAATAAACCGGACTCTATTAATAAATCTCCGAGACGTTTTCTAGTCGTTGCCATCTACATCCTCCTCTATCAGTCAATCGGATTACCATTTTTATCGAACTTCATGATATTGCCGCCTTTGTCGTAAATCACTTCATCGTCATCTTTTCCATCAGATATGTCCGGATTATCGGAATTACTCCCGCTTGATGGTTTCCCTGAGGACGTACCGGAACCTGATGAATTGCTTCCTGAATCGTTAGTGCTTGAAGAATTTCCATCCGTACTGCCAGAACTTCCCTCGTTACCCCCATTACTATTTCCGCCATTCGTATTTTCTGATTGAATCAAATGATGACGTTCAATTCTCGGCTGTGGAGCATAGAAGTCTACTGATATATCTTCAAAGTCTTCTAATGAACCATTTAGCAACACTTTCCGTTTGACTGTTGCTTCCAATCCCTTTTTACCGATATCTGCAACGTCCACAACTCCTGGAGTAACGAAAGCACTGTAGCGAATGACTGTTTTCGGCTCATATGTTGTCAGCCCTTCCACTACCGGTTCATACGAATGCACGAAAGGAAGCCCTTCGATTGTCAGTTCCAGCTGAGAGTTTGTCCACTTTGTATGAATGGTGAAAACGGTTTGGTTTGGATTGGAGAACATGAAGTCTAGTCCCAACTTGCGATTGATCGCTGCTTCGAATCCCGGTTGAACTTCCGCTGTTAGTTCACTACTAATATTTCGCTCATCAATAATCCAGTTTGTCTGCAAAGCGGCCGCATACAGCATAGACGACATAATGGTCAATTGGACATCATTCGCGCTAGCCATTTCTTTTCCTTCGACAAATTCCTTAAAAGAAAATGTCGAGTTCGGCTGAATTTCCGTACCATTCAGTTCCTCCATGATTAATCGCAACCCTTTAGGTAGCTCGTCAATAGTATACGTAGATGAAGCGACTGTCTGTGTTTGAGAATAAAGACCAGGCACATGCTCAGGTAAATGAATACGTTGCGGCATAATACCACTTCGGACATTTTCTTCAATTTTACTAGAAATCGTTTCTACATCATTTTCAGAGAATGTCAGCGAGTCAAAGTTTTGCTTTAAGACCGTACGTACTCCATCACGCGATACATTCGCAATTAAAGGATTATCCTGGCCAGAAGCAGCCTGGCTCAATGTAGCGTCCACCTCGAATGTCACCACTTCGGATGGCACTTTGACAGCGTGGTCTTGTACGAGTAGCTCCACTGCGAGATTCTGATCAAGTTCTGTGAAATCCGACGTCAACTTCTCTTTCGCTTTTTTTCGACTCTGTTTCGAAATATCAAACGGCCCGACATACGTGTGCTTGCCGAAACGTTTGATATTTGAGAAGAAGCCATCTCCTGCGTATGTGTCTTGGACAAATAGGGTGGATAGGGCTAGGAGTGCGGCTGCCCAGAGTAGGCTGATTGTGTATAGTTTTCGTTTCATTGGGTGACCACCTTTTCATTGGGATATTAATGGGGTGTTAACTTGTTGAATTAATAGTTAACTTCTATTTTAGGATCTTCCCATTTAGCGTTTTCATTGAGAGCAGGAAGATCTATCTCTCCATCTACAAAAGACGCCCCACATGTAGTTTCCCATTCTGCTTTTTCCAAGTGTTTAATATTCGATTTTGTTGCATATTTTTTATCAAGAACATATACAGCGCTATTTCCTTCAGTAGATAAATGGTTAGCTTGATATTCACCGCCAACACAAATCATAGAATTGCTTTTCAAATAAATATTTTCAGCTTGAAAGTCTTTGTATGCAACAATTTTAAGATTCGAGTTATCCTGGATATTCTTTGTTTGAAATTTTTCTTTACTATGAATTTCAATACCTTTATTTCCGTAAATAACGCCATTAGTCTCAAATTCACCATTTGTTAAAATCAATAGATCATGGTTATCTTGAATTTTATCATCTATCTGAAATTTATCATTACTAAATATCTTTATAGTTTTATTCCCGTATAGTCTTTTCGCTTGAAAACTACTGTTAGTTTGGATTTCCATATTAATATTATCTTGAATATGTTCTTTTGCTTGAAATTTACCAATTGAATTTAGTACAATTTTTTCCTTGTTTCCAATAATTATATTAGCTTGAAATTCACCAAATGTATCTATAGAGACATTTGTATTATATTGAAGATTTCCTGATTGAAACCCATCCTTTGATTTGATTGTAAGTCCACTATTATTTTGTTCAATCAATCCTGATTGAAACTTGCCACTAGTTTGGATATTCGTTGTTCCATTCGAGATAATTTGTCCTGACTCAAACCCTTCAGAAGCTTCGATATCTAGACTGAACTTATTTCCTTCTATTGAACCAGATTGAAACTCTCCATTGGTTAATATATTCACTCTTTCATTTCTGGCAATAATGCCTGATTGAAATTTATCAGAAGATTGAATTATCAACGTTCCATCATTTTCTGAAATTTGCCCATCTACTTGAAATCCACCATTAGTTTTAATATTCACGTTTGCATTATTATATAAATTTTCTTTCACTTGAACTTTTCGTTGAGCGGATATTTTTAACGATTGTGTATTGTCTTGAATTTTTCCGGTTTCCACTCTACTATTAGATGAAATATTCATATTATCATTTCCAAAAATCCCTTTTGTTGAGACTCCACCTTCTGCACTGATAGTAACTGACCCCTTATTACTTTGAAATTGGCCAAGTTGAACATTTTCTTTTCTATTTATATTTATATTCGATTTATTGCTGAAATTTTCGTCTTGCTGATAGTTAGATTCATTGGTTATATTTATAGCGGAAATTTTTTCCACTTGTTGTTCTATTAATTTATATTTAGCAAATGGAGCAAACAGCTCCCCAGATCCACCATCTCCATCACTAGATTCTCCATCTTCGAGTGAACTTATCAATTCAGGAACTTCAAATAACAATGTAAGGTCTAGTTCCGCCACTTTACCATCTTTGTAATCACCGATAACATCACCCTTTATTATAATGACATTATTTGAATCACAAAGATTTGCAGGCTCGCAAACAGCAAAATTCTGTCCTTTTCCACTGAAATAAGTATTAGAAGGAGAAGCTGTACTACTTTCTTCTTTTAATTTAATCACAATTTTTTCACGTATCACTTTTTCATAATCTCTAGCAGTCTCTACTGGATCGCCTTTATAATCTTTATTTGTTACTTCATTCTTATAATTTGTTACTTCTTCATTCCAAATTACATCTCTCACTTCATAAAACTTATTTGTGAATTTATTCTTATAATAATCTACACCCATCTCTGCAGCTACATAAGATAGATGATTAACATTTACAACATTCTCTTGTTTTGCATTACTAAGCGAACCTCGCATAAATACAGCGGTGATTGTCATAATAAAAACGATTAAAAATAAAACTATAACTAGTGCATACCCCTGTTCTTCACCTACTTTTTTCATCAAAAACACCGCCTTTTTAAGTGTTGTGACAAATACTTATCAGTTAATTTGTTCCATCTTCAGTTATATATCTAGATATAACAGTACTAACTTCAACGTGCCTTTTCCTATTTCGTTCTGAATTGAGAGTGTCAGTTAGTATTAAATTATTTATTCTTAAATCATCTTTTGCCGGCGTTACTATCTCAGTAATTTCTGGACCATATTCATATCCCTGACTAATAACCCCAATGTATTCAGGAAGATTTTCTAGTTTATCATTTTTGCACTCACTAACTTCTATAGCATTTTTTGTAATAGCTATTGTATAAGAATCGCATTTTCTATGAATTCTTTGAAGCTCTGCAATTATATAATTAGATTCTTGTTGTAAATGGAGAGTTGAATTTTCTGCTATGTTAAATTTAGTAGATATCAAAATAGCAGACCAAATAATTCCAGAAATCAAGGATAGTAAAACGAGTGTAGCTAAAACTTCTATTAATGTCATTCCACCCTCATTATTTTTCATAGTCGGCCTCCTCGTTACTCACTTACCAGATATCCGAAAGTTTCACTTATTAATTTCCCGTCTTTTTTTACACTAATTTGAATCTTATTTAATGCTACAGATTTATCAGAAGAGTTTTTATTCAAATCAGGTGTTTCTGTATATTCCACTTCACATTCATACTGATTTTTCTCCCCTATTGAATATTTATACAAATTAGCAGTACCTTCAACCTTATTTTCTTCTGATAATTTAGATGAATCTTTTTTAATTTCTTGCAATTCTTTTTTAGCTAAGTTCATTGAAACTAACTTCGTCTCTGTCTTATTATTAAAATTATTCATCTGAGGAAAAATTGTCATGAAGCTGATAAATACAATACCAAGAATCACAAGTGCCGCCAAAATCTCGACCAGCGTCATACCATTTTCATTGTTCGCTCTCATGATTCTCCACCTTCCTCAATAACTTTTCCTATCATGCTATCCTACGATACGACCTAAAACTAAATACCTTGTTTGTCTTATTATACAAAATATATCGTTCGCTATTAAGCCTATTGTCTCATTAAACTACTCAACAAGTAAAGTGACCCTACAACAAATTTTTTGTATTTTTCGGTACTTTTAAGGTCTATTTCTTCCATTGAAACAATTTTGTTGTGTGAAATCGGACAAACCGCCTGCAAATCCTCCGCTCTCGCTGCCTGAGGATGTGGAAAATCAACAAACGTAAAGCTATTTGCTACAAGCGCCAAAATTTTCAAGGTTTCCGCATAATCTTTCGTATTCAACATTCCCACTACCCAATCCACTGTCTCCCCCGGAAACTCTTCTTCTATCGTCCGAACTAACATACGAGCAGCAGCTGGATTATGAGCACCATCGATATAGACTTTGTCATTGATTTTTTGAAATCGGAATGGCAGCTGAACGTTTGCAATTGCTTTTGCAACTAATTCTTGCTCCAATGAAATACCTGCTTGCAACAAGGCTTCCAAAGCAACCGCATGATTGATAGCTTGGTGAGGTCCTTTCATTTTTCGTGATGGTAGTTCAAAGGTTGCTATTCCTTTAAAATATACGTTTCTATTTAATCCCATAACAAAGTCTCTTCCATATTCAACTAAACGACTTCTATTGCGTTGGGCTGTTTCTTCCACAACTGCTTCTGCTTCATTCGGTAAATCCCCAATAATCACGGGAGTTCCGGGTTTTATAATCCCCGCTTTGTGTTCCGTAATTTCTTGAATGGTATGACCTAGGAACCCTGTATGGTCAAGTGCAATTGAAGTAATAACAGACACTAATGGTCTCACGACGTTAGTACTGTCCAACTTGCCGCCCATTCCGGCTTCAATTAAACAATAGTCAGGAGCAACTTTTCGAAACGCTAACAACGCAGCCACTGTCAATAATTCAAAGTCTGTTAATGTTCCGCTCAAGCCAGCTGTTTTCATCTCCATAAAAATGGACGCCAAGAGATCTTGTGAAATAGGGGATCCATTTAGTCGTATTTGGTCATGTATATCATAGATTGCTGGCGATGAAAACACACCTGTCGTATACCCATGCGCCCGCAAAACTGCTTCCATCACCGCAATTGTCGAACCTTTCCCGTTCGTTCCAGCGACATGAATGATCTGCAAGTCTTTTTCTGGATGTCCCACTTTCGCAAGCGCTACTCTCACCGCGTCCAGTCCTAGTTTAATCGAATCATCGCTCTCTAGTTCAAATTGTTTTTTATATTCATCAAGTTTTGGAATCAAAGAAATTCCTCCTGTGCTAAAATTACTGTATGAACCTATTATATCAAAGGTGGCGTGAGGATTGAAAAGTTGTTGGGTGATATATAACGGGAGTCTGATAAGTGATAAATTTGCTGATCAAGCTCGTCTCGTTCAAGAAGCCGCAGAGCGTGCAGGAGTGAAAGCAAACATACTGAAAAACTACGAAGTTCAAATGAATTTGCAAGAACGAATACAAGATCAACCTGATTTTGTCGTGTTTCTTGATAAAGATACATTGCTCGCTAGTTTTCTAAAGCAAGCAGGAATACCTGTCTTTAATGATCCAGACGTAATCGAAACATGTGACAATAAAGCAAAACAATATTTAGAACTTGCGAAACATGGAATACCGATGCCGAAGACGATTATTGCGCCGAAAGTCTATGCAAACTTTACAATTCGCGATAGTGGATACTATGAACAAGTTTTATCCACACTTGGTTTGCCATTAATTATTAAAGAAGGTCATGGTTCGTTTGGTATGAAGGTATACTTGATCGAGTCTGAAGAGTGTTTCTATGAAAAAGTCGATGAATTGCGTGGAGTGGATTATGTATTCCAAGAGTTCATTGAATCTAGTAGAGGTCGAGATTTGCGTGTCAATATCGTGGGTGATCAGGTGGTTGCCGCCATGTACCGCCATTCACATACCGATTTCCGGGCGAATATTACGAATGGAGGCGTTGCGGAAGTCGTGGAACTGACAATTGAGCAAAAGTCCCTAGCATTGCGTGCTGCTCAGGCAGTAGGTGCGGAATTTGCAGGTGTTGATCTGCTGTTTGGAGTGAATGAAGAGCCGCTCGTCTGTGAAGTAAATGGTGCAGCTCATATTCGCAATTTATTGAACGTTACAGGCATTAATGTTGCAGATGCGATGATCTCCTACATATTGAGGAAGCTTGGATGAAAGGTGCCGTCTATTATAACGCGATGGAAGCGGAACGAAACCAAACATTTATTGAGGATTTGCAGAAAGAATCAGAACAAATCGGGATTCAGTTGGTACTGATCACCGAACCACCAACTGATTCATTCGATTTTATTTTATTCCGAGACCGCAATCCTAAATTGGCAAACGAGCTAGAGCAGACTGGCTATCACCTGTTTAACCGGTCTGCAGTCCAAGAGATCGCCAATGATAAAATGCGAACATTTGAATTAGCTTCTTTGCTTGGAATTCCCACGGTTCCTACTTATCGTCTCGATCAACAATTGCCCGAATTACCTCTCGTACTGAAAACACGGGGAGGTTATGGAGGAAAAGAAGTTTTCTTATGTCATACTCATAAAGAGGTTGACGAAGTACTACGTGGCTATGAACGAAAAGAACTCATTGCTCAGCCATTTATTGAGGCTGAGGCACAAGACGTCCGTGTGTTTATGCTTGGCGAAAATGTGGTAGGTGCAGTAAAGCGTACTGGATCGAATTCCTTTAAATCAAACTTTACGTTAGGTGGATCAGTAGAGAAATACGTGCTGGACGAAACTCAAACGAAACAAGTACAAACAATCGCTCAGGCAATCCACAGTGATTATATCGGTATCGATTTCTTACTCCCTACTAAAGGCAGCTGGTTACTCAATGAAATTGAGGACCCCGTTGGTGCTAGATCACTGTATGTAACACATGATTTTTCAGTAGCCGAAAAATTGATGTGTTATGTAAAAGAACGATTGGAAAAGTAACAAGCGAAGTCTTATTCTTAAACCGAGAAGGCTTTGGAGCGGTTCTACGGAGGTTTCGCTCGGTACATTTAAGGTTTGGAGCGGTTCAGCTCGACTTTAGCTCGGTACGCGCAAGGTTTAGAGCGCTTCCGCAGAGGTTTTGCTCGGTCTAGTCGTCTTTTGGCTTGCCACAGATCATATATAAGTCTTTGATAGAAAATATTCTTCCTAAACAAAAAAACATCCGGCTGTAGATAAAATACTCACCGGATGTTTTCCCTCAATTATTAAATTTCCTTCAGTTCCACAATACGTCGCTCAACCGCCGCACGCTTCTCCAAATAATCCTGCTCTTTTGCACGTTCTTCCTCTACAACTGCCGCAGGCGCTTTCGCAGTAAAGCGTTCATTGGATAATTTCCCTTGAACTCGTTTCACTTCGCCTTCCCACTTCGCAAGCTCTTTCGTTAAACGAGCAATTTCTTCATCAATATCGATTAATCCTTCAAGTGGCAAGAACAGTTCTGCACCTGTCACTACAGCCGACATCGTCTTACCTGGTGCATTTACTTGTACGCCAATCGTTAACGTTTCCGGATTACAGAAGCGCTCAATATATTGGCGGTTCGCTTCAAGTACAGCCACTGTTGCTTCATCTTTTGCGGAAATATACAAGTCGACTTTGCGGCTCATCGGTGTATTCACTTCCGCACGGATATTCCGTACTGCGTGAATGATGTCCATTAACAGCTTCATATGCGTCGCACGTGATGCGTCAGAAAGAGCTGCGTCCACTACCGGCCATTTCGCAACGGTAATCGACTCCCCTTCATGTGGAAGGTTCTGCCAGATTTCTTCTGTGATAAACGGCATGAGTGGGTGCAATAGACGCATCGTATTGTCCAGGACATACGCAAGTACGGAACGAGTCGTCTTCTTCGCTACTTCGTCTTCGCCGTACAATGGCAATTTCGCCATCTCAATATACCAATCGCAGAAATCATCCCAAATGAAGTTATACAATGCGCGACCCATTTCTCCAAATTCGTAACGATCGGCCAAGTTTGTAACTTGTTCAATCGTTTCATTCAGACGAGTTAGGATCCATGCATCCGCAACAGATTTCTCACCAGTTAAGTTGATTTCTTCATAGGTCATACCATCCATATTCATCAACGCAAAACGAGAGGCATTCCAAATTTTATTGGCAAAGTTCCAGATGGCTTCGACTTTTTCCGTAGAATAACGCAAATCCTGACCTGGCGAAGAACCAGTCGCTAGGAAGTAACGCAATGCATCCGCACCATATTGGTCGATGACGTCCATCGGATCCACACCGTTACCAAGAGATTTAGACATTTTTCGCCCGTCTTCCGCACGCACTAGACCATGGATCAAGACATCCTTAAATGGCTGCTCTTCGGTAAATTCGAGTGCTTGGAAAATCATGCGGGACACCCAAAAGAAGATAATATCATATCCTGTAACAAGGGTATCGTTCGGATAGTACTTCTTGAACTCTTCGCTGTTTACGTCCGGCCAACCCATTGTCGAGAACGGCCACAGTGCTGATGAGAACCATGTGTCGAGTACGTCGTTGTCCTGCGTCCAGTTTTCTTCATCTGCTGGAGCTTCTTGGCCGACATAGATTTCACCCGTAGTATTATGGTACCAAGCTGGAATGCGGTGTCCCCACCAAAGTTGACGAGAAATACACCAGTCGTGAATATTTTCCATCCAACCAAGATATGTCTTTTCAAAACGTTCCGGAACAAAATGAACTTTTTCTTCTTCTTTCTTCTGCAAATTAATCGCTTCTTCAGCAAGTGGCTGCATCTTAACGAACCATTGTGTCGATAAATAAGGCTCAACAACGGCTCCACTTCGCTCAGAGTGACCAACGGAATGTGAATGTTCTTCAATTTCGAATAAAACACCCATTTCTTGCAGGTCTTTCACAATTTGCTTACGGCACTCGAAACGATCCATACCTTCATACGTACCAGCCATCTTATTCATCGTACCGTCTTCGTTCATAACAAGTACACGTGGCAAGTTATGACGATTCCCTACTTCAAAGTCATTCGGATCATGAGCCGGTGTGATTTTCACTGCGCCACTACCGAAGTCCATTTCCACATAGTCATCTGCCACAATTGGAATTTCACGATCGACAATTGGCAATTTAACCATTTTCCCAATCAAATGTTGATACCGCTCATCATCAGGATGGACAGCAACCGCCGTATCGCCTAGCATCGTTTCCGGACGAGTGGTCGCAATTTCGATAGATCCTGTACCGTCTGTCAATGGGTAGCGCATATGATAGAATGCACCCTGAACGTCTTTATGAATAACCTCAATATCGGATAACGCTGTTTTCGTGGCAGGGTCCCAGTTGATGATATACTCACCGCGATAAATCAAGCCTTTATTGTACAATTTAACGAATACTTCACGGACCGCTTTAGATAGTCCTTCATCCAATGTAAAACGTTCACGTGAGTAATCAAGCGCAAGGCCAAGCTTCGCCCATTGAGCACGGATGTGGCTAGCATATTCTTCTTTCCACTTCCATGTTTCTTGTACAAATTTTTCACGCCCTAAATCGTAGCGCGTTACACCTTCTGACCGTAGCTTTTCTTCAACTTTCGCCTGTGTTGCAATACCAGCGTGGTCCATTCCTGGTAACCAAAGGGCGTCATATCCTTGCATACGCTTCATTCGAATGAGCATATCTTGTAACGTTGTATCCCAAGCGTGCCCCAAATGAAGTCGGCCCGTAACGTTGGGAGGCGGAATGACGATCGTATAGGGTTCTTTCTCGCTTTTCACATCCGCTTCGAAATATTTCCCTTGCAACCACCAATCATAGCAGCCATTCTCAACGGCTTGTGGATCATATTTTGTCGGCATTGTTAGTTCATCTGTCATATTAGTTCCTCCTTAAGGTAAAAAAAGGGATACAAAAAAGCCCATCCATCCCGGGTAAAGGACGAAGGAGCTCGTGGTACCACCTTTATTTATGAACGCTAAAAAGCATGCATCTTAATCTTTGTTAACGGTTCTCACCGGCTTCTGCTACTAGATTTCACAGAAACTGCTCATAGGGGACTTTCCATCTGCCGTTTTCAGGTACGTTCCAGCTATCGTACCCTCTCTGGAGAAAACTCATCACATGTACTTTCCTATTCTTCGCATCTTTATCCTAATCACCCATTATTATATGGGAAGGTGGATAGGAACGTCAAGTTTTACTTCAATGAACTAAGAAAGGATGGTGTATTTTGCGAAGAGGTTATAACCCCTACTTATTGCCCCCTTGGCTACGAAAGACAAGGTTTTATTGCAAAGGCTGTATATTTCCGCTCACAGTGTTTCAATTGATCCGCTTATTAATCGTTCCCACAACTGGCGACTTTTTATTATTCTGTCTCCTCGCTAGTCTGTCGTTCTGCTTCTATAAAAACATTATTTGAATGGAAGATCTTTCTCGTCACATCGTCATCCAGTTCGGCGATGTACAGGAGAAAGTCTTCCATTTCTTTTTGACCATTTTCAACGGCCTTGTCTGCAGCAGCCAAAAATTCTAAATGCGAAGTAGATTCCACAGCAATTTGAGTCGCTTGTTTCGTTTCGTCAACTGTCTGAACTACTGGTTCTTCCGTCGAAATAGGCTCTTCTAGTAAAGCGGCTGCATCCTCTAAATGTACTGCCCATTCTAAACGCAAACCTCCATCTTCAAGCTGTTCGGCGCGTACTTCTTTAACCTGTAGATCAAGTGAACCTGCAATATCTGATGGTAAATCCACATTCAACGGAACGGCATACTCAAAATACCCTTTGCCATTTTCTACTTCCACATCATCAATGACCAATCGATCCTCTTTAGACGACTCAACAGGCTTGTCTTGGTCAAATAAGACATTTGCAGCAATATGATAAATACCCTGTAAACGGATCGCATCTTCCGTTCGATCCTCCGTAAAACCAGGCGTCACCTTTAGTTCAGCAGCTTCTGAAAAAGCACCATACTCAGCAGGAAAATAAAATGTTTCGTGTAATTTCCATTCATGTGTAGTCAATCCGCTTCACTCCTTTTCTTAACTCAGGCTACTATATGAAATTACTGAAGCGATTAGAAGTAGTACCGTTGTAATACATTAAAAAAGGTAGAGGGAATTTTTCCGTGTCATCGAACTATTTGTCCAACGCGCCAAAAACTCCGACAACCGCTCCAAACTCTACAATGAACGAGCCATTCCACTATGTTACCGAGCCAAAGTCAACGCTTACCGAGCGTATGTCCTGTTGATCCGAGCGAAACACTCAACAGACCGAGCTATTCGCTCCTATCTTGGTCTGCACTTATCGTACACGCAAAAAAACGCTGAGCGAAGTTCACTCAGCGTTCTACATAACATCTTTATGATCTTTTCAACTTCCCAAATACCGTATGGAAAGCCTCTACCGTTTTCGCAATATGCTCTTCCGTATGAGCCGCAGACAAGAACATACCTTCGAACTGGGAAGGCGGCAAGAAAATGCCTTCTTCAGCCATCAAACGATAGTATTCCGCAAATAGCTCCAAATCAGACGTTTTAGCTTGCTCATAATCGTAGACACGTTCATTGGTGAAGAAGAATCCAATCATCGAGCCTGCACGATTAACTGTATGTGGAATGCCATTCGCCGATGCAGCTTCCCGGAAACCTGCCTCTAATTGATCGCCCAATTGAATAAAACGATCATATGATTGCGGAGTCAATTTTTTCAATGTCTCAATCCCCGCAGTCATGGCAAGTGGATTCCCAGACAACGTACCTGCCTGATAGACCGTTCCAGCAGGTGCGATGTTCTCCATGATTTCACGTTTCCCACCATACGCACCGACTGGCAATCCGCCACCGATTACTTTACCAAGACATGTCAAATCAGGAGAAATACCAAAATGACCTTGCGCACAATTATATCCTACACGGAAACCTGTCATGACTTCATCAAAAATCAATAATGTACCATTCGCAGTCGTCAGTTCACGCAAGCCTTCAAGGAAACCTGGTTCTGGAGCGACTACTCCCATATTACCGGCTACTGGCTCCACAATGACTCCAGCCAAATCATCTCCAAATTGCTCGAATGCCGCTTTAACACTTTCCAAGTCATTATAAGCTACTGTAATCGTATTTTGTGCAATCGATTCAGGAACACCCGGACTATCCGGCAAACCTAATGTTGCCACACCAGACCCCGCTTTGATCAATAAAGAGTCACCATGCCCATGATAGCAACCTTCGAACTTTAAGATTTTATTGCGTCCTGTGTAGCCACGCGCCAAGCGAAGCGCACTCATTGTCGCTTCTGTACCTGAAGATACCATGCGCACCATTTCAATGGATGGCACACGATCAATGACGATTTCTGCGAGTTCATTCTCGACTAACGTAGGCGCACCAAAGCTTGTCCCCGTTTCGGCAACTTTCTGAATTGCCGACACAACATCTGGATCGGTATGTCCTAAAATGAGGGGTCCCCATGATAGAACATAATCGATATATTCATTGCCATCAATGTCCTTGATGATCGCGCCTTTTCCACTCTCCATGAAGATTGGGTCCATATTTACAGATTTAAATGCCCGAACAGGTGAATTGACTCCGCCCGGCAATAAATCGACAGCTTTCTTGAATGCTTGTTCAGATTTCGTATAAGTTCTTCCCAATTAGTTCTCCTCCAGCCAGCGAGCAGCGTCTTTTGCATGATACGTCATAATAATGTCTGCGCCTGCACGCTTCATACTTGTCAACGTTTCTAAAACAATTTTCTTCTCATCGACCCAGCCATTTTGAGCGGCTGCTTTTACCATCGCATATTCGCCGCTGACGTTATACGCTACAACTGGCAACAATACATGGTTTTTCACGTCGCGAATAATATCTAAATAAGATAATGCGGGTTTCACGATCAAAAAGTCGGCACCTTCTAAAATATCAGATTCCGCTTCTCGCATCGCTTCCATTCGGTTCGCTGGATCCATTTGATAGGTCTTGCGATCACCGAATTGTGGTGTTGATTGCGCAGCATCACGGAATGGACCATAATACGCAGACGCATATTTCACCGCATACGACATGATCGGAATATGTTGGAATCCTGCTTCATCAAGTGCTTGACGAATCACAGCTACGAAACCATCCATCATATTCGACGGGGCAATAATATCAGCTCCTGCTTTCGCCTGGCTAACCGCTGTTTTTGCTAATAACTCCAAGCTAGCGTCATTATCCACATCCATCCCGTGAATAACGCCACAATGTCCATGGTCCGTATATTCACATAAACAAGTGTCTGCAACGACAACTAAGTTCGGATGACGCTCCTTCACGGCACGAGTTGCACGCTGAATGATCCCTTCATCATCATAAGCTCCTGAGCCAACTGCATCTTTGCCGGAAGGAATGCCGAATAAAATGATGGAAGAAATGCCAAGATCCACTACTTCATCTGTCTCTTTCAGCAATAAATCAATCGAAAATTGGTCCACACCCGGCATCGACGCGATGGGATTTCGTATATTCTCACCTTCCGTGACAAATAGCGGATAAATAAAGTCAGCCGCTTTAATAGAGGTCTCTCGCACCATCGCACGTACAGTCGGATGTGTACGAAGTCGACGATGTCGCTTGAATTCAATTGGATTCATTTAAAAAAACTTCCTTTCGTTTGGCCAGTGCGTGAACTAGCTCAACTAATGTGTACGTTTCAGGCTTTACATGAACAGGTGCTCCTATTTTCAATAGGGCACGTTCCGTCACATGCCCAATGGCACAGACCGTAAACCCTTTCCATGTTGTCAGAGGTGCAACACGAGAAGCAAAAACATCCACCGCGGATGGACTAGCGAACAAAACTGAAACTTGTTCTTTATGGGTAATTTGTTTAATCAATTTATCAATTGCACTCGTAGCGCTTTTCGTTTCATAGACAGTCCATTCCGTCACATGAAACGGCAATTCTTCGCGTATCAAGCTACCGGCCAACGACCCTTTTAAAAACACAACACTCAGTTGTTCCGACTCACTCGGTTTAAATTGGCGGACAAAGACATCTGCGCTAAAAACAGTCGGAATGAATGAAACAGAAAAGCCGAGCTTATCTAATGCGGCGGCTGTCCGAGTTCCCACAGCAGCTACTTTCCCCTTAAATGATGACGATGTAAATCGAAAACGTTCCATTTTTGATCGAAAAGCCCCCACAGCACTTTGACTTGTAAAAATAAGCCAATCCGCTTGCAGAGCCCGCTGAAGTTGCTGCTGATCGTCTTTCTTCAATACTTCCTCCACTTCAATAAGTGGAATTGAAACAGGAGAGCCGCCATACTGTTTGACAAGTTCAGCGGCTTCCGGAGATTTAGGTGTTCCTGTAAAAATAACCGTTTCTCCTGTTAACGGTAGTGCTTTACGCATCCATTTCCGCCTTCACTTTCTCGATTACTTCAGAGGCACCTTGGTCGCGCAGAAGTTTCGCCACTTCTTTACCAACCTGGACAGGATCAGTTCCTTTCAATGTTTCACGGAAAACTTCAATCGCATCTGGAGACGCAATAAAACCAGTCAATTCGACTTCATTTCCATCGAAAGTCGCAAATCCGGCGATTGGTACTTGACATGAACCATCCATTTCAGAAAGGAAAGTACGTTCAGCTTCCAGTTCTACCCATGTTTTACGATCTGTCAATTTAGACAATTCATCCAATAGTTCCTGATCATCTTCACGACATTCAACAGCTAATGCACCTTGTCCAACAGCAGGAATACAATCATCAAGCGCAAGATATTCTGTTACAATATCCTCGTTCCAACCCATACGCTTCAACCCTGCTGCAGCTAAAATAATGGCGTCGTACTCCATGTCTTGTAACTTACGTAAACGTGTATCGATGTTACCACGAATCCATTTAATCTCTAAGTCAGGGCGTAGCATCAATAGCTGTGAACTACGACGCAGACTGGATGTACCAACAACTGCACCAATCGGTAGGTCCATGAAGCGAACATGGTCATTGGCAATGTAGGCATCTCGTGGATCTACACGCTCTGGAATACAACCAACAGTTAAACCATCCGGAATAACAGCCGGCATATCTTTCATACTATGTACCGCAAAATCAATTTCTTTTGAAAAAAGTGCCTGCTGGATTTCTTTGACGAATAGTCCTTTGCCGCCAACTTTCGACAGCATAACATCTAAAATCTGATCGCCTTTCGTAACAATTTCTTTCACCTCAAACTCAAATGGCGCACCTGCTTGCTTCAGTTGATCAATGAACCAGTTCGTTTGTGTCAATGCTAATTTACTTCTTCGGGAACCTACAATAATTTTTCTCACAATACTCTTCCTTCCTTAAATCCATAAATGAAATTGAGACAATGTACTGCCTAAAAAGAAATTCACTACCGTAAAAAGAAATGCCAAAACTGTCATCCAGGCAAACTCCATGGACTGAAGCTTTCCTTTATGATGAAAATAAATGACTCCAGTATAGACCAAGAGTACTGCAAATGATCCCATAATCTTAACATCCCAAATCGACCAATCGGCAAGCGCTACATAGGCCCACTGAACTCCAAATAGTAGACTGACGAATAATATCGGAATTCCAGTATAAATGGACATCTTCATTCCCATCATCGTTTGATGCAAATTCGGCAAACTGGAAAATTGTTTTGACCATTTTTTCTTCTTCAAAACTTTATAAACAATTAAATACAATATCGCAAAAACAAATGCTAAGGCAAACACGGCATAGGAGAGGATCGCAGTCGTAATATGAATAAATAATACTTCCGATATGAGTGACTCCCCGACTGTGGACTCAGAATATTTCAGGTTAGAAAATACATGAATCATTAAGAAGGTGAATCCGATGATATTCGTAAAAAAGACCATGAAATTTACTTTATAAATTAGTTGGAATACAATGGATAACGTCACTAACAGCCATACATAAAAATAGATCCCTTCGACAAGCGATAATACAGGAAATCGATTCATTTCTATAATATATAGCAATAGTATCGCGCTCTGCGTGACCCAGACGGTGACGATTAACCAGAAAGCGATCTGTTGCAACACTTTCTGTTTCTTAAAGTAGTCAATTAAATAGAAGACAAGACCGAGGGCGTAGATGACGATCATAAATTCCTGAAGTCTTGCCATTGTCAAATCCACCATAAACTATTCTCTGCCTTTCAAGCGAAAACCTCTCTTTTGCATCCAACTCGCATCTATCTTATTGTCTCAAATGAAAGAGCGTTTCTGCAAATGATTGCATCCGTGCAAAGTAAAAAGATAAAATCCATACAACTAGTAAAATGGGGATTTACATTGCAGGAGGACACTTTCCATTTCATTTGCTACATCTATACACTAAATTTTTTTAGATCATAAAAACGAAAAGCAGATCGACATACAAAAAAGGGGTCTGTATCGTTCTTGTGAAAGAGCAAGATACAGAACCACCAGTTGATTAGTACAAATAATTTAATTCAGTTGAGTCGATCGCGTTTGTTTTTTCGTCCGCTCGTTTTTGTAAGCGTTCTTTGGCTTGAATGGCTAGCTGTTCTTTTTCTTTCACAACATCTTCGGAAATTCCAAAGATCTGTTCAAACAAAGCAAGTTGTTCAGCTGCTTTTTTATCCGTAGCCAGTTCTTTTGCTTGTAAGATCGGTTCTTTTAGCAATTGGTTAATGATCGATTTCGTATGCTTATTCAATATTTTCTTTTCCCGTTCTGTTAAATCGGGCATTTTGTTTTCAATACTTAACATCGTTTCACTTTGGATACGGCTTGCTTTCTTACGAAGTGCAGAAATCATGGGAACGACCCCAAGAGTGGATAGCCATTCTTTGAACATCACAACTTCATGTTCAATCATCAGACCGATTTCATCTGCCGCACGTTTACGCTCTGCAAGATTCGCTTCTACAATTCCTTGCAAATCGTCAATATCGTAAAGGAACATATTGGCCAAGTCACCGATTTTTGGATCTAGATCCCGCGGAACTGCGATGTCTACCAAAAATAATGGTTTACCTTTACGTAATTTCTCCACGAACTGCATCAACTCAAAATCGATGACATAGTCTGTTGAACCAGTAGAGCTAATCAGAATATCAGCTTCCAGCAATAAACATTGCAGTTCTTGCATAGATTTAGCTTCCCCATCAAACTTCGCCGCCAATAGTTCTGCTTTAGAAAATGTTCGATTGATCACTGTGATCTTGCCAACGCCGCTACCCTGCAAGTTCTTAACTGCCAACTCGCCCATTTTCCCCGCACCTAGAATGGCGATATGCTTATGTTTTAGTGAACCAAAAATTTTCTTTCCAAGTTCCACCGCAGCATAAGAAACCGACACCGCATTTTCACCGATCGCTGTTTCAGAGTGTGCTTTTTTGGCTGTAGTAATAGCTTGTTTGAATAATTCGTTGAAAATCGTACCTGTAGTACCGATTTCCTGTGCAGTTAGAAAGCTGCTTCGGACTTGTCCTAAAATCTGCGTTTCACCTAATACCATGGAATCGATTCCAGCAGCAACACGCAATAAGTGTTCCACCGCGCCATCCTCTTCATGAATGATTAAATGGCTTGAGAATTCCTCCATTGGAATCGCAAACCAATCAGAGAGAAAACGTTTTATATAATATCGTCCTGTATGAAGCTGATCAACGACCGCATAGATTTCTGTACGGTTACAAGTAGAAATAACAATATTTTCCAAGATACTTTTTTGCTGTTGCAACGTTTGCATCGCTTGTGGTAGTTCTGCTTCGACGAATGATAATTTTTCCCTAATTTCGACAGGGGCAGTCCGGTGATTGACACCGACGACAACTGTATGCATTAGGTGCTCACACCTTTCAAAATCTTTTCGTACCCTCATTATATCATACATAGTGATCTTGTCGGAATATGAATTGTGAACATCGTTTGTCACTAATAATTAGTGATGTTCAACTAAATTCAACAAAATTCACAACGTTTTACATCCGACTTTCAATTTCACGCCACGCTTCTTCGACACCCATTCCCTTTTCAGATGAGAACAGCAATAACGGATGATGCTTCTCCATATTCAACGTAGTCCGGACGATTTTTTTATGTTTCTCCCATTTACCTTTGGGAATTTTATCTGCTTTCGTCGCGACTACAATTGTCGGGATATTATAACTCGCAAGGAAATCGTACATCATACAGTCGTCTACGGATGGCGGATGACGTAAGTCGACAATCTGCACTACAGCGCGCAATTCTTCACGTGATGTAATGTATTGTTCAATCATACCGCCCCATTTTTCTTTTTCTGTTTTCGAAACTTTTGCATAACCATAACCGGGTACATCAACAAAAAATAATTTCTCTTCAATTTTATAGAAATTCAATGTTTGGGTTTTTCCAGGCTTGGATGAAGTGCGCGCCAAGCTTTTGCGACCAATCATCTTATTGATAAACGAAGATTTTCCCACATTTGAACGGCCCGCTAACGCAAATTCAGGATAGCCTTCCGTTGGGTATTGTTCTGGTTTAACCGCACTCATGATCATTTCGACATTATGGACTTTCATTTCTTTTCCTCCAAAGCGATATCGAGTACTTCATGAGCATCCGACACGAGTTTAAATGTTAATTCTTTACGTACACTTTCTGGTATATCATCAATATCACGTTCATTTTCTTTCGGGAGTATAATTGTTCGCAAACCTGCACGATGAGCGCTCAATGTTTTTTCCTTTAGCCCGCCAATCGGCAACACGCGCCCACGTAACGTTACTTCTCCCGTCATTCCAACTTCACGACGCACTGGACGTTCCGTTAAGGCAGAGACTAAAGCAGTCACGATCGTTATGCCGGCTGAAGGACCATCTTTTGGCGTCGCTCCTTCTGGGACATGAATATGAATATCCCATTTCTCATGGAACTCTGGATCAATCACAAAATCCACTGCTTTGGAACGTACATAGGATAACGCCGTTTGCGCAGATTCTTTCATGACATCTCCTAGTTTTCCAGTTAACAGTAGCTTACCTTTTCCGGGTGATAATGAAACTTCGATTTGTAGTGTATCTCCACCCACTGCTGTATAGGCAAGTCCCGTTGCCATTCCCACTTGATTGACTGTTTCAGCTTGTCCGAATCGAAAACGTTTTTTTCCAAGCAACGCTTGTAATGTTTTCGGGCTGACCGTCAGGCTTTTCTTGTCTCCCGCAATAATTTGGCGTGCCGCTTTTCTACAAATACTCGCGACTTCACGCTCTAATGAACGAACACCTGCTTCACGCGTATAATAGCGCACAAGTTCCAAAATGGCTTGATCCTGAAAACGAACTTGAGATTTTGTTAGGCCATGTTCTTTCAGTTGTTTCGGAATTAAATGATGCTTTGCAATCGACTGTTTTTCCTGTTCTGTATAGCCAGGAATCGAAATCACTTCCATACGATCGCGTAACGGACCCGGAATCGCACTTAAATCATTAGAAGTCGCTATGAATAAGACATTCGATAAATCATACGGCTCTTCAATATAATGATCGCTAAACGTACTGTTCTGTTCAGGATCGAGCACTTCAAGCATGGCGGAAGAAGGGTCTCCACGAAAGTCGTTAGACATTTTATCGATTTCATCTAGTAAGAATACCGGATTGATCGTACCTGCCTTCCGCATACTCTGTATAATTCTACCGGGCATAGCTCCAACATATGTCCTACGATGACCGCGGATTTCCGACTCATCACGAACACCGCCAAGTGATAAACGGACGAACTTTCGACCGAGAGATTCAGCAATCGAACGGGCCAATGATGTTTTCCCAACTCCAGGAGGTCCATCAATACACAAAATGGGACCACGCAAAGAATTCGTCATTTGACGCACAGCCAAAAACTCCAAGATACGTTCCTTCACTTTTTCTAAACCTTCATGATCACGGTCCAGAATAGCTTCAGACCTCTTCAAATCTAACTGGTCCACCGTTGCATGAGACCACGGTAAATCAACTAACCACTCAATATAATTCCGAATAACCCCACTTTCTGCTGAAATAGAAGGAATTCGCTCAAAACGTTCCAGTTCACGTTCAGCTGTTGTCTTTACACCGTCTGGCATATGGGATGTTTCGATTTTCTGTCTAAGCTCTGCTACTTCTAGTCCTTTACCGTCTTTATCACCAAGTTCCGTTTGAATCGCCTTTAGCTGTTCACGCAAATAAAACTCTTTTTGCGTGCGCTCCATCGCTTCTTTTACCCGCTCATTTATTTTCCGTTCCAATTCCATAACTTCTTGCTCATTGTACATGCGGCTAATCAGCCACTCTAGACGATTTTGAACATCCGTCATTTCTAAAACTTCTTGCTTTGCACTTAATTTTAATGGCAGGTTGGAAGCAATCATATCTGCTAAACGGCCAGCTTCTTGAATGCCCTCCACCGTTTCCACCGTTTCTTCAGAAATCCGCTTACTGTTCTCTGCATACCGCTTAAATTGTGCGATAAGCGTACGCATAAGAGCTTCTGTTTCTGGATCTTTTTCGTTATCTTCTTCATAACTCTGTACGTTCACAACCGGATACAAATCTGCTTCTTGGTAAGATGACCACTGTGCACGTTGGAGGCCTTCAATCAAAACACGGTACGTACCGTTCGGGAGTTGTGTCATAGACTTAATATTAGCAAGTGTGCCTAACCGATAAAGATCTTCCTTTTCTGGATTTTCTAACCCCAAATCTATCTGAGTAGCTAGAAAAACTTGATGATCATTGGCTAAAGCGTGTTCAATCGCAAAAACTGAACGCTCTCTGCCTACATCGATATGTAAAAGCATCGTTGGATAAACGATCACTCCGCGAAGTGGCAATAAAGGGATGTTCTTTTTTTGAATAATCGGCATTGAAAGCCACCTCCATAGAATTATGTGTGTGTATGTATGTATTAAAAAATCATATGTAAGAAAAAGCCGACTACCGAGCGATATATACGCAACGGTGGAGCCGGCTTTTTGCCATTTCGGCGTTATGCCGTATTTTTTTCTTGATCTAAATCAAATACGGACCCATCAGCTTTATATAAAATTGGTGATGCGTTACCTAAAACAGCATCCTTCGTAATGAGGCATTCCTTCACTTCTTCAAGTGACGGTAGCTCGTACATCACATCTAGCATGATATTTTCAATAATTGATCGTAAGCCACGAGCACCTGTTTTACGAGCGATCGCTTCATTGGCGATTTCAAGCAATGCATCTTCTTCAAAACGAAGTTCTACATCATCAAGTTCCACCATTTTTTGGTACTGCTTTACAATCGCATTTTTCGGAACGGTTAAGATTTGATAAAGTGTATCAACATCTAATGCGTCCAACGTAGCGATGACTGGCAATCGACCGATGAACTCTGGAATCAAGCCGAATTGCTGCAAGTCTTCAGGAATCAATCTAGACAATAGGCTTTCATCTTCACTAATTTCTTTGTTTGGGTTCGAACCAAACCCAATGACTTTACGTCCGATACGTCGTTTGACAATATCTTCGATGCCATCAAATGCACCACCAACGACGAAGAGAATATTCGTTGTATCAATTTGTAAGAATTCTTGGTGTGGATGTTTGCGTCCGCCCTGAGGTGGCACGCTTGCGACAGTACCTTCCAGAATCTTCAACAGTGCTTGTTGAACACCTTCGCCCGATACATCACGGGTAATCGAAGCATTTTCAGACTTACGAGCAACTTTATCAATTTCATCAATATAAATAATCCCTTTTTCTGCTTTTTCAATATCGAAGTCAGCAGCTTGAATTAATTTCAATAGGATATTTTCTACGTCTTCACCAACATAGCCCGCTTCTGTTAATGAAGTCGCATCTGCAATCGCAAATGGAACGTCCAAGATCCGAGCCAACGTTTGCGCCAGTAAGGTTTTACCGCTACCAGTTGGTCCAATCAGGACAATATTTGATTTCGCTAGTTCAACATCATCAATTTTACTTCCAGAATTTATACGTTTGTAGTGATTATAAACTGCTACAGCGAGTGATTTTTTTGCGCGATCTTGCCCGATGATATATTCATCGAGAATGCTCTGGATTTCTCTTGGTTTTGGGACGTCTTTCAGCTCGAAATCTTCTTCAAGACCAACTTCCTCTTCCACGATTTCCGCACAAAGTTCAACGCATTCATCACAAATATAAACACCTTGACCTGCCACTAATTTGCGGACTTGATCTTGTGATTTACCACAAAAAGAACAGCTCAGGTTATCGTTTTCATCATTAAATTTGAACATTATGCTCACCCCTATTCAAGTGAATATACTACAAGATTAGCCTGACTTAATCAACTATTTAGAACTACATAACAAATATGTATACGGTTCTCCGGTAGCTTATGAAGATTTACGGAGACTATGCACAATAACTTTTATTTATTAAAAACAAGGTACGGTAAAACCGTACCTTGTTTTTAGTTACATCGACTAATTAGTCTACAACTTTTGCACTGTCTACTAGCAATTGAACCGTTTTGTTAAAACGAAGATCATTTTCAAGTACAGATGTTCCACCAAGAGTCGTCTTGATTTGTTCTACATCCATACCGAACTGCTCTGACATTTTTTCAAGCTCTGCATTGATTTCTTCTTCTGTTACTTCCACGTTTTCTGCTGCACCAATTGCTTCAAGCGTCAACGAAACACGTACACGGCTTAATGCATCGTCTTTCATTTGGTCGCGAAGAGCGGCTTCATCTTGTCCAGAGAATTGGAAGTAAAGGTCTAGATTCATACCCTGCATTTGAAGACGTTGTTCGAAATCTTGTAGCATACGGTTCGTCTCAGATTCGATCATCGCTTCAGGAATTTCCATTTCAGCATTGCTTGCAGCTTGTTCTACTAAGTCGTCACGAAGTGCTGTTTCTGCATCGTTCTTTTTCACTTCTTCAGCTTCTTCTTTAAGCTTCGTGCGTAATTCTTCTACAGAAGAAACCGTCTCATCGATTTCTTTTGCCATTTCATCGTCAAGTTCAGGAACTTCTTTTGACTTAATTTCATGAACTTTGACTTTGAAAGTAGCTGGCTGACCAGCTAGCTCTGCTGCGTGATACTCTTCAGGGAAAGTGATTTCAACGTCTTTCTCTTCTCCTGCTTTCATGCCTACCACTTGTTCTTCAAAGCCAGGGATGAAAGAGCCAGATCCGATTTCAAGATCATAGTTCTCTGATTTCCCACCTTCAAATGCTTCACCATTAGCAAAGCCTTCGAAATCAATTGTAACTGTGTCGCCGTTTTCAACAGCTCCATCTTCTTTTACAACCATTTCTGCAAGTGCTTCACGGCGTGATTCTAGTTGAGCATCAACTTCCTCATCCGTCACCTCAGTAGATTGACGAGTTACTTCAAGACCTTTGTAATCTCCCAATTTCACTTCTGGTTTCAAAGCGATGACAGCAGTGAATACAACTGGCTCCCCTTTTTCAAGCTTCTCAATATCGATTTCAGGAGCTGCGATCGGTTCTACGTCAGCTTCTTCTACTGCTTTCGCATAAGCTTCAGGCAATACGATATCGATTGCATCATTATATAGCGCTTCTTCGCCATACATTTGATTGAACATTTTACGAGGCATTTTCCCTTTACGGAAACCTGGTGCCTGTACTTTCTTTACAACTTTTTTGAACGCTTGGTCCATTCCTTCATTAAAACGCTCTACAGAAACTTCAAACGTCAGTTTCCCTTCACTACCTTCTAATTTTTCCCATTTAACTGTCATATGTCTGACCTCCAAATCATTTACACAACTTTATTTCTATTATTTTAATCAATTATACCTTCGCGCCATTGCGTACATACTTTTCCAATTCTAATAGGAATAGCTTGCTACACCCTTCGAAGGCTTTATCGGAATTCAGCTAATAATTTTTCCCACCGTGTAAGAAGTAAGAACTGAACTGAAAACAGATAAGCAGTTGACAACCATTTTAGTATAACATAGTCTTATCATCTTTCAACAAATTTTCCTCTTCAACTATCCATTTCCTCGTCGACTGAGCGGATGAAATGAATCAGTGATGTTTCTTCGGTTTTTTTACCATAGATCAATTGATTCGTATAGCTAATATAACCCTCCGCCACTTCTTCAGCTGAATAAGGACCCCAATGAAAAGGATATAGGATCACACTGTATTTTGATATTAGATTATTTGCCACTTCACTGGCTGTAGGATCTTTTTCAAAATATGATTTTGCCAAAAACTGTACTTCATTAACAAACGGATCCACTTCTGGTGAAACAAGTCTAGAAGGATTGGTTTCTGTTTCAAAATGATACTTTTTTATATAGACGGTTTTCTCTACCCCACTTTGCTGCAACAGAAAAAGCGCATACGTCTTCACAAGTGGTAAGGTATCTTCGTATTGCACAATATCTACTAATAAAGAAACAAAAGGTTTCAGCTGCTGATTTTGGAGCGACAAAAGAAAATCCTGTTGCCCCATAGCCGTCATGTGTAGAAAATCTTCTAACGTAATGGTTGGCTCTTCTAACTCAGACTCATCTAGATAGCGATCAGCTAAACGATTATTCAACTCCCGCAAATACTGAAACTTTTGTAAGCTATCTTGGGGAATTAAACCTTTTTCCAACAAACCTTGAATCGTCATTTCCACTTCTTCATATTGCTGAAGCTGGATGGAGATCGATAGATACAACTCCAATAATTCTATGTAATCACCGGTTTGGTGTTGCATGGCTAAAAGTGCATATTCTTTGGCGCGTTCAAAATCTTTTGTTTCATACAAAGAAATGGCTAGTTGATCATAGACAGATGACTCTTCGGGATGTAATTCTAGTAGTGTCTCAAAGCAGTAGATGGCGTCCTCATGAAGGTCCCGCTCCATTGCTTCCTTACCTTCTCTACGCAACCGTTCCATTGTTCCAGGAAAGACAATCACATTTCCTTTTTGAATCACTTGTTTACGTCGTTTCTGCAATCCATTCACCTGCCTTTTCCGTATTACTATAGCATAAGGTTAGAATGGGATTCCAGTTAGGGCTGTTGAGGGCTTATCAGATAGATGAACGCCTGAAATTTTCCATATAAAAAGCTTACCAACACTGGTTTGCAAGTGATTTTTTAAATGAGTATATTAAATTCAGTCACTCCAATCCCACTACATTCCACTTCCGAGAATCCCCCTCACAAACCACTGGCTGGCCAACCCGTGTCGTTCCAATACATTCTCCATCCATATGGCATCCCCCTTCTTGATCCGTAGAAATGAGAAACTTCTCGCTTCTGTATGTAGACACACCTTTAAACCGTGTATGCGATCCATTGAATACAGTCATAAATTTCAGCAACGAAATGGAATGCACAATAGTTATGCCATAAACTAAATTACCTTTTTTTCCATTTATTAAAATTTTTTTCACGCGCGACCAACTGACAGCCAATGAAATTTCAGCATCCAATCCGAAGCCACAATTACTAGCGAAAAAGCTGCTAATTTCATTAGTCAGCTGGACCGAACCTAGATCAATTGCCCTCCGTAACAATGGAACCCTCGCTGCGTACGACTCGATTTCTGCCAAATCGGTAAACGCTTTGAACTCTCTGGTGAACTCATTGCCTGAGCCGGCCTTCACCACGCCTATCGTAACGTGTTCAAAACCAACAATTCCATTCAATACTTCATGTACTGTGCCATCCCCCCAATTATTACAATTAATAATGATTCTTCTCTATCGACTGCTATTTGTCGCGCCAGTTCCGTTGCATGGCACCGAAATCGAGTGAGGTTATGTGGATAACTTTCGGCAGCCTGCAAGTCACTCCACACTTTCACCCCTTTGCCATCTCCTGCTTTTTCATTAATAATGAAGTGTATGGACATACGTGACACCTCTTTCGAACACCTTTTCATCATCGTAGCAGACTGCTAGATAGCTTGCCACTTCAATTTCTATTCAGTTGTTAGACCATCTGGTATTTGACTTTTAGGTTGGCGCTAATTGTAATAGTTCCTGACTCAATTGGCGTGACTCCCGCTTCTGCCATAGTAGTCACACGAAAGGCAACAGGTTGTGAGACATGTTGTTCTTCGATTTTTAATGGGATCGGCCGATTTGGTAACTTTAGTGAAGAACCAATTGTCACCATTTTCGTTTCTGCATCTTGCAATGCGAGCGTAAGGGCTTTTTGGTAATATTCATCTTGGTCTTGTATCGTAAATTGAATCGAACCAATTTGATTTACACCACTTGTCACAGCTGTATCGACCAACTCGCCCGTTTTCGAAACATCATTGATTGTAATACGAATCGTATTAACTACTTCATAACCCTTAAAAATTTGCTCTCCATTCACATAGTCATAGACTGGACGAATCTGGTAATCGATAGTTTGAATAGAAGATTTCGGGATGCCTAAAGCGATCAGTGAGTTAATTACGTTATTCATACGTTTCGCATTTTCTTGCTGAATTTCATTTAACTCCATTCCTCTTGAATTCACCGACATGACAATATGGACTGTATCGGGAGACGCTTTAACCGCCCCTTCACCCCATACTGTAATCGTCCGACTTTCATGTGTACCGTATGATGCATTATACAATTTCACCACTCTCCTTTACTATTGCTACTAATTCTATGCAAAAGTTAAGCCTATTCATGCATTTTGAACCAGAAATGGGTAGTCATCATAGAATAGAATAAACGCTACAGGAGGTCTTAATATGGGGAAGGATATGAATCAAAGCAATCAAAATACTGAAAAGCAAATAGCGAAATTGGCATTACTTGGGGAAGGCATCACGTTATTTGGTCAAGCAATTTCAACCCTCTCCGCGTATCTTGCGTTAGAAGAGTTAGACGAGTCAAAGGATCCTAATTATAACCACCTGCAGGCACAAATCGATTATTTATTGAGCGAAATGAATATACTAAAGAGCTGAAAGCATTAAGCTCTCAGCTCTTTAGTTAATAATTTTATAAATAGAATACAGTGTTAAAACGTTCTAGTATTATAGTGAACTGCAGTAGAAATCTAACTTAACATCGCTACATTATTCAGACTCTCTGCAGAACTCGCCACTTCTGCCGTGGCGTCTTTGATTTCAAAAATAGCATTTATAACATCTTCCATTTGTTGCTGTACATGCATAACCATCTCGCCGCTCTTCTCAATAGACTGAACAATTTGACGGAAGGAAGAATTGGTTTGATCTGAGACAGTTGTCCCTTCAGAAACAGCTGTTTTTACCTGACGCAAATGATCAATGACTTGTTCTTTATGATGATTAGACGTTTGGATCAAGCGATTAATATCAGCAACTGATATTTTTGTTTGTTCAGCGAGTTTGCGTACTTCTTGTGAGACGACAGCAAATCCTTTTCCGTGTTGGCCTGCCCTTGACGCTTCGATTGCGGAGTTTAGAGCTAGTAAATTCGTTTGATCGGCAATTTTCCGCACCATGCCGATAACACCGGCAATCTTATCAGAAGAGTCACCTAATTTCTGAATACTATCGACCATACTGTGTGTGTGTATATCGATTACGTTAATTTTTTTTGAGAGCTCATGTAACATTTGTCGTCCCTCATCCACATACTGTCTCGCTTTGCGGGCTTGTTCTTTGTTGTCTTTCGTAGTCTGTCCAACTTTCGCGATCGTTACATCCAACATCTCAGCAGATACCTGAGTTTGCTCAGCAAGCGAAACCAATTCTTCACTCACTTCGATCATCGTATTTCGCAGATCGTTTTTGCCATTTTCAAACTGCTCTTGTAACTTATGATTCGTTTCTTGATCATACGCTTCCAACACTAACTGTTGCTCAAAACTGATGATCTTATTAACAGGTAAAAGCACCGTCTTAATTTCCTCTTTGTCCTCTACCTCATTAAATATGATGATGAGTAAGGTGTTTTGAAGATTTTGAAATGCTCCCATATACCAAGCGGGTTCTAAACCGATTGCATAATGAATCTTTGCAATACGGACTCGCTTATCTATAAATTCTTGATCAATCCTTCCAGCAAATAACTCGATGATATGTTTTTTCAGCGTCATTCGAAGTCGTTCAATGGAACTGTGGCGCTCTATAATCTCTCTTAACTCTGTCACTTTCAAGACTGTATGATAAAATGTCTCCACCAACTGATCGATATGCTTCACAATAATTGGCTGCATCGCTTTAATTAATTTTAGATCTTGTTCACTTAAATTCATCATATCTATCATCTTCGAAAGTTCTTTATCATGAACTGCTAGATGTACACGCATTTCTGGTAGTCTATCCAACCACTTCTTTTGATTGTTTGTTTTACGAAATCCCCAAACGCTCAATCCGTCCCCTCCCATACTCCCCCTGAACTCTGTTAGTAATCCTTATCTACTATATGCAAATTCTTTTTAGATGAGTGCAGGAAAAGCCATGAGTGAAAAAGTTTTTACGATCTTGAACAATTTATTATCTAGCCAAATTTTAAAAAGAAATAAAACCTTTTTGTACTGCAAAGCCACCTAGTGTAAATAACGCAATCGCAATTAATGTGATGATGAATAATTTATTATTCTTGTCCATGAATTCACCTATTTCTTAAGTATGTAACTACAATTCTAGCAAACAATGTTCAGAATAGGCAAACTAATTTAGGACTACACGAATCACTGTATCTCTTTTTTCAATTGCTCTAAAAATCGCAGCATAAATTCATGTCGTTCTTGTGCAATTCTTTGCCCTTCTTCCGTCACCATTAAATCTTTCAACAATAATAATTTCTCATAAAAATGCGTCACCGATGCCGTATCTTTTGAACGGTATTCCGATTCTGACATGCTCATCCGAGCTTCTTCATTTTGATTGTATAACTTTCTCCCTCTAGCTCCCCCAAATGCAAATGTTCGTGCAATGCCAATCGCCCCAATTGCGTCCAGTCGATCTGCATCTCTCACAATCGCCCCCTCAATAGATCGTAGCTCTTTTGAATGTCCTCCATTAAAGGACACGCTTTCTATCGCGGATTTCACTTTACAAGATAGGTGTTTGGAAGCGCCCATTTTCTCCAGTAACTCATCTACTGTAATCTCATGAAGAGATTCATATTTTTTATCCTCCACGTCATGTAAAAGTACAGCTAATCGAACAACTAGCTCATCGGCAGTTGGTTCCGTCTGCAAAATCTTTTCTGCATTTTTCATCACGCGATCAATATGGTCCACATCATGGCTTGCATCAAATTTCCCGTATATACTCACGATTAATTCTCTACATTCGGTAATCATATCTTCCATGTATCTCATTCCCATCTTTTTTATTAATACCTGATAGCGTACCAGAAAAATAAATCTATATCCTATGCCGACTATAACACTTAGACCTCTATTTGTTCCCAGTTTGTAAATTATTTATCGAATGGAATTTTAGACTTCACTTGTTTTAATGTCGCTACAATAAGAAAGCTAACAATCACCAATAGTAACCAAGAACTTAGCTTACCCAGTCCAACGATACTCCATGTTTCGTTTTGATTTGGATACTGCCAAGCGCCAAAGAACGTAGCAATATTTTCGGCAATCCAAATAAAAAATCCGATGAGGACAAATGAAAACGATAACGGCATTCTATAACGAGTCCCATTCACAGCATAAGTGACCCAAGATCGCCAAAAGACGATAATGACAAGTCCTGATAACCACCAACGCACATCTATCCAAACATGATGTGTGAAAAAGTTTAAATAGATTGCGGCTGCAAGGGGCACAACTATTAGAAAAGGCGGCCACTTCACCAACTCTACATCTAATCTCCGCCACGCCTGGCATAGATAACTCGCAACACTTGCGTACATAAACCCGCTATACAATGGAACCCCTAGTACTTTGAAATAGCCTTCCTCAGGATATGACCAGGATCCCATATTCACCTTGAAAATCTCAAGAGCTAATCCAATCAAGTGGAACAGTGTAATCACTTTTAGTTCATCTCGCGTTTCAAGTCCAGACCGAACCATCCACCATTGCATGAGAACAAATAGAATCAGAAGCCAATCATACCGTGGGAGAAATGGTAGATGGAGTACTTGGGTTAGAGCCAATGAACCGAAAATAACGACTGGAAACAAACAGGACAATGCCTGCTCCCAGCCAAACCGAACAAATTGTTTTGTCGCTCCCTTCATCCGTCCCATCTTCAAGAACTCATTTGGGAATATCTGTTTCATTACGTTATTCATCTTCATGGTCCTCATCACTTCGATATTCTAAAATATCTCCAGGCTGGCAGTCCAGTGCCTTACAAATCCCTTCAAGCGTAGATAATCGAATCGCTTTGGCCTTGCCATTTTTCAATATAGAGATGTTAGCCATCGTAATTCCTACCTTCTCTGAAAGTTCCGTAACACTCATTTTCCTTTTCGCCAGCATCACATCAATATTAATAACAATTGCCATCGTTTTCACCTCACACAGTTAATTCGTTTTCTGTTTTTATTTCGATCGCTTCTTCTAAAAGTTTTTGAAGAACAGCAGCAAATACTGCAATTACCATGGAAGCAAAAGGAACGACCAATCCGACAAAGATGACACCTGGAGCATCATCTTTATCTGCATATAGATAAAATAGCGGCAATATTAATAGATGCAAGCAACTGATGGAGATGGCACAATACTTGATTTTCTTCAAAGCCATTACGGATAACTCAGAAAAGGCCTTATTCTTATCGATATAGCTTAAAATTTTTATAGCCTGATATAGAGCAAAGTAAAAAGGTATCGTCGCAGTATAAAACACAATATAAACAAGGTATTTAATATAGGAGTGATTCATATCTATTTCTGCTGCAACGTTAGCTAATTCAGGAACGAAAAATATACATAAAGCAACCACTGGAATTCCAATAAAAATAACTGCTAACTTTAAAAAGAGCGTTGTAACTTGTTTCATATATTGCACCTCACTTATTATTTTAATGTATTCTACTACATTATTTATCGAATAACAATAAATTATTATTGTTTTTAATTTTCATGCTAAATTTTCTATCAGTCTTTCGTCAATTCTCGTTAACGAAATACTTACCAGTGTACTTAATTACAGTTAGGTATTTACAGTATGAGCAACACTTCGAAGAAAATAAAACAGCACTCCAAACCTCTTTGTTTAAAGTGGTTTGGAATGCTATGTTTGTGCTTACTTTCAATAGTAAGGGATAAGTCTTCTTTTATATAGGGACGCCACGAAATTTAATACAAATGCAGGAATCTTTTTAACAAAGAAATATTTATCGTAAAATTGATAATAAGCTTTTTTCAAATCCTCCCATTGCGTACAATCTTTGATTTGGCGATAACGTGCCACATCAATTAGCTTGATTTCGCCACGAGAAGTGACAAAGATATTGCGTAAGTGGATATCAGATGGATTTAATCCTACATCTGCAGCCAATAATAAGGCGTTATCAATTTCGTTAATATGTTCTTTGGTAATACGCTTTCCATTTGTTACACAGTCAAAAAGCGTGGAACCTTCAATATAATCAATGATTAGATAATTTGGTCCCGCATCATAAATACGCGGAAAGTAATTGACAGTTTGAAGAGCGCTATAAATTTCCGCTTCTTCTTCCGCAAGATGCGTATATTCAGGAAAAAACACTTTAATTGCTTTATCGGAGGAACTAATTCTGAATACAAATGCACTTCTGCCAGTCCCAATATGCAGCAGGGATTCATCGCTGTGAATGAGACGATTTTTCTTGTCGATCATTACGGTTTTTGCTAGATTTTGATAATTACTCAAGGGATTTCCCTCCATCAATTTTTCAAGATAAAAAAGGAACATGATCACCACTATTCGGTCATCATGTCCCTAATAAAAAAGACCTCACCAAATAAATGGTAAGGTCTCGCAAACAACGGTTGTTGCCAATAAAGCCGAGGATCTACATCCTGTATTGACGACTTTTACTGTATTAGCTACTCCCCTTAACGGAAGTTGAATATATTATTTTGTAAACTCACTATAAGTTCTATCAGCTAAGAAGTCAATCATAACGCCATCATTGTCTAACAGCGGACTGGGGAGAGGAAGAATAAGATTTACTTAACACGTGGTCTCTTCATACTTGCGTTTTATTTTCTATACTTTTTAAGGAGCGTCCCAGGAGGGAGTCGAACCCACGACCTACGCCTTAGGAGGGCGTTGCTCTATCCAGCTGAGCTACTGAGACATCATAATAGGTTGGATGAGAATGACTTCGACTCGTATGATGAATCGAAGTCCTGTTATTAATCATTCGCTGTTCCATCATAATCTTCATTAAACCATAGTTGTTCTTGGTCTTCAACATCACCATTGTAATTGATAAGGATTTCGTCACCTGCTCTGATATCTGTATATGCAAAGAAATCGAATGTATGCTTATCAAAGTTAATGTCATACGTAGCATTTGGTTCATACGAATGATTAAATAGCATTCCATAACCGAGAAGTATCGCTGTATGATTCGCTCCGTATTCAAAAGCGTAATCCGCGAGTATCGTTTTCTCGATGTATTGATGCTGATCATTTGGATAAGAAATAACCGGGGCCTCGTGTAAGAGTTGGCCTTTTTTGATATCGCGTGTCGCGAATACACCTCTGTTAAATTCTCCATCACTCACTGGAGATACTTTTACTTCGATCACGTCGTTCACCTACTCGCCTATAAAATATACTTGCTAAGTATAACATTAATTTAGGAAGAAGGCTCTTTTCTTTTCTTGAATGGCTTAATTTTTAACAAGCTACTACTATGCCGATTCACGGTCTGATCGGACGCTTTCTGGGAAGTGCGAGTAAAATTTCTACTGTCTCACTGAAATGTTAAATCAATTTTATTGCGATCATATTCTAGAATCCAATCATTATACTTCTCATACAGAAAACGAATCGTTTCTTTAGTAGCTGCCAGAATATCACACACTCGGTCATCATAGAGGTGGTACATGATGTTCCTCGATAGATTAATGAAATAAATATCATATCCACTTTCCTGATGATTTTTTAAAATGCTTGTTGGATGGGCGAAATCTTCATAACAGATGGCTTGTAGTAATTGGCGATGTCGGATGTCTGTAGTTTTACAGGAAAGCACAAATCGATGTGTGACTAACTTTTCATCCTCTTCAGAATAAGGATTAAGCATATTGTCATAATGCAATTTATACAACAGTTTCTTTTGCTTTACGTATTTCAGATAGACGTTCAATGGACTTTTTTTGAGAAAATCATGACAAGAAGTCGTGTGAACATCCGTTACAAGTAACATGTCATCCTCTTCAGTAAATACTGCGTCGAATAACGTAATAGCTCGGTCAAAAGCTTGTATCATAAAGTCAGGATCATCGTGAAAAACAGATGGATGAGAAATTTCAAATCGTATACCATTTTTCCAAGAATAGAATAAAGCCGACTCTAACTTGATTCCTTCAAAATTTCTTTCTAAAAAAGTTTGTAGATTCTGAATGAATAGCTCCCACCTTACTTCCCTAACTTTTATTGAACTATGGATACATGAAATGCGCAAGAAACAAACCTGAAAAGTCAGTTGTTTCTTGCACAAACTCATAAATCAAATCGTCAATAACCAATCTCTCGCAGCTTCAATTTCAGAAAGCGAAATACTATGACCGTTCACTTCCCATTGTAGTGTAGTCAAAGCACCTTTTTCTACTAACATCCCATAAAGCTCTTCCACCTCTTGGTTTGAAACTAATGGATCATTCGTTCCTGCCGAGATAAATATCTGTTTCCCATGCAAGGAGACGTTCGTGCGTTCTCTCGATGGAACCATTGGGTGCAACAATATCGCACCTTTTGCAATATCCTGTACGCTCAGCATCAAGTTCGCCGCGATGTTTGCTCCATTCGAATACCCTACTACATACGTTGTGTCCAATGAAAAATCATACTTATTCGCTGCCGATTTTATAAACTCTGCTAATTCTTCCGTACGAAATCGCAAATCCTCCATATCGAAAACACCTTCAGCTATTCTCCGAAAGAATCTGGGCATTCCATTTTCCTCAATATTCCCGCGAATACCGAGGTAGTTCATCTTAGAAGATAACTCTTTCACAATGGGGAGTAAACTATGTTCATTCCCCCCTGTACCGTGCAGAGCAATCAACGTCCCTTCTGCATTCTCAGTGGGATAAAATATATGCTCCATTTCAATGCTCCTCTACCTTTATAGTGGTTGTAAACGTTGTTCAATTTCTTTACGATGTTTCTCCAGAAATGGCGGTAAGGCTAAACTTTCACCTAAATGTTCTAATTCTTCATCTGTATCGAATCCTGGTCCATCTGTCGCCAGTTCAATGGTAATTCCATTCGGATCTTTTACGTACACTGATCGGAAATAAAAGCGATCAACAAAACCAGAGTTCGGAATACCGTGTTCATTCAGCTTATCGACCCAGGCAATTAATTCTTCCTGGTTGTCTACACGTAACGCAATATGATGTACGCTCCCTCTACCTGGTCGTTCTGGTGGAAGATCCATTCGATGCTCTAGGTGAATTTCTGCTCCTGTGCCACCTTGACCCGTTTCGAACACAACGATATCTGGCTGCCCTTCAGTAGCAGAGGCATATCGACCCTTTTCCCTAAATCCAAAGATAGTGGTCAATAAAGAGGCAGTCGCGTCAATATTTTCTATCGTTAGACGTGACGGACCTAGTCCTACAATTCCATACTCACTTGGAACTGGGCTTTTATCCCACGGCACGCCACCTGCAACACCGGTATTCTGTTCATCTGATACAAGTAAAAGGCGCTGTCCTTCAAAATCAGTAAATGATAAGGTCAATCTACCGGCCTGCTCTTTGATTTCCTCATGCGGTACGTCCATTTCTTCAAAACGAGACTTCCAATACTGCAACGCTTGATCGTTTGACACCCGCAGAGACGTTACTGAAATACTATTATTTCCTCGGTATGTTTGTCCAGCTCTTGGGATCTCAAAAAAAGTCAGGTCCGTTCCGGGATTCCCTTTTTCATCCGCATAAAATAAGTGATACATCGATGGGGCATCTTGATTGACGGATTTCTTCACTAAACGTAAGCCCATAATCCTTGTGTAGAAGTCCAAGTTTTCTTTTGCATCTGCCGTGATGGCAGACACGTGATGCAGTCCTTTAATTTCCATTATTATTCCTCCTCATATTTGAGCTTTTTTAATAATTGATTCAAAAGTGTCTTTTCTTCGGGAGTCAGACTTTTGAATTGCTCTCCTTGAAATTCTTCTTGAACGGGAACAACCTCTCTATACAATTCCCTACCTTCTGGCGTAAGGGAAATATATTTCGTTTTCCAATCCTGTTCTCTTTCGATCAAATTCATTCGCTCCATCTTTTGAAGCAGTTGCGTAATATTCCCTTTTGTAACAAAGAGTTTTTCTCCTAATTCTTGCTGTGAAATTTTTATATTTATTCCTACTTGCACGAGCACATCAAACTGAGCAGCGGTCAATCCCCACTCTTTCAAATGTTGATTAGACAAACGAATACTTTGATTGTAAATGCGCGATAGACGAAACCAAAGCATTAAATCCAAGCGATTCGATTTATGATTCATCAACTTACCTCCCTACTACTTCGAGTACATTGCTTTCATTTGTTTATCAGTTTATAAATAAACTGATAAACAGTCAACAACTTTGCTTACCTATAATTTGTGATCCTAAACTACTCAAACTTAGGGCGCGTATAAGTGTTAGTAAATTAATTATTTCCTAACTTTTCATACCTAGCAAATCAATCAGAATCTAAAATGGAATTGAAGCTAAAAATTAAGCTCAAGGTCCACATGAATAATTTGAAACTTAGTTTGTGCTAACACGTATTAATATCATGCTAAGAAAGTGGGTAATCCTATCGTGAATGAATCTCAAGAATGGTTAGAGGAAGAGCTTGCTAAAGTAGAGGATTGGGAAAAAAAGCAAAACGGCTTATGGTTTTGGGAAAAGATAGGTCGCTTACCGTTTAAAATAATTGATAAATGGACGCCAGCTTTTATTCAAAATAAAATTGGTTTACTTCTAGATGAACTTGTTCAATATATTCAAACGGGAGGGGCTTACTTAAGTTCTGTTTCTAAAATTCCTTCTTATTATCCCGAATTGGCAGTACGTACGTTAGAAGATGTAGAAAAACTGCCTATTTCTACAATGGACGCCGCTGTTGAAAAAATTACAGGTAACCGAAGAAAACTAGCGACTTTACAAGGTGCGAGCACGGGGATTGGTGGCATTTTCACACTAACACTTGATATTCCGTTGTTGCTAAGTTTGCAAATCAAAACATTACAAGACATCGCGATTTGTTATGGCTATGATCCTAACGACAAAAAAGAACGTTTATTTGTAGTGAAGTGTCTACAATTTATTTCGGCCGATATCGTTGGAAAAGAAGCCATTCTGAAGCAATTGTCTCAATTTGATGCCGAAGAAGATACAACACGTGAAGTCCTTTCTGAACTGCAAGGTTGGCGCGAAGTCGTTTTCTCCTATCGGGATCAATTCGGCTGGAAAAAGTTGTTTCAAATGATTCCGATTGCAGGCCTTGTATTCGGTGCGTTCACTAATCGTTCTGCTGTTAATGATATTGGGGAAGCAGGCAAAATGCTTTATCGAAAAAGAAGAATTATGGAAAGATTGTATAAGGCTCAATAATAGCTTTGAAATCTGATAACCCATATTAGGAAGCTTGGAGAAACTGACACGGCTTAAAACTATCTCGTTTCCTTCCTCAAACCGAAAATATGCTATCATGGAAATACTTTCGTTTCAAATACAGGAGGATCACTCATGACAACTAACGATATACTTATTCGATTGCGATACGCATTGGATATCAAAAATGCCGAAATGGTAGAGATTTTTAAACTAGGCGGCATAGAAGTCACAACTGCAGATGTACTAGCTATGCTGAAGAAAGAGGAAGAAGAACAAAAAGAATGCACTCTTCCGATGTTAAACGCTTTTTTGAACGGCTTCATCGTTTTCAAAAGAGGAAGACAAGAACAGAAACCAGATAGCCAACCGCAAGTAGAAGTGGAAGAATCCGCAAACAATCTCCTTCTGAAAAAAGTGAAGATCGCCCTTTCCCTCACAAGTGAAGATATGCTTGATTTATTGGAGGAAGCAGGTGTGTCGATCTCTAAAGGAGAACTTGGAGCTGTTTTGAGAAAAGTGGGACATCGGAATTATAAAGAGTGCGGGGATCGGTATGCACGGAACTTTTTGAAGGGCTTGACGTTGAAATATAAAGGCTAAGAACAATATACTGACAAACACACACAAACGATGATCGATCGTTTGTGTGTGTTTTTGTGTAAAATTATAATACTAGCGTCACGAGACAAACTATGTAAATTGTTTCTTTACAAAAAAACGAAACTAATAGTTAGAATTAAAGAGATCTTCCGCATTTTTACTGTATAGTTAGAGTAAATTTAAAAACCTAGTACTACTAAAATGTTAGTTGGAGGAGATGTATAGTGAGAAGAATCATTTTATCGACTGAGAGCGGAGCCGATTTGCCGAAAGATTTAGCGGACAAACATCATGTTCAAGTGATACCGATGCACGTAATCATGGATGGTCAGGATTATTTAGATGGTCATCTATCCGTAAAAGAAATTTATGATTTTTATGATCGCACAAAAAAGATACCCTCTACGTCTGCCACGAATGTCCATGAGTATCAGGAGTTTTTCAAGAAAATTAGAATGGATTTTCCTGACAGTTTTATTATTCATATTGGGTATACGTCAAAGGCATCTGCTTCCTTTCAAAATGCGTTAATTGCAACGGAAGAGATAGAGGATATTTATCTAATTGATGCGTTAAACGTTACAGGCGGATTAACTGCAGTAGTGATGTATGCGGTTACTTTGCTAGAAAAAGAACCTGGGATTGATCCTGTTCACTTCCTAGAAAAAATCGAATCAAAGGTTCCTAAAACAAGGCTTGCTTTCCTTCCGGGTAGCTTAGATTTTTTACGAGCAGGTGGACGAGTTAGCAATATGGCTTATCTGGGAGGTGCTTTGTTGAAAATAAAACCTTGTATTGAATTAGTAGAAGGAAAGCTTGTTTCAACTAAAAAATATCATGGAAAAATGAGCACGGTTGCTGAAAAATTACTACGTGATTATTTACATCAATACAACATTGATAGACAACAAATTTATTTTATATACTCCATCGGACTCAGTGAAACTATTAAGCAACGGATCAATGAAATTGCAAATGAAACGGGATTCGAAAATAGTACTTGGATTCAAGCTGGTGCTATGATTTCAACTCATTCTGGCCCCGGAGGATTTGGGATTGCTGGTATAGAAGTGTAACCCAGTGAAAATGGAAAAAGGCTTCTTCGAGAAGTAGAAGCCTTTTATTTTATCTCAAGTTAACTAGCCATCTCAAGAAAATGCGAATTTACATTGCTAAAGAAGTATCTACCTATATCAGTTCCTCGCTCAATTCAAGTGCCCTTTAGTTGAGGTAGTATTACTTTTCAAGCTATCTAGCAAAACATAACCAAATATAATTCCTGCGATTGAGGAGAATAATGTATCCCCTATCAGTAAAAACACTTTTGAAAATAATAAATTGGTTCCGTAAGAATACGCAAGGAGTGGAATCATAGCAATATAAAGACTTGGGATTCCAATTAGTATGATCTTCATCCAATCGAAGGTCCATTGCTTTTTTTCTTTAACTTCTAAAATCAATTTAGGCACTCGTAGCAATCCCCCCATTAAAACAGGAAAAACAGTTATAAATAGTATAAATGGCATTAGATTAAATGTGATTGCCGATTTCTCTCTTAACTTCACCTGATAAACCATGCCTAGATAAAAAACAATTCCAATAACCATAGTGGAAATGAAAATAAATAAAAATCTTTTCATTCTGCCTCCCCCCTTCTGTACTGGCTTTCATTATATTGTTCAAAAACGAGTCAAATGTCCATTTCACGTAAATATAGATTTAACGTCAACTTCTAATAGACAAGCTTCAATATTTTCAAAACGCATATGAGTAGTTTATAACATTTATTTACTTGCATTAATCAACTTAAGTATTTCAGTCCCAAATTCCTTCACTTTTTTATCACCAAAGCCTTGTATTTCGCGAAGGCTTTCTAGCGTAGTTGG
>NZ_WHVW01000016.1 GCF_009651005.1 Sporosarcina obsidiansis
GTTTTTTAATTTCCGAATGTGAATTCACTAAATTGAAAAATGTCGTTTCAAACCTTTGCCTTTCCATCGTTATATACTGATCATTTAGTGCTTGCGTAGTTTTCTGCAATTCTTCCCTTTGTAACTGCAATTCTTCTCTCTGTAGTTTAAGCTCATTTTGATTCATCAGATTAGCTGTTATCAATAAAAGAAATGCGGCAGCTGAAACTAATGGTGTTGAACTATCACCAAAAGTACTTGCAAATGTATCACTAATGAAAAACGGCACTATAAAAGCGCTTACCAATAATAAAAAGCCTAATACAGTAAGAACGCCTGTCAAACTGAATTTCTCTTTCAAAACTCTTCCCCTTCTTCCCTCCGCATTCGTCGTACTTTCCCCTGATGCGTCACAATTTTATATTCACCGTGCTCTGGTAATTCCCTCACTTTCGCCACACCCTCCGAAATCACCACAACACAGTTGATCGGTAGTTCCATTATATCAATATTTAGCATTCCTTGGTCATTAATCGACAAATTTTCCATATTCACCAGGACCCCTCCTATGTGGTATACTTTGCTTGTCTAGGGCAGGAGGAATCCTGTCTTTTTATTTATTCACTTAGCCGAATACACTCAATGTTGTTTACGCGAAAATATTTCGGCATATAATCGTGCTTGTCCATCCACTCAAACAATACTTTATTCAACTTATCTTCTAACTCGCTTGAATCTTCCTTTCGGACGTCATCCAAATAACATTCTGCAGCCTCGCCTACTTCGGAATACACATTTTCGGCAATGTCCTCAATGATATAATCGACATTTACACCAGGCACAAGATTAATATTACTGATTTGCCCTACGTAAAATTGATAGCGATTCCCCTCATACTCATCTTTGCCTGCCTGGATAGCCTCTTCTTTCGTATCGTAAGAGCCGCAATTCATCCAAACCTCTTCATTGGTGTTGTAAATCCACTGATTTTCATTCATAATGATTCTCCTCTCATTTCCCAAACAATCCTTTATCCCGCTGCTTGATATAACCTTGATCAGCCTGATCCAATACAAGCAACGCGGTACTTAATAAATTTCTTCCAAACACTTCAGCAATATCCTCAATTGAAGCACCTTCACGCCATAACTCCCGAAATCTGATCACTTGATGGCCATCCCAATACCATTGCACATCTGCATTTTCGAGTAAGATATGGGCCTCTTCTTGCTTCAAACTGTTAACCATTCCTTTTCATCCTTTCGGCTACATTCTTTGCATACCGCAACTGCTGAAACATATACGGCGCATCATAGCTACCTCCGCCTGCCAGCCAATCGGCAATGCGCTTGTGTAAATCTTGTACCACTGGTAACGGCAGATCATCTGCCAGTTTGTTGATCTCGTAAATCGGATTTGTCATCATCTACTGCTCCTGTTATCGTTTTTTCGTTTACTCTTTTCTCAATCAAAAATTAGTTGTATGCTTGCTCCATATCAATCGTAATGGAGGCTTCAATCATGCGAATCAAGCGAAAAATCTATAAAGATGAGTTAGAAGAAATTATTTACAAAGTCTCAAGTCTGGAAGATAATTTGCGTATTCTTCGCGAACAACTCAAGTCTGGAAAAATTGACGTTCGCGAGATTAATGATAATTTGTTTATAATGGAACACAATTCTCAAAAAGTTATTCAACTAACCTTGGAAGCTGTTAAGAGTGTTGGTAAAGAGCTGAATTGACGATCTCATTTTCAACGTCATGCGTCCATAATTTACTACGTTTATTAATAGCCCCTCACGCTAAAACTGCAGCTACATCAGAAATGGTGAGTGTAGGCCGCTCCGTGCGGCCATAATTTTTTCATGCACTTCATCAGCGTAATGTTCAGTACCTCAATAGTTTCAAATCGTTTAGAATTTCATCGTAAATGCAATTTTCGTTAGCATATCTTTCTTGTTCGGACTCGAAAAACTTGAAGTCTTTTTCGTTATCAGAATGATTCTTTAGTCTACTAGCACGTTGAGCTTCTTCATTCGACTCATGCCGTTTTGTTGTGTACTTAAAGATTAATGCCTCTAGATTCATAGCTGTCACTCCTTATTGCGAACTTTTTCGATTAAGGGGATGAATTCGCTATGGTAATCCATCTCGACTAAGTCATCACCATATCCTTTGTAAAGGTTAACTGCACCTGCTTCACTTATGAGAAAGTCGTACTCATCGCGTAAGATAACAACACGATTAAATTCACCAGTTACAGACTCACTTGTTATTTCTGCGTTCTGAAAAATAGCCTCAACATTCATTTTTAAAAAACTCCCTCCTGCACATCTTCCGTCAAAACCGCATCAATACTCCCTACGCCTACCAAGCCTTTTGCCCTCACGCTTACCGTCCAATCGACCGTGATCATACCCAGCGTTTACCCCTGCTGCATATCCATTACTGCGACCGATCCAATAAAACAACATGGAAATGGTTAGAGCAGATCCTATAAATAAAATGTCGTACATTGCTTTCACTCACTCTCTTTCATAAATACCAACCAATGTGTCTTGCTCCGTCGGTTCCCGAATAACGGAGTTTGGCCAATTGCTCGCAAAACCTCCGGCAACGTCACTTGGTCCTCATTCCACTTGAAAATTAATGTACCGTTTGGCTTGAGCACCCTCATGCACTCATAAAATCCTTGACGAATATCGAACTGCCATAAGTCGTCGAGTCTGCCATACTTCTTGGCTAACCAAGAATCTTCTCCCGCATTAATTAAGTGAGGTGGATCGAAGACGACTAAGAAAAACGATTCATCCTCAAAAGGCATGTCTCGGAAATCTGCAACCACATCAGGTGAAACGATCAGTTGTCGACCATCGCACAACTCTTCGCTGATCTGCCGATTGTCCATGTACACAACATCTTGATTTTCTTTGTCAAACCAGAACATCCGACTACCGCAGCAGGCGTCTAATACTCGCTTCACCCCATCACCCCCAAATAATCCAAAACATACCCACGTTTACTTTTAACCGATTCACACATCGACTGGAAAGCGCCTATCGGAATAGACTTCCTGCCGCCCTTCTGCGCGTCCTCCCAATGCATCTCTAGGACTTTAAAAGAGAGAAGGTATACTTCATCTAGTTTTGTGAACGAGACTAATAGGAATGCCTGCGCGCCTTTCTGGTGCCATGATTTTAATAAATCAAACTGATGATCTGAAATGTTGTTGAGCGGAAAGCTTGTCTTGTTGGATGTCTCCTTTGCATCGAAAATGACTGCTCTGCCATCAAACACGCCTGAATAGTCCACCCATTCACCTTTTTGCGTGTATCCCGTAACCTTTCCACGAATATTGCTTTGTATCTGAACAGGAGTAGGCACTTTTCGAATGTCCGCTACTCCTTTATTGCGGTATTGCTGATTGGTCATGTCTATTAGTCTTTCAAGGACCGCTCCACGATTAGCGTGCGATCTGCTGTATGGTTTTCTCATCGCGCCACCTTCATCTGATAAGCCATTTCTTCATCTAGCGTGATCTGGCGTTTGAGAAATTCAGCTTCCGCAGCATCATGTTTCTTTTTGCAGACAGGACCATAACCATCATCGATACTCTTCTGAGTTTTCAGCTTCTTACCACATAATTTGCAAGTACTCATCAGACCACTCCTTTCACCTTGCGAATAGGTATACCGTGCTTATTGACTTGCGGATTGTGTTTCTCGCGCCAATGCACACGGTAACCTTCACTCCGTAGCTGTTTGATCTCCTGATTAGACAAATGCCCGAAAGCAACGAGCGGCTGTTTGTAATCGTCTTTTATCAGCATGGATAGCATGGCATCAACCGCTTACTAGGTCTGCGGTTTTCACAAATACCCCATTCCGCATTCTCCTAAAAATCTTTTTTTCGATAATCCCGACCGAACATTTTCACAATCGTTGTATTCTCCATCATGCGGGAGAAGTTCCGCGGATTAACTTTAGCTTCAAGTTCTGGAGCTGATAGGTTGGTCGTGTAAATCGTGCTCTTACCAGATCGGCTGTCAATCACTTCAAATAGTTTGGTCCACGTCCAGTTGTCTCCATCATTTTTCAAGTTGGTGTACTCTGCTCCCAAATCATCCAAGACGAGAAGATCCACGTTCGCAATATAATCCAGTAAATCGTTTTCCGAGAACTGCGCTTTCGAGTTGTAGGTGTCTTTAATCTTCGTAAGCAATTTGGGAACCGACAAGAACAACGCCGTATGCCCAACCTCGATCAACTTCTTTGCTGCCGAGAAGGAAAGATGACTCTTGCCTGTGCCGTAAGTGCCTGTCAGCAATAGGTTGTTGCCTGCTGTCGGATCAAACTCTTTCACAAAAGCAAACACGTCTTTTCTCGCTCGATCTAGTTCCGCAGAAGTTGGATAAAAGTTTTCAAACGTTGCTTTTAACAGCGACTGATTAACGAGCGAATTCTGGTCAAACACTTCTTTAGCTCGGTTCATTTTCGCTTTATGCTCGTTCTGTACGACTGCTAGTTCAATGGGTTTGTCCTGGCACTTACAACCAAGCGTAAAACGTTCCAGTTTTCCCTTTTCTGGCCCACCCATGATCGGCATCTCCACTAACCGAACTCCTGATTCACCACAGTCTTCACAGTCATATTCGTCAAGGATGTTCATCGTGAATTGCTGATTCATTACTTCCTGAATGCTTTTCAATTTCATCCCTCCTAGAATCCGTAGTCGTATTGGTAACCGTCTTGCTTGGGTTTAAACTGCCGCACATTAGCAGACGTCGATTTAGCTGTTTGACGTGCAGTTTCAGCAGCTTGCAAACGTTCAAAGTGATCAGCAATGTACTTTTCACAGTAGACAAATGACTTGATAGCCCCATTTGGTTCGCGCTGGTTATGTTCCGAGAAACATTGTTCTAGCAATTGGATTGTTTGTGGTAACGGCATACCACGGGCGACAATCCGGGCGATTGCTTCGTAGTCTTTCATATTCGGATGCGCTGGACGACCTTCATAGGCGGTTCGCAAGTCGCTGAATCTGTTTGCGATTTCGTCAACCGGATCGATTGCTGAATCCGCTGTAGAAGTAGTAGTAATATCTTGTTTAGCATTAATAACATAGTTCTTATTGTTCCGTTGCTGTTCCGTAGCCGTTCCGTTGCTGTTCGTTTGCTGTTCCGTAGGTGTTCCGTTGCTGTTCCGTTCCTGTTGTACTTCGTCTTTCTTATATGCTTCAAACCCTTGATAATGCTGATAATTCACAACTGTAAAGAGTGTTCCGAGCTTCGTTTCTTCTACAGTCAAAGCACCCTCTTTTGTAAGTTCATCAATCTTGTTCTTTATGGTGTGGAGAGAGTAATATTTCTCGGCATTCTTTTCGACATACAGAAGATCTTCTCGGATGTTTCGATAGGAGCGAAGGTATTGCCCCCTCCCGATGTGAATGCCGCCTTTTGTTACTCCTCGTTCTGAGAAGACGGCATTTCCGACGATGTAGAAGAAAATCCTGAACTTTGCTACGTCTTGCCAAATCTCGTGACCGAATATTTCTCTCGACATCAGAAATGCGCCACTCATTATTTCACCTCAATCTCTTACGGCACGTACACCAGCTTGCCAGTGGCAGCCTGTACCGCCTGTTTAAACTCTTGCTCATTACTATTCGAATCCGAAAGATGTAGTAAATGAATCTCCTGAACCTTTGATAGATCGTTAGCTTTCAAGAATTCCAGAACATTTTCTAAACTGAAATGTGACTTCATAACACGTTTCTTTAGAAAGCCCGGAGTACGTCCGCTGTTTACATTTTCAGAAAGAATTTTATAACTGTAATTACACTCAATCATTAAGTGTGTAATGCCTTTAAATTTGTATCTGCAATAGTAAGTGTCTGTGAGGAAAAGTAACTTTCCACCGCTCTGACTTGCCAACAAGAAGCCAAATGGTTCCGCTGTATCATGTTCTGTGTCAAACGGAAGAATGGTCCACGTACCAAGCTGAAACTGCTTCTTGTTCTCCACCGCTCGTATACGGTGATGCTGTATGCCGAGAGCTTCTTTTGTGCCAGGACTCATATAAATGTCTAAACCACGATCTGCAACCTCCTGGACAGCCTTGCAATGGTCCTTATGCTCATGGGTAACCAATACTCCTTCAATGTCACTTGTACGGAAATTCAACGCTTTCTGAATCGCTTTGAAAGATATACCGCATTCTAGCAGGAGGGAGGTGCTACCGTCTGATACCCAGTAGCAGTTCCCGGTCGATCCGGTTGCGAGCGTATTGATTTCGATCATCAGAAGCCAGGTCCGTTTCCAAATAAGTCAGCTTGTCCGCTTTCTTCCGGCGCAGCAGTCACTGGCACTTCTTCCGGTTCGTTCTTGACCTCTCCGGTTTCAGCATCAAATTCAGGAGCGTTCACATCGCTGTATTCAGCGTCAACGAACTCTCGTTGATTATTAGTCTTTTCAGCCGGCTGCTCTTCCGGCTCGATGTCCAGCAACTCCTGATTAGCATGCTGCCGAACCTCTCCCATATGTTTCGCAAAGCTTTCATCTTCCGCTTGGTCATATGTCATCTCAACAAACGCATTCCCGAAGTCTTTTGGAATCTTCTTTACGATGTTGTTCCGCATTTTCCGGATAATCATGGACTCCCTACTTTGCGGATCCTTCCACGCTGGACTGATGTATTGCTGTAGGTCTTCATCATCTAATGCAGCCATACCTAATTCCTGTACCTTTTTCAGAATTTCACGCTTTTTGGCATCGATCTCACCCTTCTGTTTCGCTGTTGCTTTGAAACGGCTTTCCGCAATGCCAAACGTCTCGTTCATCAGGTTATTATTGATATGGGCAATCAGGTTCCTAGAAACGTCCTCGCGCTCTGTAATATGGTATTCCACTTGACCACTAGCTTTTGTGATCGGATAAACCACTCTCACGACTTCGCCACGTCCTGTCGGCTCCCATTCAGGAGGAGACATTTCAATTCCTTTAAACTTCGGATACTCGAATTTATCTTCTGAACGGACCAACCAATATTGATGCACTTCCTTCACACCACGTCCGAAGTTGGAGAGTATGGCGTCGTTGCCATCCCCCTCAATCCCCATTTCGATCTGTTTTGTCCAAACATCTCGACCGTCTACTTTCCTTTTCACATTGCGCATTTGAAAGTACACTTCACGTGGATTAGCAGCTGAATTGAGTTTTAACGATGCGACTGTTAACAAATTTTGCGTGACATTACTCTTGTCTAGTTGTGGGTCACTCCATGAAATATTTTTTGAATCCAGTACCGCATTAATAGTCGAGATTGCGCTCATTACACATTGCTTTGCGTAATGATCCATGTTTAGCCCGTTACCTGTTAGTTGCTGCTCGATCATCGGGAAAAACGTGTTGCTGATTTTTGTAAGGGCTGTAGAATAGGTTTGTTTTTGTTCTGCTATTTGGTTAGTCATATTAGATAGCCTCCTTCATATCATTTGACTGGCTTTCAATCCGCAACTGCTTGTAATTGCTTTCCCAAGCTTCTTTAGCTTTTTCATAGCTGCCATGTTCGGAAATGAGCATATCCAATATGTTCTTTGGAAAATTATCAAAGCTTTGTGGAACAACCAAACTGATAAGCTGTGACTCCGTGTCTGCAATCTTCGTGACTGCCTCAGCGTTGTCAACAAAGATAGGGGCGCGAATCCCAAAGTGTTCTGTCAGCGTGTTGATGATGTCGATGCCTACATTGATACGAGCTGCATTATTTAAACCGCTTGAATAAGGCACACCTTCGAATGTCGTTTCACACACTTCTTTCAATCCACCATTAATTTGAGTTTCAAAAAGTTTGAAGCGAGCATATTTGAACTTGCTGTTGATCTTGCTTTCCAATAATTCGACCTTTGAACGGATAAATGACTCAGTGAGATACAGTTCCTTCTCGATATTCTCAAACTCCTTAGCGAGTTCAGCCTGTTGTTCTTCCAGTTCAGCAATTCGCTTCTTACTAGCTTCTGACTGTGTATGTTGGGCAATACTGGCATTCAATTCAGAGCGATTGGCTTTCAGTTCAACTATTTCTTTTTCAATAGCTGACACCGCTTCATTAGCGCTTGATTTCAGGCTCTCGATTTCATCTTTAACCTGCTGTATCTCCTGCTGCTTGTCCGTGTATTTTGGATCCTGACGTGCGTCTTTTATGGACTCTCTCAACTGTTGCAATTCAGCCTCCAACTTCTCAATCAGCTTTTCTTTTGACTGAATATCATCGGTGTGAGTTGGAAGTCGTTTTTCTAGCTTCTCAATTTTTTCGAGTAGTACAGCTTTTTCTTCTTTATAGGAAACACCGAGTTTGCTGATGTTTTCTAATTCGCTGGACTTTTTAAGGTTGAATGCTTCTAGTGCCTTATTACGAGCCTCTTGCAACTGTTCTTCTGGCAACGACTGTCCACACGTCGGACACTCGCATTGTTCTGTATGATGAAAACTCCCTGCATCCACAATCGTCCAAGATGCTCTCAAATCGTTCATCTTTTCATCCAGGCGCTGCACATCTTTCTGCAGAATGGAAACTTGATGCTTTGCGTCATCTGCCTTACGTTGAATGATGGAGATGTTAGATCGTTCTTCCTGAATGCGAGCCTGCACCTTGTGGCCTTGCTCTGTTGCATCAGCTTCTAACTCACGTTTAATCGATTCAAGATCCATTTCCAACTGGCGCAGTTCATTCTGCTTTGCCGTGATAGCTGATCCGTTTTTGATATTGTTAATTTGCGCAGAGGAAGCATCAATCTCTTTTTCTACTTTTGCAATTTCCACCTCTATTGAAGAGATATCTATAATTGCGTCCGGCAAAGAGTTATTCAGTTCATCAATTCGGACTGGAATCCGTTCCAGTTCTTTGTTGATTTCCGTCTTCCTCGCTGCAATCATTTTCCGATGATCCTCAATGGCTCGTCCTTTTAGAATGGCTGGAAGGTCTTTAAGCTCTTCGTTAAACGCCAGGACATCCTCAAAATCTATGTCGCCGCATACCTCGAGCAGTGTGTTACGGCGCTCATCCATTTTGGTCTGTTCGTTAAAGTAAAGTGGATTGGTTAAAAGCTTGAATACCTCTTCTTTTACAATCGAGCCGACCTTTTCTTCATACTCTTTTTTCTTTACTGGCACACCGTCAATAGAATGATCTGTTTCATGTCCAGTGAATTCAGGTATTGGAGCACCACGTTTCTTTGTCCAGGTCTCTTTGTAAACTTTTCGGAGTGTCAGTGGTACACCGTCTACAGCGAATGAAGCAGATACCTCGTGTTCTAGGTTGTTAATTTCCTTGCCGCCCTCCAATGTCTTAATAGAGAAATTCGTTTTGTTGTTACTGTCCTTGTTAAAAAGTAACCATAGGAAACCGTCAAAGATGGATGTCTTTCCAGTCGCATTATCGCCATACACCTTTAGGTCATTGCCTGATGCATCCAATTCGAGTGATTTGATACCCTTAAAGTTTTTGAGTGTCAGATTGAGTAATTTAATATTTTTCATCATTTTTCCTCCTCGCAATAATAAATGTCTTCCAATGGCAGGTTATTTTTAAAGAATCCTTCCGATTTGTACATGTCCCACTCTGCTTGCGTGTACTGAAACGCCCAATCCCGACCATGAATTTCGAACATCTTGTCTTCTGCTGTGTCTGGATAACTTGCATAGATAATTTGATGCCGACCAAATAACGGGTGACCTTGGCCAAATGTGAATAAATACTTGTTCATGATGTCCCTCCTTGTCATTTGAGGGGTTCTGAGTTAAAATGAACGTAACTTAAATAATCAGAACCCTGAATCCGCTGCTACCAACAGCGGGTTTATTTTGTTTTGTGTACCAATTCAATGGCACTCACAATCGTATCTACCTTCGACTTTTGAAGATCATAAGATTGTTTTGCGCATACCATCTTTTCAACCGATGAAGTTTGCGCGACATCATGAGCAAGATCATCAAGGATTTCCTGTTCATCTGATTTCCATTGCAGAAGCTTTTCAATCACCTGTTTCAAGTCATTCACCTCTTTCTTGTTCATTTCGCATCCCTCTCTTTCCGTAACTGATGGCTAGCTTCGTTCCACAAAACGCCCAAACCAAATGCGACGATTGGCAGTAAAAATGTTAGCACTAACAAATTGCCGTAGTCTGTCATCTTGTCAGCTCCTTTCTATAGTTGTCGCAAGCGGACGCCTAACACCGTTCGGCATTGCCGTTCCGCTTACGATCTGATGGTTTGTGAATCCCATCGAGTAGCCCAGGAACAAGAGTAGTATTTACCAGAAATAAAATTGGGAGGAAATTATTCGTTGGTAGATCCTGGACTACTCGACAGGAGCCAAAAGCTCCGTCGTGTGTTATAATAAAAACAATCAAATATTCTTCGCACAGCTGATTGACGTTACCGCGTCGATCGGCTTTTTTATTGCCACAATGTTGATTCCTGCAAGTTGCATTCTTTCTACAAACAGCGGTAGTTCTTTTCTAAGTTTGTCCGACTGCTTTTCAGTTTTCATGATTGCCTCCTATAGTAAGAAATTAATGAACCCACCGATGATGCCTGTTCCTGCTGCAGCTAAAATGTTAGTCAAGATCGCCATACCTTCCATACCAGTAATAAATGCGACCATTACGTCTGTTGAGTTCGTCGCAGCTGTCCATTTCTGCACCAGCGACATCAGTGGTTCTTTTCGGTCGTTCTCAATCCGCGAAATGTCCGCCTGCTCGATATGCAGGGCTTCTGCAAGGTCCTCTTGCGTCCACCCCTTCCGTTTGCGGCACGCTCGTAATATTGCGCCATATCCCATGTCCTCACCCCCTCTCGAGCGATATGTCAAATTGACATACTCTTTATCTCTAGGGTGTTGTATTCTAGTTGTAGACCCACTCTTACACCTCGTGTTACACTTCGCACTGCACCCTCTCAATCTAGTGGAGCAAACCCCTCCGCTCCGCTAGATCACATCCATTCAGTCATAATAATTTCTTCCAGTACCTTCGCTGTCGGCTGCCTCAACCAAATTCGCTTCCCGCCTTTTTCTCTTCGACGTTCATAGCGTCGTATACGCGGATCATTTAAGATATGATCCTCCAGCGTTTTTCGATTAAATGTAGTAGCCCTTATGATGTCGTTGATGTCCCAGAAAAGAATGATCGGCTGGGCTGCTTTATCAACCATTTCACCAAGCTGTTGATTCAACTTTTCTGCTGTGATGCCTGACATTTCGAAGAGCGTTTGAATCACTGTGCTTTCTGTTGACATGGTGTCACCTCCTATCCGACTTCTTGTTCACCTCTAGTTAACTCGTTATCTAAAAAAATATAGTCTGGATTTGACTTGAAAACAGCAGCGATTTTAACAGCTTGAGAATATGTCAACCCTCGCTTTCCGTTCTCAATCATCCAGTAATGTTCTTTTGAAATGCCTACTTCATCAGCAACTTGCTGGTATGTCATACCCTCACTTTCTCTAGTTTTTTTTAGTTTTTCTAAAATCATGGCTCTCGCCTCCTTTTGTTAACTTGAGGTTAACCATAGTATAGTTTACATATAGTTAACTTGTCAACTGTTTTATCTTAAATAATTCCCTTTTAGTTAACTTTAACTTTTCGCCTTCAAGTTATCTATTAGTTAACTTATAATGAATGTATAGAGAAGAGGTGGTAATTGGTGCTCGGAGAACGTCTGAAGAAGTTAAGAACAGAAAGTAAACTAACACAAGACGAGTTAGGTAAAAAAATAAATGTAACCAAAGTTTCTATTTCTGGTTATGAGAACGGCAACAGAAGTCCTGACACAGAAACACTTCAAAAAATAGCTGACACCTTCAATGTGACCACTGACTATCTTCTCGGCCGTTCAGACAATCCACGGAAAACAGCCGACGAAGAATTCGAAGTATTTGCCAATGATCCTGAACTCGAGCGCTGGTATCGAAAATTGCCTGAATCAGATGAAGAAGATATACGGAAGCTTCGTGAGATGTGGGATATTATAAGAAGAGATAAGAAATAGGTTATATAATTACCACGGTTTCTGACCGTGCTAATTTTTACATAAGTAATGGTAATATCTCACTAAGTTGTGGTAATGAGACAAATAGACGAGGAGTGGTTATATGCAAAACAAGAAATTATCCGTTTTCATTATCGCTTTGTTTTTACTTGTCAACCTCCCTATTGCAAACGTGTCTGCAAAAGAATCAGATCAAGATATGGATGTTTGGTTAAAAGAAGAAATGAATCCTCGGATTATTAAGATAGTTGGCAATTACAATAAATCATCGCAAGAAAACTGGAATGTAAACCTATCACAATATCTTATAGAAAAAGATAAGAAACCTGCTGCGAAAAAACTTAAGGCTTTTCGTGATGAGTTAAATGATCTAAAAAAAGAAGTTAAACAAATAAAAATTCCAGATACCGCTGACAAAAAAGAACGTAAAAAAATTAAACAGATTAAGAAGAATCTAACCAAGACACTAAAACGTTCTGACAAAGACGCGAATCGTTTAATAAAGAAATTTGACAAGGATAAGAAAGTAACTTCTATTGCCGCACGCAAAGTTGAAAAGAAAGCTATTTCAAAAGCAAGTGACGCCTTCGTATCGCTAAATGAATTTAATGATATGAAAGTGGATCCGTTAAAAATTGGTTTTGCTGAAAATATAGATCAGAAGGAAGCGGAAGCGATCCTTATACAACATGATGCTGAACAAAAAAAGATTGCAGAAATGAAAGAGAAGAAGAAAAGAGAAAAAGAAGAAAAGAAGGCTGCTGAAGCTGAGAAACAATTAATTGAGGAAGAAAAAAACAAAGCAAAACGAGAGGCGGCAAAAAAGGAAGCTAAGGAAAAAATCGATAAAGCTGTTTCTGAACTTATTTCAATGGGAGATGGATCAATTAAGAATATAAGACCAACGTCGGGTGACGACTGGATTGCCGTCTATGTCGAAGTGGATAACACATGGCATCTGTTTAGCCAGGAAGAACAAAAATATATGGCCGAAACGATTGGTCCTGCTGTAGAAAGTTCAATCGTAGAAACAGGTATTACAGATTATTGCGATGTTCATTTTATAGACGAGAATGGAATGACGGTAGCTTCCCCTAAATTTTTGGGCGGAGGTTATAAAATCAAAAATTAACACAGCCCTACTTGGGCTTTTCTTTACAACTCTAAAAGAACATACGTTTGTAAGGTGGTTATTTTATGTATCAAAACAGTCATTTAGAGGATTACATCCAAGAACTTTATTTCGGGTGGAACATTAATAGTCCGGAGCAGTTAAATAAATATATTATTGCAGATCAATCAAATATCGGTATCTATCTAACAAGTAATACCAGCGAGGCGTTTTATTGGGATGGTCGCTACTACATTTTTATTGATAGGAAACAAAATGATAGACAACGCTGGCAAGACTTCGGTCACGAACTTTGTCATGTCCTTCGTCATAGCGGACATCAAGGGCGCATGCCTCCCTTATTTCGACAGTTGCAAGAATGGCAAGCGGATAACTTTATGTTTCACTTCTGTGTACCGACATTTATGTTACACCGAATACGATTACCACCAGACCAACGAGCAGCTGTTGCTTTGATCTCTGAAACGTTTAATGTGGACTATCGCTTTGCGGAGATAAGACTAGCTCGCTATGTAAGTAAAATTAATCGTTCTATTAAGGGCTTTTCTTTTAGCAACCAAATCGAACTTACATTCTGATAAAGGAGAAGATTTCATGGCTCGCGTGAAAATGACCAAAACGAAAAAAGATAGTATTTATTCGTACAAGCAAGGTGCCACAAAGAAATATGCATATCGATACAAATACTACGATCAAAATGGCGTGCGGAGAGAAAAAAGCAAGCAAGGCTTTGATTCAATTGAAAAAGCCGAGCGCGCGTTAATAGATATTAAGGCTTCTATACTGGATGGTAACACAAGCTATGTTGAAAATGACAAGCTGACCGTCCGGCAGCTGAATGAAATCTATACAGAAGCCAGCGTCACAAATTGGAAGCCGACAACTGAAAGAATCCATACTTATATTATGGAAAATTACGTATTGGTCACAATTGGCCAAAAAAAGATTAAAAATGTGAGCAATATGACAATACAAAAAGAATTGATGGATCCTTTAATAAAAAGAGGATTTAAGGAAGGAACGCTTATCTCTGTATATAGACGTTTAAATGCCATTTTTACATTCGCAGTAAAAAATGAAATGTTAGACCGAAAACGTTTTTCGGCGCCTAATTTGAAGGGTGCCAGCGAGAGTATGAAGCGGAATGCACTCTCCGTCCGCGATGTGACAAGAATATTGGAAATCGCACGAACAAAGTATAAAATTACCCACTACACAGCGTTAAGCCTTCTATTTTTGACAGGCATGCGTGCAGGCGAATTACGAGCATTGATGTGGGAAAGCGACATCGATTTTGAAAATAACATAATTCACATTCGCAGAACCAAAGATCGCTTCGGACCGAGAACCCCGAAAACTAAAAATAGCTATCGAACATTTCCCATGTCCGAAAACATTAGGAGTCTTTTACTCGCCTATAAAGAGTGGTACGACCAAACCATGGCGTCCTACCAACATCGGAACCCTATTGGCTATGTATTCGTTACTTACGCTGGTGAGCCGCTTGGAGAGCGTTATTTAAAGCGTATTATTGACTTGATATGTGAAAGGGAGAAAATACCCCACTTTACCCCCCATTATCTTAGACATACATTCGTCACGATACAACTATCCAATAATATCCCGATATCCACTGTCGCCGCATTAATTGGAGACACCCCGGAAACAATTTACAAAGTATACGCCCACTCATTTGAAAAAGATGAAATTCAAGCATCTAACTTAATGGATCAAATTGTCGTTTTAAATTCATTCGAAAAATAAAAACGTCGGATTTGGGGTACAAATTGGGGTACATGGTATTTTGTCCGTTTGTATAAAAAAACACGCTTGATAAATACGCTTCGCTTCAACCTGTAAAACGTTGACAAACCAACGTTTAGACAAGAAAAAACACCCGTTTTCACAACGAGTGTTTCAACATTTTTAGGACAACCATTTCGGCGGTGTGTTTTTACTCCAATAAATATCACCTAACGTATGGTGTGCGGTAAATCCATCATCCGCCGTGTGATAATGGAAATTGTAGAAATAGCCGTCTTGTGGACGTTTTTCCGTGCGTACGTGAAAACGAATGACGTCCTGCTCTGCCGTTTTATCATACACATGAAAAATCTTTTCTGCGTAGTCGCCAGATGGTTGTTCAGTAATCGCTAGACGACGTTCCGCTGCATTATGTAAGGTAGTCTGAATCACCGCTTCTATTCTTGGGAAAATCTCCGTATCAAATTCATCCTGAATGACCGGTCCAATGCGTTGGCCAAATTTTTCATAAGTCAACAGACGCGCATGATCCAGCAATTGGTCTTCATCCGAATGAATGGGATAATCCGGTGTAGATAAAATATCTGATGGCGAATCGTCTAATTCAATGGAATACTGTGAATCTCCTGTCGTCGAATCCGTCTCATTCGGCTCATCTTTCGACTGGAAATTCAACCAAATTTCATGATTCGGTGTAATGGCCCCAAGCGTCAACACCGCGACCGATGCGATCATAAACCGCTGCAACCATTGCTTCATACTATCACTCCCTTCAAAATTTCGTCATACATCCTACTAACCTATACGAAAAGCTGGACAAAAGGTTTCTTCTTTCTGTAATTCATTGTACAATAAAGTGAAACTTCAATCAGCATTTTCACAAAAAGTTCGTTGATTGCAAGTTAAGCGGAATTCAACCAACCAACACGCAGGATAAAGGAGGTCGCACCAATGGACGTTAACTTCCTACTAGGAATCGGAATGCTCTTACTGACTCTATACTTGAGCTCCTTGAACTTCACACATTAATTAAGAGCTCGACTCATGCGAAAAAGACTGTACAAGCTACTATGGCTTGTACAGTCTTTTTCAATTGCTTATTTCTCCAACACACCGTAATGTACTTTCGTATATGGACGGATTTGCTGAATGAAGCCAAAACGCGCAAACATGGGCGATTGGTAATGATCTTTCAATACTACACGCCGCCTACATACACGCAAAGCCTCCGCCACCCATTCTTCCGTCAAACTATACGATGCCCCGATCTCGCGCAACGTTTCAAAGTTGGAAGACTCTTCAATTGGCGTCGTAAACATCGGATCTAAAAACACTACGTCACGCGAACTAGTCGGGCAAGATTTTAAAAACTCTACAGCTTCCGAATGAATCACGTCAATCCGCTCCATCGCTTCCTGCAGCAAAGGGAAATCAATTGGAAAACTACGTAGCCCTGTCTTCGTCAAAAAAGCCACAACCGCATCTGCTTCGATTCCCTCTACCTTGCCGTCTGCTCCTACCACACTGGATGCAATGATCGCATCCGATCCAAGACCTAACGTACAATCTAGAAACGAATCACCCGCCACTAACGCTGCTGCTTCGATTAACGGGTCTGTTTCTCCTTTTACTAGACGTTTCAGACGATATGTCGCAGAATTCGGGTGAAAAAAGAACGCTTCATCGGTGCCACGACGATAAAACGAATAGCGGTCCTTCCCCGCTACGAGAACATCACTTTCATAGATGCCCTGCAGTTTGGAAATGGACCGCTTGTTTCGTTCGACAATAGGGGCCTGTAAACAGTCTGCCGCCTCTTGCAACAAAACTACAGACTGCTCATCAGGTCTCCCCGCTGTCGTAATGATCACGTTCACTGACTCACAACATTCGTCAAGACATCGACGAGGTGATCTTTAATTTGTTCTTTCTCAAATTTCTCAATTTGTTCACGTGGCACGAAGTAGACCAACTTGCCTTGATCCCAAATCGCAATCGATGGTGAACTTGGTGGAATTTCTGGGAAGTGCGCACGTAATGCTTCCGTCGCTTCCTTATCTTGTCCAGCAAATACCGTTAATAAATGATCTGGCTTCACTTCCGCAACTGCTTCGCGAACGGCTGGGCGTGCCAAACCTGCTGCACAACCACAGACTGAGTTAATCACGATGATGGCCGAGCCTTCTAACTCTCTTAGTGTATCTTCTACTGCTTCTGCTGTTGTGAGTTCGGTGAAACCTGCATTTGTTAGTTCTTCGCGCATGGGGGTTACGATTCCGCGCATGTATTCGTCGTATGCGTTCATTGGTGATCTCCGCCTTTCTTGGGGGTGAAAAATATTTGTTTGGTGCTTCTTTTTAATAGTATAGGATTGGGGGGATTATTTCACGTGATTGAGATGGTGGTACTGATTTTGTGTATAAAGATAATAAATATCTTGAGGTTTATACACTTTACATACGTTAAATAAGAAATACATTTGTTAGGGTAATCATTAATCTCAAAAACTTTAGGTACGTGTTATTGAGATGCAGCTTTACGTGCGATACGTCAAATATTATGTTATAATTAGGTATATATTTTGGTCCCCACACCGACTATAAGCATATAGTCAAAAGAGGTGATAGCATGAATTGGGATAATGAATACCAGTCCAGTAACTCGAATAATGAACGGCAGAATGGAGAAGATTACATGGTCGTAAATGAAAAGGAGTTGCAAAATATGAATAAGATTAAACAAAAAAAGGATAAGGATAAAGTTCGTGAAGCACTAATTCAAGCATCTATCAAAGATAATTATGAACTATTAAAGCGTCTTTCAAAAAACTAATCGATGATGAATGAAATTTTATATTTAGACAAAGAAGATATAATCGAATCACACTTGGCTGGTTTCCGACAATTTGGCGGAAAAACATATGGAATCGATGAATCATGTGTTGAAAAGCGTGTGATTGAACCACAAACATCATACTGGGGAGAAGAGCAATACCCAGGTCTATTCCGGAAAGCAGCTGTGTACATGTACCGAATTACAATTTCCCATTGTTTTTCAGACGGTAATAAAAGGGTAGCGTTTCTTTGTACTGACTTATTCCTAAGATATAATCAATTTAAATTCTCCGCCACCACTGATGAACTCTATGATTTTTGTTTGCGAATAGCCAATCATGCGACTAGACCTGATCTTGATATTATCGAGGAATGGATTCGATCTAATACAGTTCCATTTACTTTAGAAGAACCCTACAATTAACTTTTGACTGAACATTAGTTAATTGTAGGGTTCTTCTTTTTTGGTTTACGAACGTACGCTTGTGTATCATATTTTCGTTTGTTACTTACATAGGTACTTAATTTTCCTGCAGTTCATCATTTTTTTTAGAGGAAAGAAAAACAGATTACGTAAAAGCGATAGATTTACTAATAACTATTATTATTATTATTATTTCAAGACTTGATACTATACACTCTTCTAACCCTTTCATTTAATGGTATATTATTACCAGATCTTTGATTTGTATGAAATTAACAGCCTTCGCTCTTTAATCTTTCATAAAAATATTCTAGACCTTTTTCAGTAACAAAAGTTTGATGACGCGGATATGACCTACAATCCCTAGCGATAACCTCTTCTGAAAAGTATACTAGATACTTATGCTTTACTGCTTTGTTAGTTGGAAGTTTTATATCACCGCTAGTTACATAGAGTAACCCCCACTCCAGTAACTTTTTACGTAATTGCTTTTGAGTGATCTTAAAACCTCTTTCTGTAATTTGTTCCACTACTTCTTTGAATGTTAGGAAATTATATTTCTCCAAACGAATCGTCTCCTTTTCCTAATAGTTGATATGGGTGTTAACAAACTCTTCTACCTTTGCTAATAAAAATCCAATTCTAAATAAATTTCTTTTTGAACTCATGTTAGTCATGAAATAAAGCAATTTAACTAAATATCTTCTCCTAAACCTTGATAATTGGTAGATAATCTTAGTTCTATCATACCATCATTTGGATTCTTTTTTTATATTAATAGACAAAATTTACAGACGCATCCTTTTATGTAATTGAAATTAAAAAATAACCCCTATTTATGTCAACTAGCAATATAAATAAGGGTTATTTGAATGTAGAGTGCCATTAATAAAAAATCATAAATATTCATCACGCAAGTATTTCTTTCACAATGTATTTCTGCTTCAGTTTTAATAAGAACATACGTTTCTTTATTATATCATTTCCCCAGCTAGAATGGTATAATTAATAGACAGTGACATATAGCGGATGGGCGGTTGGCACTCCCTTTTGAAAGGGGGTGTTTATATGGTGACATACGAAGCAATGAACATGTTATTCCAATTTGGGATGTTCCTCGCGACAGCGGCAACAGCCATTGTAGCGATGATTGCTTTATACACCAACAGAAAAAAGTAACCACCCACCGCTGACGACCATGAAAGCAGGGTAGTTACTTCTTATGAAAACTCCTTGATCACTGGCCAACCGCTCTTCTAGCGGGTGTCAGCTGTATTGACTGGGTGTTGTCGCACCCGGTCTTTTTTAGTATATGTTCAGTTTATCACATTTATACGAATTCTACACCTTGGTAAACTTTTAAAATTTATATTTGCGAAAGTAGATAAGGAACCATCGTAGTTCAATAAACAAATATACTAATTTTCCACGATTATTAACTTTCATTCACTTTTAGCAAAGGAAACTTTTGTTTCGTGCGTTTAGATTATCATTATACGATGGTACCTTCAATTGGTGTCACTAGCTATCCCCTTTACTTAAACAGTCATGATTTTTTCTTACCTTTGCCTACCTGCTCCTGAAAGTTTTCTTTATCCTTTCTTCGTTCGTTAAAAAACACCCATCCAGCGAACACTGTTACTGCAATCATAAACAGGTAAACAAACGATTCCCAGAATAGGAGTGTCTGGATCACATCCCATATAGAAGCACCGCGGACAAATACATCGTATGGATCAGCGTTGCGATACACGATAGGCAGCTTGTCTCCGATATCGTATTGCTGATAGGTATGTCTCGTCACGTCTTTTACCAGCTGAATATTATGCCCTGCCTGATCTTGGAAGGAAATGGTCAGTTCATAAATCGAATCTTCATATTTGCGATAACTAGTATCTGAAAACCGATCGAAAATCATGGCTTCCGTCTCCGTTTTTCCGATGGGCTGCAATTTTCGAATGAAATTCCATAAAAAGCGTCCGAAGAAGATTGAAAAAATCAGGAGCACGACGCCTACAATCCGCCACGCTCTTTGTTTTTCATTCCCTTTTCTTTTCCTTCTTCTTTTCTTTTTCCGTTTCTTCTGTCGTTTCCCATATGTCTTTTTTTCCAACCGATCGAATCCAGGAATAGATAGCACCAATGCAACTAGGCAACAAAAAGCTAGGAACCCGAATATGGAAATGGCGAACAGGTAAAACAAACTATCAAAGATAAAATCACGGATCGTCGAAAAGTTTTTCGAGCCTGTCGAGTATCCGCTGATAGAATCTCCAATTTGGATCTCTTCGATCTGACTTTTGGAAATTCGGTTGAGGTAAGGGGATTCCTCTCCTCCTGGCAGTATGACCCGCACATAATACGAGGGGGGCCTAAATAAGCTCTTTGCTCCTGATTTCTCAACGACGATTGCGTTTTCCGGTTCAGCCGAAGAGATATCGTACTCTTCCATGTACGAGTCCACCATGATCCATGTAAGAAGACTAAATAATAAGGTGATGGCCGCCATCCCTGCTAATTCTTTTACACTTTCCATATTCACACTCCTCGAACTCTAAAGAATATAGGTGTAGATTAGTAGATACCTAACTAGCTACTTTATAATAATATACCTGGTCCTTACACAAATTTGAAACATTGCACGTCCTACTTCTTTTCCACACTGGCAGAAATATCATTTTCATTTAAAATAAAATTTTCGACTTGGACTTGCCATGCATGTAACATGATACGCAAAAAAGTAACCATCCGCCGCTACCCAAGTAGGTGAGATGATTACTTTTTAAAACTTTTCTTCTACTAGCCAACTGTGTTTTCTATTGTTGCGAGCATAATTATATTTTTTCATTTATTCTAGAATTTGAAATGTTTTTTTGCGCATCTTGAGTTCTTAATTTATTGGAAAATACTTGTTCCGCATAGCTTGGATTTGTTAATTGTTTGTATCGATCTGTAGCTGCTGAGGTGGATTCATTTATTTTTTTATTGTTTCTAATTGGTTGGAAATTCTTCAATGCGTCAGAAACTGTACTTGAACCGAAAAATTTAAGAAACATCTAAATCCGCCTCCTTTCTTATTATTGTAACAAACTATCTAGCATTAATAAAATGTGATCTTCTGAAGGTATTACACGCTTATCAATAATCGTATGTAAAATAAAATCAAAATCCCCTTCTGCCTCGCAGATAAGTTTAAAATGTAGGTCTACGTATCGTCTATGTTGCTTTTCCTTATGCGTGTTAATATAGTCTTCCATATAAATATTGTTTGAGTTTATCTTCTCTATATGTACTGTTTTAGCGTTTTTTATAAAAATATTTAGAGAAGGCACTTTATAAAAAACGGTTGAATAATGAACAGATTTAAACAGCTTCTTTTTTTGTATTTTCACTTTCCACTTTCCGATAGCTTCACTTATATTTTGTTCATACCACTGGTTATTTTCACCTTCATACTTTTCACGATAATAATTATTAAAGTAGTAAAAAAACATTTGCGCTGTATATTTGTCCATCTTCATTTGATTTAATTTATTAATGTCATACCCTACATTAACATTATTTATATTAGCTATAATATTTTTTTGTATCCACTCATCTAATACTATGGGTACTTTAATTTTTGTTGGAGTTAATTTATTGATTTTTGCGTACTTAGAACGCACATCAAAGACCATATTAAATTCATACAAACTATCTTCAGCTATCGTATGTCGTTCAATCCTAAATAAACGGATCCCAATAATCCCATCAGTGCTTTTCAACCGACTTTCTGCTTTTCTTTTTAGTTTATGAATTACTTGTGCAGTTGGATCATCAAATTCATCCAAAAACTTATATTTAAACCGAAACGTAAAAAAGGGTTCTACTAATATCACACCTAAGATAATCATCGTTCCAGCAACAAAAAATCCCAAATAAAACGATTTAGCGAAAACTGGGGTTACACTAATCCAGTTCACAATAGACGCTGTTGCCATCCCAATTATCAATAGTAATATAAAAAATGAAATCGAGGCTTTCTTTGAATTGAAAATAAGTAAACGTACTCTCTCCCACATTTTTTATTAACTCCAATGCTATGTTGAATTTTTTCTTAACTACTAGTTGAACGCATAATCCACCTTCAGACCCGTAAGCCGTTACAGTGCAATCCATTTTACTAAACGTGATGCAGAATCCATCTTCTATCTCGAATTCTATTAATTTTATTGTATCATTTGTTTAGACCATACGAGAGAATAAATTCTCACTGTTCCAACTGAGTGTAGTTCAGATGGATGTGATTCGTCAAAACAGGGAAATTGAATTATACTCGAGTACAGAGTCGATAGGTATCATGATGTTGTTAGGGAAAATTGAATTTTGCTAGCGATTTTGGGGAAGAAAATGAATTTTAATAGTAACTGTTTAGACGTAGTCATGTCCTTGAAAGCTTTTAAAAAAGAAAACGCTCCCTTATGCATTCAAGTAACTCCTACAAAACCGATGAATCCGCTGTTTCGTTCATAATTTTTCACCACCTGAATTGCCTTTTGAGGATTTAGGATTTAGTATTTAAAATACTATGATAAATATCTAGACGTAAAACAACCCTGATTGTTTATACTTTCATGCGGTTTCTCATGCTTTAAATTAAAATTAAGGTACTAGGTCCCGAAACAATTCAGAATTGTGCGGGGACCTGGTACCTTATGAATTCTACTTACTATCTAAGATAGGCAGATTATTTTTTATTATTTGCTTTTCTTCAATACCCACTAACTCGAAAAACTCTTCATTATTCGATTTATATTTCTCATTATTCGCGGTCATTAATGTAACTAGTACTCCAAAGATTACGGATAATAATACTCCGATTGGGCTAATGAAATGCATTGGTAGATCTATCAGAATACCAATAGAACAATAAACCAAACCTACTATCATTGAGGCGATAGCTCCCATGCTATTATACTTTTTCCAGTACAAGGACATTAGAATTGGAATTGCTACCATTCCTGTAAATGTGGAAAGGAAAAGTAATGAACTTTGAATATTTCCAATGAACATAATCCCTAAAAGCAATGTCGACAGCGCAATTAGAAGTAAAAAAACTCTAGAGATGTATATTTTATATCTGTCTCCCTTGTCTTTTGCCCAATACCTACTTACAACATCATTCACTATTATAGATACTGCTGAATTCCATACCGCAATCATTGTGCTTATTCCAACCATTAACAGTGTCACAAGCAAAAAACCTTGAATGACAGGGCTTGCATAACTATTTATAAGAAGTGGTAATGATTGTTCGGGGTTTGCCAAATTAGGAAAGACAACTCTCGAAAGCATAGTTGCAAGTACAACTATTCCATAAAGAGCAACGATAAAGAAAGTGTTTAGCAACATTGCTTTGTATGCGATGTTTTCATTTTTAGCTGAAAATATACGCTGACCGTACCAAGGGGCAGCAATATATAGAAAGGTAATTTGAAGTCCCCATGTCATCGCTGTTAAAAAGTTAACATCTGTATCCATAACTGGAGCCATAGAGAGTAACTTGGGTTCAAAAACTTGCGATAGACTCCCGAAGCCCCCTGATGCATTATAGGCAATGAACAAAATAGTTGGTATACCTAGTAATATTAAGATAAAGGCAACGACATCTAGACCTATCGCGGTCATTAGCCCACCTGTAATGCTCAATATTAAACATACTAATACTAGGGCGACTGAGAAAAATATCGGATCTACTCCGAGTAGCACGCTGCCGATTACAGTAAGCCCTGCTAAATATGAGGCAGGAGCCAACCATGTATAGAATAATGTAATGATTGCACTGAAAAACCGAATGACCTCACTGCCTTTTTCGTCTTTAAATCTTCTATCAAAGTACTGAGGTATAGTCGAAATATTCAGTCTCCTATATTTCTTAGCTACCGTTAGCGCGTACACTAAAAATACTACTATAAATATTATAGATGTATACCACATACCAACCGTTCCAAATAAATAAGCAACGGAAGCTCCACCGATTAGTGTCGCGGTATTAAATTCTGCTGCAACCAGTGTGCCTGTAAGTGCGAATAAGCCTGTATTACGACCTGCCAAATTATAGTCCTGATAACTTTTCATGTTTTTCAGTGTCGCGATGGAGACCATTACCAGTATACCGAGAAATAATAAAACCATAATATATTTTATAACCATAGAATCCCTCCATTTTTTTGTAAAGAAAAAGCTAGTAAAGAGGAAGTTTACTAGCCTTTTCTATTTCATTCATAATCTACTGTTCATTTTAGTCTAGACTGACCCAGATACTTTTGACCTCTGTGTAATTTTCCAGAGCATAAGATCCCATTTCTCTTCCGAACCCCGAATTCTTATATCCACCAAAAGGTGATGCAGGATCCGTTGCATTATAACAATTAATCCATACAGAACCTGATTTTAATCTATTAGCCATGTTATGAGCCCTAGTTATATTTTGAGTCCAAATGCCAGCACCTAAACCATATGCAGAGTTATTGGCACGTTCTAACGCTTCTTGTTCACTTTCCACTTTAGAGACCACCAATACGGGACCAAAGATTTCTTCTTTTGAAATTCGCATATCGTCTTTTACATCCGCGAAAATTGTAGGTTCTACAAAGCATCCTTGATCCAATGCTTTACCGCCGCAGATAAGTTTAGCGCCTTCGGCTTTTCCTAATTCAATATAGTTCATCACTTGGTCTTTTTGCTCTTGTGACACAAGCGAGCCCATAGTATTACCTGATTGTAACCCCGAACCTAATTTCACATCTTTCGTTAGAGAAACCAGTCTTTCCATAAACTCATCATAAATACTGGAGTGCACATAAGCTCTTGATCCAGCACTACAAACTTCGCCTTGGTTATACATAATACCTGCAAATACTCCGTTTGCAGCTTTTTCTACATTTGCATCATCCAAAACAATATTCGGGGATTTTCCACCAAGTTCCAAAGTTACTCGTTTCATTGTATTCGCTGCTTCTTTCATAATAATTTTCCCTACTTCAGTAGAACCCGTGAAGGCAATCTTGTCTACCGAAGGATGTTTCACTAATGCGGAACCAGTATTTTCTCCATGTCCATTTACAATATTTATTACTCCTTTAGGGAAACCTGCCTCTTGAATTAATTTAGCTAAATAAAGTGCAGATAGCGGTGTCTGTTCTGCCGGCTTTAATACTACTGTACAGCCTGTTGCAAGGGCTGGCGCAATTTTCCACGCAGCCATCATGAATGGGAAATTCCATGGTATGATTTGTCCAACTACACCAATGGGCTCATGCCGAGTATAATTCAAAAAGTTACCATTAACTGGGATGTGTTGCCCAACCAATTTACTTGCCCATCCGCTGAAATATTTAAATTGCCCAATAGCATTTGGTAAATCATTTTCCAAGAGCTCAGACATCGGTTTACCATTATCTAAGCTATCGATTTCGGCAATATATTGTTTGTGTTCTTCAATTAATAAAGCGAGTTTATATATCAAATCTCCGCGTTCCAGTGGGGTCATCGTAGACCATGGACCGTTTTCGAAAGCATTTTTAGCAGCTTGTACAGCTCGATCTATATCTTTTTCGGAAGCTTCATGAATATCTGCTAAGACTTCATTGTTTGCAGGATTTAATGTGTGAAACGTTTTCCCATCAGTGGAAGAAACAAATTCACCATTAATAAACAACTTTTTTTCTTCTTTAAGAAAATCTGATACTACTTGAGATAGCTTAATTGTTTGTATAGTATTCATGAAAATCTCTCCTTTTATTTGGTTTATATAGCCTTATTCAAAATTGCTACTATGTCCTTTTTAGTGGCGCGGCGCGGATTCGCTCCCATATATAGTTCATCATTAAATGCAATATCCGTTAGAACGTCAATGCTCTCCTTACTTACACCGATTTCACCTAGTTTCTCAGGAATTCCTACTTCTTTAGTTAATTCTTTTACTCTTTTCACGCCAGCTTTGGCAGCATCCTCAGTAGACATTCCCGAAGTATTAACACGTAAAGCTTGAGCGATATCTGCAAATTTCTTTGGATTGGCAATCCAATTGTATTCAAGAACATAAGGGAGAAGTATTGCATTTACAATCCCATGGGGAGCATCATATTGTGCTCCAATAGCATGAGAAATACCATGGACCAGTCCAAGACCCCCGTTCGACATACCAATCCCTGTTGTAGTGCTAGCTTGGATCATTCGATTCATAGCAGAAGTATTGGTTGTATCCGAAGAAGCTTCTAAAATAGCTTCACTGATTACACGAACCGCATGAAGGTTTAATGCGTCTGTTATGATAGATCCGTTGCGTGAAACATATCCCTCAATAGCATGTGTCAGAGCATCCATCCCAGTTGAAGCAACAAGCGAACCAGGCATGCCTACTAATAATTCACCATCTAGAATTGCCGCCTTAGGAAATAACCCTTCACCGAAAACCAATTTTTTTGTTTTCAATTCGCTATTGTCTACAGTAATAACACTGGCATGTCCACCTTCACTGCCTGTTCCAACTGTTGTAGCAACAGCGAATACTGGAAGTGGTTCATTGGTATAAAGATCAAAGCCGAAATATTCGTCGATAGATCCTCCATTTGTGAAAAGTACAGCCAATGCTTTTGCTGCATCCACAACACTGCCTCCGCCTACTGCGATAATATTCTGAATACCGTCATTCTTATATTTCTCATAAATTGCGTTTGTTCCAGTTACGTTTGGATTAGGTTTAATATCATTAAAGATTTGTGATTTACTTTCTATATCCGGAAGACTATCAATAACTTTCTGAAGAATACCAGCTCCTTCTATACCTTTATCTGTCACGAATAAAAAGTTTCCATCTAAACCATATTTCTTAATCGCGTCCTTCAAAGATTTTAAACTTCCTGATCCTGTATAAAGTGTCGTTTTCGCCATAAACTCCATATTGTTAAATTCATTCATTGATCTGCATCCCCATTTCCTTTATTATTTGACTCTCTTGATATAAATCTACTGCTTTAAGATAAAATTTTACGGATTTCTCTAAATCATGAATTGAAATAGATTCATCAGGTTGGTGTGCTAGGGCTGTATCGCCAGCTCCAAAGATTAAAATGGGACAATCAAAATGTTTTCTAAAAATAGAACCATCTGTGTAATAGTTAGCACCTTTACTTTCCATTCCTTTTCCATACATTTCTTGATTTACTTCCTTTAACTTCTCAATGAAATCGCTTTCATTTTTGTTTTTTAAAGGTTCTATATTATGAAGAATAGTGTAATCTGCTTTAAAACCAAGCTGTTCTTTTGACAAGTTTTTTAAAACACTGTCAATTTTATTCATGATGGAATGATTTTGTTTAGCTGTCACTGTGCGAAAATCTAAATTAACCGAACAAGAGTCGGGTATTACATTTGTAGCAACACCACCATTAATTATATTAATACTTTGAGTCATGGTTCCCAATAATTCATCTATATCATTTAATTTCAATTGTTTTATTTTAGTTAGAATACTGATCATTGAATCAATCGCATTAATGCCTTCGCTTGGCATGGATCCATGAGCCGTCTTTCCATATGTCTTAATTTCAATCCATAAAGCACCTTTATGCGCAACATATAAATCTAAACCACTCGGTTCGGCAATTATAATAGCTCCAGGATCTTCAATTAAACCTTGTTTGACTGCCGCTTGGGCACCCAGACAATCAACTTCTTCTCCGACCGTACCTACGAAAACAATATCTTGTTCTAAATTATAATTACTTTCTTTCAAAATTATCATCGTTTCAAGAAAAGCTGCAATTCCGCCTTTCATATCCGTTGTACCCCTGCCATAAATCCGACCATCTCTAATTTCTGCTCCAAAAGGGTCGGTTGTCCAAGGCTGTTCACCGATTGGCACTGTATCTAAATGCCCGTTGAAATAAATCTTTTTTTGCGTTGGGTTTCTTCCTCTTAGGATCACGACAATATTTGTGCGATCCTTTTCAACTTGATACAATTTGCATTCCAAACCATAAGTTGAAATTGTATTGCAAAGTAATTCTGCTAACTTTTGCTCATCGCCTGGAGGATTAACAGTGTTGATCTTCACCATATCCTGTAAAAGGCTGACCATCCTATTAGAATTCATATAGCAATCAACTCCTAAATTTCAGATAAAATAAACTAATTAATCTATTTACCTGTTAGACACACTATATATCAGCTATAATTGTACATGTCTACAAAATTAATGGATTTCTATTGTGTTTATGAACAAAGAGGTGAAGACAATGCTATTTAAAGAACTTATAAAATTAAATTCACTTAAAGACTCTAAGGTATTAACTATTTGTCCATTAACTTCTTCTATACAAAATGTGACTTTTATTGATTCACCAGACGGAGATCGTTGGATTAAAGAAGGAGACTTTGTCTTAACAACTGGTTATTTTGCTTCTGGAACGGATGATTGGGAAGATAAGTTTTACGAGTTTATTAAAAAACTAATAGGACATAAAGGGTTTGGCTTAGGCGTAAAAATCGGTAGACACATTCCTTACCTGCCTACTAAAGTCCAAAAGTATGCGATAGAACACAATTTCCCGATTTTTGAGCTGAATAATGAATTAGCATGGTCGGATTTTTTATGGGAGATCACTAACGCTTTATCTCAAGCGAAAGATCATGAAATTCATCAATTAAATACTATTTACGAAAAATTTCATAAACATTTGAAATGTAAAGGTACTATCCAACAGTTAGCGGAGGTTCTATTTAGTATTATTAAAATTCCATTAACTATTTATATTAAGAGCATGAATGTAAGAATTGATTACCCAAACGAACCTACCCTGAAAATAAATTTAGATTATTTGATTAGTACAGCTTTTTATGGAATTAGCAATGACATCCAAACAGTAAAATACGACGAAAATATCTTTACAATCAAATGGATTAATGAAAAAAATATATTGGAGGGGGGTATATTTATTTGGTCAGAAAACACTAAAATAACCCCTAAGATCAAAATTGCCGTGGAACAAACGGCAATTATTGCAAACTTAGAAGTAGAAAATCAAAATATAGTAGCGGCTTTGGAACAAAGACATATTAATAATTTTATTTTAGAGCTTATAAATGGTACATTTGAGTCAAATTACTATGTAGAAGATAAAATGAAAAAATTGGGTTTTGAGATAATGAATCAATATCGTTTGATTTTAATTAATATTGAACATGACAATGAAACCTATAAAGAGAACCTGATGAAAGAAGTGAAACATCTTAAAAATATTAATTTTAATTTGATTTTAGTAGGGAGAAATTACGACAGTGACTTTACCATGCTTATACCCGAAGAGATATTTGATGTTTCTGTTAAAGAACTCTTATATTTCGTTAATACTAGATATTCAAATATTGAAATAAGATGTGGTTCAAGTCGCCCCTACCCTTTACTAGAACTTTCGAAAGCAAATAGAGAAGCTAAAGTATCTGTCTTGATATCAAAAGAAAATAAAACACATGCAAGTCGTTTGATCTTCACGAGATTTGAAGAACTGCATTTAGAAAGAATCATATTTTCAGAATCTCCAATTGAAGAGGCCAAACAAATATATGACGAAACACTTGAGAAAATAAAAATTCACGATCAAGTTTATAACACTGATTTACTACATACATTACATTTATATTATAAATGTGATCTTAATATAGAAAGAACTAGCCAAATGTTATTTATTCATAAGAACACAGTAAGATATAGATTAAAATCTATTTCAAAAATTCTAGATTTAAACTTAGATTTAATTGATACAATGCTCCTTCTCAAAATCGCATTTACATACTATCACTTTAAGGGCAACTATAATTAATTTCAACAAAGGTATTAGGTCCAAATTTCAAAGTACCAGGTCCCGAAACAATCCTGAATTGTGAGGGGACCTGGTACCTTTAATTCCTTAAATATTTTTTATTGTATTCACTACCTTGATTGCCAATAAGGGATTTTGAATATAAAATACTATAACAACTCCCCATGTTTATACATTCGCAAAGTTTCTCATACTTTACATTAACATTCGTAAATAGAAACGAATACAGGAGGAATGGCCATGCAGGTTGTAATTGAATGGACATATAAATCACCAAAGGGAAAAATCACGGTCTTTCAGTCGGAAGAAATGCCCGCGGAAGAGGCGGTTTTGATTGCGGAGGATGTAGAGAAGACCGGTCGTGTGAAGCACCTATCTTTTGTCGATCAACATGACAGTTCGTGGTCGCTAAAGGAATTGAAGGGTTATTTGAAAGGTATTGAGACTACTCCGCACAACATTACGGTCTATTTTGATGGAGGATTTGATTGGGAGCAGAAGATGGCGGGTCTCGGCTGCGTCATTTATTACGATCAAAATGGAAAATCGTACAGAGTAAGAAAAAATGCAGCTGTCCATGGATTGACATCGAATAATGAAGCGGAATATGCTGCTCTTCATCTCTGTTTGCAGGAGTTGGAGATTCTCGGAGTTCACCACTTACCTGTTCGGGTTCTTGGAGATTCGCGAGTCGTGATTCATCATGTAACGGAAGAGTGGCCAGTTATTGAAGAAGAGCTATATAGCTGGGCCAATAAAATCGAGGCAAAAATGGAGGCGCTTGGACTCCAGCCGCAGTATGAACTCATTTCCAGAAAAGCGAATGGTGAAGCAGACAGACTGGCTACACAGGCGATCGCTGGTGTAGAAATCATGGCAACTATTGAAAAATGAGCAGGAACGATAACGCAAAAAAGAGTTCTAATCAACCTGAACCCTGTCGATTAGAACCTTCATGTGAAAGTGGAGTTAATTATCATCAGTTGCCGTAATAGAAACTCCGCGTTCTGCAAATACTTTTTGTGCAACAGCTAACGCATTCAGCACACTTGGGAAACCTGTATACGGGATCAGGTGCATGATGCAGCCGATGATTTCGTCAGGTGTCAATCCGACGTCGAGACCCGTCTTAATATGCATTTGAATCTGCGGCTTTCCTTGTGCAACAAGTGCCGTGATCGTTGTAAGGACTTTTTGTTTATTGTCTAGTCCAGGACGCGAATAAATATCTCCAAACGCAAATTCCACAACATATTTGGTTAAGTCAGGCGCCACATCCTTAAAACTCTCACCAATCTCCATATCCCCCGCTGGATTGTCTTCACCGGATAATGTAAGTTCCATTAATTTTTCTAGACCACGCTGATAACGATCTTCTGCCATATGTAATAACCTCCCTGATAGTTTGATTCGCCATTTTGTCTACTATGCAGAGCTTTCTATGGTGAGGTCAAATGGCGTCAATACTATTCATTGTAACAAAGTTTGCTAGAAACCCAAGTGTTGTGATCATTCTTACTAGGAGGCACGATGTGGACATGGTCCTATACTGAAACGGTCCGTAAGAACTGAATTCATTTCCGAAAGTCGTCACTTCGTTTATACTTGAATTACATGATGAACAATGGAGGCTAGCACTTTGGATTACAAAAATATCGATCAACAAATTATCCAGAAATATAAAGAGGACGAGACACTGATGATCCGCCTGTTTGTAAAGTGGTGCGCGAATCATCAGCTAGAACCACAAATATTGTACCAAAAAGCATACCCATCGCAATCGGTAAATTCTGCCTTGATGGAAGTCGTGGAAAGTGATGATGGATTTGAGGAATTGCACATAGACAACGAAACGATGTTGGATGTCTTGCAATTGTTTGGAAATGACGATTTGGCGTTTGTGGTGGCTGATGAAATAGAGAATTTTAAAAGCATATAAAAAAGACCCTACCAAGTAGGGTCTTTTTTTAGCTATTATTAAGCTTTTTGAACGTTTGTAGCTTGTAGGCCACGTTGTCCTTGTTCAATGTCAAATGTTACGCTTTGACCTTCGTCTAAAGATTTGAAACCGTCGCTTTGGATTGCTGAGAAATGTACGAATACGTCCTCTCCTGCTTCACGCTCGATAAAACCAAAACCTTTTTCTGCATTAAACCACTTAACTGTACCTTGTTCCATAATTGTTGCCTCCTAGTGCGGATCTCCACACATTATATTACTATCCCTGCTCAAATACCTTAGACGAAAAACAAAATCTTTTCTCAATCTGAAACGAACAAAAATAATTCTTCTTTAGAATAACAGATATAATTTTAAATAGCAACTAATATGATTCTTACTTCTAATAAAACTTCTAATAAAGAATGGCCTTATGTAGATAAAGTGCAATTCCTTGTTATAGAATTGCGCCCGATCGCTGATCAAATTGACTAGACATACTCCCATAAGCCAAAGTATGTATTACATTTTATTAAGAAGAAAGAAAGTATGATGGATAGCGGTAAAATAATGAGGAACTGTATTTTATTTTTTGGAATGATAAGTAATAAAACAACTATCATGAGTAGATATATCCCCATAAGCCATGGTATTAAATAATAATGAGTGTGAATTGGTAAGTAGGCGTTACGTAATTCTACCCCTTCTGACAGTAATACTGTGATGGGAAGAGCCAACATGATGTTAGAAAAAAATCCGCTTTCACGCGAATACCACATCATATACGCACAAACAGGAGCTACAGCCGCACACATGCTCCAAAAAACAATTTCTCTCGCAGGAAAAAAATTCAAAAACAGTACGGTGTACACATAATAAACCGTCAGCACCGCCCCGAAAAAAGCGAATACTTTTACAGCCGCTAACTTGGGGGAATAACTGAAAACCGATAAAAGCGTGGCAACAAAAATCCAAATACCAAGACGATCCCCTATATCCGTGAAACCCAAGTCAATATAATAAGGGTTATCCACAATCTTTGCCAATAAACCTAGAATACCCCCGATAATAAGTGCATTCACTATTGAAATTACTTTTTGTTTTGTGGTTGTTTTTTTCGTAATTCTAACCCAAGTTAACTTTTTATAAATTTCCATTGTACCCCTCTCATTTTTCACCCTATGTATATCAAAAAATCATGTTACATAGGCTCGCACGATGCGGCGATCTTCGTCTGTCTTCTTCATTATCAAGGGACTGCCAACCGCCCATGCATCCATACTCTTCATCAGTATAACGTTACAAATTTAATTAAATGTAGTTAACTCTTCTGAAACTGAATGTAAGAAGTCTTTCTCAAACGTAATATAGTATCGTTCATCTATCAATTCATCTTTCATTCCATCGATTAATGATACCGATTGTATCGAGTCCAGTTCCATTTTATTCTCTACTAATTGTTCAATTGGCATATTGCCTTCTATTTTCGTAGTAAATTGTGTTAACTGTGGTTGCGGGATTTCGTTTTTTGTTTTATTCATAACCGTACGAATGAGGTGTAATAGGTCATCTTCATCCAAGCTTCTTCCCACTGTAGCATCCATCAGTAATGCCAACACCTCTTCGCCATTCAAACGATTCGTTCCCTTTTGGAATTCAAATGCCACTTTTGTTATAGCTCTGACTCGAATATCCTCTGACAATTCGTAATCTATCCCATTCACTGAATCAATCATTGTAGAAAAAGTTTCTAAATCCATCACCGTATAATAATCAATTGGTATATCAAATAGCTTAGAAACTGTTGTTTTTACACTTTCAGCTCCCCCTGAACCGTTACCATATGCAAATGTCAGTTTATCATATGAAGTAGTGCCCTTCGTATCCACTATCGGCGCATACGTATCACGAGGGATAGATAGAACTTTCATCATCTTTTTTTCTTTACTATACGTAAGTAAAAGGTTAATAGGTACTCGATTATCTTCATCTTTCACTGTAAATAAAGCAGTAAAATCTTTGTCGGTTTGAGACACCACTCCATGTGAATTAGTTCCGTTATTTTTGGTAATAATGTTACCTTGAAGAATCGATGGGATAAATAATACGATACACAAACTTACCATTACCAAGGAAACTGCAAGTGGAACTAGTTTACCAAGCCATTTCTTTTGGGGATGAAACTCTTCCTCCATTTTACGAATTTGTTCAAACACTTTATTTCGATCTTCTTTCGTAAAGGTTAGTTCATGATCTTCCTTATTCGTAAATTTTGCTTTTACTCGTTTATCTTCCATTGAATTCTTCCTCCTTTATCACCGACTGCAATCTTTGCTTTGCTCTTCTTAATCGGGTTTTCACTGTATTAACTGAAATATCTAGAACCGTAGCAATTTCTTCTGAATTTAATGATTCATAATAGTACAGAAACACCACTTCTCGATATACTTTTGGAATTGAAGAGATGGTGTCTTTCATTTCATCGCTATTGTATTTATCCATAACCGTTTTCTCTACGGACGGAGATATGGACCTTGCCGTTTCATTTATAAAACTTTTTACTTGGACCATTTTGTAATTCCAACTCTTTAAGTAATCTTTACATTCATTAATGGTAATACGATAGAGCCATGTTTTAATTTTTGCGTCATTTCGATACGAGTCTAGGTTTTTGTAGCATTTAATAAACGTATTTTGAACCATGTCCTTAGCAGTCTCGGTATCTTTCACATAAGAAAATGCCAATCGTACCAAATCATTACCATATTCAATCATCACTTTTTCTAATATAAAATCTTTTTCTTCTCTGTCCAATCTACTACCCTCCCTTTCCACCTACTTCAAATTCTGCTATTAGACGATTAGCAAATCATAATAGGTTCAAATTTTCGAAACTAGTTTTCTATGATTCATTCCCCTAACATTTTACAAAGAAAAAAGCATCATTTTAGATGCTTTACTTTGTGAATATTTGATACTCTACCCTGCCGTTTTAGGTTCAATATTCAACAAAAGCGTTCGTTTGTTATACATCCTTCTCTTGAATTTGTCGTTATATTTTGGTTGTTTCTATACTTGGTTTCTCAAATGTTCTCAGTAGGGATATGAAATATTTCATAATAAAATTCCCAAAACAAAATAGTGATACATACAATAGCCTTTTAAATCAACATTTACACGTTCAAAGATATTTCGTTCCTTATAAATTTCATTCCATTTTAGCGACCCACATGTTAGTGCTGTATAACGTCTAAGGTCATCAGCAATTTTCTTTTTATAGATTTTCTAATATAAACTGTCGTTCGTCATTGAAAAGTCCTTACTTTCGTATGATCGTGTATTTTCCAACGTTTTGTACTTGGCATCGAATCTATCCTAACGATAGGAATGTTCATAAAAAGTGTTTGGCTAAAGAACGAAACATTTCGACTATAGATCCATATACTAGCTTAGAATTTGGAATGGAGGAAATTTTTTTGACTTCTACTATGCAAAACGGTTTTGGAAGCAATCCTATGGGAATGAATATAAGTAGTGACGCTCATTTAATAGAAGACGTTTCAAGAGCTATTATTTTAGAAGTTCAAGCTTATAATTTTTATCAAAGATTAGTTGAATTAACTCCCAATGAACAGTTTCGACAGATTATTTTTAGAATACAGCGAGATGAAATGAAGCATTATCATTGGTTTACAATGATTTTAAGGATGATGGGTGGACAACAACCACAAATTCCTTTTGGAGAAATACCAAAAGATTTTACAGAAGGTGTCCAGAAAGCAATTCAAAAAGAGTTAGAAGCCTCTTCTTATTATCAGGATATTTCGTCAAGAGCAACCACTCATCCTGTTCAAATGCACTTCATGCACGCCTCACATGATGAACAACGACATGCAACTTGGTTTCAAAATATGTTACTGATGGACAATATGGAAATGAATCATTCAAATTCAAATGCAGTTCCTAAAGGTTTAAAAGTAGCTGAAAATCCCGCTTTCCCAATAGGAAGTAAAGCTATTATCAATGCTGACCATATGCCTAATATGAAGGGTGCAGAAGCTACAATTGTAGGTGCCTATGACACAACTGTGTATATGGTCAATTATACTTCTACTACAGGAGAAAAAGTGACAAATCATAAGTGGTTAATAGAAAGTGAACTATCAGCAGAATAATTGAATCATATTCTAAGATTGCGCAGAAGGCTTAATAATTGATAAAAACCCCTCTCAAAAAGAAAGGCTTTAATCAATTATTAAGCCATTTTCAACACATTTACGATAAAGTTTTGCACACTCTTGGCAATGTGTATCTTGAAACTTTTCACAATCAACAGCATATGCTTCGCAAACATCTGCAACTACGCTGATTGCAAATTTAACTCTGCGTCGCTTATTTACTTGACGAGACAATACTTACTGTATAGATAATGACTGCTGACACGATTACTGCCGTGTACACATACCAAATTTCTAAATGTAGCAGTGTTGTGATGAAACAGCCTGTGAGCACAGTTGTTCCTCCACCTACTATATGTCTGATCACTGACGAGGGTAAGAATCGGCCCCCTGCTTGATACACTAAAAAACCGACAACTGCACTGATTATCGCTGAAAATACAATCACCGAAAAAGTCGTGAAATATATAAACATAGAAACACTCCCTAGTAAGTTGTAATTCTAGGCTTGCGGCTACTGTGGCGTTTCGACCACTAACCGCCCTTTTTGTTTGGCCACATTAAATGAGACGTTTTTACCGTTTTCTAGGTCAGCTGTAATCGATTCTTTTGGATAGCGTTCATCTGTATAGATAAATACATAGCCAGCTTCTTCAACCACAATGAATCCTTCGTGCTCCCCTTGCTCCAATTGCAATAATCCGTACCCCTCTTTAGAATAATTGAATACCGCAATGGCGGGCGTGTCATTAATAGTCAGTGCAAAGACTGTTAATTCACCTTTGATCCAAACGTCATCTTTCGTTATGTGTGCGTTCTCTTTATCTAATGAATACGGATCCCCATGAATAAACTCTACTTCCCGCCAAAGTTCTTGCTGTGTTGGATACCCACGATTTGACCAGGTGGCTGTTTGCGTCACTTGTCCTTTTTTATCAACACGTAAGGTGACGCCCATTGTTGGTGTATTTCGATCATTCACATCAAATTCACCGACACTGATACCATTTTCATAATGCTTAGGTGAAATTTGAAATTCTCTATTGGGATATGTTTCTGATAGATATTCAATAACTTGTTCATAACGATTAGCATGCGTATTCGTTTTTAATGTAGGATAATATAAGTAGGATCCCACATACCCAATCACCAACAGGCCAGTCAGCGTAATCGCCAGCTTTTTTCTTTTTCTAAGTATCAGCCAATTCAGTAGGATCACCACTGCTAGTGCCATGCCGATTAGTAAATACATAATAAGTTCACCAGGATTCATAGAATACCTCCTAACTTGTCGTTGACTTTTTTTATCACTTAGTAAACATATTAGCTATTTTCCTATTTTCTAAATAATTCCGCAACCGAAAGGACGTTACTTGATGTTACAAAAACAGCGCTATGCCAACTTACAGGATGTGGACAATCAAAAGTCCCTATTTGATCTGCTCCGCTGGCAGAAAGAACGCATGAAAAATAAAAAAGATCTCAGTATCCTGATCGAACAGGCACCATCCAAGCAAATCGAACAACTGCATACCAATCGGACCGATGCTTCCATCACCTGGATCGGACATTCGACCTTTTTGATTCAGTTGAACGGGCTAAATCTGATCACGGACCCGGTCTGGGCTGCACGCATGGGTTTTCAGAAGCGGTTGACGCAGCCTGGCATCCAGTTGAACGATTTGCCGGAGATTGATGCAGTATTCATTTCCCACGGTCACTATGATCACTTGAGTTTCGGAACGATCAAACGACTGAAAGGAAGGCCGACGTACTTTGTTCCCGTTGGATTAGGCCGACTTTTCAAAAGACGTGGCTATCGAAAGGTAATCGAAGCAGCATGGTATGATTCATTCGTACTGGACGACATGACATTCACGTTTGTTCCCGCGCAGCATTGGACAAAGCGTACACTTACTGACACGAACAGTTCCCACTGGGGCGGCTGGATCATCGAGAGTAAGGAGCATTCTATCTATTTCGTTGGAGATACCGGCTATTTCAGTGGTTTTCAAGACATTGCTGCGAAATTCATTATTGACACCGTGCTGATGCCGATCGGTGCCTATGAGCCGGAGTGGTTTATGAAAACGGACCACATTAACCCGGAAGATGCGGTGAAAGCTTTCATGGAGCTGAACGGAAAGACATTTATTCCGATGCATTACGGTGCTTACCATTTGGCAGACGACACTGGACCAGAAGCGATGGTAAGACTGGATGCAGAGTGGCGCAGACTGGGTATAGACACCTCTCAATTGAAGAAACTGCTCATTGGGGAGACGTATTGGCTATCAAAATAAGGGTGCCAGTTCCCAAAGCAATTCTGAATTGTTTGAGGGGCTGGTATATCACTTTTCGGAAACGACGAATTGGCGTTTGTTGTGGTACACGAAATACAGAATTTCAGACTACTATGAGTTCACTATATTTCTCATTTCAAATTGGTACTTAAAAAAACATTCAAATAGTTAGTAAGAGGCACAGTAGTTAGTTCTTTCTGAGCTTCGTTCCATTCATACAGTGTTACGTTAGAATTTAGCAAATGTGATAGGTTAGGAATCGTTTCTAACATTTCTAATACAAGTTCATTTTTCATTCGGCTTGACCTAGAATTTTGGGTGTTATTTTGAATAATCGTTCTAATAATACCTAACATAATATCAATAAATTCAATGCCAAATTCTTTACGTTTTAACAAATAGCTCACTTCTCTAATTCTGTAACGTTCCCCCCTATATAACGATTGAATATTGAGTTGTTCAAACATTGTTACTTTCAAGTCTTTTTTATTTGAAGTATGATCGGTGGAGTGAGTACTTTTTTGAGTGCCCGAATAACTAGTATTATGTTCAATAAATACAGAAGCATCGATATATGTATCTTGCCCATATTTTCGGACTAAACCATAAACTACACGCTCAGGGAGTTTCGTATAAATTGTGTGGTCGGTAATTTCTGAATAAAACGATTTTATTGGTTTCGCCATTTCCTCGAATTTGTTCATTTTGTATGAAATAACATTTACTTTCAACAGGTGCTGATAAACCATAAGTTTTTTTACCAGAGTTATTCTTCTTCTTTTAGCGCTACTGTCTCCTGTATAATCAGTCCAATGAATTGGCTTTTTTCCTTCTTTAATTAAGTCGTATAAATCGTTTAAGCTGTCTAACTCATAGCAGGCAGTTGGAATTAAAACAGCGCCCATTAAATTAGGATAATCTTTATCTTTTCTGCTTTCATCAAAGAATATTTTTATTTTATGTGGATGATCTTTTGACATAACTTCACCTCAATGAATATATATTTGAAGAATGCTACATACTTTGTTATAATAAGCATACATCAAAGTTATACAACATGGAATTGACCACGCTATTGTAGTCTGTGAAATGTTGTGAAATGCTCACTATCGACCGCGCTTATGTAGTCTGTAGTGACATTGCTACTAATGTATGCTTTATTTTGAGAATTTTTTTATTAATAACTATAAGGTACCTGATCCCAAGACAACTCAAGTCGTCTGGCAATCAGATACCTTTTTTATTTGCTCATCCACTTTTTAAATCAACTTCAATTGGCGATTCACATATTCCTTATGAAATTAAGTGCGAGAGGACCAGGTACTTTGAGCTAAAAGGAGTCGACGCTCTATAATCTACCTTTAAGTCCATCAAACGTTCCCATGGTAGCCGTTTTAATCCACGTCATGTAGAATCCATCCTCTTCTACCTCGAATTCTGTTAATTTTATTGTATCATTTTTTCAATTCATAGGAGGGAATACTATTCGCTGTTACAATTGAGTGTAGTGGAGCTGGATTTGATTCGTCAAAACAGGGAAATTGAATTTTGTTTCGGTACAAAGTGGATTGGCATCACGTTGTTGTTTGTGAGAATTGAATTTCGCAAGCGATTTAGGGGGAGAAAATGTATTTTAGGAGTTTATTATTTGATTGTTTTTCACACAGATACCTTTCAAACTAAAAAGCACCTCATCCCTACTATATCAGCCAGGAACAAAGTACTTTTCTCTTTGCATATCTTCAAAAAATCTCCATGAATCTTGATGAAGTGTACCCGTGCAAGAAACTATCGTGGAAACAGGTCCCCATCATCTGGGAATCTCAACCCCTAGTTCTTCTAGCTGTTTTTGTGCTTCTTCCCAAGTAATAGTTCCTTCTCTTTGTTCGTCCATAATGCTTTGGACTTTAGTTCTCGTTTTCTCATCCAGATTAGAAAATATCTCTTCTCTATTTCCTTTTCCCTTTGGCGGTAATTGGCCGTCATTTGGAGCTTTCATCCCATCTGGTTTCTCCATACCCTTCGGTGCTCCCATTCCACCAGGACCAGATTTTTTTGCAGTGGTGATACCAGATTCATCAAGCCATGTCACTGTGTCTGAAATTGTGAACTCCACTACTTTCGTTCCACCTTGATAGTCACTATCTTCAAAAAGACCATCACTTTCTTTACCAGATGTTGTATCTCCTGAATAAAGTGTATAGGAAGCATCTTTCGTCAGTTTTGGAGAACTAATGACAACCGATTGATAGTCTTTTTCGGGCGCAAATGTCACAATTTCCTTTCCTTCACTATCTTCTAGATGCAGTATAATTCCTGCAGATTGTGTTTTCGGATAACTCATCAAAATCGTATTCTGCGATGAGTTTTCTGAAGTGGCCATCGCCATACCAGAACTTCCGGCAGCGATGAGAACACCGCCACTTATTTCAAAGTCTTCGTCATAATCCAGCGCGCCATTCCCATTATTCGTTGGTCCATTTACAATCACTGTGCCGCCTGTCATGGATATAGAACCATTTGAATCCAGACCATCTCCAGCTGCGTCAACATAAATATAGCCACCATTTATTGAAAGCAGACGATCGTCCGTTTGTTCAGTAGACGTGTCTACATTATCACTGCCTCCGCTAATGTTAATGCCATCATCATTCGCTTTAACATGAATTTCTCCGTCCAAGATTGCGATCGAACCACTCTCTATCCCCTCATAACTCTTGGTAATGTCGATATTTCCTCCTTTGATCAGAATGGATGTATCAGCATGAATTCCATCATCACCGGTAGCCACGTTTAACTCCCCACCCGTTATCGTGACAGAGTGGTTGCTGTGTATCGCATCATCTAATGAATCCAGTGTAATGCTTCCCCCGCCAATTGCCACTTCTTCATTTGCCTTAAGCCCTTTGGCACTAGCTGTCTCAGAGCTAGTGTCAGCTATGCTTGTATCCATTTCACCAGGGGCCGACCTCCCCATTTCGACATTCGCTATGTTTTCAGGGCTGCCGCCTCCAGATGAAATGTTGAAATCTCCGTCTGCAATCAGAAGGTACGTCTCCGCCTGAATGCCATCATTCACTGACTTAATATCAAAACTTCCTCCTTCAATGGCAATGATCCCTTTTGAAGCATCTTTGTCATTCATGGACTTCATCCCGTCGCCACTCGCTTCGATACGGACACTTCCCTCTTTAACAGCAAGGAGATCACGTCCGACTATTCCGTCATCAGCTGAATGAATTTGGATGGTTCCTCCTGTAATTTTCAATTGGTCTTTACTGGTGATTCCATCGTTATAATTGCCTTGCACGACTAGTTTCCCACTGCCGTTAATGGTCAGATCGTCTTTGCTAAATAACGCTGCATTCGGCTCGTCTTCCTCTGAATTCTCATAAACATACTTTGCTCCATCTGATAAAACGTTTTCTGTTCCTTTTTCTAATGAAATAATCGTTTTTTCAGCTTGTTTCACATAGATTGCGGAAGTAGTGGAAGAATGAATGTCCGCACCATTCAAAACGAGTCGTACGATGCCATCGTCTTCTGTATCCACAATGATTTGCCCGTCATCCAGCTTTCCTTGGATTGTATACACACCTGACGTTTTTATCGTGATGATGTTTTTGTCGATGACGACTTCCCTATCACCTTCAAAGCTTGCACTACTTCCATTCAACTGAATAGACGTTGCGTCTTCCCATTCATTATAAAAGTCTTCATCGGAATAGGTTACATGCTCGCTAATCACACTCGCTACTTCTTGACGTAAGCTCTCCGCTTCTGCAGTAGACTCATTATGGGTAGGTACATTTTTTGTATCATTACTGCAAGCGAACAACAATGCGGTGCATAGAAGAGAGGCGCTTACTTTCATAAATTTAGAATGTTGTCTTTTCATTTTAAGCTCCTTATTGCAAAATGAAATTTCATCCATTTAGTAGATGATGTTTTGCTATGATCCCTATTATTCAGGACGAACCTTAAACGAAGCTTAAAAAAAGACGTTTTACATTAAAGTTTGCTTTTATGTCAATCGGTCCTATAATCTATCGTAAACCATTAAAAATTTGCTACATGATACAAAGGGGGGCACGTCATGAAATTACTACTCATTGAAGATGACAAGTATCTCTCTGAATCAATAGTTGAAACAACAAAGGAACTGTTCGAAACCGAGCAGGCTTTCGATGGAGAGGAAGGACTGTTTCTTGCGCAGCAAAACATTTTCGATGTCATTATTTTAGATATCATGCTTCCGTATATGAACGGTTATGAAGTGTTAGAAAATTTAAGAAAGCAAAACGTCACAACGCCAGTCATTATGCTGACAGCCAAAGATGGAATTGATGACAAGATTAAGGGTTTTAAAGTGGGGGCAGACGACTACTTAGTGAAACCATTCCATCGAGAAGAACTAGTCGTGCGGCTAGAGGCAATAGTAAGGAGAACAAGTGGTTTAGTAAAGGAAAATATCCTAACTTTTAAGGACCTCCATTTGAATATTAAAAATAAAACCGCGGAAATTAATGGAGAAGCACTTAAGTTGAATGGAAAACAATTTGATTTGCTGGAGTATTTGATGAACAATCAAAACGCTATCTTGACCAAGGAACAGATTTTTGATCGAATATGGGGATTTGAGTCTGATACGTCTACAACAGTTGTAGAAGTGTACGCCAGTAATTTACGAAAAAACCTTAAGAAGTTTGGGTATGACCAACATATCAAAACCTTCCGGGGGTTAGGTTATATGTTGGAAGACCATGGTGAAGGAAATGTTTAATAAACTCATTTTCAAGAAACAGCAGCTAAAGTTTATGATTTTCAACCTAATCGCTTTTACTGTGATTTTCACGATCTTTAGTATTATCATTTTCAGCCAAGTTCAACATACATTATTTTCAAAGACAGACGAGGAACTGTTATCATTTAAAGACATGATAACAGATAACAATTCAAAAGATTTACGACGACCTCTTAAAGATGGGGACTTGGAACGGCCTGTGCCTGCTGACGAGAGAAGGAAAAATATGCCGAATCCCCGGATGATTGTGTTGCATTGGGATAACGCAGGAAATATACGGAATGAAAATGAAATCGGAACTTTATTTTACGAAAACTACTTACAAGATTATAAGTTGGATAAAACAACTATGAACACGATTACCATGACGAAAATCAGTGATCAGTATCACTTCAGATATATTCTTTTCGAAGATCCTAATGGTGAGACCGAAACTGCCTATACACAACTGATGATCAACGTGGATGCTGAACAAACCATCATTTCCAACTTTGAGAAACTGATCATTATCTGCTCGGTACTCTTCATTGTCCTCTCTATTTCCGCTAGTTTCATCTTATCTAAAAAGATGATGAAACCGATTATTCATTCTTGGAATAAGCAGGCGGAGTTTGTTGAAAATGCATCACATGAACTTAGGACGCCGTTGACGATCATTCAAAATAAGCTGGAGTTTCTCCTAACGGCACCGCAAGAGAGAATTTCAGATAGATTTGAACATATCGCCCTGAGCTTGTCTGAAACAAGGCGGTTGTCCAAACTCACTTCGGATTTATTGACCTTGGCAAGAGCAGATTCGGCAGAAACACAGATTGTGAAGCAATCCATTCATATCGATACATTCATCCAAAACGTTTGCAACCCGTATAAGGAAATTGCTGAGTCGCAGGAGAAGCACTTTTCGCTAACTTGTCAAAGCCCTTTTACTATAGAAGCAGATGAAACTCGGCTACATCAACTATTGGTCATTTTATTGGACAACGCTTTAAAATATACGACCGAAAATGATAGCATTCGTGTGAAAACATATGCCGAGGATCAGAAAGTTGCAATTGAAGTGAGCGATACGGGGATCGGGATCAAAGAAGAAAATATCCGTTACATTTTCGATCGCTTTTACCGAGAAGACAAATCCCGAACTAGAGAAACTGGAGGTATGGGATTAGGCTTGTCTATCGCCCAGTGGATTGTATCCATGCACAATGGAACGATTCATGTAATCAGGAACCAGAATAAAGGAACCACTTTTATCGTCAGACTTCCAAAGTAAGAGATCACATCATCGTGGTCTCTTTTTTGCTGTTGAATCATTCTTTTAAGGTTTATTTAAGGTTCGTCTTTTAGTATGTAATTCATAATGCGATAGAAAAAAGGAGTAGATACATATGGCGATTGAAATCTTCAGTCGGAAAGAGCTAAAGTATTTAATCACTCGCTGCCAATATGACGAACTTGTGGAACGAATCGGGCCTGCGATGCGAAATGATAAGAATGGCGTCGATGGAAAATATTCAGTCACTAGCCTGTACTTTGATAATGCGGAGAAAGGTATTTACTTCGAAACAAAAAACAAATTGAAATATCGTCAGAAGTTGCGCTTACGCGTATATGACGATGCCGATCTAAACAGCATGGCATTTTTTGAAGTGAAGCAGAAACATAAAAAAGTCGTTAATAAAAGACGGATGCTTTTGCAGCTAGCGGAGGCGTACCGCTATTTAGATGAAGATGGTCAAGCGGGGTTGGAACACTACAAAACGTCCAATTCACAAGTCATGAAGGAAATTGATTACTTCCGTACGTTCTATCGGTTACGTCCCGAAATGGTCGTGTCGTATAGCCGTCACGCATTGCATGGTATCCATGATTCAGAACTGCGTATCACCTTCGACTTCGACTTGCGTTGCCGGAAAGAAGATCTGCATATCGAGAATGGTCCGTATGGAGAGTATTTCATCGATCAAAACCTCGTCGTGTTAGAAGTGAAAGTCGATCACAGTGTGCCGCTTTGGTTAGCTCGTATTTTACAGGAGCTACAGTGTGAGCAGCGTAGTGCTTCAAAGTTTTGTACGAGTATGGAGCTACTAAATGGAGATATATTACCACAGGCAGGATATTTTGAACCGAAATTATTAGAAGAACCACTAACAGGAGGAATAGAAAATGGATCAGATCACGAACTTGTTTACATTTAATGGATTAGAAAGCGGCACGCCCACCATCTGGATGAGTATGACTGCGATGGCGTTAGCGGCTATGCTTAGTCTACTCATTACAAAGGTTTATCAAATTACGTTCACAGGAGAGCGATATTCACAAGCATTCGTTCATACGATTATTATGATGAGTGTCATCGTATCAGTCGTTATGAATGTAGTGAGCGGCAATGCGGGTGTAGCATTTGGCTTGTTCGCTGTCTTCTCCCTCATCCGCTTCCGAAGTGCCGTGACGAACGCCAAGGATATCGCGTACATCTTTTTCGGATTATGTGTCGGGATGACAGCAGGACTCTTTCAATTCCCTCTCGCCATTGCATTAACAGTATTCGCAAGTCTCATTTTCTATATTTTGTACAAAGTGGACTACGGTAAAGGAAAAGATACACAAATTCTAAAAGTGACGGTTCCTGAAAACCTAAATCACGAAAATTTATTCGACGATATCTTAAATGAAAAAACTGAATCCTTCCAACTTCGACAAGTTGAAACAACGAACTTGGGAACGATGATTCTGTATACATTTGCCATCCGAAGCAAGACCGATACGAAAGATCAGGACTTGCTGAATGAAATTCGTGTACGGAACGCGAATTTGAAAGTATCCTTATCTTATTTGGAGATGCGGGATTAAAACAGAAGACTGGATGATCGATCGGAGTACCTGTGCGAGAAACTATTTTTTTGTTTAAATCATAATGAATATCTGTCACGCATGTACCTTTTAATGTATACTCTGCTACTAGTTTTTCTCTGATTCTGTTTAAAAACTGACAGGAAGGGAAGAAAAAAAGCAGACTATAAAAGGATGTGATGGCATGAAAGCAGTGACGTTTCAAGGAAAAAAGTCGATGGTGACGAAAGAAGTGAAAGCGCCAAGTATTCAAGAAAAAAGTGATATGATTATCCGCATTACGACAAGTGGAATTTGTGGATCGGATTTGCATCTTTATCATGGCGGGATTGTGCCAGAACAAGATTATGTAGTTGGCCATGAACCGATGGGTATTGTCGAAGAGGTCGGTTCCGAAGTGAAAACAGTAAAGAAAGGCGACCGTGTCGTCATTCCTTTTAATATCGGATGCGGAGAATGTTATTTCTGCGAACACCAGATGGAGAGTCAATGTGATAACTCGAATCCGCACGGAGAAGTTGGAGGTCTGTTCGGTTTTGGAGAACCAAACGGAAATTATCCAGGCGGCCAGGCCGAGTACTTGCGTGTTCCCTATGCAGACTTCACATCCTTCAAGGTTCCGGAAAATAGCGAATTAAAAGACGAACAAATCGCACTGCTTTCAGATGTGATTCCTACAGCGTATTGGAGCGTCATCCATAGTGGATTGAAAAAAGGAGATACAGCTATTATTCTAGGCTCAGGTCCGATTGGATTAATGGCTCAAAAATTTGCATGGATGCAAGGTGCTAAACGAGTGATTGCAGTAGATCATGTGGATTACCGTTTGCAGCACGCCGAAAAAACAAATAAAGTAGAAACCTATAATTTCAAAGAGCATGAGGAGATTGGTCAGTTGTTGCATGAAGAAACGAACGGTGGCGCAGACGTCGTCATTGATTGTGTCGGGATGGATGGAACCGTTCAACCAGGTGAAACATTCGGTTCCAGTGGCGATAACCAATTCGGAACGATCAGCCCAATCGTGACAGCTTCAGAAGTTGTCAGGAAATTTGGTACTGTCCAATTAACAGGTGTCTATGCGACGGAGGCCAACAACTTCCCGCTAGGTGATTTTTTCACTAGAAACGTTTCCCTTAAAATGGGACAAGCTCCTGTTATCCACCTGATGCCTGAGCTGTATAAAAAAATCGAAGCAAATGAATTTGATCCAACAGATATTATTACACATAAAGTAAAATTGGAAGATGCTGCGGATGTCTATTCCATTTTCGATAAGAAAGAAGATGGCTGCATTAAAGTATTATTCCAACCGTAATCGAATAAGAGTGAATGAGTAACACCTGATCTCTGACATCACATTTCGTAACGAGATAGTAGACTTTTGAGCCCTTGAGAACTCTAGTAAGAGTTTCCGAGGGTTCTGTGTTTTAGTGATAACATTTGGCCTATCGGTTAGTTATTCCCATATCAAGGGTATCTGTGCAGGAACCTTCCGAATTAGTTTACACACGCATGATTATGTATCACGCAGATCTCTCTTCACTCTTCATTTATGATGCAGTTTTTTTGAATAGTAAGCACTATTTGTTTATCAAGTTTTGTAACTTCAGCAACCTTCTCTGCTTCCATTGCCATTGCTAAAAGACTTTAATCCATTTGTTTCTTTAGTTTCATTCCCTCTTCATGAGCTTTCTGTTCAGCTTTCAGGGTTGCTTCCTGCACGCGCAATTCCGCATTCCTCACAGCTGCCTCTTCATCCATAACCCGCTTCATCCTAGATTCATAAGCAAAAATTTCTTCCGACGTGCCACTTAATGCTTCCCAGCTTTTAAAAGCCGAGCGAAGTGTTTCATCATTCATGGCGATCTCCTCCAATTGTCTAAAGATTCATCATAAATTTCCTCATTCCGTTGATCGACAATGCCCAGCAGCAACTATTTCGCTAACACATCGTCTGAAGGATTCAACTTCTCCTCATTCCAATCTCGAATCAACTTATCCATTTCGATAAAATGAAACTCCATGATATCGGTTAACTTGAATCGTTCCTCGTCTTCATACAAATGATAGGTCGTATGAAACTTTTCCGTTTGGCTAAAGAGACCGAAATTCAATACGTTAATCGCAATCACGGGATGTAATTCCTTATAACCCATTCTTGGTTTCATCGGCTTCCGGTAGACACCTGCCCAATAATAAATAGACCGATTCACCATATCGTATTGATTTGTAAACTGGATCTCAACATTCATCCATTCCTCAGCATCTGTCACAACTAATAAATCCAGCCGTGATTGCTTATCCTCTTCGTATTCACCCCCCGCTTCAGTAGTAGAGAAAGAAATATCTTGTATTCGATCTCCATCCGTTCGTTTCAGGATCGCATTCAGAAAGACTATCGTAATCTTTTTATTATGTTCACTACCAAACAATCGTTTGAAAGCGTAATCTACCTTTAGGTCCATCAAACGTTCCAATGGTAGCCGTTTTAACACACGTAGTTTAGAATCCATCCTCTTCTACCTCGAATTCTGTTAATTAGATCATATCATTTTTCAATTCATTTTTGTGAATATCACTCACTGTTTTCACTAAGTGTAGTGGAGATACATTCGACTCGTCAAAACGGTGAAATCGTATTTTGTTCGGGTACAAAGTCGATAGGTATCACGTTGTTATTTGTCAAAATTGAATTTCGCTAACTATTTTAGGATGAAAAATGAATTTTAGGAGTTTTTATTCGGGATGTGTAGGTATCTCCCAAACAAAAAAGCACCTTATCCCTTTAAGGACAAAGTACTTATCTCTATTACCAATCAAATCTCCACGATCTGTATCTCATATATTAAACACCAACATTTGAAACCAGTTCAGCACGTAATACAGACCCTATTTTTGAGAACCTACCTCGATTGCTTATATTTACTTAGCATTTCATCTGGAATATGACAATAATCATTTGGACATCTAGTTAACCGATCTTGATGCTCTTCTGCACTTCGCACATAGTTTGTAAGAAGCCCTATTTCAACGACTATACGATCATAATCATTTCTCTCCGTAAGAAATGCCTTCGCCTCTGTTAAGTGTTCAGGATCTTCACTATATACACCTGTTCTGTATTTCACGCCAATATCCTGTCCTTGTTTATTCAAACTATATGGATCAATGATTTCAAAAAAATATCCCATTAATTCTCTGACTGTTACTACCGTCGGATCAAATTCTGTTTTTACACATTCAGCATACCCATCATACTCACCTTCAAGTGTATGACTTATTCCATTAGCTCGTCCTGCTTCTGTAAACATAACGCCAGGTAACGTTTTAATAAAAGCTTGTACTCCCCATAAACAACCACCTGCAAAATAGATGACTTCCATATGGACACTCCTCTCTAAGACCCAATTTTTATAGGAATGATGACACCCATTGTAAACCTCTCTTCAAGACAGCCTTAATCTTCTTTCCTTGAAGATTCAAAATAAAGTGCTACAAGTAGAGAAAAAGATTGGAATCAAGCCAACATATTTCTAAGTGCTGACTGCTTCTGAAAATAGTACGCAATGGGTATGAAACTACTCGTACAGATCAGCATAGAGAACAAAGATCGTTTAGCCAAACCAAATATCACGTAATAACACCCATCAAAAATGAAGCACACCAAAGTAGAACAAAAAATCAACGCCAACATTTAAAACGATTGCTATTAACTTTAGTATCGTCCTACCGCTACCCATTCCTTTATCCGCCTACTGTTTGAAAATAAGTTTCCTCACCATTAGTAAAAACTCTCATGTATTCATATTCCTTATCCAATTTGATCTTATATAATCTGTAGTTCTCAGCAGGCTCCGTAACATCAGGTTCTTCAGTTAAGTAGATACTCCATGTGCTATCATCTGTCTTAATATCCAAACTTCCAAAACCCTTTCCACTTTCCAAAAAATCTTGATCAAGATACAAATAGCGCTGATTTGCTGTATGTTGAAATATATGAATGCCATTACTATCTGCGGAAGGCACTCTATTTTCAATGAATTTTTTCACATCAGTTGTCGCTTGACCTAGATGTATTTCAGAAAAAGACACTTCCTTTTTACCACATCCGGATATAATACTAGATATCAATACAATTAGCACTAGAAATCTTCTCATGTTTTTACACCTCCTTTAAAAGATATATAGAATACTTAGAGCTGTTTCTCAACAAGGAAATTCCCCTTATGTTGACTACTATCCCATGTGAAATCCTTACCTGCATCAAGTTTTTCCATAATGGTTTCTCAATCATAATATTCATCGTCATAAACAAATAGCTAGCCGTTATATTTAAGAATGACGCACTCTTCACGTTCTCCTTGTTTAAGCTATAGTCCTTACTTGAGTAACTAAATAATGCAAGGGCAGGTGTTTTATCAATAGTTAAAGCAAAGGCTGTGAACTCACCATCGATCCATTCATCTTCTTTTGTGTTGTCTCCAATCTCTGAAACTAACGTATAGCGTTCCCCATAACTAGTTACAACTTCTCGCTAAAGCTTGGACACTCACCGGGTGAACAAGTATCTATTTTCGCCATCTGTCGTTTTTTAATATCTCAACACGTAATGTCCATTGTCGGTGTCTCTACATCATTGACTGTAAACTCCCCAACAATGTATCCATTTACATCATGTTCAGGTGAAATAGTGAACTACCTAAATGGATAAATTCCAGCTAGATAGTCAATTATTAGCTCATATCGCTCAGCATGTGTGGTTATTATTAACATAGGATAATATAAATAGTACCCTATATAGCCAATGACCAGCAAAGTAGTTAACGAGATGGCTAGCTTTTTTCTTTGTCTACATATGAGTCACAGAAATAGAATGACAACTACTACGGCGAATCCTATTAGAAAAAAGTAGTTAACTTCTACTGGATTTATGTGGTAGCTCCCATCTCATATAAATATTTCAGGACAAAAACAGGGAAATTGAATTTTGATAGTGATTTACGTGGAGAAAATAATTTTTTAAAGTTTTTATTCAATATGTATATGTACCAACCAAACCAAAAAAGCACCTTATCCCCACTATAAGCCAGGGACAAAGTACTTTTCTCTTTTACCAGTTATCACTTCAAAATTCTCTCTATTGGTAACGTTGCCCTACTACAGTAACTGCGGCTGATAAGAAAATGACCTCAACGACTTGTCTCACATGTGATTGGAACAAACGATAATCAATTTCCTTTTTTAATAGTCCCAAAAATTCATCATCTAAATTTAATTCATAGGCTTTTAAATAAGATGTAATTAATTGTTCATCTGATAAGTGTTTCATGGCTTTCCACTATTTCTCCTTTTCTGAAAGTTGTTTTATTGCATATAAAGTCTATATATTTCGGCACATGTAAAGCGGTCTTTTTAAAAGCCTAGCAATCTTCGGTATCATACAAAGGAAAGATTTAAACCCTCTTGTAAAGTTTCAAATTCTTGATTTCTTTAGCAACGCACAGATTGATAGAAAGCGCGTTGAGACCTTTTACATGAACATCTTCTACAATGTACCATGCTTCATATTAAAAGAATGTCGTAATTTGCAGGAAATACCCAGTTGTCATACTTTGTTCACATATTTAGGGTAATCATGGTATTTAGGCAAGATAATTGTAGGTTTTAAGACCATCAAGACATGGATAAGTAATTTAATTTTACATTCCTCGTCTTTTCCTACTTCCAAACTTTCCATACAAAAATATTTTCAACCAATGGATTGAGCATCACCTAGTCAACTACCTACTTCTTTTTTTGAGAGCATAAATCCAACTACTTATGTCCTTCAATCAAATTATTATCACAGGTTGGATGAAGAAAAAGGGTCTTCTCGTTTGTTTCATTAATCAGTAGCAAAAGATGTAGTAAATTCATTCACTTCCTTGCTCATTTCTTCAGAACGAGTCCAATGAAGATAATGATGACCGTCTAAGGGAACTAGTTTACTAGCAGTGGAAGGCGTTAGCTGTGTTTCATAAAAAGTCACGTTGTTTTTACCATCCTCTGTTACCTGATCGTCTTTTGTCGTGAAGAGTAAAACGGGCATAGTAGAGGGAAATTTCATAGCAACGGTTTTGTCTATAGTATTTTTTATTTCATTTGCTTCAGCAATAACGTTTTTGTTGTACCCTTTCCAAGCTGAGATCGCCTTTGTCATTTTTATATTTTCTTCGGAATAAGTACCCTCAGCAGTAATAGGTAAATAACTTTCGGGATCGATATATAGTGCTAATCTCGCAATTCCTGTGGGTGCCACATAACGTAAAAAATTTGGAATGGTCGGTGCAGATTCATTAAAATATTCCAATGCCTGTGGCAACGTGGGATCTATTCCAATAATCGCTTGGACTTCCTCTGGATAGGTATTGGCATAATACATGCTATAGATTCCTGAAATGGAATGCGGCATCAATATGAATGGCCCTTGGATGTTTGATTTTTTCAGAGCGGCTCTAGTTTCCTCTACTATATTTTCCACAGTTCGTTCTTTGTTGGTAGTATCGCTCCATCCGTATCCAAAAGGCTCCACCACGACTACTTGATGGTTCTTTGCCATTTCATTGATCAAAGGTTCAAAATCTAGAAGAGGTGCTGTTGTTCCCAAACCACTTAATAAGACGATTGTGTTATCGCCCTCACCTTTTGTATAAATGTGCATGTTTTTTCCATCCACTTCAACGAATTCCCCTATGGGTGGATATTTTTTCAGCTCATATGTAGTCATGACATTACTGAAAATGATCCAAATTACAAAAGCTGAAAGTATAGATAACAGGATATTTCTTACTACTCTCCGCAATCTACTTTTCTTTTTAACTTTCACTTTCTTATTCACCCCTCTAGCGTTTCTCCATTCCACTTTACCGTGCGAAACTATTCATCGGAATGGACTTTGGGAGTATTGTAATATAAGTCTTAAGGCTGAGTGAATTTTTCGATTTCTTAATTCGAAATAAATCCCTGCATGACTATGGTGTCTGTGCAAGGATCTATTGTTTGTAAAAACTCAGGTACCTTTTATGACTCTTGTAAAATGGGGGCAATACGATCAATTCTATTGGTCCAAACACCACCGGAATAATTAGATGGCAGCCTCTTCACATCCTCAGTTGTATCAAAACCTTCCGACCATCCACCGTTACCTGCAACAACAAACACATGTGTCCCTGCATTTTCTAATCGCTGAATAAATTTATCCGACCATCCCCACATCCATGGAGCATAGGTCTCCGGAATGTGAATTTGTGTATTGTGACATGCGGAGGGAACATATCCTGTCCATCCTACGGCAATATAAGGAAGCATACAACTTTTCATGGTCGCCATTGACATGACACGAAGTTCTGGGAGATGCTCTTTTACTGTTTTAATCGGTCGATCTCCACCATACACAGTGAGTTGTCGTAGACGCTGTTTTGGCAGTTTAGAGAGAGTTTCTGCAAGTTGGTTACCTTCTTCTGGCTCATCGCTTTTTATATGAATCAAAAATGATTGGTCTGGAAAATAGGACAAAACTTCTTCAAGTGACGGCATAAGCCCTACTCCTTTTCCTCTAAAAGGATAGGTTTTCCCATCATCTGCCGTATAACCATACCCAATATCTAGTTTTCTCAATTCATCCAGTGTGTGCTCCCTAGTAACTCCCTTGCCGTTTGTTCTGCACTCAAGTGTCCAATCATGAAACACAGCAAATTGACCATCTGCGGTAGGTTGAATATCAAACTCTACGATGTCAGCTCCGGCTTTAAAGGCCGCTTCCATCGAAGGGATGGTGTTCTCTAAATAAGGATGTTCTGGCTCATAGATCCTCTCAGCAGTACATGTATCCCCAGTGATTCCTTCCATATGGAAAGTTTGTGCCATTCCACGATGTGCGAGCAACATAGGTTCTGTCTGACGATCTTTTGTGAACAATGATGTGTTATTCAGAAAGATGAATGCTACCAAAATAAATAAAAATATAAAGAACCTTTTAATAGTTCGCCTAAACTTCTTCATATTTCCTCCAGTCGATATGTATGTACTCGTGTAATTTCAATAGTGTAGCATGAAATACCCTTTTATGGCTCATTTACTACGAAACTAATTTATAGCTCTTCTCATGTAAAAAGCACAATTCTCGCTCCAGAAAAGCGTCCATTAATTTACTAAGGATACGAAATATTTCTTGTTGCCTCGGGGCAAGAAATGACGTAAAAATGGTCTAAATCAATATAAGCAGCAATAGAATAAATTTCAAAAAGCGGGCGATGTTTTTGCTTGCTTCTCTTTAATAATTACATTTTTCAAAAATGGATTTCTATCAGATACAGAATGTTCTTCATTCATACAAACATATGTTAACTTTCCTATCCAATTCAATTTATGATTCTGATTCTGTTTAATAGACGATTTCAGGCACAACACTTCTTCGGCAACTGTGCCCGTTCGTTTAATTTGTCAATCCCAACAATTAAAAATAACTTCTCCATTTGTATTCGGCCTCCAATGTTTTTCATTTTTTAATTCACTCTCTGATAAATCATGAGAATTCGGAGTAAAGGGCGCATTTAAAAATGCGGCATCTAGAACCGTATAATATGGCTTCAACTCTGTCATTACATCTTCATGATCAAAAAAATGTATGTGAAGCTCATCTTCATATGAAGCGCTTGCAATATAAGGGAAATATTCATGAAGTAAAATGGACATTATGTTTTCACCTATCTTTATATCTAAGCGAAAATAATTTAATGGGTAACTAGGTGGAAAATAGCCAATTACTGTACCATTTATCTTTCTTGCAATTTCATATCCTACCTGTTGAAGTAGGTATCCATCCATTTGATGTAATTCAATATTGTTAGTTGTTAAACCTGTAATATTCATTGGTAGCCGCATGTGATACACCTCGTTTCTAAAAACACATATGCTTCGTAACGTAAATTTTTAAATGGAAACTAAAATATTTTCTATTTGTACTTCTGAATTGTTATTGTTATTCGAAGATGAAATCACATGCACGTTATACTCATCAGCACTTTCAAAAATTAATTTTTGGTCATTCTCTAAATAAATGATTACTCCGTTGTCTACCGACTTTTTAGTTTTAAAAATGGTATGGATGAGCTCAAAGTCAGACGCAGTAAATGGTCCTGTTATGCAAATCTCTTTTATTCCGTTGATTCCTTTATCTCTAGCATTAGGCACCATATACTGACGCATAAATTCAACTGATTTTTCATCTTTCATCTGTTGTAGTCCAATCTGTAAAGGAATTCCTTCGAAAAATGGAAAATAACTGTTTCTCCATGGCATTGTTCTCGTAAACAATCCAAATCCCCATTTGAATTGCAGATACGTAGGCTCTGTTATGTTTATCGAATTCGTATTCGTCAACTCATTGTAAATTGTATCTAAATCATCAACATCAAGCATCAAACAAATTAGTCCTCTATGCCCCCTATTATACTTTTCTACCCATTCCAATTTCCACCCTCCACCATCCTCTTTTAATAGGCGGATCATCTCAAAATATTCATTTCCAATCCAAATATTAGATGCTTTAAATCCCCTTGTTCCTTTTCCCCATTTGGGTTCATAAGGCAAACCGGCATCCCGTATTGACTCAATTTCAACCGAGTCCTTCTGATATTTCTGATCAACATTTACAACTAAGTGATCAATTTTCAAGATGTTCACTCCCCATAGAAAAGTCGATGAATTTTAAGCGCATACTAAAAAAAGACTGGGTGTTGCTAATACCCAGTCTATGTAGCCGCCATCCTTATGTAGCTTCTTATCCCATTCTACCATTTCAGCGAGTGGAAAAGAGTGGATTGTTTAAGGTAGTTAATTAATTCAGAGTTATGATTACATAGAAATAGCAAGTCGCATGGCCAAGCGTATCGGAAGTGATGGATTTGACATTTGATTTATATCCCCAACAAAATATAAATCCTTTCTTGGATAGTAAAATGCAAATGAACCTGTTGAGCCTGAATGACCAATCAATTCACCTTTCCCCATAAAAAAGGTTGAAAGACCGTTAAGTGGAATTTTCATATATCCTGCACCGTAATGAATTGGATACATGGAAGTTTGCAACTTATTTATTACTTCTAGTTCATGAAAAACTTTAGAATTAAATATCTTGCCTCCAAAGAAAGCTTTACTAAATATCATTAATTCACGAGCCGTTGATATACCACCGCCACTAGCACGAGTGCTTCTAATGAAGTGAGGTCGGTAAAGCGCTTGATCCTTATAATAAACATTGGGGACAAAATCATCATCATGTTGCAGCAAGTATGTGCTAGTAAGCTCTAAAGGGTCAAAGATGAATAGCTTAAATACTTCTTCTACTGTTGAATTAGTAACTTTTTCAATGACTTCTCCAAGCATATCAAAGTTTATATCTGCGTAATTTGCTCTTTTTTTCGTAGTAGGTGCAAAATGTGAGTTCAGTTGTTTAGTCATCTTTATATTATCATTAAAAGTAAATTGTCTATCATGAAGGATCGCACGTTTTTTTGCATTAATGCTCCCTTCTTCATAGACGTCTGGCAGTCCGCTTGTTTGAAATAATAAATTAGCAAGTGTAAGCCTCATCGAATGCTCTTTTCCCTTATACATATGAAGTTTACGTAAGATATCTTCTGAAAAGTATTTTGTTACTTCATCGTCTAGTGACAATTCACCTTGCTCTTTCAAAATGAGAATACAGGTGGTGGTAAATAGCTTTGTAATGCTAGCCATAAGAAGTGGTGTATCGATATCCTTTTTTCCGTAGCCTTTACTGCATGAAAAATCTCCATTCGTGTTTTCTACAAGGAGAACCGCCTCGTGTATTTGTTTATTTTTGGTGGTTCGCTCGAAGATATGGTTGATTTTTTGTATATTACTTTCCATATAATCCCCTCCCCAAGTGGAATGTTTAACACCGAATTTCCATGTAAAAGACCATTCCTCATTCATAAGCGTAATTTTTCATCTTATGTCAAAGCAGTTCTCCTATTCACTGTTAGCATCTGGATCAAAAAACAGATCATTTACTAGTACATCAAGATTGAAGTATAAGGTAGGATATTCAAAGAACATTATGATTAATCAGTCTTTCGTAATAAACAAAGAAAATACTCCTATGTATTTCCAACTTCCTTACATTCGGAAGTCAATTCTGTTACATTGCATTCCAAATTGTAGATAGGTTGTACAATAGATGTACGCCAATTTATTTGAGGTGCATAATTATGAATAGGAAACGCTTAACCTGGGTGGATGGTGTAAAAGGATTTTTAATGATTCTTGTCGTCATTGGTCATTATCCTGGACAGCTTGATTTTCCACTCGTTACGTATATTTATTGGTTTCACATGCCAGCTTTCTTCATTTTAAGCGGGCTGTTTTTTAAGCCTGTCGTTGAAAAGAGTGTAATGAAACTCTCGATACATAAACGATTTATGCAATTAATTGTCCCCTATTTGTTTTTCCTCGTAAGCATTACGCTAATTCGTTACGGGATAGAGATTAGTTCGGGCAATATGGATTTATCATGGTATGTAAATGATTTTTGGACATTAGTTATCGGCGGACGTTTTGCTCGTGGTGCGTACGGGGTCTTCTGGTTTGTCACAACGCTTTTCTTTACGTACTTGTTCTTCTTATGGATGACTAAATACTTTAGCCGCACGAAACAAATCATACTGTTGGCTTTGTTTTATAGTATTGCCCATATTGAAAGTTTGTTTACGATGCGCGTGATTGGTGGGGCTCCAGATACTGCGTCACAAACAATCCCAATGATTTGGAACATCGATGTTGCACTTATGGCAGTCGTCTATTTTTCTCTCGGTTATTATGTGAAGAGTATTTGGATGAACGTTTCGGGAAAATGGTTAATCGCTGGATTGCTTGGTAGTGCGACAGCTATATCACTCGATACGATGAATGTGATTGACTATCATTTGAGCATGAAATTTTTGCGTTATGACCATTTCTTTTTAGATTTGATCATTCCACTTTCATTCACACTCGTAGTACTGGGTCTGTTCCAGCTCATAGCTGCTCATTTGTCAGTCAAATGGCTGCAAAAAATCGAAAAACACTCTTTAACGATTATGTACTTACACATTTTCACAGATATTTTGTTAAATGATTACTTCACGTATGGCGTTGTTGGGTTCACAGCATTCGGATTGGTCGTTCCCATCGTTTTATCAATCATCATACAGAAATTTCTTCCATACGGAAAGCTACTTCTTGGTGGATTTTCACCAAAAAAGACTACTTCCAATTCAGCAATTACTCAGTAACATACGTTCCTAGTGTGTGAGTAATAAATAGAATCGCTTTGTTCCTTTGGATGCATTATGCAACAAGCCCGTCAGAACTCTTGTTGGTCTTATCGCTTCTGTGCCTGCAAGATTCGGTGAAATAAAAAAAAGTATCTGTGTCCGAAGCTTTCATGGATGTTGTTTCTCACACAGGTACTTTTACTATTCATTCACATTGCATAGTTGCTTGGATATCGAGAATTAGTTGTTTTTCAAGTTCTGTAGCTTCAAAATTCACTTTTTATAAAAGTTAGGTAAATAAATATCATAAAGGAACTTTTGGAAACCATTATAAATAAGTTCATACTAGTGTTAGCGTTTTGTGTTGCAAAGGTATGTGATGAAAGACCCGTTCAATATTTATTTGATGTTTTCCGCTAACTCTAAAATAATTCCCTCAGGACCACGAACGTAGCATAACTTATAACTATCCTCATATTGTTGTATCTCACTAAAGATTTCCGTGCCATTCTTTTTCAGTTTTGCAATAATAGCTTCGATATCTTCAACATTTAAGCAAATATGACGGATACCCAGCGTATTTGCAAAAGGTTTCTGTATATCATTTTCATCTGACGGTGTATAAAATTTAACTAGCTCTATCCATGCCTGTCCATCTGGCATCCCTAATCCTACACATGCTGTTTTAACATTAGTAAGCCCAACTATTCTGTCCAACTGTTCTCCATCCAATTCCCATTCCGCCTGCACTTCAAGTCTTAAATCAAGAAAAAACGCTTTGGCCTTCGGAAGATCATTTACGTTAATACTCACATGATCTAATCGATTGATCTTCATATCTCATATCTCCCATGTTCCCTTTATCAAGGATGTGCCTGTGCAAGAAACTATTATGTTTATCACATAGGAACCCTTCTTATGCAGGTACTTTTATTCTTCATTCATCCCTCATATTTGCTTGGATATCGAGGATGATTTGCTTATCAAGGTCCATAGCTTCGGCAATTTTCTTTACTTCCATTCCCCAATCTTTTGCTCTACCTCTTGAATCGTCTTCAGAGTCGCCTCCCGTATTCGAAATTCTGCCTCCTCCACATGCAACTCTAGCTCCCGTACAGCTGCTGCCTCGTCGATATAATACTTCAACTTAGATTCAAGAGCAAAACTTTCTCTTGATGTACCTTTTGTTTCTTCCCAAATCTTAAACAACGCGTCAAGTTCCTCGTCCTTCAAGGTGCCTTCCCTCAATTCTCTAGAGATATCGCCCTGAGGATTCAATATATGAAATGCCTCCCACGTTCCCCCGCCAAAAAAATATCTGTTCAAGGAATTTTTACGACTGTTTTTTATACAAATACCCATACCTAACGATTCAAACTGTTCACTCGTGATCCATTTCTGTTTGAATATCAAGAACGACTTGTTTATCAAGTTTTGTAGCCACAGCAATTTTCTCTACTTCTACGCCCATTGTTAAAAGGCTTTGAACCGTTCTAATTTTCTCTTCATGGGCCTTACGTTCTGACTTTTGATTTGCTAACTCTGTAGCTCTCTCCGTAGCTTTCTCTGTGGCTTTCTGAACAGCCTCTTGCAACCGCAATTCCGCCTCCCTTACAGCTGCCTCCTCGTCTATCACCCGTTTCAGCCTAGATTCATAAGCAAAAACTTCTTCCGGTGTGCCACTTAACGTTTCCCAACTTTCAAACGCTGAACGAAGTGTTTCATCATTCATGGCGATCTCCTCCAGTTCTCTAAAAATATCGTCATAGATTTTCCCATTTCATTTATCTACAATACCAAGCAACAACAGCCACTTGGCTAGTACATCATCCCAAGGATTTAACTTCTCTTCTTTCCAATCCTGAATAAGTCTCTTCATTTCAATAAAATGAAACTCCATGACATTGGTCAATTTGAATCGTTCTTCATCTTCATACAAATGAAAAGTCGTATGAAATTTTTCCGTTTGGCTAAAAAGTCCAAAATTCAGAACGTTAATCGCAATCACAGGATGTAATTCTTTATAACCCATTCCTAGTTTCATCGGATTCCGATAGACACCCACCCAATAATAAATGGATCGATTCACCATATCGTATTGATTGGTAAACTGAATCTCGATATTCATCCATTCACCTGCATCTGTCACGACCAATAAATCCAACCGTGATTGCTTATCCTCTTCATGTTCCGCACCAGCCTCAGTAGAAGAAAAAGAAATATCCTTAATCCTATCACGACCTGTACGTTTCAAGATCGCATTCAAAAAGACAACCGTAATATTCTTATTGCTTTCAGTACCGAACAATCGCTTAAATGCGTAATCCACCTTAAGGTCCATCAAACGTTCCAGTGGCAGCCGTTTCAATACAGAAGTGTATTTCTGAAGATAGGTTTCAGCCACTTCTTAAGATTTAAGAACGTTTATGATAAGTTCAGAAAGAATTGGTTGACTTGTCAGGTTATTGATTAGGATTTAGGTATGCAAAAATAACCCCTCGATATTGAATATTTGAAGGGTCTTCTTGTATCTAGTTGACTAGCGAAAGGTTGCCTGAATAGTGTTAGTGTTGTGTGGTGCACAGGAACGCTTTACTATTAAACATCCTCTGTTATCAAATAAAGTAACCGTTCTTTCAAATCATTATTTTCTAAACCCGGTTTCATTGTAGCAATTGTAACTAAATGGTTACTATCATGTTCTATTAATTGCTTATTATTAATTTCTGTAGGACAAAGTGCGATTACTTCTTCAACGACATGCGTATTTCTAGTGTTGATTTTAATTATCATATTGACATACATTTTTAATTGCTCAACTACTTTACTAGAATTCGAGCTATTGTTTAATCTTTTATTCCAAACTCTATTTGCTGGACTATATTTAGAATCTAGTATTATTGTTTTTATAAACTGACCATGTTCATAAATATCAATTCTGAAATCTGGCTTATTACGATTAGATCTAGTCCAATATGAAGATTCATTTTTTTTTGCTTGTTTTGGTAATTGTTCTATAGCTGAGTTGAATAATAATTTAATAGTCGTTTGATTTTTTTCGAACGTTACAAAAGTGTTATCAGGAATTGCAGGTATACTAATACCTTTTTTATCTATCTCTAAACTATAAATCCATCCATCTGTGGGAGTAAACTTCAACTCAATTAATATCTCAACTAATTTTATAAAACACCAATATTCATAAAGGACCTCCGAAGACTTCCAATTATATTCATATAAGTCTTCAATATCGTTATCTAGATTAGTATTAATTAATTTGTGAATCTTATAGAAATTATTATAGCCAGGAGTCTTTATAAACTGTTGAGATAAGTTGACTTTATAAGGAACAATTAATTCACTTAAAAATGTTCTATTAAGAAATCCAGATAAATTATTATATAAATCTTCAATTGAAGAATTGAATTTTTCGACTTTTAATATTTGCTTTTCTCTATTTGTTATTTTCAACATACTGCCAACGTTATATTCCTTTTTATAACGGTTAAGCTGATGGAGATCCTCTCTCAAATAATTTAGTACTGCAACTATATCTAATTTCGCCTTCTTCAGGATTGTCTGAAAGTCTTTTATAACATTAATCAGATAGAAATTCACATTATTGTCGTAAACATCAATCATTACATGCGAGTATATTTCCAAATTGGCAGATGAGCGAAAATTATAAAGTGATGCATTACTTTTTACCTGACTCATTCTTAAAGACTTGCCATCAATTTTCTTACTTTTAATAAAAGGCATTAATTGATACTCTTTGAATAAACTTGTATTCGGATTATTCAAAATAACAATTATTGACTTATTTAATAAAGATTTATTTTTTACTAGAATACTGGCATAATCTAAATATGTGGGATCCATTTTATCCATTCCGTTTAAAAAATCTAAAGAGCTGTTTTTTCTAATCCAATCTCTTGCAAGCCCTTTAGCATGCATCTCTATTTCATAAATCATTTGATTATGTTCTTCAATTTCAAGATTGTTCGGCTTTACAATAATTTGGCTATAATAATAAGTTTGTTGCCATAAAACCTTTATTCTATAAATACCGGGGATTAAAGGAAAACTAACATCATTATTATAGTGCCGATGTATTATTGCTTCCTTATTTAAAGTGACAAACTCCTCGCCGTTTTCGTCAAAATCAATGCTATCCTTTATTTCATCAATATACTCAAAACAATCCATATACAATCTGGATTCAGGATCTACTGTATCTTTACTCAGTAATTTAACTACTAAATTATCGTATTCTAATAAGTTTAAGTCTTCTATAAAATTAATATCTTTACTTAAAGAAAACTTTTTTACATAGTTTATAGACTTAATCTCTTTATCTTTTTTTGGCTTATATGTAATAAAAGCTACTTTGAATGGGAGTTGATTAATAAGTGTATCCATAAGTATCCAGCTCTCTTAACTTTCGTATAATAGCACGTGAAGATATAATTAATGATTTTTCTTCGAAAATTCTAAGCAACCCATCTTCAGGGTTTTTAATAACCTCATCTAATTCATCAATTGTGCCTCTTAATTTAGGAATTATTTTTTGAGAAATTTGTAAGTCAAACGCATCTTTTCTTTCTAATAACTGATTTGGAGGTAAATTTAGCATATATGAATTTATATGGTCCAATACTCTGAATCCTATGCCTTTTGAAGAATCATTGTTAATTAAAATTTGATTGATTTTATTAAGAATTTGAATTTCCTCTTTAAGTAATTTAATTTCTTTTGTAGGATTTGACCAATTATCAAAGTGATATAAATCAACTATGTTTTCAACTTTATCATCTGAATTTTGTTCTTTAGAACTTAATTGGGTAGTAGCAATTGAATTGGTAACCCAATTGTTTATATGATTTTCAGGTATGTTTAGTTCAATATAATTACTTCTATCTAAAACTTTATCTGATAGAGTTTGGGTTGTTTCGTCTATATTAATAGTACCTACAAATAAAACATTAGAATGTATAGGAATCTCATGGGGGTATTGTTCTCCATTTATTACTCTGCCGACTAGGTTCTTACTGTAAAGCGATATCTTTCTTTCGGTACCTTCTAGTTCTAAAACACTTAAAAATTGTGAAAAGTAATATTCTACTTTTGCTAAGTTCATTTCATCAAAGCATATTAGATATATTTTATCTCTGTTGTCTTTAGCTTCAATAAGAGTATCGATTAAGCCTGATTCTGAAGGTCTATAGATATTGTTAATTGTATCTAAAAACCCAATTAAATCTGTATCATCTCGCCAGTTTGGTTTAACTGGTATCATTTTAAATTGATGTGTATCTTTATTTACCTTTTTCATAAGACCTAAAGAGTGTGCATAATTAAATACCAGTTGTGATTTTCCTGTACCTGATGGGCCGCTCAAAATAACTAATCTTCTTGTTTTTAAAGCTGTGTGAAAATTCACGATTTGTTTTTCTTCTAATATTAAATTTTTACTTTTTAAGTAAGTGAACAAGTTTTCCAAAAAGTCATTTTCACTATAGATGTCTTCTTCAAATTCATCGATTGAATCAACTATATTTTTCTTAAGCTTAACCTCCCTTTCTAAACTTACAGGCTGCCCTAATTGTGATAATCCGTTTTCTAAAATCACCTCATTAAACAAGTCAAAATCCATGTAAATTGCATGTGGTTCGATAATACTAAAGTCATTATATTTATCAAAATCTATAGGAATCTTTTTTATAGTATTCTCTTGTTTAACATGCCAACCATCATTAAGTTTTTCGAAGTCTTTAAACTCTCCATATAAATAATCACCAGATACCAAGCAAGATGTGGTTATTTTCTCAAAAAAGTCATTATTACCAATAGACTTTGATTCTAATAATCTTTTTTCGAAAGTGTATTGGTTATAATCATTGAAAATAGGGATCGTCACCAAACTACCTATAGCATTATCAGATATACCCTTAGGCCGCTCAATAACTTTCACACTACTTTTATTGGATATTTTTATATTTGTTCGGCCATATCTATCTTCTTCTAAATAAGGTTTAAATATAAATAGTTTGTTTTTTGCGAATTCTTTGAATAAATCATCTCTGAAATAATGTCGTGTTTCACATAAACTTTCCCATTCGTTATTTTTTATATTATTCTCATAACCCGCAACGAATTTATTTCTGAAAAAATTTTGACGCTCAGCTGGAATATCATCGTCATTTATAATTTCTAAAAAAAATTGAACTTGGTTAATCTGATGATTTAATTTTACTGGTGATAGATGTGAAAAATCTTTATTCAATTTATCTTCACTTACTAAAGCACCTATTAAATATACATTAAGCTCCATCCTATATACCTTCTTTCGATATTTGATAATTTTTATTATCCTTAAACAATTTCATATCTTACATTACCGAGCTAATTTTTTCGTTATCAGAACTCATTAATTAGTGTTCTATATACTTCTATAGTTCCATTATACCTGAATTCATACTTTTTTGTTCAATATTCAACAATATTTGTAATTAAAAACCTATTACTTGAAATAAGCACAAAAACCCCTATTCGTGCCAAAATACAACTCAAACAAGGGTCAATTACAATTTAATATCAAAATCACTGCATCATTACTCCCCCTCACCACCAATAAAAAACCTCATCCCCCGCCATCACATGCCCCACATAAGCGGGATACACCTTCACCCCTTTCCTACACTCATACAAAATCATTTCCTCCCCCGTCTCCGCAAATTTCATTAATCGCAGCATCAACCGATCCGCCTGCGTCACTTTCACCCCCGACTCCCTGAATCGTTCTTCATGCAGCCGATACACATCCAATGAATGCTCCGCTAAGTAAAAAGCGAACCACCCTTTATGTGTTGACTCCATGACGTAAAGTTTGATTTTACCGATACCAAGAATGTTTTGCTCCTTCATTTGCAAGATGGTTTCGTGGTCTAACGAAATCTCCTGTAATTTCTTGACATCGTCATCAAAACTGAGTTTTTGATTGATGACCGCCCAGTAAATGCTATGGGCGGTTAGGGAGTGATCGATGTCAATCGAGAAGTTAAAAAACTCTTGTACTGTGATCATGTCACCGATCTCCTTTTTAATGAGAGTAATTAATGTTGCTGAGTCTACCGGTGTCTTTGCTATACTGGACGGTGAAAGCACCGATGGGACCGTTGCGTTGCTTAGCGATGTGTATTTCTAGTAGGTCTGCAGCGTCTGTTTCTTTGTCGTAGTAGTCTTCTCGGTACAAGAAACACACGACATCTGCGTCTTGCTCGATGTTGCCGGAATCACGTAGGTCGCTCATGATCGGATGCTTGTCTTGTCGTTGTTCGACGGCTCTTGATAGCTGGGATAGGACGACGACGGGACAGTTGAATTCTTTGGCCATCGTTTTTAGATCTGCGCTAATTTGGCCGATGGCTTGGGTATGGTTGCCGGCTTGCTGTTCGGCCCGGATGATCTGTAGGTAATCAATGAAAATGATGGGTTTTTTGTCTGGCTGATTTTTGCTGATTTTTCGTGCAGTCGCTTTGATTTGACTAACTTTCAAGCCACTTCGATCGTCGATATGGATATTAGCGCGATGCAACTGATTGAGAGCCGTTGTCCAATTCGTTTTTTGTGTTTCGCTAAAATATTTATTCGGATTGCGCATCTTCAGTCGACTATAGCCACCAGCAGAGGCAATGAGTCGGTCGGTGATGGATGTGCGGCTCATTTCGAGTGAAAAGATAATGGGTAGATGACCGTGTAAGCCGGCAGTCAATGCAAAATGATTGAGCGTATCGGTTTTCCCCATCGAGGGTCTAGCAGCGACGATGATGAATTCACTATTTTGAAAGCCATTGAGAATATAATCCATATCTCGTAGACCTGTAGTGATGCCCGATAGTTCGTCTTGCGCAATAAATGGCCGTTCGTATTGGGCAAGTAAATCTTGTTCGAGTGACGTTTCGGTAGTCAACGTATGGTCCACTTGTAGCGCATCAAAGGCTTTCAAGATATCAGCAATCGTCCAGTGATTGAGTTGCGCTTGCTGTAAGAGTCTCGCCTTTTCCTGCTGTTTCCACTTGTCGATGACGATTTCTTTGTATTCGTCAAAACGTGTGGGATTGGCAAAATGATTCAATTCTGCCAGGTAGTTCGCTCCACCTACTTCATTGGGATCTCTCGTGACCAACAAGGTGATGTAATCAACTGATTTTCCTTTTCTAGCTAGTTCACACATCGTTGCGTAAATATTCTTGTGGATCTGTGTCTGGAAGAACATTTCTTTCATTCCGCTATCAAGGATCAAGTAATTTTCCTGTAACATCGTACCGAGTATACTTTTCTCTGCGAGTTGGCTAGCCATTTAGTCCTCTCCTTTGCTGAAGTCAAATACTGGTGGTCGAAGAATTGCAGGTGGTGCGGTCCGGACCGGTGTAACAGGAAGTTCATTCAAATAATTTTCAAAGTTTGTTGGAGTAAACAAGGTCGATGGTCGTAAGTACGAACGAAACTTTGGATCGTGTAGCCATTGAGATACTTTAAGATCAATGACCCGTCTGAAATCGTCAATTGTGTAGCCTTCTGTCAAACGAGCGTTTATCGATTTTTTTGTAGCGGATGCATTCGCTTTGAATTGCTTGCCGGTTTTTTGATTTAAATAGGTAATTACAGAATGGACAGCGTCGAGGTTCATCTCGACAATATCTTTATTTTTATGATTCTTACATTCTTTAGTTATTGGCTTGCTCAATGTTGGCAACTGCTCTTGTCCATTATGGTCAAGTGCACTTATCCGTTCTGGGCTAGTAGTTGGATCATGTTGGGCGGCACAAGGAACTAGTTTAGAATAGTCAATTCGATACCATTTCGTATTGTCAATTTTCATCTGGTTGTAAGCCGATGTCGTCAAGAGAAAACCTTTCGTTTCTAGGTCATAAATGATGCGTCTAATCGTATTGAACGACCAAAAAGGAAACTCTTCTGTCCACTGGTCATACGTTTTGCACACCCATGAATGCCCCTCGCGTATATTTTTCGAGATTAACGAGCGGAAATGCAGTTGTTGCAAGAATATCGAACCATTCAGCCCCACTTCTTTTGCCAATGAAGGTAGTACGAGCAATGGATCTTCCTCAATTAACAGTTTCATTTGTTTGTCCTCCTAAACATAGTTAGTGGCGGTAGGTTTTCGCCTCGTCACTTTTTATATAGAAGGCTTTCTGCGTTTGGATACATCGTTTGTCAACTTTTTAAAAATAGACAGTAAAAAAGAGTTGAAGCGTTGTGCTTCAACTCGACTTGTTTCGTTTGATTCATCCATCTCGACTTGTTCGATTTTCTGAAAATTCACTTGCACAGACTGGCAATAGATAAACCGATACGGACTCACAGGCATCATAATCAACGAGATAGGATTTTTCTTTCTTTCCCTCGCGCTTTGAAATGATATATCCCGCTTTTTCCAGTTTCTTGATGGTTCGAATTATCGTGTCCACTGACCAAAAAGGAAACTCCACGCGCCACTCTTTATATGGTTTACGTACATACCGTTGATCTTCTGACTTCTCTTCCGAATTCCATGACAACTCATGAATTTGTTGCAACACCAACGCTTCATTGATTCCTATTTTTGCTGCTACCACTGGGTCCACTTGCAAGAATGGACGATTCGTTATTAATGGCATCGTATTTCCCCCTACTAACTAGTTGTAAGCGACAGTAGTTTGCCACTTCACCTGTTATATAGAGTGCTTTTTGCAAGAGGATATACTTTTTCTGAACTTTTTAAGGTAAGGAACGGTTTTCAAAGTAACCGTAACTTGATACTATTTGCTGCCCGTTAGAGTTCAAACAAGGCAGAAAAAAATCAACACCTTTAAAAATGTTGAAGCGGATTCTTCAACTAACGCGCTCAAAAACGGAATCCAATACTATTATTTTTTAACTACAGCCTCGTATGTAATTGTCTGATTTGATTTCGTTGGATATTGACCATATTCATAATCTGCTGATATTACTATATCTTCAAACCCAACCTGCTCTAAAAGCATTTTAAACTCTTCAATTCCATACCAACGAAGTGGAAATCGTTCTAATTCTGTTTGTATTAGTGTGCCATTTCGCCATTTTTCGTAACGATTGTGTGAAATTGTGTGCTGGTTGATATAGTCAACTTCAACTATTTTATTTTCTAATGTAATAATATCACCATTCATAGATTCCCATGTTCTTGTTGTTACTTTATCAATAGAGAAATCAGTTTGTAAAAAGATATCTATCATAAGCCTTCCCCCGTTCGATAGATGATGACGGAAATTTTTCAAAGCTTTTATAGAATCTTCTCTCCTGTGTAATAGTAGGAAGGTTCCAGTGGGCACGATGATAGCTTCAAAGTTTTTATCGAATGAAAATAACTCCATTTTCCCTTCAAATAATTTCGGGTTAAACCCTCTTTTTTCACAGTTAGTACGGCATATTTCTAGCATTTCTGTTGAAACATCGAGGCCATCAACTTTGAAACCTCTTTCTAAAAGTGGAATGAGAATGCGTCCAGTTCCTACTCCTGGTTCAAGAATGTTACCTGAACAAGATGCTAACCTATTGCTATAAAATTCCACATCCCCAAATGAATGACCAATGTATTTGTCCATATCATAGACTTCTGAAGAAAGTTTATTATAGTAACTTAACATGATTTCATCCCCTTATTTTTTTTGAAATATAGAAAAGAGTTTTCTTCTTCGACCAAATCTACTCCTATAGTTTAACAGGATGATGAACGTTAGCCTCCGGTTGCGCCATAAAAAAAACCGCAATATACGATTTCCTCTTGTTCAATCAACACACCCGTATGTTTAACTACATTCTCTCCGAAAAATGGATACCTTCGTCGTAACTCCATTTTACATATAATTAGAAAAAGACCATACGAGTAAAAACATACTTACTAATCCCCATACTACCGCTCCTCTTATCCACAAAACAATGGGTTTAGCTGATATCTGTTTACTCTCCAAACTTTTTTCATTTTCTATTAGTAAAGCTACCTTCCTTTCCATACCTTTTTTCAGAGATACAAGAACAACAAATCCAATTACGATGAAACTAATTGTTATCCAAAGTAATAGATCCACTTTTTATACACCCCTTTTTTGTGAATTACTTTCCTAACCAGATCCAAGTTGAAGAACTATTTATTAATATAGTACCATAATTAACCACTTAAAAAGAGTAGCAGTAAACATCTCATATAAGATATTTACTGTAACTCTTAAGCGTCCAGGTGCGTATATAATAGATAAATGAAGGTTTCTCTACGAACGTGCTCTATCATTTATTTTCTTGTAGTGCTACGAAATTCACTGCTCCTTGTGCAACCATATATTTGGCATCCTCTGATTTTCGAATTGTACATACCTCCCATAATTCCGGAAGTGTGTTCTCTTTGGCGACTTCTACTGCAGATTCAAAATATCCTTCATACAGAATTGTTCCACCACCTAAAATTATCCTTTGGGGATTTAAGAGATTGATAACCGTAGCAATGGCCAATCCTAAATATCCTCCTGCAGATTTGACGACTTCATGCGCAGTAACATCACCCTGCTCTAAGTTTCTAATAAATGTACTTGCATCAGAATTAGCTTTTGCAATAATACTAGCACCACTTGCTAACTCATCTAGCTTTCTAACACCATCAGAAGTAGGAATAGGAATACTACCTAGCTCACCGGCCCACCCTTTACATCCCTCTACAAAGTGTCCATCTTGTTTAATTCCCGCAGCTATACCTGTCCCTACCATGATTACTACAGTATCGACTTTTTCATTCGAAACTGTTTCTTGAATCAAGGCAGCCTTAACGTCATTCATCATATAGACAGGAATATTATTTATTCTTAAGAAATCAGTATCCATTCCAGCAATATTAGGTAACACGTCTGAAATCACTACTTTTCGATTTTGCTCAACTAATCCTGGAACAGCAACTCCCATAGCATCAATAGTAAAAGGTAAATTATTGATAAATTCTTTAATTTCTCTCAGAATTTCACCGGGCGTACACGTCTTTCCTGTCGGGACTATTTTCGATATTTTTTCTCCTTGATATTCAACAACCAACAACATCTTTATTCCGCCAATATCAACGCCTAAAGTAGTCATTTATAATTCTCCTTTGTACAGTCAGGATTCATTTTACACACAATTCACTTCCAGGAAATTGAACTGATTGTGGAACAAAATCTCTCTCCATCGCATCGTAATCCCCTAATGATAAGTAATAAGAATGATACTAGATAAAGTGTGGTTGCGACAACTTTACGTCCTACAACGTAATAAGAAAACCCCACCTAAATGGTGAGGTTAAGAACATCTTTATGGCTGTTTGTTGTTCCTACAAAAACATTCGGAGTACCAAGAAAGTTTCGTTACAACTAAATTACCAGTAATAATGTGATCTTTTTCGTCAGCGGTAGATCTTGAAACTTATTTTCCCAACTTTAATTATATTATGGTTAGATTGTTTTAATAATGAAATATATAACTAATAGTAATTATTCAAAATGTATATACAGCATAATCTTTTATGTTACACCTATGGTTCGGAGTCGTCATTAAAATGAAATTAAAACAATGGTCTAAATATATTCACTTTCTTATTGGAAGCCATTTCCAATACGTGCCGCATCTCCAAAGCCATTCTATCGGACCATACTTGAAAAATCTGAGCCAAAGTGAAGATAAGATGATTTGAACTACCACTACCAGTCCGCATACAATTGTTGCAACAGAGTATGAAACAATTTTCTCGCTTGGTAAAAACATTGAAATAATAACCAATACAACGGATTGTCCAATATAGTTTGTAAACGCCATTCTCCCAAATGCATTTAGTGGTGATAACAATATCTTTACTAAAGGTTCAAGCAAAACAAGACAACTAACATAAAAAACAGAGAAAATCGGGGCGAGATTAAAGGACAAGTTTGTAAAGCCATAAAAAGCGCGATTTGATAATACTTGTGCTTCAGTTAATTCAACACCTTCCATATAGTTTACTAAACCATCGGCAGGTGCTTTTTGCCATAGAAAGGCGACTGAAATAATAGTTATAACAAATGAAAGAACAACTACCATCATCCATGTTTTTCGCCTTTTTATATAGGATTCAAATACACGATACTGACCAAACGCCAAACCTAGCATCATTAAGGGCAAGGGTAAAAACAGTTTTGCTCCTAAAAAGCTCCCTATAATAACGCCTGCAATACCTAAAATTAAGTTAATTTGTTTCGGAACCTTATCGAAGAAAACAACAGGCACTCCTAAAATTGCATAAAGCAATAAAGCTTCACCAGGGTTTATTAGGTTATGTATACCTCCTACTAATCCTAAGATCAACATACGCCGAATAAAAAGGGCATATGGACGATCGTTCTTTTCTTTAGCCCTCGATAAAAAAATCCAAATCCCTAATCCAAACAAAAAAGAAAATATAGCGTAAAAACGTCCTTCAACAAATAGATATAAGAAACGTTGAATCCAAATATCTTCCTGTGTTCCTGATAAGTTAATGTTTGAGCTCCAAAAAGCAAGAACATTCACGAAAGGAAGCCCCATCAACGCAAACCCTCTAATCAAATCAATAACGTTAATGCGGCTCTCCTTTATTACTGGTTCCATAATAATTTACCTCTTTCTTATCATTTTCATATGCTATTCTTCAGCAATTAAATGCTAAGTATAACAAGGTTTAATTATAAAAATAAATTCTATAGAAAGAGTTATGAAAACTATGAAGAAATTATTAAGGTTCGAGTGTGCAAAATGTATGTAGATTACTAATTATTCAGCAATCACTGGCCTGATAGTTAAATTACAATAGTTTTCGCATCATACCATAATCACCTAATTGCGAATAACTAAAAAACACCTTATATTAGGTGTTTTACGACATATTAGCGTTATAAAAAAAGACCGTCAACAAACGATCCCCCTCTTGCTCAACTACCGCACTGGTTTGTAAAATTCTTAAAATTATTCTACTTTTTCTATAGTGATTGTAGAAATTCTCAACGGAGCTATTTCCATAGTCGTACCATCATATCCGACTATCACCTTATCACCTACTTGAAAAGTTTCTTCTGCATTCGCAGGGAGATCAATAACAACAGTTCCTAAAAGTTTATTATCGTTCGCTTTAATTTCAGAAACGGTAGCAGTTCCGCTACTATAGATTTCCTCTATTGTTCCTACAAAAGTTGCTTTGACTTCATTTGTCGGATTCTCAGCTTTCTCTGAGTTACAAGCAAACAATAAGCCATTCGCTACAATAAGAAACAATAAAACGACCTTACGTTTCAATAACGCCACCTCCTTTAAAACTTTGAAGAGTGCGTACAAAGGAATGTTACGTTTAATTCTTAATTAAATGGCCCGTATGCTGAAATGATATGAAACAGTCCTTTTCAACTAAACTTCATGCTAGTTGAAAAACCAATCATTAAGATAATACCATAATTAACCACTAAGCAAACCATCCCCTATAATTTCTCGCTACTACGTGTTAGGGTCCTAAGGTGTAAGAAAAACCCCACCAAAAGGTGAGGTCATAAATACTTATTAATTTACAGGATCATAATTAAAGTTTTGTGTTACATCTTTAAAACCATTAGCAACAACACGAATAGTATACGTTGTTTTTCCTTCAACTTGAAAAGTATATTGATTCAATGCTATGGCATATTGATATTCATTGGATATTTTTTGAGCAAACCCGCTAATACTTTCGAAATTTAAAACAGTATCAGCCAGATACTCTCTAATTACCGTTAAAGGAACTCCATCAACATATACTTCCGAAATGTTATTTACATAGTCTTCAGTATTAAACAATAGAAAAGGTGTTCCATTAACAATTACTACCTGTTTAAAAAAGTTATTCGTACTATTCTCGTCTTATCCTTCTCTATCTCTCAGTTTTATAACGAGCCTTCACCGTGCAGGCGACTTTCATCGCACACGGCGATCCATCAGCGGTAGTTCTTGAAACTTATTTCCCCAAGTATATTATATTCTGAATTGGAGTGAAATATCATTATTATTCTAAAATATAGACTGACAATTACCTTACTCTATATCTATTAAAAATTCCAAACCATTCTCAACCAAGATATCTTTCACTCTTAGTTGTAATATTGTGCCTTACTTTTTTCTCCTTTTCAATAAATACTCCGTAACCGGAACCTGATACTGCTTGTTGCACATTAGGGTTCGAATGCGACGAAAATTCGGTTAGGAAAAAACCCCACCATGAGGTGAGGTTAAATTAGTTATAAAAATTAACGTATCAATTAATAAATTTATACACGGTTACTTTCTGATAATCAATCAACGGAACATGTACCTTATTTTGCATAACTTTCAGCATTCGTTCATTTTGTCCATCCACCACAAAGGTTAAATATTGCATTTGTGTCCGCTCTATTTGCATAGATATAGCATGCAAAAAAAGCGATAAGCTTCTAGCCAATGATTGATATCTTTCTTTCACAAAAATATTATCATACATCAACATCTGCTGTGTAGCTGGGACAACAATACACCATCCAATCAACTCATTATCATCACGTAAGATTAAACTATTCTGCGCTATTTGTTCATAACGAAGTGGATGATATCTGGTTGGAAACCAAACATTCTCGCCATCCTGAATTGATGCCACTTCTTGTGATGTTAAGTCTTGAATCGAATGTATTGTAAAGTTTTCTTTTAAATGCCTACGAGTAAAAATTGGTAACTCCTTTGTTTTCAATACATCAAGAATGAAAATGTGCTGGCATAGGTCTTGCTGCCATTTTCTAAGTACTACCTCATTCTCCTTTCTAAACTCTGTTTCCGTTATCTGAACATAAAGATCTTTACCGCACTTTTCATAAAGCATTTGAATTTGTTGTAATAAAGGTATAATCTGTTCTGTTTGCACTTTTGCTAAAACAATAAAAGTAAGTGTAAGTTCTTGCTCATCAATTATCCAATCATGCTCTATAGCTTGCTGATTCTTCATTGACAACATCCTATTCTAATACAGGTGTAATTGATTGTGTTTCTACTTCTAAACCATTCATTCCCTTTAATAAACCTTTTGTATATTTCACTTGTTCCACAATTGTCTTTGGTGAAAATTCCACTGTGATATACGCATCATTCTCTTGATCAGTCGTTTGTGGTTGGTTGTAGCGATACGTACTAAATGTCAAACCGATGAATCCAACCCCATTAATAAACGAAAAATCTCCAGGTATTACCGTTGTATCTACTATTGGCTGTGAAAACTGTATTTCTGCTTTATTATAATTATTAGTTACATCTTTAAATATACGAACACTAGAAATTGTTGGTGCTTGATTGCTATTCCCGTCTTATACCTTCTCTATCTCTCGGCTTTCGATAGGGCCTTCACCGTGCAGGCGACTTTCATCGCACACGGCGATCCGTCAGCGGTAGATCTTGTAACTTATTTCCCCGAGTATATTATATTCTGAATTGGAGTAAAATGTCATTATTATTCTAAAATATAGACTGACAATTACCTTACTCTATATCTATTAAAAATTCCAAACCATTCTCAACCAAGATATCTTTCACTCTTAGTTGTAATATTGCGCCTTACTTTTTTCTCCTTTTCAATAAATACTCCGTAACCGGAACCTGATACTGCTTGTTGCACATGATGGTCCGAAGATGTCATTAAAAAGTCAACAAGTAGTGTGTCGAGTTCAGTAACACTTATTAAACAATTGTCCCCGATTGATGATATATTTCATCAGAAACACAATAGGATAAACTTCATCATTAAGGGAATGCTATCTTTAAAAAGATGGTGTACCGATGAATAAAATTAAACTATTCGCTTTTACTTTTCTTTTACTCATTTATGGGGGAATAGCCATAGAAGCAAATGAAAAGACTGAATCAATACCCCAGAACCAATTCCCAAGTTTGATGGAAAGGGCTTTCTTAAGGAGTCTTCATGGAACTATCCTTGATGTAATGAGTAATCACGGTGATAACCAGCTATTTGAATATGGGAGAATAGAAAAAATATCTGGAAACGATCCATATGACGTCTCTTTAAGGGTCATTGGGTTCGAAGGAGCGCATAATCCACCATATAAGTTAATTCGTATGACCATTCGAATCCCTGGAGATAAGGGTGCCAACTATAGCATTTTGTCTTATTCTCATCATCCTATCTCTAACAAAGAATTTGATAAGCTAACTGAATATGCTACATATGATTAAAGTGGCTATGACAAAGACTTTATATTTTTCGCAAAATGGCCCATTTGTTGAAATAATATCAAACAGTTCTTCTCAACTAAACTTCATGTTAGTTGAAGAACCAATCATTAAGTTAATACCATAATTATCCACTAAACAAACCATCGCCTATAAGTTCTCGCTACTACGTGTTATGGTCCGAGTGCGTCTTTAATAAGAAAATCAATAGATGGTCTAAGGTTGTTCTACAAACGCGCACTATCATTTAATAATTTAAAATTGTGAGCCTCAATTTATAGTAAATCGATTCTCCGTTTTTCAGCATCTATATAGTCATAGACTTCCAATATTTCTTTGTCATAGTCGTTCTCAATTTCAAAATATCTAACACCTGATTGCAAGCAGTGCGCTTTAAATTCTTTATGTTCCTTGACCAGTTCTTTTATCGTTCTCTCTTCTGGCCGACTACGGAGTTCAACAGCATTCCTATATTTCACTATTTTCGCTTCGAAGTTTTCTTGAATATAATTCGTCGAAAAACCCAGAAATACTGAAATGATTTTCTCCGAATAATTGATGTCGAAGTCCTTCAGATAGTGAGGTAATATATAGCATCCTTCAATAATGATATGTTGTTCATTCTCGATATTTGTCATAATGATCCCTTTTAATATTGGCCAAAGATTATCTCCAATGACTTCTGTATTATCAAGTGGTGAGAATCCACAATGCTTATCTCCTCTGTACAATCCCATTTTCAAATGATCTATAGAAAGATAAGGAATACTGTACCTTTCTAGCAACTTTTGGGCCATCAAGGTTTTACCAGTACTACCTACAGCACTTATTAAAATAATCATATATTACTCCGTTCTGATTTTTTTGTAATTTAATCATTGATTATTACACTAAATGGTCCGGCGGTTTAACGTAGATTAAACAGCTCTTTTCAACTAAACTTCATGTTAGTTGAAGAAATATTCACTATGATAATACCATAACCAACATAGGAGACATAAAAAATAACCCTAGCCTAAGCTGCGTTTAGCTTACAATCTCATTCCGCACCCCGGCCAACTCCTAAGAAAAAGAGTGTCGATTCCGACACTCTTTGTTACGTATTAGCCTCCAAATGCGAAGAGACAAAAAGAACTTCCAAGTGGAAGTTCTCAGACTGTAGACAAACTCCGGAAATTTGGAGTTTTCCTACAGTCTATTTTCTTTTACAATAGAGTAAACGCCAGGA
>NZ_WHVW01000017.1 GCF_009651005.1 Sporosarcina obsidiansis
AAACGCTGATACAGCTAGTGTTCATTGTGTAGCAGAGGCCATTGGGGGATTATATGATACCCCGCACGGTGTAGCAAATGCTATTTTCTTACCTTACGTGTTCAAGCATAATATGGATGCTGACATAAAGAGGCACGCTGAGATTGGTTACGCTATGGGGATAGATCCCTCTCTTCCGCATACAGACGCCGCAAAACAAGCCATAGCTAGACTATTTGAGTTAAGTAAAAGATTGAATATTCCTAGCTTCAATGAAATTGATTCCGTGGATCCAAAAGATTTCCCACAAATAGCCCAAAAATCAATGAACAACTTCTCCAATCCTGACAACGCGAAAGAAATGACAATAGAAGATTACATGAATATATTGGAGGAAGCTTACAATGGTAATTAACAGCTTGCGCTATTAATGTAAGACTATCCCTGGAGGTAGATACTTAGTCTTTTTCCTCCGTTATTTATTTAACACCCATGCTTAAAATGGATTTAAGTATGACATTCCTTTTCAAAAAGTGAGGATGATTATTTATGCAGAAAACTACAGAGCTAAAAAGAAATTTGGGATTTTTCAGCGTTTTTGTAATTGGATTATCACTTTTGACTCCATCTACAGTTTTTACAGTCTTCGGGATAGCTTCTACTAATAGTGATGGACATGTGCCAGCTGTTTATATATTTGCTTTCATCGCGATTATGTTCACTGTGTTAAGCTATACTCATATGGTAAAAGTATTTCCAAAAGCGGGTTCCGCTTATACCTATGTACAACAAACCTTTAATCCTAATCTGGGATTTTTGGTTGGTTGGGGGACGTTATTTGATTATCTTTTCCTTCCAATGGTTTATGTATTATCAATTGTTGTCTATATGAATCCGTTATTTCCTAGCGTGCCTATCTGGATCTGGATCGTAGGACCTTTATTAATTATGAGTCTCTGCAATCTATTTAGTGTGAAAATTGCAGTTTCATTTAGTGCATTCCTAGTGACATTACAATTAATCATAACCGGGATTTTCATTGGTTTATTAATTACATATCATAACGGGCTTACCGGTTCAGGAGAATTGTTCTCGATTGAACCATTTATCTCCGGAAACTTATCGATAGCGGTAATTTTATCGGGTTCTGTTATCCTTGCTTATACCTTTGTTGGATTTGATGCAATCAGTACATTGGCGGAGGAAACCATTAACCCTACGAAGACCCTACCTAGAGCTATGATTGCACTAGTAATATTCCTTGGCATTTTGTACACGGCGATCACTTATTTTATGCAACGTTCTTTCCCGGATACTTCCGTCTTCTCCAATCCCGATTCAGCGGCAGTAGAAATTGCTCAACAAGTTGGAGGCATGTTGTTTACATCAATTTTCACTGGAATTATTATTGCTAGTATTCTAGTCGGTGGAATTGCGGCACAAATGAGTACGTCACGTCTTTTATTTGCAATGGGAAGAGATAATGTCTTTCCAAGAAAGATTTTTGGATACCTTCATCCAAAATCCGGAATCCCAGTTTACAATATAATAATTACTGCTGTTGTTAGTTTAATTTCACTATTTTTAAGTTTAGACGTTGCGGCTTCAGTCATTAGCTTTGGCGCTTTTACAGCCTTTACCTTTGTTAATTTATGTGTAATAATGCATTTCATTATCAATCAAAAAATGAGATCATTAAAAGCTTTGATTTTATATCTGGCATTTCCTATTATAGGGTTATCATTCATAGGTTTAATGTGGTATAACATCGACAAAACTGCTTTAACCTTGGGCATCATTTGGAACGCAATTGGATTTATTGTCTTAATTTTTATTACAAAATCCTTTAAAAAATCCGCACCGAGTCTTAACTTTAGTGAATCTCCTGTTAACTAAATTAAGATAGACGTTTTCAACATTTAGCTGGCTAGTCTTAATTTTCAATACAGGCATTAGTTTTGGTATCATGTATTCTGAAATTTTTGAATGAGCTTTTGGTTATTCCCACCCTCCATGCGGTCTTACAGCTGAATCTGTTGAAACTGCAGGTTACGCTTCTACATATGGAATTTTTTACTGGGGATTTTCAGAGATAAAGCGGATGGTTTGCTAGGGAAAGTGATTGACGTATGCTTCATGTTCGGTCTGATCGGTGGCATTGGAACCTCGTTAGCTCTCGGAACTCCATTGCTCGCTGAAGGAATTCATTCTCTATTCGATGTAGAGAAAACGCTTACATTTAATTTGACGATCGTGGTCATTTTGATGGTGTTTTTCTGTATCTGTCTCTACTTCTTCGGGTTAAAAAAAGATTGAAGCTTTTAAGCGACTGGAATCTATATTTATATATCGCCATTGCGATTTTCATCTTTATTTTGGTCCGACTGTCTTCATTATCGCCAACTTTACAGACAGTGTCGGTGTATTGTTTCAAAACTTTTTTAGAATGAGCCTATACACGGATCCTATAGGAAAGTCGGGTTTCAGTGAGACTTAAATTCTTTTCGATTGGGGTTAGTAGTTCTCTTACGCTCCATTTACAGGTATGTTAGCTGCACGTATTTCAAAAGGCCGGTCAATTAGAGGATTGATCCTTGGACAATTGCTCGGTGGAACTTTAGGCTGCTGGCTGGCATTTTCGATATTTGGAAAAAAGGTATTTATTTCTAAATAAACAATGTCGTTCCCGTACTCGATATCTTGCAAAATGAAGGTGCACCCGCAGCCATCCTAGCTTCCTTGAATGCACTTCCGCAGGGCGGAGTCGTCATGGTGCTCTACTTACTGATCCCAGCGATTTTCTTGGCGACAACTGTCAACTCGGCTGCGTATACATTATCGGATGTAGCGTCTATTAATCTGCAACCGGGTGAAGAGCCGGCACGCTGGTATCTTGTATTTTGGGGAATCGTCCTTACAAGCATCTCTATCATTCTGATGTACGGGGATGGCTTGGAAGCGTTGCAAACTCTATCTATTATTACAGCATTGCCTCTCGTTTTCATCATGTTGTTAATGATTGCTTCATTCATGAAGTGGGTGCACCAAGGTGAAAAAGATGGTATTCATATTTACGAGGGCGTACCATATGATGAACCTGAAGAACAGACGGTAGAAATAACTATTGAGCGAGGAAAGAAGGACAAAAACAAAGGCAAGGTCATCCAAAAAGAAAACTTGATCTAATAGTAGAATATCAGAAACATTTATGCCGACCGTAATTAATACAAAGTTACTCCATTAAAAAACTGAATATGGATAGTGAGCCTGTCCGAAAAGTCGATTTCACCTGACTTTTCGGGCGGCTCTTATTTTTGTATGGATAGGAAGTTCATCCTAGACTGTTTTTTAGAAGGTGAAATATGCGGTAAACGACTCGTTTGTATGGTAAGGTCGGAAATCTCACGCAACCGCTCATAGAAAAACCACATATGCGATCATAAACCCCAGCCAACCGCTCATACAAACCACATACGCAATCATAAGATCCAGTTCGCATACGCGATCATAACCCCCCGCTCATAGCTGCAAAAAAACTGCCACTGAAAGATATTTAACTTTCAGGACAGCGCCTTTCTTTGCCCAAAAATAGGAAGAATTTTGACCGATGTCTACAACTGTACAAACGTATTCGGATTGCTATACTACATACAATAGAAATTTTTCATTAGGAGTATAGCCATGAACACGAAATCGGTTTGGAGACAAATTTTACAATCGGAGGCAGCACGTATTGCAATCATTGCAATCTTAACAGCGCTTACAGGTGAGTTAAAAGTGATGCCGTTTGCGGAGGAGACGTTCCGTTTTGCGCTTGGCGGTATTGTATTCTTTTTGCTAATTCTTATTTATCCACCAATTTCGATGTTGCGGACAGGGTTCATAACAGCGGTGACGGTCGTGTTGTTCCGGGTGATGGAAGAGATATGGATCGGTGCAATGTTGGTAGACAGTTTACTGATGCATGTACCAGTCTTTTTGTTTTATTTTTTATTTGCAGTCGGTTGGCATTTTGTGGATCTCGAGAAGTATAAGTCACTTCCACTGCAACTGGGCGCATTGGCTTTCTTATTCGAAGTGATGGGCAATACGTCAGAACATGCACTTCGGAACTGGTGGATGCATGATTCATTATTAAATACGAAGGAGTGGGGCATTCTGTTGGGTGTTGCTTTGCTACGAAGTTTCTTCACGGTTGGTCTGTATAGTTCAGTGGCTTTATCTAAAGAAAAGCAGCGTGTGGAGGAAATGCTAGGCGTGGGATCGGAACTCTATGCAGAAGCGCTATATTTGCAGAAATCGATGAATCACATTGAGCAAATCACTGCTTCTAGCCATGATTTGTATCGTAAGCTAAGGAAAGAGGGGCAGCGGGAGCTCAGTACCCAGGCATTACAGATTGCACAGGAAATTCATGAGGTGAAAAAGGACTCGCAGCGAATTTTGGCTGGACTCTCGAAGTGGACGAGTCGGCAAGAAGTGACTACGTTCTATATATCAGACCTACTTGAATTGGTTGTGTCTGCAAATGAAAAGTATAGTGAATTGATTGGAAGAGAATGCTCAATTGAAACTTCCATCAATACAGATTTTCAAACAGATCAGCATATTCCGTTACTTGCCGTTCTTAATAACCTGACATCCAATGCAGTGGAAGCGATGGAGCAGCAAGGCCGAGTGATGATCAGTGTCGACAGTAATAAAGAGTGGATTTATTTCCGTGTACAGGACACAGGGAAAGGAATTCCGGTAGATCATGAAGATGTAATTTTCGAACCGGGGTACACGACCAAGTTTAATGAACAGGGCGTGGCGGCAACGGGAATCGGCTTGTCACATGTGGCGACAATTATTCAGGCGCTACAAGGTACTATTCGAGTGAACCGTCTAGAGGAAGGCTTGGTATTTGAAGTGAAAATTCCTGTACTAACCATTAAGAGGGAGACAGTGGTATGAGATATTTTATCGTAGACGATGACAAGGCGAGTCGTTTGATGCTACAGAATATTTTGGCTGAGCAGGATTTCGGGCTAGTCATAGGCGAGGCGGACAGTGGAATAAAAGCTATTTCGCAAATTTTGTCATTAGAACCGGACATTGTGTTAATTGATTTGTTAATGCCAGAACTTGATGGGATTGAGACGATTCAGCAGCTGAAGTCTCAAGGGTTTAACGGGCAATTTATCATGCTGAGCCAGGTCGTTAATAAAGAGATGGTCGGAGAGGCGTATCAAGTCGGTGTAGAATTTTTTATTCATAAACCGATCAATCAAATCGAGGTACAAAGCGTATTGCAGCGAACAGCTGAACAGTTGCGCTTGAAAAATTCTTTAATGACGATTCGGGAATCTCTAGCCCAAATTGGATCACCTGACCAGCCGAAAACAAAGCGTACGGTGAAAGATATTGTGTTGGCTAAACTGCACGACATGGGAATTATTGGAGAGGCGGGCAGTCGTGATATTGTAACGATTGTGGAGGTTCTAGGTGAACGGGGTCTATCTCAATTGCCACCGTTAAAAGAGTTGTATGAAATGGCGTTACTTAAAATGGGGGTAGAGGCAAAAGATATCGCCAAAGAAAGTAAAGCGATGGAGCAACGAATTCGACGCTCGATTTTAACCGGGATGGATCATTTGGCTTCGCTTGGCGCGGTGGACTATACAATTACGGAGTTTGAATATTATGCGCCCAGGTTCTTTGATTTCCAAGAAATTAGCCAGCGAATGAAACAAATCCAGGATGAGGACGTCTTTTCAAAGCCAATAAAGGTGAATAGTAAGAAGTTTTTGCAGGTTTTATATATCGAGACGATGGAAGAGTACAAAAAGATTTTGTAGGATGATGTAGAATTTTGTAGGTTCCCTATATGATATTCCTAAGTTACTTCGAGAAAGCGTTTTCAGGAGTAAATCGAAGGGGGATTATCTATGAAAAAGAAATTTAAACTGTCGTTAGCCTATCAGATTTTAATTGGATTAGTTCTTGGTATTGCGGTCGGTGCCATTTTTTATGGTAATCCTAACGTAGAAAAGTATTTGCAACCGATAGGAACCATGTTCATTAACATGATTAAGATGATTGTGGTACCGATTATCATCTCCACATTGGTCATCGGAGTTGCAGGTACGGGAGATATAAAGAAACTTGGGAAATTAGGCGGTAAGACGCTTTTATATTTTGAAATTGTAACGACTATTGCGATTATTGTTGGGTTAATGTCGGCTAATATTTTCAAGCCAGGTGAAGGGATTGATATGTCATCTCTTGAAAAAGGTGACATTTCACAGTATGTACAAACAACAGAAGAAGTTCAGAATAACGGATTTATGGATGTGTTGGTCGGCATCGTGCCAAGTAATATTGTAGATTCCATGGCAAATGGCGATATGCTGCCAATTATTTTCTTCTCTGTTTTATTTGGATTGGGCGTTGCGGCGATCGGTGAACGAGGAAAGCCGGTATTAGACGTTTTCCAAGGCGTTGCGGATGCGATGTTCTGGGTAACGAATATGATCATGAAGTTTGCGCCGTTCGGTGTATTTGCGCTGATCGGTGTGACGGTATCCAAATTCGGTTTGGAGTCGCTCATCCCAATGGGCAAGCTGATGCTTTTGGTGTATGCAACGATGATTTTCTTCATTATTGTGGTGTTGGGTGGTATTGCGAAGATGGTCGGTGTCAATATCTTCCACTTTATGAAGGTGCTGAAGGATGAGTTGATCTTGGCGTACTCCACATCTAGTTCTGAAACCGTTTTGCCAAAAGTGATGGAGAAAATGCAGAAGTTCGGCTGTCCGAAAGATATTGTTTCTTTCGTTATACCAACTGGCTATTCGTTCAACTTGGATGGCTCTACACTGTATCAGGCATTGGCTGCGATGTTCATTGCGCAAATGTACGGGATTCAGCTAAGTATTACGGAGCAAATTACATTGGTATTAGTGCTGATGATTACGTCTAAAGGGATTGCCGGTGTACCGGGCGTTTCGTTCGTTGTCTTGCTTGCGACGCTTGGAACAGTAGGGATTCCGCTTGAAGGTTTGGCGTTCATCGCTGGGATCGACCGTTTGCTAGATATGGCTCGTACGGTGGTCAACGTAGTTGGGAATGCCTTGGCGACAGTGGTTATGTCAAAGTGGGAAGGTCGCTTTGGAGAGGAAGAGTCTGTGAAGGAAGAACAACAATATGTAGTTGCTGAAGAAAAATTGGTTTGATAAATTTGAAGCTGTCCTCTCGATGAGGGCAGTTTTTTTGTGGGTATGAGCGGTTGTAAAGAAATAAGAGTGCTTAGCATAATTTTAGATCACTGAGTATCTAATGTCATCGTATTCAATTGTAGGAATGCTGGATTTGTTATATGATTAGCAGTATGGAATCTACACAAGAGCGTGGTATTTACTAAGGAGGAAATTAGGTAATGAGCAATCAGCAAAATGATTTTACGAAATGGTATATCGACACGATCCAGAAAGCGGATTTGATGGATTATACACCAGTGCGAGGCTGTATCGCATTTAAACCAGATGGCTTTGAAATTTGGGAGCATATTAAGGATGAAATGGATCGTCGTTTCAAAGAGACAGGTCATCGAAATGCGTATTTCCCGATGCTCATCCCTGAATCATTTTTCCAAAAAGAAAAAGATCATATTGAAGGGTTTTCTCCAGAATTGCCGTGGGTGACAGAGGCAGCAGGGGAACAGTTGGAGGAGCGTTTGGCACTGCGTCCGACTTCTGAAACGATGATCGGTCATTTGTATTCAGATTGGGTCAAAAGCTATCGCGATTTACCGCTACTGATTAACCAATGGGCGAACGTATTCCGCTGGGAGAAGAAGACACTTCCATTCATCCGTACATCTGAGTTCTTATGGCAAGAAGGGCATACGGCGCATGTGGATGAAGAAGAAGCGCGGGCAGAAACGATGCAGATGCTGGAGATTTATAAGGAAGTCGTAGAAGATTTACTGGCGATTCCTGTTTATGATGGACAAAAAACACCTTCTGAGCGCTTTGCGGGTGCAGTTGATACGTATTCGATTGAAGCGATGATGAAAGACGGTAAAGCAGTACAAGCCGGAACTTCACATTACTTAGGAACAAAATTTGCGGAAGCATTCGATATCAAATTCTTAACAAAAGAAAATAAGCATCAGTTTGTCCATACAACGTCTTGGGGAACTTCTACACGTTTGATTGGATCGGTCATTATGGTACATGGTGACGAGCAAGGGCTTGTATTGCCTCCGCGTATTGCTCCGACACAGGTGGTACTCATTCCGGTTGGTCCGTGGAAAAAGAATCCGGCTATCATGGAGAAGTTGGATGAAATATTTGCGGAACTGAAAGCAAAAGGCATCCGTGTACGTTTGGATGATTCCGATCAGTCACCAGGCTTTAAATTCAATGAATGGGAATTAAAAGGAGTGCCAGTTCGACTAGAGCTTGGACCACGTGATCTTGAGAATAATCAAGCGTTGATGAAAGCGCGTGACGGCGAAGAGAAAGTGGCAGTGGACTTGGCACAAGCTGTGTCTAGCATCGAGCAAGAGCTAGAAACGATGCAAACACGTCTGCTTGAAAAAGCGCGTGCGTTCCGTGCAGAACATTCCCATACGCATATTGATACCCTAGATGAGTTGAAGAAGCATATTGAAGACAGTGCTGCGAAAGAAGAGATCCCTGGTTGGATTCTTTCAGGCTGGTGTGGAGACGATACATGTGAAGAGCATGTGAAAGACGAAACGAAATTTACGACACGTAATATTCCTTTCAATCCACCGGCAAAGAAATCAACTTGCATCAATTGTGGCCAAGAAGCAAAGCATACGGTTTGGTTTGCTAGAGCTTACTAATAGGAAGTGAAAAGGTGCTACACGCGATTTGCGTGTAGCACCTTTTCTTGTGTAAGCGAGCGAAACTTAGGAGGGACCGTACCAATAATGTGCTTAACCGAGCGAATCCTAGCGACATCCGCGCCAAAATACTGTAAAAGCGAGCCAAAGCGGCTGAGCAGCGAGCCGAACCCTTGTCGAACCGAGCCAAAGCAGCCGAGCAACGCCCCTTACATTGATCACTACCACTTATCAATCGTCCAACTTCAAACCTTTCAATGCATCTGCGAATGGATTGTTGACCGGTTCATCATCATTATTCTTCTTCAAGTATTTCTGTACATCACGTTTATTTACTTTTCCTTTAGAGTCTTTTTCGCGTCGAGCTTTGAAGGAGGATAGTTTTTCACGATAGCCACATTTACACGTGAAGATCTGACCTTCCCCTTCACCACGCAATTCCATTTTCTTCTTACATTGAGGACAGCGTGCATTGGTTACACGCGAGACGTTTTTACGATGCCCACATTCGCGATCTTGACAGACGAGCATTTTGCCGTGTTTGCCGTTCACTTCTAGCATTGGTTTACCACAGTCTGGGCACGTTTTCGTGGAAATATTATCATGCTTGAACTTCGCATCGCTTGCTTTAATTTCAGAGACGATTTCTTTTGTATAGCCTTTCATTTCATTAATGAAAGCTTCCTTTTTTAGTTGGCCTTTTGCGATTCGCTCCAACTTCAATTCCCATTCAGCTGTTAGGGTAGGAGATTTCAATTCATCTGGCACTAACTCGAGGAGCTGTTTTCCTTTGTTGGTCACGTGAATATCCTTACCTCGTTTTTCAATGAGGAAGGAATTGAATAATTTATCGATAATATCAGCACGGGTTGCGACTGTGCCGAGACCACCTGTAGATTTCAATGTTTCTGCGAGTTTCTTATCTTGCGTTCCCATGTATTTCGTAGGGTTTTCCATTGCAGATAAAAGTGTTGCTTCATTGAATCGAGCAGGTGGCTTCGTTTGTCCAGAAGTTTCCTTGACGAATTGGATGTTCAACGAATCACCTTTTGTAAGCTTCGGCAATAGCTGTTCTTTCGTATCTTGCTCTGTTTCTTCTTCGTCGAATTGATGGTTATAGACTTCTTTCCAGCCTGCTACTACAATCGTTTTACCGCGTGCTGTGAATTGCTCGTCTGCAATTTTCGCATGAACTGTCAGCTGCTCGTATTCATGGGCAGGGAATAGGACTGCTAAAAATCGTTTGACGACCAAGTCATAGATTTTCCGCTCTTTGTCAGACAGTTTGTCACGCAACACGATTTCTTCAGTCGGAATGATGGCGTGGTGATCGGATACTTTGCTGTCGTCAACAAATGATTTATTCGCTTTGATTGGTTTCTTCAATATTTTATTTGCGAGTGTTCGATACTCACCGATGCCGCAAGATTTCAGGCGTTCTGGCAGAGTCGCTACGAGATCGCTCGATAGGAAACGTGAATCAGTCCGTGGATACGTGAGCAGTTTGTGCTGTTCGTATAGCTTTTGCATGATATTTAACGTTTCTTTCGCTGAGTATCCGAAAAGTTTATTGGCGTCACGCTGCAGTTCTGTCAGATCATAGAGACCTGGGGAGAAGGACTTTTTCGGTTTTTTATCGACATTCTCAATGACTGCTGGCTTGCCATCGACTTTTTTGACGATAGCCGACAGCTTGTCACGGTCGAATGAACGAGTGTCATTTGTTTTGGCATCTTGCCATGTTAGCTTAAGTTTGGAATCAGTTTGTGCTTCGATTCCGTAGTACGTTTTCGGACGGAAGGTGTTAATTTCCTCTTCGCGCTGTGCGATGATCGCGACAACGGGCGTTTGTACACGTCCGCAGTTCAATTGGGCATTGAACTTTGTCGTCAAAGCACGTGTTGCGTTTAAGCCGATATACCAGTCTGCTTCTGAACGAGCGACTGCTGCTTCATATAGATTTTCGTATGCTTTACCGGGTTTCAGCTGAGCAAATCCGTCTTTAATAGCTTTATCGGTAACCGATGAGATCCAAAGGCGCTTGATGGGTTTCTTGACCTTTGCTTTTTCGATGATCCAACGAGCGACAAGTTCACCTTCGCGTCCTGCGTCTGTGCCGATGATGATGTCCGATACATCAGAGCGCAGCAGTTGTGCTTTTACTGCGTTATATTGCTTACCAGTTTGCTTAATGACCGTCAATTTTAAGTGATCAGGCATCATTGGCAAATCTTCTAATTTCCACGTCTTATATTTAGTATCATAATTCTCGGGATCTGCGAGTGTCACTAAATGTCCGAGGGCCCAGGTGACAATGTACTTGTCTCCTTCTAAATAGCCGTTCCCTTTTTTATTGCAGTTGAGCACGCGAGCAATATCTCGCGCGACGGAAGGTTTTTCCGCTAATACAACACTTTTTTTCATATAGTTGAACTCCTTTGTGTACATACATGTCAAAAAACTCCTCCGGTAGATAAGGGTATGGTCGACCTTATGCTATCAAAAGGAGCTGCTTAGTGAAAAGTGTAAACTAGTAGGGAGGTTTCGTCAATTCAGGCACTAGTATGTCTGTGTACCACTAACTATAAAAAAACTGACTGAAAGCCTTATTATTTTGTATACTAGTACTAACACTTTAGAAATGGGGAATCGCAATGTCACAGTTAAAAGATCGTTTAATGGCAGATATGAAAACTGCAATGAAGGAAAAGGATCAGATGAAAAAAGGCGTGATCAATTTATTGCGAGCTGGACTGCAAAATGAAGCGCTTGAATTAAAGCGTGAATTGACGGAAGAAGAGGAAATCAAAATCGTTCAACGAGAGCTAAAACAAACAAAGCAGTCACTCGAAGAAGGACAAAAAGCAAACCGTGAAGATATAGTTGAAGCGGAAAAGGCGAAGATTGCAATCGTTGAGTCTTATTTGCCAAAACAGATGAGTGTGGAAGAAGTGAAGGAATTGATCGGCACACTTGGTATTTCGAAAGATACACCGATGGGGCAGGCAATTGGTGTCGTGATGAAAGAAGTGGCCGGACGCGCGGAAGGAAAAACGGTTTCCCAGGCAGTGAAAGAGTATTTGCAGGCCTAAAGAAATACTATGTATATAGGATGTAGTGATCCCATATATCTCTTAAATACATCAGGAGCTGTCCGAGAAGTCATTTTCACCTAACTTCTCGGACGACTCTTTTTTTGTATGTGGGGAACCTTTTTTATCCTAGATATAGTTTCTAGCAAGAATAAATGCACGGTTAGCGGCTAGTTTGGTTCGTTGGTTGAATGGTTTAGATCGGTTCGATTCGCCTATTGTGCGCCCCTAAGAGTTTTGGCTCGGTTCGAAAATATTTTGGAGCAGTGCCATGATACTTTGGCGTGCTTCTTGACTTCTCTACTCGATCACGTGAAAAAATCTGTCAATAAAAGTTAGGTCTGACTTTCAGCGATTGCTTTTTTCACTTCTTAAATGAAGCCCTCAACAAATACACCACATCATACTCCTTCAGCTCATCCATATGATCTTCCATCTTTTCATAAAAGTCGCTTGATAAGGAGCTAGTGCTCACGCCTTCTGTTGAATCGGTGTAGATGATGCTGGCGGGCAACATCTCTTCAGAAAGTGACAAGTTTTCTTTTGGATTCGTTCCCCAAAGCATTGCCAAGTTCTCTCCACCTGGCTTCGCATCTTGGACGTGTGTACCAACAGATCCATTGGTATCACTGATACTTGTAGAAAACAGCAATTGTTGATCGTTTATTTCTGTTAGGGTGAGGATCATAGTTCCCTTCGTTGATTTACCGGGCAAGGGAATAGATAAAAGGTTGATCGGTTCGGCTGTCTTCTTCCCCTTTTCGTATTTATCGAGCCACATTGAAATACTTGTGTAGGTTTGATCAGCCGAATAGTCAAAAACAAATCCTTGATTGGATGAGGTCGCAAGTATTTGTTTTTCACGGTCTGTCAGTTCAGGGATTGTCAGTTTATTGGATTCGGCAGTTGCACAGGCACTTAGAATCAGTACGAAGCTTAGACAGAGTAGAAGTATTTGTTTTTTCATTACACGATCCTCCTTCAGTTACTTTCCTCTAGTATAAATGTTTCCTGAACTTTCTGTTACCGTCTGCAAAATAATTTTATTCAAAAATGAAATGTTTTCAACCTTCCCCCCGTTATACTGAATGAAAAAGAAAAACGAAACATGCGCATGGTCGTTTTATCTGTCTCCAGATAAAGCCTCCGGCGGATGTCAGGGATTTTGAATTGCGCAAGCGCAATTCAAAATCCCGACGCAATTACGCCGAGGCGTAATTGATTAAGGAGGTTCCTATGGAAGAGGATGTGCAATGGGTGCATGAAGTGTTGGCTGGAAATAAACAAGCGTATGCCCATATTATCAATAAATATAAAAATCCGTTATACGCCACGATTTTACGAATGACAAAAAATCCGCAAGATGCACAAGATTTCGTACAGGATGCATTTTTAAAAGTCTATAACCAGTTGGACAAATATAAGGAAACGGGCTCATTCTCTAGTTGGCTGTATCGAGTGGCGATCAATCATTGTATGGACGAATTCCGTAAAAAGCGGTATCAATCGACACAAACGGAGCTTGGAGAAGAGCAGGTAGTAGACCGTAATCATCCCGAAGTGGTGTTTTTGAAAAAAGAAAGACATCGGCAACTGGAACGACTACTCGCGACGCTGCCTGAGGACGAGCGATTGATCATGTTGCTGCGCTATGCAAATGAATTGAGCTATGAGGAAATCAGTGAGCTGACCGATGTGCCATTGTCTACTGTTCGAAATAAGCTTCATCGTGCGAAGAAAAAAATGAGGGAAACAGTGAAGCGAGAGGGAGGCTATTTTCATGAACTGTCCAACAATAGATGAGTTATCAAAATATGTGGATGATCTAGTAACAGAAAAGGAATCTGATCGTGTGCAAGCACATGTGGAAACTTGTTCACATTGCCAAGTGGTTGTAGAGGCATTTTTAGAAGAGCAGCGATTTGTGATGGAAACACTCCAAAATCCTGAGTTGCCTGATGATTTTGCGGACAAGGTACTGGGACAACTTGAACCGTTTGAGCAGAAAGTAGCCAGACGGAAAACACCTTGGAAAAAGGTCATGCTATCAGCAGCGGGTGTCGTATTGGCTGTTGGACTAAGTGCTGCGTTGAGTCCAAGTTTTGCTCAGTTAATCGGGGGCTTCTTTTCATCTGAACAAGTGGATGACGGACTTCGCTTGGCGATGGAGGCTGGTCTTGCGGAACGGGTTGATTTGGAAGTAGAAGATCAAGGGATTACGTTAAAAGTGGAGGATGTGATGGCGGATTCTTCCCGTGTTTCGCTTTCCTATCAAGTATTGAAAAACGGTAAACCGCAAGATACGTATTTTGATTCGGGTGATTCAGCCAATAAAGTTACAGCTTTCGATGCAAATGGGAATGAAATTACTCGACTCAGTAGTGGTTGGTGGGATGGAGGCGACTATGGTCTATTCGAATTCTCATTACGTGAATATGAAGAAATAGATCAGTTGACTATCCGATTTGATGTAGTGGAATTGAATGGAGTGAAAGGGAATTGGCAGCTAGAGGTTCCAGTTGACCTTAGAGAGAAACGACAATTAACTAAAACACTTCCGCTGAATGATGCAACCATTACAACAAATGGTGTGAAAATTGATTTGCAAAAAGCGCAAATGGCCCCGTCATCCACGGAGCTGTTTTATGAAACATCTTTTATGGAAGAAGAACAGGCAAGTATTGAAAAGGCGAGAAAAGAGTTTATGCTGCGCTTTGGTTCAGAAAGTGTGGAATCTCTTATCAATGCTTACGAGACGGCTATTGCTTATCATTTAGAAGATCATGACGGAAACGTATTATACGCATGGAATCGAATGAATGAAGAAAAAGGACATGAAGAAGCTATTGGCATGTTGTCGGGATCGGGTGAAAACTTGGATACACTAGGACACGTTAAGTGGGTGAATTCATTCATACCGAAAAAAGAACAGCCCGATGTAACGTTTGTGTTGGATGGTGTGTACAAAACAGTACCAACAGACTTTTCTATTAAGATTAAACCGAATGAGTTGAAAGATAAGCCATATTCGTTTGAATTTGAAGGTAATGATCTGACTGTCGTCAAAGCGAAGAATGAAACAAATTATTCATTCCGAAAATCATTATTACCGATAGCAAAAGAGTCAACGTTTATTATTGAAATGGAAGGTAATAGAGAACCGGGAGCTAGTGAGCTAGGTTGGTGGCTAGTCGAGGACGATAAAGGAAACGTTTATCAGGCTGGTCCTAGTGGTTCTGTCGTAAACGAAAAGGTTAGCTTTGAACTCACCTTGCCTAGATTTAAAGAAGAACCAAAAGAATTGACGTTGCATTTATTTTCTGTGAAACGTTATGAACCAGTAAATGAGTCTTGGAAATTTCCGTTATATTAAAAACGACCAGCTTGCTCCTGAATTATAGGAGTGAGCTGGCTTTTTGATTGATTTGTGCCCATACTGCTAGACAGCACAACCAGTAAACCGGTAATTAGGCCGTAGTCTACGCATAAGAATGTAGTCCTGCAATGACGAGATTGACAAAAACTTGATTGAACACAATGAAACCAAACCCTATAATTGACATCCAGGCAGTACGCTTTCCTTCCCATCCTTGTGATGTTCGCAAATGTAAGAAAGCCGCATAAAATAACCAAGTAACGAGAGCCCACACTTCTTTCGGATCCCATCCCCAAAAACGACCCCATGCAAGATGCGCCCATATCATGGCAAATAATAGACCGCCTAACGAGAATAGTGGAAAGCCGACGATGATGGCTCGATAAGATATTTCGTCCATTACTGTAGGATTCACTTTTTTAGTGAATGGTTTTAGTAATTGAATAAGTTTCTTTCTAGATATCATTCGTATGATCATATATAACCCGGTACCTACCAAAAGTGACCAAATAATGGTGTTGGTCTTTTTTGCATCGATAGAATTAGTTATTTCCATGAGCCCAACTGAATGTTCGCCATTCACAAGTGTAGCTCCTTGATTCACAATAATTACAGGCATGGTATATGTAACTTGTTCCACTTGCTGTTCTTTATTATCAAATTGAATCAACATCTCATCCGAGGTAAAGGAAAAAATCACCGAACTCATGATAAATCCAATTACCACCACTAGACAATACATGACGAATTCCAGGCTCTTTGTGTGCATTGTTTTCGCATCTACATCTAGCACACGCAGTAAGTAAATAACGCCCGTTGCAAACGCTACAGATAGGATTGCGCTGGAAAAGGCTACAGTGATCACATGTATAGATAACCAGTTACTTTGTAGAGCGGGAATAAGTGGTGTAGCCTCTCTCGTAAAAACACCACCCAATCCTATAATGAGTAACGAGGTAGGGATTGAAAATAATACGACTACAATTTGTTTATATAGTTGATATAGTAATAATGTGCTCGCCATAAGCATGATGCCGAAAAACGTCATAAATTCATACATATTGCTTACTGGGGCATGACCAATCGCTAGCCATCTAAGCACAAAATAAGTCAGTTGCAAAAATAAAGAGCAATAAGTCAATCCCATACCCAGTCGTTTCGCCCATTTATTTTTTGAAGTTACGGAGAGTCCGACTGGCACGATCGCAACTAATAAGAAGATGAACGCCACAAATAATGATTGATTACTTATTGCTAGTAAATATTCTGTGTTCATTTGAAAAACCTCCAGACACGATGACGAATTAATGAAGATGATCATAGGTTTGATCAAAGCTCATTATAAGCATGTTAGAATGGTTTTGGGCAAATTTATCCTAAACGTCGACAAATCCATCTTGAGCGTGCTCACTTAAGAAATAAACAGCAAAACACAGAGGTGTGGAATGACAACTATATTTTTCTTCTTTGGTCTATTTAATTTCGTTATCATCTATGGCCCTCTGTTTTATATCATGAATTTACAGGTAACAATCAAGCGACTAGTTTTATGCTTGCTTGTCAATACGTTTGTTTCCGTGTTGGCCGCTACTTATCCACAATCACTTTGGATTCCGATGGTTGTCAGTATCGTGGTAAGTGGTGGATTATTTTATTTGTTTTCAAGACAATCAATGGTCTTTTTTCATTTACTTGTTATTTATCTTTTCAGCACTCTGGCAGAATATATGGCGCTATTTTTGGTCGAGGCTCTCCATTTATCACTCTTCATACATAGTGGATTAATCGTGTTGCAAATTGTTGTCATCGTGGCTGGATACAAAAAGTTATTAACTCACTACGAGGACCGTATGAGTCTGTCGCAATGTTCTCAAATGGTATTATTGCTTATCGCAATTAGTACCGGTATCGTCTTTTATGTATTAATTTTTATGCCTGCAGATATCCAAATTTCTGCCATCAATTTAGTAATCCTATTTTTTTACTTTGTGATCATGATCATCCTAACTAGAATTGTATTACATACGATGATGAAAGAGCAGGAGATAACCCAAAAATTTATCGAGCAACAACAGTTTACTCACTACATGCAAACTCTTGAACAAGTAAATCGAGACATGCAGACTTTCCGACATGACCATGCAAATATACTTCTTTCATTGCGCGGCTATATTGAGAGTGAAGACGTCAAAGGACTTAGAAAATATTTTGATGAACAAATTGTAAAAGTGGAGCAGAGGACCTTATATAAAAATCAAGTGTTTAGCCAGCTAGATCGGCTTCAGTTAATTGAAATAAAAGGGTTGATTTCTACAAAATTATTACTTGCGAATGAATTATCAATACCTATTTCTGTAGAGATCCCAGATGTGATTGAAGATATCTCTATAAATCGTCTTCATTTGTCGCGGGTATTGGGCATTCTCTTAGATAATGCAATTGAAGCGTCTACTTCCTTGGACGACCCTCAAATTAATTTAGCATTCCTTTCCGTGGAGCATCAGGTCATTATTGTGATCGAGAATCGACTGTTGGATAGTGAAGTAAGCATTCAGCAATTATTTACAGAACGGTATTCGACGAAAAGGGAAGATGGAGGACTAGGTCTACCCTCCGTTAGAAGAATCTTAGCAGAGTATCCGAATAGTACTTGGAATTCACGTATTGAAAATCAATGGTTTATACATGAAATCATTATCGATGGGAGGGATACGAGTGAGGGTGGTCATCTGTGAAGATAATCTAGTTCAGAAAGAATTCATCTATAAAGAAATTATGAACTATGCAAGTTTCCATGAGCCGAGTATTGAAGTGGTTTTGTGTACAAGCACACCGGACGAGGTAGTAACCTATCTTGATCATTATCAAGCCGACTGCTACTTTCTGGATATTGAGTTGGATCATCAACTGGACGGGATGGAATTAGCCGTAGAAATTCGAAGAAGAGATCCGGTAGCTCATATTATTTTCATTACAACTCACGCGGATCGTCTGAAGCTAACGTTTACTTATAAATTGGCAGCTCTTGATTTCATCGTGAAAGATACACCTGAACAAATAGCCTCCCAAGTCATAGAAGTATTGCAAGTTGCATTTGAAAAATATACGCAGCTTGGTGAAGCGAATTCATCGGAAGTCATTCAAATAAAAATTGGAGAACGTATTAAAAATATACATCTTCAGGACATTTATTATTTGGAAACTTCCACAGTTCCCCATAAGATCACCTTATATGAGAAGAATGGTTTTTATGAGTTTTATGGCAGATTAAAAGATTTTGAAGCGATTAGCACCTCTTTTTATCGTTGTCATAAAAGCTTTCTGATAAACCTGCGGCATGTGAGAGAAGTGGATAAAAAGAAACGCATAGTCATGATGCCAAATGGAGCAAAATGTGATATTTCATTTCGTGCTTTTCGGGAATTACAAAGTAGACTGTGATCCTGGCTGTCTAAAATATTGTAAATAAACGCTGCCCATCTTACTATCATGAACCACTATTAGGACTGTTACTAAGTCCTTTTTTTGTTGGGATTCATCGATAGTATTAATGTGAATTAAGTGTATTAATTATACATAACTTAATTTATCAAGTTGAAATGAATTAAATTAATAATTCGTTTTTATATAAATATTTACTATTTAGTAAAATGTGATAGAGTAGAAGGAGTGCAGCTAGCTTTTTTTCTTACTAAAAGCTTGGCAAATGATAAATTGGAGTGAAGGTTTTGGTAAAAAGTCTGGTAAAAGAAAAAGAAATGAATCAAGAAGGAATTATGCAAATTCCTGAGTGGTGGAGCTGTCCAGAAGGGCATGAAGAGTTACAGAAAATGGCACATGCTTTAGGGAAAAAAGAGCTGTTACCGCGTGCATTCATCTCAGATCAAGAGAGAAGTTATCCGCGCGAAAGTTTACGTGAAATTGCAAAAGCAGGTTTTTCAGCTGTCACCATCCCGGTTGAGGCGGGGGGTCTGAAAAATGGATTTACAGCTTTTTCCGTGCTCTCAGAAAGTTTTGCGCATTATTGCCCATCGACGACAATGTGCTGGGTGATGCATATGACAACAGCTCATACAATCTACGAAGCAGGAACAGAAGAACAACGTCAGCGTTTCATTCCACGCGTGTTGAATGGAGAAGTTGGAGGATTGGCATTCAGTGAAAAAGCAACTGGCGGACACTTTTGGAATGTAGGAAGCCAAGCAAAACGAAATGAAAGCGGTTACTTATTGGACGCTGAAAAATCATTCGTCACAAGTGGAGGAGAAGCGGATTTTTATTTAGTTGCGACTACGTCACCTGAAACAGAAAATCCAGATAACCTAATGTTCTTATTAGTGGAAAACGACCAGAACGGCGTAGAAGCATTCCCGTTCGACGCAATGGGTTTACGCGGTAATGCCAGCGGTCCAATGAATTTTAAAAATGTACAAGTTGCTCTTGAAAACCGAATCGGTAGCGAAGGCGGAATGGGCTATTTCAATGACAATACGATTGACCCTTTATTCTTACTAGGTTCAGCAGCATGTTGGGTCGGTATCGCACAAGGTGCATTGAATATGGCGATAAATGGAGCGAAACGCACAGTTCATGCAGATACGGGTTCATCTGTGGCGGATTATCAAGTGATTCGCCATGAATTAGCCAAGTCGCAGATCAAGATCGACAGTGCCCGCAGTATGTTGTACCGTACAGCGGAAGCAATGGATCGCTGCGCTAAAGAAGGGTTGGAGTTATCAGAATGTCTCTATCCATTATGGCAGCTCAAAACACATGCAGCTGATATGGTGATTGATGTAACGAATGCAGCCTTACAAGTATCAGGGGGCCGTGGGTATATGACGGGTCAAGTAGAGAAATTCGTGCGTGATGGACGTGCGGGTGCTATCATGGGGCCGACGAATGAAGTATTGCGTGAGTGGATCGGTCGTACGTTGATTGAGGTGCCTTGGATGGATTAAAGCTAGAATTCATCAAATTGAACGCTAGTAAAAAACAGGAAAAAGCAGTGATTACACTGCTTTTTCCTGTTTGCTTATGTGAAGAGAAATGCAAGAGGGGGAATCTTGTCATTTCATCAGCTAGCACGCGTTTTTATTTATTGCTGTTATTGTTTGAGTTGTTATTGTTATTATTTTGCTTAGCACGGGCTTCTCCGCCTTTTTGGCCGATTTCTTCATAAAAATCTTTGTCATGGTTTCTAGCTGTAGCTTCTCCACCTTTTTGACCTGCTTCTTCAAGGGACATTTTGCTACGGTTGTTTTGGTTCTCTTGGTTGTTGTTACGTTTTGCCATAATAAAAATCTCTCCTCGTTTTGAAGTATTGTTTGTTACATCCTCTGTATAGCCCGTACACATCATTCTAAACTTTTTTCTTGAAAACTAACGCGCGAGAAGTCTTGCTAGGTAACTGGAACGTCCTATGATATCTGTTCTGGTTGCGGGTCGAAAAAATAAAAATTAATTTAGCAATTCTTTCTCTCGTAAGAAAATTTCCGCCACATCCTTCGCATTTTTCTCTTCCACATTCACTTGATAATTCATTTCGCGCATTTCATCGTCAGTAACCAGACCAGCGAGCGAATCGAGCACGTCCTGCAATTCAGGATACTTCTCTAGAGTATCTTTCCGCAACAGCGGGGCTCCTTGATATGGAGGGAATAATTCTTTGTCATCCTCGAGAACCGTCAAGTCATACTCTCGGATCTCACTGTCCGTTGAGTAAGCATCCATCAAATTGATTTCGCCTGCTTCCATTGCTTGATAGCGTAATTTCGGCTCCATTGTCTGGACGGAAGGGAACGTGACTCCATACAGCTTTTGGATTCCGAGATAGCCATCTTCGCGGTCGTTAAATTCCAATGTAAACCCTGCCTTAACGGCTTGTTCCACTGCTGCCAAATCAGATATCGCCTCTAGGTTATACTGTTGCTGGAAGTTTTTCGAAACAGCGAGTGTATACGTATTGTTATAAGACATGGGTGATAATAATACTAAATCAAATTGTTCTTCTAATCCCTTTTTCGCCTGTTCATATACTTCCTCTCGATCATTACTGACAGCTTCTTCTTCCAAAAACTCGGACAAGGCAGTGCCTGTGAATTCGGGATACAAATCAATGCTTCCGGACTGTAGGGCATTGAAAACGAATGAAGTTTTACCGAGCCCCGGTTTTAATTCAACTGTTATATCGGTCTGATCCTCGATGAGCAGTTTGTACATATTAATGAGAATTTCAGGTTCTGCCCCAAGTTTTGCTCCAATCACCAGTTGATTTTTAGAGCTTCCGCCAATCAAAGGTGCAGCAATCATGAAAACAGCTACCACAATAAATACGGCAAAGGCAGTAAGCGCTCGCTTAAATGACAGTCCTTCAAATATCTTCAGCAAGTAATCGAAAAATAGCGCCAACAAAGCAGCAGGTATTGCACCAAGTACGATAAGCGAAGGATTATTTCGATCAATCCCAAGCAGAATCAAATCTCCAAGTCCACCCGCTCCGATCAATGCCGCAAGCGTCGCTGTTCCAACAATCAGTACCATCGATGTCCGTATCCCTGCCATCATCACTGGCATCGCTAACGGCAGCTCGACTTTCATCAGCCGTTTCCATGTATTCATACCCATCGCAGTAGCTGCTTCTCGTAAGGAAGGGTCAACTTCCTTAATGCCCGTGTACGTATTGCGTAAAATCGGCAGCAGTGCATATGCCACCAATGCAATGATGGCAGGTACTTTGCCGATACCGAACAAAGGAATGAGCAGGCCGAGCAAAGCTAATGAAGGTATAGTCTGCAACACCGCACTGGCTCCGATGACGGTTTCCGCTATTTTCCGTTGATTAGTCAAATAAATACCGATCGGAATGGCAATAAGCACAGCAAATAATAAGGAAATCAATGAAATTTGGATATGCTCCAATAGCGATTCTAGTAATTGGCCGCGACGATCCTGAAAAACTTCCATAAAATTAGTCATGTGGCACCACCCCTTCTAGTGACTGCTCTGCTAGAAAGCGAAGAATGCCTTCTCTTGTCATGACCCCGACATACTTTCCATTCTTTTCGATGGCAACATGCTCATTAGTTTCCAATATTTGAACCAGAGGACCCCATTCTGAATCTAACGGAATTGCAAACGAAGGTGAAAAGCCTTCTTGAATAGGCTCCATATATTCTGCAATTGTAAAGGTGCGTGCTATGGCTGTAGCGGTAAACTCTCGAACAAATGGAGAAGCGGGCTGGGTTAGAATTTCTTGCGGTGTAGCCACCTGTTCGATTTTTCCTTTATTCATAATGCACACACGATCGCCCAACTTAAAAGCTTCCTGCAAGTCATGTGTAACAAACACGATGGTCTTTTGAATGGCGCGTTGTAACTCCAAAATGTCATCTTGCAATTTGACACGACTAATAGGATCAAGCGCACTGAACGGCTCGTCCATCAATAAAATGTCTGGATCTGCAGCCAGTGCACGAACCACGCCAATTCGTTGTTGCTGACCGCCTGATAGTTCATTAGGTTTGCGATGACGATAAATAGCAGGATCGAGACCGACCATATTGAGCAACTCCGTGACCCGCGTCTGAATTTGGACTTTTTTCCATCCTTTTAATTCAGGAACCACCGCAATATTTTCCTCGATCGTCATATGAGGAAAAAGGGCGATTTGTTGCAACACATAACCGATCTGCCACCGAAGCTCATGAATGGGGTAGTCGCTAATCCGTTTATCATCGAGCCAAATCGTCCCATTAGATAACGGAATTAATCGATTGATCATCTTGAGAGTCGTCGTTTTCCCGCAGCCACTCGGGCCGACAAGTACAAGAAATTCCCCACGTTCAATCTGTAAGTTGAGCGAGTCTACTACTAAATGTTCATCGTCATAGGTTTTTGAAACGTCTTCGAACCGTATCATCAACATCACTCCTTCGTTATCCCGATTTTTACATAATGAAAGGTTAATAGGAAATAATATCCCTTATTTATTGTTTCTATATATAGTTGAATTGGATGTTAGACTTTATCGTCAATATGGCTTTTACTGATTTACCGAATTTTCATATGCTGAACGCAAACCCTGGAACGGTTTCGGAGGCATTCAATTGTAATTTCCAGTTCATTCTCCGTTCATCTTCACTAGGTAAGATAAGGGCATAAAGAAAATACGGAGGCGGTATCCATGAAGATTGCATGGAAAGAAATGAAGAAAAGTAAAGCAAAATTTTTGATCTTAGGCTCGATTATCTTCCTAGTTAGCTTCCTGACATTTATCATTTCAGGACTTGCCAATGGACTGTCGCAAGACAATGCGGCATTGATTAAAGACTTGCCAGACGGACAGTTTTACTTGAACGAAGATGCTAATCAAACGTATAACCTATCGAAAATAGATGAAGACATACAAAAGAAAACACTTGCAGACAATCCGGACGCCACGGCTTTTTCCGTGCAAATGGGCTTCGTCAACGATTCGGAAGATAAACAACATAGCGTAGCTTTTGTCACATCTACAGATTCCGAACTGTTCCAAAACGTCAAAGAAGGCGAAATTGTGCTCGACCGTACGCTTGAAGAAGAAGGCATTAAGGTTGGAGATGTTTTGACCAACAATCAATTCAGCGGCGAATTTGTCGTCAAAGGATTTGTAGATCAACAGAAATACAGTCACGCCCCTGTTGCGTTTATTCAGATGAAAAACTATCAAGAAATCTATCGTGTCATGGAAATGCAGACCATCTTCATTCCAGGCAAAGATTCACCAGCCATTAGTGGACTAGAATCTTTTTCAAATAAAGAATTCTTAAATGCAATTCCAAGTTACAGCGCGGAGCAAATGTCGCTGAATATGATCGTTTGGTTTTTAGTCGTCATAAGCGGGATGTTGTTTGCGATTTTCTTCTATATGATGAACGTTCAAAAAATCGGCTTATACGGAATCTTGAAAGCGATCGGTATGAAAACTCTGTCGTTGTTCAAGATGATCTGGTATCAAATGATCGTGATAACTGTCGTTGCGCTGGCCCTATCTATTGCGCTCAGCCAAGGATTCAGTTTAGTTGCACCTGAAGGAATGCCGTTCCACTTGACGCTAGATACTGTCTTGATGTTATCAGGCGTGTTTGTAGTAGTTGGTTTCATTGGTGCAACGATTTCAGGTTTCCAAATCAAAAAAATCGAACCGCTTCAAGCGATTCAACAAGGAGAGATGTAACATGTCTACCTTTACTATTGATGAAGTGAAAAAGACGTTTTCGAATGGTGAGATTGAAGAGGAAATATTGAAGGGTGTTAATTTATCCTTAAAAGAAGGAGAGATCACCGCGTTGGTAGGTCCCTCTGGTTCTGGGAAGTCAACAATTTTAACCATTGCAGCCGGCTTGCAAAGAGCGTCTGGCGGAGAAATTATATTTGAAGGAAAAGATATGACGAAAATGAGCCAAGAAGAAATTCGACAAGTACGCGCCACAGATTTTGGCTTCGTCTTCCAGTCTTCTCATTTGGTGCCGTTCTTGACGGTAGAGGAGCAATTACAACTGATGCTTGATGTGTCGGAGACGAAGTTCAGTAAAAAAGAACAGTCGAAAGCCATAGCGGAAATTTTGAAGCTAGTAGATATGGAGCATCGCAAAGAGGCATATCCTTCTTCTCTATCAGGAGGTGAGCGACAACGGGTGGCGATTGCCCGTGCGATCATCCACCGTCCGAAAATTCTATTTGCAGATGAACCAACAGCCAGTTTGGATACCAAGCGTTCAAAAGATGTAATGGAGCTACTACAGGAATTAACGCGGACTTTAAACTTAACGACGCTAATGGTTACACATGATGAAGAAATGTTACCGTATGCAGACCGTATCATTACGATGAGAGACGGATATATTGTGGAATAGACAGATGGCAGGTTTTGTCCTGCTATCTGTCTTTTTGGTTAATAACTGGGGAGGAAAGAGAGGTTTTTTGTAACGAATTCTAAGAAAGTGTCAATTTATTAAAATTTCAGGCAAATATTAATTACCTAGGTCAAGAAATATCTGGTTTACTTACCCTGTATATGGTAAGTTATAAGTGAGATACATAATTAATTTATAGAAAAAAGGAGGAGTTCACATGAAACGAACAACGACATTAGCCTTAGGTTTTATTGTCGTTATCTGTTTGGTCGTCATAGCTCTCATGGCCAATCAAATCCGCGTCAATAAGGATCAAGCATCAGAAACTCCCGAAACAGAAGCAACGACGGAAGAAGTAGCAGGAGTTCAGCATAATCCGCCTTCAATGGATGATGTACCAGAAGGGCCAGAAGGGGAAGCAATCAAACGTGGTCATCTGTTATTTGATGATACGTCAAATGTATTGCGCTCAGAAGCGTCTTCAGTAGAAGATGGAATTGCACGCGTTAACGAATTGTCTTGCACTAGCTGTCACGCAGGTGCAGGAACGGATGAAGGTGTTTCTTCCATGGTCGGCATGTCTGCGGTCTATCCGATGTATATTGGCAGATCTGGACAAATGGTTACATTGGAAGAACGGATTAACGGCTGTATGGTCAGAAGTATGAACGGCCAGAAATTTGCAGACGATGACGAAGATTTGGATGCAATGGTAGCGTACTTAACATACATTTCCAAGGGTATTCCAGTAGGCGCTGAATTGGATTGGCGCCATAAAAACAGCATCGACGATTTACCGACACCTAACGTGGAAAATGGAGAAGCGGTGTATCAGCAATCATGTGTTGCTTGTCATGGGGACCAAGGTCAAGGAACTGGCTCCAATACGGGTCCAGCTTTATGGGGTGACGGCTCATTCAATGATGGGGCAGGAATTGCGCGTATGACGAAAATGGCAGGGTATATTCAGAACAACATGCCGGTGGGTCAAGAAGATACGATATCCGATCAGGAAGCAAGCGACTTGGCAGCGTTCATCCTGTCACAAGATCGTCCTGAATGGAAAAACCATGACAAAGATTGGCCAAATGGTGGACGTCCAAATGATACAATGACGAAAGAACGCCGAGAGCAAGTGAAAAACGGCACGATTAATTGGGATGAAGTGTTAGCTAAGCCTGAAAAGTAAACGAATGAAGACGTCTGCTACCTCTGGGTGGTGGGCGTTTTTTGTATGGAAATATCCCGCCAATCTACCTTACATCTACAGATCGCTATGGTAAACTATAGAAACAAAGAAGAGAAAAGGGGAGAGGTACGTGCAATCACCATTTACGTTTACACATACAGCACCAACAATAGATAAAGGAAAGCAGCCCGCAATATTTTTACTGCACGGCATGGGTAGTCATGAAAGAGATTTGCCGCAGCTCGTTGGAGATTTCACGGATAGCCATCATATTTTTAGCTTACGTGGACCGATCGTGTATGCTCCAGGGTATGCCTTCTTTACAATCGAAGAGGAAGGAAAACCAGATCGCGAAGTGTTTGATAAAGTACTAATTTACATTCAATCGTTTATTCGTGAGGCAATTCGGGAGTTTGATTTAGATCCGGAACGTTTGACGGTTGCTGGATTCAGTCAAGGGGCGGTACTTGCACAGACGATTGGTTTAACAATGGGTCCTGCTATTCATGGAGTGGTGGCGTTGAGCGGTTATGTGCCGGATTTTGTAAAGAATGAATATGCGAAGCAGTCGGTGGAGAAACAACAGGTCTTCATTTCACATGGCGTTTATGATTATATTCTTCCTTCTCAGTGGGGCGCAGAAAGCAAAGATTATTTTGAATCGTTAGGAGCGAATGTGACGTTCAAGACATATGACGATGGTCATGGCGTGACACCGGAGAACCAGCGTGATTTGGTGGCGTTCTTGCACACGTTGTAAGGAAGTGAGTAGATGAAAGTCAGATTGTTTTGGGTCATCATGGCGCTCATTGGCATTAGCTGGGTCGCTAATTTTATTTATGCGCAGTCACAGAAGTTGGAGCAACCGGTATTTTTGAATCACTTTATAGACGTTCGAACGTACGATAATCAGTATGTAACATTTTATTATTTGACAAATAAAGAAGATCAATCGTTCATTCAAGTTGTAGAACTGGGTGATATACGCGGGCTTCCGGAACGCGTAGGATCGAACGATGGTGTGAGGGAAATAGATCAGTTTGGACGCTATTCGTTACGAGAAGTGACAGTTCAGTTCAGTCCTGAAATGTCGGGTACACCAACAGCGCCACAGCGGTTTACGGAAATGAATGTCTATTTTTCAGAAGAGAAACCTACTACCTATCCAATAGGCCAAATCGTGTTTCATCCATGGGAAGAGCAAGTTCAACCGTTTACGTTTGTTTCCACACATGCCGGGATACATATGGAAGAGCGCGTGCGTATTGCTGAACCGATTATGATCGAGTCAGTGAATAACTCATTTGAGAATGAGTTGCGCGATCATCTATTTGTTAAATTGCAAAGTGCTCAAGATTTTGCGAGTGAGCAGACAGCATATGAATATGGTGATAAGGAATGGAACGAAGTAAAGGGAACCGATGCACGAGCAGTGAAATTTCCCGTCAAATTGAAAACAGATGATTGGCTCGCTATTAAAAGTTTTATAGATCCAGAGTTACATGCAGTGCTAGACATGGCTATTGGTCTGAAGGGTAAAACGGATACAGGTGAACCGTTTACCGTGCCGGCTGGCTATATGTACTATCCTCATCTTGATAAACAGGCGGTACAAACGATCATCCGCGAGAGAACGGGGGCGGGGTCCAATGAATAAAGCGTTTCAGCTTATATTCTGGGGATATCTATTTATCTTTTTCCGCATTCATATCGGCTTCGACTTGTTGGCAGATCCAATCGGCTACTACCTCATTTATGCAGGCGGCAGATTGATGGCGGAACGGTTCCCAGTAGCGAAGAAAGTAGAAATTGTTGCGTTCATCGGGATGCTGATCTCTGTGCCGGGCATATTTGTAAATTTAGCGGAAGTGAACAGCGGTATATGGGATTTGTATGCGGAAGGACTGTTCGTCTGGAAAGTGATCGTTGTCTATTATTTATTCGGCACGTGGAAGTCTGCGATTCAAGGATTGGGGCATGCGCGACTGCGTGATAGAGTGCAGATGACGTATGTCTGGTATATGGGAATTCACTTTCTAATGATGCTATACTCTTCATTTTCTTTAAACGTAGGTGGCAATTCTTGGTCATCACTATTTTTATTTCTCAGTCTGATGGTCATCGCGATGGATATCGTATTGCTTGTGCTGATTGCCGCATTGCGCAGAGTAGGTTGGGAAGAACCTATATAAGAAGGGAGGCTGTCCAGTGAGTCATTCGAAAATGACTTGACACGGATAGCTTCTTTTTTGCGGTGCTAATGTTTATAAATCTGTACAAGTGCTCATAGACCCCATGCAAGCGATCATAGAACTCTGAAGCCGCTCATAGACCCCATGCAAGCGATCATAGAACTCTGAAGCCGCTCATAGACCCCATGCAAGCGATCATAGAACTCAAGCATCCGCTCATAGACACCACGCAAGTGCTCATAGAACTCAAGCATTCGCTCATAAAACATGTCAGCAACTAAAAGGGAATTCCCTTTTTCCGTCAATATCTCAACAAACCTCCTTCTTTACAAACAATCCATCGTTCTGTACAATTAATAATTACCTAGGTAAACAAGGGGGTATTGAGATGAATCCACTTTTTCACGTGTTGTTTCAAAAAACACGTTTTATTAGTAAAGATTTAAATGTCGTGTTGAAAGAGTACGGCTTATTTGCTACGCAATGGACAGTTCTGTATTGTGTGCGGCATTGGGAGGAAGTAAGCTTGACGGATATTTGGCAGTATTTGCACGTTGAGGCACCGACTATTACGCGTACAGTGAATCGAATGGAAGAATTAGGTTGGTTGCAGACTATGCCTGGTAAGGACCGACGTGAGAAAATTGTCCGATTGACGGAAAAAGCAGAAAAAGAATTTCCCGCTATCGAGCAATCTATTATAGAATTTGAACAAGAATTCCTCACACAGTTGTCAAAAGAAGAGCAAGAGACGCTTCTCGCGTTATTGCAAAAGCTCGATAAGAAAGAAGGAAACCGTTTTGCCTAAAAAGGAACCAATTTGGACGAAGGCGTTCCTCAGTATTTTCTGTACCAATTTTTCTGTCTTTATTGTATTTTATGGCTTGGTATCTGCTTTGCCCCTATTTGTCACTGGCGAATTAAATCGAACTGATGAAGATGCGGGTTTATTAATGACGATTTATTTATTGTCTGCGATACTCGTTCGACCGTTTTCTGGAAAGATTCTCGACGTCTTTGGGAAACGGAAGATGCTATGGATCAGTCTAATCTTCTATTTACTATGTACTTCGCTTTACTATTTCATTGAGCCATTTGCAGGTTTGCTCGTTCTGCGCTTTGTTCACGGGATTTGGTTTAGTATTGCTACGACGGCTAGTGGTTCATTGGCGGCTGATTTTGTTCCGATGAAACGACGAGGCGCCGGACTTGGCTACTATACGATGTCTACGAATCTTGCAGTCGTTGTGGGCCCGATGATTGCCTTATCTATCGTGCAGTCTTTTTCATTTGATGCCTTGTTCTTAACTATGTCGGTTCTAGTGACAGTAGGTGCAATGTTTGCGTTGTTTTTACCTGCTGATCGACCATTAAGCAACGAGAAATCTTTTACAATAAAGCTTGGCGATTTATTTGAGAAAAATGCCTTGCCTGTATCCTTGCTGGCAAGCCTTATTTCATTCGCTTATGCGAGTGTACTTTCTTACTTATCGATTTTTGCTCAGCAAAAAGGAGTTTTAGCTTTTGCGAGTACGTTTTTCTTGGTATTCGCAGCGGTCATGTTGTTGACGAGACCTTTTACAGGGCGGATTTTTGATGAGAAAGGGCCGAATTTTATTATCATTCCGGGAATGTTTCTCTTCATGATCGGATTGCTCTTGCTAGCTGTCATGAATTCTGCTTGGCTCTTTTTAGTGGCTGCTGCATTTATCGGTTTAGGTTATGGCGCGTTGGTTCCAAGCTTGCAGACCTTGGCTGTGCAATCAACAAGTCACGAACGCAGCGGTTATGCGACCGCTACGTTCTTCACATTATTCGATACTGGGTTGGCAATCGGTTCGTATGTGTTAGGACTGATTGCCGTTTATGCTGGCTATCAAAGGATGTATTTCATGTCTGCTGTCATTCTATTTGCAGTAGGTATTTTCTATGTGCTTTATAAAAGAAGAGCACATCAGCAAGAACAAGACATAGTTGAGAACTAATTATAAGGATATTGCAATCTCATCTGGAGGAAATGAACCTCTAGGTGAGATTTTTTTTGTTTTCTGTGAGAATAGTATAAAAGCACATTCGTTGTAGTAGGTAAGAACATTTTTTAAGGAGACAGTCAAATGAAATCTACAGAGAAAAATTTTATCCGGCGATTGAAACGGAAGAAGGAAGATGCCATTGAATATGTGGTGGATGTTTATTTGCCTGTCGTCAAGGCAGTGGTGTTTAAAGTACTTGGTCCTTTACAGACGGACGCTGAGATGGATGAATGTATCAGTGATGTCTTTCTGTCGGTATGGGAACATAGTAATCAGTTTGAGGGTGAGTCAGCTGATTTCAAAAAATGGATTTGCATGGTAGCAAAGTACAAAGCGATTGACCAATATCGCCGGATGGATAAACGAAGAAATCGAGAACAGGGAATGGATGAAATACCTTTTGTCAGTGAAAGCAACGTCACTGGTATTCTTCTTGCGAAAGAAGAACAGGAAGAATTATTGTTGGCGATGAGTAAGCTAACTGAAATGGATCGAGACATTTTCACAATGAAATATTTTCTTGATATGACGAATAGTGAAATTGCGGAATCTCTTTGCGTGACGAAGGCTGCCGTTGATAATCGACTGTATCGAGGAAAGAAAAAGTTGTCAACATTTATGAGAAATGAATGGGAGGAAAAATGTATATGAAAACGATTAATAAGCGATTGAGTCAGTTGGATATTGAGGAGGACATCGAGCCGATGGATGTGTCGAATGAAGAAAAAGAGGCAATGAAGAAGAGAGTCCGCCAGAAAATTCATCAGAAAAGACGCGTGCCAAAAGTATGGCGTAATGTGGCGGCTGCAGCGGTCATTATGGTTGGTTCAGTTGCAACAATTGGGATTGGATTTCCTACATTGGCAAACCAAATTCCAATTGTCAATAATATCTTTTCCTATTTTACTGACGAGGAAGATGGATTTTATGCGGAATATGAAGAGTTCGCGACAGGCATTGGGCAAGTACAGAACAGCAATGGTGTTACGATGATGGTTGATCATGCGGTATATGATGGAAAGACCGTCACGATCACGTATTCAGTAGAAACAGAAAAGGAATTAGGACAAAACACAGGAGTAAACGGACAACCTGAAGTGAAGAATGAATCAGGTGCTTCTGGTACCTCGACTATGTTAAAAAAGGTTGGCGATAATCAATACATCGGGATGGTCACAACGACTCCGAACTTTGACTCGAAACAGACCCAACAATCCATTACGGTAAATTGGCGGCCGGAAAGCATTGTGAAGTACGACACAGAGGAAGAAATAAAAGGAGAGTGGAACTTTGATTTCACTTTGGAAGAAGTGAAAGGCGAAGTCCAGACAGTGACAGAGTCTACTGCAAAAGATGGAGTTGAAGTGAAAATTAATGAAATTCGTTCAACAGATATTTCAACTGTTATCGAGTATAACCAAAAAGTCGATCGATTCGTAAGTGATAAATGGGAATGGGTCACTGCGGAACTGTCTGTAACCGATAATCTGGGGAATGAGTATTTAGTAAATGGTAATGGCGGACATAGTGAAAATAATCAAGACTTTTACTGGAGTGCCACGATGGGGAAAATCAATGGGCAGGCAACATCTCTAATCTTTATACCTGAAGTCATCTTAAGTAAAGGTAGTGGAAATGGCCATGAAACACTGATTTTGGATCCTATAGAAGTTATATTGGACAAATGATAGTCAATTCATAAAAGAAACATGTCCAGTTTGTCGGACATGTTTCTTTTTCATTCCAGCTGTTTTATCCGCTGTCTTTTATGTAGTGATAATCGCTGCAACATAGCAGGAAATGTCATCCCAAATAGTACAAGGAAAATGCCAAGAAACTGCAGTAAAGTCAGTCGTTCGCCAAGTAACAACATGGATGCCATAATCGCCACGGGTAGTTCCATGGCACTCAAAATAGAGGACATACCCGCACCGACTTTCGGAACACCTATAGAAAACAGAAAAATAGGAAGCACGATGCCGAAGACACCTAATATGGCACCGTATAGCCAGAGTCCTTCAGCCAATTTTCCGTTCCAAATGATTTCTGGAGATTGAAAAAAAGTAATCGCAATCGTAGCGAAGAGTGACATAAGGAAGAGTCTGGTCACAACATCCATGCCAGGCACAGGTGTTTGATTAGCCATAACAAAAGCGGCAAAACTAACCGCTGCCGCCAACCCCCAAGCCCAGCCTTGCCACGGAATGCCACTGACATCTACATCAATAAGACCTGCCGCTAAAATGGTACCTCCGAATAAAAACAGGAGCGATATCACTTCAGCTCGTTTTGGCAGTCGTTTGGCCGCCACACAATCAAATAACATTCCAATCCACGTGAATTGAAACAGTAACACCACTGCCAATGACGCGGGCATATACTCGACAGATTTCCCGTATACTGTTCCCGTGATCGCGGTAAATAATCCAGCAATCAAAACAGGACCGCTTCCTTGAAGTTTTGGTACGCCACGTCTGGCAAATAAGAAAATAATAAAAGCTAAAATAAAGCCTGTATAGTATTGGCTTGTCACCGCTTCAGAAGCCGTGAAGCCATCGTGAATTGCCAGTTTGATTATCGTTGATAAAATGCCGTAACAACTTGCTCCAATGACGATGAATAGTGGATACATCCATGGTTTCATCTGCTAAACCTCCGTTCCCATCGGATAATAGTATAGCACGGAAATATTAGATTGGTTGATTAAAATTTCACAGTACATTTCCCGGGAAATATCGACATGGTTCGGGAATAAATGAGGAAAAGCTGCACAGTGTGGGGTTCACTGTACAGCTTTTTTGAGAATTCATTTTGGCGCGCCGTAGTCAGTAGTCCGGCTGCCGCCACTATAACGAGGGGAGTGGTTAATTTTTTCTTTCATGAGGTCTTCGCGCTGATCGGGCAAAGAAATAGAATCGACAGTTTGCATATCTTCATGCAAATCGAACAAACTGACTGTATTGGTATTCAAATTCTCGGGATGTGTTTGAATAAGTCGATAGATGTCCAATTTCTTCTCAGGACTCGATTTCCCTTGATAAGTCATTACATGTGGCCCCCTTTTATGCTTGGCGAACCATCTTCAACAACATATGTGCAAGAGAATGCTGTTCTTCTTTGGAACCTGAATCCCAAAGTTCTTGTAAAAGATACTGCTCACGGTTGCGAGGCTCTTCATGACGAGATAAATAGTTGGCGACGAATTCGGTTGTCTTCGCAAGCTGTTCATCATTCAATCCTAAGTTTTCACCTTTTTCAACTTTATCTGCCAAAAAGCCCTTGAAATGATTAAAGTTTTGCAGGATTTGATCTTTCTTTTCCTCACCCATATTCGAGATTTCGGAAGCCACTTTATTTTTGATTTCCACTATATCAACACTCCTTTCCATTTGATACAACTAGCGTGTGTCGGAACAGAAAATCTATACGTGCCCGATTGGTGAACATCATTCATTTTTTTAGGTGTAAACAGAACCTGCAATGGGTAGAAGTAAAACATATCATTACAAAAAGGAGGTGTAGAAGTGGCGGATAAACAATATGCGGGCACGTTTCATTCAGTGGATAATGTCCTATATAAAATTACAGAGCTCGAAGCGCAAGGATATAAGAAACGTCATATGTGCGCAGTGTCAAACGTACGTGATGATTTAAAGATTTTAGAAAACGATACAGAAATTGAACTAATTGGAATTCAAGAGGGCTCACTTTGGGATCATACACGGAGACTGTTTAATTCTAAAGATGAAATGCTGACCATTTTTATTAAAATGGGATTTTCGAAGCAAGAGTCCAAAACTTTCTATAATGATTTAAAAGAAGGCGGCATTGCGTTATTTGTAGATAAACTAACAGATGAAGAAAGAGCGAAGTCCATCGACCCACATGACAGTGCTTCTCAGCAAACAACTAGTGGAGAGAGCTTAGAAGGCGACCCCAATCAAGAAGTGGGAAGTCCCATTCCTAATAGTCCGCGAATTGACACCAATAATTTATAATAAAGAAGGATCTACCGTAAAGATGGCAGATCCTTCTCTGTTTGAATGAAAAAACCAACCTGCTGTTGCTCAGCAGGTTGGTTTGTACGATTTATAGGCGGTCACGGCGAGCTTCTGTATCGCTGAAGTGATCTTTCGCTTCGCCGATTTTCTGTTGAGCTTCACCTTTTGCTTTATCTAGTTTACCTTCTACTTGCATTTTTGAGTCATTCATGACATCGCCAGCCACGTCTTTCATGCTGCCCTTAATTTTATTTCCAACGCCTTTTAATTTATCTTCTGTACCATGATCTTTGTGATCCATGAGATCTCCTCCGTTTCTATAGTTAGTATATAAATACCCACTTTGAAACGGATGAAAACCTATGAATTATTGACGCAGAAGCTGCAATACCGATTGTGCCTGTTGCATATGAAGCGATAGAACGTACTGACCAGCTTGCAATAAGATATTTGCTTTCGTTAACGCCATCATTTCCTTAGCGATGTCCACGTCTCTTATCCGCGACTCGGCTGCAGTCAAGTTTTCTTCCATAGTCTGAGCATTACTGTAAGCATGTTCTAAACGGTTCATATAGGCACCCATTCGGGCACGCTCAGAGGATACCTTGGAAATCGCTCCGTCCAACAAGCCTAACGCTTCATCTGCTTTTTCTCGTGTTTCAATCGATGCATTTTCAATACCTAATGCACCCATTCCCATATCACCAATCGTGAAATCAATGGATTGTCCAGCATTGGGTCCTACTTGTGTTTTAAATGAATTTCGGGAACCATCAAGCAAGGGCATTGTGTTGAACTGGGTATCTTTTGAAGTACGTTGAATCTCTTTTTTCAGTTCTTCGAATTCTAAGGACAGTTGTTTTCGGTCTTCAGGCGTCAATGTATCATTGGCTGCTTGTACACTCAATTCTCGCATCCTTTGCAGCATAGCATGTGTTTCATTCAGAGCACCTTCTGCCGTTTGGAACATCGAAATAGAGTCTTGGATATTACGCTGCGCCATTTGTAGACCACGGATCTGTCCACGCATTCTCTCAGAGATCGCCAAGCCTGCCGGATCGTCGGCTGCCCGGTTGATCCGCATTCCTGAAGACAAACGTTCCATTGATCGCATCGCCTGTTGGTTATGGATATTCATGTTGTGTAAAATAGTCAAACCCATTGCATTCCACTGGCCGAGCATACTATGACCTCCTTTCATTAAAAGATCTCTCCTTTTACTATCGGTTGCAAATAAATTAACTGAATAGTGACGCATGAAATGAAGTGTGACAAACTATCTAGTATATATCAAAAAAATGCTAAAAAATTTAATAAATACATTGATACTTCCAATCTATAGGCGATAATAAAGGTAAGGATAGGAGGTTGAATGATGAAACTAACAATACGTAGAAAGTTAATTGCAATTACTACTATACTTCTTATTGTACCGAGTCTAATTATTGGAATCATGGGTTATAGTACCGCTAAAAGTAATTTGGATGATATAGGTGCGAAGGGGCTTAAAAATGATGTTCAACTGGCGATACAAATAATTGAATTCGCCAATCAGCAAGTGGAAAAAGGAAATATGACACTGGAAGACGCCCAGGAACAGGTTAAGCAAAAATTGATTGGACCCATGCAAGCTGATGGGAAACGAACGATTGAATCTACTGTCGATATGGGGCAATACGGCTATTTCTTTATTCTAGACAAAGAGGGAAATGCTGTCGGTCATCCGATGTTTGAAGGGGAAAATTTGTTTGACTCTCAAGCTCCTGATGGTATGTATACTACACGCGAAACGATCAAGAAAGCCGAAGATGGCGGAGGCTTCTTGGAATTTGATTTTGCAGTTCCAGGCGTGGAAAATCAAATTGCCCCTAAAATAGTGTATACAGAAGTAGATCCGAATTGGGGATGGGTTGTCAATGCGGGTGCGTACCTAATGGATTTTAATGATGGTGCAAATGGTGTGTTGATGGTATTGGCGATCGTATTAATCGTGTCGTTAGTGTTAGGTACCGTGCTCATCGTTTGGTTTGCACGTCATTTATCAAATCCTCTTCATAAATTGACGCAGCATGTAGGAGAAGTGGCGGAGGGAGATCTTCGCAATGAAGCAATTGTCGTCCACAATCATGATGAAGTCGGTGAATTGGCTGCATCGATCAGTAAGATGACCACCAATTTGCGAAGTATGATTGACCAAGTATCTAATGCATCTATGCAAGTGGCCGCAACTAGTGAAGAACTCTCTGCAAGCAGTGAGCAAACAAGTCTAGCTGTTGAGCAAGTAGCGAGTTCCATTCAGGAAGTGGCAAATGGAGCAGAGAATCAAGTAGCTCAAACGCTAAAAGCAAATGAATTGGTTGCTCATATTTCCAAGGAAGTCACCGAGTTGAATGAACATGTTCAACATGTCACTAGTGCTGCCAAAGATACATCAATACTAGCGAATGAAGGTGTAGGAGTTGTGGAAGAGGCGATTCAATGCATCCATTTAATCCAAGAGGAAACAGCTGTCACGGCGACTGTAGTCAATGAGCTAGGGAATAAATCACACGAAATTGGTGAAATGGTATCCATGATTACGAACGTTGCGGAACAGACGAATCTACTTGCACTTAATGCAGCGATTGAAGCGGCCAGAGCAGGGGAACATGGGAAAGGCTTTGCGGTCGTAGCAGATGAAGTTCGGAAGTTGGCGGAACAATCCGCGCGGGCGGCCAATCAAGTGAATCATCTTATTTTAGAAATTCGTGAAGAAATTGAAGAATCCGTAGAAGCAATCAACAAAGGAAACTTGTCTGTCGAGGAAGGAATCCGTCTTGTGAATGAAGCGGGTAGTGCGTTCCGTACGATTGCAACGGGCGTGAATGAAGTGACCAGGGATATTACGGAGGTTTCGGATGGTGTACAGCAGATTTCAGTGGATACAAATTCTATCGTACAGACAATTGATCTAACAACAGAGATAGCTGAACAATCGGCGGATCATACGCAGACAATTGCAGCGGCAGCTGAACAACAGACTGCGTCGATTGAAGAAATCGCAGCGGGCTCCGATACGCTGGCACAGATGGCGGAAGATTTGCAAGCGGCTGTTCGGACATTCAAATATTAGAGGAATTGCGGCAGATGTGCATGAAAAACCGGGCCCCCTTTTTAAGGTCCCGGTTTTTTGGTGTGTCCAACAAATGTCTGGCATTACTGAGAATTCTTCATTCCTGCAAAATTATTGAATTGCCCCATGAGTTTTTCTCGTGACTGCTTATTACGCATCAAATATGCAACGCCAAGTCCTAAAGCTGTCATCGCCATTTTATTCATTCGTCTTCCACCTCCAATAGATAAGATGGCATTCCTAATAAAAATTATACGTATGGATGCAAGAAACAATTTCTGAAATTCCCCAAATTTTACAGAAGGTCATGTAAAATTTTCTTTATAATGATATAATTTCATTATTCTCATTATAATGACTGGAAGTGGCATCATGAATCTACCTACTAAATCAACAATTCGCCAGCTGCGATTTTGGCGTATTGTCATCGGTCTGGGCATCGCTTCTGTATTTATCTTTGCGGCGATGTATGCCATGCAACCGTTATTACCGATTTTTACAGAGCAATTTGACGTATCTGTAGCGACAGCAAGTTTGGCAATGTCCATTAATACAGTCGGGCTGATTATCGGTCTCGTCATCTTAGGGTTTTATTCGGATCGGCTTGGTAGATCGATTTTTGTTAAAACGTCGATCCTGCTGACAGCTCTATTATTTATCCCCATGTTTTTAAGTCATTCGTTTACGATGATTCTAGTGCTACGTTTCATCCAAGGCTTTGCTATGGCTGGGATATTGGCTGCAGCGTTAGCTTATATCAACGAAGAAGTTCATGAGCGCGTAGTGAGCGTAGCAACAGCACTCTACATTTCATTTAATGGAACGGGCGGCATGTTTGGTCGATTTGTGACGGGGTATTTGGCAGAACGTTGGTCTTGGGAATTGTCCCTACAATTATTAATGGTACTTGGAGTGGCAGTGTTCATTATGTTGCTATTTGTCTTGCCGAAGTCAAATAACTTCCAGCCGAGTACCGAAACCATACGAAAAGATATGGAGGGATTTGGCTATCATTTGAAGAATCCCACTCTACTGATCGTCTTTGGGCTTGGAATTGTATTACAGCTATGTTTCACAGGAATGTGGACATTTCTTCCTTTCCATTTGACAGCTATACCTTTTCAGTTAACTCTTGATGAGATTTCGTATATCTATTTCGCTTATGCGTTTGGAATTATGGGTGCACCTCTTGCTGGGTCAATCGCTGCAAAGTATGGAATGAAAAAAGTGCGGCTGATGGGAATCGTGTTGCTAGCGGTAGGCTGTCTGCTCACCATTCCGATGAAGCTTCCTTTCATCGTAATTGGATATTGTGTCATCTGTCTCGGTTTCTTTTCTGCGCACTCACTAACTGCGGCTTCTGTCAGTAAAGAGGCGACACACCATAAAGGGAGCGCTTCTAGCTTGTACTTAGTTTCCTACTATGTTGGTATGGCGGCAGGCAGCACACTCATTAGTCCACTTTGGCAAGTAGCAGGCTGGACAGGTCTTGCTTTATTCTCAGCTGGCGTGCCGGTGGTGTATGTATTGATGATTCGACTGCGGCAGAAGAAAATAAGTATGGTGCATTGAGAACAGAAAAACAGGCGCGGAATAATTCCAGCACCTGTTTTTTATTTTAGTCCTTAAAAACTTCTGGTATTGTATTTAGATCAATACCCCATAATAGAGGGAGCAAGAAGTAAATACAGAGAGTCACGAGCACAATGCCCAATAAATTTAGCGCAAAGCCTGCTTTAGCCATATCGGGAATCCGTAAATACCCAGAGCCGAACACGACGGCGTTTGGAGGGGTAGCTACAGGGAGCATGAATGCGCAGGAAGCAGCCACACCTGCAGCAATCATCAGGGCGTATGGGTGAAAGCCCAGCGCCACTGCCAGTGAAGCCATGATCGGGTACATCATCGAAGCTGTTGCGGTGTTTGATGTAATTTCGGTTAAAAAAATAACGAGCGCTGCAACAATAAGAATGATGAACATCAACGGAACACCTTTTAGTCCGATGAGTTGGGCGCCGATCCATTCTGATAACCCACTGCTGACAAAGCCCGCTGCAATGGCCAGTCCACCACCGAATAAAAGCAAAATGCCCCAAGGAAGTTTGACGGCAGTATTCCAATCTAACAGATGATCTCCTTTTTTATTGACAGACGGAATGATGAATAGGATCATTGCGAAGACAATCGCAATGACGCCATCACTAAGACCATCTATAAATTTAGATAAAAAGAAGGAACGAGTGATCCACGAAAATGCAGCCAGTACGAATACGATGAACACCAGAGTTTCTTCAATAGAAGGACGTCCTAATAATTTCTTTTCCTGATCAATGACTTCGCGTCCACCGGGTAGTGTTTTCACAGGTGATCGATAGACAACCTTCACAAGATACCACCAAGTCAGCAGAATGAACACCCACGCAAATGGTACCCCAAACAGCATCCATTTTCCGAATGACAGCTCAATTCCGTAAATTTTATTTACAGCTCCGGCTAGTAATGTGTTCGGTGGTGTTCCGATTAATGTAGCGATACCTCCTAAAGAAGCAGAGTAGGCAATCCCTAGCATCAAAGCTTTACCGAACCCAAAGTTTTCTTTGGATGTATCGATTGATGGGTTGTCTTTCAAGGCCAACGTGACTTGCGTAATAATTGCAAGACCAATTGGCACCATCATCATGGCTGTAGCCGTATTGGAAATCCACATAGAGAGAAATCCAGTTGCTACCATGAAACCTAGAACAATTCGGTCCATATTCGTTCCGATTGCTGAAATAATTGTTAGAGCAATTCGCCGATGTAAATTCCATTTTTCAAGCGCCAGTGCGATCATAAATCCGCCCATGAATAAAAAAATCGTTTCATCTCCATAAGAAGAAGCGGTTTCTTTCATTTCTAGTCCGCCTGTTAGTGGAAATAGAACAAGAGGCAGTAAAGAAGCAATTGGAATCGGTATGGCTTCTGTAATCCACCAAACTGCAATCCATATCGTGCTCGCCAAGATGGCAACACCACTACTAGAAAGATCAGCAGGTTTAAAGAATAGTAAGGTAAGGGAAAATAATAATGGACCGAGTATGAGGCCGATCAATTGCGTAATAGAATAACTGCGCGAGTCTCTACCGCCTCCTTCATTTTTGATGCCAATGGGTTTTCCTCCGTCTTCACCTTTTGCCATCTCCGAAGAGTTAGGTGCTGTGAAAAAGCGGAAAACGTCTTTGGTTTGATCGTGTATAGTCCAAAGACGATTCCAAGTGTGTTGTAACATGAGATCCCTTCATTTCTAAGTTGTATTTGTTGGTAAGTTGGCATTCTTACCAGGACAATCCTATTTTACCGATGATATACTGTGTGAACAAGGGCAATTGCGATTTTTTCATATATTAAAATAATTTATTTGCAATCAGCAGAAGAACCAAACTTCTATACGTTGAGCGATAAATGCAAGAATTTTTTCAGTTCAGTGGAGTTCAATCTACAGACGCGATGAGGCTATGGAGTAATACATATTGTATATGGAGCAAATCAACTACCAATCGCTTGAGGATCTAATACGATATAAATTTCGACAGGAGCAGCTCAACAACGTATACTAAAGCTAACTGTATAACTCAATTCAAGGGAAGTGAGAATTTGACGAAAAAGGTATGGTTCCAAGTGGCCATTGGTGTTTTACTGGCGCTTTTAATTACTAAGTATTTTTTAGAAGTGAATTATATCTTTAAACCGGTCGGAATCATTTTGCAGACCATAATGCTGCCTTTAATTTTTGGTGGGTTGCTTTATTACATTACCGAACCCATCCAACGATTGCTGGAGAAACGTGGAATGCCAAGGTGGGGCAGTATTCTATCCATTATGGTAATCCTAGTGGCTGTTATTTGGATTTTGGTAGCACTTATTGGACCGATTGTAACGAAACAGGTGAATAATTTAGTGGACAATGGGCCCGCGCTCACTCGCCAGCTAGATCAACTGAAGAATGAAGTTATCAATCAAAAGGATAATTTACCAGATGGATTACAGGACTCACTGAACTCCGCAATTGATTCGGTTCAATCCTTTGCTGTGAAATTTGGGAAATGGTTTGTCCAATTCATTCAGTCGTTCGTACAGGCGGTCGTATTATTGTTGCTTGTTCCATTTTTCTTTTTCTTCATGTTGAAGGATCATGAAAAATTTGCACCGAAAATTTATAATTTATTTTCAGGTCAGCGTCATGTGTGGGTGAAAAAGACACTGGAGGACATTGATAGAGTTCTGCGTTCTTATATCCAAGGTCAATTACTAATCAGTGCTATTCTGGCAACCATCATATTGATCGGTTACCTGATCATTGGATTGGAGTACGCGTTACTATTGGCTATCTTGGCGCTTTTCATGAACTTAATTCCGTTTATCGGACCGTGGATCGCTGTTGCGCCAGCTTTGTTAATTGCTTATTTACAAGATCCGAAACTCGCAATTTGGGTCGGTGTGGTAACGCTAATTGCTCAGCAGACTGACAGTAATCTCATCACTCCGAACGTTATGGGCAAGTCACTCGATATTCATCCGCTCACCGTTATCACGGTATTATTGGTAGCAGGAAGCCTTGCTGGTTTCCTCGGAATATTGGTGGCCGTTCCTGCTTATGCAGTCGGTAAAGTCATCGTGCAAAATATTTATGAACGACGAAAAGAAATACGACGGGCGGCTACGAAGGAAGTGTAGCCGCGTAGCCTCCTTGTCTTTTTAGACGAGGGGGTTTTTGTGGTGTGTTACGAGTGAAAGCTAGGTTGGAGTGAGCGATGGTAGTACCCGACCAATCTGAAGTTATGTCGCATCAAAACCTTTTACGAAATTTAGAAGGTGGATAAAGATGCACAATTTGCACATCCTATTTAAAAAGAAAGGATGTATGGCATGTCAACGGAGTTTCCTGTTATTCATACAAATATATGGGATGCAATTTGGGCGGTTCCTGTTGTTTTAGTTTTGCTCCTATTGGCTAAGTTGTTATTCAAGATCCGATCCAGTTGGCTTTCAACCGTATCCACTTTCACCGCGTTACTCTTGTCTATATTTATTACTCACCCTGGCAATTTGTCTGCGGGAATTTTTATGGGGTTATTCTATAGTGGTGCCGCAATGGGGGTTATTTATTCCATAAAGCAAACGTTCTATGCATATCGTGGAAATTAAAAAACAGAACCTCCGAGTTAGAGAGTTCTGTTTTCATTGGAATTACTTTAATGGGCAAAACCCACATTGTATCAAGCCAGGGACATCTTTTGAAAAACAACAAGTCTTTCGAACGGTGGTGTTCAATAAAGCCGTCGGTTCGTAGCCGTTTAAGTAGCTGGCAAATCGTGAGTAACTAGAGATACCAGACCATACGATGTCATTCTTCAATGTTTCTAAATCTTTCCGAGCTTCCGTTTCAGTGCTGGGATCTGAAAGTAATACGTGGTACTGCCACAGCCAGAAGCCGAAAATATTTTCCCATAACGTGAGTGGGGAAATAGAGACCGCTGTGCGCAGAGACGTGATGACTGCATGTACTGACAATAAAACACTTTGAATCATAGTTTGACGATTCTCATCCTCTACTAAATGCCAATCTGACGCATCCATAAATGTACTAATCGTTCGATTACCGAACTCTTCCACTGCTCCGAAACATAGTTGGTTTGCTGAGCCATTCCACATTTCATCATAAGTAGCTAGGTTATATAGTTGCATGGCAAAAAACATACCAATCCGGCGCATGAAAAATGATGTGGCCACCACTTCATTTGGACTTTGGCTTATGATTTTCATAAGTTGTATTACGTCAGGAACCTTGGCTGGATTTTGTAGATCTGCCAAGGTGAATAGCGGTTGTTTTGGTGAATCTACATAGATGCTATAGCTATTTAATTGTCTGATTTGATCTGCTGTAAGTATAGTCATATGTTAAGTATAGACAATTGATTTCATAGAAACAACTGAATGTGTTTGCTGTAATATTCCCATTAAAAAAAGCACCAGCAGGGGAGGTGCCGATGCTTTTTTGATTAAAGACTCAAGCTATACTTTTTCATATTCCATAAAATCGCATTTCTCGTTTGTAAGAGTAACGGTATAAATTGAGAGTGCTTTTCTTCATCAATACGGTAGGAAGGTCCCGCTACGGTTAGTGAGCCGAAAACTTCTTCCTCGACGATTAAGGGTACAGCCATAGCCACAACATCAGGAGTGTACTCGCTATGACTAATTGCATAACCACTTTTTCGAATCAGTTGGAGGTCTTTTCGTAGCTCTTCTGGGTCTGTCATGGTGTTTTCTGTATACTTGACCAAATCACCTTGTAAAACCTGTTCGATTCTCTCTTCAGATAGATGAGCAAGAATAGAACGGTAAGAAGCGCCAGCATATAGAGGGGCACGACTTCCAGGGGAGACAGGAAATCGGACTTTATTTTCTGGCTCGATGACTGTCAATAATAACGTGTCTTCTCCATCTAAGACCGTGAAAAATACGGATTCCCCCGTTTGGTCACATAGCTCTTGCAGGTGGGGATTAATCATCTCTTGAATATTTAAATTTTCATAGAAAACGGTACCTAATTCCCAAACGACAGAACCGAGCTTATATTGTTTGGTAATAGGATCTTTCGAGACGAAGCCGTTTCTTTCTAATGTTTCCAGTATTCGATAGACGTTCGTATGATTCAGTCCCATTTCTGCAGCCAATTCTCTGCCACCCCACACATTTTTTTCGCGTGTGAACATCTTTAGAATGACTAACGCCAAATTGACGGTCTTTAACATAGATGACTCCTTTGATAAATTTATTTATTTTTCTAATATATAAGTCTATAATACTAATTATTGTGAAGGAAATCAATGGCAGCAGCTGCATAGACCTTGGCACAGCGAATAATGTCTTCCACTTGCACTTTTTCGTTGTAGCCATGGATACTTGGCAAGTAAGCAGGTCCATATTGCAGCACAGGAATGTTATGGTCACGGAAATGACGGGCATCGCTGCTTGCCCACTGCATAACGCCATATGCTTCTTTACCTGTAACACTGCTAATATTATCTACGATGGCTCGACATACAGCGTCTTCTGCTGGCGTATAGTTCGCTTCGCTTCTAAAACCGAACAAACGGATGGAATAACGGATATTGAGACTATCAAGCTCTTTTTTCAAGTATTCAGAGACTTGGGCATGTGTGACACCAAATGGTAATCTGCAATCTACTTGTACTTTACAACTTTCAGGAATCACATTAGATTTCGTCCCGCCATTAATTGTTCCGATATTTACAGTGATTTTTTCTAAAACTGGTTGATATTTAAGACGATCTTTCTCTACTTCCCGCATATAACGTTTTGAAACTTCAATTAAGGGCTGGATTTCTTCAGGAATATGTACATCAAGTTCCCATAGACCTTGAATTTTTTCAATTGCTTTGATGGCATCTGTGATGGCATTGTTACCAGCAATTGGTGAGAGACTGCCGTGTCCAGGCTCACCGAACACTTCAAGTTCAAACCAATAGGAGCCCTTTTGACCAATGGTTGGATTGAGTGGAGAAGAAGGTTCCGCAATTAGGGCACCATCTCCGCTGATTAACTTGTTTTCAAGTAACCAAGGAACCCCGTATTCTCCGCCTGTTTCTTCATCGGGTACGATGGCAAGTGTTAATTTTCCAGGTAGCTCAATATTCAATCGCTTAAACAAACCAAAGACGAAAATTAATCCTGCTAGACCTGCTTTCATATCACTAGCGCCTCGACCTAGCATCCAGCCGTCCTTAATTTCACCTGAAAATGGATTGAAGTCCCACTTAGATAGGTCGCCTGCCGGAACTACATCCGTATGACCACAGTATATTAGTTCTTTACCTCCGTCTGCACCTTGAGAAGCTAATAGGTTATACATCTTATCAGCTGACTCATGCCAATCCAATTCTACATTAGATTTTTTTAAGTAGTTGGTGATGAAATGACTAATTTCTGTTGAATCTCCAGGAGGGTTTTCACTAGGGATTTGAATAAGTGAACTACATAGCTGTAACAGTTCGTCTTTATTCTTTTCTACTTCTTCAATAACTAATTTCTTGAGTTCTTCTAGATTTGTCATTTTGCATTCACCTCGTGTCCTTTAGTTTGCAAGTGACTCATTTTTCCGTACAATGCTTCCAGATGCTCAAATTCTTTTTCATCAAAAAATGAACATTTTCCTTCGCCATAATACTTTGCCACTTCAATTGCATATCGAACCACTTGTTCGACGTCTGTAGGATGAGTTGCCCCTGTTGAACAACCAGCTACAGCTGTCTGGGTCGTTAATGCAATACCAACTACTGGACTAGTGGTAGCGACAGCGGGTTGTAGAATACTATTCACATGGTAAACACCATTGCCATATGGCGTAATATCTTGGGTTGTAATCGGTAAAGTAACTGGTAAAATACCTGCAGATTGAGTATATAAATGTAAAAGATCGTTGCTAACTTTTAATATATAGCCTTCTTTTACAGTAGGAGTGATAGCAAAACCTTTATGATTCGTAATCATATTTCCTTTTGTTGTATCAATAGACAAGATGGCATCCATATCATCCGTGACTTCATGCTGGTTCATTTCTAAAATATCTACTGGTGAACCCATAAACGGAACGGGTTCGTGAGGGGACGTCGGTGCAATAGGACAAATATGTGTAGTCAAAATAATATCTCCTTGCAAACGATCTCCTTTATTACCCATATCCAATAATTTAGCAGCAGTCGCCATGCTAGCGAGTGCTCCATCGCCATCAGATACAAAGCCCGTCATTTCTGGACGTGCCCCAATTCCACCTAGACGACCGATAATGCCTAGTGTTTTCGCAGAACCACCGTTTGTTTTTCCGTTCACACCGGGGATGATGACCTTAATGAAATCTGTCGAGCCTTTTTCACCTTCCACTGTTAAAACAGAAATAGTAGCAGATGGTGAAATTTGGTGTAAATAAGCTTTCACATCTTCCCCTGATACAGTGTGGTGATCCATAACTTCTAATAATTCAACTACGTGTTTTAATGACATTTATAATTCCTCCAGTTTTAATATAGGTGACAAGACACTTTATTACCTTCAGTTATTTCTTTTAATTCAGGTGGGGTAGTCTTACAAACATCCATGACAAATGGACAACGTTTGTGAAAATGACAGCCTGAAGGTGGATTCACAGGACTCGGAACATCACCTTGTAAAATAATTCGTTCTCTTTGATCGTAGGGATTCTCTTTTGGAATAGCAGAGAGAAGAGCCTTTGTATAAGGGTGTTTTGGATCCTCATATATTTCTGTAAATGTACCTGTTTCGACTATTTTTCCTAGATACATTACCGCAATTCTGTCGCACATATAACGGACAACATTCAAATCGTGAGAGATAAATATATAAGTTAAATTAAATTCTTTTTGAAGACTTTTCAGTAAATTAATAACTTGTGCTTGTACCGATACATCAAGAGCAGAAACAGGTTCATCACAAATAATGACATCTGGATTTAGAGTCAATGCTCGTGCAATATTAATGCGCTGCTTTTGCCCGCCTGAAAACTCATGAGGATATCGACTAGCATGGTAACTGCTCAGTCCAACGATCTCTAATAACTCATGAACGCGTTTTCTGCGGCTCTCCTTTGTGCCGATCTTATGAATAACTAAAGGTTCAGCAATTAATGATTCAATAGTTTTACGTGGATCTAAAGAAGCATCAGGATTTTGAAAAACCATTTGAATAGACTTTCGAGCACTACGAATTTCTTTAATGCCGAGAGAAGCTAGGTCTGTCCCATTAAATTCAACAGAACCAGCTGTGGGGCTGATGAGTTGGTTGATCAACCGCGCTAATGTAGATTTACCGCAACCTGATTCTCCTACGATTCCAAGAGTTTCTCCTTTGTACACATCAAAGCTAACGCCATCAACGGCTTTAACGCTTTGAGTGGACTTTTTAAATGGGATTGGATCGGAAATAGGGAAGTGTTTTTTTAAATTTGTTGCTTTAATAATTGTTTCAGCCAATGAACATTCCCTCCTTCTTCTCCAGTCGACTTGTTTTGTTTTGGAAATGGCAAGCGGCAAAATGTCCAGGTTCTACTTCGATAAATTCTGGTTTTTTTGTATGACAAATTTCCTCGCTATATGGACATCGATCAACAAATGGGCAGCCGAGTACAGGTTTTCGTAAATCAGGAGGGCTTCCTGGAATGGCCGGAAGCTTTTCATTATGTTGGACATCCTTTGTAATTTGCGATTCTAGCAATCCCCACGTATAAGGGTGTAAAGGATTTTTGAAAATAGCTTCAACTGTTCCAGACTCCACCGTTGTGCCTGCATACATGACAATTATTTTGTCACACATTTCCCAGACAACCCCTAAGTCATGAGTGATCATGATGATAGACGTGTCATTCGTTTGTTGTAAATCTTTCATCAGCTCTAAAATTTGTGCTTGTACTGTTACATCTAGTGCGGTTGTTGGTTCATCCGCAATCAATAACTTTGGGTTACAGGACAGTGCAATCGCAATCATGGCTCGCTGTCGCATACCACCAGAAAATTCATGTGGATACATATCAATTCGTTTCTCCGGTTCGGGTATACCCACCGTTTTTAACATCTGTATGGCTTCTAATTTTGCTTCTTTCTTAGTAAGCTTTTTATGCTGTCGAATAGCTTCGATAATTTGATTACCTACAGTGAACACAGGATTTAAGCTTGTCATCGGGTCTTGGAAGATCATGGCAATTTCATTTCCCCGTATAGATCGCATTTCTTTTTTAGACAATGTCAATAAGTCGGTGCCGTTGAATAGAATTTTTCCGTTACTAATTTTTCCGGGAGGTGAGGGGATGAGTTGCATCAAAGCGGTAGCTGTTACACTTTTGCCTGAGCCTGATTCCCCTACAATTCCTAGCGTCTCTTTTTTCTTCAATGTCAGATTTACACCGTTTACGGCTTTGACAGTAGAAGAGGAAGAGCGGAATTCCACATCCAACCCTTCGATGGATAGCAAATTTTCCGACATTTCAATTCCTCCTATCAGTTACACTCGCATTTTTGGATCGAGAGCGTCCCGTAAGCCGTCACCAAATAAATTAATACCTAAAACGGTAATTAGAATGGCGAGACCTGAGAATGTTGCCATTTGTGGATTTAACACTAAGAAGTCTTTTCCATCTTTCAGAATACTTCCCCATGAAGCGGTAGGGGGCTGAACGCCAAGTCCTAAGAAACTAAGCGCAGCTTCTGAAATGATGGCTCCTGCTACACTCATTGTTCCATAAACGATTAGTGGTGCTAGACAGTTAGGTAAGACGTGTTGAAATAAAATTCGCGAATGGGTGGCACCAAGTGAATGCGTGACTTCGATATATTCTTCTTCTTTCACACTTAATACTTGTCCACGTACGATACGGGCGAATCCTGGGATATTTGCAATACCGATCGCAATAATCACATTCACAAGTCCTTGTCCAAGCACAGTCATAAGGGTGATAGCGAGTAAAATGAATGGGAATGCAAATAGTCCATCCATTGTACGCATGATAATGGAGTCTAGTTTTCCACCAAAATAGCCGGAAATCAACCCTAGGAATGTGCCTAAAATGGCTCCGAATAAAACAGCGGAGACTCCAACTAGTAGGGATATTCTAGCGCCGTATACGAGGCGGCTAAACAAATCGCGACCATAATTGTCGGTGCCTAGAAAATGACCGTCAGTGCCAATGGGCTTCAAAGAGTTTCCAACATTCATTTCGTTTGGTGGATGTGTAGCAATAAAAGGTGCAAAGACAGCTACGAGAATCATTAGTATAGTGACGGCTAATCCAATAGCGGCTAATTTGTTTTTTAATAATTTTTTTAAGAACACTTTTTCATTAACAGGTACATTTCCTTCTTCTACAGCAATCGTTTCAGGAGTATTCGGTTGGACATTCATCATCACTGTCCTCCTCCTTTGCTAGATTCATAGTTCACTCTTGGATTCACAACTTTATATAAGATATCAACGAGCAAGTTCACCAATACAAAAATAATGGCTATGAACAGTACGGTTCCTTGAACTACAACAAAGTCTCGTTTATCAATTGCATCCACGATCAGTCGACCCATGCCTGGCCAGCTGAAAATAGTTTCTGTTAAAACAGCACCACCTAATAGCATGGAGATTTGCATTCCTAGAACAGTCAAGATCGGTGTTAATGCATTTTTGAATACGTGTTTTGAAATGACCCAAAACTCTGCAACACCTTTCGCGCGTGCAGTCTTAATGTATTCTTGTGAAATAACTTCCAGCATACTCGAACGAGTGATTCTGGCGAATGTGGCCATTGGAATGGTCGCAAGTGTAATGCTTGGAAGTATAAGGTGCTTTATATATGAAAGCCAACCATCATCGAGCGTTCCCATGCCTGTAGCGGGAAACCAACCTAAATTTACACTGAAGAAAAGTACTAACATGACGCCCAGCCAGAATATAGGCATAGAAACACCAAGTAATGAAACGAGCATAACACCGTAGTCTAATACAGAGTTTTGACGTGCAGCTGAGATCATACCAGCAGGAATTCCAATGAGCAGTGCAATAATTAATGCAGCCAAAGCTAGAATTACGGTATTAGGGAAACGCTCCATTATTAATTGGACAACGGGTTGGTTATAACTTAAGGAGGTTCCAAAGTCTCCCTGTAACAAACCGCCTAAGTAATCGAGGAACTGTCTATAAAGAGGTTGATCCAGTCCCAGTTGAGCAGTTAGTTTTTCAATATCCTCTACACTCGCTGTCGGCCCTAACATGACAGCAGCAGGATTACCGGGGATGAGTCGTGTGATGATGAATACAATCACCGCTACCACAAAAACGGTAGGTAGCAAATCAAATAATCGTCGGATGATATATTTCCCCATTCGCTTTCACCTCTGTTTCATAAATTTGAACCACTGGTCCACAATGTGAATATTCGTAATTCTATCATCGTAAGAATTAAAAGTAAACGATAAATTTTCTGTCTCTTAGTAAAAGTATGTAGTGTAAGAAGGATCAGAATATTTAAAAGTATCTCTTTACATGAAAAGATCTCTGTGATAAATTATAAATTATCTTATTGAGTGAATCATTGATTCACAATATGAAACAGAAGGAAGTGGGAAAAGAATGAGAAGTCGTGCATTGAGAATGTTTTTACTTGGTATGGCGTTATTGCTAGTCCTAAGTGCTTGTTCAGGAAAGAAATCTACGACTGATGGTGATTCAGCAGGTGATGGAGATACAAACAGTGGGGAGCCACAAGATGGTGGAGTATTGCAAATTGGTTTATCTGCTAATCCACAAACATTAGATCCTGTGAAATATACAGGTGTGTATGAATCCCAAGTCATGCGATCAGTGGCGGATACACTTGTAGTTTACAGTAAGGATTTATCGGAAATTAAACCGTCACTTGCGACAAGCTGGGAGATTTCAGACGATTTATTAGTATATACATTCCAGTTACGTGACGATGTCTATTTTCAGCCAGGTGAATATCAAGACGGACGTCAAATGACAGCGGAAGACGTTAAGTATAGTTTAGAAAGATCAGCAAAAGAGTCTGTTATGAACCGTTTACGCGGAGTAACAAAAGTAGAAGTAACAGGCGAAAATGAAGTAGAAGTACATTTAGAGAAAGCCAATGCAGCATTATTGGCCGTATTGACAGACGCAGGAAATGTCATTGTGCCGAAAGAAGAAGTAGAAGGATGGGGCGACAACTTTGGCGCACACCTGATTGGGACTGGCCCCTTCAAAATTACAGATTGGCAGAAAGATCAACAGCTTACTCTCGATCGTTTTGATAAATACTGGGGTGAAAAACCTCACGTAGATTCTGTGAAGATGAAGGTAATTGCTGATACAAACATGATGACAAATGCATTGCGTTCTGGCGATATTGATATCGCAATGGACGTAAAAGGACAAAATCGTGCGTTAGTGGAACAAGATGAAAATCTTGAATTGCTTACACAACAAGCATTGTCAATTACGTACTTAGACTTAAACAACAAAACAGGCCCGACTGCCGATCCAAAAGTACGTGAAGCAATCTATAAAGCGACGAATGTAGATGAGTTAGTGCAAGGTGTAAACCAATGGGGAGGAGCTACTCGCTCTTATCTTCCATTACCTCCAGGTTCTTGGGGTTATGATAAAGAATTAGAGAAGTTAGTGCCGACTTTTGAACCAGAAAAAGCTAAAGAAATGTTGGCTGAAGCAGGATATCCAGATGGATTCAAAACAGAGATTTACGTAGCAGAAGCCCGTGTTCCTTATGCAACGATCTTCCAAAATCAAATGAAAGAAAACTTGAATATTGATGTGGAGATTAAAGTAGTTGAATGGGGAACTTATAGCGATACAGTGTCTAAAGGAAATGCACCAATGTCCATCGGTGGCTGGTCATGGTATCCAGACCCATATTTCTTCTTGTATCAGCTGTTCCATACAGATCAGTTAAATGCTTTGGGTAACGGTAAAGGATATGAAAATCCAGAAGTAGATAAATTATTGAATAGCGCACTTTCTGATACAGCAGATCAAGATGAACGTGCAAAGTTGTATCAAGAAGCTTTGAAAATCATCTTAAAAGATGTACCTCGTCTTGAAATTGATGTACAAGAAGCAACTGCCGGGGTTAATAAAAAAGTACAAGGTTTTGAAGTGTCACCAGATAACTCTATTCAAATTGTTCACCCAAATGGCGCTAACGTTTGGTTGAAACAATAATATATGAAGCGAAGGAAAAAGTAGAGTGCAAGTGACTCTGCTTTTTTCTTTTTACCAATGAAAAGTGAGGGGAACGCGTTGAAAGTATTAATTACGAATGGGCTTGTATTTGATACAGAACATAAGGAATTTTTCAAAAAGGATATTTTACTTGAGGATGAACGGATTCGTGAAGTGCTAGATGAAATCAAAGATCCAGAAGTTGATGTGTTACTAGATGTAAGTGGCAAGTATGTGACACCAGGATTGATTGACACTTGCTCTTCTATTGGTTTGAAAGAATCAGGGATTGGTCGAGAAGGGAATGACAGCTATGAACCATTTGCCGAGGAAGGAATGATCTTCCATGTGCGAGATGGGATTTACCCTTTTGATACTTCATTTCGAGACGCATTGGAAGCAGGAGTAACAGCAAGTCATGTTATGTCAGGACCAGAAAGTGTAGTGGGTGCAGTGACGGCTGTTATACATTCTACGGGGAGTACGTTTGAAGAAATGTGTATGGTAGAGGACCTAGGTATTTCATTTTCAATGGGGGATGTACCCAAGCAAGCATTCTTTAACGCAACGGGCAAACCACTTACGCGAATGGGAATTGCTGCAGAAATGCGAAAGATGATGCAAGTACTGAATCAATCTACATACTTAAAAGATAAGCCCATATTCATTCGCTGTCATCGGGCAGATGATTTAGAAACCGCCCTCCGAATTGCACAAGAAGTGGATCGAACCATTACACTGGTCCACGCTACAGAATATTCACTTATGGATTCACGCTGGGCTAATCAAATCCAAGAAGTCATAGTGGGTCCGGCTTTTCAACCGATCGAGCGCAACGAGTTAATGAAACTTCATCCATCCATGTACCGAATATTGCATGAGCAACAAAAGAAGTTTGTCTTTGCATCGGATCATCCCAAAAGTGGTGTTTCTAACTTGAAACTAGAAGCATCTTTAGCTATTCGAGAAGGTGTGCCTGAGAATGAGGCGCTCTACTCATTAACGAAAGGTGCGGCTGAACTTCTATCCATTGATCACATAACGGGAACTATTGAAACCGGGAAATTTGGTGACATCGTGATTTGGGATCAACATCCGATGAATTTAACCGCCACAGTACAGAAAACTTTCATAAAAGGAACTGAAGTTTATAGTAAAGGAGACTGCTAATGGTTACAGTATTGCGTAACGGTACAGTGTATACGATGAACAAGTCCAATGAGGTTTTAGAGAACGCAGATATTTGGATAAGTGAAGGGGAAATTATAGCAGTAGGCCAAAACACAGACGTACCTTCAGATGTACAGATGATAGATTGTACAGGTCAAATCATTACGCCTGGGTTAATTGACGCACATACACATGTAGGGTTATGGGCGGAAGTAACGGAAAAACAAAATGATGCCAATGAATATTCTAGTCCTTGGACTCCTTTAATGAATGCCAAAGACGGAATTGATCCGCGACATTTTTCATTCGAACAAGCAGTAATGGGTGGCGTAACAACTGTTCAAACGGGTGCAGGTAGTGCCAACCCGATTGGCGGCGTGTGGAGTATTTTAAAAACGGCAGGCAACTCCTATGATGAAAGGCTACTGATAGAAAGAAGTGGACTTAAAGGCGCGTTAGGAGAAAACCCTAAAAATGTGTTTGGTCATCAATACAACACGATGCCAATGACAAGAATGGCAGTGGCTCATTTGATTCGCAAAGGCTTTTATGAAGTTTTGAAACTGACAGACGCTGAAAGGGAACGGTTGGCTGAAACACATTCGGAGTTATTGCCATTTGCAGAAGTATTGGAACATAAAATGCCTCTTCGGTTACATTGTCATCGAGCGGACGATATTGCAACAGCCATTCGAATCGCTAAAGAGTTTCATGTCAAATTATCACTTGAACATTGCACGGAAGGTTTTCTCATGCTGGATGCCATAAAAGAAAGTGGTGCTACGGTAACACTAGGTCCTTATATGACCCCGGCAACAAAATATGAAAATCGTTTCTCTACTGCAAAGAGTCCGAAGCATTTTCATGAGACGGGGATACCTTTTGCCATTATGACGGATCATCCATTTATCCCTATACAATATCTCTATTATTGTGTGGTAGAAGCAGTTAAACATGGATTGGATCAAATGGCGGGACTTGAAAGTATAACAAGTAATGCGGCCAACGTTATGGGAATAGCTGATAGGGTAGGTTCTATTGAAGAGGGAAAAGATGCCGATCTTGCCATTTGGTCACATAAGCCTTTCCAAACAAAAGCCAAAATCCTTGCAACTTATGTAGAAGGTAAAGAAGTCTATCGACTAGAGGGGATGAACCATTGAGAACACTATGTGTCTTAACGATTGGCCAAAGCCCACGAACCGATATGCATGATACTTTTAGAAAGTATCTACCTCATGTGAACATAGTAGAAAGAGGGATCTTGGATTCATATACCTCTGATGAAATAGAGAAACTAGTGCCTTTGCAACCTGGAAGAACACTCGTCTCCCGTTTACGCGACGGTTCAAAAGTCAGACTAGATAAGAATTTTGTCGATCAAGAACTAAGAAAACTGGTGGCTGACTGCCAAGGTGATAACGTGGACGCAATCTTAGTAGCTTGTACTGGGAAGTTTGAGTTATTCACATCAAAGAAACCCGTTTTATATCCGGATTATTTGGTCAGTCAGATGGTAAAAGGACTGTTCCGTGAAGAGGAAATCGGTGTAATTGTTCCACTACCTGAACAGGAATCGGAGATCGTAGGGAAGTGGGCAGAAGCAAGAGTGGATTGTTCGATCGATTCATGCACCCCATATCAAGTAGAATGGAACAAATTTCAAGAGGTAGCAGAGCATATGGACGCTTTGCCCGTCCAGGCGATTGTGCTGGATTGTATGGGATATGACGATGAAATGAAACGACATATGTCTGAATTTACTTCTAAACCTATTTTGCCTTCTAGGAATTTGGTGTTTGCTGCAGTGGCTGAATTGTTTTAGGTAGTTTTATAAACTAAGCAGGACCAACGAAAGGATGTTGAAAATGACGCAATTTGAAAGTATTGTAAGTGATCTCATGAAGACGAATTTTTCATTGGAGAAGTCTGCGTCTATATTGGTATTGACCGATAGAAGTACAGAAGAAGTAGGACGAAAATTTGCAGAAGCATTAAAAGCGGATGAATGGAAATCAGAGTTATATATAATGGAAGATCGTTCGAAATCAGGCGAAGAACCACCAGAAGAAGCCGCAGATCACATGCTGAACTACGATATGGTATTTTGTCTAACCAAACATTCCTTGACTCATACGGTTGCACGTAAACGAGCGAATGCGAAGGGAATTAGTGTGATCACCATGCCGGGAATTACGGAGGATATGTTCTTAAACGGAGCCTTGCGCGCAGATTATGGTCGAGTAGAGCAAGAAACAAAAGAAATGACAGAGAAGCTGAATGTCCATCAACAGGTCACAATTTATACGGGTGAACATTATGAATTGAATATTCCAATTGGAGATAGACAAGGGATTGCAAGCACAGGCGTGTTCAAGGAGAAGGGAATGTCAGGCAATCTGCCGTCTGGAGAGGCATATATTGCTCCACTGGAAGGGCAAGCTGAAGGAACTATTGAAATTAATGGCTCCATTGCAGGAATTGGTTTAGTTCAAGAGCCCATTGTCTTAACAATTAAAAAAGGTCGATTAGAAGAGGCAACTGGGGTTGAGGGTGAAAAGTTACTGGCTTTATTAGGACAAGAGAGCGGAAGATTGTTGTGCGAACTAGGAATTGGCACAAATCATGCCGCACGTTTAACTGGGAAAATTCTGGAGGATGAAAAAGCCTATAAAACCATACATGTTGCATTTGGCTCTAATCATACATTTGGTGGCACAATTGAATCAAATGTTCATATCGATTGTGTTACCAAGCATCCAAGAATTGAGTGGATAAAAACAACTAAATAATCTAGGAGGAGTGGTCTGAGAAGTTTCATCTAACTTCTCGGACCACTCTATATTTACATGAGGAAAACCTTTTTCAACCTCTATTTCACCATCTTCCATAAACTTTATTTTCTAAAGTTATCGGGGAATTGTATCATCCACCATAATCATTTTACTTCTTATTTTATCTACTTTTTTTCCTTATTTTTGTATAAATTTCTGATCAATAGCTTACTAACTGTGCTCTTATCCCACAACTAGTTAAATAAAAATTATGAAGCATTGAGCGTTTATCAAAAGGCGTTTTTCCGCACCAGCCCAACCAATTCATTAGGCAATCACATAATATAGGCAGTGAAGAGGTGGTGAAGAGTGGAAAAGCAACAACTTATTCGCAATGAATCATTTGAGGTAGAACAGCGGGAGTGGAAGCTACGGCAGCGTAAGGAGCGAGGAAAGCAGCTATTGACGATTGTGTCGCCTATATTTCTTTTGCTGTTGTGGGAAGTATTGTCGAGGTCAGGTATGTTAGACATTCGATTTTTCCCTCCTCCAAGTACCATTGTTCAAACATTCTATGACATGATCGTAAGCGGAACGATGGCACAACATGTAGGAGTGTCGCTGTATCGTATTTTTATCGGCTTTTTGGCAGGTGTGGTTCCGGGCGTGATCATCGGTTTGCTGATGGGCTTATACTCCCCCATTCGCCATTTTGTTCAGCCGATTGTCATGGCTCTCATGCCGATTCCCACGTTGGCGTTGTTGCCAATCATCATTATTTTATTCGGAATTGGGGATTTATCGAAAGTCGTAACCATTGCGGGAAGTGTGTTTTTTCCGGTTGTCATAAATACGGCGGCTGGTGTGTTGAACATTGATAAAATTTATTTGGATGTCGCAAATAATTATCAGACAAGTCGATGGAATTTCTTTTTCAAGATCGCGCTTCCGGGATCGTTACCGGTTATGCTCGAAGGGATTCAAATGGGGCAGGCAATTGCACTGCTGACGATCGTAGCAGCGGAAATGATGGGGGCTACTTCAGGAATCGGTTATTTAATTTGGACTTCCTATAAGGCCTTTTTATTACCCGAAATGTATGTCGGTCTGATCCTCATCTCCTTTTTTGGCTATTTATTTTCGGTTATCTTGCGCGCTCTTCAAAATAAATTATTGCCATGGAGGTGATTGAATTGGAGGGGAAGCCTAAAATTACAGTGGAAGGGCTTATGAAAGCATTTTACAAAAAACAAGGAAGTGTCATCGCGCTTGAGAATATTTCAATGACTGTGGAAGAAGGAGAGTTTGTTTGTCTCGTCGGACCTAGTGGTTGTGGCAAGACGACACTACTTCGAATTTTAGCTGGGCTAGAGCAACCGAGTGTGGGCAATTTTACGATTGCTACGGAGCGGGATGATCGGCCACTGCAATCGATGGTGTTTCAAGAGCGTGGCGTCATTCCTTGGTTGACGGTTAGAGAGAATGTAGCATTTGGACTGAAGATGCGTAACTTGCCAAAAGCATTTATTGAAGAGCGGACCAATTTTTATTTGCGGAAAACGGGTTTGGAGCGGTTTGCTTCACTTTATCCGAAGGAACTATCGGGCGGAATGAAGCAACGAGTGAGCATTGCGCGTGCTTTTGCGAATGATCCTGAAATTTTATTGATGGATGAACCGTTTGGAGCACTCGATGAACAGAATCGATTTATTTTGCAGGAGGAATTATTAAGTATTTGGGCAGAGACGAAGAAAACCGTGTTATTTATTACGCATAGTATCGATGAAGCGCTGCTGTTGAGCGACCGAATTTTATTGATGGGGGCACAGCCTGGGAAAATTATTGATGAAATCATGATTGATAAGCCAAGACCTCGAAAAATTGAAGATATTCGAAAAGATCCGCAAATGGCTGCGAAGTTTATTGAGATTTGGCATCATTTGCAGGAAGAAGTACTGAAGTCCAGAGAGTAAACGATAAAAGGAGAGATGATGTGGGGAAGTGGATAAAAAAGGCGGGTTGGATTAGTATTCTGTCAGTAGTCTTAGTCATTGGGGCATGCTCGCAGAAGGAAGCAGAAAAACCAGCGTCAAATCAAGAGAAACCGGTGTCTGGCGATTTGACACCACTTGATAAGCCAGCCAAGATTTATATAGCGGAAGACGGAGCAGCTTCAGGGGCGGGCTTCTATATTGCGAAAGAGAAGGGCTATTTTGAGGATTATAATATTTCCGTTGAATTTGCGGATTTTGCCAATAGTGATGATATGTTGCCTGCATTAGCGGCAGGAGAAGTAGATATTGCTGGAGGCGTGTCCACAGCTTCATTCTTTAATGCAATTGCCCAGGGGATTGACGTTCGGATCATAGCGGACAAAGGACATAATATGCCTGGGAAATCATATTTCAGTTTTGTTATCGGTAATCACATGGTGGATGAAATTAAAGAGTATAGTGATTTCAAAGGAAAGAAAATTGCAGTTTCTTCTCGCAACTCGATCGATGGGTATATTTATGAAGAGATGCTGAAACATGCTGGCTTGACGGAAGAAGATGTGGAGTATGTGCATATCGCGGATTTTGGTGCCATGCTCGGTGCGATTGATTCAGGGACAATTGATGCTGCCTTGAATATTGAACCGCTCATTGCGCAAGGAATTCACCAAGGGTTCCACGTCCGATTTGGAGATGCCACAGATTATGCACCCGAGTCACAGATTGCAATGGTATTAGCCTCACCAAAGTTCATGGCAAATGAAGAATTATCGTTGCGTTTCATGGCTGCCTATTTGAAAGGTGTTCGTGATTATAACGATGCCTTCTTTAAAGACCAAGGAAAAGATGAAGTCATTGATATTATGGTGAAGCACACGGCATTGAAAGATCCAGAGCTTTGGGAGCGAGTATTTGTTACCGGGTTGGATCCGAACGGCAAGATGTTCATCGAAGACATTAAGAAGCAATATGAGACATATAAAGCAAATGGTGCTATTCGTGGAGAAATTGATTTTGATAAGTCGGTAGATCCGTCACTTGTGGAACGGGCGATTAAAGAAATCGGTTTGTATGAGGAATAAAATAGGCTCCTGCTTCTCTAATGAAGCAGGAGTTTTTGTGAGGTTCACTCACCACAAAAACTGAAAAATCGCTATAATCTTCATGTATTTCATGATAAACTAATACGACTGATAATTGGAAGTATGGTGGATGGTATGAAAAGATATATAGGGGAAATTGGACTGACCATTACCGCAATCATTTGGGGTAGCGGATTTGTCATGAGTGCGCTAGCTTTAGGTTTTTACACACCGTACCAAATTTTGGCGGTGCGGTTTACAATCGGTGCGATATTATTGGTTTTAGTGTTCCATAAGCGATTGCGACAATTGGACAAGTCGGTTTTATGGAAAGGTGCATTGCTTGGTTTTTTATTGTATAGTGCGTTCGCATTGCAGACAGTTGGCCTGCAATTTACAACTCCTTCTAAGAATGCCTTTTTGACAGGTGTTAATGTGGTCATCGTGCCGTTTATCGCATTTATTCTATATAAACGAAAGTTGGACACATTTGAGTTGTTTGGCGCTGTTTTGGCACTGATTGGTGTGGCAGTGCTGTCGCTACAGTGGTCTTCTAGTGTGAATTTTGGAGATGTGTTGACGTTGGGGTGTGCCGTGATGTTTGCGTTTCACATTTTCTATACAGCGAAATTTGTGCGAACGGAAGACGCAGTACTGCTAACACTTTTGCAGATGGGTGTGGCGGCAGTGATTAGCTGCTTGACTGTCATTGCGTTAGGAGAGACCTCTTTCTCGACAAATCCGACAGGGCTGAGTGCGGTGCTATATTTGGCTGTGTTCTCTACAACGGTCGCGTTTTTGATGCAGACGGTCGGCCAGAAACATTTATCGGAAACGAAAGCGGCAATTATTTTATCGACCGAATCTGTGTGGGGGATGGCTTTTTCAGTCGCTCTCGCATACGAAGTTTTGACATTTCGGATGTTTCTTGGCGCGTTGCTCATATTTATCGCAATTTTATTATCCGAAACGAAGCCACAGCTTTTTAAAAAACGTAGTTCTCAGCAAATAAAGGAAAGAAAAGCCTGAAAGTGGGAAACAGGGCTGTCCAGATCGTCATTGCAACGCGACATCTGTGACTGCCCTGTTTTTTGTTTCGATCATAAAACTCGGTCAAGCGCTCATAAACCAATCCACTCATCATCTATTCGCAGCCAAGGAGGTCTGATAACTATGCAATGACATGCCGCCGATGATGATGACTACACCAATTAATGAAAGCGCACCTGGCAACGGTAGACTGAGCAACAGCATTTCACCAAGCATCGCAAATATTAACTCGACAGACTGTGTAGCTTCGACAGCCGCCAACTTCCCTTGATCATGCTGCACCAAATCGGTAGCCATGAAAAAGAGTGACGTTGCGATCACGCCTGAACTGACTGCTACGATCAATGATTGCACCACTTGGCTGACGGAAGGAAGTCCGACTGTCGCCGAAGCGTAAAGTGCCATAATAATCCAAATGGGTATTGTCATTAGCGTCATGGCAAGCACCCTTTGGAACATATCCAATCGTCCCCCCAATAAATTCATCATTTTTCGGTTGCCAAGTGGATATGCGAATGCAGCAATCACTAACGGCAAAGTGCCGAGCAAAATGACTGAAGTCGACACACTGCTCGCATGCGGAATTTGGATCAATACCACTCCACCGAGAATGATCAATGAAATAACTAAAGATGCAGCAGGTATTCGGTGACGCAGTGTTCGGATTTCACCGGTCTCCGTTTTTATTTGAAACGTGAAGAAAGGTGCTAATAACACACCCGCCACAATGGTCATTTGCCAAGTCCCGGCAACGAGCCATCCTGGACTATAACCTGCCGAGAAAGTAAGCGGACCGTAGAATAATACGAACGCCACAAAGCTCCAAATGAAAAAGGGCCAAGGAGCAGCCGTCATCTCGCGTTTCATCTCAGTTAAACCACCTCTGACTGCCACAATGACGACTAGAAAAGGTACCATGAAGAAATAGCGCAGGGAAGCACTCCATAACCAGCTGCCACCATCTAATTCCATTGAGCGATTCAAAACAAACGTGACTGCAAAAAATAATGCTGATAAAATTCCAATTCCTATTGCTTTCATCAGCTCAACCGCGCTGTTCTTGAAGCTTTAATGCTTCGATAATGACTTGGGTAGCTTTCACCATCACATCTGCTGAGATAAATTCATACTTTCCGTGATAATTCTCTCCTCCCGTGAAAACATTCGGAGTCGGCATGCCCATATACGATAACTGCGAACCATCTGTACCACCTCTGATTGGTTCGATTTTCGGTTCAATTTCTAGATTGCGGTAAGCATCCGCCATGAGATCGACGATTTCGATGACAGGCTCAATCTTCTCACGCATATTGAAGTATTGATCCGTCAATGAAAGCTCAACTGCCTGTTCGCCGTATTTCTTTTGTAGACGACTAGCTGTATCTTGAACTAACAGTTTGCGAGCTTCAAACGTCTCTCGATTAAAATCACGAATAATATAGTGGTAAGTCGTTTTTTCCACCGTACCGTCCACTTCCATTAAGTGAATAAATCCTTCGTAATGCTCGGTTTCTTGGGGGATTTCATTGGCAGGCATAGCTTCCTGGAATTCCGCAGCGATCATGAGGGAGTTGACCATTTTTCCTTTCGCTGTACCGGGGTGTACATTCGTACCGTGAAATGTCAGGACGGCTCCTGCCGCGTTGAAACTTTCATACTGTAATTCACCAAGTGGCCCGCCGTCCATCGTATAGGCGTAATCCGCACCGAATCGCTCTACGTCAAATTTATGTGGTCCACGTCCGATTTCTTCATCTGGTGTAAAACCAACACGTACTTTCCCATGCTTAATATCGGGATGTTCCATCAAGTATTGCATGGCTGTCATGATTTCTGCAATACCCGCTTTATCGTCTGCACCGAGTAATGTCGTGCCGTCCGTCGTGATCAATGTATGACCGAGGTAATTCTTTAGCTCTGGGAACGCTTTCACCGACATGATGGTAGTTTCGTTTAATGAAATGTCTTGTCCGTCATAGTGATCAATTCGTTGTGGCTTTACATTCATGCCTGTATAATCTGTCGCTGTATCTACATGTGCTAAAAAACCAACTGTCGGCAGTTCTTTTTCCGTGTTAGAAGGTAATGTTGCAAATAAATACCCATTTTCATCCAATGAAATCTCTTCTAAACCAATCCCAGCTAGTTCCTTTTCAAGTATATGCAATAAGTCCCACTGGCCTGCTGTAGATGGGGTCGTTTCTGAATCTGGATTAGACTGTGTATTAATTTTCGCATAGCGAATCAATCGTTCAATCAATTGTTCTTTCATTAAGCAAACTCCTCTCCGAATTACAAATTTCTGTTTTCATTTTAACAGATCAGCCTGCTAATTACGCCAAAAAAGAACGTAAAAAAGAACCGGACAACTGGGCCGGTTCTTTTTTCATTAACTAAAAATATTAATAGTCGTAATAATAATTGGCATGGACACTACATCAATCAAGAAGGCACCAACAATCGGAACAATCAAGAAGGCCTTACGTGAAGGGCCGTATCGTCCAGTGACAGCTGCCATATTCGCCATGGCATTCGGCGTTGCGCCTAGTCCGTGACCGGCAAAACCTGCAATCATGACTGCCGCGTCGTAATCCTTGCCGAGTATGCGGAACAGCACGAAAATAGCATACAGTACGACGAAGAGAACTTGTACAAATACGATGACTAGCAATGGTAATGCTAAACCAGCGACTTCCCAAAGCTTAATGCTCATCAACGCCATGGATAGGAAGATACCAAGTGATACATCGCCAATAACATTGATGCTTGTCATATGAATCGCATCGTCTTTAAATCGATCCACGATATTCCGCACAATCACCGCGACAAACATCGCGCCAACATAGCCAGGCATAACAAACCCTGTCAAGTTAGAGAACACATCACCGATAAATGTACCACCTGCGATACAAAGCGTGATCAGCAATACTTGGGTCAAGAAGTTATCCGTGTTGATAGGTGGTTCATGGGCTTCTGCAGAGTAAGCGACTTCCTCTTCCACTTCGGTGGATTTTAAATCATATTTATTGATAAGATATTTTACAATAGGACCACCAACGAGACTACCTGCTATCAGTCCGAATGTAGCGGCTGCGATTCCAATGGACAAGGCTGAGTCGATGCCAAGCCCTTCTAAAGTTTGTCCATAGGCAGTTGCTCCACCGTGTCCACCTTCCATCGATACGGCCCCTGCCATCATCCCGATTAGAGGATGCAGATTAAATACATAGGACAATGATACACCGATAACATTTTGGGCCAATGCCAAAAATCCGCAAGCAATCCAGTAGATGATCAGCAGCTTTCCACCCAGTCGAATAAGACGAAAGCTAGCCCCTAATCCGACTGTAGTGAAGAACGTCAACATAAACAAATTTTGTAATGACGTATCCAATTGAAAGCTCAAAAGTCCTGTAGTTTTCAAAATGGTCGCAAAAATGGCAAAAAGTAACCCGCCTACAACAGGGGCGGGGATACAGAATTTTTGGAGAAATCCAATTTTACGTACGAGTAGTGTACCGATTGTTAAGAGGGCCAATGCCAAGAATAGCGTTGTAATTTGATTTAACTCAATCGTCATGTGATTCTTCCTCCTAGCAATGCAACGATTGCTTCGTTTGTTAAGTATGCACCCAATTTGACCGTTTGATTCTGTTGATCAAGTGATGGGTTAATTTCTGAGATGTCGAATGAAAGGGTTTTCTTATGAGATGCTACATTTTGGATGAATGTCCGAACTGTTAACGGATCCAAACCAAACGGCGATGGAGCACTCACACCCGGCGCAAACGCTGAATTTAACACGTCAGAGCACAATGTTAACAAAACAAAGTCCTGTTTTTCAATAAAAAAGTTGATTTTCTCTAATATCTCGTTCATAAGACCTGATGTGATTTCTTGCTCCGTCACATAGGACACACCTTTTGCATCCGCTTCCTCGAACAAAATGTCTGTATTACCAAATTCTTGAATTCCGAGCACCAAGTATTCAACGTTTGGATCTGAATCGAGCATTTGCTTGAACATCGTTCCGGAAGAGGGTTGCTCTTCATAGCTACGCAAGTCAAAATGCGCATCAATGTTAACGACACCTAGCTTTGCGTCAGGTCCAATGAATTCCCGTACGCCTAGATAATGACCGTAGGCTGTTTCATGTCCGCCGCCTAAAATGACAGGTTTGACATTTTTCTCAAGGCTATCCCGGACAGCAACTCCTAATTCCGCTTGTGCTCGTTCCAGTTGATCGTCTTCACAAACTATCGTACCCAAATCCATCAGTTGGCATTCAGCGGGCATGCGCCATGGAAGTTTTGCCAATTCACTACGTAAGGCATTTGGTCCTTCTGCAGCACCTAGTCTGCCGTTATTGCGGCGAACACCTTCCTCGGAAGAAAACCCGATGAGTGCGCAAGTTTTATTGGCAACGCTTTCTTTTGGCGTAGAAAGTTGTACAATTTGATGCATACGAAATGCAGCTCTATTGGTCTCACTGTCTGTACGACCAGACCAGTATCTTTTATTTGTTGGAATTAACAATATACTTCATCCTTTCCGGCATGATACTCTAATTATAGTAGGTGTTATTTATTAATTCTAATACATCTTTTTCATGAATTCATGCCTTGAGGTTATAGATGGGAGAGGAAGCAATGGAAATCAAGCAACTTCTGTACTTTGTAACGGTCGTGCAGCAATCTAGTTTTTCGGAAGCAGCCAAGAAACTTCATTTGTCGCAACCGTCATTGAGTAAAGCAATCAAGAACTTAGAAACGGAAGTCGGGTTTCGCCTGCTCGAACGCACAACAAAAAAAGTAAAACTGACAGAATCGGGGAGGGTCATCTATGAACGAGCTCTCCATATCCTCAATGCAGCGGAAATTTTGCAACAAGAAATCAAAGAAGTGAAGTGGAATGGCAGTGGGAAAGTGCAAATTGGTATGATTGAATCGGTGAAAAACTGGATACCTTCGATTTTGCATTGGTATCAACAAGCATTTCCTTCTATGCGAGTAAAGTTAATCGAGGTATTAAGTCGGGAAGACGTCGAGCGAGCACTCCGTCAATATGAGGTTCACGCCTGTCTGACCAATCAGTTCATAGATTCGCCTGATATCTGGACAACGCCTCTCTATGAGGAGCAACTGGCCATGATCATGCATCCCGCACATCGACTGGCAGGAAAAGATCAGATTTCCCTGTCTGACCTGGAGGATGAAACGTTTATTATTACAAGTGTCGGTTTCCAGACGAGAGATGATATTTTTGCTGCTTTTGCGGAAGAAGGAATACGGTTGAATATCCAATATGAGGTAGAACGTTTCGAAACCATTCTGGAATTGGTACGAGCCAATATTGGAATATCGATTATCCCTAAAAATTATTTTACTAATCAATCCGATCAATCTGTCATGATCAAAACGATTAATTCCAAGTCGCTTACTCGTACTGTCTATTTAACTTATTTGAAAAATCGCTATATGCCGCCTGCCATTGAGGCGCTGATCGGCCGAATGCAGATGCCTATAAAAAAAGGAATTTCATCTGCCGAGCGAGTGGAAAGGAACTATTGATATGAATAAATTTCTGTTTGGCTTTTTGGTAGTCGTCACGACTGCGTTAATGGGTTCTTCTTTTACGATCGGCAAAATTGGTCTAGACTATTCCTCCCCGTTGTTATTGGTAGCGCTGCGATTTACCATTGCAGGAGTTATTATGGCGATTGTTGTCAAAATACTTAAAAAACCACATCCGAAAACGTTTGGAGAATGGAAATGGCTGGTGCTAATCGGATCTTTGCAGACAGCGGCGGTGATGGGCTGTATTTTTATTGCACTACGGACGATTACTTCAGGCGAAACGTCCATTCTAACCTTCACCAATCCGCTGCTTGTTGTGGTGATCGGAACCTTAGTTTTGCAAATTCGTTACCGTGTACAGCAATGGATTGGGGTCTTATGCGGTTTGTTTGGTGTGTTCATTACGATGGGTGGTCATTTAGATTTGAAGATCGGTACCGTTCTAGGCTTCCTGTCGGCAGTAGCATGGGCTTGTTCGACACTGATCGTAAAAGTACATGGTTATCGGTTTGATACGTGGGTCATGACAGCATATCAGATGCTTTTCGGCGGATTAATTTTATTGGTTGCGAGTTTTTTATTAGAAGAGCCATTTTTTGAAGTGAATGCATTATCACTAGTTATTTTAGGTTGGTTGGCGATCGCTGCGTCTATTGTTCAGTTCTCTATCTGGTTTTATTTATTGCAGACTGGCAACCCGGAGCGGACAAGTGCGTTTCTATTCCTGGCACCGTTTTTTGGTACGTTGACTGGCTGGTTATTGCTTGATGAACCTCTATCGTTTGCGCTGATCTTCGGCGGCTTGCTCATTTGCCTAGGGATTTTCCTTGTAAACTGGCGCAGTAAACGAGAGTTGAGTAGGTTGCCTGGCTGATGAATATAGGCCCACCGTAAGCAAAAAAATAGCCTTGCATAGAGCTGCAAGGCATTAAAAAAATTAAATAACTGTATAGTTTTTGTGCGCGACGACAGTCAAGTTGGAAGCTGCACCAATTTGTTCTGCATCGTACTGTGAAATTTTGACGATGACGGAGTTTTCGAGAATCTTGTGTATCGTTCCGGAAACTTCATGCTGATTGCGGTTAAAAGATATGACTTCGTCTACATATCGTGAGGCCACAAAGTCAGAAATCGGACGATCTTTACGCGGGAATGCCAATCGAATCAACTCCTTCAGTAGTTAGAATCTCATCTGTTTTGACATCACGTCTTCAACAGACGGAAAAACGTACAATAGCCTACTAGAAATAGTATAACATATTCCGTAAAAAATTTCAGAATAATAGAAACGTGTCGAACAATGTTGTTCAGTTGACAGTATACCTGTCTGGGTATATCCTGTAGATAACGAAAGGGTAGGTGATTGACATGGAATACGATGATAAAGTGAAAAATCGACTAAAACGTATTGAGGGTCAAATTAAAGGCGTCCTGCGTATGATGGAAGAGGGCAAGGACTGTAAAGAAGTCATTACTCAACTATCTGCCAGTCGTTCTGCTATCGACCGTACGATGGGCGTTATCGTAAGCTCCAACTTAATTGCCTGTATGCAAAATTTAGAGGAGACCGATGACAGGACACACGAATCGATTATTAATGAAGCGGTGGAATTACTTGTAAAGAGTCGCTGAGGAAATTAGCTTGACTCTTTTTTTATAATGTGTTAAATACCCATACAGGTATATTTAGAACGAATTATTAATAAAGAATAGGTAGTATATTGCCTTGAGCGTCAGTCGTTGCGAAGTGAGCTTTTGCTAGTAAAGCTCAACAAGGTCTTAATTCCTGAACATGTACTAAACTGACTGTCAGGCACTAATTTTTAAAATCTAATTTTGTAGTTACTCTGTTTCTATAGATGGCGTCTTAAACTTGTAGTGTAATTTTAAAAATTATCTTTCTAGTTGACTGAATACCTATTGGGGTATATAGTGTGAGTAGAAACAATAACGAAGGATAGGTAAGAAGCATAAGCTTAGTAGTGAAAAGTCGCTAAAAGAAGTGGCTTTATATTTTTCAAAAATAAAATACCTATGCGGGTATTGGTATGTTAGAAGGAGACGAATATGGAAAAGAAAAGAACGACGATTGTTTTATTTAGCGGGGATTATGACAAGGCAATGGCAGCGTATATTATTGCCAATGGAGCAGCGGCTTATGATCATGAAGTAACCATCTTTCATACCTTCTGGGGTATCAATGCCCTGAGAAAGCAAGAGCCGGTAGTAGTGAAGAAAGGCTTCCTTGAAAAAATGTTTGCCAAAATGATGCCGCGCGGGGCTGAACAGCTAGGTTTATCGAAAATGCAAATGGCTGGTATGGGACCCAAAATGATTAAACATGTAATGGCGAAGCACAATGCCCTCACGTTAACGCAATTAATTGAGATGGCGCAGGAGCAAGAGGTGAAAATTGTGACATGTACAATGACAATGGATTTATTAGGCCTACAACAAGAAGAATTATTAGATGGAATTGAATACGCTGGTGTGGCTGCTTATCTAGCCGATGCAGAGGATGGCAACGTGAATTTATTTATCTAGGAGGAGTAACGATGAAAGAAATTACAACAAAAGCACTTCAAGAAAAACTAGAATCCGGCGAGCAAGTAAATTTAATCGATGTTCGTGAGGTAGAAGAAGTTCAAGACGGTCATATTCCTGGTATCGTAAACATTCCACTTGGTTTACTCGAATTCCGTATGCATGAATTAGATAAAAATAAGCCGTACATTATGATTTGTCGTTCTGGTGGCCGTAGTGGTCAAGCTACAGCTTTTTTAACATCACGTGGCTATGACGTAACCAACATGGTTGGCGGTATGCTGGATTGGGCTGGCGATGTACAATAATTTTATTTAAATAAAAATATACCCCGTATGGTATAAGGAGGAAAAACAGTGGTAGTAAAAGCAGATGTACAACTAGATGCAAAGGGCTTAGCTTGCCCAATGCCGATTGTTAAAACGAAAAAAGCAATGAATGAGCTAGTAGAAGGTCAAGTATTAGAGGTGCAAGCTACAGATAAAGGGTCGAAAGCGGATTTAGCGGCTTGGGCAAATACAGTAGGCCACCAATATATTGGTACGTCAGAAGTGGGTGACATCTTATTTCACTACATTCGTAAATGCAATCTTGAAACGTCTGAGCAAGCCGAACAAACATTTGAAGCAACGATTTCCAATGAAGAAATCTTACATCGTGCGGGACTTATTTTAGACGTACGTGAAGAAGCAGAGTACGCGTTTGGTCATGTGCCAGGTGCAAAATCCATACCAATGGGTGATTTAGAAGCGCGCATGAAGGAACTGGATATGAATCAAGAGATTTATGTCATTTGTCGTACAGGAACACGTTCAGACATGGCGGCTACTATGCTTGCAAAAGCGGGCTTCAAAAACGTATACAATGTTCTGCCTGGTATGTTGGGGTGGACAGGTGAATTAACAAAAGAACTGTAATGGAGGAATTAATATGTCAAACAAAGTAGCAATTATCGCATCAAACGGTGGTCTATTCGACGCTTATAAAGTATTCAATATCGCAACGGCAGCCGCCGCATCAGAAAAAGAAGTAGCAATCTTCTTCACATTTGAAGGCTTGAATTTAATTCACAAACAGGGCATGCAAGCATTAGAAATGCCAGTAGGTAAAGAGCATTTTGCAGAAGGCTTTGCAAAAGCGCAAGTACCTCCAATTCCACAATTAGTGGAAATGGCACAGGAGCTTGGTGTGAAATTTATCGCTTGTCAAATGACGATGGATGTGATGGGCTTAACGACAGCTGATTTTGTAGAAGGTATTGAAGTGGGTGGTGCTGTCACGTTTTTAGAATACGCAAAAGACGCATCACCAACATTAACATTCTAATTTTCTTGTATAGAGAAAGTTCGTATGCTCTCAAGCCCAAAATATATTTGTGGAGGTAATTAAAGATGGTAGTAAACATTTGGACAGCGGCAGATGTAGCCCGCAAAGTAATCGACAATAAAGAATTATTCATTTTAGACGTACGTAACACAGATGCGTTTGAAGATTGGAAGATCGATGGGCACAAATTTGACTACTTAAATATTCCGTATTTCGAGCTTTTAGACGGTGTAGAAGAAATTTTACCGCAAATCCCAACGGACAGAGACGTGTTAGTGGTTTGTGCGAAAGAAGGTTCATCCATCATGATAGCAGAAATGTTGTCAGATGCGGGTCTAACGGTTGGGTACCTAGCAGGCGGTATGAAATCTTGGTCGATGTACTTAGAGCCAATCAAAGTAGGCGATTTATCAGGTGGCGGTGAGTTATACCAATTCGTTCGCTTAGGCAAAGGGTGTCTGTCTTATATGGTGGTTTCTGAAGGCGAAGCAGCCATCATTGATGCGGTTCGCTTTACAGACGTATTCACGAAGTTTGCGAAAGAAAAAAATATCACAATCAAGCATGTATTCGATACGCATTTACACGCGGATCACATTTCAGGTGGTCGTGCCATCGCTGCAGCAACGGGTGCAACGTATTACTTACCACCAAAAGATGCAGAAGAAGTGGTATTCGATTATGCACCGCTTGAAGATGGTTTAACAGTAAAAGTTGGTGCGTCACAAATTGATGTAGGCGCTCTGTATTCACCAGGTCACACCATCGGTTCCACTTCATTCATAGTAGACGGCAAATATCTATTAACAGGCGATATCCTATTCATCGATTCCATCGGTCGTCCAGACTTAGCGGGCTTAGCAGAGGACTGGGTAGCAGATTTACGTGAATCATTATACGTGCGTTACCGTGCATTAGCGGAAGACTTAATTGTTTGTCCAGCACACTTTATGATCATTGATGAATTAAATGAAAATGGTACCGTGTCCAAACGTTTAGGCGACTTATTCGCTGAAAACCACGGATTAAACGTGGAAGATGAAGAAATATTCCGTTCAATGGTAACAGATAATTTACCACCACAACCAAATGCTTACCAAGAAATCCGCCATGTCAACATGGGTAAAATCACGCCTACGGACGAGGAACAAACGGAAATGGAAATTGGACCTAACCGTTGTGCGGTGCGTTAATCTAGCCGGTATTTTATGATGCATATTCAATAAAAGAATTGTAATCCATTGAAATGTTGTACCTTGGCATGCCTAGCGCTCAAGAAGCATGCAAGAGTTTTAACTGGACGAATCGTTTGCTTACAAAATAAAAAACACAACGAAAAGGGGAAATAACATGAATATTACTAAAACATTAGACGCAAAAGGCTTTGCGTGCCCAATGCCAATCGTACGTACAAAAAAAGCTATGGATTCAATCGAATCGGGCGAAGTATTAGAAGTACTAGTTACAGATAAAGGTGCATTAAATGATTTTACAGCTTGGTCAGCAGCAAGTGGACACACGATTTTAGAACAAAAAGAAGAAGTGGGCGTTCTATACTTCTACATTCAAAAAGCATAAGACAATCAAATAGCGAGTAGCGCCATTCTACTCGCTTTTCTCTATTCAGAAAGAAGGAACATAACATGGATGTAACATTTATACTTGTGATCTTTGCACTTGGATTTATTGGGTCATTTGTTTCCGGGATGTTAGGTGTAGGTGGCTCTATTATTAAATATCCTATGCTGTTATACATTCCTCCACTATTCGGCTTAGCCGCATTTACAGCGCATGAGGTTTCAGGAATTAGTGCTATACAGGTATTCTTTGCTTCGATTGCAGGGGTTTGGGCCTACCGTAAAGGTGGCTATCTAAATAAATCGCTCATAATCTATATGGGTGGTTCGATTTTAATCGGTAGCTTCATTGGTAGTTATGGATCCGGCTTTTTATCAGAAGAAGGAGTCAACATTGTTTACGGGGTTCTCGCATTAATTGCAGCGGTGATGATGTTTATTCCGAAAAAGCAAGTCGATGATCAACCATTACATGAAGTGACGTTTAATAAAGGGTTGGCAGTTGTACTAGCACTGATTGTTGGGGTTGGCTCAGGTATCGTTGGGGCAGCAGGTGGCTTTTTACTAGTGCCTATCATGCTTGTCGTCTTAAAAATTCCAACGCGCATGACGATTGCAACAAGTTTAGCCATTACTTTTATTTCATCAATTGGTGGTAGTATCGGTAAACTGATGACGGGACAGGTGGATTACTGGCCAGCGCTAATCATGGTTGTCGCAAGCATCATTGCAGCGCCACTAGGAGCAAAAATGGGTAAAAAGATGAATACGAAAGTACTCCAAATCATATTAGCTGTGATGATTGGGGCCACAGCGATTAAAATATGGATGGATATTTTACTGTAGTTTTTACAATCAGACTCTACCATTAAGATTTGGTAAGGAAATTTTAGAAGTGCAAGTTATTTCGAAAGATTCTATAAATAAATCCTTGCAATAGGTTGGATTTAGTTTTATACTAACTTTCAAGATGGAAACTGAATAGACAAACTCTTATCAAGAGCGGCGGAGGGAATAGGCCCTGTGATGCCCGGCAACCGGCTAGTTATGCAAAGGTGCTACTTCCTACAAACTCGTAAACAGTTTGGAAGATAAGGGAGGAATAAGCGAAAGCAAAGCCCTCTTCTTATTTTAGGAAGAGGGTTTCTTTGTATATCCAAACGTGCTTCTTTCCATCAATAAATTTAGAATACGAAATACATTTTGAAAGGGGAAATAGTGATGACGAATTTTCAGCCAGAAACAGTTTTATTGCACGGAGGACAGCAGCCCGATCCTGTAACCGGTTCACGAGCTGTACCGATTCATCGTACGACTTCATATGTATTCAGAGATACAGAGCACGCACAGAATTTATTTGCTTTGCAAGAAGCGGGCAATATTTATACTAGAATCACAAACCCGACTGTAGCCGTTTTTGAAGAGCGTGTAGCGGAATTAGAAGGGGGGACTGCGGCAGTCGCATTGTCTTCTGGAATGGCAGCTATCGCATTTTCCATTATGAATATAGCAGGCGCGGGCGATGAAATCGTGGCGGCCAGTAACCTCTACGGTGGTACGTACAATTTATTCGTCGTGACGTTACCGCGTTATGGTATTACGGTGAAGTTTGTAGACGCTTCTGATCCGAAGAATTTCGAAGCTGCGATTACAGATAAAACGAAAGCATTGTTTGCAGAGACAATTGGTAATCCAAGCTTACAAGTTCTAGATGTGGAAGCAGTTGCGAAAGTCGCACATGACCACGGCATTCCACTTTTAGTCGATAACACATTCCCGTCTCCATACGGTTCTAATCCAATTGAATTCGGGGCGGACGTGGTCATTCATTCCGCAACGAAGTGGATTGGTGGACATGGAACGACGATTGGTGGGATTGCGGTCGATGCAGGAAAATTTGATTGGACACAAGGAAGATTCCCAGGATTTACAGAACCAGATGAATCGTATCACGGTTTGCGATATGGTATTGATACAGCAGGGGCAGCATTCGCAACGAAACTCCGTGTTCAATTGCTTCGTGATTTCGGTCCTTGCCTAGCACCGGACAGCGCATTTAATCTTTTGCAAGGGCTAGAGACGCTTCATTTGCGTGTACCTCGTCACAATGAAAATGCGCAGAAAGTGGCTGCTTTCTTACAGGAACATCCGGCAGTTGAATGGGTGACGTACACAGGTCTTGAAGATCATCCGACACATGCGTTGGCGCAAAAACATCTGAAGCATGGCTATGGCTCCATTATTGTTTTCGGCATCAAAGGTGGTCGTGATGCAGGTCGACAAGTGATTGACAATGTAAACATCTGGTCTCATGTAGCGAATGTTGGCGATGCGAAATCGCTGATCATTCATCCAGCATCGACTACCCATCAGCAATTGTCTGCAGAGGATTTGAAGAATTCAGGTGTAAGTGAAGAGTTAATTCGTCTATCTGTAGGGCTAGAGTCTGCAGATGATATAATTGCAGATTTAAAGCAAGCTATAGAAAAAGCAGTCGAAAAGGCTGTTCATAATTAATAAAAAAAGCCACCGTTGATCGGTGGCTTCAGACTGTAGACAAAAGGGTTGGAAATCGTAACGATTTCCAACCCTTTTGTCATTTCGGTACTAAAATCAGAGAA
>NZ_WHVW01000018.1:0-12573 GCF_009651005.1 Sporosarcina obsidiansis
ATTTCTCTGATTTTAGTACCGAAATGACAAAAGGGTTGGAAATCGTTACGATTTCCAACCCTTTTGTCTACAGTCTGCGCTTACTTATTATTCATAAGTAAGCATTTTTCTTAACGATGAACTATAGACTCACTTCTTATAGAAAAAAGGACGTCCAATCACTTCAATCATAGAGGGCGCGAGTGCATACAATTTACTCGTCAGACCCATAATTTTAGGCAAATTTACTTCTCGCTTAGGTTGGTGGATGGTCTGTATAACAGAGCGTACCACTGAATCTACAGTAAGCAATTGAGACCCCATAGCTTGCTTGTAATTCCCCGTCTGGTCTGCCAACTCGATAAACGGTGTGTCGATCGGACCAGGATGAATCACAGAGACATCGAGCTGGTAAGGAGCCACTTCCATCCGCAATGCATTCGTATAACCAATTAGCGCATGCTTAGTTGCCGCATAGACCGATGTCTTTGGAGTCGCGACTTTCCCTGCTTGCGAACCAATGAACAACAAATGCCCGCTTTTGCGTTCCATCATGGCAGGAAGCAATCGTTTCGTCAATTGCATTGGCACGAGCACATTCGTTTCCAGCATCTCTTCCATTTCTGCATCCGCCACTTCATGCGCTAAGTTAAATCGACCGACTCCTGCTGAAAATACGATGATATCTGGAACTACAGTACGAGACACCAACCAATCTAGTTGCTCTACGTCCCGTAAATCCGCACAAAACCCTTCGACACCAAACTTTTGTAGTTCTTGTAACGCAGCCTCATTGCGTCCAGTCGCCATGACATGGAAATCATTAGCAGATGCCAAACGCTTCGCCAATTCAAAACCGACACCGCTCGTACCGCCCGTTATCAAAATGGATTTAGCAGCTGGCATACTGATGAACTCCTGCCTCGTCTACAGTCTCCGTAATTAATTCTTTGGAAATCAAATAGTCAAGCTGACCAATCGTTTCCGATAATGTTAGACCCAGCTCTTTTTCGTAAACTGCCGGAAATAGTCGTTTAGTCAGCTCAAAGACGGTTTGCGACTCTTCACGTAGCATGCCTAATACTTTCATTGCCCGGTCATTCTGCTTTTCCAAACGTTCGGTGATCAGTGCATGTGCATTACGAACTTCTCCACCGTGCCCTCCATAGACGATATGTACAGGTAAGTCCAGCAACCGAGTAAGTGACGCATTATACTGTAGTAATGCCCTAGGCCGCCCTTCCTCTTTTCTAAAAGGTGGCTCGATTAGTGGATTAGAAGAGACTTTTTCCAATAAAAGATCGCCACCAATTAACATACCTTCACGCTCATTCCAAAGCGACAAATGGCTTTGTGCATGACCCAATGATTCTTGTACTTGCCAACCTGGATGACCTGGTAACTCTACACCTTCATTCATCACACGATCCACCGGACGATTGCCCATCAGATCGACTGAACGTCGAAAGCGTCTAACCCATTTTGCATAGTGTTCAGGTACCCCTTCTTCATGGAGCGACTGTTCATAAAAGAGATCATGTCGTTCTAAAAATTCTTGATCACGAGACAGCCAATAATTTAAATAGGGATGACCCAAGATTTCTGCCCGATCAAATGCTTCGACCCAACCGCAATGATCGGGGTGATGATGCGTGATGAATACTTGCTCTATATCCTTAAATGTATAACCTAATTCTTTTAATTCAAGTTGTAACACTTCATATGCTTCAGGCGTCTTCGTCCCAGCATCGACTAATGTCAACGTGTCCCCCTTCAATAAAAAGCAATTCACATCTCCGACCGCAAACGGAGTAGGCGTCGTAATTTTATATATCATAGAAAGTTCCTCCTCAAAATGAATGACTGTTCAGTCTATTGTACTCTCTTTTTTCTATATCGTCACGTAAAGGTTTCTATGACAGCAAAAAGTTTTGAAAGAAGTGAAACCAATTCGGATATCTGTCGTATGTTATACTACAAGAAATAGCGGTATTTGTAATATGCTGTCTACATGGAGGGATTTCAATGGGATTTTTCAACTTTTTTAAAAACCAATTTATTGAAGTAATCGAATGGCAAGATCCAGATACCAATACATTAGTCTACCAGTTTCCAGTTCATAATAATGAAATCAAAATGGGTGCGGAACTGACTGTCAGAGAATCACAAGTAGCGATCATGGTTAACGAAGGAGAAATCGCAGATGTATTCGGTCCAGGGCGACATATCCTCTACACACAAAACATGCCCATCCTTACAAAATTAAAGTCGTGGAAGTATGGTTTTGATTCTCCTTTTAAAGCAGAAGTCTATTTCATTAATACGAAGCAGTTTATTAATCAAAAATGGGGTACTTCTAATCCCATCATGATGAGAGATCCCGATTTCGGTATGATTCGCCTTCGTGGATATGGGATTTATTCTTATCGAGTGTCAGAGCCTGTAGTATTCTTAAGAGAATTATTCGGAACCAATAGTTCATACGATACGAATTCAGTCGAAGGTCATTTGAAAAAAATGATTATTTCGGGGTTGGCTGACTTGTTCGCAGAGTCACAGATCCCTGCTCTTGATCTCGCGATGCATTACGATGAATTAAGCGAGCATGGCAAGCAGAAGATGGTTCCGCGTTTTGCTTCATTCGGTTTCGAGATTACCTCTTTATACGTTGAGAATCTATCACTGCCTAAAGAAGTAGAACAAGCAATGGATAAACGGACGACGATGGGTGTGCTTGGAAATATGCAGCAGTATCAACAATATCAAGCGGCAGAAGCGATTCGAGATGTTGCACAAAACGATTCTGGCGGTCTTGCAGGTGCAGGTGTAGGTATGGGAGCAGGTGTCTCTCTCGGTCAAGTCATGGCGAATGCAATGTCTCCGAACCATCCGTCCGCTCAACCAGCTACAACGACAAAATCTTGTCCACATTGTCAAGCGACCATACATGCGGATGCAAAATTTTGTGGACAATGCGGAAAGTCAGTCGAAACGGAAAAGGCTCCTTGTATCAATTGTGACGCGCAAATTCCAAAAGATGCAAAGTTCTGTAGTGTATGCGGCACGGAACAACTATCAGAAAAAGTGTGTCCAGCGTGTTCTCATGCAAACCTGCCTAACGCTAAGTTTTGTGCAGAGTGCGGTGAGACGTTGAATGCAAAGTGAGGGATGAACGTTGACTTCATTTGATGAACAGCAAACTGCAGTAATGGAAGATACAGAAAATATCAAATGCCCTTCATGTGGCGGAAATACCAATTTCGATCCGGCAACTGGTGGATTAAAATGTCCGTTCTGTAGTCATGAGATACCGATTGAAGCTACGTATGAACAAAATATAGAACTTGATTTTGTTGAAGCTGGTGAAAGCCTACATCATTTATGGAAAGAAGATAAGCGTGTCTTTTCTTGTGAAAACTGCGGGGCACAATCAGTCCTTGATGCAAATGTGGTAGCGGATTTCTGTTCCTTTTGCGGCTCTTCGCATATCGCCATTACTAAACAAGACGCAGGGATTCAGCCAGGGCTCTTAATTCCATTCCACATTTCCAAAGAGGAAGCGAATGCTAAGTTTAAAGAATGGATCAAAGGGCATTTTTTTGCACCTTCCAAGCTAAAGCAGTCTTATCAGTTAAATAAAATTTCGGGTGCTTATCTACCCTATTGGACATATGATAGCCATACAAGGTCCAGTTACGTCGTACAAGTCGGTAATTATTACTACGTTACAGAGACGCGGACTGTATATGAGGATGGAAAGGCGAGACAAGTGACCGAGCAAGTACGAAAAATTCGCTGGCATCGAGAGAGCGGAAATTATAGAGAGTTTTTTGACGATGTCTTGGTGAAAGCCTCCACTACGATCGAACCGAAATTACTGCAAAAAGTACAGCCCTTCCAATTGGCAAGCTTAACTGATTACAAAGTAGAATACATGTCAGGCTTTTTAGCGGAGCGGTATTCCGTCTCCCTACAACAAGGGTTTACGGAAGCACAAAATTTCATGAAGCAACGGATCATTAGTGGAATTGAAGGCAGTATCGCAGGTGATATTGTAGAAGTAGTAAATGTTTCTACCGACTACTCAGATATTACATATAAACATATATTATTGCCCTTATGGATTTCTTCCTTTCAATTCAATCAAAAAATCTATCAATTTTTAGTGAATGGACAAACGGGTAAAGTTACTGGAAATTATCCAATTAGTATTATGAAGGTGGTTCTTGTATCAATCAGTGTCCTCATGATCTTATTTATCGTCTATATGTTTGTGGACAGTTAACTACTTGATCCAGCACCGTTTGACATTTTGTTTGGTACATGCAATAATCATAAAAATAGAAATGAACGAGCATTGAGGAAGACGAGTAGATGTGGTGATGGATTGAAGAGAGCATGGTCATAGGCTGCGAGCCATGCATCCCTCTCCCCTTCGAACCTCCTTCCGAGCTGTTATGGAAACATGACCGTATCTTCTGCGATAAAGAGGATTGAAGTTGTGCTGTCTAGTGAACAGCAAATTTAGGTGGCACCGCGGAAACCAAGCGTTTTCGTCCTGAAGTTTAGGATGAGAACGCTTTTTTATGTGACTTCAGCGGTTGTCATGAGGAAGGATTGATGAAAATTGGAAAAGATTTTATTTATAGGTGCAGGATCGATGGCAGAGGCCATTATATCAGGAATCGTGGAACAACAAGTACTACCTGGAAAACAAATTTATGTTATGAATAAATCAGATGCAGAACGGCTATGCAATTTGGAGACTCGCTACGGAATTACAAAAGTATGTGAGGACCGATCCTTCATGAACGAGATCGATTTGGTCGTCCTCGCAACAAAACCAAAGGATATTCAACAAGTCATGCACGATATACGTCCATATTTAGCTGACGGGACGGCAGTTCTTTCTGTGATTGCGGGGATCTCAATCGAGACATTTGAAAACGGGCTAGGTAAACGGCCGATTGCACGTTCCATGCCGAACACTTCCGCAACGATTGGGAAATCTGCTAGTGGCATTGCATTCAATGAGGAAGTTACATCTGAAATGAAACAGTCAATCCTTAGCCTGCTCGGTGCAATTGGCATCGTCAAAGTAGTGAAGGAAGATGATTTGCATGCCGTTACCGCTCTTTCCGGAAGTGGACCTGCTTATATTTATTACTTAGTGGAGGCGCTCGAAGAAGTTGCTGTTGAAAGAGGTTTAGAAGCTGGTGATGCAAGAGAATTGATTATTCAGACGCTTGAAGGCGCTGCCGCTATGCTCAAAACCACAGGTGAAGAACCAAGCACGCTACGGATCAACGTCACCAGTCCAGGTGGTACAACAGCTGCCGGACTAAAAGCTCTAGAAAATCACGAATTCAAATCAGTGATCGCTGATTGTATTAAAAGTGCAGAAGCTAGATCACGCGAGCTAGGCGCATTATCTTAATCAAAAATAAGCATCCACTCCCAATTAGGGGTGGATGCTTATTTTTGATTAAGCTCATTCAATTGTCCATGTTTCCACTGAAAACGCATGAAATCTTCTGCAATCGATATATGCGGAAAGATCGCGACTCCTTCAGCTAAAAACCCCGACATTTCACTAGGTAAAAAACGCGCACTAATATGATTAACAAGTAAATTTCTGACGTTTGCCTCTTTAGCAATCTCGGCTGCATCTTTAATCGTTGAATGACCAAATTCGCGAGCTCCTTGTGCGTACTGTTGTGAAAAAGTTGCCTCATGAATGAGAATATCTGCATCACGTGCAAGCTCGATTGATGACTGGCAATAGGAAGTGTCACCAATCACGGTAATGACAAACCCTTTCTTTCGTTCGGATGTGACATCCCGGCTATATACCGTATTCCCATTATCTAATTGAATATCCTGTCCTTCTTTTAACCGTTGCAATAAAGGACCTTTTGGAACGCCTTGTTCAATTGCTCGATCTATCAATAACGTACCTGGTAAATCTTTTTGTTCAATTCGATATCCATAACTTTTTACTACGTGCTGAACTTCCTTTGCATACACTCTGAATTGATCACTTTCCATAATGAGTCCTTCTGATACTTCATGGATGTTCAGCTCATATTGCAAATGTGTGCCAGTGATTCGATAGGTATGAAGGAGCCATTCTTTTAAGCCAGCTGGTCCATAGATATCAACTGGAGTCTCTCCTCCTAAAAATGCACGTGAGCTGAGAAAACCCGGCAATCCAAAAATATGATCACCATGGAGATGTGTAATAAAGATCTTCGTAATTTTTCTTGGTTTAATAGAACTGTAGAGCATTTGATGCTGCGTAGCTTCCCCGCAGTCGAACAGCCAATTTTCTCTGTTCTCATCTGTCAGATCCAAGACAAGTGAAGAGGTATTGCGCTGTTTGGAAGGCATTCCAGCTCCCGTGCCTAGAAACTCAATGTCCATTGGTAAGTCTCCTTTCTACTTCCATAACCATCTAAACTATTTACTGCAGCCTTTTTGAATAACGCCACTACCAAAGCGTTCGGAAAGATCGGATACAAGTAGATCTAGTTCGTATTCTTTCTCCTGTTGTTCAAAGTTATCGAATGTTAGTTGTTCTACCATTTCATTCCGTTCGATGACGTTTCCAACGGTTATACCAAGCAGTCGAATCGGTTCGTTATTCCAATGTCTTTCAAAGAGTTGGAGGGCAATTTTCGTAATATCTTCTGCTAGGTAGACTGCTTGATGAACAGTTCTGCTTCTTGTTGTGTTTTGCCAGTCTGCATAGCGTATCTGTATCGTGACCGTGATGCCTGCCAACGATTTGGCAGCCAGTCGTTTGGCAACTTTTGTGGCAAGACGTTCAAATATCGGAATACAATCCAGGAATTCCGTGAGATCAACAGGTAACGTCGTGGAACTTCCGATACTTTTCCGTTCATCTGCACTTTCTGGATCTACCGGTCGTGTGTCGATTCCATTCGCACGTTGTTGAAGTCGCATGCCATTTTTCCCTAACAAAGCTTCCAATTTAATCTTTTCAGTGACTGCCAGTTCGCCAATTGTATGGATTCCTGCACTGTTTAATTTCTCTTCAGTCCGCTTGCCGATTCCATGCATTTCGATGACTGGTAACGGCCACAGTTTTTCCGCCACTTCCCGCTTCCGCAAAATGGTGATGCCCATCGGTTTTTTCATATCTGAAGCGGTTTTCGCCAAAAATTTATTGGGAGCGATTCCGATTGAACAAGGCAAATCCAATTCATGTAATATACGTTGCTGCATTTCCGTGGCGAGGTCAAAAGCGTTGGTCAAACCACCGATCTCCGTCGTATCAATATACGCTTCATCAATGGAAACTGGTTCGACCCATTCAGTATAGCTCCGCAATAGATTAAAGACGGAATCGGACATTTGCCGATACAATTCGTGGCGTGGAGGTATGATATGCAAATTAGGACAAAGTCTTTTTGCTTCTCCAACTGTCATTGTCGTATACACACCATATGCCCTTGCTTCGTAAGAACAAGTCACTAAAATTCCTCTTCGTTCTTTAGGATTCCCCGCTACTGCAATGGGTAGCCCTTTTAATTCTGGATTGGCGGCCTGCTCCACTGACGCAAAGAAGCTATTCATATCAAGATGCATAATGACCCGTGGATGAGCTGAATATATATCCGTCACATGGACACCTTCTTTCAATCAATTTCGCTTCCATATAATTGATTCCAGATTTTTTCGAGCTTATCAAAGAGTTTCTGTGAAAATCTGTGAAACTCGCCGGAGGCTTTAACTTAATTTAACCAGGTTTAGAGCCCTTTTAAATTTAGTTAAAGTATCTGCTCAGAATGTAACCAACATGCAATCAACAGGAAAAAATGGCAAACCAGCTCTAGTCTGCCACTTTTCTTACCCCAATGTGTAAATACCCAATCAGTTTACGACGATTGGCTTTGTTCTTTCATGTAATCCGATATTTCATCCATTCCAGCAAGAGAGCTTGCTAATAGATTAGGATCGATAACTGTAATCACTCGATTCTCTAAATTAGCTACTGTCGTGAAATATGGCGTTTTAGAGTACGCTTTGAGAGCTGTAGAAGTTAACCTTTCATCAGGCAATTCCAATATCTCCTTTGCATCCAAGACTAACAATCCAATTTGGAGCTTGTCTGTTGCAAGTACCACCACATGAGATTCTTCGTTTCGTGAAGTGGGTTTATGGTAAAGAATTTGACTAAAATCCAATATAGGCACCAATTCACCGCGTGCCTTCATCAAACCTAGTAAGTAATCGGGCAGATGTGGAATAGGCGTAATGTACTCAAGTTTTTCTATAGAGACGACCGATTCTACAGGCAATGCGTATTCTTCATTGCCTGTTTGTACGATAACAGTTTGCATAGTTGCACCTTCTTTCATACAAGTAGAAGAGTTTTCTTAGGGGGTTGGCTGTTCAGCAGTAATAGACACTTCTCGAACAATTTCAAGCAATAATTTTGTCAGCACATTCAGTTCTTCAATCGGCATACGCTCGTTTTTCGTATGGATATCTTCATATCCTACAGATAAAGTGACGGTAGGGACGCCCATTCCATTGAACACATTCCCATCACTTCCTCCACCGCTCGTCATGATAGTTGGCTCGCGTCCAATTTTTTTGATCGCCTTCATCGCCACTTGTACGACTTGTTCGTTTTCGGATAAATTAAAACCTGGATACATTAATTCTGACGTCGTTTCCGCTCGGCCACCTAGCGAACTTGCGGTCGTTGCAAATTTCTCTGTCATTCCATCGATTTGCTTCTTCATTTTTTCGGGATTGATCGAGCGGACTTCTGAGAGAATAAAGGCTTCTTCACAAACAATATTCGTCGCTTTTCCGCCTTCAAATCTCCCGATATTCGCTGTCGTTTCATGATCAATTCGACCAAGCTTCATACCCGCAATGGATTTAGCAGCAAGTGAGATCGCTGAAATCCCTTTTTCTGGAGCCACTCCCGCATGGGCCGTTTTCCCATAAATCGTGGTCCAAAGCTTAGATTGGTATGGAGCAGCGGTAACAATACCGCCTACCTTGCCATCGCTGTCAATTGCGAATCCATATTTTGCATACAAAGCATCCGGATCCATCGCTTTTGCACCGACCAATCCACTTTCTTCTCCCGCTGTAATAATGAATTGGATATCACCATGTTGCAGCTCTTGTTCCTGAAGCACTTTCGCCATTTCAAGAAGAGCTGCGATCCCTGCCTTGTCATCCGCTCCTAGAATTGTCGTGCCATCACTATAAACGTAACCATCTTCCTTAACGACTGGTTGAATCTGCTGGCCTGGAACCACCGTATCCATATGGCAAGTAAAATAAATAGGATCTGCTAAAGGATTGGAACCTTTCAAATTCGCAATCAAGTTTCCTGCTCCATGTCCTGTTTTCTCACTCGTATCATCTTCAGTCACATCAAAACCAAGCGCCTTTAACTTTCTTGTTAGGACATCTGCTATTTCACGTTCATTTTTTGTCTCAGAATCGATTTTCACTAATTCTAAAAACTCTTCTAGTAATCGTTTTTCATTCAACCAAAAGACTCCCTTACTTATAGAGGTATATTGCCATGTTTTTTCTTTGGACGATCTTCCTCTTTATTACGCATCATTTCTAGGGCTTGTAATAATTTAATACGCGTTTCACGAGGATCAATGACATCATCAATCATCCCGTGTGAAGCCGCAACATACGGATTCGCGAACTTCTCCCGGTATTCTTCGATTTTCGCCGCACGAGTCGCTTCAGGATCATCGCTTTTGGCAATGTCACGTGCAAAAATAATATTCGCAGCACCCTCTGCTCCCATTACCGCCACTTCAGCATTTGGCCAAGCATAGACAATATCTGCTCCAATAGATTTGGAATTCAATGCAACATACGCACCGCCAAATGCTTTACGCAAGATCAACGTAATTTTTGGTACGGTTGCTTCAGAATAAGCATACAAAATTTTCGCTCCGTGACGAATGATCCCGCCATGCTCTTGCTTAATTCCTGGGAAAAAGCCCGTCACATCTTCAAATGTAATCAATGGAATGTTAAACGAGTCACATGTACGAATAAAACGAGCGATTTTATCTGACGAATCGATATCCAGTCCTCCAGCCATAACTTTTGGCTGATTACAGATGAACCCAACTGTTTCACCTTTCATTCGTGCATAGCCAACGACTGCATTTTTCGCGAACTCTGGCTGAATTTCAAAGAACGATCCTTCATCCACCACATGTTCAAGCACTTTCCGTACATCATACGGACGAATCGTTTCAAATGGTACGACATCTGCTAAGTTCTCGCGGTAGTCATTTTGCTCTTCATATGGCTGAATTGGTGTCTTTTCATTATTGTTTTGCGGTAAATAAGACAATAGATCTCGCACTTTTTGCAAAACTACTTCCTCATTTTCTCCACGTAAATGAGCATTCCCACTGATCGTGTTATGCACTTTTGCTCCGCCAAGACCTTCGGATGAAATTTTTTCTCCCGTCACGGTTTCAATGACTTTCGGTCCTGTGATAAACATTTGACTTGTTTGGTCTGTCATGATGACAAAATCCGTAATAGCAGGTGAATATACTGCTCCTCCAGCACACGGTCCAAGAATTACTGATATTTGCGGAATGACGCCAGAATAAATAGAGTTCCGATAAAAAATTTCTCCATATCCATCAAGAGATAATACACCTTCTTGAATACGAGCGCCACCAGAATCATTCAAACCGATAAATGGAGCACCATTTTTGGCTGCTAAATCCATGACATTAGCGATTTTCATAGCGTGCATTTCTCCAAGTGCACCACCAAACACAGTGAAGTCTTGTGAGAATAAGTAAATCGGACGTCCATGAATTTTTGCGTACCCTGTTACAACACCATCGCCTGGTCCTTTCTGCTGATCCATACCAAAATCACGAGTACGATGGATGACGAATGGATTCAATTCCACAAAAGATCCTTCATCTACTAATAGCTCAATTCGTTCACGAGCCGTTAGCTTTCCTTTTTCATGTTGCTTAAGGATTCGCTCGTCACCGCCCCCTAGCTCTATTTCCCGTTTTTTGTCATATAATTCATTAATTTTATCGTAAATATCCATCCCTTACTCCCCCTTATTCTTTTCGCATAATTCATAAAGCACACCATATGATGATTTTGGATGAAGGAACGCCACTTCTGCTCCCCCTGCACCTGGCTTAGGCTCATCTTGCAACAACTGAACCCCATTTTCTTTCAATTCTTTCATTCTAGTGCGAATATCTGAGACGCCAAATGCGATATGATGAACCCCTTCACCACGTTTAGCGATAAATTTTGCTATCGGACTGCTTTCTGTCATCGGCTCCAGCAATTCAATTTTCACGTTATGTGCATCAATGAAAGCTACTTTCACGCCTTGACTAGCCACTTCTTCAATAGCCATAACTTCCAGTCCGAGTGTATGTATGTAGTATGGTAATGATTCTTCCAAATTCTTAACCGCAATACCTATATGATCCACTTTATTCATATGACATTCTCCCTTGTCTACTTGTTAGTGATTTTCTCTGATAGAACAGCCATTCCAGTTGTGAAAATCCTTGAATCTGTTAAAATAGAGCCATACCTATTTCAACGTGTAAGGAGTCTTGTTGCATGAGTAATAAAAAAATTCAAAAAACCGTTGTCTATTTAATGATTGCCGCCATGATTGCATCCACCCTCGTCATGGGCCTTAGCATGTTCTTATAAAGTAATGACAGTTCGCATGTTTGATCATGCGAACTGTTTTTTGTTAAGAAACGAAGCTGTTTTCTTATAGTTCTTCGCAATGTTCTTCAAATTGGCTTTGAAGGTTTACGACAACAGACATCGGGTCATGGCCTTCAATTTCATAGCGACCTACTTCTGCTATAAGCTTTCCGTCCTTCAGAAGTGCAAATGATGGTGAGGATGGAATATGATCTTCACCAAAGTGCATACGTGCTTGAGCAGTTGCTTCTTTGTCTTGTCCCGCAAACACTGTCACTAAGTGATCTGGGCGTTTATCGTAATGAACGGCATGGGCAGCTGCTGGACGTGCAATCCCTCCTGCACAACCACACACAGAGTTCACCATAACTAGAGTCGTGCCTGGACGCTTGAATGCTGCCTCTACTTCCTCAGGTGTTTGTAATTGCTCATAGCCACTCGCTTCCATTTCCGATCTCGCTTGGCTAGTAATATCGTTCATGTAAAAATCAAAGTTCATTGTCATTTTACTGAATCTCCTTTCTTTTTATATATAATTGTGATCGCCATTTCAGTCAACGTAAACTGAGACGTTTTATCTGCTGAAAAATGTCTGACGATCCACTTCAATCATAGCATATCTATCTGTCATTTACGTCTAGACGTAATCGATCAATGAATATTTTTATACATGTCCGTAAAAAATGCAAAGGCTGTTTCTTGGTCGATACGACTCTGAGGTACAAGTAAGCGACGACTAGCTCCTCGGGGCGTTTCAGGAAAGCAGTAAAGGCAAAAAACGCCTTTATTGATTTCCTTCCAACGCCTGTCGGAGCTTAACAGCCGTCTCCGCTTTTGGTTCATCTAGCTGCGACG
>NZ_WHVW01000018.1:12673-69101 GCF_009651005.1 Sporosarcina obsidiansis
GCAGTAAAGGCAAAGTACGCCTTTATTGATTTCCTTCCAACGCCTGTCGGAGCTTAACAGCCGTCTCCGCTTTTGGTTCATCTAGCTGCGACGGCTAGCTCCTCGGGGCGTTTCAGGAAAGCAGTAAAGGCAAAGTACGCCTTTATTGATTTCCTTCCAACGCCTGTCGGAGCTTAACAGCCGTCTCCGCTTTTGGTATTAAGTGAAAAACAATCGGTCAATTGCTCCCGACACGGTGAGTTCGCCTTCTAATAGCTTCTCTTCTAACGCTTTGACTTGTGTTTTCCTTCCCTGCTCTGAAAAAAACGAGTCGATTAAGTGATCTTTTATCATGGAATGAAACCAATCTCTTGTTTGAAGTTGCCTTCTAACTTCCCAATAGTTATTTTCTTTCATCGCTTGTTGGAATTTTAGGATAGTCTCCCAAACTTCCGTCAATCCCGTACGTTCCAATGAGGAGACAGGTTGGGCAGTGGATGTCCAATCAGGGGAAGCCGGTTGTAACATATGTAGAATCCGCGTGTACTCTCTTACGGTCTTTTTTACGAGCGGCTTATTGCTGCCGTCATTTTTATGGACCACGATTCCATCCGTCAGCTCCATAATCCCTTTTTTCATCCCTTGAAGTTCATCACCTGCGCCCGTAAGAACGAGCAACAGAAAATAATCTACCATGCCTCGAACGATCGTTTCACCCTGTCCAACGCCCACTGTTTCAATCAGAATCACATCATACCCAGCAGCTTCACAAAGTAACATCGTTTCACGTGTTTTTTTGTGTACACCACCAAGAGTGCCTGCTGATGGAGAAGGTCGAATAAACGCATTTTTATGCCGGGCCAACTCTTCCATACGAGTTTTATCTCCTAATATACTTCCACCAGTCAAGGTAGAACTCGGGTCAATCGCCAGTACAGCTACTTTATATCCGAGATCTGCTAGCATTAGACCAAATGCCTCAATAAATGTACTTTTTCCAGCACCTGGGACACCTGTAATTCCAATCCGAATACAGTTTCCCGTCTTAGGCAAGAGTTTTGTCAACACTTCTTGCCCAAATTTCTTATCACTCTGTTTTGTACTTTCTAACAATGTGATTCCTCTAGCTAAATGAAGGCGGGAACCATTTTCTATTTCTGTGCGTAAAGACTCAAGGTTTCTCTCTGGAGGAACCTTCTTAACAAAGCGTTTACGTGAAGAGGCAACAAACCCATCGTGTGTCGATTCTATTCCGCGCATCACATGCATTGCTGAATCATCTCGTCCGTTTTGTCTGTTCGTCAATCCATCACTTCCTCATAGCCCAACTGTCGGTAAATTTCCTCTATTACTTTTTGAGCAGCCACTGGAATTACTGTTCCCGGACCAAAAATCGCCGCCGCGCCATTTTTACGCAAGAAGTCATAATCCTGTGCAGGAATAACCCCACCCACTACAACCAAGATATCTTCTCGGCCAATTTTCTTCAGCTCTTCCCGCAATGTCGGTACTAACGTTTTATGACCTGCCGCTAATGAACTAACACCGATTACATGCACATCATTTTCCGCTGCTTGTAGCGCGGTTTCTTCCGGTGTTTGGAAAAGAGGTCCAATATCAACGTCGAAACCTAAATCAGCGAATGAAGAAGCGATGACTTTCGCACCGCGGTCATGCCCATCTTGACCCATTTTGGCAATCAAAATACGTGGACGGCGACCTTCATTTTCCAAGAATTCATCTGTCATATCTTTTACTTCCTGAATTTCTTCTTCATTGGAGAAGTTGGAACTATAGACACCACTCACTGAACGGATCACCGCCTTATGTCTACCTGAGACTGATTCGATGGCGTCGGAGATTTCCCCAATGGTAGCCCGCGCTCTCGCTGCATCTACTGCTAACGCTAATAAGTTTCCTTCTCCATTTTCAGCAGATTTTGTAATCGCTTCAAGGGCGGCTTTCACGTCTATCTCATTGCGTTTTGCTTTCATTTCATTGATACGATCAATTTGCTTTTGTCGTACTAACGTATTGTCGATATCTAAAATATCAATGGCATCTTCTGTTTCGAGACGGTATTTATTTACACCTACAATGGTCTCTGCCTTTGAATCGATTTTCGCTTGGCGCTTAGCTGCTGCTTCCTCAATCTTCATTTTCGGCAAGCCTGTTTCAATTGCTTCTGCCATACCACCTAATGACTCAATTTCTTCAATTAAGTCCCAAGCTTTCTCTATCAATTCTTCGGTTAGTTTCTCTACATAATAAGATCCACCCCATGGATCAATCACTTTTGTCATCATCGTCTCTTCTTGCAAGAACAGTTGGGTGTTCCTTGCAATTCGAGCAGAAAAGTCTGTTGGTAAAGCAATCGCTTCGTCTAGCGCATTTGTATGCAACGACTGCGTATGTCCCATTGCCGCTGCATTTGCTTCTACCAACGTACGCGTAACATTATTGAACGGATCTTGTTCCGTCAAGCTCCAACCAGACGTCTGGGAATGCGTACGCAATGCAAGCGTCTTCGGATTTTTCGGATCAAAAGACTGCATCATCTGTGCCCATATTTTACGAGCTGCTCTCATTTTGGCTACTTCCATGAAATAATTCATGCCGATCGCCCAGAAAAACGACAGTCTAGGAGCAAAAGAATCAATATCGATTCCCGCTTGTAAACCAGTCCGTACATATTCAAGCCCATCCGCCAATGTATACGCCAGTTCAATGTCTGCCGTTGCGCCAGCTTCCTGCATATGATAGCCGGAAATGGAGATCGAGTTAAATTTCGGCATGTTCTTGGATGTATAAGCAAATATATCTGCAATAATCCTCATGGACATAGCAGGAGGGAAAATATACGTATTACGGACCATATATTCTTTTAAAATGTCATTCTGAATCGTTCCTGAAAGTTTCTCAGGAGAGACACCCTGTTCTTCAGCAGCCACAATATAAAACGCCATGATCGGTAAAACTGCACCGTTCATCGTCATCGATACAGACATTTGACCGAGAGGAATCCCATCAAACAAAATCTTCATATCCTCAATCGAATCAATTGCCACTCCTGCTTTTCCTACGTCACCCGTTACACGAGGATGATCGGAATCATATCCTCTATGAGTTGCTAGATCGAATGCGACAGATAATCCTTTCTGTCCCATCGCTAAATTTCGTCGGTAAAACGCGTTACTTTCCTCCGCTGTCGAAAATCCAGCATATTGTCTAACGGTCCAAGGGCGTGCTACATACATCGTTGGATACGGACCTCGGGTATTAGGAGCAATTCCAGGGTAATCGGACAAATGCTCTGTTGATTCAATATCTGCTGCTGTATAGACCGGAGATACACCGATCCCTTCATTCGTCGTAAAAACTTCTTTTGACTGCGCTTGTTGGGACAATTCATTTAGTGATTGTTGAATATCAATACTTCGAAAATCCGGCTTACTCACCTGGATTACCTCCTTTCGTGATATCTACGATCTCATTCAGTTTTGCTATTTTATCCTGACCTGCAAAAATGAAGCCGTGTAAGCCATTTACCTGCCATTGGGCGGAAATCTCAGTTTCGTATTTCCCCGCCACATCGACTATACAATTACCGGTCTTCTCCTTCAGGAAATCCGTTACTACCATTTCTGTTTGGGAAGCCGGTGAACAAATCACAGCGTAATCAGGTTGTTGTTCTTGCATCCAACTGAGCGCTTGATCGATCGTCTCAAAAGAAGGACTCCAAATCGCTTCAATCCCACCCACTGCCAGAAATCCACTCACAAAATCAGCTCTCGGTTTATAATCTTTTAGCGCACCAAAATTAAGCAAAACCGTTTTTGGCAAGTCTTCTTTTCGTTTGGTACGGAGATGTTCAAATGGTTCTGCTAATCGCTTAGAAACAGCTATTGCAAGAGATGTATCTAATGTAGTTTCCGTTACTTCCGCATAAACATTCGTACCAATCAGTGATTTTTTACCACTAGCAACTTCTTTCTGTCGCTGAGCACATAACTGGCTAAGTTCTCCTGACTGCAGGAAAGATTGATAGCCACCACTTTCTACTATTACCAAGAATTTATCCCACGCTTTGCGGATCAATTCAGCAGTTAACGTTTCAATAAAGTATGAACCACCTGAAGGATCTAGCACTTGATCAATATGTGTTTCTTCCTTCAAGATCAACTGAATATTGCGTGCATATCGATTGGAACTTGGTGAAGGGCCTGTCAACACATCATGCGGTAGAACGGTTAGCCAATCTGCTCCGCCTAAAACAGCTGCAAATGCCGCATTCCCACCACGTAATAAATTGACATGCGGATCAAGTTTAGAATACGAACGTAAAGAAGTGACTGCAAGTAATGGGACTTGTTTTGGATTTTCTATGCCATAAGCTTGACTAAACAATTTCCATAATACACGGAATGCACGGAATTTCGCGATCTCCATAAAAAAGTGTGTATCTGTTGCGAAGCGTGCATAAAAACGATCTGTAAACTCTTCAAATGTGGAAGCTTCCTCAGCTAGCTCGGAAGCCATAGCAAGACAGACAGCTAATTCAGTGACTGCATCTGCTCCTTCATGATGTATAGACCACAAATCTGCCCCTTGTGTCCTTACTTGAGAAAATCCTTCAGGCAACACATTTTTAGTAAAGACACCTTTAACCTCTCTACGTTTCTCTTTATCGATAAATGTAAAGGCTTGCAAAATAGGATCATCTTTTTCAATTTCAGTGAAGAGTACAGGGTATACAGTAAGTAACTGTGCTAACTGGCGCAACTCTTGCTCACTCCACGATAATTGATTCAAGCCATTATAGACGATGGCTTGATTGCCTCTTTCCAGCGACTCTTTTAAATGTAGAAGAAATTGTTCCCCACTTTCCGCACTTACAGGCTGTGCAATCGTCCAGCCAAATTCAGGTTTGGTAACCCTGGAAATCTTTTGCTCATGGAGATGCTCTTTCGTGTAAAGAGGCATCAAATCAATTCCTTCTGCCGTCTTCGTCAGTAAGGTTTCAAAAGGCTTACCTTTTAATGACTGCACAGCAGTATCCTTCCATTCGTCATAACTAGTTGTCGTAAACGAATAGGACTTCATTTTATGTATAGGCATTTGGCGGTTCCTCCCCCTTTTAAATCATCAATAAGTCTAGTGTACCGTACAGAGTCGCATGAAGAAAGAGGAAAAACAGAAGTTGTTATCCAGAATTCTGAAAAAACAACCTTCAAAAATAGCTTGAAGGTTGTTTTAATTTAATATAGCGATGTCGTATCCTTAGACATATTTTCTAACAACTCTTTTACACGAGCTAAGAAGCGTCCGCAAACTAAACCATCTAACACTCGATGGTCAAGAGATAAACATAAATTGACGATATCTCTGACAGCTACCATCCCATTATTCATAACGACGGGCCGCTTGACTATCGTTTCTACTTGTAAAATTGCTGCCTGTGGATAATTTATAATACCCATCGACTGGACAGAACCAAAAGAACCCGTGTTATTTACAGTGAATGTCCCACCTTGCATATCCTTCGTCTGTAATTTTCCACTACGAACTTTCACTGCCAATTCGTGAATATCCCGAGCAAGTGCTTTAATCGTTTTTTCATCTGTTCTTTGAATGACTGGCACGTATAGGGCCTCATCTGTCGCAACAGCTATGGAAATATTGACATCTTTTTTCATCACGATACGATCGCCTGCCCACATGGAATTAACTGCCGGGAATTCCTTTAGCGCTTGAGATACCGCTTTGATGAAAAACGCAAAATAGGTCAAATTAAATCCTTCTTTTTCCTTAAACTCCTGTTTGACACTTTCCCGTAGCAACACAAGATCCGTCACATCCACTTCCACCATCGTCCATGCATGTGGTGCCTCTGTAACCGAACGAACCATATTTTTAGCAATTGCACGTCGAACACTCGTAACAGGTATCTCAATATCGCCATTTTCCAACTGGACATGTGTATTAACAGGTTGTTCAATGGACGGCTGTTCAGAGTCAGGCGAAGTGAGTTCATTATTAGTCGACTCATCTTCGTTCTTAGGGGTAACTACCGACCGTTCTTCTTTAACCTCTTCCGTTTGAACACCTGGATTTTCAATAAAAGAAAGAATATCTTTCCTTGTTATCCTACCTTCACGTCCTGTGCCTGTCACTTTCGATAAATCAATCTCATGTTCTTGTGAGAGCTTCAATACAGCGGGAGAGTACCTTCCTGCCGCTTTGCCCTTACTCAAAGGTTTTGATTTCTGTTCAGTAGACGATAATGCTCTTTCTTTCTGTGACTGTGGAGATGCTATCTGCTCGGTCTCTTGAATAGGTGCGTTTACAGGTTCTTCACTCTCTGCTTGAGCTTCCGTTTCAATAAGACAGACCGTTTCACCTACTTCAATCGTCTCGCCTTCTTGTGCGATAATTTCAGTGATTTTACCTGCAAATGAAGAAGGAATTTCCGCAGTTACCTTGTCTGTCGTGACCTCTGCTAGCGCATCATATTTGTCGACTGTATCTCCAAGGCCAACCAACCACTTTTCAATTGTTCCTTCCGTTACACTCTCACCGAGCTGTGGCATGGTTATTTTTTCGATCCCCATATCACACGCCTCCTTAGACTAGAATTCTGCTAAATTCCTCGCCGCCTGTTCAATCTTTTCAGGATTCATCATAAAGAATTTCTCCATAGAAGGTGCATAAGGCATGGCGGGTACATCAGGTGCTGCTAAGCGTTTAATAGGGGCATCCAATTCAAATAGGCAGTGCTCAGCTATGATGGCAGAAACCTCACTCATGATGCTGCCTTCCAGATTATCCTCCGTCACCAATAACACTTTACCTGTTTTAGTAGCTGCTTCAATAATCGCTTCTTTGTCTAACGGATAAACTGTGCGCAAATCCAATATATGGACAGAAATACCGTCTTCCGCTAATCGTTCAGCAGCTTGCAGAGCAAAATGGACGCATAGACCATACGTAATTATAGTAAGATCATCTCCTTCTCGCTTGCAATCAGCTTTCCCAATCGGCAGCACATATTCTTCATCCGGCACTTCTCCTTTGATCAATCGATACGCACGTTTATGTTCAAAGAATAGTACAGGATCTTCGTCACGAACAGCCGCTTTCAATAGCCCTTTTGCATCGTACGGTGTTGAAGGAATAACAATCTTCAAACCAGGAGTCGAAGCAAACATCGATTCAACAGATTGCGAATGATAAAGCGCTCCATGCACGCCTCCACCGAATGGAGCACGAATGACAATTGGACAAGACCAGTCATTATTAGAGCGATAACGAATTTTGGCTGCTTCCGAAACAATTTGGTTCACTGCTGGCATGATAAAATCAGCAAATTGCATCTCGGCAATCGGACGCATTCCATACATTGCAGCTCCAATAGCCACCCCCGCAATCGCAGATTCAGCAAGAGGTGTATCCAGTGCGCGGTATTCACCGAATTGATCATACAAACCGATCGTCGCTTTAAATACGCCGCCTTTACGCCCCACGTCTTCACCTAGTACGAATACTTGATCATTACGTTCCATTTCTTCTTTCATTGCCTGATTGATGGCGTCTATAAATGAACGAACGGCCATTACACATTCCCTCCCTTTTCATCATACACATAGCGCAATGCATGTTCGGGTTTCGCGTATGGAGCCAGTTCTGCATATTCGGTTGCCTCATCGACAATTTGTTTGACTCGTTCTTCTATTTCATTATGCTTTTCTTCAGTCAACACATTTGTCGTTTGTAAATAATGAATAAACGTCAATAAAGGATCCAACTTCTTTTCATTTTCCAGTTCTTCCGCATCACGATATAAGCGCTGATCGTCATCTGATGAGTGTGCGGTTAAACGATAGCATACTGCTTCTATTAAGGTAGGACCCTCTCCGCTTCTCGCACGATCTGCAGCGGTTTTTACCGCTTCATAGACAGTCAATGGATCCGTGCCATCGACAGTTATACCAGGCATACCGTAGCCTGCTGCGCGATCTGATACGTGTTCACAAGCAAGCTGCTTATTGGCAGGAACGGAAATGGCATACTTATTATTTTCGACCATCACGACGGTCGGCAACTTGTGCACACCAGCAAAATTCATACCCTCATGAAAATCACCTTGATTGGATGAACCTTCACCTAACGTGACAAACGTGATGAAATCTTCTTTATTCATTTTTGCTGCAAGCGCCACTCCAACTGCATGTGGTAATTGGGTCGTTACAGGTGAAGAACCCGTCAAAATACGATTTTTACGCTGACCAAAATGACCTGGCATTTGTCGGCCTCCAGAGTTAGGGTCTTCTGCTTTTGCAAAGGCCGACAACATTAATTCTCTAGGTGTCATGCCAAAATGCAAGACCACCCCCATATCTCTATAGTAGGGCGCAATCCAGTCTTTCTCATGATTAAGAGCAAAGGCAGCTCCGACTTGCGCTGCTTCCTGGCCCTGACAAGAAATAACAAAAGGGATTTTTCCGGAGCGATTCAATAACCACATCCGTTCATCTAAGCGACGAGCCATCAACATCGTCTCATACATTTGTAAAACTTCTTCATCTGTCAATCCAAGTGCACTATGCCGATTGTTCATTCCACTTCCTCCTTTACATATGAATGGCTAAGCCATCTACAGCAAGTGCTGCTTCACTAAATGCCTCAGATAGTGTTGGATGAGGATGAACTGTCGATGAAACTTCCCAAGGAATAGCATTTAGTACCATTGCCAGTCCAGCTTCAGATATGAGATCTGTGACATGTGACCCGATCATATGCACGCCTACAATATCATCGGATTGTTGATCCACGAGTATTTTCACGAAGCCATCTGAATGTCCATTAACTAACGCTTTTCCATTTGCTTTAAATGGAAACTTCCCGACCTTCACTTGTAGCCCTCTCTCTCTTGCCTGCTGTTCCGTCAATCCTACAGCGGAAGTTTCAGGAAACGCATAGACACATCTAGGCACTAACTCATAGTTAATTGGTTCACGCTGCATGCCGGCTATGTGATCGACCGCATAAATTCCTTCGTGTTCAGCTACATGCGCTAATTGAAGTCCTCCAATTACATCGCCAATCGCATAAATATGTTGATCTTTTGTCTGGTAGGTTTTAGTCGTCTGAATAATTCCATTCTCCACTTGAATTTCCGTGTTCGCTAAACCGATATCATCAATGAGCGGGGAACGACCGACCGATACAAGTAATTTTTCACTGCTAATCGACTGTGTTTCCTCACCTAATTGATAAGAAATAATAACTTGGCTATCCTCTTTGTGTAGAGAATCTGTCATAATATCCGCACCTAAGATAAACGTTACTCCGCGTTTAGCTAACGCTTTTTGCATGGCAAGTGCCACTTCTCGATCTTCCGTTGATAAAATTTGCTCAAGACGATCTAAAACCGTTACTTTAACACCGAAATCTATTAGCATCGAAGCCCATTCGATTCCGATTACGCCACCGCCTATAATGGTAATTGAAGAAGGAAGCGCCTCCATATTTAAAGCTCCATCTGAGGTCAACACTTGATGTTCGTCAATTTCAAGTCCAGGTAGAGTTTTCGGTTTAGAACCCGTTGCTATAATTAAATTCTTTAATAATAGAATTTCATTTTCTTCGCCATTCCCCATCTCCACAGAAATAGTTCCTGGCATTGGCGAAAAGATAGAAGCCCCTAAGATTCTCCCAAAACCATGATAGACATCAATTTTCCCTTTTTTCATCAAACTTTGAATGCCAGCATGTAATTGGTCTATGATCTGGTGTTTTCTTTTCTGAACCTGAGAGAAGTCTAAAGATACTTCACCCGTTTTCACACCAAATTCATCTGCTTCTTCACGGACGAGGCGGAATACTTCTGCACTTTTCAGCATCGCCTTGCTTGGTATACATCCATTATGCAAGCACGTGCCGCCTAGCTTTGATTTTTCCACGATGGCCGTCTTTAAACCAAGTTGGGCTGCGCGGATGGCAGCTACATAACCACCTGTTCCACCGCCTAAAATAACTAAGTCATATTCGGTACTCAACGTACAGGACTCCTTCCGTAGGGCAAGCTGTTTTGGCGTTTCTTAATCGAATAAATTTGGACATTCGATATCAGTAGTAGGCCGTAATCAATCTGTCGACCGCTTTACATACTTGAATATCATTGTCTATTTTCTATCAGATAAAATATTTTTTTCACTGCGTAAGAAAGTGTTTCTAGTGGCACCCACTCTTGCGATCCGTTCTTCTGCCAAGCGATCTGCAGCCAAATAGGATGGAATACCGTCTCTTTTTGAGATTTCGAAAATTTTGCCGATTGTCTCATAAATACCTTCCACACGCTTCAACGCACGTTCTTTGTTGTAGCCAATGAGTTCATCCGCTACATTGATGACACCGCCTGAATTGATCACATAATCAGGTGCATAAACAATCCCTAGCTCATGTAAACGATCTCCATGCTCTGGATTTTTTAACTGGTTGTTCGCAGATCCCGCGATCACTTTCACTTGCAGTTGTGGAATCGTTTCATCATTAATAACCGCACCTAACGCACAAGGGGCAAAAATATCTGCTTGCTGTGAATAGATTTCATCCGTTTCGACTGCTTTTGCACCGAATGCATCGACAGCGCGTTGTACTGCCTGTTTATTGATATCTGTGACAATCAGATGGGCGCCTTCCTTATGTAAATACTCACATAACGTATAGGCTACATTTCCGACACCTTGGACAGCAATGGTTTTCCCCTCCAAAGAATCGTCGCCGAATGCCTCTTTCGCAGCTGCTTTCATTCCTTTGTAAATTCCAAGCGCTGTAACCGGAGAAGGATTTCCGGAAGAACCTTTACCTGAAGAGATGCCTGTTACGTAATCCGTCTCTAAATGAATCAAGTCCATATCAAATTCCGTTGTCCCCACATCTTCCGCTGTAATATATCGTCCATTCAAACCTTCGATATAGCGACCTAATGCACGGAATAACTCATCATTTTTATCTTTTTTAGGATCTCCAATAATAACGGTTTTTCCGCCACCTAAATTCAAGCCTGCAGCCGCATTTTTATAGGTCATTCCTTTTGCAAGACGCAGTGCATCCTCAATTGCAGCTTCTTCACTGTCATACGTCCACATGCGGGCGCCACCAAGAGCAGGTCCAAGTGTCGTATCGTGAATCGCGATAACCGCCTTTAATCCAGATGTTTTATCGTAGCACAGTACAAGTTGCTCGTAATCATGTTTTTCCATATAAGTAAATAATTCCATTAGTACGCCTCCAGGCTATGTATATAGTATTTGTATGTAATCAATTTTAGGTTTCTTACAGCAAGAAAGCAACTTTGACAGATTTCCGTTTTTCTTGTGAAGACCACCTATCTATCTCCATCCTACATGATGGCAGAGTCCTTGACAATCCACCCTTACACGGTAAAATTAAATAGGTAAGGGGTTGAATGATATGGCACGTCTTGCTGCGTTTGTTGTTCTCTTGATTCCAGGAATTGCAGCTGCTTTAGGTATTAAATTAATGCGTGATTCACTATTTGGGCATCTTTTTCAGCCATTTCCGTTCATTTGGATGCAATTTTTAGGTGGTTTTCTTTTGTTTGCAGCTGGTTTAGGGTTTTTCGCAGGATTTTTGCTGCGACGCGACCGAAGAAGCGGCAGGGCGGCTGATCGATTTAAAAAAGACATGAAATAAAAGGACCAAGGTATTCTCCTACCTTGACCCTTTTATTTTTTTTTGCACACGCTTAGGGTAGTCAGTGATCCAACCTGTTATTTCAGGAGATTGACTCAAAAACGACTCAGAGCCCGTAATACCATATATACGCAACTTCTTTTCACTTTCAATCAAAGGTGTCTGAAAAGGTTCTACCCATAGTCTCTTATGAAAATGAAATGCATCCACATGATAAGAAGATAGACATTCCCAATCTACTGTTTTTTTTCTTAAAAGCAAAGCTGTTTCCATGCAAGGATCTTCTTGTTTAACCAGCTGCAAAGATGGATAATCAAAAGATGAAATATGAACATCAGCTAAACAGTCAACGTATTGCAGAATTCGTTGAAAGATAGCGGGTTGTCCGTACACAGTTTCCTTCAGCTCAATATTTAGTGATAGATCATGTTTCGAACAAAATGTAACGACATCAAATAAAATCGGAATTGTATGCCCAAAAATCAACCGACAGCCCCCTCTCCCCACTTTGATATGTCGGAGTTCTTCTGCTGTCACTTGATCAATCTGCTGATCGACACCTGCAAGGCGATGCAGGTTATCATCATGTATCACGACTATTTGACCGTCACTTGTCTGCTGAACGTCCAACTCGATACCATCAGCGCCTTTTCTGGCAGCCGCTTCAAAAGCACTCATCGTGTTTTCAAAATGTGTACCAGATGCTCCACGATGTGCAAATACTTGACTATCAGACATTCAATACGCCTTCACTTGTTAGTTCAAAAACACCTTTTGATACACGATTCAACATGCTGGACATCCTTCCAATTTGAATTGTTACTCCAGGGTATGCTTCTTTCGTTATCTCTATTTTTGGTGTAGTAGCAGTTTGTACGAGTAGCAGCTTTGTTTTAATCGTTTGATCCAGCGCCATGATTTGTTGCTGCTTTGCTCGCATGGTCATTTCCATTTTCTCAAATAGTTCGAGTTGTTCAGGAGATAAATTGTGTTTAGCTTCCCCCATTTTAAACAAGGTCAGCTCAATTTTCTTCAATTCTTCATGCTCATTTTTCAATTGCTCGGCTAGGCGTTGGATTTCCTCCAACTCCATTTCTTTATTAACACCTTTTACAATGAGCTTTGTCATTCTTTCATGCGTATTCCCAGCAAACGCACATTCAATAGAAAACAGCGCTTCCGTAATGCCACCAATCACTTTTCCTTTATGCGTATCAAAACTAATATAATCCCCATAGATTTCAGAGCCCAGTGAATACAGGCCGATGTTCACACGCTTGCCGTAAACTTTACAATTATTAGCATGCTTTACAAACACATTATGTTTCGCTTCTATAACGGTTTCACCAGCACCGAAAACTCCACCCTTAATATAAACATCCCCTTCTTCGGAACAGACCTCTTTTGCATTCGTAATACCATCTTTCCCCTCAATGGAAATATCGCCTGTAGCATTTACAGAGAAGCCCGCTAAAACGCTTCCATAAATTCGTACGGCCCCGTCAAATGTAATAGATCCGGTCTTCGGTCCGACATCGTCGGGAATGATAAGCTGCTTGCCCACACCAATCACACCATGATTTTGTTCTAGCGCTCCACCGTGAAGTGCACGAAGGATTATTTTTCCATCCTCCTCAAATTCCCCTACCGATTTACGATCATACATCAGTTTTGCATCTTCACCTTTTTTAGGAGCAATAACTTCCCCAAAAATGTCGCATCCAGCTATTCCTTCTTTCGCAGGCACTTTCTCACCAAGCCAATCTCCCTTTGCAATAGATGTAACAAAATTTAAATCATAATGATCTACTGAGCCATCTTCCTTAAGAATAGGTTTTCGGTCAGGCATTTCGATATAAACGATACTGGCATCGTCACCTTTTACTGGTTCTCTACCGACAGAGACCGTCAGCGGCTGACCAGGAGTAATCGTCATTTGATGAAGCTGCTCTTTGTCATATACAACATCTTTTTGTTCCAAAAGCTCCTCTGCCTGCTCCCAAAAAATTTCTTTATTGGCCATGAATTCTTCTATAGTTGCATGAATATACAGCTCTGCTTTCATTTTATTAGGAGATATATATAATTCTAACGGAGGTGCATAGGTACCAATTTCATGCTCGCCTTCATTTTTCAATGCATGTAATAAATCTTTAAATGAATGTAATTTTAGTCGAGGTAAATTAGTAGTTAGCGCATCAAAAGACTTCATAGGAAAGCCTTCTTTTTTAGTTTTCATAATGACTTTATTATTATCTTCTAAAAGGATAAAATGTTCGTTTTCTATTAACACCAAGATCCCCCCTCTTTTACTTTCTAGTATAAAAGATTAACAGCTAAGGGGTGTAGTTCTTTGGGTTTAAATAGTGACTAAATAAGCATTTCATCTCATTTATCACAATTTACCTTCACGAAATATTCAGAATGTGACTAATCACCTATTATTAGGTCTTTATATTCTCTTTAGTTAGCTCACCATATGCTCTAGACGGATTTTGTCTGCAATCATCGCGATGAACTCACTATTAGTCGGCTTACTTTTCAAGTGATGCACCGTATAACCGAAAGTTTTTGAAATCAAGTCATAATTCCCTCTATTCCATGCAACTTCGATGGCATGTCGAATCGCTCGCTCGACTCGTGATGGCGTAGTATTATACTTTTTAGCAATATCAGGATACAGAATTTTAGTAACTGATCCAAGTAGTTCTACATCTGTGTAAACCATTTGGATTGCTTCTCGCAAAAATGCATAACCTTTAATATGGGCTGGGACACCAATTTCTTTAATCATAGACGTAATCGCTGTATCCAGTACCTTTTGACTGACTACACCAGTTGTCTGAGCGGCCTCCTGAGTAATAAACGTTTGTGTGTTCGTCTTTGGTTTACCTGCAATTTTAAGGATTTGACCGATCAACCTGTCGAATTCAAAAGGCTTCAGCATGAAATAGGATGCACCTAATCCCGCAGCTTGGGACATAACATTTTCTTGTCCAAAAGCAGTTAGCATCATAATTTGCATGTTCCCCATTTTATTTGTTTCATGTAGCGTTTCCAGAACCCCAATACCATCTAAATGCGGCATGATAATGTCTAACAACAAAATATCTGGACGCTCTTGATCCAACATAGATAAGCAAATTTGTCCATTGTTCGCCGTCCAAATGACTTCTATTTGCGCATGCTTTTCAAAATAAGACACCATTGTTTTTACAAGTTCCTTATTGTCATCTACAATTGCGATTTTTACGTTTTCCATTGCCCATTCCCCCTGATATAATATCGCCATCAAAATTTCTACCTTGCGGTAAATGTCTCCTATTATCGTAAGTGAAAATTTTGGTATTTTCTAGTTTTACTTATAAGTTTATTCAAAATGATACTTCAGTACGATGGATTCTATGTATTTCGACGTTATTCTATTTTATTTTTGCAGTTCAAGCAATTGAAATAAATGAGGATAAAAAATCATGCACAATTTTTCGATAAGAAAAACAAGTGACAAAAACCATTTGGTTTTCGTCACTTGTTTACTTTCCTTTTCCTACTTTTCGTTTGTCCTCATTGTTTTAAGAAATAAAGCGGCCCCTTTTTCTGGCTCATCCACAAACATATGAGTAATCGCGCCAACAAACTTTCCATTCTGGATCACAGGACTTCCGCTCATGCCTTGTAATATGCCCCCAGTTTTCTTAAGCAACTTTTGGTCGGTCAATAGGATTTGGAATTGATCTTCTTCTATCTTCGTGATTTGGATAGTGAACTTTTCTACAGTGGAGCCTTGGACAGTAGTGAAAATTTCAGCAGGTCCCACAGTTAGCTCAGTAGGTTGCATAATTTCCAGTGGTTCTGCCAATACTTTACTATAGGCGTTTTTCCAACTGCCAAAAATTCCATAAATACCATTGATCCGAATGTTACCAAGTAAATTTTCTGGATCAACAATGGAGGAAATTTTATAACCCGGAAATCCTGGAGAACTTTTCTTTATTTGGTTGATTTCCGATAAATAAATGGCACCCTTTTCAAAAGAAGGAGGCGTCTGCAACGTACTGTCTATAATTTGATGACCGAGAGCTCCGTACGTGCCCGTTTTCGGATCGACATACGTTAACGTACCTGTACCTTCCGTTCGGTCTTTCAAAAAGGGCGTGACCCGCTTAATGAATTGAATATCTGCTTGCAATGTTTTTTTCTCTCCATTACGGACAATGCCCAGCTTCATCGTAGCGGAGTCATTTTTTTGCAATGACCGTTCAAAATGGACGAGTTGCTTCGTTTCCGTCCCATTCAGTTCTTGAATGATATCCCCTTTTTTTAGCCATTGATCTTGACCAACCAAAATATCACTTGTTACATAAATCCCTTTCAAATCCATCTGTATCCCAATAGAATGACCCATTGGGATAAGGGATTCTTCTTCGGCATAAGATATTACAGGCAGCATGTAGAGCATCAACAGGAGTACAAAAAATGTCTTAAGTGATTTATTCCATCCCATGATTCACCTCCTCAACGAAAGATACCTTTGGTATGTCCGTTCGTTGAGAAAGTATGAAAGGGTAAAATAAACAGTGCTTCTTGATGAATACAATAATCGAAATCACTGTCTTCATTTATTTGCGAAAAGCCTGTTTTCTTTGATTGGCCAACAACAATAATTCCTCAGCATGCTGAAGAGTTAATGGCGTAATCTCAGCGCCAGACAGCATACGAGACAATTCTTCCGTACGTTCCATTTTTACTACGTTATGAATGGCAGTAGTCGTGCGACCATCATGAATTTCTTTTTTAATCAAATAATGTTGGTCTGCCATCGCAGCCACTTGAGGTAAATGTGAAATACAAAGAACCTGTGAATGACTGGCAATCATTGCAATCTTTTCCGCAATGGATTGTGCCACTCTTCCGCTAACACCTGTATCCACTTCATCAAAAATAATGGACGTTACGCCCTGATGTTGGGAAAAAATTGTTTTCAATGCCAACATCATTCGCGATAATTCACCACCAGACGCCACTTTCACTAATGGCTTTAACGGCTCACCTACATTTGTTGAGATCATAAAAATCACCTCATCAAAACCATTTGCATCAAAATGATTTGGCTCTTTCCGAGTGATCTGCACCTTAACCGTAGCTTTTTCCATATATAATTGTTTCAGTTGTTCCAGTATTCCTTCTTCTAAGCGAAGAGCTGCTTTCTTTCTAATAATCGACAATTCATTTGCTTCAATTTCCAGATCTTTTAGGTATTGTGCTAACAATTCCTTGTTTTGATGCAATCTTTCGTCACGGTTCACCAATTGATCTAGTGCATCGGCAATCTTTTCTCGATACAATAAAATATCTTCTAACGATTTTCCGTATTTCCGCTTCAAATTTAGAAACAACGCTAAGCGTTCTTCGACAAAATTTAAACGATCTGGCTGATATTCCATACTATCGATCAGACGTTTCAGATCATGTGAAACATCTTGTAAGGAATAAAACGAAGAATTTACAGTCTCTGATAGTGGCAACAACTCCGTATCAATGGATGCCGCTTCCTCTAGATCAGTCATCGCATTGCCGACCCAATCCAAACCATGGGATTCTGTAGCAATGGCCTCATAGGAAGAATTTAATCGATCAAAAAGTCGATGAAAATGCTGAAGCTTCACCCGTTCGGCTTCTAATTCCTCTTCTTCTCCAATGACTAAATTCGCTGCATCAATCTCTTCCAATTGAAATGAATACAAATCAATTTTCTGGGCAATTTGCTGTTCATCCTGCGTCTTTGTAGCGATGAGCTGTTGTAGATTTTTGTACTTGTCATACATTTCGGTGTATGTACTCAGCGCTCGCTCAATGGGTTCACCTATATAAAAATCAAGCAAATGAATATGACGTCTCTCATTCATCAGTTCTTGATTCTCATGCTGTCCATGAATATCGATAAGTAAAGAACCAATTTCACGCAAAATCGCAATCGTTACTAACTTGCCATTCACTCGACACACTGATTTACCACTTGTATTCAAATCTCTGCGTAAAATAACGACGCCTTCCTCAGCCTCAATACCAAATTCAGATAATTTTTCCGTGATAAAAGGCTCGTCGGCGTCTAACATGAACATACCTTGAAGTTCAGCTTTTGTCGCACCATGTCGGATAAACTCCTGTGAACCTCTTCCGCCTGCCAATAATTGCACAGCATCGATAATGATCGATTTCCCTGCACCGGTTTCACCTGTCAATACGGTCAAGCCTTCTTCAAACGTGATTTCAAGTTGTTCTATTATGGCAAAGTTTTTGATTGAAAGTTCGCTTAACAAAGAGCTACTCACCTCACTTATAGCATAGATAATAATTTATCTTTCACATAATCTGTCATGGATTCTTCACGGCAAATAATTAGACATGTATCATCACCACAAATTGTTCCTAACATTTCGTCCCAATCCAAATTGTCAATCAACGAGCCCACCGCTTGTGCGTTACCTGGAAGAGTTTTTAATGTAATAAAATGGCTAGCACTGTCAATCCCAACAAATGCGTCTTCTAGCATTCTTTTTAATTTCTCTTCCGTATTATATCGATGCACGGGAGGAAGGCTGTATTTGTAATTACCCGTTGGTGAAGGGACTTTGATGAGATGAAGCTCTTTAATATCTCTTGAAACAGTAGCTTGTGTCACATCCACTCCTGCACGTTTTAAGCTATCAACTAATTGATCCTGTGTTTCGATTTCGTGATTCGTTATAATGTCTCTGATACGAATGTGCCGTTGTCCTTTGTTCAATTTTCATTCACTCCGATTCTCTTGAGTACCTAAGGTAAAATTATACATAGCATCTAAAAAACGCGCAACTAACTGCGCGTTATGTTAATTCACTATGTGCCTGTTGGACTAATAGCTGGAAGTCTTTTGACGCACATAATGACTGTGGTCGTTCTTCTGCTTCCAAATAAAACAGGAATTCTATATTCCCTTCTCCACCTGTTACAGGAGAAAACGTTGCCCCTTTTACTGAAAACCCTTCTGCAACAGCCATATTTGCAATTTTTTCAAGAACTTCAATGTGCGTAGCAGGTTCTCGCACAATCCCTTTTTTACCAACTTTCTCTTTACCCGCTTCAAATTGCGGCTTCACTAGAGCAACAACCTGTCCACCTGGCACAATAATTTTTTTCAAGGCAGGCAATATGAGAGATAAAGAAATAAATGAAACATCAATCGTAGCCATTTCCGGCAATCCCTCTGTAAATAAATCGACTGTGGCGTGACGGAAATTTGTTCGTTCCATGACAGTTACACGTTCATCTTGCCTGATTTTCCAAGCTAATTGATTATAGCCTACATCCAAAGCGTAGCAATGAGCTGCTCCATTCTGTAACGCACAATCCGTAAAACCGCCCGTTGAAGCGCCAATATCCAAAACAATCTTCTTGTTCACAGAAATAGGAAAAGACAATAATGCCTTTTCCAATTTCAAACCGCCCCGACTTACATATTTAATAGCAGGACCTTTGACAGTCAAAGGCGCATCGACCGCAACTTTTTCTCCTGCCTTCTCAATTCTCGTAAGTTCCGAGTAAACAAGACCGGCCATAATGGAGCGTTTCGCTTGTTCACGGGATGTCGTCAAGCCACGCTCTACCAGCAAAATGTCTACACGTTCTTTTTTCGTTGATGAGGTCATACGGTTTCTCTTTCTGACGCAGCTTGTTCGATAGCTGCCAATGTAATTTCTGCGACGTGTTCTGGTGTCATATGGATCTCTAACAATAAGTCTTCGACATTTCCATGTTCAATGAATTCATCAGGGATTCCGATTCGTTCAATGATGGTAGACGTGTGATTTACTTCTTCTGCATATTCAAGGATCGCACTGCCGAAACCACCAGCTAGTACTGCCTCTTCAATTGTAATGATTGGCTTACCTTGTTTAAATAGTTCATCCAATAAATCCGTGTCAAGTGGTTTGATGAAGCGAGCATTGACGATTGATACATGTTTCCCTTGTTGTTTAAGCTGCTCTGCCGCTGCAAATGCCATCGGGATCGTTGTACCGAATGTCAAAATTGTCGCATCTTCGCCTTCTTTCAGCACTTCCCATGTACCGATCTGAATTGTGTGGAGTTCTTCATCCATCGGAACACCATAACCGTTTCCTCTAGGAAAACGCATAGCGATTGGCCCTTTATCGTATGAAACCGCCGTTTTCACCATATGCTGTCCTTCATTTTCATCTTTAGGCATCATGATGACCAAATTCGGCATATGACGCAAGAAAGCAATATCAAAGACACCATGATGCGTCTCCCCATCTGCACCGACGAGACCCGCTCTGTCAATACCAATGAAAACATTTAGCTTTTGCCGTGTAATATCATGCAACATTTGATCATAGGAACGTTGAAGAAACGTTGAATAAATAGCTAGGAATGGTTTCATACCGGCTGCAGCAAGTCCAGCTGCCATTGTAGTCGCATGCTGTTCTGCTATACCGACATCGAAAAAGCGCTCAGGAAATTCCGCAGCAAAAGATTCAAGTTTTGAACCTACAGGCATAGCGGGTGTAATTGCAACGATTCGCTTGTCTTTTGCAGCAAGTTTTCGTACCGTTTCAGATACTAGTGCGCTCCATGCAGGTCCTTTTGTAGGCGACTTGACAAAATCACCTGTTTCAATCTTATACGGACCCGTACCGTGCCACGTGCCAATTTTGTCCAATTCAGCCGGACTGTATCCTTTACCTTTTTTCGTTATGACATGAAGGAGAACCGGTCCTTCCATTTTCTTCGCATACTGAAGAGAACGTTCTAACTCTGTGAAGTCATGACCATTAATTGGTCCTAAATACGTAAATCCGAGTTCTTCGAAAAACACGCCATTCACCACTAAATATTTCAAGCTGTCTTTTACTCGCTCTGCAGCTGTTGCTAATCTGCCACCAACCGCAGGAATTTTCCTTAAAATATATTCCATCTCATCTTTGACATTATTATACTTTCCATCTGTACGTAATTTACCGAGAATAGAATGTAAAGCTCCAACATTTGGTGCAATTGACATTTCATTATCATTTAATATTACAGTAATATTCGTTTTTTCATGCCCAATATGATTCAATGCTTCTAATGCCATACCACCAGTAAGGGCTCCGTCTCCAATAACGGGAACGACATAACTTTTTTCGTGTTTAATATCCCTAGCAACAGCCATACCCATAGCCGCTGACAAAGAGGTTGAACTATGGCCGGTTTCCCATACATCATGTATGCTTTCCGCCATCTTAGGAAAACCACTTAATCCTTTATATTTTCTAAGAGTCTCGAACTGTCCAGCACGACCTGTCAAAATTTTATGGACATAAGATTGATGTCCGACATCCCACAAAATTTTATCAGTTGGACTATCAAAAGCACGATGCAATGCAATTGTTAACTCCACTACACCTAGATTCGGCCCAATATGTCCGCCTGTAACCGATAAGTTTTCAATAAGAAAATGACGGATATCTTGCGCCAAATCCAATAATTGATCTTTATCGAGCTCTTTTATAAAAGATGGATTTGTAATCGTTGTAAGATCCATCATGATCACACACCTTCATCAATTAAGTAATACGTTCTATACTACCATCTGCACCAAGCCGCCATAAGAGATTGACAATTTTATCGGGCAACATTACTTTATTTTTCCCTTACCCTATACCGTGTTTCCTGTTTGTTTCCTACATTATATCAGTAAGATCGTCTGACACAAATATAACGGTCTCATTTCACATATTTCGCTCAATAATATAATCCGCTAAAAGATGTAAAATGGAATGTTCTAAATCAATTGATTGCAACGCGTGAACTGCTTCTTCATGGCGATGTTTCAACTGCGCATGCGCCCCCTCAATTCCTAGCAAGGATGGATAGGTGGATTTATCACTTGATGTGTCGCTATTTGCAGTTTTACCCAACTGTTCAGTCGTGGCTGTTACGTCCAAAATATCATCTTGAATTTGGAAGGCCAATCCGATATTTTTTGAGAAAAGTCCCAACTGTGCTCTTTGCTCAGCTGTCGCTCCTGCCAAAACAGCGCCTGCATCTATACAATATGAGAGCAACGCACCAGTTTTATGCAGATGAACTTCTTCCAGCTCAGCTAAAGGCAATAGTTGTTGTTCACCCTTCATATCCAATACTTGGCCTTTTACCATTCCTTGCGCACCAGAAGCTTTTGCCAATAAACCAACTAATTCAATTGATGCAGAAGGCGGTGTCTCCCGTAGTTCCGATAAAACTTGGAAAGCAAGGGCTTGCATAGCATCACCTGTGAGTGTTGCCACATCTTCTCCGAACACTTTATGGTTGGTCGGTTTCCCTCTTCTGAAATCATCGTCATCCATACAAGGTAAATCGTCATGTATTAGTGAATATGTATGTATCAATTCAACTGACACAGCTACTTTTACAGCATCAGCAGAATCCCTATGCAAGTCTGACAAAACTGCAAGTACTAACAATGGACGTATTCTTTTGCCACCAGCTTGAACAGAATAGGTCATAGATTCATGCAAAATATTAGGAATATCTGTTTTTGCTAGTTGATTTGCCATTTCTCTCTCGATTTCAGGAATTTTTTCATCCATGAACGCTCGCAGCTTTTCATTCATTTGACTCACCTACTGTCGGATCGAATTGAACTTCTTTTCCCTCTTGATCGATCATTCGTATTAATTGTTTCTCTGCATTTTGCAATTTCTTCTGGCAATAGGCAGAGAGCTCCATTCCCTTCTGATACAGTGTAATGGTATCTTCCAAAGGAGCTTCACCTGCCTCCAATTTTTGTACAATCTCTTCTAATTGGTGCATTGCTTGTTCAAATTGAATGTCTTTTTCTTCTGCCATCTCTACCTAACCTCCTTTGGAATTATACCTTCAACAACTGTTTCAATCGATCCATCCGTCAAGCGAACTGTCATTTTTTCCCCAACTACAATATCTTCAACTGATTTCACTACCTCGTCGTCTTGATAGCTAATTGAAAACCCTCTCTCCATCACGTGCAACGGATTTAACGCTTGCATAATGCGCATAAGAGAGACAAATCGTTGTTGTTGGTGTCTGACGTTCTGTTGTACAGCGCGATTCATCCGCATTTCCAATTGTTTTACCTGTTGCTGTTCGAGCTGTATGCGACGGATCGGGGTGTAATATTGAAAGCCTGAATATAGTTTATCAAATGCCATTCTTTTGTCTTGAATTAACATGTTGCTGTTGCGACGCAATCGTTCTTCCAAGCTATCCAGCTTCTCTATGAACGGTCGATATAGTCGATCTGGATACTGTAAAGGATATGCAGAACGAACATTTTCTAAGCGCTTATTTTGTTGTCTTAAAAACGTTTGAACAGCTAAGTATATCGAGCGTTGCTGGTTTTTCAGATGCTGGAACAATTGCAATTGATCAGGTACAGCCATTTCAGCAGCGGCTGTTGGTGTAGGGGCACGCAAATCGGCCACATAGTCGGCAATCGTAGTGTCCGTTTCATGACCTACCGCACTAATAATCGGTATTCTACTGGAAAATATCGCACGCGCAACTTCTTCCTCATTAAAAGCCCATAAATCTTCAATGGAACCTCCACCCCTGCCAACTAACAACACATCAATACCTGAAGTTCTATTCGCCTGCTCAATTGCTTGCACGATCGACGGGGCTGCCGTGCGTCCTTGCACTAAGGCAGGAAACAAGTATATGTTAGCCATTGGAAAACGGCGGATGATAGTCGAGTACATATCACGCAAAGCAGCTCCAGATTCCGCAGTGACAATACCGATTGTTTGAGGCATCTGCGGGATCGGTTGTTTACATCTCTCCTCGAATAGTCCTTCTTGTTGTAGTTTCTTTTTCAACTGTTCAAAAGCTAGATATAGAGCTCCGATCCCGTCCGGTTCCATTGTTTGAACATACAATTGATAGGAGCCAGCTGTCTCATAAACTGTTACATCACCCGTAATTAATACATTCATGCCATTTTCAGGTTTAAATTGAAGAGTATTAGAACGCGAACGGAACATAGCCGCTTGGATTCTCGTTTTATCGTCTTTCAACGTAAAGTAGATATGTCCAGAAGGATGCATCTTGACGTTAGATAGCTCTCCTTTTACGTAGACATTGCGCAAATGTGGGTCTGCATCAAATTTACGTTTGACATATTTCGTAAGCGCTTGAACGGTTAAAAAAGTTTGATTGGACATGTAGTTCTCACCTGCCCTTTTATGTATAGAGAGGCGCTCTATAAGAGCGTCTCTCAGTAATGGTTATTAGTTTTTTGCACGGGAGTTCAATTTGTTTTCCGCACTTTCTACTGTGTTTTTCAAAAGCATAGTGATAGTCATCGGTCCTACTCCACCTGGTACTGGAGTGATAGCGCTAGCTACTTGTTCAGCGGATTCGTAGTCAACGTCTCCACAGAGCTTGCCGTTTTCGTCGCGATTCATTCCTACGTCGATGACAACTGCTCCTTCTTTAATAAAGTCACCTGTAATAAATTTTGCCATGCCAATCGCAACAATCAGTATATCTGCCTGCTGTGTAAATTTTTTAAGATCGTTGGTCCGCGAATGGCAATATGTAACAGTTGCGTCTTTTTGTAGGAGCAATTGTCCCATCGGTTTCCCTACAATATTGCTTCTCCCAATGATCACTGCATGCTTGCCTGCAATTTCTACACCAGACCGTTCAAGTAATTGCATAATACCATATGGCGTACAAGGAAGGAATGTTTGCTGACCAATCAGCATTTTCCCCACGTTCATCGGGTGGAACCCGTCAACATCTTTGTCAGGATCGATTGCACGTATAACTTTATTTTCATCAATATGCTTCGGTAAAGGGAGTTGCACTAGTATACCGTCAATTGAATCGTCTTGATTTAATCTTTCTACTTCTTTCAATAATTCCTCTTCCGACACCGTTTCAGGCAATTTAATCAATTCTGATTTCATACCTGCTTCGATACTGGATTTTTCTTTGTTTTTGACGTACGTCTGGGATGCCGGGTTTTCTCCCACTAAAATAACAGCTAATCCAGGTTGGTAGCCTTGTTTTACTAAAGAAGCTACTTGTACTTTCAGCTCTTTGCGGATTTCTTGGCCAATTGCTTTGCCATCAATTATTTTACTAGACATGATTTTCCCACCAAACTTTTCGTTTTTGTATTACATTTGACACCAAGCTCTATTTTGTATGATTGACTCCGAACGTTTCTACAACTGAAGTCAGTTGAATTTGGATAAAACACCGTTGACAAAACGGCCAGACTTTTCGTCGCCAAATGTTTTGCACAGTTCAATTGCTTCATTCAGAATGACTCGGTCTGGAACTTCTTTATTATAAAGTAGTTCGTAGACAGCCAGCCGAAGAACTGTTCGTTCAATTTTCGGTAACCTGTCAATCGACCAGTTTTCCAACTTATTCGTGATTTCGTTATCAATTTCTGTCAAGTTTTCCGCTGTTCCCCGAACTAATTGCTCATAAAAGTTATTTAAAGGAGCATCGACTATATATCCGATGGCCTCATCTACATTCATTTCACTCTTGTCTAGTTGAAACAGCGTTTGGATTGCCTTTTCACGTGCTTCTCGTCGTTTCATATTTCATATCTCCTCTACCGAGCATCTTCAAAACCTAATGATAGCATAAAAGCTACGAAAAGAACTAGTGGAATCAAGTGATTTTGTGTGAAGCATTTCATTCCTCATAAAAAAGCTAGCGTTGTGCTTACGTAAAAAAACATTATCCACCAACGGATAATGTTTTTTCTTACCTATTTGTTCAATCTTCGAACTGTATGCCACTAATATGGACATTCACTTCATGGGTAGTGAGTGAGGTCATATGGTAAATCGCTTGGCGGACTTGCTGTTGAATTTCCGCCGCAACTGTAGGGATGGAATGGCCATATTCGATAATACAATACACATCGATCTTCAGTCCTTCATCTGTCCACTCGGTCTTCACACCTTTGCCATACATCACTTTACCCAGTTTTTCCGCAACACCTGTCGCAAAATTCCCTTGAGTGGCAACGACTCCCCCGACCTCTGTCGTAGCAATGCCGATGATGACTTCAAGTACTTCAGGCGCGAGCTGAACTCGTCCAATAGCAGCATCTCCAGACGGTGTCATTCCGACAAACGATGGATTTGTTTTATCAGCCATTACATTTCTCCTCCAATTATTTCATGACGTCATGTTTCTCTAAGAATTTCGTATCAAAATCACCGGATTGGAATACTTCATGATCCATCAGCTTGGAATGAAAAGGGATGGTCGTATTAACGCCTTCGACTACAAATTCATCTAGGGCACGTTTCATCCGAGCAACCGCTTGTTCACGCGTATCAGCATGAACGATCAACTTTGCCACCATTGAGTCATAAAATGGCGGAATCGCATAGCCTGGATAAACAGCAGAATCTACACGTACTCCAAAACCACCAGGTGGCAAGTACATCGTGACTTTACCTGGGGACGGCATGAAATTCTTTTCTGGATTCTCTGCGTTAATGCGGCACTCGATCGACCATCCGTTCACCTGGATATCTTCCTGTTTAATCGACAATTTTTCACCAGAAGCTACTTTTAACTGTTGTTGAATCAAATCAACACCCGTAATCATTTCTGTAACGGGATGCTCAACTTGGATCCGTGTATTCATTTCCATGAAATAGAATGTTTGATTGATATGATCAAAAATAAACTCTACTGTACCTGCTCCGCGATAATTAACCGCTTCAGCAGCTTTGACAGCAGCTTCACCCATCTGCTTACGCAACGCTGGCGTCAATGCAGGTGATGGTGCTTCTTCTACAAGTTTTTGCATACGACGCTGGATCGAACAATCACGTTCTCCAAGGTGAATGGTATTACCAAATTTATCTGCCAGTACTTGTACTTCTACATGACGGAATACTTCAATGTATTTTTCAAGATAAACACCCGGGTTACCGAATGCCGCCGCTGCTTCTTTTTGGGTAATATTAACGCCTTTTACTAGTTCTTCCTCATCGCGAGCGACACGGATTCCTTTACCGCCACCACCTGCTGTAGCTTTAATAATAACCGGGAAACCGATTTCTTTTGCCACTTTTAACGCGTGATCTGCATCGTCTACAATACCGTCAGAACCAGGAACTATTGGAACACCTGCAGCTTGCATTGTATTACGCGCTACATCTTTTGTACCCATCTTTGAAATCGCTTCCGAAGTAGGTCCGATAAATTCAATGTTTACTTCTTCGCATAGCTCTGCAAAGCTAGCGTTTTCTGCTAAAAAGCCGTAACCTGGATGAATTCCGTCACAATCTGTTGCTTTTGCTACACTGATGACATTGGAGAAATTCAAATAGCTATCGGTTGATAGACGCGGTCCAATGCAATAGGCCTCATCTGCTAATTGGACGTGCAACGCTTCCTGATCAGCTTCCGAATAAACTGCTACCGTTTCAATGCCCATTTCCTTACAAGCTCGGATGATCCGTACAGCAATTTCTCCCCGGTTTGCAATTAATACTTTTTTCATTTGTCAGTCCCCCTTAGTTCTCTTTTACAAGGAATAAAGGTTGTCCGTATTCCACAAGTTGACCGTCTTGCACTAACACTTCAACGATTTCACCGGATACTTCTGCTTCAATTTCATTAAATAGTTTCATCGCTTCTACTATACATACAATGGATTCAGGAGTGACCTTATCGCCTTTTTTAACATATGCTGGTGCATCAGGCGATGAAGCTTGGTAGTATGTCCCTACCATAGGTGAAGTGATTTTGTGCAATGACGCATCTTCCGCTACTTCAGCAGGCGCAGCTGGTTGCTGTGGTGCTTCTACAGGGGCAGGTGTCACTTGTTGGACGACAGGTGCTACAGCAACAGGTGCTGGTTGTACTGCTTGTACCGCAGGAGCCTCCGCAACTGTTGTAAGCGCTTGCCCTGTACCTTTTTCAAGTTTGATTTTCCCTCCATCTGATTCGAAAGTAAACTTTTGGATGGATGATTGATCGATTAATTTAATGATTTCGCGAATCTCTTGAATTTTCAACATATCTGATTCTCCTGACTATTTTATTCTTACTATCGTATACTATGATAGACGTTTTGCTATTAATTTGGAATAGTAAAATCATAAATTCTTCGGAAGACCATAAAACATTCACTTATATTTCCATAAGTAGTCGAACAGAAAAACCAGAGGAAAGCCCTCTGGTTCCTTCAATTATTCTTTTGTTTCAGCAAAATCTACTTTTACCGTTTGTGCTCCATCCCAACTCGACATAACATATTGAGTGATTTCATCCGCCATTTTTGACGAGTGACTTTCTTGAGATAAGACCGTTACATTTACTCGATCTTCATCCGCCCGAACAAATACTTCTGGATAGCCAAGTGCTTTAATTTGCATTTCCATTAACGCCTCTGTGGAACTAACTTTACGCAATTCAGCAATTTCGTTAAAAATTTCGTTCTTCTGTTCTGCTGTATAATCTGAAGAAGTCATCTTGGTCGTCAACTGGTCAACCATTTCACTGCGCTCATTACGCACTTCCATCCGCATATCTTGGAAGATGTACGATTCAGCAAACACCGGTTTTACTTCTTCAGTCTTCCCTTCCTTCTCTAATAACTTCGTTGCATCTTTTGTTTCTTTTGTGAAAATGGCAATTCCATCAAAAGGCATAGGCGCTTCTTTTTTGACGTAGTAGATGGAGATCACTGCTACCAGACTGAGTAATGTTAAAAACCACACTGTTCGTTTATTTGCTTTCAAGATGATTCCCCCTTTTTCTTCATTTCCACAATGACAATACGATATTCTGGCAGTTGTAGGACATTGGCTAGTAGTTGTGAGAGTCCATTTCTCACGGCCGGATCTTCCACGCCTTCTGCCACGACGAGGAGACCTTTCAGTTGAGAAGAGTTTTTAGGAGTGGAAGCGGAAATGGAGAAGTATCCCGCCAATGAACTCTCGGTTTCTCTTTCGTCATAGTGAAAATACACTGTAACCTTTCCTAACCCTTCCATTTGTTCAAGCGTTTCTTCTAATGTTGAGAGAAGCCGTTTTTCTTCTTTTTTTTGTTTTTCCCCTCCTAGATTTCCCGTACTGGTGATGAACAAGATGCCAAATACAATCATCATAAGACCGACTAACAACATCTGGGATTTTTTCGCTGGTTTTTGCATGTTTCCATCACCATCTCATAGTGACTTTAATCAATCTTAGGATTCTACATTGAATACTATGTAGAGTTAAAACAACTTATGACCTGCTGCTTGCAATATAAATTGCAAAATCCATAGCGCAACGGCTAATTTAATTAACGGAATAAACACTTTTTCCATTTCTGGTGTAGCTACTAACTGAAGAATTAAAGCAATTAAAATTAGATTCGTGAGGCCCACTAAAAACAAATGCATAGAGCTTCCTCACTTCCCTAACGTCATCAGTTTAATGAACGTCACAATAAAGATCGTCGTATAAATGAACGCAAACGATATAAGAAATGTAATCGCACAGAGTACAAATAGTGTACGTCCTATATCATCCATCAACCCACATACTTCTTTTTGGGAGAATGGTTCAATTAACGCTGCAGTCCATCTAAATAAAAACGCAATACACAAAACCTTTACCGCCGGCAACAGAGCCACTGACCAAATTGATAGTAGTAACCAGATGCCAATGTACGCACTGGCCCCAGAAGAATAACGGCCAATTGAACCAAGTGTATCCGTCAAAAGCGAGCCGATCACCGGGATGTTTTGCCGGATCAATTCCTTTAGTGGTTCATTCAGCGCACCTGATAATGACCAAGTCAATGCACCACCCGCGGTAATGAAGATAGAATAGGCTGCAACCATTGCGGATACAATGGCAAGCAAAGAGGTACGTAACAAATCTGCCATCCTCGTGAACACGATGTCGGGCATCAATCGAGTAAGGATATCCAACAAAAGTGCTGTCAATAAAATGGGGAGAAGAAATTTTTCAGCGAACACAACAGCTCCCTGAGCAAATAGCAGCATGGCGGGTTGAAAATTTACTACACCGAACGTTGCACCGGATGCCAAAATCATGGCCGCAATTAATGGATACATACCTAGAAACAGAGAGGCGATCGATTGGGTAATGAGTTGGATTTGCCGAAAACTATCGGTTGCGGGCTCCAGTAATAAGACGAGTATAATGACAAGCAGAAGAAACCTCGTCCACTTTTGAAATGCTGGAAGGAAAAAATCGACAAGTGATGTAAGTAGCAACATGATCAGCAACAGAAAAAAAGGACCAAACACATCGGCAATTACAGAATTAAACAAATCTTGCATAGAGGTCTCGTCCATTCGTAGTAGTAGTTCCCTAGCCGATTACCAAGGGATCAAAGAATGAATGGTTTCGATCAATTGCTTGATGGATGGAAACCAAAGTGTGATGATCACAATTTTCATAACGGTTTGGAACAATTGTGAGAGTGCTCCATATCCTTCATCTTTCATTTGAAGAGCCAGTATCTCTGCCATATAATATAATCCAGCACTGACAACCAATAATGTCGTATAAGGGGCAGGCAACTTCTCAACCAACAATAAAAGTGATTTTGCGAACGGTACCAGAACAGTAAACAAGACATACACTGCTACCATCAAAAATAACGTTGTATAGAGAATCGGATGCAATGCAGGAGCCGCAAAAGAGAGCAGAAGCAATAAAAGATAGACAATAAATAGTTGAAAGATGACCGCCATTACATCGCCATAGACAACCAACTAAAAAATTCTGTGATTTCCGTGAAAAATACTCTAAGAAACATTAATAATTCGATAGATATATAGAGATACGCAAGGAAAAACAAGAAAAATGAAAACTCCTTTTTGCCCGTCTGCTCAAAAAACACATGCAAAACACCAATCACCAATCCGACTCCGGCGATGCGCAATAAATCGTTTAATTCCATCCCGCTACGCCTCCTCCATGGTCTACTGTATGATCAGGTATCTAAAGATATGCAAACACGCTAAAAAACACACGAGAGCTTTCCTCGTGTGTTTGATGGCATTTTAAATCAAGTCATTACGCTCGAGAGACGTATTCAGCCTCTTCTGTATTGATGATCAGTTGGTCACCTTGGTTGATGAAAAATGGTACCTGTACGACTAAACCTGTTTCCATTTTAGCTGGTTTAGAACCGCCGCTTGCTGTATCACCTTTGATACCTGGCTCTGTCTCAGCTACTTCTAACGTCACCGTACTTGGTAATTCAACCCCTAGCACTTCGTCTTTATAGGAAATAACATGAACTTCCATATTTTCTTTCAAGAATTTCAATTCATATTCCAATTGTGCTGAACCAAGTTCTAATTGCTCATATGATTCATTGTCCATGAATACATGCTCATCACCATTAGCATATAGGTACTGCATACGACGGTTATCGATCTGAGCTTTTTCCACTTTTTCACCCGCGCGGAATGTCTTTTCATTCACATTTCCTGTGCGAAGATTACGCAATTTTGAACGAACAAACGCTGCGCCTTTCCCTGGTTTCACGTGTTGGAAATCCATTACGCGCCAAATATCCCCATCAAATTCAATTGTTAATCCTGTACGAAACTCGTTTACTGAAATCATTCGTATTCCTCCATTTGTTCGATTATAAAATAAGCAGTTCTTTTGTAGACTTCGTCAATCGCTCATTACCCGTTTCTGTGATCACGATATCATCTTCTATCCGCACACCGCCAATTCCCGGAAGATAAATCCCAGGCTCAACTGTCACCGTCATATTGGGTACTAAAACAGTTTCGGAACGGAACGATAAAGCAGGTGCTTCATGCACTTCCATACCAATGCCATGCCCAGTGGAATGACCAAATGCCTCTCCATAGCCTTTTGACTTGATATAGTCACGAGCAATGGCATCTGCTTCGATGCCTGTCATACCAGGCTTGATCTTCTCCACAGCTAACTGCTGAGCGGTTAACGTGATCTCATAAATCTCCGATAGTTTAGCAGATGGCTGACCTACAGAAACAGTCCTCGTGATATCTGATATATATCCATTGTAGAGAGCACCATAATCCAATGTAACAAAATCACCAGCTTCAATCACTTTATCAGAAGCAACCCCATGTGGTAAAGCCCCTCTTTTGCCTGAAGCGACGATGATATCAAATGAAGAGGAGGTCGCACCTTGCTTACGCATGAAAAATTCCAATTCATTGGCGATTTCCAGTTCCGTTTTGCCCACACCGATGACTGAACAAATATAAACAAATGCAGCATCTGCAATGGCAGCTGCTTGCTTCAACACTTCAATTTCTTCCGGAGTCTTGATCAGACGAATTTTTTCCACCAGACCTGCAACCGGGACTAGTTCTGCTTCTACATGCCTATCATACATCTCGAATTGACTATAGCTAAGATGTTCTTTCTCAAAACCTAGTGTACTGATCTTCATTAATTTCACTTGATTGGCGACTTCCTGGATGATCGTTCCGGTATGTTGGACAATCCGATAGCCTGTCATCTGCGCATCAGCCTGTTCCATATAACGAAAGTCTGTGATAAAAACTGCGTCATCCCGAGAAATGATTGCAACTCCAGCAGATCCAGTGAAATTCGTCATATAACGTCGGTTATAAGGATTCGTAATGAGTAACGCATCTACTTCCTGTTCCTCAAGAATCTTACGCAGTTGCTCAATTTTCAAGGTGTACTCTCTCCTTTCTTTTTAGCATAAACGCATGGAAGGCGAGGTCATACCCGGCAGTTCCGAAACCACAAAGCTGTCCGGCTGCTACAGGGGCGATGACGGAAGTATGACGGAATTCTTCACGGGTATGTATATTCGAAATATGAACTTCGATGACTGGAACAGATATAGAAGCGATCGCATCACGTAGAGCGATACTGTAATGTGTGAAGGCGCCCGGATTGAAAATCACCCCGTCGATCCCTTGATCACCTGCCTGGTGAATCCGATTGATGAGTTCTCCTTCCACATTGGATTGGAAACAAGTTAACACCACATCGGATTCTTCAGCCAAACGTTGCAATCTATTTTCAATATCCGCCAATGTTTCCGCACCGTAAATATCTGGTTCTCTTTTACCTAAACGATTTAAATTCGGACCATTTAACAGTAATAGTTCCAACTTATCCCCTCCCACTCATTTTTCTTTCCTATTTTAGCATATTGAGATAAACGGACAAACTATTTCTACCCTTTGTCAAAGGTTTTTCTCATGTAAACGGAAGTACCGATGACAAAACGAATAATCATCGCCAAAAGAGCAGCGAATGGAATAGACATTTTTTTAATAAACTGAGTTATACTTAGATCTCCTTTTACATGGACCATCCATTCAATAAAGACCAACATAATGACCGTGAAAACAATCGATGACAAGCTCGGTGGAATTTTAGATGTAAAGAGTGCAATCAAATATAAAAGGAAAAAGATTACGAAACAGACGATCCATAATAACCCCCATTTGAACCAAACAGGTGTGGTCGTGAACATATGTAACCTTTCAGACCAGCCAATCGGAGACCATTTAATAAACTTAAAAACTTGCAAAAATTTCAATGAAAAAGTGGATAAGAACGCAGCCATTACTGCTGTCCATACATGTGTCGATGTGATACGCATAAAAATCCCTCCCACATCAGTGTCGGGTTTTCATGTTCTTTTTAAACATCTCAATGGTGCATTTTCTGTTTTTTTAGTACACTATAGATATCGTTTCTAACGACAGAAAGTGTGGGTATGTAATGAGAAAATCTAAAACTCCTCCTGCATACGGAGGGCAAGCGCTTATAGAAGGGGTCATGTTTGGCGGAAAAAAGGATACGGTGACAGCCATTCGCCGGAAAGATGATTCTATTGAATATTTTCACGTACCTAGGGAACAACATCCTGTACGTTCAAAACTCAAGAAAATCCCTTTCGTTCGCGGAATTGTAGCGTTGATAGAATCTGCTGGAAACGGCTCTAAACATCTAACATTTGCGAGCGACCGCTATGATGTAATGCCTGGCGAGGAAGAGGAACAACAAAAAGAAGAAGAAACGTCCAAACTCGTGATGATTCTCGGTGTAGCCGCTGTAGGCGTGCTAACCTTTTTATTCAGTAAGTTTGTATTCACGTTGGTTCCGGTATTCTTAGCAGAGTTGTTCCAGTCGGTAGCACCTGGGAAAACAGCACAAATTATGTTGGAGAGCTTTTTTAAGTTAGTTCTTCTGTTAACGTACATTGGACTTATTTCGATGACACCACTCATTAAACGCGTGTTTCAATATCACGGTGCGGAACATAAAGTAATCAACAACTATGAGAACAATATGGAGATGACGGTTGAAAATGTTCAATCTCAATCTCGATTACATTATCGGTGTGGCAGTAGTTTTTTATTATTCACTGTGATTGTTGGGATGTTTATCTATTTTCTCGTTCCACATGACCCACTATGGTTACGTGTCGTCAATCGGATATTGTTGATTCCTGTTGTGTTAGGTATTTCTTTTGAAGTGCTACAACTTACGAATGCAGTTCGAAATGTTCCAGTTCTTCGTTTCTTAGGCTACCCTGGTCTCTGGCTACAACTCCTGACAACAAAAGAGCCTGATGACAAACAAGTTGAGGTGGCAATTGCTTCATTTGAAAAGTTATTGGAAGTGGAACAGTACGGTGTGAGTGCGTTGAATAAAGAAGCAGTAGTTGAAACAGAAAAAGTAGACGAACAAAAACCTGTGACGATTCTGTCTTGAATGGAACACACCTTATAAATGAATAGACCTTAGTTATGGTATACACCCAACAGCTAGATTGTGATTCTAACTGTTGGGTGTTTTTATCTGCAAAAATGTTTTATCTCTTTACCTTAATCCGTTCTTGACTTCCCTATTTCAATAATAAAAGTTACCTGTAATTTTACTTTTAAAAGAATGATTGTAACCGCGATGGACACACTAAACCAAAATAATATTTGGAGTGAAGAAATTGAAAAAGAATTTTCCACTTCTTTTGGTTTTATTTAGCCTATTACTTTTCGGACTAATATATGGGACAGTACAAGCAAACCCCTACCATACACCTCGCACCATTAAAGAAGAACATTTAGAACTTGGATACACATCTCCGGATTCAGCAATCAAGGAATTTGAAAATCATTTTGACCAAACTGTAAAATTGCCGAAGTACACCTTCCATTCCTTTTACTCATCAAATCGGACGATTCTCTGAAGACACGGAATATAACCTCAATGATGAGTTGGAAATCAAGTTTATCCATAACGAAATTGTAGAAAACCATTATAAAATTACTGTTCGTTCTTTGGAAAATAAAGTAACTTTCAAAAACAATGTCAATCAGAAAGTCTACACGCCTAAAAAAATATAGGAAACCCTTTATATTGAGCATCAGTTATTTAATTTTCCGATTTTTGAACACAGTAATTGGGAATACATGCTCGGAGTGGATAAGAGGGTTTCAGAAGTAACTGCTGATACATTAGTTGAATTTGCTAACTCAATTGATTGAAACTCTTTTTGACTTCGAGTGTTGCAGACCTTGATGTACAGATATAGTACAAAAACCGCCAATTCTAATGAATTAGCGGTTTTTGTACTATATCATTTTTGTTACAGCCCGCACTTCAACTGTGCTTGGCAATTCGTACATGTATTACATCCACCTATTTCCTCTACGGTACCTTGTCGGCAGACCGGACACGTATCGCCCACTTCCGAGCCGATGGTCACGTTGGTAGAACGCAAATCTTGAATCGTATTGACGAGCACAACTTTCGGCTGTTCCGTCACTTCTACTAGTTCTTCTGTATCTGGAATATTATCTTCCGCTTTCAATGTCAGAACTTGCGAATCACGGCTTCCGTCGACGTATACTGTGCCGCCTTTTGCTCCGCCTTTATACAATCTTTCATAAACGCTTTCTACCTGCTTCACAGTGTAGCCACGCGGCGCATTGACCGTTTTTGAAATCGAGCTGTCGATCCAGCGCTGAATGATACATTGTACATCCGCATGTGCTTCTGGTGCTAGCTCCATCGATGAAATGAACCATTTCGGCAAGTTTTCCGGATCTGCATCAGGATTACTTTGTAAATATTCTTCGACAATTTCCGCTTTTACTTCTATGAATTTCCCAAGACGACCACTACGGTAATACGTAAAGGAAAAATATGGTTCTAAACCAGTGGAAACTCCTACCATGGTTCCAGTGGATCCCGTTGGCGCAACGGTTAATAAATGCGAGTTACGAATACCATATTCTAAAATTGCTTCTCGAATATCTTCAGGCATACGTTTCATAAATCCTGTATTAATAAACGCTTGACGTAATGCTTTCGTTTCTTCATCTGTCTTACCGATCAAGAATGGGAAACTACCCTTTTCTTTCGCCAATTCAATTGATTCACGATAAGCTGTTGTCGCAATTGCTTCAAATACTTCATCGACTAATTGATTGCCTTCAAGAGAGCCGTATTCTTTTTCACAATAGATGTGAAGATCGGCAAGTCCCATAACGCCTAGTCCTACTCGACGTTCTCCTAGTGCTTGTACTTTATTATCTTCTAAGAAATATGGTGTAGCATCAATGACGTTATCTTGCATACGAACACCAATCCGTACCGTCTCTTTTAATTTCTCGAAGTTCACGGTCTTTGTTTCTTTATCTGCCATCTCCGCAAGGTTAACAGCTGCTAAATTGCAGACGGAATACGGTGCAAGTGGTTGTTCCCCACATGGATTCGTTGCTACAACTTGCTGTCCATACGCTTTCGCATTCGTTTCATCATTCGCATTATCGATGAAGAAAATACCCGGTTCTGCAGAATACGTTGCACAAATATTGATCAAATCCCATAACGCACGGGCTTTAATTGTACGATACACACGAACTTCGTGACCAAGTCTCTCCCATTCGCGCACATCGCCGACTTCATGCCATTGTTCATTGTAATGGACCATCTCTTCAGGTGAATAATTTTCAACTGCCGGGAAACGAAGATCGTAATCCGCGTCTTCTTCCACAGCTTTCATGAAGTCATCTGTCAAAGTAACGGAAATATTGGCACCTGTTAAGAATTCAGGATTATGAACTGAATACATTCCGCCATCTTGAAGCTTTAACTCGGCATCACGAATGATCGCTGCATTGAAGCCACCATGACCTGGGATTTGTTTATAATTGACAATCCCTTGATACATCGCCTCTTCTTGTGAAGTCAAAGGTTTAAAATTCAATTTTTCATTTGCAAGCTTCTTAATTAACTCGTCTTCTGTGTTTTCGATTAAATATCGCAAAATTCGCGGATTCTGCATCTTAGAGATGATAAATTCACAAATATCGGGGTGCCAGTTAGCTAACATTATCATTTGTGCGCCACGTCTTGATCCACCCTGTTCGACGAGATGTGTCAATTTCGCAATATCATCCAGCCATGAAACAGAACCAGAAGATTTTCCGTTCACTCCGCGAGCCAGTGTGTTACGCGGACGTAAAGTCGATCCGTTCGTTCCGACACCGCCACCACGGCTCATGATTTCCATCACTTGCTTTCGGTGGTCTGAAATGCCTTCACGGGAATCTGGAACAAACGGCATGACATAGCAATTAAAGAAGGTTACATCAGTATCTGAACCCGCACCGTACAGCACTCGTCCTGCAGGAATAAAATGCATGGCACTCAATTGCTTATAAAAAGTTTCAAAAGACTGCGCTCTTTTTTCCTCAGTTTTCTCTACAGAAGCTAACCCCGTCGCATTACGTTTTGCGATTTGTTCATAGTATACTTCGAGAGGTTTTTCCAACACTTCAAGCGGACGAGAAATAACTCCTTTATGCTGTTCTTCTGGATCATCGATCGAAGACCTGTACTCTTCTTCGATCCAAATTTCTGCTTTCCCCTCTGCCTTGTCCAATTTTGTAATATAGCCCAATCCACGAGCAGGAAATTTGGGATCTTCACGAACGGTTAGAACGACAAAATCTCCTTCTCGTAACGTCTTCTTTTCCGTATCTTTAAATGAATAGCGATCAATCATCACGAGTCGTGATACTCCGCTATGTGTAAGCTTCATATCCTCCGTGATTGGGTGTACTTGATGAAACTGTGAAATGTCCTTATTTAACTGCTCTTTATTCAGAAATGGTTCGCCCTGTTTAGAAATCGTAACCATATAACATCCTCCTTCGACTTCTCATAACACAACATATTGTGTATAGTTTACTCCATAATCTACTACATATCGAAACTTTGTCAATCCAAAAATTATATATTGGATTTTAGAATGGTTGATTCAACAACCTTCTATAATAAAAATAAAGTGAAAGCACTGACTTCACTTTTTGTAATTCCAGTCATCATTCGCATACTTTTCTTTCTCAATTTGATGCACTAACGCCATTTGTTCATCCGTCAATTCGAGCGGCTCCAACGAGATATCCAACGCTTTTTCAAAGCCTGTTGAGAATGCTTCTTTACATTCATCGATTGTAATATCCCGATCTGCTAAACGGTCAATCGCAATGGCTCGTTCTGGCAAGCTTCTGCGCACCCGTTCTTTCACGGCAGGAGATGAATAAGTGAAGATAGAAGTCAATTTATCCACATCTAGACTCATCAAAATGGCACCATGCTGCAAAATCACACCCTTTTGACGTGTCTGCGCACTCCCTGCTACTTTTTTCCCTTCCACTACTAACTCGTACCAACTTGGAGCATCAAAGCACACTCCGCTTTTCGGATGTTTTAATTGGTCGGTTACTTCTTTATCAGGTATGGAGAACTCAGCTTGTAGACCTAAGTTGCGAAATCCTTCTAACAAACCAGATGAAATGACCCGATACGCTTCCGTAACAGACTCGGGCATGCCGGGATATTGCTCGCTGACAATGACACTATAAGTAAGCTCATGTTCATGAAGCACGCCCCTTCCACCGGTCGGTCTACGGACAAACCCTAATCCAAGTTCTTTCACTTTTTCCATATCGATATCTTTTTCAATCCGCTGAAAATAACCGATCGATAAAGTGGCGGGAGACCATTCATAAAATCGCAAGACGGGTCCAATTTCCCCGCGGCTATGTAAATCAAGAAGCGCCTCATCCAACGCCATATTGAAGGAAGGCGTACACTTGCCTGAATCAACGTAGTGCCAAACCGCTTTTGTCATGTTCATTCTCCTCATTGCTTAATATTTCATCTTCATGCTATATGAATTGATGGCTGAAAAAAACAATAACGCCTTACATTTTATCATTCCGATTGAACTGATGCTAGAAAATCTTTATAATAGAGATATTGATAAAAGGGGGAAGTTTTTTGAGTTACTATATTCTAGGCGCAGCTGTGCTCGCGATCATTCTGTATTTCGTTATTACATACGTTCGAGTTGGGAAAGCACTTACTACTTTAACACAAGAAGAGTTCATTCAAGGGTATCGGAAAGCACAATTAATTGATGTCCGAGAACCAAAAGATTTTGATGCTGGCCATATTTTAGGTGCACGTAATATCCCATTTACACAGTTTTCACAGCGCTATAAAGAAATACGCCCTGATAAGCCGATTTATCTATACGATCAAAATACAAGTCGTACAGGACGCGCAGCTTTATTCCTGAAGAAAAAAGGCTGTACTGAAATCTATCAACTTCGTGGCGGTTTTAAGCAATGGACAGGCAAGATTAAAACAAAATAATGATACTAGATCCTCCTTTCATGGGAGGATTTACTATTTATAAAGGAGAATGTTAAAATCAATGAATCTACCATTTCTTATTCCGAGCAATTCAGAGAAATATGAAAAACTTCCTCACTTTCAAAATTATGCGGTTGTGATTACAGCTATTTTTGAAAAACTCCATCACCACTCACCAAATGATTGGAAAATTGTCGCTGCAGATGATTTTCTTACTTATACCGAGACAATGCTACCTGAATTGATTCAGCAAAAAAAGATACTATACGAATCACTTGGGCACATTTATGAAACGTTGCCTGTCGAAAAAATTCAGCCAGATCAATCAACAGCCGGATTTTCAGTCCATCGTGCAGAAACGATCGATAACCAATTACTCTTCTTTCCTGAATACCAAATTGCAACAGCTAAAATCAGCTATTATGTAGCTACTGGCGCCACTTGGTCGGAACATACGCTATTCGCCCCATCCGCTGAGCACGCAAAGCACTTTATCGAGGAATTAAATAATCTGCAAAGAGAATCGATGAAGACAAGCATTACGTATTTAGTCGATACGGAAGAAGGGATTGAAAAGAAGACATATGGATTAGGCGAGCAAATCGAACGAAGTGACGTACTATTGAATGAACAGCTGAAAAATGATCTATACCGCTCCATTGATGAATTTTTCCAGGACGACGGTGCATTTTTTAAAGAATACGGCCTGCCATATAAGCGTGGTATTTTGCTCTATGGCTCTCCTGGTAACGGCAAAACGACGTTAGTACGATCTATAACAGGTACTACTGATGCACCAGTTATTTATTGGCAAATTACCGAATTTACAGGTAGTCATTCTGTACAGGAAGTATTCTCTACGGCGGAACGTCTCGCACCAGCCATCCTGGTCATCGAGGATATGGATTCTATGCCGGAACATATGAGAAGTACGTTTTTGAACACGTTAGACGGTGTACATGTACGAGATGGATTATTTATCATCGGAACGACAAACTATCCTGAACGAATTGATCCAGCTCTCATTAATCGTGCAGGACGCTTTGACAGTACGTACGAGATCACGTCACCAACAAAAGAGGTACGGAAAGAATATATCAGAAAACTCGACAGCAAGAATATCTTAGAAGATAGTCATGTACTTGACATTGCGGAAAATACAAAAGGATTATCGATCTCTCAATTAAATGAGTTATATATGTCGATTGCCCTAACCTATCATTATGAAGGTATGATAATCTACGAAGAGCGTATTAAGCAATTACAGAAGCAACACCGCAAAGCAACTCGAAATGATTGGGATACAGATTCCTCTATCGGATTTTGAAAAAGTTGGAAAAGGAGAGACGGTATTTTCCGTCTCTCCTTTTTTTGTTATTTATGCTTCTTTCGTATAACGCAATACAGGCTTACGTGCTGCTTTTGTTTCATCCAAACGACCAATTACAGTCGTATGTGGAGCTTCTTGAACAATTTCAGGATTTTCTTCAACTTCTTTAGCGATTTGAATCATCGCATCAATGAAGGAATCCAATGTTTCTTTAGATTCTGTTTCTGTTGGTTCAATCATCATTCCCTCTTCAACATTTAAAGGGAAATAGATTGTTGGTGGATGGTAGCCAAAGTCAAGGAGACGTTTAGCCATATCCAATGTACGCACCCCTAATTTTTTCTGACGGCGACCTGACAAAACAAATTCATGCTTACAATGCTGTGTATATGGCAGGTCGAAATAAGGCTCTAAACGACGCATCATATAGTTTGCATTCAATACCGCATATTCCGTGACAGCTTTCAGACCATCCGGGCCCATTGTACGGATATACGTGTACGCGCGTAAATAGATGCCAAAGTTTCCGTAGAAAGGTTTCACCCGTCCAATTGACTGTGGAACGTCATAATCCAATATATATCGATCTTCTGTTTTCGTAATGATCGGTTTAGGCAAGAAAGCTGCCAATTCCTCTGTTACACCAACTGGACCTGAACCTGGGCCGCCACCACCATGAGGACCTGTGAATGTCTTATGCAAGTTCAAGTGTACTGCATCAAAGCCCATATCTCCCGGACGAGCTTTAGACATCACAGCATTCAAATTCGCCCCGTCATAGTATAGTTTCCCGCCTGCACCATGAACGATCTCTGCCATTTGCAAAATATCCTCTTCGAATAGACCGAGCGTATTTGGGTTCGTTAACATCAATGCTGCTGTATCCGTTCCAACTTTAGCCTTCAAATCATCCAGGTCCACCAGACCATTGTCATTTGACTTCACCGTCACCGTTTCAAATCCTGCCACTGTAGCTGATGCAGGATTCGTACCGTGAGCGGAGTCAGGTACAAGCACTTTCGTACGCTCTGTATCCCCATTCGCTTCATGGAATGCACGGATCATCATGAGCGCCGTCCATTCACCATGTGCTCCAGCTGCCGGTTGCAACGTGACGGCAGGCATTCCGGTAATTTCAGCCAAATGTTGTTGTAGATCGTAGGCGACTTCCAAAGCCCCTTGCACAGTAGATTCATCTTGCAACGGATGAACTCGCGCAAAACCAGGAAAGCGTGCAACAGCTTCATTAATTTTGGGATTGTACTTCATTGTACAAGAACCAAGCGGATAAAACCCTGTATCAACGCCATGATTGCGGTTGGATAGCGCTGTGTAGTGACGCATAATATCCAATTCAGCCACTTCCGGAAGTTGAGCATCTTCTTGACGAATCAGATCTTGTGGCAAGATAGCAGAGACATCCACTTCAGGTACGTCTAATTCAGGTAAACTGTAACCGACACGTCCAGCTTTTGATAATTCAAAAATGAGTGATTGATTTTCGTTATGCATGGATAGCCTCCAGTTCTTGCACGAGTGCATCGATTTCTTCTTTAGTTCGTTGTTCTGTAACTGCGATCAGCGCATGATTGGTAAGATCTTCGTCTACCAAACTTAAATCATATCCGCCAATAATGCCATGCTTCAGCAAGTGTTCGTTAACTTCCTTAATAGGTGCTTTACAATTGACGACGATTTCATTGAAGTGAGAAGGACTAAACTTCACTTCAAACCCAGCATTTTCAAATGCTTGTCGTGCATAAGCGGTTTTAGCAATATTTTGATAAGCGATTTCTTTTACTCCCTCTTTACCGAGAGCTGTCATTGCAACGGATGCTGCCAAAGCATTCAGTGCTTGATTCGAACAAATATTCGAAGTCGCTTTATCACGGCGAATATGCTGTTCACGTGCTTGCAATGTCAGAACATATCCTCTACGTCCTTGATCATCAGTCGTTTCTCCGACTAATCGTCCTGGTACTTTACGCATTAGTTTTTTCGATACTGCAAAATAGCCACAGTGTGGACCACCAAATGATTCAGGGATACCAAATGGCTGTGCATCTCCGACCGTAATATCAGCGCCTAATGAACCAGGAGGTGTTAATAAACCTAAAGCAAGCGGATTCGCTGAAACGACGAACAAAGCCCCATTTTCATGTGCAATATCGCTCATTTCTTGAAGATCCTCTACTTGACCATAAAAATTCGGATACTGTACGAGTACAGCTGCAGTCTGATCATCAATCAATTCTTTTAGCTTTTCTACGTCTGTTACACCATTAGCATGCGGAATTGTCACGACTTCTATAGATTGACCGCTAGCATACGATTTCACAACTGCTTGAGATTCAGAATGAACAGTTGAAGAAACCAACAATTTTTTTCGACGTGTATGTCCAGCTGCCAACGTTCCGGCTTCTGCCAACGCCGTACCGCCATCATACATAGAAGAGTTCGCAAGCTCCATTCCCGTTAACTCACAAATCATAGTTTGGAATTCGAAAATAGCTTGTAATTCACCTTGTGAGATTTCCGGTTGGTAAGGTGTATAGGCTGTGTAAAATTCAGAACGTGAAATGACATGATCGACAATTATCGGACGATAGTGATCGTAGACACCTGCCCCTAAAAATGAAGCATAATCTTGAGCGTTCGCATTTTTACCTGCCAAACGGCCAAGTTCCTTCAATAAAGATGTTTCAGATTTTGCCTGTTTAATATTATACTCGCCTGTAAAACGGACTTTTTCAGGAATATCAGAAAACAATTCATCGATTGAAGATACTCCTATCACTTCCAGCATTTCTTTCTGATCTTGCTCCGTCATTGGAAGATAACGATGCTTCATAATAATCTTACCCCTTTTCGCTTATGGTCTTTTATAGAAAGGTGTTCCAATCACTTTTGCTTTTAACCGTTTCGAACGGATTTCGACTTCTACTTCAGTTCCTAGCTCTGTATAATCCGTTGATAGTAACGCAAAACCAATATTTTTCTTTAAAGTAGGAGACTGTGTACCCGTTGTAACTTCTCCGATCTCTTGGTCAACAACATACACTTTGTAGCCTGTACGGGGGATCCCTTTATCAATCATTTCAAGTCCGACAAGTTTTCTTTGTACTCCATCTTCTTTTTGTTTCTTCAACGCTTCTTTCCCGATGAAGTCCGCTTCTTTATTTAATTTCACTACGAATCCAAGACCTGCTTCTAAAGGTGAAATAATAGCTGACAGCTCTTGACCATATAACGGTAGACCCGCTTCAAAACGTAGCGTATCTCGAGCACCAAGTCCTGCCGGCACAACGCCTTCTGCTTCGCCAGCTTGTAAAATCTTTGGCCACAAGGCAGTGATCGCTTGTGGTGTACCATATATTTCGAAGCCGTTTTCACCTGTATAACCTGTTCGGGAGACCAGTACATCTTCCCCACTCACTTGTACATGCTCTTTAAAACGGAAAAACTTGATGTCTTCCAATGGTTCATCTGTTAATTTTTGCAGAACTGTCAGAGCTGCTGGACCTTGAAGTGCCAATAAAGCATAATCAGAAGATTGATTGTCAATCACAACATCTTCCGTTTGGTGCTTCTGCATCCAAGCTACATCTTTATCAATATTAGAAGCATTCACTACTAGAAGATATCGTTCTTCATCCAGCTTATAAATCAATAGATCGTCAATTGTTCCACCCTGTTCATTACACATCACCGTATATTGTGCTTGACCAACCTGGAGTTTGGACACGTCATTCGTGACGAGCTTCTGCAAATATGCTAGCGCCCCGTTTCCACTGACCAACACTTCTCCCATATGGGATACATCGAATAGACCTGCTTTCGTACGGACCGCTTCATGCTCAGCTTTAATACTGGAAAACTGAACAGGTAATTCCCATCCGCCAAAGTCAATCGTCTTACCTCCATACTCTTTGTAACTTTCAAATAATGGCGTGCGCAATAATTGATTTGTCAACCTTATTCCTCCTTTGTTGTCTAATCGATAGGAAAAGTCGAGAAACTGACTATCGATCAGTATGTATTCAATCAAAAAGGACAGGGGTCTCCTATAAATAAGAGAACCCCTGTCCTTTTGCCTGAAAGCTTTACAGTTTCCATACTTTCTTCGGCCGCCGATTGTATCAGCAGTCTCCAGAGATGCGTCATGCATGCGTTTTTTTACCTGAGAGATTCATAACATATGTTACTTGCTCCTTCGGCGGCGCCTAATGCGCGCTCTCCCCATACAATCATTCGCATTATTTAACTAAAATTGATTTCGTTTCTATCTTCCTTGATATCTTAACATTTCATAGAAGTAAGCGCAATCTATTTCTAATTACAGAAATAAAACGAACGATAAAACCCACATTAGTATTATCATTCGTTTTATCAGCAGTTCCTTACTGATATCTTTCTATTTGAAAGATAATATATTCCGCGATTTCCGTCAATGACTTTCCAGTAGTTTCTACAGTAAAATGACCTACTTCCAAATATTTAGGTCGTCGTTTCTTAAATAAAGTCTCTAACTCCATACGTGAAGATTGTTGGACAATCGGCCGATTCACATCCGTGGAAATTCTTCGCCAAATATCTCGAAATGAAGCATTCAAGAAAAACACCATGCCCGTTTCTCTCATAATCCGTATATTTTCTTCTTTTACCGCCACGCCTCCACCAGTTGCGATAATACAGAACTCTTCAGGAAACGACTGCAAAAATTCTGTCTCCAATTGCCTAAAGTAAGGCTCTCCATATTGGTCGAAGATTTCAGGTATTGATAGTTGCATCTGTTCTGCAATCTCATGATCCATATCGTAGAACGGAATATCCGTCAGCGTATGAAGCCTTTTACCGATTGCACTTTTACCACACCCCATAAATCCTACCAAATAAATCCTTTTCATTTTCATCCATCCCGTTTCATTAATTTGACTGCTTCTCGTTCATAATAGTTCTCGAGAGAATCGTAGATCCCATAGAGACTATCATGCCATGAAACAAGGGAGAAAAGAAAGAGGCTTACGAAAAATAATAAAACAATCGCAAAAACAAACATCCCTCCTTTTTCATTCCGTATATAATCCAATGGCGAACGTCCTTTCTTTTTTAGTCCCATCTAGCTTTTCTACAGCCACTTGCAAACGGTTTCCATCCACTGAAAAACTACAAAATTTCACATCCATTAACAATGGAACATGACCTTGTCCATTGACTACTTTTCGAATCAATTGCTGGTACACTTGAATAGTGACCGTCCCTTTCTCTGTCCGAAAAGAAACACTATTACTCGTAGGTTCCGATACCCATTCTACTTCTTCTAAAAGCTGCTGAAGTTCTAAAGAAAACAGCTCCCATTCTCCTAAAAAATCACTCTGATAACTAGTTTGTATGGGGGCTTTCCAATAAAAGAAAAGAATGGTTAACTGGATGAGAATAGAAAATATCATCAAATGAATAATGCTCTCTAGTAATGAAAAACCTCTTTCATTTAAGTGCTTCATAAGACTACACATTTACTACTAATGCCCCGCATCTCTTCATACGTGACGCATATTTCTCCAGCTTCCACAGACCACTGATAAACAAGACCATCGTGTGTTCTGACCCCAGTGAGTTGTCCACTGGAACGAAAATGTATAGCTGCCTGAAAACTTGTTTCAGCTGCAATCATGGCGTGTTTCTTCATAAGTACTGAAGATGTTAACTGAGTAGCCAGTGGGAGGAGGGAGGAGAAAATCACCATGATAATGACTAAAGATAGCATCGCTTCCGGCCACGATTGTCCGTTTTCATCCACTGATTATCATCCTTCCCCTTTCGAATTGAAAACTAATGGTGATGAGGCCCGATTTTTTTGTTACAATTGTCATTCTACCTGTTGGATATAGATTTCCAGAGGGTTGAAAGTTCAATTCTTTCAATCTCGTCGATTCTCCTAACATCATACCATCAGGGAATTGTCCTTCTACTATAACGGTCCCGTCCCCTCTAACAGATTTATAACTGTTTCGTCCATTTAAAAAATATAATCGAATATGCTCTTGATGAGTTGTCGCAAACAACTGTGTCTCATGAACCGCCACAATAAAAGATTTTAATGCATCTTCTTCTGAAAGCTGATATAATCGTTTTTCACTGAATGGTAAAATAACAGCGCTTAGGATGACGACAATGGACAGAACAAGTAAAAGCTCTAAAAACGTAAATCCCTTTTCATCTTTCCTCAGTCTATTAACTACCCGCTCTTGCAACAGTCACTTTTCCTTCCCCATCAATGACTAATACGCTCCCATCCGGACATACTGGATTCTCCGGTAAATACTCTTTAGCAGTTAAATCAGATAAACTTGGGGTAGTTTTTTCGTCCATCTTATATGCCTGTATTTGTCCTTCCACCATTTTCACATACGCCCCGCACCCCTTCTCATCAATAGATTTGGAATGCTTGGTCACATTCGGAATCGCAATTAAAATTAAAACGGTAATAATAAGCAATACGATCATCATTTCTATCAAAGTGAAACCTCGTTCATTTTTCATAAATTTCTTTATCAACTTCTGTCTCCTCCTCATTAAATACTATCGATCATTCGATAAACTGGTAATAGGATAGCCAAATAAGACAGCAAAATGCAGATTGCTAGCACACCAAATAAAGCAGGCTGTAGGATGGCAATCCACTTATTCACTTTTTCTTCCAACTGTTCGCTCGTATGCTCACTGTATATCAATAATTCTTTGGGTAAATATCCACTATCAGAACCATGCTTTGCAAAGTCTGCTAAGCGTTCAGATAACCCATCAGTTAATCGAATCGCTTCATGCAAAGGTTCTCCATAGATCACATGAACCCTAAGGTGACTTGTGATCTCAGATAAAATAGGATCTTCTTTCTGTTCGACTAATACATTCAGCGCACTCTGCAGAGACAAACCTGATTGTAATAAACTTCCTAGTTCACTAGCAAAGTCTCTTGTTTTCATAGCACTATAAAAAGAACCAATTCCGGGAATCTTCAATAGCTTCATTAATATTTGTGCAGCTGTCAGTTTCTTCATCCAAATTCGTAGTATTACAACTGTAGTCCCCATAACCAAGACGCCTACTAACAAGAGATCCGGTATGGAGGAGACCAAACGTGGTAAAAATTGAACCAAACCTGTTTCTTGACTGGAACGCATGATAGAAAGAGCCTCAAAATTTGGCAAGAAAAATTGGCGGAACGCTAGTAATAGTAGCAGTAAAAAAGTAAACAAAACGGCAGGATACGCCAAGAGTTTCCGAATTTGCTTTTGTTTTTCAGCTGTTCGATTGACACGCTCAGCTACTTCATTCAGCGCGCGGATCAAATTACCATCGACTTCTGCAATGACAATCGGCAACATAAGACTCTTGCTGAAACCCAAATTTTTTAATATGTGCGTAACTCCGTAGCCCATCTTCAATTCTAATTCTACTTGTGTGAGCTTCTCTTCGTATTCTTTTGTGTGATAGGGCAAGATGAGAATCAATCCTTCATGAAATGTGTAGCCTTCTTGAAGCAAAACCGAAAGTCTTTGCAAAAAATCAGCAGGCTTGACTAAGCTCTTCTTTTTAGAATAATGACTCGTTAATTTATTCCACAACATTCAGTGCCTGACTTTCCAAGAAAGCTAACTGTGTATCAATTTTCCGCTCATTCGGTACAGAAAAACGTTCTCCTTTTGAAATAGCTTCTGTAGCCTGCTCGATATAGGGATCTTGCAAAATCTCAAAAATCGCCGCCGTTTCGCCCGAATGCCGAGTAATCAAACGTTGTGCTGAAATCGCAATAATTGTTTGTCTAAGCTCTTCCAAGTGAACTCCTAAGTCCATTAAGCGGTATAAGCACCCCACTGGATCTTTCGCATGAATTGTACTCAACACCAGATGTCCTGTCAAAGCAGCTTCCACCGCAATTTTCGCAGTTTCAGCGTCTCGTATTTCACCGATCATGATGACATCAGGCGAGTGACGTAAAATAGCTTTCAATCCAGCTGAGTATGTAATGCCAGATCGTTCATTCACTTGAATTTGTAACAGGTGGCTATGGTTATTTTCTACAGGATCTTCCAATGAAATTACATGGCGTTCCAATTCCTTCACACAATGAGCTGTTAATGAATATAATGTTGTGGTTTTTCCTGAGCCAGTAGGGCCAGTTACAAGAAATAATCCTTGTTTATAAGCCGCGGCTTGAGACAACTGGCTGCTCCATTCAGGATTACTACATAGCTTTTGAAGAGGTACAATTTTATCGTGTTTTTGAACGCGGATGGCGACACTTTCCCGCGATTGAATGGATGGAATGGTAGATACGCGAAAAGAGAAGTTGTGTTCAGAAAATGACCGATGAAAGGAACCGCTTTGGGGTCTGCGATGCTCACTTATATCCAATGAAGACAAAAACTTATAAAAAGAAATCAAACGGCTACCTAATGTATGAGGAAAATGGCCAATTTTCGAGAATAATGCATGTTTACGAATGGTTACATCATAGCCTTCTGATGTAGGTACGAAATGAATATCTGTCGCTTCGGAATGAATAGCTTTTTCCAGAAGCTGAAAACACGTCTTTTCAATTGGGTTCGATACAGTTTCCATAATACTCCCCTTTCTCGGTTTGATGAAAGACCACTTCTCATCTTACGCAGAAGTATACAATGAAATTGAATTGTTGAAAAGTTGTCCAAAATCCAGATTGTTTCATTTTCACTATGATAAATGACTCAAAATAGTTTTTTAACGCCAGATAATATAGCAAAAATGAATTTTCATATTATTTTTACTAGCTATTTGCTATACTAAGGATAGCTTGCATTTCGATACGCAATCAGCGATTTGGTTCGCAGGAAAGAGCAAGTTACATAATAAGTCACCAAGTAAGTACACTTTTTTGTCACAATGTAAAATTGATTGGAGTTTACTTTTAGGCTGACGTTCTATTATAATGGATAAGAGCTTATTGTATTGTTGTGAAGGAGGGACACGTAGATGGATAATATGTTCAAACTTTGCGGATTCTGGACAGGTATTTTTGCGGTCATGTTCTATGTTGGGCACATGATTCCTGCTTCTTTACTGCTAGTCGCAAGCACGATCTTCTTCGTACTACTTGGATACTTGAAACTTTCAGAGCGTATGTACATGTACTTATTTGGAGCATACTTAATGATCTTCATGGTTGGTTTCAGTTACTATTCCATTTTCATTCATGTACCAGGTGCTGGACACTAATCCGTACATACAAAAAACAGCCTCCTCACAGAGAGCTGTTTTTTGTTTTTTTTATTGTCATTAAAATCCATGTAAAAATGGATTCTGATCTTTTTCAATACCCGGGGTAGTTGCAGGTCCATGACCGGGATAAATCATCATTTCATCATCAAGTGATAATAATTCGTTATGAATGGAAGACAGCAACGTCTCCGTATGACCTCCAGGTAGATCGGTACGTCCAACACTTCCTCTAAAGAGCGTGTCTCCTACTATCGCAAATCCGTCATTTTTAAAGATATACGAAACGCTTCCTGGCGAATGTCCTGGAGTATGACGGACTCCCATTACAAAAGGTCCCACTTGTAGACTTTTTTCTTCATCTACTAACACATCGGCCGGGTTGCAAACTATATCCGGAAACATTGGATATTTCCCTGAACCATTCAGTTGCGCGTTGCCGAGCCAATCTTTTTCGGCTATGTGCAAATACACTGGAATGTCAAATGCCTTTCGAATCGTCTCGATTGCCCCGATATGATCAAAATGTGCATGTGTCAGCAAGATCGCCCACGGTTTTAACGATAGCTTCTGAATTTCTGCTAATAATGCCTCTCCTTGATCACCTGGATCAAAAACTAAACAATTTTTCTCTTCATCCTCAATTACATAACAATTCGTCTGAATCGGTCCTAATGGATGTATATGTATTTTCAATTATCTCACCTCTTTTTCTAATTTTACGTAAACACTCCGCATATTTCAAACAATCGTCATTATTTAATCTCGACAAAAGGTCTGATTAACAGTACAATAGAGAAGGAATATCGCTATACGGCATTCATTTTTTCAATGTTGAAAGGAGTGTCTACTCAATGAATTTATTGGTCATCATTTTTGGATTGATTGCAATTTTAGCAGTCTTTGGAACGGTCCAAGCTTTTAAAGAGCGGAATCTATTAAGTATAATTTTCAATGTGGTAACTGTTGTAGTTATCGGAGGCTTTACGATCGCTACTGTTATATATGCAGGATACCCACCACAGCTTCACAAATAAGTAGTTCCAAAAAATAAGGACATCCCTTGAACCGCAAGAGGATGTCCTTATTTTTATGTTTTCTAATCAATTGTGCTACTACAGCCCATTAGTTTGCAGCACCCTTATCAACCTCATCGACTTGTAACCAATTTGTCGTCTCGCCAGTTTGCAGATCAATCAGTGTATCTAAGCTGTATCCTACAAGACATACTTCTCCACTTGGGGAACAACTTAACAACCCACCTTCAATCTCTAGTTTGAATTGCTTTTCAAGTTTGTCACCAATAATATGAAGAACAGTTGTATAATCATAATTATTTTCGGTATATTCCGTAGTTGACATAATAATATTATTATCATTCAATATTTTTACATCTTCTACTGTTTCTAAAGTATTTTCGGCATTCCATGAATGCTTTATTTCTCCACCTTCTGTTAGGAGACTATATTGTGTGTCCTCTTCAGCAACTTCCACGACCAGTTGGTCAAAGAAAGCATAGAAGCTATTTACATTTTTCATAACTACGCTTTCCTCGCCTGAAGAAAGTGATCTCTTCATTAATGTAGAGTCTTCTAGATAACCTATTTTATCCTTTCCTACCCAACGAGGAAACGGATCTACTAATTCCACAGTCTCTACAGATTGGTCAATCGTATCATACAGGAGTACTTGATAGCTCCAATCTTCTTGAAAGGCAGAAATCAATAGTTTGGTAGCATCGACGTCATTCCATTTCATTTCAAGTTCTGACGACTCGACTGTTAACTCAGTCAGCACTTCTCCATCTTTTTCTATAATTATCACATTCGCTTCAGTTGGAACGCTAGCTGTTTTTACAAGTAATTGCTTCTCTACTGAATGAATAAGCACTTCAGAAATTGTGTCAGTATCTGTAAAAATCGTATGTATATCTCCAGTTGCTAGGTTAAATTTTCGGACACGGTCTACTGTGTCATGATGATCTACAAATACAATATTTTCCTTGTCTAACCAGCCGGCCACAAACCGAAAATCCTCCTCCGACGTGATAAGTGTTTGAACAGACAATCCTTTCTCATCCATAAGAGGTTCGTTTTTTTCTTCTACTTGTTCCACATCTTTTTGATCACAGCTCACCAATAAAAAGGTGATCAATATACTTACCATCACGATTGTCTGCTTCAAAACGGTTCACCTTTTCCGAATTTTATAAACATTTAGACCGTATAACTATAAAGAAAAACTGCGCGGCATAGGCAACCGCGCAGCTCCATCAACTTATTTATCCTCTTTTATCTCAAGTCTGCTCTCATTTCCATCTTTAAAACGAAGCAGGTCACCATTGATAATCGTATCCGAATAATTTAATTCAGTGTTAGCTCGCTCTATATACGGAGCACACTGCGCTTCATCTGTTGGCTCTCCTGTTTTCTTATCATAGCAAACTTCCTGTGTATATACGTTTTTGTCTGTCACCAGTCGACCATCGCGGAAAATAACAAATGGCTCATGATCTGGTGAGAACAAGTCTGCCCCAAATTGCATATCTGCTTTCGTATCAATACCTAATAAGTGTAGAATTGTTGGACGCACGTCAAGCTGTCCTCCCAATTCGTCCATTTGCTTCCCTTTGCCGTAGCCAGGGATATGAATGAACAATGGAACTTTTTGCAATTCTGCATTATCGAACGGTGTAATTTCTTTGTCCATGTACATACCCATTGCTTTGTTATGGTTTTCAGAAATTCCATAGTGGTCACCATACATTACGATAATTGAGTTATCGTACAGTCCACTTTCCTTCAATTTTGTGAAAAATTCTTTTACTGCTTCATCCATATACCGAGCAGTTTGGAAGTATTTATTCAGCGTATTGGAATTTGACGTATATTCAGGAATCAACTTATCTTCTTCATCCAAGTCAAATGGGTGATGATTCGTCAAGGTAATCATACGTGTAGCAAATGGCTTTTGCATATCCTTCATAAGTTCAACTGATTGATCAAAGAACGGAATATCTTTCATACCCCAGTTGACAGCTTGACCTTCCTCAATTGAATAACTCTGAACATCGTAAAACTTTTGGATATCCATGGCTTTATACATAATATCACGATTCCAGAAGCTTTTACTATTCGCATGCATAACACTTGTGAAATAACCATTCTCATTCAAACGTTCAGATAATGAATTATACGTGTTACCGCTATGCGTAAAGAATACTGCGCTTCCGTTACGGCCATATAATGAATTCTCTACAATGAACTCAGAGTCTGATGTTTTCCCTAAGCCTGTCTGATGATAGAAATTATCAAAGTAAAATGTATCTTTATCTTTTGTCAATTCATTTAAAAATGGTGTAATCACGTGACCGTCCATTTCATTATTAATGACGAAGTTCTGCAAAGACTCTAGTGAAACGATAATGACGTTTCGACCTTTTGCTACACCAAACATTTCAGGATTAGGCTGCGCATGATTGGCTTTCACATAGTTTTCTATTTCCGTAAGTTCTGTTCCATCTGCAAACGTACGTTGCGCGTGAGATTTGGACTGAACAAATAAATCGTACAGATGGTAATTATACGTACCGATGTTTTTCACTAGTAGCTCACGATCGAAACTACGTGTCAATAGTTGTGGACGTTGCGCCTCAGCCATTGCTAGATTGAACATTAACAACGTTGCTGCAGCTGCAAAATACACTTTTCGGCCCATCTTCTTTTGTGTAACTTGTACTGATTCCTGTTGAATAAAACGAATGGCTAACAAGACGATCACAACATCCGTAAAAAAGAACACGTCTAGAAAATGCATATTCTCTGTGATAGATGAAGTCAAATCTGCAAAGTTACTCGTTTGGAACAACAATGGAAGTGTAATAAAATCCGTGAAAAAACGATAAAAAACGGCATTACTGAACATTACAATCGAAGTCAGTAAGCTAACCGTCACAATATAACGGTTTCTTGTTTTAGTCTTTTTAATAAACAAAGCAATCCCATATACAAACAGCAAGAATGTCAGTGGATTAATGAACAAAATAAATTGCTGCATAGCATTATCAATCTTCATATTGAAACTAGTGAAATACCCGATATAGGTAGTCAGCCAAGTTGCGATAATTGCGATAATGAGTACGGAATGCTTGGGCCATTCAAACTTTCTCATTCCATCTCTTCCTTTCATTTCTATTAAATTAAGTAGTGGAGTGTTTTAGGTTCGCCTTACAATTAGACGGTTGAATGAAAGAAAAGTTTCATAAACACCAAAAAATGAGTAAATTATCCTAATAATTGTTAAGGAGTTTGATCCACGGACATTTCTTTTCGTAGGACCAAAACGGACTGTAAGTAGGTTTGCTGATCGATAAACTGATGATCGAACAGCTCTTTCACTTCTTGTTCCATGGCAATGATATCTTGATTTCTATTACCCGTATAGATGATCACTCCAAACCTTTTTAACAATTGGTAGACATCGTAAAACTCATTCATTCAACTCACGTGCTTTCTGACAATCTATGATACGTTCTTCAGTATATAAATATGATACAGGTATATCATGAGACTCTCTTTCCATAGCAGTTTGGATTTGCTGTTCAAATGCCAATGAAATTGTCTGATGTGGATAATTGGATAAATAACGGTCATAGTAACCACCGCCAAAACCAATGCGATAGCCTTCTTCGGAATAGACCACACCCGGCACAATTTGCAAGTCAATATCTTCAGCTGCCACGGATGTCGTGAGATCGATTCGAGGCTCTCGTAAATCCAGATATACTGTTTCTGTTTGATCAAACGATTCAATCAGGCGGAAATCCATTTGCCTAGAAGAAGGGATGCATCTTGGAATTGCAATTCGTTTCCCGGTTTGCCAAGCGATTTCGATCAAACGATGCGTTGCCACTTCCGGAAACCTTGACAGCGTGATCCCGATCGTATCTGCATGCTTAAATTCATCCGAAGCAAGAACTTGTTTCTGTATAAGAGCCGATTTTTGTTCGTGATCAGATGGACTTAATTGATGTAATTGCTCTAAAACCTGTTTTCTTAGAATTTGCTTATCCACTGCTCTACCTCCCGTAAGAAAAAACCAAAACCGAAGCAGGTTTTGGTTTTACTAATTATTTCGTTTCACGGTGCAAAGTTTGTTTTTGTTCACGTGAGCAATATTTTTTCATTTCAAGACGTTCTGGATTGTTACGCTTGTTTTTCTTTGAAATATAATTGCGCTCTCCACATTCCGTGCAAGCGAGTGTAATATTTACGCGCATTACTGTCCCTCCCACTCATTAGCGATATAAAGTAAAATATGAGCATGATTTATACGACTAATAAATTATAGCATATAATTGCTCATTGTACAGCAGAAAGATTGAAATATCATTCGAGAGATGCCTATGGTATTATAGTAGGAAACTCTAGTTATTTTGGAGGTACAAAAATGGACATCTCTTTAATTTTACTAATTATTGGTGTGCTGGCTGTCCTAGCGTCTTTTTTTGTAGGGAATCACTCTCGAACATTTGAAGATGAATTAGAAAAAGTATCCGTCAGCCTCCATCAGGAAACAAGCAATTTAAAAAAAAGAGTTCGTGTGCTGGAAGAAGAACTGATGGTCACCCCACCCATTCAAGAAAGTTTTGCTACTGCTCCTAAAAAAACCGTACACGCCATCATCGTCAATCAAATCACTTCGTTGCATAGTCAAGGGTACACGATCCATGAAATTGCACAAAGAGCTTCTATGTCTGAAGATGAAGTGGCCGCTGTTCTCCGTTCTAAAGGAGTTCGCACATGATCAAAGAACTATTGCGCTCGGTCGGAATTGGCTGCTTACTAGCGGGTGGTATTTTATATACCGTAAGCAACATTCCACAAGTAACAGAGGAATCTCTAAAAAAAGAGCTGACTGCAACTCAAAAAGAATTAGAAGTTGTCAAGAAAGAATTAGCTATTTCACAAACATTGACGTCAGAAGAACAGCCGGATAATCAAAGTAAACCAGATGTTAAACCAGTGGATCAGCAAAAACGAGCGTCAGAAAAAGACATTGAAACAACAGTTATAACAAAGAAAATAGCTGTCCAGTCCGGATCTAGCTCTGCAGATTTATCGAGCACGTTGGAACGCGCACATTTGATTTCGGATGCAACAAAGTTTGATGCGTACATGAAAGAAAATGGATATGCCGGAAAAATCCAGATTGGAACATTCGAATTGCGTTCTGATATGAGTTTTGAGGAAATAGCTAACGTGTTGACAAAGTAAAACAACCTCCTGTGAATGTAAACTGTACCCTTTGTAAAGGACAATTAAAAAAAGCCTATGCTATTTGTTGAAGTTGCTGCCTGTATTTTGCAGGC
>NZ_WHVW01000019.1 GCF_009651005.1 Sporosarcina obsidiansis
TGGCGTTTACTCTATTGTAAAAGAAAATAGACTGTAGGAAAACTCCAAATTTCCGGAGTTTGTCTACAGTCTGAAACGCTCAAAATTTTGAGCGTTTTTGATATAGTATTTTGCTAGAAAGTGCGAATTGATTGTTCGACAATTGCACCCGTTAGTAATACACAAAGATTTACACAATAATTACACATTATATAAATGATGCGACAATAAGTAATTATTTTTTGTTTTTTAGCTCTAAAAGTATAGGTGTTATATTTAATAAAATCGATATAATCGTCAAAACCCATAACGCTGTTTCCATCGTGGGCACTACATCTAATAAAGCAGACCAATCTTCCACCTTTACCCAATCGGACACCATACTGTAATCTGCAACAAGTGTTAGTGCTGTAAATGATAATCCCATTGCCATTGCCAATTTATAATCTTTGCCTGTTCCATACATATAAAGATTTATACAAGTTGCTATTATTGCGATAACTCCTAATATTAACCACATAATTATACCTCCATTCACACTAAAAATTCTTGTTAGTTAAGACGGAAAGAGATAGTAATTAGTTTCATAACTGCAATAAAATGGTTCGTTTGTTGAATAACGAATACTCCCAAATTCTTTTAACTTATTTTAGCATAGAGTTCCTTAAATCCTTCGGAAATCTATCTTCCTCTTAAAAGTTGCAACATAATTGGTTATACAATTCGCAACCACTTTAGCATAGCGATTAACAACACCACATAAATTTATATGGTGTTGTTAGTGTGGACGCGAATTTGAGTGCCGATTATTGCACTAAACCCTTCAAAAGATTGGTATATCAATAAAATAGGGGACACCAATTCGTATGTGAATTGTGTCCCCGATTAGCTTGTTATTTAATGTTTTCTCCCCGTGAACCGAACCCGTTCCCATTTTAGGGATTGTCTTTTTTGAAAATAAAGGAATAGTAGAAAATGAACAATACCCAATTCCTAAATCAGATGATTATAAAGGGCGGTAAACGATAGCTATACTGCTACAAAACATTTTATTTAAATTGCTGCTTCCTCACGAATACCTAACACATGCTTTAATGACTGCAACTGTGCATCCGGTAAAGGTAGAATCGGCAAACGTACGCCTCCTACATGAACCCCTCTCAAATTTAATGCCGCTTTAACAGGCGAAGGATTGGGAGCTTTGAACATTTCTTTCATAATCGGCAGCAGTTGCCGGTGTTCTTTTGCCGCTGCTTGAAGATTACCGCTCTTGAAGTGATTAATCATAGACTGCATTTCATTGCCAATCACGTGCGCAGAAACGGAAACAACTCCAATTCCGCCGATTGCCAGCACAGGAAGCGTTAACCCATCATCTCCACTGTATAAAGAAAAGCTATCAGGTGTGTGTTCGATGATAGATGCCATAGCCTCTAAATTTCCGCTCGCTTCTTTGACCGCGACAATATTGGGTACATCAGCTAGCCGTATGATCGTCTCTGCTTCCATGTTCACCGCGCTGCGTCCTGGAATATTGTAAAGCATGACTGGCAAGGAAGTCGTGTTTGCTATTGTCTTAAAGTGCTGATACATGCCTTCTTGACAAGGTTTATTGTAGTAAGGAGTGACCAGCATGATCCCGTCGACTCCTGCATCTTCCGCTAGTTTTGTCATTCCTATGGACTCTTTCGTATTGTTCGTTCCTGTTCCGGCGATCACTGGCACTCTTCCAGCTACCACCTCTACAGTGAACTTGAATAATTCCACCTTTTCTTCGTTTGTCAGGGTAGGGGATTCTCCAGTCGTACCTGAAACAACCAACCCATCCGATCCATTTGCGATTAAATGATTAATTAAGTTCCTTGTTGCCTCAAAATCAATTTCTCCTCGTCCGTCAAACGGAGTCACCATAGCAGTTACAATTTGTCCAAAATTCATCTTTTCTCCACATCCTATCTTTTTATTAAAAAACATAGAGGTGGAGGGCAAGTAAGTCATTGAACGCAAAAAGCAGTAACGAGGGCTCGTTACTGCTTTGAAATAATGAATTATTTCTTTGCATAAGATAGCCCTCCATATAGTCGCCTATATGACAATTCTGCACTTGTTCAGTCCAGAACCAGCCTAGAGACAATGAGGATCTCTTCAGCTTCGGCAAATTCCCCTTTCCACAATCTTCATCGGATCTCATCATCCTCTGATTGTATACTGATGGTTTTTGCGCCTCTATCCTTACTTCGGAATTTTCGAAATAAGTGAATGTTTAATTACTCCTACCTTACACGTTATCTGAAAGAAAAGCAATCATAAGATACAAAAAGAAATTAGAAGTATATATTCAACGAAAGATATACTAAGACAAGCAATGAGAGCTGCTTTTAATAGGAGCTCGTGAATGGATTTAATATCATTCACGATATCTCATTTTTTAGATGGATCACGCTTCCTCTGTTTCCACCAATTGAAGTACAATCAATTTCATTTCCTTGATCTTTGAATCCATGACTTTTTACGCATGTAATAGAAAAAGGTTTTATGGAATAACTATTTTAAAATCGTATCACAATGTGTATTACAAAAGTCAAAGTGTAGATAATGCCTTTTAAAATGAAAATTAGGAGTGGTTTTTTATGAAAAAAGCAGTATTTCTCGATCGGGATGGTGTCATTAATGAAGTCTTGACTGACCGAGTGAAGTTTGTAAATCGTCCTGATCAGCTATATTTTTTGCCTGATGTGGCGGAAGCGATTCATCAGCTAAATAAAGTATTCGATCATGTGTTTGTCGTCACCAATCAAGGAGGCGTAGGGTTAGGTTTTATGAAAGAAACGCAATTACAACGGATACATGACCACATGATGGACGAGCTTAAGAAAGAAAGGGCAGTGATTGAAGAAGTTGCCTACTGTCCGCATAAACCAAAAGCAGGTTGCAAATGTAGGAAACCGAACAGCAAGCTAATTGAAGATCTAGCGGGAAAATATAAGGTAGAACTTTCCTCTTCGTACATGGTGGGGGATACCGACACGGATATTATCGCTGGAAAAAAAGCAGGAACAAAAACAGTATTTATTGGGGAAAATGATCCACTTGCAGACGCTGTGTTTCCTGATTTACTTAGTGCAGCAGAATGGATTATTGAAGATTCGAAATAAAAAAGGACCTTGCTCTCCAGAATCTTATGGGGGGAGGTCCTTTTTGAAATTGGAATTTTTAAGTTAATGGGTTTATTGTAGTCTTTTCTGTTGCATATAAATCTAAAATAAGTATGTAAGTGTTTAGAGTTTCATTGAAAATAGCAATTATCATTAAATATTGAGACTAAGAAAAATAGAAGCGAAAAATAGTCGGTCAACTGCTGCCTCCATAATAGAGTCATCGCTCGGCGGATTGTGTTTTGAAATTACGATATACTCCTTCTTCAAAGATTGTAAATACGAAACTTTTTCTGGAAACTAAGCGTATAGGTAAGTAGACAAAAGCTTGATATCAGGGGGAGGGAGTAGAATGAAACAACTGTATATTAAACAAAAAGTATTCAGTATGAGCGGGAAGTTTACAGTGAAAGATCAGGACGAGAAGGACGTCTATTATGTAGAAGGAAGTTTGATGAAGATCCCCAAGACGTATTCGATTATGAATCCGGAAATGAAAGATGTGGCACTGATTACGAAAAAGACATTCAGTTTCTTACCGACCTTTTTTGTGGAGGTAGATGGTCAAGAAATGGTAACAATTAAGAAGGAATTTACTTTTTTAAAAGCACGTTACGCAATTGATGCGGTGGGGATCGAAGTTCGGGGTAATTGGTGGGATATGAATTTTGAAGTTATACAAAATGGAGAAGTCATTGGGGCTGTTGATAAGCACTGGTTTACGTGGGGGGATAGCTACCAGGTTCAAATTGTGAAGGAAGAAATGGAAACTCTCCTCGTTGCACTCGTTGTTGCTATTGATTGTGCTAAGGCGGACCAGGCAGCGGCGGCTTCTTCTGTGTGAAGGCCTTTATTTTCGGTAAGATATTCATTTTCTTAAGACATACCTAGTTTCGTAAATGTTAGTGGGTAACCTATATTATCAAAAACTACATTTATCTAATGGGCTTTTATAATGAGGTAAATTGGTTAATAAGAAAATCTGGATGGAGAACGGGCCGTGAGAAGAAATAGCGTAAAGTGTTACGGTGGTAAATGTATTAGAGGGCATTAAAAAAGTCTCATTATAAGTTTTGTTTATAAAGATTTTCACGTCTAAAGTTATTCAGAATATTTCGTTGTCATATTTTGTTGTGGTATATTGAATAGAGGCGCTATGTGCGAACCTTAAGTGAACATGAAAACTCTGGGAGGTTCGCGCATAATAGCTTAATTAATTTGCATTAAATGGTTTAAAATGAAGCCGAGTATTGTTGTTTATATTTCTGTCCACTAGATATTGTGGAATGAGATCTAACCACGCACAATATTTCGCAGTCGCTCCCTTTATTGGGAGTGTGGATTGAAATTTTCTGCTAAACTGTTAGTAGAAAGGTAGGTGATAGTCGCTCCCTTTATTGGGAGTGTGGATTGAAATCACTTCCGTTAGATCGGTTGGACAACTTTATTAGTCGCTCCCTTTATTGGGAGTGTGGATTGAAATTTTGATCCGTTGGATGGTGGAAACGCAAAAGCGTGTCGCTCCCTTTATTGGGAGTGTGGATTGAAATGCTTCACGTTGTTGCATCTTGTAGAGTTCCCAGGCGTCGCTCCCTTTATTGGGAGTGTGGATTGAAATCGGGGTGGTTGAATGTGATACAAATACAACGTCGGATGGTCGCTCCCTTTATTGGGAGTGTGGATTGAAATCGATATACTTCCACTTCCGTTAGATCGGTTGGAGTCGCTCCCTTTATTGGGAGTGTGGATTGAAATACGTTGCTCCAACTCTTTAATACCAAAGCTTAGGTGTCGCTCCCTTTATTGGGAGTGTGGATTGAAATCTTCAAAACTTCCTCTTTAATTGATTGAATAAAAGTCGCTCCCTTTATTGGGAGTGTGGATTGAAATCATGTCGTGCGATAATCGGCAATGCATTTTTGTGTCGCTCCCTTTATTGGGAGTGTGGATTGAAATCTTATAGCGTTCACAGAATCAAACAATTCGTCGATCGTCGCTCCCTTTATTGGGAGTGTGGATTGAAATGGGGGATGGCTATCAGCTGTCCTTTTATTTTTGGTCGCTCCCTTTATTGGGAGTGTGGATTGAAATTCCACGAGCTTGCCTCCGTAAGTTTCTACCTTGCCCGTCGTTCCCTTTATTGGGAGCGTGAAACGAAATTAAGTATACAAAAATGAAGCTCTTTAAGGAGAAAGACCTCTGTATATAAAAATGCAGGGGTCTTTCTGTTGGAGAATATTAAGTAATTTTGTCTTTTCCTATTTTGATATTATATTAATAAGAACTATTTACATGAAAAATTTTCTTGTTTTAAAATATTTAGTGGATAAACTGTAAAACGGTATGAAAGAGAATAAATGTTTTTATTGGTTTTACTCAACCAAATTTTAAATAATCTTCTATTTTTAATATTGATATGATACATTAGTAATATATTTTCTTGAAAGTTAAGTCATCCTAACTATGGAAGGACGCGATGCTATTGCTGATAGCACATATCCGGCAAAGTGATTTTGTTGAACAATCCGTTCAGGAACATCTAGAAGAGGTTGCAAAACTTGCTCGTTCTTATGGAGATTCAGTTGGGTTAGGAGCCCATGCGGAATTGTCAGGATTATTACATGATATGGGCAAGTTTACAGTTCACTTTACTACCTATCTTAAGGACGCGGTGCTTGAAAATATAATTGCTGGAGATAAAATCGATCATTCTACAGCAGGAGCAAAGTACTTATTTGAACAATATGGTGGCCAAGATCCTATCCAAGATTACGTGATCGAGACAGTAGGAATGGTTGTTTTGTCTCATCATTCGGGTATGCAAAATTTTGTTCAACCAGATTTAAAACCTTCAGATTATGTGAGACGTGTGACGAATGAACAACTTCCCTACTTTGAAGAAGTAGTGTTTAATTTTGAAAGTATCACTGGAAATGTTGAAAAAGTGGAACGTCTTTTAGCCGAAGCAAAAGAAGAGATGAAGAAGTTTATTCAACTGGTAAAACCGCTTGGACATGCAAACATCTATTTAACGCTTATGCAAAAATTAGTCTTTAGTTGCCTCGTTGATGCAGATAGGACAAATACTAGGTGCTTCGAAGAAAACAGTAGTGTTCCAGATGAAAATAATGAGGCTGTATTTGAAGAAGGCTACCGTCACTTGATGGAGAAAGTGACAGATTGGCAGAAAAACAGAAAAGGTATTAATGCATTGCGTAATGATATGTCGGAAAGTTGTGATAAAAGGGCTGATTTACCATCTGCTATTTATACACTTACGATTCCGACGGGCGGTGGAAAGACATACGCCTCTCTTCGATATGCATTGAAGCATGCGAAAAAGTACAACAAGTCCCGGATTATCTACGTGGTTCCTTATACGACGATTCTTGAACAAAATGCAAAAGAAGTGAGAGAAATAATAAAGCAACCTGAGGCTGTACTCGAGCATCATGGCAATGTGATAGATGATGAAGGGTTAGACAATGGGACGGACTATTATGATACCCCATACCATAAGAATATGCAGCTTGGTCGGGATAATTGGGATTACCCTATTATCTTCACTACAATGGTACAGTTTCTCGATGCATTTTATCAAAAGGGGACGAGGAAAAGCCGTCGTCTTCATAATATGACGGATGCCATTATTGTGTTTGATGAAGTGCAATCTGTGCCTTATCAACATCGAGAATTATTTCATTCGGCAGTCAATTTTCTTCATGCGATCGGCAGGAGCAGTATCATACTTTGTACCGCCACACAGCCTGCCAATCATGCCGCGATCAAACAAATAGAAGTTCCGGTTCTTTTGGCAAAGGAACCAGAGATGATACCACATCTTGATGACGTGGTGGATGCGTTTAAACGTGTAAATATTACTTCGAAAGTGGATCTTGAAGGCTGGGATGCTAAACAAATAGCGAACTTTACTGAAACACTTTTAGAAGATCGAGATTCGGTTTTAATCATCTTGAACACAAAGTCCGCTGTAAAGAAACTGTATCAAGAGCTGGAGATACTTCAAGACACCTATATAGCACATTTGAGTACGTCCATGTGTCCTATGCATCGTAAAGTAGAACTTGAAAAAATCAAGGGGAAGTTAGGGAAAGAAAAAGTGGTTTGTGTTAGTACGCAGTTAATTGAAGCGGGAGTAGACATTTCATTTGAGTCGGTTATTCGGTCTCTTGCAGGATTAGACTCGATAGCGCAGGCAGCAGGTAGATGTAATCGCCATGCGGAGAGGGAACTAGGGGATGTTTATGTTATTCGAGCAAAAGACGAAAATTTATCCAAACTTCCAGAAATCCGTATTGGTGCTGAAGTCACGGATCACTATATCTTAACCAATCCTGAATTGGCAGAGCGTTTACTTCATCCGAAGACGATTGAAACCTATTTCACTCACTTCCTGGCGCAAGCTAAACGTGAAATTCCAATAGCCCCTGCAGGACTGGATTATGATTTATTAACTTTGTTGAGAGGTTCACTTGCAAGGAAACAGCCGAAGAAAACCAAGTCTTCAGGAATGTTTAAAACAATTGAAAAGCATTTTGAAGCGATTCATTCTCCTACGACAGCTGTTTTAGTACCGTATGAAAAGGAGGGGGAAGAGATCATCGCTAGTTTAAACGAACAGATCCATGATTTTACTCTATTCAATAAACTAATCAAGAAAGCACAGCAATATAGCGTGAACCTTTACTCGCATGAATTGCGAATATTAAGCAATGAAGGATTAATAGAATCTCTGCACGATGACTCAATTTATTGTTTAAAAGAGAAAGCTTACGATCTAAAATACGGGGTGACTTTGGAAGGCAAGGCGGAGTTAGAGGCACAAATTTTTTAAGGAGGTGAATGACATGAGAAATCAAATCGAATTTATCGTTCATGGGAAATATGGACTTTTCACAGATCCAGTTACGCGGATAGGTGGAGAAAAGTTTACGTATCAAATTCCTACCTATCAAGCATTGAAAGGAATTACGGAATCGATTTACTGGAAACCTACAATTACTTGGTATATCGATGAAGTACGAGTCATGAATCCGATCCAGACAGAAGTAAAAGCAATGCGTCCCACTAAGTATCAAAGTGAAGAAAATGATTTGATGTATTACACCTATTTGCGTAACCCGGTTTATCAAGTTCGTGCACATTTTGAATTTAACGAAAATAGACCAGATTTAGCGTACGACCGTAATGAAAATAAGCATCATAATATTGCCAAACGTTCTGTCGAGAGAGGTGGCAGACGAGATATTTATTTAGGCACAAGAGAATGTCAAGGATATGTGGAAGCTTGTACGTTCGGTGAAGGTGAAGGATTTTATGATCAGTATGGTGAAATCAGTTTTGGACAAATGTTCCATGGATTTACTTATCCTGATGAAGGGGATGGAAAGTCATTTCAAGCGCGATTATGTGTACCTGTGATGAAAGACGGTATCATTCAATTCACACGTCCTGAAGAGTGTGAAATTATTCGGACAATCCATGAAGAACCAATGAAATCTTTCGAGAAAGGAAAAAACTTTACTTCGGTAGATGAAGAGTACGAGATGATCTTTGAGGAGGTGGACAAATGAGCTGGATGAAACAGCTGGCAGAAGTATATGATCACAACGTTCATCAAGTGGGAGAATTCGAGGAGCGAAGAAAGCAACGGATGACGCTATTGCCAGTGTCGCATGTAATGCAGAGCGCTCAAATCGCGGTGTTACTGACCAAAGAAGGAGAATTTCATAGTGCAAAGGTGATTGAGAAGGAAAATGCTCGTACGATTGTTCCAGCGACTCCTAATTCTGCAAATAGAAGTAATTCCAGTGCACCGCATTTCATACATGACAAGCTGGTGTATGTTGCTGGGGACTATGTTCAGTTTGGTGGAGATGTAAAGTTTGCAGAACATCATCAACATTATAAAGAGCAAATGAGGGAATGGTCTGAATCAGAAGGTGTTTCTAGAAAGGTAAAAGCTGTATATCGCTATATATCTAAGGGTCAAGTTATTAAGGATTTAGTCAATGAAAAAATACTATATCTCAATGATGTAGGTAAGATATTGGATAAATGGCCGGCTACAGCAGAAATAGAAAAGCCTGATATTTACAAAGTGGCTCCATCAGAAGTTTCAGCAGCCTTCGTACGTTTTGATGTCATGCATGAAACAGCAGATGACCCAGTTATATGGGAAGATAAAGAAATATTTAAGAACTTTATCGATTTTCTCAATACAACAAACCAGATGGAGAGCGGAGTATGTTACATTACGGGAAAACAAACGAACTTAACAACACAACATGGTTCTCGAATCCGAAATGCAGGTGACATGTCTAAACTTATTTCTGCGAATGATAATACAGGTTTTACTTATCGTGGACGCTTTGGCAAACCTACGGAAGCGGTGCAAATCGGTTATGTGACTTCCCAAAAAGCGCATCATGCATTGAGATGGTTGATCCAACGGCAAGGTACGTATGTAGATTCGCGCTATTTTATTACGTTTGGTAAAGAGCAGCCAGAAGTGCCAAATCAGTTTGATGGCACTATGGATCTATGCAAGAATAGCATAGAAGATTTTGAGGATATTTTCTCAGATGAAACTGCAGAGTTTAGCCAAAAACTTGCTCATACAGAAGAATTAGTAGCGACAGAATTGAACAAAGCTATACAAGGTATGCGCTATACACTAGATAAAGATTTTTTGGAAAATATTGTCGTCCTGGCACTCGATGCAGCCACCAAAGGACGTCTTGCTATTGTGTATTATCAAGAGCTACGTGTTGATTTATTTTTAGATGCGATCCAGCATTGGCATAGTACATGTAAGTGGCTACAAACATATAAAAATCCCGACACGAAAAAAATACAAACCTTTATCGGCACACCTTCTACATATAGATTGGCAGAAGCAGTTTATGGAAGTAAAGCTGACAGCAGGATTAAAAAAGACTTCTATACCCGGATGCTCCCTTGTATCGTAGAGCGTAAACCATTGCCAAAGGATATTGTATCGCTGATTTACAATCGAGTGAAAAATCCATTCAGTTTTAAAAATACAATGGAGTCATGGGAAGCGACATTACAGATTGCCTGTGCACTCATCAATAAACAATATGAAAGTGAGGGACACACTGTGGCTATTCAAGAAGAAAATAATTCTCGCGACTATTTATTTGGTCGTTTACTTGGAATTGCTGAAGTCATGGAAAGACGTATTTTAAAAGAGCGTGATGAAAATAGAGCGACAAATGCAACTCGATATTTCAATGCGTTTTCTCAGCACCCAGCCCGTACATGGATGGTGATCAGAAAACAATTAACACCATACTTCCAACGTTTTGGAAGTGATACCGGTTTTTACGCCATGTCAATACAAAAAATTGAAGAACGATTAACGGTGGAGCAAATGACAGATGCACCTCTAGGTCCAGTGTTTTTACTCGGATATAGCAGTCAAATTCAAGAGATGTATACAAAAAAGGAGGATAAAGAACATGTCAGCATTGAAAAATAAAATTGACTTTGCAGTAGTATTTACAGTGGATAAAGCCAACCCAAATGGTGATCCACTCAATGGTAACCGACCACGCCAAGACTTCTTTGGACATGGTGAAGTGTCAGACGTTGCGATTAAACGCAAGCTGAGAAATCGTCTTCAAGATGAAGGTGAATCCATTTTAGTACAGTCAGATGAGCGACGATCTGATGAATATCGTAGTATCAAAGACCGTGTGGAATCAGTGGCAGAATTGAAAAAGCTGTTATCCAAAGCAAAAGCAACTGGAACGGATGAACAAACTGCCGAAATGATTGCGTGTGAAAATTGGTTTGATGTGCGTGCCTTTGGACAAGTATTTGCATTTAAAGGCGCAAAGATGTCAATCGGAGTTCGCGGTCCGGTATCCATCCATACAGCTACAAGTATCGAACCTGTTGATGTGACAAGCATGCAAATCACAAAAAGTGTGAACTCCACAACGAATGAAAAAGATCCGAGCCAAAAAACGTCTGATACGATGGGCATGAAACATCGAGTCGACTTTGGTGTCTACGTTTTCTTTGGCAGTATTAACCCACAACTTGCTGAACGTACAGGCTTTACTTATGAAGACGCAGAGAAATTAAAAGAAGCATTAAAGACGTTATTTGCGAATGATGCTTCCTCAGCACGACCGGATGGAAGTATGGAAGTGAATAAAGTATTTTGGTGGGAACATAATTCGAAATTAGGACAATATTCATCCGCTGCTGTGCATCGTACAGTAAAAGTGGAAAAAACAAATGATGCTGTAAGATCTTCTATCGAAAACTATCAAATTTCCTCAACACCATTGGAAGGGCTTCTTGTAGAAGAATATGCTGGGCTATAACGAAGAAGAGTATTTAATGCTTTCTGGTATTCAACACTTTGCATTTTGCAGAAGACAATGGGCTCTCATTCATATTGAGCAGGAGTGGGAGGAAAATGTACTGACGATTGAAGGGAATTATCTTCATGAAAAAGTAGATAATCCTTACACTAGAGAAAAACGTGGAGATACATTGTATGTCAGGGCGTTACCTGTTCACTCACAATATTTAGGGATTAGCGGCATATGCGATATGGTGGAATTTATTCAAGATGATAAGGGGGTTCCGCTCGATAAAGAAAAAGGTTTGTATCGAGTGAAGCCTATTGAATATAAGCGTGGAAAACCCAAAAGTCATGATGCAGATATTCTTCAACTCACTGCACAAACGATATGTCTTGAAGAAATGCTTGGCACTCGCATTGAAGAAGCTGCACTATTTTATCATGAAATCAAGCGTAGAGAACCTGTATTCATCACCGAAGAAATAAAAGTGCGAGTGAAAGATTTAACTAGAGAAATGCATCATTATTATAAGCGGCGACATACACCACGCGTAAAGACAGGAAAGCATTGTTTGCAATGTTCGCTTCGTCACCGCTGTCTTCCTGAACTACTCGAACGTGAAAAAGTATCGACTTATATGAATAGGATGTTGGCGGAATGAAACAATTATTGAATACCGTATATGTTTCGGATCCAGAAGTATATCTTGCATTAAAAGGGAAAAATCTTAATCTGTTGAAAGGTGAAGAATCTTTAGCCCGTATTCCATTGCATAATATAGAAGCAATCTGTACATTTGGACATCAAGGTGCAAGTCCCGCCTTGATGAGTGAATGCATGCAACAGAATATTAGCTTAACATTCTTTTCTAGCAGTGGGAGATTTCGTGGTCGTGTGACAGGAGAACTTAATGGCAATGTAACACTTCGAAAAAAACAATATCGTGTCTCTGATAAGGAAGACGAGTGTGTCCGTATTGCTGGAAATATGATTATCGGGAAAATATTTAATAGTGAGCAACTTTTGAAACGGACTATAAGAGACCATGCACTGAGAGTGGATGTTGATCGAATGACCAAAGTAATTGAGCGGTTAAGGGATTCAAGAAAAATAGTGAGTGAATGTAATGATTTAGAAGCACTTCGTGGAATAGAGGGGAATGCAGCAAGCGCCTATTTCAGTGTATTTGAGGACTCTATATTGCAACAGAAAGACGTTTTCTTTTTTAAAGGACGCAATCGGAGACCGCCGCTTGATCCGGTCAATGCTTTACTTTCTTTTGCTTATTCACTACTTGCCTCTGAAACGGCAGCGGCTCTTGAAGGGGTTGGCTTGGATTCGTATGTAGGATTTCTACACCGTGACAGACCCGGTCGTACCTCGCTTGCACTTGATTTGATGGAAGAGTTGAGACCGTTGATTGCAGACCGTTTCGTATTGAAAATAATTAACCGTCAGCAACTAAGCGACTCAGATTTTATCGTGAAAGAAAACGGTGCGGTCATTTTGACAGACGAAGCAAGGAGAAATTTTTTACAACTGTGGCAAAAAGATAAACAGCAGACAATTACTCATCCATTTTTAAAAGAAAAAGTATCTTGGGGGCTTATTCCGCATGTACAAGCATTAGTATTAGCTCGTTACTTACGCGGAGATTTAGATGCATATCCTCCTATTTTAATAAGGTAGGTGCTGTAGATGCTCGTACTCGTAACCTATGATGTCCAGACGTATACAAGCAGCGGTAAAAAACGTTTGCGAAAAATTGCGAAAAAATGTGAAGAGTATGGTGTCCGTGTGCAAAATTCGGTTTTTGAGTGTATCGTAGACAGTACTCAATTACGACAATTGGAAATTCAGCTTGAAGAAATTATTGATCCGAAAGTCGATAGTCTGCGATATTATCGTTTAGGCAATAACCATAATACTAAAGTTAGGCATGTTGGGGCAAAACCAGCAATTAAAGTAGAAGATCCCCTCATTTTCTAATGTGCGAACCTTAAGTGAACATGAAAACCCTAGGAGGTTCGCGCATAATTCCAATGATTATTTACCTCATAATGTAATCATATGATTTGAAATTTAAAATTATATGCAGATAAAACTAGATATAGTAGTGTGCTGTATTAATGCGTCTATATCTTGCGGTCGCTCCCTTTGTTGGGGGCGTGGATTGAAATTTCACTGGCGCCACGTGTTCCAATTGCTTCTTTCGTCGCTCCCTTTGTTGGGGGCGTGGATTGAAATTCATCCTGCTTGCCCTCTTGATTGCGTAAGCACGATGGTCGCTCCCTTTGTTGGGGGCGTGGATTGAAATCGATAATAGGTGCCATAATCACACCACCTCCGCGTCGCTCCCTTTGTTGGGGGCGTGGATTGAAATAGGATCGCGTACCATACGACCAACAAGAATTATCCGTCGCTCCCTTTGTTGGGGGCGTGGATTGAAATATTTGCAACCATTCGGCAGCGCTTTTATTGTCCATGTCGCTCCCTTTGTTGGGGGCGTGGATTGAAATCATGTCATGCGATAATCGGCAATGCATTTTTGTGTCGCTCCCTTTGTTGGGGGCGTGGATTGAAATATCCAAGAAAGCTGGCGTTTCAACAAGTACATAGTCGCTCCCTTTGTTGGGGGCGTGGATTGAAATAACCGATTGAAAGATCATCCCGCAAAAATAAAAATCGTCGCTCCCTTTGTTGGGGGCGTGGATTGAAATATCATCTGCAAGTGTTCTAATTCCAATATATTCGGTCGCTCCCTTTGTTGGGGGCGTGGATTGAAATCGTTTGTTGTTCAGGGGTTGGAAGCAGCAATTCGGTCGCTCCCTTTGTTGGGGGCGTGGATTGAAATATCTTATTGCGCCTTAAATAATCATGCGTCTGTTTGTCGCTCCCTTTGTTGGGGGCGTGGATTGAAATATCTTCTATTTTTTGATAATCTCGTAGCCATTCGGTCGCTCCCTTTGTTGGGGGCGTGGATTGAAATTTTGATGACGCTTTTGACCTGACAGAAGATGAAAGTCGCTCCCTTTGTTGGGGGCGTGGATTGAAATTTCCAAGGCATCAAGTTTGCGGTCATGGATATGTGTCGCTCCCTTTGTTGGGGGCGTGGATTGAAATAAATGCAGAAATATGGTGAAACACTTCGCTAAATTGTCGCTCCCTTTGTTGGGGGCGTGGATTGAAATCACGCTTGCGTAATACTGGCAAACTCCCATCAACGTCGCTCCCTTTGTTGGGGGCGTGGATTGAAATATCAAAACGGACGCCCCAGATTACGGTTTTATGCTGTCGCTCCCTTTGTTGGGGGCGTGGATTGAAATCGATTACTACTATATTAGGAGGTTATAAACGATGTCGCTCCCTTTGTTGGGGGCGTGGATTGAAATCCGACAGTAGATACGTCTGCACCATCAAGAACCGTCGCTCCCTTTGTTGGGGGCGTGGATTGAAATCGAGATAAAGTGGTGCAACGCTCTTTATGTGATAAGTCGCTCCCTTTGTTGGGGGCGTGGATTGAAATGATTATACGTCTGTCAGCCCCTTCTCCCTGTCCGGGTCGCTCCCTTTGTTGGGGGCGTGGATTGAAATACCTTGTCCGGCAACGATTGCTGTATTTTGATAGTGTCGCTCCCTTTGTTGGGGGCGTGGATTGAAATTGCAGTACCTACATAAGTTGAAAAATAGTGACAGCCGTCGCTCCCTTTGTTGGGGGCGTGGATTGAAATAATACGGATCTTCACATCCACATTTACTTCCTGGTCGCTCCCTTTGTTGGGGGCGTAGATTGATAGCTATAAAAAAACGAATCGGTGCTCCGTATGAATTATATCGCCCTCTTAATTGGGAACAGAGATTATTTTAAACTTACTAGGAAATCATCGATTACTACCCCTCACACTCCTTCTTATATATCTCTTCACAACTTACGGATTCACTTATGTGAATAGCTGTAAAATACGAAAAAGTGATTACTTCCTAATAGATTGCTAGATAAGGTAGCTATCCCATTCCTTAAATTAATCATTTATGTTGATAAAATATTGATAGCAAATATATAGAGCATTTCCATTGGGTTGCCCTCTTTTATTTCCTAAGAAATAATGTGCTTACATTAACGTGAAAAGACGGATACTACTATTCAATCCATCAAATATAGTATAATTCGTTATACAATATATAGTTATGTTAAGAGGTGGCATTACGATGTTTGTACAAGCGTGTAAACCATACTTCATTCTTGATAAAAAGTTCTGGTTTCTGTGGCAACTGGAATATGAACATATAGCGAATCATATGATTGAATGCATTTGTATAAAAAGATATACAGAGTGTCTTCGAGCAATAAATGCAGATGCAAAAGTTGAGCTTCATACAAACGATCCACTGGAACGGGTAGGAGAAGTGAATCGTCGTGTCGTATGAGAAAAAATTGATGGCGATGAAGTCTCTCGTCAAAAAAACAACGGTCGTACCTGAGCCCATTCAAACATTTCATAAGCCGCCAGCTCCAACGTACGAAAAAAGATGGCTGACGACAGGACTTGAAAAGATTGAAAATGAATTCGGAATCGTTTATAAACGTATGATTCATTATCCGCTTTCCCATATGCATGGCAATCTCCAGTTAGGAGAGGTACGGGAGAAGTTAGCAAATTGGGCGGAGACTGGTTACATTCATCCCCTTGCACCCACATCGGATCAGTTGCTGTTTTTCGATACCGAAACGACGGGTCTAAAAGGAGCCGGCGCAGTGATTTTTTTGATTGGTCTGCTGGAGCTGAAATCGGATGAATTTGTGATGACGCAATATGTATTGCCGAATCCCGATCATGAAGCAGCGTTTCTCTTTGCCTCGGAACTTTGGCGAGAAGGGTTAACGTTAGTGACTTATAACGGCAAAAGCTTTGATTTCCCGCAACTGCAAACTAGATGGTCGTTACACAGGAAACAGCTGCCACCTTTGCCGATTCCAAAACAAATTGATTTACTGCATGGGTCCCGCCGAATTTGGAAAGGTGAAATGGAATCTTTTAAACTTACTGAAGTGGAGCGTAAGCAGCTTGGCTTTCATCGCAAAGATGATATCCCCGGACATATGGCACCGATCATCTATCAAGATGCGGTGAAAAATGGTCGAGCGGAAATATTGATGAAAGTGTTGTGGCATAATGAATGGGATATTCTATCTCTCGTTACGCTCTTCAGTTTGTCATCAGATCTAGTGATGCGAGAAGAACTTCAGGAAAATGCGCAAATCTCAACGAACATAGCGAAGTGGTTTCAGGATCTTGGCTTATCGGAAAAAAGCTTTGCGGAGTTGGAACGAATTGCAGAAACATACGGAACGAGTTATCCACTCACACACTATCATTTAGGCTATCTACTGAAACGGCATAAGGAGTTTGAACGAGCTGTTCAATCATTTGAAATCGTTGCGACATACGGTGAAGGCAGAGAACAAATTATTGCCCATGAGGAATTAGCGAAATTATATGAACATCAGCTTAAAGATTTCCAACTGGCATATGATCGAATTCACACGGGTAAAGCATTACTAGGACAGCAACAAAGCCTCTCACAACGGTTTGTTGATAGCAAGCTTCTTCATTTTTCAAAACGGGAAATACGTGTTACGGAAAAACTATTTCCCGGGCAAGCGCAGAAACCGACAAATAAAGCTTGACAACCTTCTTTATTAAGACAAAGACTGACATGGTATGCTATAATGACCGTACGGAATCATAGACGGAGGGACGTTTTGTCATGGAATTAAAGTTAGATTCAAAAGCGATTTTGGAGAAAGAATTTAAAACTGGTATGCGTGGTTATAAACAAGAAGATGTTGACTTGTTCTTGGATGAAGTGATACAAGATTATGAGACATTCAAAAAAGAAATAGCGAGGCTTCAAGAAGAAAATGAGCGGTTGAAATTAGCAGCAAATTCAACACCACAGAGATCGACCGTTCCGACTCCTCAACCAACCAATTTTGATATCCTTCAAAGGATCTCTAACTTGGAAAGACAAGTTTTTGGAAGCAAACTCTCTGAAGATTAATTAAACATCTAATATGAAAATAATGGATTGTAGATGAATTCATTGATAGCATGACTGATTTGATGTATACTAAAGAACACCATAGAGAGTATTCAGGTAATCGCTGCAATTTCGATTGTAGAGGAAAGTCCATGCTCACACGGATCTGAGATGACCGTAGTGTTCGTGCTCGGTGAAAAAATAAGCCGGGGCAATGCTTTTGCATTGATGGCGGGAATAAATCCTACGTCTTCGGATATGGATGAGATTCTCTGAAAGTGCCACAGTGACGTAGCTGGCATGGAAACATGTCAGATGGAACGGGTAAACCCCACGAGTGAGAAACCCAAATTATGGTAGGGGCGCTCTTCCGAAAGAATTCAATGGAGGAAGGGACAGGCAATTGTCTGTAGATAGATGATTACCACTTCTAGTACGAGGTGCAAACCGTTTGAGTACCGAAGAACAAAACATGGCTTACAGAATATTCTATGGTTTACCTTACAATTAGCTCTCCTACAGTTTTGGGAGAGTTTTTCTTTTGTACAGAAGGCTAGTAAAGCGCTCAAATATGATAATGAAAAATAAACTATACATATGCAGGAGGGGGAAGGAAATGATAAATGAGTCTGATTTTTTTCGGTTGAATACCGCCTTCCCGCCAGCAGTATATCATACGCTTCTTAAAGAAATGCAGCAAGGTGCTTTTATTGCAGATGATCATAAACACTTGCTTTTTGCGAATACTTCATTCTTTCGTTTAACGCAAAACGATAACCTAGATCTTCCTGTCGTCAATTTTTTTCGGGCGACAGAACTAGACTATATATGGAAAGAAGCTGAAGTGATAGGTTATTGGAAAGGTAATATATCCCTTGGAATAGAAGGGAATAATAAATATCTCAGATTGTTCTATTATCAGGACACTGTGAATCATCGTGCGTATTATTATGGTTTGCTGCAGAATCCTCTCGTATCAGATCGGCCAATAGAGAAAAATGAAGCCTTTACCGATTCGTTAACGGAAATTGGAAATCGAAGTTATTTAAATAGTCGAATGGATAGTTTGTTCTCAGAAGATCCAGAAAGAAATAAAATGCATGCGGTGTTATTTTTAGATTTGGATCGGTTTAAACAGGTTAATGATATGATGGGGCATTTTGTTGGTGATGAATTACTGAAAGAGTTTACTCGAAGGTTGAAAAAAATATTAAGGAAAAATGATTTGTTTGCTCGTTTAGGTGGCGATGAATTCGTCATTGTACAAACTAACATTAAGCATGAAGGTGAAGCGGTACTTTTAGCTGATCGGATTTTCGAACAGATTGAATTACCTCATCATTTTGCTTCTTATGAAATCATGATGTCGACAAGTATTGGCATCAGTATGTATCCGGAAAATGGAACCGACAGAGAGAGTCTTATAAATAAGTCTGATCTAGCGATGTATGAATCTAAGCGTAAAGGGCGTAATCGTCATACGGTCTTTAAGCAGGACTTAGAGCAACGTATTTTAGACCTTCAACAATTTGAAAAAGAATTGACGGACGTTATTCAGAGTAAGAAATTCGATTTATTGTATGAGCCGAAACTTCACTTAGAAACGGGTCTGCTCTGTGGTGCAGAAGTTTTATTTCAGTGTCGAGAATGTAATCAAACATCAGAGACGTTAAGGGGTTATCATTATAAGTTAGAAGAAATGGGTCTTGACATACCTATTACTGATTTGATAATTGAAAGAATTTGTGAAGATTTATGTCGAACGCCGGAAAAGATACGGTCTCGCATAGTTATAGCGGTCGATATTTCTAGTAGTTACTTCAAGCATCCATTGTTTATACAAAATCTCTGTGAAATTCTTGAACGGTTTCATATGAAACCTCATAATTTTGAATTAGAATTAGAAGAACAGGTTATTATGGTAGATATAGATCAATCGATCAGTAGATTAAGGAAGTTGAAACAGTTAGGATTTCATCTGACGATTGACCATTTTGGTAATGGCTTTTCATCTATTCCGTTGTTATCGGATCCCTCCATTACTCATTTGAAGCTAGATCAAAATCTTATCAATAGATTATCGAGCGAGGAAGACCAGTGGACCATTGTAAAAGCGATTATTGGGATGGCGGAGATTTTGGAGATCGAAGTGTCAGTTGATGGAATTGATAATGAAAGACATTTTGAGCAGTTACGCACACTAGGTTGTCGTGATGCACAAGGGAAATATATTAGTAAACCGCTGAATTTTGATGAATTTCTTCAACTGTTTCAGTAACAGAGAATGGAGTTGTGAACGTGAGCGAATATAAGTTAATTGCTACTGCTGCAATGGGACTTGAGTCGATTGTGGCGTCTGAGGTAAAAGATCTTGGCTATGAGTGCCAAACAGAGAATGGAAAAGTTTTTTTTCATGGAGATGAAGAAACGATAGCTAGAGCCAATATGTGGCTGAGAGTAGGGGATCGGGTTCGCATCGTTGCAGGGGAATTTAAAGCCTACACATTTGACGAATTGTTTGAACGAACAAAAGCGATACCGTGGGAACAATTTCTTCCTGTAGACGCAGCTTTTCCGGTTTCAGGTAAATCCGTCAAATCGAAGCTGTTCAGTGTGCCAGATTGCCAGGCTATTGTGAAAAAAGCTATTGTGGAACGATTGAAGATTGCTTATAAAAGAATTGGTTTCTTGGATGAGTCAGGACCTCTCTTTAAATTAGAAGTATCGATCTTAAAAGATCAAGTAACGATCACGCTCGATTCCAGTGGTACTGGATTGCATAAACGTGGCTATCGATTAGGGCAAGGTGATGCACCCCTTAAAGAAACGATGGCGGCAGCACTTGTGAAATTATCAAAATGGAGTCCTAATCGTCCATTTATTGATCCGTTTTGTGGGTCTGGTACGATTCCTATTGAAGCAGCGATGATTGGACAAAATCTTGCACCAGGCTATAATCGTTCATTTTTAAGTGAAGAATGGCCTTGGATGAAAGCGCAAGTATGGGATCGAGTAAGAGAAGAAGTGGAAGACGTAGCAAAATATGATCAAGAACTGGATATCCGTGGCTACGATGTAGACGGTAAAATGATCTCCATTGCTGAAAAAAATGCGGTAGAAGCAGGATTTGCAGACTTAATCTCCTGGCAACAGCAAGATATTCGTGACTTAACTATCGAGGGCAATAATGGCGTTCTAATTGCCAATCCGCCATATGGTGAGCGACTAGGAGAGACAGAAGAAGCTGAGGATATAGCGGAGATTCTCGGGACGATTATGAAGAACTATCCTTCGTGGTCTGTTTATATTTTATCTTCATTGGAAAATTATGAAGAGATGTATGGCCAAAGAGCTACGAAAAAACGTAAACTATTTAACGGGTTTATCCGTACTGATTACTATCAGTATTGGGGACAGCGTGTATAAAAACCATTGATGGGAAGAGGAACCACTCCTCTTCCTTTCGCTTGCATTCAGGAAGGAGTCAGTATGAATACTAAAATTCCATTTCAATTGGTGAAAAACCAAACATTTTATGAATCACTGAACGATTGGTTAGGTGATACGTTATATGATGATTTGACGGAAAAAGGATTCGAATGCCGAGATGAGCAAATATATATGGCATTTCAAATTGAACAAGCGTTAAAAGAGAAGAAAGTTTTATTAGCAGAGGCAGGAGTAGGAACAGGTAAGACGATTGCTTATTTATTGCCAGCGATTGCCTATGCACGCTACACAGGGAAGCCCGCTGTGATTTCTTGTTCAGATGAGACGCTGATCGACCAATTGATCAAAGAAGAAGGCGATATTCAAAAGTTAAGTCAAGCTTTGGATTTGTCGATTGATGCAAGATTGGCAAAGGCGCGCAATCAATATATATGTCTCAAGCGTTTAGAGGAAACGAGTAATCGGACGGATGAAGAATTTGTGGATCAAGTGGAAGATGAGTTGCCTGATTTCGTTTATGCAGACCGTTCGTTACAGTCTGTTTTCCCATACGGTGTGCGTTCCGATTATCCTTATTTGAAAGATGAAGAGTGGGACATGATCAACTTTCATCCTATTCAGCAGTGTGCAGCGTGTGATATACGAAATCGCTGTGGACAAACGATACATCGCAATCACTACCGAGAAGCGGTTGACTTGATCATTTGCTCACATGACTTTTATATGGAACATCTCTGGACAAAAGAATCAAGAGTTCGCCAGGGGCAATTACCGTTGCTTCCAGAAGTGTCGATGGTTGTTTTCGATGAAGGACATCTATTAGAATATTCAGCCCAACGAGCATTGACGTATGAAGTGCAGCAACAAACGATTGTGCAATTGCTCGAACGTATTATGGTAGATGGAATTAGGGAAAAGTCCTTGCTGTTGATGGAACAACTGCTGGATGTCCATGAGCTGTTCTTCCAACAATTGAGGAATCACGCTACTCAGAACGATAATGAACGTTTGACGATTGAAAAGAACGAAGACATGATGAGGTTGGCTAAACAGGCCGTCTCTTTATCCAATCAGCTTCTTGAAGAATTTGTCTTTGAAGGTGAGTTGTACGTCATTCCTGAATACGATTTGAAAATAGTTGAAGAGTATTTGGAGCAATATATTTACTCGATGGAATTGTTTGCGGCTGAGAATGATGCGGTCGACTGGCTAGAGAACAGGCGCAATGAGAGCACATTGCTCATAATGCCGAGACTTGTAACGTCCATTTTGAACGAAAAGTTATTTACTGGCTCTATGCCGATTATTTTCTCCTCTGCGACGTTGTCTGTAGAAAAATCGTTTGAGTACTTAGCGAAAAGTTTAGGGATTGAAGAATATCAATCGTTTTCAATTGAGTCTCCATTTGACTATGAAAACGTAATGAAGATTCATTTAGAACAAGGTACGGGGGAAGACCACGTCGAACGTCTAGCATCACTTCTTACAGTGAAAGAACAGACACTTGTATTATTCAACTCCAAACAAACGATGATGGACACTCTGGAAAAAATGCCGCTTGAGCTTAGGATGATGATTACTTATGAAGGAGAGCGTGCGTTATCCTCTTTAGTGAAAGATTTTCAGCAACGTAAAGTCCAAATTTTCTTCTCATATCACTTATGGGAAGGTCTTGATTTGCCAAATGAATCCTTAACACGGGTCATTATTTTCGATTTGCCGTTTCCTCCAAAGGATCCGCTCTTTGAAGCGAGAAGGCAATATGCTACACAGCCGTTTGAAGAGGTCGATTTACCTTTCATGTTGCTGCGCCTGCGTCAAGGGATCGGCCGGTTAATAAGAACGAGTGAGGACTCGGGTTCCATTCATTTGTTCGTTCAGCCATCGAGCGAAGAGTTACTGCCTGTAATTGAACGAGTGCTACCCGTTCCATTTTCATAATTCAAACGCCCAGAAGTTGAGTTTTCGGCTTCTGGGCATTTTTCCGTTCAATTAGCTTGCTTATGATTCTAAATGGATCTTCAATTTTCTTCATCAATTGTGAGTAAAATGTTTAATATCTCGCCATCTTCAAATTGAACGGGAATTTTAAAAGCTTGTTTAAAACCATAAAACTTTGTGTGTCCAGTTAAAACGGTTGGCGGGGAAATATCAAGCGTCATCTCGTCTTTTTCTAAAATGGTACAAAGGTTTCCCGCAATCATATTACCAAGCTCACCGGTAAAAGATTCTGCCATTTCCCCTTCAATATTCATACCGAACATCGCCATGCCTATTTTACCAATGATGTCATGAGTAGGTTCAACGATTAAACGTCCTTTCATTTTGCCGATTAGCCCGATTAACACACTGATTTCACGTTGTTCGTATGGTTGCTTAATTAGAGAGGGAGAAAGGACTTGGAATTTTACAGGAATAACAGTAGTTAAGGAGGAGATGGTGGCGTTTAATACTTTTTGCACATTAGTGGCTGTACTCATCTAAAGATACACCCTTTCAAAGTTAATTAATAGTTCAATCATATCACTAAAGGTAACTAAAAGACTACTTAAAATTTGGAGAGCAATTAAAAGTTAGGATCTATTTTTTTCAATATTAATGGTATGATAAGGTGAGTTATAAGTGAAAGGACGACGATCATGTCTACAAACAATCTATTTTTACAGCAAACTGCTACATATGGACAAATTTTTCTAACGAATGAAGATGATGAGCGGATGGAGAAAACCGCTTTATTGGCAAATAAAATAATTGAGAAAGAATATACGATTGCATTCGCAGGTCATTTTTCGGCAGGTAAATCATCGACGATTAATGCGCTGACTGGTGAAGATTTATTGCCATCTAGCCCTATCCCTACAAGTGCGAATATTGTGAAGGTCCGTAAGGCGAATGAAGACTTTGCTATTATTCACCGCGTGGATGGAAGTGCTGTTAAATTTAGCGGTCATGGTTTTTCTGAAGCGGTGAAGGCATTCAGTAAAGATGGTGCTGCCGTTTCTCTAGTGGAAATTGGTCATACTGAATCCAATTTACCTGAAGGCATTACTGTGATGGACACGCCAGGTGTGGATTCTACAGATGATGCTCATCGACTATCTACAGAGTCTTCTTTACATTTAGCAGACTTAGTTTTCTACACAATGGATTACAACCATGTGCAGTCTGAAATGAATTTTCGTTTTACAAAGGAATTAATGCGATATAACGGTAACGTCTATTTAATCATCAACCAGATCGACAAACATCGGGAGAGCGAGTTATCATTTGAAGCATTTAAGAGATCAGTAGAAGATTCATTCAAGCTGTGGGGTGTTGAACCAAAAGGGATTTTCTATACATCGTTAAAAGAGCTCGATCATCCACATAATGACTTTCAAAAAGTGAAAGCCATCGTGGACGGTTCGATTGAACACCGAGAAGAGAATTTTGAACAAAATATCGATCAATCCCTCCTTAAATTGAACGATGAACATATGAATTTTCTCCAGCAGCAAGTAGATGATGTGAAAGCGAATCATAGTGAAATCGTCAGTGACAATGAGTGGGATCAGTACGAGGAACTTCATGCAGATTTAAAAGAAGCGAAAAAAAGGATGGAGCTTTTATCAGGTGATGAATTCTACGTGAACTTTGAAAAAGAGCGTAATGAATTGTTATCTAATGCTTCACTTACACCATTTGAAACAAGAGAGTTGTTGAAAGATTATTTGGAGTCCAAATCTCCAAAATTTAAGGTAGGACTTTTATTTGGTGCGAAGAAAACAGCTGAAGAGCGTGAGAATCGCCGTAAACGACTTGATGAGAACATTTCGGGTCTAGCACACACGCAAATTGAAATCTATATGAAGACATTGATGAAAAATTCGTTGAAGCAAGCAGGAATTTTAACGGACGAACGTTCACTTGCGATTGACTCGATGGATCTATCTCTGCCATTTGATGCGGTTGATGAGCAACTTCATATGGCAGAAGTTATTACGGGTGAAACGATCCTAAATTATGCAGAACAAATGCGACGAGCAATCCATCTGGTGTATAAACGTAAGACAGACGAGTGGAAGGAAGAAATGTCTGTTATTGCAAAATCAGCTGGAGGCGAACAGTCAGCTCCACTTGCCATCGTAATTGAGTCCCTACAGGAAAAAGTAGATGCGATTCAACAAGTGAAAAAGTGGCAAGATCGTATGGAATGGGTACGTAAAGAAATTGAAACTCCTTCTGCTCCTACGCGGATAGGCAGAGACAAGTTGCTGTCAGAGTGGCAACAACCGAAAAAGATTGAGACGATTGATTATGTGGTGAATACAGAAGAGGAAGCGATCGCATCAAACGAAGTGATGCACGAAGAGGAAGTGGATCGTAAATTGGTCGACTCTCAAAAAGCGATCACACACGCTCAACATATTGCACAGTCCGTAGAGACCATTCCAGGTTTTACGGAGACCGCCACGTATTTGCAGACGAAAGCTGCTCGATTGAAAGGACAGGAATTTACTGTTGCTTTATTCGGTGCGTTCAGTGCCGGGAAATCATCATTTTCTAATGCGTTGATCGGTGAAAAAGTGTTACCTGTCTCACCGAATCCTACGACAGCAGCGATCAATCGAATTCGCCCTGTGAGTGAGGAGCATCAAGACTGTACGGCTGATATTCATTTGAAGACGGTTGAACGGATGACAGAAGATGTTGCGCTATCTTTTGAAGCATTGGGAATCCATATTGCTACATTGGAGGATGCATTTGCGAAGACAGAAGAGGCGTTGAAACAGCCATTGGAAAATGAAAACTTACATATCCACAAGTCCTTCATCCATGCGTTTCAGAAAGGCTATCCTGTCTATACATCATCCCTTGGTACTACGTTGACTGTAGAACGGGAAGAATTCACGAAATTCGTTGCACAAGAAGAACGTAGCTGTTTTGTAGAGTCCATTGATTTCTTCTATGATTGTCCGTTAACGCGTCATGGTATTACGCTTGTTGATACGCCAGGAGCCGACTCGATCAATGCGCGTCATACGGATGTGGCGTTTGAATATATCCGCAATGCCGATGCGATTTTATTCGTTACTTATTATAATCATGCGTTCGCACGTGCAGATCGTGAGTTCCTCATTCAGCTTGGCCGTGTGAAAGATGCATTTGAACTGGATAAGATGTTCTTTATCGTCAATGCAATTGACCTCGCTTCCAATGAAGATGAAGCGGAAGAAGTAAAGGGATTCGTGGCCAATGAACTCCAAAAATTTGGTATTCGTAACCCGCGTGTTCATGGAATTTCCAGTCTGCAAGCGTTAGAAGGTAAATTGAACGAACAACCAAATCCTTTGATGGAACACTTTGAAGAAAAGTTCTACGCATTCTTGGAGCATGATTTACGCGCTCAAGTTGTACAAGCTTTGGAAGAGGAAACGACGAAAACGATCGATCGTTTAGCTTCGCTGATCGACCGGACGATACAGAACCGTTCACGGAAGGCGGAAAGGCTAGAAGAGTTGGTAGCAGCTGAGCAGGCCATTCAAGAGCGCTTTGCGAAGAGTGCGAGTGAAGTATTAGTAAAAGCGACACATGACGAACTAAGTGAACTCGTTTACTATATTTTACAGCGTGTGTTCTTGCGTTTTGGTGACTTCTTCAAGGAAGGATACAGTCCTTCCACGTTCGCGAAGAACTCTTCAGATCGCGCCTTGAAAATCGCGTTGGCAGAAACAGTTGATATGGTGGGATTCGATTTAACTCAGGAATTAAAAGTAACGAACTTGAGAATTCTCCAGTACATGAAAAAACAATTGCTCGAACGTCAACGAATGGAAGTCCGTGCATTGGCAGATATGGATCAATCTGTCGTGCCATCGCCATATGAACCGAACGACCAAGATATGTTGTCATTTGAGGCGCCTTTTGAGAATCCAGACCTCTATAGTGCGGTCAATAAATCTTTTAAGAATCAAAAGTCGTTCTTTGAGCGTGGAGATCGGGATATCCTTAAAGGACGGTTAGAGGAAGTATTGAAAAAAGATGCTGCTACTTATTTGGGTGAACAGAAGGAACGTATGGAGAAATGGGCAGATCTTTGGATCGAAAATGAAGCGGAAGCATTACGTCTTCACTTATTGCAAGAAAGTCTTGTGCAAATTGAATCTGAGCGCACGTTACTTGAAGGGACTGAACAGCTAGAACAATGGCAAAGTATTTATGAGAAAATCCGTAAAGAGGAGATGGCTCAATGAATCAGGCATTCGTATCCATCAAAGACGTAATTACAGAACATGCAAAGTGGATCGACGCACGGTTTTCACTTCAAGATGTAGACTTTGGATTGAAAGAGTATAATAAAGAGCACATTCAAAACGCTGTTTATTGGGATTTAGCAGAAGATCTTTCAGATTTGTCTCTGGCTGGTGGGCGGCATCCTTTACCATCTAAAGAAAACTTGACGGAGCTATATCGTTCAAGTGGTTTGCAACTAGAAGATACTATTTTAATTTATGATGACGGTGGTAGTCCATTTGCTGCGCGCGCTTGGTGGGTTTTGCAATATGGAGGATTTACAAATGCTCGAATCTTGCTAGAAGGCTATGAAGAACTCAAGGTAAGTGGTTGTGCTATCGAGCAAGAACAATTTGTATCGCCCGCACAGACTCTAGTACAACCAAATTGGCAAGATCATCTCTACGCAAGTAGAAGAGACGTGGAACAAGTGGTAGCCGGAGAACTTGATGCGGTGCTACTTGATGCCCGTGCTCCAGAACGATATCGTGGGGAAAAAGAGCCAATAGATAAAAAAGCTGGGCATATTCCGACAGCACGCAATTTTAATTGGGAAGAGTTAAAAGAAGCTGGAAGTTATCAGGTCAAACGTGCAGAAGAGCAGTTAAAACAAATAGCTTCTCCTAATGACGAAGTTATCGTCTATTGCGGAAGCGGTGTGACAGCTTCTCCTTTGTTCGCCGCTCTTTCAGAATTGGGTTATCAAAACGTGAGATTGTATATGGGGAGTTTCAGCGACTGGATTTCACAGGACGATGCACCGATCGAAACAAAGTAAAAGTAGGAGTTGACCAAATTGCAATATGCGTTGCTTGGTGATATTCATTCATCCATCGATGACTTGCAAGCAGTTTTAAACCATATTTCAAATGAATCGCCACATGCAGAACTAATTGGCACAGGGGACTTGTATGAATGTACAGTAAGCAAAAAAAAGCTTCATGGGCAGATCTATTCGTCTGTGAATGAAGTAATCCAACATCCCGATAGCTTTGATGAATTACTGTCATTCCTGTCTGTCTATGGCAATCAGGAAGAGCGTATTTTATTGATTACTGAACAAGAAGAACCTCTACGTAACGTTCTTAGTAACTTACCTGAAACGTTGAATGCAGGAAGAGCGCTAGTAATTCATGGCCACCAATGGAACCCAGAAGAGAGGGATTCTTGGTTGGATGAAAATATGCCTGAAGAAGTGCTCGTGTTTCATGGACATACTCACCAATCTAGCTTTACGGTGGATGGAAATAACATTCGAATTCCGGTTAATGGAGAAGTAATGCTTTCTGGTAAAAGAAGCGTGGTAAATGTAGGGGCTGTTGTCGAGTCAAGAGAATGGGTTTTATATGATACAGTAGAAAATACGGTGAAATTTATGAAAGCGCAAAAAAGCTAAGGGTCTATCCCTTAGCTTCATCTTGTAGACAAACTCCAATAACTAAAAAGTTTGCTCACAACCTGTAATTTTACAAATGTCTTAGCACTTTACTGTTTATTCAATAATATGAACTTAACTAATGCTTTTAATCATTCAGAAGAAGAGGCAATAACTACTAAAAAATCAATGAAATACGCTAGTTGATCGTAGTGGAAGGCAACCTAAGTCCGCCGCGTCCTGCGGCAACGGTTGCATGACTCACTTCGTGTGAGCCCGCGGCAAAATCGATTCCTTGGGGATCAGCGTGCGTCTTGAGACCCCGCAGGAAGCGAAGCGGACGAGGAGGCTCAAGCCACGCCCCCCGGAAAGCGTGCCGTCTGGAGCGTAAATCCCGAAGCAGATACTAGGTTTTGTCATCTCCTATTTAGAAATCTCATCCTATTTCTCATCTTTTTTAATAAAACACTTGACTACAGGTAAGAAAGCGTCCGTCTGGAACGCAGATCGACGGTAGCATGACCACTTTCTATATCTTTTGTCTCCACTCTGAAGCTAAGGGTTTATCCCTTAGCTTTTTTTTGTTGGAGGATCGCATTCCTGGCTAAAGAATCCGCTGTACGGTTGTTGCTATCAGGAATCCATTTAATGAAAAAGAATTCAAAGTGCTCAATTAACTGTAAGATTTGTAGTAAATAAGGAGCGTATTGTTCACTTTTGACGAATTGTTTATCAACGGATTGGACAACAATTTTAGAATCTGAACGAACAGACACCATACCAGTAGTCAGTTTAACTGCCTCTTCTAGACCTCTTATAAGCGCTTGAAATTCTGCGCTATGATTGTTCGTGGGTTTGATCGGTTCACTAATTTTTACATCGTGCCCTTCACCTTTGATATATATGCCAATTCCACTTAAGCCAGGATTACCGGCACTTGCACCATCGATATATACTTCCAGCAATTTACTCAACACTCCTCACTCATGAAAAATTAGGGAATCATTTAAAGGTTGCAACATCTTACAGCCCTCTCTAAAATAGAAGGAAGAAAGGTGGGAGTTCATTTTCTTATGGAAAAGGTAATGGTTATGAAAGATATCAATCAATTGCTCGATCTATATTGTGAAGGATGCTACGTCAAAAAACAACTTATAAAAGAACGAGGAAAAACAGGAGCTCACCAATTCTGTATATCTGAATGTACAATCGGTGAACAACTAAAATTTTTAGGGACAGAAATTAATAAACTCGGTACTTCTTCCAAGTGACGATAAATAAAAAGCATCCCGCTCACATAAGCGTGGATGCTTTATTTATCTTTATTCAACTGAAAAACCCACTTCGAATAGAGCGGGGTCCTTTGGTTGCCGAGTCTTCGTTAAACTTCTTCTTCAAGTGTTGATACATTTGCCGCCTGAGGACCACGATTTCCTTCGATTACTTCGAAAGAGACAGTTTGACCTTCAGCAAGTGTCTTAAATCCATCTGTTGCAATTCCTGTGAAATGGACAAAAACGTCTTCACCATCATCTGCTTCGATAAATCCATAACCTTTGTCACTGCTGAACCACTTAACCTTACCTTGGTACATGTAAATTCCTCCTCGGCAATTCAGAAATTCGTAGCGGCTATAAAAGTAGAGAAAATGAAAAAGCCATCCAAATATACCTATATAGCTCCCTACACTATACATGAACTCCCTCACTGCGTCAATGATATGAAAAAATATTCTGACGAGTGATGGTGTTTTCTAAATAGTATTGCAACTAAGTGTTGGTTTTTATTCGTTTCAACTCTATAATGAAATAGTATTTAGTTTATTTTAATCTGTTTAATAATACACCGTGTCTATCATTTTAAGAAAGGAGAGTAGTCTATTGAAAATAGTCAAAATACTCGTTCAAGTTGCATTTCTTTATTTGTTTTTCATGCTTGGACAATTCTTGCGTGACTGGCTTTCCATTCCCTTACCCGGAAGCATCATAGGACTGCTCATTTTATGGGGACTGCTATCTTTCAAAATCGTTCCACTCCGTTGGGTAGAGAATGGAGCTTATGTATTTTTGTCAACGCTCCCACTCTATTTGATCCCGGCAACAGTAGGTGTCATGAACTATGGATATGTCTTTAAAGGAAAAGGGATTTGGTTAATCATCATCACGATAGGAAGTACGTTTATCACGATGGCAGTAGCAAGCTTAGTAAGCCAATGGATGGCAAAACGCAAGCTGGATAATGAGGTGGAAATTTCATGAACGAATGGGTATTGGCTATGCTCATGATTGGTTTAACCGTCATGATGTATTTCATTATGAACGCAGTCTATGTAAGGCTCCGTTCCCCATTTCTCGTTCCCATTTTAACAACTACAATTATGGTCATAGTTATTCTAACTACTTTTAACGTTCCATACGATACATATATGGTTGGCGGAAAATGGATCGACGCGCTACTTGGTCCAGCGATCGTTTCACTTTGCATTCCGTTATATAAACAAAGGGATATAATTAAGAGGCATTTATTTCCAATTATAAGCGGCGTAGTAGTGGGTGGTATTGTGGGTATGGTTACGGGTGTTGTAGCAGCCAGACTGGTAGGCTTCTCCAATGAACTTCTCGCAAGTATCTTGCCGAAATCCATCACTTCACCTATTGCGATGCAAATTGCAGACGAACTTGGTGGGATTCCATCATTAGCCACTGTTTTTGTCATCATTGCTGGTTTGGCTGGCATTCTAATTGGGCCTCCGCTAAATAAATGGCTGAAAATCGATACACCACTAGGACAAGGTATTGGATTAGGCGTTGGGGCTCATGCGATTGGCACTTCTAAAGCACTTGAATATGGTGAACAGACAGCATCTATGAGCTCAGTAGCTATGACATTATCCGCTATTATCGGTGCTCTCATAGGACCTTTATTCGGTATATGGCTATTTCCTTAATAAGCGGATTTCCTATTCAACTAGGAAACCCGCTTTTTTTAATGCCTGTTCCGCTTGTTCTAGCTGATCTTCACGTGGAGCAGAAAGGGTATGCATGTGAATTCCGCTTTCATCTAAATTTAGCAAGTAAGGAGCCTTCGCTTGTTGAATTTGTTCAATGAAAGCTTTCACTTCCTGACGATTGGATACCATGATGGAAGCACACACATCTCCATACACGAGATGTTCCACTCTGACATCTTTTACTGTCACTCCATGATCCACAAGAATATTCAGTTCCTCTTCAGTTTGCTCAGGCTCGTGGCGACAGACAATTATTTTTTCTATTTTCTCTGCTGTTGGAGGGAGTACTGTATAAAGATAGCCTTGGTTTGTCGCGATGATCGGCTCTCTTTTCGCCTTTAGTAAGGTGACATCACTCACGATGACTTGTCGACTGACATTCGTAAGTTCTCCTAGTTCACGTCCGGTAATGGGACGTCCAGCGTCTTGTAGCGTACGAAGAATCAGATTTCGTCGCTCTTCTCCTAATACTTTCTCTTTATTCTGCAAATCAATCACCTGCTACTTATAAGATGGATGGAGCTAGTTTACTGCCATTTTGTTCCTTCGAAATTTCGACTAAGGTATTTGCTAAACCAAGGACTGTGTGTGGATTGGATGATTGGCCGAACGAAATACGGACTAACCCTTTTGACTCGTGATCTGGTATCTTCATGGCGCCCATCGTGGTCGAAGTTTGTTGCTGGCCGACTTGACAAGCGCTTCCTGTAGACACAGCAAATCCTCGTCTATTCAATTCTAACATAATCAGCTGACCTTCCGAACGATTTACCCGTAACCCGATAATGTGTGGTAATTGCTCCGTCTCTTGATCCGTACCAAAAAAAGTGAATAACATTTTATTTGGATTCAATGAATCAAAAAATGTCTTTCGAAGACCACGAAAGTATTCGAGATCTGCGGTTTTTTCTGTGAGTTCGGCAGCTGTCAGAAACGCTGCGATACCGGGTACGTTTACTGTACCACCTCTAAAGCCTTTTTCTTGGACGGCTCCTGGGAATAACGGAACCGTTCGCAAACGTGGATCAATGTATAGAGCTCCAACTCCTTTTGGTCCATATATTTTATGACTTGAGACAGACAGGCTGTCAACAAAAGGTGTAATTTCCCGTATGTTCAATTTGCCGAAAGATTGTACACAGTCACTATGTAAAAGAATACCTTTTGCTTTCACAATATCATGGACTAAGCGGATTGGTTGAATCGTCCCAATCTCTGGATTGCAATGCTGAATCGATACAACGATTGTTTGCTCTGTGAGCGCAAGTGTGAGTTCCTCGAGGTCAATAAAGCCATTTGCTGTAAAAGAAATGGTGGTGATAGTAAAACCTTGTTGTGTAAGGTATGCAGCTGCTGAATGAAGAGAAGGGTGCTCCGCTGCACTTAATATTATATGATTCCCTTTTTGACGGGCAGCATATGCGAGAGAAATCAAGGCCAGTGAATTACTTTCTGTTCCGCCAGAGGTAAAATATATGCCTTCTGATTGTACATCTAAAAGAGTAGCTAGCTGTTCACGACAATGTCTCAAGACCGTGTGAGCGATACCTCCTACGTCATGTAAACTCGTCGTGTTACCAAACTGTTGTTGAGCAATCGATACATAGACCTTTGCAGCCTCAGGATGAAGTGGAGTGGTCGCTGCGTAATCGAAATAATACAAAAGGATGACCTCCTACAATTAATTGTCTATCTATCTTGTCATAGATCTGTAATTGTGTAAAGATAGATGTAAAGACATCTGTCTGTTGAAGATAAGTAGGGGGATTGCAGATGAATAGTATAAAACTAGTATCGATGCTTGAGCAGTTTTTTATTGAAGATATAGGAGAGGGCGATGTAACAGCCAATACGCTATTTCCGGATACAATGGTTGGAATAATGGAGATTATAGCAAAAGAACCAGGTGTTTTTTGTGGATCAGATATTATACTTCAAGGATTCCGATTAATTGACCAGTCAATTCAAGTGACCTTATTTAGTAAGGATGGGGAGCGGATGGAGAGTCAGCAGGTCCTGGCATCTATAAAAGGTCCTGTAGGGAAGTTATTGTCGGGTGAGCGTGTTATTTTGAATTGTATTCAGAGAATGAGTGCGATTGCTACGAAAACGGCACAACTTGTTACGTTACTAGAAGGGACAGGAGCTAGGGTTTGTGATACTCGGAAAACAGCACCAGGACTGCGAATGTTAGATAAATATGCTGTCCGGATGGGAGGAGGTTTTAATCACCGTTTTGGGTTATATGATGCAGTGATGCTAAAAGATAACCATTTGGCATATGTCGGATCAATCACTGAAGCAGTTAGTCAGTTGCGAAGTCGTATAGGACATACTGTAAAAATAGAAGTCGAGATCGAAACAATTGACCAATTGAAAGAAGCTGTGCAAGCTGAAGCGGATATTATCATGTTCGATAATTGCCAGCCTCATCAAATAAAAGATTGGCTATCACTTGTTCCACAGCATATTGTGACAGAAGCTTCCGGGATGATTACAGAAGATAATATTGTTTCGTATGGACGGACGGGGATTAATTACATATCGGTAGGTGCACTAACTCATTCAGTAAAAGCAATCGATATTAGTGCGAATATCCACATTTGAAAACAGGAGGATGGTAAATCGTGTCAATAGTAGATCTGGTAAATGGGCAGGTGGCGACTATGTTGCCTGAACGATATAAAAAGTATACCAATGAAGAAATGGTAGAGAAAATTTGGGCAATTAAACAGTCGCTAGGTACAAAACTATTTATTCCTGGCCACCACTACCAAAAGAACGAAGTCATTCAATTTGCAGATGAGACAGGGGATTCATTGCAATTGGCACAATTATGCGCTGCAAATGAACTAGCCGAACATATTGTCTTTTGTGGTGTACATTTTATGGCGGAAACAGCTGATATTCTGACCAAGCCTCATCAAAAAGTATATTTACCTGATATGCGTGCGGGTTGTTCTATGGCAGATATGGCGGATATATATCAAACAGAACGAGCTTGGAACCATTTACAAGAACGCTTTGGTGATACGATATTACCGCTCACCTATGTGAATTCTACTGCCGCGATTAAGGCGTTTGTCGGACGTAATGGAGGAGCAACAGTAACTTCTTCGAATGCGAAGGTTATTGTAAAGTGGGCATTGACTCAGAAAAAGAGAATCCTTTTTTTGCCGGATCAGCATTTGGGACGCAACACCTCCTATGATCTTGGCATACCACTAACACATATGGCAGTATGGAATCCTCTTACGGATGTATTGGAATTTGAGGGGAGGGATGACGATTGTGAAGTGATTCTTTGGAAAGGGCATTGTTCGGTCCATGAAAATTTCACAGTGGAAAACATTCGGTACATTCGTGATAATGAGCCTGATCGGCAAGTTATTGTCCATCCTGAATGTACTCATGAAGTGGTTATGCAGTCAGATGATAATGGGTCGACAAAATATATTATTGAACAAATAACCGCTGCGCCACCCGGTACAAAATGGGCAATCGGTACAGAAATGAATCTAGTAAATCGACTGATGGATGTGCATCCAGAACAAGATATTATTTCATTGAATCCACTCATGTGTCCTTGCTTGACAATGAACAGAATTGACTTACCACACTTGCTTTGGTGTTTAGAGAATATTACAGAAGGAATCGAACACAATATCATTTCAGTAGATGACTGTACCTCATTAGAAGCGACTAAGGCACTTGATCGGATGCTTCAACGTCCTTAAACTAGTAAGAAGTTACAGATGAAAATAGGAACTAACGCTTGACAAAATCGCCTAGTATTGTATGATTGGTGAAAATGAATGTTGAACGTTGATGAAGGATTAGTAGACAAACAGCGTGTGAAAGAGAGCGGAATCCAGCGGCTGAAAGTTTCCGTCACATAGCAGTTGTTGAACCTGCCTTTGGAGTCCTATCAAAACATAGGCGCGGACCTCGGCGTTACGAGGAGAGCGGGATTCAATTACTGAATCCAATACTGGTGGTACCGCGGAAGCTAAGCCCTTTCGTCCTGATAATTTCGGGATGATTGGGCTTTTTTATATCAAAATCGTAACGACCCATGAGACTGGTCCTTAAAATTAAAAGTCAACCAAATTTTTATAGTATTTAGTAAATGAAGAAATGGCAGGAGAATGAACATGAAGAGACAGCGAATTGTTGTGAAAATTGGTAGTAGCTCTTTAACGAATGATAGTGGAGAAATTGACCAACTGAAATTTAATGATCATGTAGATGCATTGGCTGCATTGAAAAATGCCGGTCATGAAGTCATTGTCGTCTCGTCTGGAGCTGTGGCGGCAGGATTTGCTCGACTGGGTTACCCTTCTCGACCTGTTACCATAAAAGGAAGACAAGCTGCTGCAGCGGTAGGGCAAAGTTTATTAATCCAGTCGTATATTGAGCGTTTCAGTGAGCATGGTGTCATACCAGCGCAAATTCTTCTGACGAGGCAAGACTTTGCGAACCGAGAGCGTTATCGAAATGCCTTTGCGGCTATGTCGGAGCTGTTGGAACGAGGAATCATGCCGATCATCAATGAGAACGATACCGTCGCCATTGATGAATTGACTTTTGGCGATAATGATATGCTATCTGCGTTAGTCAGTGGGTTTTTACATGCGGATCAATTAATTATCTTGACAGACGTCAATGGGATTTACACGAGTAACCCTAGAAAAGATCCTGACGCTGTTCGTTTGACGGAGTTAGATGACATCACAGATGAACTCCTTGGAGGTACTGATGATCTTGGTTCGAAAGTGGGTACGGGCGGTATGCGGTCTAAGTTATTAGCTGCAAAAACGGCTCACACGTTAGCTGTTCCTGTTTTTATCGGTACAGGTACGGGTTCTTCTAAGTTATTAGATATTTTGCAAGGTAATGGTGACGGTACGTACATTTCTAGCCCGGTCGGCGGTGGGATTAATACCAAGCGTCAATGGATTGCGTTACATTCAGAATCGACCGGACGTTTATACGTTGATAAAGGAGCTGAAGCAGCGATTTTACACGACGGACGTAGTTTATTACCAGCAGGAGTATTTAAGGTTAACGGTAGCTTTGAAGTAGGAGAAGTTGTAGAGGTGTACGGTTTAGAAGGTTTAATCGGCAAAGGGGAAGTGACCTATTCATCGGAGCAGTTAAAGGAAACCATTGCTGAAAGAGGGAAGAGTCAAGAAGTGTTTACCCCAATGATGGAGGTAATTCATCGAGATCATTGGGTACAAATAAAATAAAGGGGCGAATACAATGAGTGAAATTAGACGTAAAGGGAAAGCGGCAAAAGAAGCGAGTTATCTATTAAACATGGCAACGACAGATGAAAAAAACGAAGCGCTACAATTAGTTGCTGATCAGCTGCTGGAAGAGCAAGAGCATCTTCTGGCAGAAAATAAAAAAGATATTGTGGAAGGTCGCAATAATGGTATAGAAGCAGCAGTTCTTGATCGTATACTGCTAACAAACGACCGAATTGAAGCGATGGCAGAGGGAGTTCGTTTACTGATTGATTTGAAAGATCCAATCGGTGAGACACTTGAAGAAATAGAGAAGGAGAACGGCTTACATATTGTAAGAAAACGAGTGCCAATTGGTGTGATCGCCATGATTTATGAAGCGCGTCCGAATGTCACAATCGATGCAGCATCATTAGCGCTAAAGACAGGAAATGCTGTGGTTTTACGTGGCAGTTCTTCTGCGAAATATTCCAATTTAGCGTTGTGGCGTGTGATTCAACGTGGTTTGGAAAAGAGTTCTTTACCTGTTGATGCTGTTCAATTAATTGAAGATACTAGTCGTGAGACAGCTAAAGAATTGTTTACACTGAATGAGTATTTGGATGTGTTAATCCCACGTGGTGGCGCTAAATTGATTCAGACGGTTATTCGTGAGTCGACGGTTCCTGTCATTGAAACAGGAGCTGGAAATTGTCACGTATTCATTGACGAATCAGCTGATCCTCAAATGGCAATCAATGTCGTCATTAACGCCAAAACGCATCGTCCATCTGTTTGTAATGCAATTGAGACTGTGATCGTTGACAAAAACTGGCTACAACAATATGGAGAAAAGCTGATTGAAAGTTTACGTGAAAAGAATGTTCAGTTGTTGGGAGATGAAACTGTTCGTCAGCTGGATTCATCGATTGCTGAAGTAGAACGAGATGATTGGTCTAGCGAATTTCTCGACTTGACGTTACGAATAAAAACAGTTGAAAATATGCAACAAGCTCTCGAACATATTCAAGAATATAGTACAAAGCACTCCGAAGGTATCCTCACGCAAAATGATGAGCACGCAGAACAGTTTTTAAATAGTGTGGACGCAGCGGCTGTCTACTTGAATGCATCTACACGTTTTACAGATGGTTTTGAATTTGGTTATGGTGCAGAAATTGGAATTAGCACACAGAAACTCCATGCAAGAGGACCGATGGGCTTAGAAGCTTTAACTTCATCAAAATTTGTCATTACAGGTACTGGCCAAATTAGATAATATTCAGGAGGGTGTTACGATGACAGCAAAGAACGATATCACAATTAAATTGACTACGCAACCGAAAGAAAAGCCGGCATCGGACCAATTAGCGTTCGGAACAGTCTTCACGGACCATATGTTTGTGATGGATTATACGGAAGGTTCAGGATGGCATGATGCGCGTATCGTGCCGTACGAGCCTTTCCTATTGGATCCTGCGGCAATTGTATTGCACTATGGGCAAACGGTATTTGAAGGAATGAAAGCCTATGTAACCGCTGAAAAGGAAATCGTGTTGTTCCGCCCTGATGAAAATATGAAACGTTTAAACCGTTCTAACGAAAGATTGTGTATGCCGCGTTTTGACGAAGATTTTGTTTTGGAAGCATTAAAGGAATTGATATCGATAGATAAAGAGTGGATTCCCGATAGAGAAGGCACATCCTTATATATTCGTCCATTCATTTTTGCTACTCAACCCTATTTAGGTGTGGCTCCGTCCAAAACATATCGCCTGATGATTATTCTTTCACCAGTAGGAGCTTATTATAAAGAGGGGATGAATCCGGTCAAAATTGCAGTCGAATCGGAGTTTGTGCGTGCAGCGGTAGGTGGAACAGGTAGCGCCAAAACAGCAGGAAATTACGCAGGTGCCATGAAAGCTCAAGAGGTGGCAGAGGCTAGCGGGTATTCCCAAGTACTATGGTTGGATGCAAAAGAGCATCAATACATCGAAGAAGTTGGCGCGATGAATGTGTTCTTCAAGATTAATGGGGAAGTTATCACTCCAAGCTTGAATGGTAGTATTCTAGAAGGGATTACGCGGAAATCAGTTATTGAGTTGCTTCGTTCATGGGGTATTCCAGTCATTGAACGTAAAGTGTCCATTCAAGAAATCATGGATGCAAATGCACAGGGAACTCTTGAAGAAGCGTTTGGCACAGGTACGGCTGCTGTGATTTCCCCAATGGGTGAATTATCATGGAACGGACAAAAATGTGAAATTAATAACAATCAAATTGGTGAATTGTCGTTGAAGTTATATGATACGATCACTGGCATTCAGACCGGTAAAGTACAGGACCCATTTAATTGGGTAATCAAAGTAGATTAATCCAAAGTTTGTCCTGTATAAGTTGAATTAAACTTTTTACATCATCAGAAATCCATGTTCTATCTGCTCAGTTGATTGGAGTGCAAGGCAACCTAAGTACGCCGCGTCCTGCGGCAATGGTTGCATGACTCACTTCGTGTGAGCCCGCGGTAAAACGACTCTGGGAGGATCAGCCCGACAGGTGAGACAACTTAGGGGAGCGTAGCGACCAAGTTGGCTCACCGCGGGCCCTCCAGAAAGCGTCCGCCTGGAACGGAAATCAACGGTACCAGGTGACTTATAGAATGCAGGTTTATTAATTCAACTTATATGAAAGAACGATAAATATCGAATGGTCCGTGACAAGTACGCTCCTGTGCAGTACACTGTTAACTGAATTCAGTTTATGCTGCCGGTGGATGTCACAGATTTTTTAGAGGAGCTTTTAGAGCAGGCTAGAAAAATCTGTACACCATTACGCCAAGGTATAATTGATTAGTTTTGATTGAAAGGAAGTTTCTTAATGAACAAACGAATTTTCGTTCTTTTCCTGGCAGTAATTCTATTAACAGTGGCAGGTTGCGGAAAAACATCTTCAGCACCGTCTAGTCCTGAAGATTTGCTACAGAAAGCTGATTTAGCGATGAAAGAGTTGAAGTCGGTACATTCTAGCATTGTGTTTGATGAAAGTAGTGTCACGTCCGAGCCTGTAGAACGCAGCAGTAAGAAGCTGCATATTCAATCCAATGTAGAGCTTGATCCTGTAAAAGTTTCGGAAGAAGTAGTCTTACAAATACCAAAACAACAGCCTAAAAACCTTCATATATTCCACCAAAATGAGCAAATGTCTATAAAAGAAGAGGGTGGCGATTGGCAGACGTTGACAAACGAGGAACGGAAAGAACTATTGGACGTCTGGGTGCCATTTACTGCTCCTGCAATGGATCTATCGCTGCTCGAACCTTTTGTAGAGGATGCTGAATTGGAGAAGATTGATTACGGCTATGCATTACAGTTTTCATTATCGCCTGCTCAATATCGACAATTTATGAAAGAGGTTGCGGTGAATAGTCCGATACCTGAACAATTCATCCACACACATACTGGATTTCCAGTCATCGATAAAATGGAACTAGAACTTACGGTGAATGAAAAAACATTTTTTGTTACAGGTTTGAAAATGTCCGCAAATGTCACTAGCTATTTTGATCGTGATTATATTCGCTACAAACAAAAATTGGATGCAACCTACAGTTACTTCAATGACATTGATGCAATTCAAACGCCTGCTGGGGTTATCGACTTGTTGAAATGAAAAATCCACGATGGCCTCGGCTATCGTGGATTTTTATTTCCTTTAAAAGAAAGCAAACGCTTATATATAGCTGCCATTCTCGTTTCGTCCCCTGCTTCTACAGGAGAATAAAACTCAACGTTTGCTAGGGTGTCAGGTAAATATTGCTGGTCTGTCCAGCCGCCAAAAGATCCAACTGGCGTATCATGCGGGTACACATACCCTCCATGTCCTAACTGTGCAGCTCCGTTATAATGGGTATCACGTAAATGCAGCGGAATCTCACCTGTTGGCTGCTCGTGAAGGACTTTCGTTGCGGCATCAATCGCCCTGTATGCGGAGTTGGATTTTGAGGCTAAACACATCTCCACAGTTGCTACAGACAATGGAATACGTGCTTCCGGCATACCTAAGCGTAAAGCGGCATCTGTTGCAGCGACGACATGGGCCCCTACATCTGGAGCTGCTAACCCAATATCTTCATAACTCATAACAAGCAATCTTCTCGTAACAGCGGTTAAATCACCAATTTCCAGTAATTGCGCTAAATAATAAAGTGCAGCATTGACATCACTGCCTCGTACACTTTTTTGAAGAGCAGATAACAGGTTATAATGGTGTGAGCCTTTCTTGTCACCTAGTAAACTAATTCGTTGCAGAAGTTGCTGTAATAGCTCATCCCCAACAATAATTTGGCCGTTTTCCTCGTCGCTAGCAGCAAGTAAAGATTCCAGGAATGTCAATGCTTTACGGGCATCTCCATTTACGCTTTCTGCAATTTTACTAAGCTGTTCGGTCGTAATGAGGATATTTTCTTGACCAAGACCTTTCTTCGTATCTTCTAACGTTCGTTCTAATAAATTTAGCAAATCTGTCGGTTGTAGCCGTTTCAATTGCACAATTTCACCGCATCGAGATCGAATCGCGGGGTTGACATCATGAAAAGGATTCTCCGTCGTAGCGCCAATGAGCACGATCGCCCCACTTTCTACATGTGGGAGCAGCGTATCTTGCTGTAATTTATTGAAACGATGAATTTCATCTAAAAACAATAGAACTTTGCCAGTCATTCTAGCTTCTTTCACGACGTCTTCCACATCTTTTTTTCCAGCCACTGTCGCATTCAACGCAATAAAAGGTAGTTTAGAAGTTCCAGCGATAGCGTATGCAAGAGAGGTCTTACCAATTCCAGGTTCACCATACAATAAAAGAGACGGAACATGTCCGTTTTTAATCATCCGATATAAAGGAGTATCATTCCCAATTACGTGATCTTGACCAATCACTTCATCGATTGATTCGGGTCGCATGCGGAAGGCTAAAGGTTCATTATGCATTTATATCATTCCTTCGTACATTTGTTCCTTCATTATAGCGCAAAATGGTATTGAAGTCATTTCGAAGAACGAACGCTATAATTATGCTATACTAATTTCAGCAATTTTAGTAAAGGACGATGCCAATATGAAAATTTCAACTAAAGGACGATATGGACTAACGGTAATAGTAGAATTAGGACGAAAATACGGAGAAGGCCCTGTGCCGTTGCGGAAAATCGCAGAAGAACAAAATTTATCGGAGGCGTATTTGGAGCAATTAATTCCTCCTTTACGCAATAGTGGTCTTGTCAAGAGTATACGTGGAGCGTATGGAGGCTATAAATTAGCCAAAGACCCATCTCAAATTACAGCAGGAGATATCATTCGACTGCTTGAGGGACCCATTCAGTTAGTTGAAGGCTTAGAAGATGTCGATATCCCTCAACGAGAATTATGGAAACGAATAGGAGACGCAATTCGTGGAGTGTTGGATCATACAACGATTAAAGATTTGATTGAGATTGAAGATACACCATCTCAAGATGAATACATGTTCTATATTTAAAGGAGTTTACCAGATGAAACCAGCCATTTATTTAGATTATGCTGCCACGACACCTATGCATCCGGCTGTGTTGGAGCGATTCACAGCTGTGTTAACAGACACCTATGGCAATCCTTCAAGTACCCATCAATTTGGCAGACAAGCGAAAAAGTTGCTAGAAGAAGCGCGGAAAATTCTAGCTCTCTCAATCGGAGCGTCACCCAATGAAATTATCTTTACCTCAGGAGGAACAGAGGCAGATAACTTGGCGATTTTCGGCACTGTACAAATAATGCAGCAGCATGGACGCCATATCATTACCACGGCCGTAGAACATCATGCCGTATTAAATCCGTGTAAACAACTGGAGTCACAAGGCTATGACGTGACCTATTTACAGCCTGATCCATATGGTGTTATTTCTTCAGAGCAGGTACAAAAATCATTGAGAGAAGATACGATATTGGTGTCCATTATGTTTGGCAATAACGAAGTCGGTACGATTCAGCCGATTGCCGAAATAGGAAAACTACTTCAACCGCATCAAGCGGTATTCCATACGGATGCAGTTCAAGCCTTTGGTATTTCATCCATGCATGTTGATGAACTGCAAGTGGATTTGCTGTCTGTCTCAGCTCATAAATTGAATGGACCAAAAGGTATTGGTTTTCTGTATCAGAGAAATGGTAAATTGTTGAATGCGCAGTTACTAGGTGGAGAGCAAGAGAAGAAAAGAAGAGCCGGAACGGAAAATGTTCCAGCCGCTGTAGCATTTGCAGAAGCGGTGACAATTGCAGAGCAAAAGAAGTCGGAGAATGTCCGCATTTATCAATCATACAAAAAAATTATGAGTGATATTTTTAAACAAAATGACGTGGAATTTCATCCAACTCTACCTGAATCTATCGTGGCGCTACCACATATTTATCATGTTTCTTTTCCGGGAACAGATGTGGAGACATTTTTAATGAGTTTAGATTTAGAAGGAATTGCTGTATCCAGTGGCTCCGCTTGCACAGCAGGCTCTTTTGAACCTTCCCATGTAGTAACCGCTATGTTCGGGAAAGAATCAGACAATGTTAGAAATTCGATACGTATTAGCTTTGGTTTTGGCTTGGAACGCCCCATGATCGAAGAAGCTGCAGAGAGAATATCAGCAGTTGTCAAACGTCTAGTGAAATGAAACAGCAAAGGATGAAGTGGAAATGAGAACGACAAAAGCACCTGCGGATACACGGGTAGTTATTGGAATGTCTGGCGGAGTGGACTCTTCGGTTGCAGCATTACTATTAAAACAGCAAGGCTATGAAGTGATCGGGATTTTCATGAAGAACTGGGATGATACAGATGAAAATGGTCATTGTACCGCAACAGAAGATTTTGAAGATGTACGAAGTGTTTGCGATCACATTGGTATTCCTTATTATTCCGTAAACTTTGAGAAGCAGTATTGGGATAAAGTGTTTACATACTTCTTGGATGAATACAAAGCAGGCCGTACGCCGAATCCAGACGTAATGTGTAATAAAGAAATCAAATTCAATGCATTTTTAGAGCACGCCAAAAGTTTAGGAGCAGATTTCTTAGCTACTGGACATTATGCGCAAGTCGTCGAGCGAGAAGATGGCGTCGCAATGCTTCGCGGTGTGGATAACAATAAAGATCAAACGTATTTCTTAAATCAATTAACACAAGATCAGCTTCAGCAAGTGATATTCCCTTTAGGTCACCTAGAAAAGTCGAGCGTCAGAGAAATCGCAGAAAAAGCAGGACTGGTAACAGCAAAGAAAAAAGATTCTACAGGAATTTGTTTCATTGGTGAACGAAACTTTAAAGAATTTCTAAGTGAATACTTACCTGCAATTCCAGGAGAAATGCAGACGATGGATGGTAAAGTGATGGGGAAACATGATGGACTGATGTACCATACAATCGGCCAGCGACACGGGCTTGGAATTGGTGGAGCAGGAGAACCTTGGTTTGCGATTGGAAAAGATTTAGAACGTAATGTCTTGCTAGTAGGTCAAGGTTTTCACCATGATGCGTTGTATTCGACGAGCTTACGGGCGACCGATATGAATATTTGTACAACGAAAGAATTAGTAGGTTCATTTTCGTGTACTGCCAAATTCCGTTATCGTCAGCCAGATACAAAAGTGACCGTGGAAATTACAGGTACCGATGCAATCGTAACGTTTGCTGAGCCAGTACGTGCTGTCACGCCTGGACAAGCAGTAGTCCTCTACGACGGCGAAGAGTGTCTAGGTGGCGGAACGATTGACGAGGTATTTAAAGACGGCAAAAAGCTGACATATGTAGGGTGAGGAGCTAGTGAGATGACAATTCAAAATGAAGCCATTAAAGAAATGCAAGAAGGTAATTATGAAAAAGCAGTGGAATTGTTTATGAAAGCAATTGATGAGAACCCTGAAGATGCAACAGGTTATATAAATATAGGTAATATTTTCGCCTCTCTCGGAGATGCTGAGCATGCGGAGCCTTTTTTTCAAAAGGCATTGACCCTTGACGAAAAGGCAGGTACTGCATTTTACGGATTGGCCAATCTTTACTACAATCAAGAGCGCTTTGAAGAAGCAGCTAAGCTATATGAGAAGGCGATCCAAACTGGTTTAGAGTCTGCAGATGCTTTCTTCATGTTGGGCAAGAGTATGGAACAGGCAGGAAGCGATCGATTGGCATTGCCTTACTTGCAGCGAGCTGTTGAATTAGATGAAGAGGATCAAGAGATATTACTTGCTTATGGAATTTTATTGGCGAAACTGGAACTATTCCAAGAAGCACAACCTATTTTCGAATCTATTTTGCAATTAGAACCAGAACATGCGGATGCCCACTATAATTTAGGTGTGTTATTCGCAGTCTCTACTGAAGACAAAGAGCGCGCGTTATCTCATTTGGAACAAGCTTTTACAATTGAGCCTGAACATACACAAGCGCGTTATATATATGACATGATCCAACTTGGCAACGAACAAGGCGAATAAGAGTAAAAGAGGGGGTCCCTGGTGATGAATGAATCTGAACAGTATGTAATTGGAAAACCAATTGTAACGATTTTTCATAATGCCACCAATCTATTCTCGATCGTGAAAATGAAAATCACGTCGACGAATACGGACTATAGCGAAAGAGAAATTGTCATTAAAGGTTCGTTCCCTCCCTTGCTAGCTGAAGAGGATTATAAATTCACAGGCCGAATGATCAATCACCCAGTTCATGGTCAGCAATTTGATGTCCATACGTTTTCAAAGGAGTTACCTGCAACGGAAGCAGGGCTCATCCATTATTTGTCGGGTGACTTATTTCCTGGTATAGGGAAGAAGACTGCAGGCGAAATCGTAAAGGTGCTAGGGAATAACGTCATTCAGAAAATATTGGAAGATCGTTCCGTACTCGATCAAATCCCTCGTTTGACGGATGAACGGAAAGATACGCTTGTAGCCGTTTTACAAGAAAATCTAGGTCTTGAACGGACGATGGTTCAACTGAATGAATGGGGTTTTGGCCCTCAAATAGCGATGAGAATCTATCAGGCGTATCAAGACGATGCCATTACTATATTAACGGAGAATCCGTATCGGCTAATAAAAGAGATAGAAGGCATAGGTTTCCAGCGTGCCGATGATCTTGCAAAACAATTAGGATTGGTAGGCGATCATCCTGCACGAATTAAAGCTGCTGTTTATTATAGTATACATAGTGAAGTGCAATCTTCAGGCCATGTCTATCTAGAAGCCGAAGCCGTTTTACCGCAAGCTAAGCAACTATTAGAAACCAGTCAGCCTCATGTAATTCCTTACGAATCCATCTCAACTGCAGTCATCGAATTGGTTGAGGAAGGTACGCTATCAGCGGAAAAGCAAAGACTTTACTTGCCTTCCCTCTATTTTTCTGAAATTGGTATTGCCACGAAAATAAATCGAATTTTGGAAAATGAAGTCGATACACAGTTCCCAGCTTCAGAGATCAGAAAGGCAATTGGTGAAATTGAAGAACGTTTAGGGGTGGAATATGCGGAAACGCAAGTGGAAGCTATCGAACGAGCGTTGCATTCTTCATTGCTCGTACTGACAGGTGGACCAGGAACAGGAAAAACGACAGTCATTAGAGGTCTAGTTGAAGTGTACGCTGAATTGCATGGTGTATCCCTTGATCTAGAAGAGTATGCTCGTAAGAAAGAGACATTCCCAATTATTTTAGCAGCGCCAACTGGACGAGCTGCTAAACGGATGTCAGAATCAACGGGCTTGCCTGCGATGACAATCCATCGCCTACTTGGTTTTACTGGTCAGGAATCCGAAGAAGAGACCGAGCGTGAAGTAGAAGGCAATCTTATTATTATCGATGAAACGTCCATGGTGGATACATGGCTCATGCATCAATTGTTAAAGGCTGTTCGTGATGATGCACAACTTTTATTTGTGGGAGATCAGGATCAGCTTCCTTCAGTCGGACCAGGCCAAGTGTTGCATGATTTTATGACTTCGGGTAAGATCCCTGTCGTGGAACTGACCGATATTTTCCGTCAAAGTGAAGGATCTACCATTATTGAAATGGCCCATATGATTAAGCAGAAGAAGTGGTCCATGGATGTAACGAAAAAGACATCTGATCGGTCTTTTATCAGAGCGTCAGGTGAGCAAATTTTACCTGCTGTGAAACAAATCATACAAAATGCCACTTCAAAAGGACATTCCATAAAGGACATTCAAGTGCTGGCACCAATGTACAAAGGTCCAGCAGGCATTGATGGCTTAAATAAGATGATTCAAGAAATTACGAATCCGCCTGCAGAAGGAAGAAAAGAGATGGTCTTCGGTGAAACAACGTATCGGGTAGGAGATAAAGTGTTGCAACTAGTGAATCAGCCTGAGAGTAATGTATTTAATGGAGATATGGGAGAAGTTGTCGCGATTTTGTTGGCGAAAGAAACGGTTGATAAAAAAGCACAGCTAGTTGTTTCATATGACGGTAATGAAGTAAGTTATGAACGAAGTGATTTGAATCAAATTACGTTAGCTTATTGTTGTTCAATCCATAAATCTCAAGGCAGCGAGTTTCCGATTGTCGTCATGCCGATCGTCCGAAGTCAACGCAAGATGCTTAGGCGTAATCTTCTATATACAGGTATTACGAGAGCTAAAAATTTCCTGATTTTATGTGGTGAGGCGGAAGAGTTTAAGGCGGGTATTGAGCGATCAGACGAAACAGAACGTCAAACGACTCTGAAGGAACGGATTGCGGGTAGTATGGATACGGTAGAAGAAATAGAAGCTTTAGTTGCAGAAGATTCCGTAGAATCACAACAGCCAATCCAACAAGTCGAAGACACGACACCTGCAAAATTAACGATGGAAAATTTCAGTCAAATAGATCCAATGATCGGTATGGCTACTTTGTCTCCTATTGACTTTCTAGAGGTGACGGATTGACAAAGCAGTTGAACTTTCCTATAATTCGTTTAGAAATAATGAAAACGTCGAAGGAACGAGTACTCATGTATTCTGTGCCAAAGAAAAGAGCTTCTAGGCTGAAAAAGCTCTCTCAGATCATGAAGGAAAGCTATTCCAAAGTGCAACTAATCCCTGCCGTATTGCTGCGTTAAAGCAACTCGAGATACCGTGTAAGGCGGTAATGAGGGTGGTACCGCGTTCTTCGCCCCTTTTTATAGGGGTGGAGTTTTTTTAATTTTAGGAGGAGTCATGATGAAAAAATTAACCGCATCTGAAATTCGTCAACTTTTTTTAGACTATTTTAAAGAGCATGGACATAATGTAGAACCATCAGCTGCTTTAGTACCTGTTGATGATCCATCGCTACTATGGATAAATAGTGGTGTTGCTACACTAAAAAAGTATTTTGATGGACGTGTCATACCTGAAAACCCACGGATTGCCAATGCGCAGAAGTCTATTCGTACAAATGACATTGAAAATGTCGGATACACAGCACGTCACCATACGTTCTTTGAAATGCTGGGGAACTTTTCGATTGGTGATTATTTTAAAGAAGAAGCAATCGTTCGTGCCTGGGACTTTCTGACGAATGAAAAATGGATTGGTTTTGATCCTGAATTATTATCCATCACGATCCATCCTGAAGATGAAGAAGCATATGCGATTTGGAAAGATCGGATTGGAATTCCAACGGAGCGAATTATCCGTTTAGAAGGGAACTTCTGGGATATTGGAGAAGGACCAAGTGGACCGAACTCAGAAATTTTCTATGATCGTGGTCCCGCTTATGGTGATGATTTTTCTGATCCTGAATTATATCCAGGTGGAGAAAATGAGCGATACTTGGAAATTTGGAATTTAGTATTCTCTGAGTTCAATCATAATCCTGACCACACGTACACACCACTACCTAAGAAAAATATTGATACAGGTATGGGTCTAGAACGGATGGCATCAGTCATTCAGGATGTACCTACTAACTTTGATACCGATTTATTTTTACCGATAATTGAAGCCGTAGAGAATGTTTCAGGTGAAAAATATGGGGAAACGACTGTAACAGATACAGCATTTAAAGTAATTGCTGACCATATTAGAACGGTTGCATTTGCGATAGGAGATGGAGCATTACCCTCGAATGAAGGTCGCGGATATGTTCTTCGTCGTCTGCTAAGAAGAGCCGTTCGTTTTGCTAAGCAATTAGGCATCGATAAGCCGTTCATGTATATGCTCGTTCCGATCGTCGGGGATATCATGAAGGACTTCTATCCTGAAGTACATGATAAACAGGCTTTCATTATGAAAGTCGTGAAAAATGAAGAAGACCGTTTCCATGAAACGCTGCATGATGGTATGTCGATCTTATCTACTATTATTGAGAAAGCAAAAGCTTCAGGACAAGCAGTCGTGTCTGGAAGTGATGCATTCAAACTGTATGATACGTACGGTTTTCCTTTTGAATTAACCGAAGAATTTGCTGCCGAAGAGCAAGTTGCGGTCGATCGCATTGGCTTCGATGAAGAGATGGCGGCACAGAGAAATCGTGCACGAGCAGCGAGAGCAGACGTTGATTCGATGCACATTCAATCAGGTGTATTAGGTGAGATCCATGATTCAAGTGAATTCATCGGTTATCAGCAACTACAGACAGAAGCATCGGTCATTGTATTGCTGAAAGACGGCCAGCGAATTTTACATGCTTCTGAGGGAGAAACCGTCCAAGTGATTTTGGATCAAACGCCATTCTACGCAGAAAGCGGCGGTCAAATCGCTGATAAAGGTACGTTGACAAACGAGGCATTCATTGCCGAAGTCCAAGACGTTCAAAAAGCACCGAATGGTCAGAATCTGCATACCATTTTCATCAGTTCAGGAGAAATGAACGAAGGCGCTACAATTGTTGCTAAAGTGGACGAGTATTCTCGTCGTTTGACGATTAAAAATCATACTGCTACTCATTTACTTCACCGTGCTTTGAAAGATGTACTTGGAGAACATGTCAATCAAGCAGGTTCCTATGTTGGACCGGATCGACTTCGATTTGACTTCTCTCACTTCGGTCAAGTGACGAAGGACGAGTTAGAACGTATTGAGCGTCAAGTAAATGAACAGATTTGGGCAGGGACGCCTGTAAACACTTCCCTTGCACCAATTGCAGAAGCGAAAGAAATGGGTGCTATGGCTTTATTCGGTGAAAAGTATGGAGACATCGTTAGAGTTGTGCAAGTAGGCGACTATTCAATTGAACTATGCGGTGGTTGCCATGTGACGAACACTTCCGATATCAATGTCTTTAAGATTGTGTCTGAAGGCGGTATCGGTGCAGGAACGCGTCGTATCGAGGCTTTCACGGGTGGACAAGCATTCCAATCGTTTAAAGAAGATCAATTCGTCATCGATCAAGTAGCAGTGGTAGCAAAAGCAACACCGAAAACGGTCGTTTCTAAAGTGGAGTCCATTATGGCGGATTACAAAGACCTCCAACGTGAAAACGAATCGTTGGCTGCGAAATTGGGTAATAGTCAATTAGCTGATGTTATGGAAACGGCTCGCCAGGTAAATGATGTCACTGTAATTTCAGCTCACGTAGAAGTGAAGGATAATAATGCGCTGCGTCAGCTTATCGATGAACTGAAACAAAAGACCTCTAAAGGCGTCCTAGTCCTAGGTACAGTAACCGATGATAAAGTAATGCTAGCAGCTGGCGTCACAAACGATTTGAAAGAGAGTGGCTACCATGCTGGCAAAATTGTCAATCACGTCGCTTCATTATGCGGCGGTAAAGGCGGCGGACGTCCTGATATGGCAATGGCTGGAGCAAAAGATGCGTCTAAACTTGATGACGCGCTTCAATCCGTGTATGATTATGTAAAATCTGTTTAACTGAGTTCACCAAGAGTTCTTCTAGTAAAGTTAATATGCTAGAAGAACAATTGGTTGAGATACACATAATGGGAATCGGAAAGCGGGGTGTCGAGTATGAGTTCATCTGATAAAACGATGAAATTCAACTTTCCAGAAGAGTCTATGGAGGAAGAAGTCAAAGCAGTCATGCTCCATGTCTACAAAGCATTAGAAGAAAAAGGATATAACCCGATCAATCAGGTTGTCGGATACCTATTATCCGGAGATCCAGCCTATATTCCACGCCATGAAGATGCTCGCAGTCTAATACGAAAATTAGAACGAGATGAAATTCTCGAAGAACTAGTTAAATTTTACATTCGAGAGAATAGAGGCAAGTCTGAATGAGAATAATGGGGTTGGATGTCGGTACGAAAACGGTAGGTATCGCAATTAGTGATAGTCTCGGCTGGACTGCACAAGGTATCGAGACGATCAAAATTGATGAAGAAGCTGGTTTTTTTGGGTTGGAGCGAATCGAAGAACTAACAAAAGAATATGAAGTACAGGAGTTTGTCGTCGGCTATCCTAAGAATATGAATAATACAATCGGTCCAAGAGGACAAGCTTCTGAACACTATGCCAACAGCTTACGTGAGAGATTTGGTTTTCCCGTAGTTCTCTGGGATGAACGACTTACCACAATGGCCGCGGAACGCGTTTTGATTGAAGCGGATGTTAGTCGCAAGAAGCGAAAATCGGTTATTGATAAGATGGCTGCAGTAATGATTCTTCAAGGGTATTTAGATTCAAAAAAATTTTAGAGGTGATTAGATTGGAACATGGACAAGAAACAATGACAATCGTAGACGAGAATGGTGAAGAACATGTTTGTGAAGTGATTTTAACATTTGATTCAAAGGAATTTGAAAGATCTTATGTACTTTATCACGTCTTAGACGGTGAAGAAGTTGATGAGGATGAAGAAGTCGAGATTCATGCGTCTGCGTTCATACCAACTGAAGAAGGCGAAGAGGGCGGCGAGTTATTGGAGATCGAGTCCGATGAAGAATGGGATATGATTGAAGAAGTATTAAATACTTTCCTTGAAGAAGAGGACGAGTAAGGATTGAAGATCTGATCATGTGACGGACGGAATGGTGCGGACCGTTCCGTCTTTTTTCACTTGATTTATCTGAATTCTTCAGAAAACCCGCAGTTCTATGAGTTTCGGAATAAATGTAGTGATTTTTCTGTTCACAGAGAGTTTAAACTACAGAGGAATCCAGATACAATTATGTTATAGCGTACTGGATCAGTAGTGGAAAATGAGGTGAGGGTGATGGAAAAAGAACCCCAAAGAAAAAAAGAAGTAATGTTCCAACGGATGCTTGAACAAAAGGAAGAAGTGAGGATTATTCGAAAAATAGTGCTTTGGATCGTAGCCATTGTACTCGTTGTGGGAATAATTAGTGGTCTGTCTATCTATACATACATAAAAAGTGCTCTCAAGCCAGTAGATCCAGATTCAGAAAAAGTTGTCGAAGTGGTAATTCCCATTGGCTCTGGTTTAGATACGATTTCAGAAGTACTTGAAAAAGAAGGTATTATAAAAAGTGCTCGAATTTTTAAGTACTATGCAAAAGTGAACAATGAGGCGGATTTTCAAGCTGGAACTTATGGTCTAACTAAATCTATGACACCAGACGAATTGATTCAGAGTTTGAAAACAGGGGTGGTTTATAGAACACCTGCGTTTACACTGGTTATACCTGAAGGCTTGACGTTGGAACAAATAGCAGAAAGAACGAGTGAGAAAACATCAATTACAAAAGAAGAATTTATGGATTATGTAACAAATAAAGAGACGATTCAACATTATATCGCAAAATATCCTGACGTCATTACGGATGAAATCTTACAGGAAAACATTCGCCATTCATTAGAGGGGTATCTTTTCCCGGCTACTTATCCATTCTATGAGGAAACACCTCCAGTGGAAGAAGTGGTAGATACGATGGTAGAAGCAACTGTTCAGAATATCATACCTTATCATGGATTTTTAGAAGAAAAGAAAAAGACGGCACATTGGTTGTTAACATTTGCCTCTTTACTTGAAAAAGAAGCGACTAGTAAAGCGGATCGCGAAACCATTGCGAGTGTATTCAATAACCGTCTAAATGAGGGAATGCCACTGCAAACAGATCCTACCGTTTTGTATGCACTTGGAAAACATAAAGAACGTGTATTACACGAAGATTTAAAAGTAAAAGATGCCTATAACACGTATCAAAATAAAGGGCTACCGCCTGGTCCGATTGCTAATGCAGGAAGCGCATCAATACAAGCAGTAGTCGAACCTTCTGACACAAACTATTTGTTCTTCTTGGCGGATAAAGATGGTGTAAATCATTTTGCAAAAACATATGAAGAACATTTAAAAAATAAAGCAGAGTATATTGACAGCCAGAATAAATAAGGCGATTGCTTTAAAGGGGAAGTTGTGATGAAGGAATACAATGCGTATATTAGCCGTTTTTCTAAAGAAAAAGATGTACTAATCCAAGAGATGGAGCAATATGCAGCTGAACACCGAGTGCCGATCATGGATGATATGGGTTTACATACACTGATCGGACTGCTTCAAATTCAACAACCAAAGCGAATTCTAGAGATTGGAAGTGCAATAGGCTACTCGGCCATCCGTTTAGCTGAGGCCTTTCCAGAAGTAGTGATCGATACGATTGAACGGGATGCAGAACGTTATATGAAAGCAGTAGAGCATGTTCAGCGAAGCGGACTAGAAGATCGGATTCATATCATTCATGATGATGCGTTGGAGATGGATGTAGAAAGCTTATCGACACAACCATTCGATACATTGTTTATTGACGCTGCAAAAGGGCAATATCAGAAGTTTTTTGAAAAGTATAGCCCACTGCTAAGTACAAAAGGTGTAATTTATTGTGATAATATGTTTATGCATGGTATGGTGCTGCTGGAAGATGCAGAAATTCCTAAACGGAATCGTACGATGATTCGTAATTTGCAAAATTTCACAAGTTGGGTCATGGAGAATGAAGGTTATGAAACAGCTCTATTGCCAGTCGGTGATGGAATTTTAATTGCGATTAAAAAATAAGAACTAGCAAGCAGCAAAGGGGAATAGCTGTGAAGAAAAAACCTGTTGTGATTGGAATTGCTGGAGGTTCAGGATCTGGTAAAACGAGTGTCACAAAAAAAATTCATGAAGTGTTTCAAGGTCATTCGGTTGTAGTCATCGAACAGGACGACTATTATAAAGATCAGACACATTTAGATTTTAAAGATCGACTAGAGACAAATTATGATCATCCATTAGCTTTTGATACAGATTTATTAATCGAACATATTGTACAGCTAGTAAACAGACAATCCATTCAAAAACCTACGTATGATTATACAATACATACGCGGTCTACCGAAACGGTGACTGTAGAATCGCAAGATGTGATCATTTTAGAAGGTATTCTAATACTTGAGGATGAGCGATTGCGAGAATTGATGGATATTAAATTGTTTGTAGATACAGATGCAGATATTCGGATTATTCGAAGATTATTGCGCGATATCAATGATCGAGGACGCACGGTGGATTCAGTAATTCATCAATACTTGTCAGTAGTCAGGCCGATGCACAATCAATTTATTGAACCGACAAAAAAATATGCTAATATAATTATTCCTGAAGGCGGAGAGAATGCGGTTGCCATTGATTTGATGGTTACAAAAATAAAAACAATTCTTGCTTCTACAGACGAAGTATAATATGATGATGACATAATTTTAACTGAATTCAGCAAAACTCTCCCCTAAATACAAGACTAAGCTGAATTTAAAGTAAGATGTAAACAAAAATAGCAACACTATGTCACATACCTGAGATGGGTGTGGCATAGTATTTTTTATGAACAGAAATTTGAGGAGTGTTGTTAGATGGTTTCAGAAAAAAAATTTCCTATGACTGTATCAGGTAAACAAAAATTAGAAGAAGAGCTTGAATATCTAAAAACAGTAAAGCGTAAAGAAGTAGTAGAACGAATTAAGATTGCTCGAAGCTATGGAGACCTTTCGGAAAACTCTGAGTATGATTCCGCGAAAGAAGATCAGGCATTTGTTGAAGGGAAAATCTCTTCTTTGGAATCCATGATCCGTAATGCTGTCATTATTACAGAAGATGAACTCAACACAGATGAAGTTCAATTAGGTAGAACGGTGACGTTTAAAGAAATTCCTGATGGAGACGAAGAGACGTACACAATTGTTGGTTCTGCTGAAGCAAATCCTTTGGAAGGGTTGATTTCAAATGATTCACCAATTGCCAAAGGATTAATGGGACGTAAGAAAGATGATAAAGTGAAGATTCAAACTCCCGGCGGTGAAATGTCAGTTGAAATACTCGAGATAAAATGACAAACGTACCGTCTTCTTACTAGTAGAAGACGGTATTGCTTTATCTGATTTCGGGAAACCAATTGACTCGTAAAAACGTCTGAATGGACAGTAGTACATGCCATACGTAAGGAGATGTGATGAATGGCAGAACGAGAACCTAACTTTTCCAGGATGTCACGTAAAAAAAGCAAGAAAGACAAAGTGTTAAATATTTTAATTGGTATTGTGGTGGTACTTATTTTAATTGTTGGAGTCACTTTTATTTTGGGAGATGACAAAGACGAGGTAAGTGATGATAAGCAGCAAGAACCACAACAGACTGAAGAAGTATCCGATAAACCGATATTAGTGGGAGAACAACCAGTTGGTAAGGATGCTGTAGAAACAGAGCCGAGTGAAGAGGAGGGGTCTTCATCAGATGAAGAGGGGAAAATAGTGAATGAAGCCGTACAAGAGGATGAGTCAGTAACGGATGCTATTACTACTACACCTTCCACTGATCAAGCTGTTAAAGAAACAGTAGTGGATGCTAATTGGAAGCCACTTGGGACGAAGCAAACAGGTACACATGTTTCTAAATATGATGGAGAATCGGATGATTGGTATGAAAAGAAACAAGCGATAGCTTATGCCACAGGTTTATCCGAAGATCAATTAATATACTGGCGTATCCAAAATGGTGGCAGTCCTCAAAAAGCAGAGGGCATTGTGTCTAGCTTGGATAAGTCGGAGAAATATAAAGTCTATTTGGAATGGGTAGACAGCGAGGGCTGGAAACCAGTGAAAATGGACGTATTGAATACTTTGGAAACAAAATAAAATGGCATTCGCATGTTGTAGAGAATTATGTACTGTAAAGGGGAGATCATGACATATGAAGATAGCTATTGTGGGTGCAATGGACGAAGAAGTAGAAATATTGCGTAGGGAGATTGGACTTGGTAAAGTCACAACTATCGCAAATTGTGAATTTATTGAAGGTAAGGTCGGAAAGCATCAAGTAATCGTAACAAAAAGTGGAATCGGTAAAGTAAATGCTGCGATGGCCACAACAATTCTTTTACAAAACTACAAACCGGATCTCGTATTGAATACGGGTTCCGCAGGTGGTACGCATCCTGACTTGGAAATCGGTACGGTCGTTGTATCTGATCACGTTCTTCATCATGACGTAGATGTGACCGCGTTTGGCTATGAACCGGGACAGCTTCCACAATTACCAGCTACTTTCCCTTCAGATGAGAATTTGATTGGTTTAGCGAGAGAAGCGGTCGTTGAATTAGATACATACGAGCATGCGGTTGGTACCATAGCATCAGCTGATACATTTATGGCAGACGCGGATAAGGTCATGAAAGTGAAGGAGAAATTTCCTCAAGTGATCGCTGTCGAGATGGAAGCGGCAGCTGTGGCTCAAGTTTGTCACCAATTCCATACCAAGTTTGTAGTCATTCGTGCATTATCGGATATAGCAGGAAAAGAGTCTTCGATTAGTTTTGACGAATTTTTACCACTCGCAGCAAAACATTCGTCACAGATTGTTTTGCGTGTCATCTCGAAACTTTAAGAGGTCTATGGTAAAATTAATAAGTAGACAAAGTATATGATAGTTTCATTGAAAGGAGGGACAACCAATGGGGTTCTTAATGGGCGGTGTATTTATAGTAACAGCAGTATTGTCAGCAATAATTTTACGTGAGGTCAGAGCAGACTGAGATCAGATAAAAAACAAAGCGTTTCCGATGTCGGGCAACCACATCAGAAACGCTTTTTATGATCAGATAAACAATCAAAAGCGGAAGGCGCCGTCTAGGGGCGACCGGCATAAGCCGAAGTTGCGAAGTGGCGTACTTTGCCACACAGTAACTTTGACTTATGACCCGAGCCCCTGGCGCCTGTAGCTAGATGAATCAAAAGCGGAAGGCGCCGTCTAGGGGCGACCGGCATAAGCCGAAGTTGCGGAGTGGCGCTCTTTGCCACACAGTAACTTTGACTTATGACCCGAACCCCTGGCATCAGTTAGCCGTGAAACACACGATGTGTTCATTGGTATTCATGTTTAAAAGACTGGTACAATTTCACGATCGCTCTTTTTTCAATACGGGAAACATAGCTACGGGAAATATTTAGTTGTTCAGCAATTTCTTTTTGCGTCATAGGTTTGTCATCTAACAAACCATAGCGGCGCTGAATAACCTCAAGTTCTCGGGCATCTAACTTACCCAAATGCTTGTATAGACGCTCTTTTTGCTCATTCTGTTCTACTGTAGTTTGAGGAGGGATGTCATCTGTTTGAAGAAGGTCTGCGATTTCTAGGGATTGGCCGTCTTTATCCAGGCCGATGGGTTCATTGAGGGATACATCTTTCTGTACTTTTTTTTGTGTTCGTAAATACATAAGAATTTCGTTCTCGATACAGCGAGCGGCATACGTGGCAAGTTTCGTTTTACGATCTGGCGTAAAGCTGTTGATGGCTTTCATAAGCCCGATAGCACCGATGGAAATATAGTCATCCAATAATTCATGCTTCGGTTGGAACTTTTTCACAATATGTGCGACGAGACGCATATTGTGTTCAATTAACTCATCCCGTGCACTTTCATCACCTTCAGCTAATCGTCTCAGGCACTCTGCTTCTTCCTTTTTTGAGAGCGGACGAAGGAAAGCTTGCCCCCTGATGTACCCGATTAACGCGGGGATCTCTAACCATAATTGCATGACGGCCATGAAAAACCCGCTCATGTAATCACCTCCGATAGTTGGTACTTCAACATATGCGAAGACAAAGAGCTCTATCACCCGATAAAAGCTGAACAAGATAGAAGGAAATTAGACGCGAGAGTGCGTGCACCATACACAATTGTGTTATAATCAGACAAGAATTTGTTGTGGGGCGGAGAGGATAACGTGTTAAATCATTTTTTGCCGAATGAATATGTCAAGTCGGTGTTTCATATTAAGCCAGAAAATCTTGTAGAGAGTGGGATCAAAGGCATTATAACCGATCTTGATAATACACTCGTTGAATGGGATCGTGCAGACGCTACGGAAGATATAATGGCCTGGTTTAAAGCCATGCGCGATGTCGGTTTACAAATTACGATTGTTTCTAATAATCATATAGAGCGTGTAAGTCACTTTTGTGAGCCTTTGGGCATTCCGTTTATATGCGAAGCTCGGAAACCCTTAAAAAAGGCGTTTCATCAAGCCATTGCTACACTTGGGCTGCCAAAAGATGAAATCGTAATGATTGGCGATCAGTTACTGACAGATGTCTTAGGGGCGAATCGAGTCGGTTTACAAACGATATTAGTCGTTCCGGTTGCGAGTTCAGATGCGACGATTACGAAATTCAACAGAGCGATCGAACGGAGAATTATGGCTAGGTTCAAAAGAAAAGGGTTAATTACGTGGGAGGACTAAATTTGGAATTGATCAAGTGTATTGGATGTGGAATTGCGATCCAAACAACGGATAAAGCTGGAGAAGGTTATGCACCACCATCCTCTTTAGAGAAGGAAGATGTGATCTGCCAGCGCTGCTTTAAATTACGGAATTACAATGAATTACAACCAGTGTCCTTATCGGGAGACGATTTTTTAGCGATTTTAAATGGTATTGGTACAAAAGACGGTTTGATTGTTAAAATCGTTGATATTTTTGATTTTAATGGTAGCTGGATCAATGGATTACATCGTTTTGTTGGCAAAAAAGATATTTTATTGATCGGTAACAAATCAGATATTTTGCCGAAGTCCATCAATCCTAATCGTGTCACAAACTGGATGAAGACCGAAGCGGGAAAATTGGGATTGAAACCAGTAGATGTCATGTTAGTTTCAGCGGTTAAAGGCCACGGAATGGCAGAGGCGCTGGATGCCATTGAAACGCTTCGTCAAGGTAAAGATGTCTATGTTGTAGGTTGCACAAATGTAGGGAAATCTACTTTTATCAATCGCATTATTAAAGATGCGACGGGTGTACAAGATGTTATTACGACGTCTTACTTCCCTGGCACGACATTAGATGTTGTCGAAATTCCATTAGATGATGGAAAGTCATTGATGGATACACCGGGTATTATTAATGAACATCAAATTGCGCATTATGTAGACGCGACTGATTTGAAACTCATTACGCCTAAAAAAGAACTGAAGCCAAAAGTCTATCAGTTGAATGCAGAGCAAACATTATTTATTGGTGGTTTAGCTCGTTTTGACTTTATTGCAGGCGACAGATCGTCATTTACTATCTATGCAGCAAATGGATTACCTATTCATCGAACGAAACTGGAAAATGCGGATGAACTATATGAGAAACATCGTGGTGACATGCTTTCTCCGCCAGGGCCGGCATCGCTTGAAAAGCTGCCACCACTCGTTCGTCATCAATTTTCCATCAAGCAAGCCAAGACGGACATTGTCATTTCCGGACTAGGCTGGATTACCATTCAGCATGCCGATGTGCAGGTGGCTGTACACGCTCCAAAAGGCGTGAATGTCGTAGTGAGACCTTCACTAATCTAAATGAGATTCTTAGAGGAGATTACAAATGAAAAAATGGTATGCCGTTTTAGGTGACCCAATCGCACAGTCGATGTCACCTGTTATGCATGATCAGTGGTGTCATGAAAATGAATTGAATGCCACCTACATACCGATTCACGTAGAACCACAGCAGTTGGAACAAGCTGTACAAAGTCTACGGACACTTGGATGTAGTGGATGGAATGTAACTGTTCCACATAAACAGACGATTATCCCTTTTTTAGATGAGGTGGACGAATCCGCAAGTGTTATGAATGCAGTCAACACAGTGTATCGAGACCCTAACGGAAAACTGATAGGTGCCAATACGGATGGGGCTGGATTTGTCAAGTCTTTGCAAGAGTTTACAGGTGATTCACATACGAATCGAAAGGTGCTTATAGTAGGTGCTGGCGGTGCGGCGAGAGGGATTGCGTTTGCGTTGCAGTCAGCAGGGTACGGTCCTATTTATTTTACCAACCGAACCACTTCTAAGGCGGCAGAACTGGCCTCTCAAATACAAAACGCACATGTTATTACAGTGGAAGAAGCAGAAGAACGACTAGATGAATTCGGACTCGTTGTGCAAACGACTTCTGTTGGGATGAACTTTGCGCAAGCTGGAATGCCTCTTAATCCTAAAAATGTAACGAGTGGTTCAATCGTAGCGGATATCATTTATAATCCGTTAGAAACGGAATTTTTACGAGCAGCAAAACAAGCAGGTGCTCTTACCATGAATGGTGTTGGTATGTTTGTTCATCAGGGCGCCCTCGCTTTTGAGAAGTGGACAGGGGTCTATCCTGATACGAAAAAAATGATCGAAACGATTACAATGAAAGTTGGCGGGTAAACATGTTAACAGGTAAACAAAAAAGATTTCTACGCAGCGAAGCGCATCATTTGCAACCATTATTCCAAATCGGGAAAAGTGGTTTAACAGAAGCGATTTTGGCGCAAATTGATGAGGCATTAGAAGCTCGCGAACTATTGAAAGTCAGCATCCTTCAAAATTGTGAAGAAGATAAGACGGAAATAGCAGAACGAATTGGCGCATTTAAAGGCATTGAAGTGGTACAAGTCATCGGTAACACGATCGTTCTGTACAGAGAATCGAAAGAGAAGAAGCGTATAGAATTACCATAAGGAGAATTAGATGAAACGAATCGGCATTTTGGGTGGAACATTCAATCCGCCGCATATCGGGCATTTGTTAATCGCCAATGAAGTGCGGTACGCATGTGATCTTGAAGAAGTGTGGTTGATGCCAGCTGCTATTCCCCCACATAAAGTAGCAGCTGGGGATGCAACTGCAGAACAACGATTGCGTATGGTGAAATTGGCGGTTGCTGACATTGAAGGACTGAGTGTATCTTCTTTTGAGATGGAACGTGGCGGTATTTCCTACACCTACGATACGATGACACAATTAGTCAATGACGAACCGAGGCATGAATTCTATTTCATTATCGGTGGTGACATGATCGATATGTTGCCTAATTGGTATCGAATTGATGAGTTAATAAAAATCATTAAGTTTATCGGTGTAAAACGTCCGGGGGCTGTCAATACATCTGATCTTCCAGTCGAGATGGTGGAAACGCCACAACTCGATTTGTCTTCTACTTTGATCCGTCAACGATTTTTAGAAGGAGGAACTGTTCAATTACTGATTCCTCCAGCTGTCGAGGCATACATTCGAGAGGAGAGATTATATGGATCTTCAACAAGTTCGAAATGATCTTCAGCAACGCTTGCCACAAGAACGCTATGAGCATGTGAATCGTGTGACAGCGACTGCGATGGAGTTAGCGGAAGAAGTAGGCGTATCGGTGGGAAATGCAGAAATTGCAGGTCTGTTTCATGATTATGCCAAGTTTATGGATAAAGATGAGTTGCATGAATTACTGAAACAAGATAAAGAGTATGAACTCTATTCACAATACCATTCAGAGCTATGGCATGCGCCAGTCGGGGCTATATTAGCTAAAGAGCGATATGGAGTTGAAGATCAGGATGTACTTCAGGCGATCCGTTTCCATACAACGGGTCGAGCTGGTATGAGTCCTTTAGAAAAAGTGATTTACGTGGCAGATTTGATCGAGCCGGGCAGAAAGTTTCCTGGGATTGAAGAATTACGAAATCGAATTGCAGGTCGATCGTTGGATGATCAAATGACCGAGTGTATACAACATACAGTAAAATTTCTTGTTCATCAGTACGCAGTCATTTTCCCTTATTCATTTGATTGCTATAATGAACATGTACGCAGAAGAAAGGAACAGTGAAATATGCCAACTTTATTGGAATTAGCTTACCAAGCAGTAGATAACAAGAAAGCGGAAGATATTGTCGTATTAAATATGGAGGGTATCTCATTGATTGCTGACCAATTCATCATTTGTCATGCAAACTCTGAACGACAAGTACAAGCCATTGCGCGAGAAGTTGCGGATCAGGCTTCAAAAGAGGGCTATACAGTAAAGCGAATGGAAGGATTCGATTCTGGGCGCTGGGTATTAGTTGACTTGTTAGATGTCGTTGTTCATGTTTTCCACAAAGAAGAACGAGGATTCTATAATCTAGAAAAACTTTGGGGAGACGCACCGTTATTAGACGTGGCGAATGAACAATGAATTCTTCCTATCAGGAGTTCGCATACATTTATGATGAATTAATGAATGATATCCCGTATGGCGCCTATATCGAGTTACTCGATTTGGCGTCTACAGGCGTTGCGGGGAAAAAAATATTGGATATTGGTTGTGGTACGGGATTATTATCCACGATGTTGGCGGAAAAAGGTGCCACCGTTACCGGCGTTGACTTATCAGCCGACATGCTAGAAGTAGCCATCAGCCGTGCAACGTCACTAGGACTAGCTATTGACTTTATCCAACAACCGATGCAGCAACTGGAAGTGCAAGAGACCTACGATATAGCGGTCATTTCGATTGATTCCTTGAATTACTTAGTGTCACAACATGAAGTGGAAGAAACTTTTCATAGAATATATCATTCACTTAGCAAGGGTGGACTGTTGATGTTTGACGTGCATTCTCTTTTCAAAATGGATGAGATTTTCTTGGAAGGACCATTTGTTTTTGATGATGGACACATTACGTATGTTTGGCAGACGGCTCCTGGAGACGAGGAATATTCCATTCATTCGGAGCTGGCTTTTTTCGTGAGACAGGAAAATGGATACTATAAACGTTTCGACGAAGTACATACTCAACGTTCTTTTTCTGTGGCAGACTATGCACGTATGTTGGATCGTGCAGGATTTACGATTGAGCGGATTTTTGCGGATTGGGAAGATGAGCCTCCAACAGAAGAAAGTGAAAGAATATTCTTTCAAGTGCGGAAATAGATCTTCCAAAGTTTCGGGAAATCGGTTATAGTAAGGGAGACTCCATACGGTGCTGATAGAAAGGAACGTTGACATATTCGTTCATTCATGACCGAAAAATGGCGTAAAATGATCATTCCTATTGCAGCGATCGCTGTACTTTCCTCTGTTCTGTTCTTTCCCCGAGAACAAACGGATCTAGTATCCGAAGAACGTGGACAATCCCTATTTGAACCGAAAGATCCTCTTCTACAGATGGAAGAAATTGAACCACCAGTTGAGCAAGTGACTGAAGTTGTTACTGTGTCAATATTAGTAGATGTAAAAGGTGCTGTGAAACATCCTGGTCTCTATTCCTTGCAAGAGGGAGATCGTTTATTAGATGCAGTCCAAGCGGCAGGTGGCTATACAGAAGAAGCTGAGACTCGTTTGCTAAACTATGCCCAGAAGCTACAAGATGAATCAGTAGTGTACGTGCCGGTTGTGGGAGAAGAGCCTCCGACTTATGAACAGCCAGCATCATCAGTAGCTTCTACTGGCAGCAACCAGACGACGAAGGTGAATATAAATACAGCCAATGAAATGGACTTTCAAACGTTGCCTGGCATTGGTCCGTCTAAAGCGATGGCGATTGTAAAGTTTCGAGAAGAACATGGTGTGTTCTCTCAACTGGACGGTCTTAAGCAAGTGTCAGGAATTGGAGATAAAACTTTTGAAAAATTAGAATCACTTATCACTCTTAATTGATGGAGGCGACCGTATGGAGCGAATTACTTGGGACCAGTTCTTTATGGCGCAAAGTCATTTGCTGGCGATGCGCAGCACATGTACTAGACTTTCAGTTGGGTCTATTTTGGTGCGCGATCAACGAATTATAGCTGGCGGCTATAATGGATCGATATCTGGCGGCGATCATTGCATTGAGCATGGCTGCTATGTAGTGGATAATCATTGTGTACGGACGATTCATTCGGAAATGAATGCGTTGTTGCAATGTGCCAAATATGGCATACCTGTTTCAGGTGCAACGATCTATGTGACGCATTTTCCTTGTTTGCAATGTAGTAAAGCGTTAATTCAAGCGGGGATCGTTCGTGTGAACTATGCAACGGATTATCGTAATAGTGAATATGCTATGGAGCTATTTACGCAAGCTGGTGTATCGGTGGAAAAGATTCCGTTTGATGAACGCTCGATAGACTTCGCCAGTGAAGATAAATTTGCTTTGTTCAGTGAAATGTTGATGAAAATGCAAGCACTTGGCGCAAATGATGAAGAACTGAATGCCCTTCAGCAAAGGGTGAATCATTTATTTGGCAATTAATCCTATCTATTCGATGGATGTATGTAGCGATTCCTATAGTGATTTCTGCCTTCGCGGCAGAAATTTCAGGTTCGCTTTTATTACTCAATTTTTTATTCCTCATTCCTTTCTACTTTTTACGTAAAGATTATTTACATCTGATTCTTTGCGCTGCGATCCTGTGTGTTTCCTTTTTCTATTTCTCCAGTAAAACATCCTCTCTCCTTACTAATTCATCTATTGTTACTTTTCAGTGGAAAGATCAAGTCAAAATAGACGGTAGCAAAGTTAAAGGGTTTGCTCGTTTAACAGATGGGACGATCGTTTATTTACTGTATACGCTCGAATCAGAAAGTGAGAAAGAGTTATTTCAAACTGTTAATTTGGCAACATTTGAATTTTCAGGGGAAGTGCAGCAAAAAGAGTTAGAACCCCCAGCGCACGGTTACGCTTTTGACATGGAACGCTATTTACGTATGAATGGAGCTGTAGGATTTTTTGAAGTGGTACAGCTTCAAGAAAGTAAACGAATGTGGACGATTCAATCACGATTATCTCAATACCGCTACGAGATCAAACAGCATATTCAAATGTATTTTCCTAACTCTCTAGTCACTGAAGCGGAAGCTCTTTTGATTGGTGACCGTTCGGGAATGGACTTGAGTTTGCAAGCGGAGTATCGGACACTTGGGATTACCCATTTATTTGCGATTTCAGGTTTGCATGTGGGATTGCTGACGTTCTTCATTCGGGCGATTTTATTGCGGCTTGGCTTTCGCAAAGAATGGGTGACGTATTGTTTGCTATTTTTTTTACCGCTCTATGCCTGCATTGCAGGTGGAGCCCCGTCTGTATGGCGTGCTGTGACAGTAACGATAATTATGTTGCTAGCAGTCACGGGTAACCTTAGGCTGCGTCTTGATGATGGCTTGGCTTTAAGTGCAATTCTGTTTATCGGATTACAGCCCCATATCGTCTTTCAGCCAGGTTTCCAACTATCTTATTTGGCGGCATTCTCCCTACTTTATTCTTCTGCCATCCTCAAATCCGCAAAAAACGCTTTATATGTTTCATTTCTCGTAACCGTTATCACACAGATTGCCCTTTATCCAGTACTACTGTATCACTTTTTTGAATTATCACTGTCTTCTTTTGTGGCCAATCTATTTTACGTGCCGCTGTATTCGGTATTTATCCTTCCTGCAAATTTATTGTTACTAGCCTGTAGTTATCTCTTGCCTCCCTTAGCAGGAGTACTATTCAGCTTGTACGAGCCGGTCCGACAACTGATTGGTAGTCTGACTACGTGGTTGGCTTCTTTGCCGTATCAAATGTGGACGCCTGGACGCCCTGATGGAGTTAGCGTAACTTTGGCTATCATCGGCATTTTGATTTTTTTAGTCTGTCTGGAAAGAAAGAAAGCGATCGTGTTCGGTTTAATATGTCTGTTGATGCCTGCTGTATATATGGAAATTAAGCCTACGTTGCATCGGGAGAGCATCGTTTCGTATGTAGATGTTGGACAAGGCGATAGCACGATTATAGAAATGCCTTATAGAAAAGCAGTTTATGTGATAGATACAGGGGGAGTGGTCCGATTTGGGGACAAAAACTGGAAAACACCTGAACAGCCATTTGAGGTAGGGAGAAATATTGTAGTTCCTTATTTAAAGGCAAAAGGGATTACGAAGATTGACAAACTGATTATTACACACGCGGATCTTGATCATATGGAGGGAGCGGATGAAGTTTTAGAAGAAGTGCGAGTAAAGGAAATTCATATTCCACCTGGGAGTGAACAGGAGGAGACGATGGACGAGGTATTGCACTTAGCACAACATCAGAAGATCCCTGTTCGTCTTGTTGGAGAAGGGGTGCATTGGAAGGTAGATACTCATGTTTTCCAATATGTTGCACCTGAAGAGAGAGTGTACGACGGAAATGATAGCTCGCTAGTAGTAGGAATGACAGTGGGAGAGTTAACGTTTTTGTTTCCGGGAGATTTAGAGGCTGCTGGAGAGCAACGGTTTTTACACAGATATTCGACAACTGATTTTGGAAGGGTAATTTTGAAGGCGGGACACCATGGGAGTAAGACATCGAGTACAGACCCATTTATTCGCTTTGTAAAACCTGAGTTTGTTGTGATTTCATCTGGCAGAAATAGCAGATACGGACATCCACATGCAGAAGTAGTTGAGCGATTTGAGATGTATGGGGTGCCGTATTGGTCTACAGCAGAGAGAGGTACGATTGAAATTCGCACAACAGGACAATCGTATAAAGTCTTGTCCAGTCGCTAAAAATGTAGAAAAGCAAATAGACACATCCGCAATGTACGGTTGTGTCTACTTTATCCATTATTGATTAGCGGGCGACGATATCGATGATCGTAGCAATAACAAAAATTGCAGAAAAACCGATAAACGCTACGCCGAAGCCAATACCTGAGTCGATCGCGTCATTACGCTTGGATTGTACATCATGTTCAAATTCATTCATTGCTACACCTCCTAATTCCATACTAAGTATAGATGAAAGTGAAAGAAAAATCCATAAAAATCGCAGTTTAATGGCGGGTCCTCACAGGATGACACAAATTGTTCATAGTCTATTCGAGTATGAGGAGAAATAAAAGAAGTCAGTGGGAGGCAATTCCCTAGCCCTGAAGCGATACACGGAGCAGTCACTTTCACTTTTGAAGCTGAGATGTAGACTCTTAAAAAGGCTAATTACGTACCGATCCTTTCGAGTTGCCTATCTATAGTACTTATCCTTCTCAGCAGTTTCTCGGTGATTCGGTGTCATGGGTTCTTGTTTTGGCTGTTCGTGACCAATTTCAGCTAGCTCAACTGAGATTTCTTCCTTTTCATTAGCTGTAGTTGGTACGCGCCGGTCTGCGTTCTTGTGTTTCGTTTCTTTCATCAATAAAACCTCCCTTTTTGTTCTAGTATGGAGAATTTCGGGATTTTCATGTATAGTTATCACAGGTTTTCGATTGAGGACAAACGAATGAGCTGGGATTGTTTGAGGTGAATAGTATGGTGTCGAAAATATGGAATGAAATTGAAAAAGGCGGACTCAAGTCAATTTATTTGCTAACTGGAACAGAACAGCATCTAATTGATGAAACGATCAAGAAGTTAATCCGAGCAGTGCCAGGGATGACATCCTCCGAAGTAAATCGCTTTGATTTGGAAGAAATACCGATTCAAGCGGTATTAGAAGTAGCCGATGAGTTACCCTTTCTCGTGGAACATAAGCTTATTATTGCTAAAAATTGTGCATTCTTGAAAGCTACAGATAACTCGAAAGAAAAACAACCTCACCAATTGGAGTTGTTGGAAAATTGGTTAGAGAATCCTTCGCCGACTGCAACTGTTGTTTTTGTTGCTCCTTATGAAAAATTGGATTCACGAAAAAAGATCACGAAAAAAATCAAACAGCATGCGGTGGTCGTCGAAGCCATAACGTTGCAAGGTCAAGATTTGACAACTTGGATTATGCAGCAAGGGAAAAGTAAAGGTATTTCTATAGATACGAAAGAAGCCAATTTCCTTATAGAGATGGCTGGATCGGATCTACTAACATTAGCGACTGAAATTGAGAAACTTGCTGCTTATTTAGCGTACCAAGGGAACGTGACGACTGATATGATCGAACAGCTAGTAGCGCGAACACCTGAAATGGATGTGTTCCGACTTACAGATTTGTTTATCAACGGCAAGAAAGGTGAGTCGGTATCGGTTTATCATGATTTACTCCGCAATGGAGAAGAGCCTATTATGCTAACGTCTTTGATCGCGGGTCAAATACGATTAATGATCCAGGTTTCGAGCCTTCGAAAAAAAGGTTATCAACAACAGCAAATTGCTACGACGCTCCACATTCATCCATATCGTGTCAAACTAGTGATGCAGCGAAGTCTTCCAGCGTTGCCTATTTTACTAAGGGCTCTGAATGACCTTGCATCCATTGATCTACAATTGAAGACGATGAGCGGTAACCGCCAGCGTAGATTAGAATTATTTTTATTAAACGGTCTATGAATAAAAAAAGACTGCCTTGTATAAGGCAGTCTCAGACTGTAGACAAAAGGGTTGGAAATCGTAACGATTTCCAACCCTTTTGTCATTTCGGTACTAAAATCAGAGA
>NZ_WHVW01000001.1:0-143619 GCF_009651005.1 Sporosarcina obsidiansis
TTTCTCTGATTTTAGTACCGAAATGACAAAAGGGTTGGAAATCGTTACGATTTCCAACCCTTTTGTCTACAGTCTGAGAAGGTCTTGGCAATACGCCAAGACCTTCTTTCGTTTGGTGTTTTATTGGTAACTCACTTTTCTAATGATGGTAGATCCAAGCAAAAGACTTCCTAAAAATTATCATTGACTCCTCCTAATGAAGAAGCTTTAATATCTTGAATGCAAAAAAATATAGTTGCACTTCTATATCACTTTATGATATAACTTAATTAGATATATCATAAAGTGATATAAAGGAGGGTAAGTTATTGAAATCATTTGAGTCGCTGACGGATTCTGTTTTTTATATTATGGCTTCGCTTACGGAGCCCCGGCATGGTTATGCTGTGATGAGTTTGGTGGAAGAGACAACAAAAGGGGCGTTTGTAATCGGTCCGGCATCATTATATACGATTATTAAAAAGTTACTGAAGGAGCAATTGATTGTACTACATGATGAGTCGGATTCGCGCCGGAAAGTGTATGTCTTAACCGATATAGGCCGGCAAACGCTGGAGACAGATATAGCACGCAGGAAAGTGATGATTGAGATGGCAGAAAAAGGACTGGAGAGGGGAAGCGTATGATGAGAAAAACGAAATATATGATGTCTGCAGGTTTAGCGTTTTCAGAAGCGGACGATATGAAAAAGTTACGCAGCAAAGCATTGCAAGGCTGGCATTTGAAAAAGTTTCGGTGTGCCGGCTACGAATTGGAGAAAGGTGAAAGTGAGGACGTAATCTATAGCATTGATTATCGCATGTTGGATGCTGATGAAAAAGATGAATACTTTGAGATGTTCGCCAGTGCAGGCTGGGAGCATGTGTGCACAGATTATAACATGCATATTTTTAAGGCAAGCAAAGGAACTATACCGATTTATAGTGATAGAGAGTCAGATCGGGATAAAATCAGACGATTAGCGATTCCGGTGAAGAAGGTGACCATCTATGCCGTAGGTCTCACCATCCTGTTAGGGTTACTAATGAAATTCACTTCAGGAACGATTCAAATCGTTAGCGTTTTCGCCTTTTATGTTGCATTGGTTTTTGCAGTTCCTTCTGTCATGACGTATATAGCCACACTTTATCACCGATTGAAAATGATGAAATGAAAAAACTATTTAAACTATGAAAAAACTCAGCAAATAGTTTAAAGTTAGACACATTAGATTTGATAGTTCCTACGCTGTGAAAAAGTAGTGTTAGCGGAGGAATGGCTATGAATCGATAGTAGCAAAAGCTTAGCTATACGATTCGCAGTAAGGTGAAAGTTAAAGTGTCGCGGATAAAACACCAAGAGAAAGGAGCTAACGAAAAGATCTTAGTTAGCTCTTCTTTTGAATGTAACGAGGTTTGTGAAATTTCAGGAATGCTTCGATAGTGACATAGCGTCGAACCTGTTGATTTCCGTTACTGGCGGACGTGTTTCTGGTGGCGTGCAGTGCGTGAGTCCCAAGGAGTCGCAACCTGCAACGAAAATTAACTATGTGCGTGCTACTCATCTTGTTCTTTTAATGCGCCAGTTTGCGAAGTATTCTCCATCTAGCGGGTGCTTTCATAAAAAGTATCGACATAAAACCTAAAACTGTCTCTAAAATCACTTCGAATAGTACCAATTAAATTGTTTACTGCCTTTCGTGAAACATATGTTTCATCTCTTAGATACCTAATACTATCTTCTAAACGTAAAAGATTTTGTATACTATTGAGCAAATAATTTCGCTGTTCCTTCGTATAATCTACCTCGGCAATGAGACTCAATAATGTATCTCTACTCTGTTTAATATCCAAAAGCATGTTATCCAATTTATTTTGATTAATTGATACGGGATCGGTGCCAATCAGCCAATCTTGTTTAAAGATAGGAAGGATATATTCGGTTCGGACAACAGTTAAGTCGATCTCTTCGTCATGATTTTCAAATGCCTGATCCAATTCCTTTTTATAAGTTTCATCAAACTCATTCAATAGCTCTTCATACGTTTTATCATTGTATAAAATTGTACCTGGCTTATAAGTATAACTTTTCTGGATGCTGAAGGGAGAGAAAGGGTAATACCACGTCATCACAGAAATAAAAAGGATAACAAGTACTCCTAAACGTAAAACTAAATAGTTGTTCTTACTCATAAATATTTCCTTTCTTTTTACACGCAAATAATCGAGAGGTTCTCTTGATTCCAAAAACCGATACATCTGCAAAGAAGCCGCTTTTCTAATGTTCTTAACAGAATATGGCATGACCTTCCAGCTTACTATGTAGAAAACTGCCAATGAAACTCTTACCATGATGTTGAGTAACTATAAACAACCTTGCAAAATAAATGGGTCAAAACAAGTACGGTAATCGTCTAATGAATGAAGGGGGGCGAGACACATGCAATATGATGAAGAGGGACTAGACAAAAAAGAATTGTTGGAATCGTTCATCCACGACTATGGAGATGAACTGAAGCGCATTGCCTATCTTTATCTGAACGATCTGTCGGAAAGCGAAGACATTGTCCAAGAAGTACTAATCAAAAGTTATCATCAGCTGGACAATTTCCGTCACGACTCTACTTATAAAACATGGCTTATCCGCATGACTATAAACCAATGCAAAGACTATACCAAACGTTGGAGCATCCGCAACATCTTCTATAGAAAAGAACTAGAAGAGGTACAGGATCAGAACCTAATAGAAAATATATACATAGAACAGGAATCATCCTACGAAATGAGTCAACAGCTAGCGAAACTGCCACCCAAATACAAAGAAGTCCTCATTCTCTATTACTACCAGGAACTGACGATGAAAGAAATCAGCGAAGTTTTGCAAATCAACCACAACACTGTGAAATCAAGACTGTTGCGAGGGAAGAAAGTCTTAAAAGATAAACTGGAAAGGAGCGATTGGAATGGATGAATTCGACCGTAGAATTTCTAAAGAAATGAAACGACGAGTGAAGGGGATTTCCATGACAGAACAAGAAAAGCAACAAGTATACAGAGAAATTAGCCGCCCTCCTGTTACCAACAAAAAGAGAAATATCGTTATATGGACCGTTGCTACTGCTGCGGCAGCACTGTTTTTATTATTGGCTTTGCCTTTGCTGCAAGAGTCAAAAACAGAAACGGGGCTAGGTTCGCCATTGCCAGAAGATTTTTATGAAGGTATGGAAGGGTTGCAACTTAGAGTTCTAAGTGAAAAAGAATTGGAAAACGGTGAAACTGAGTATATGATCGAAGTCAACAACGCCACAAATCGATTGATTCGCGAGGCTATGCTTTACATGAGTTTTGACATCAAACTCGAAAATGGAAGAGCGGGTAATCAATTCAAACAACCATGGAGACTTGGGCATGACTTGGAAGCGGGACAAAAAATTGAAGTACCAATGGTCGTGGATACTCGTCTATTTGACTCGAACCAAATAGATCGGAATTACATTACTCTCGAACTGATTGGCTATCTAGATGAATTGGAACCTCGAAAGATATTTCACGTAGGGCAAGGAAATAGCAACGTGGAAGGCGAAAGCGATCGACAATGGAAAAAGTTATAGCTGCTGTTTTGTTGTACGCCTGCAACACTTTAAATGATGAATCACTAAAAAATTCTTAACTAATTTTACAAACCACTTGCAACTTCCCACCATCCGGTGTAATATAATGACCTAGTGACTAAAAACGTTTTACGGTCAATTTATAAAGCGAGGTGAAGAAGTGGATCGCAGACAGGAAATCTTGCTAGCGGCAGAAAAGTCATTCTCTTTATTCGGCTATAAAGCTACGACTATGGACCAGGTTGCAAAAATCGCCAACGTTGGAAAAGGAACGATTTACACATTTTTCTCGAATAAAGAAGAATTGTTCCATGCAATTGTCCGTCAAATGATTGAAGAAATGAGACGGGTATCCGACGAATGTTCAATCGAAGGTGCTTCATTCGAAGTCAACGCCCACGCGCGACTCATGCAACTATTGAAATTTAGAGAAACACATCAATTGTACATCAAACTAATTGAAGAAGAAAAAGAACTTCGGACGCCGATGGTTAGTGAAGTGCTCGCATCGATTGAACAAGAAATTATTGAATTCGTCCGACAGAAGATTGAACGAGGAATTGCAAAAGGAGAACTAAAACCGTGCAACAGCGAATTAGTCGCCTACCTATTATTCAAATCTTATTTGGCACTTGTGATAGATTGGGGAAAGACGCATGATCATCAACTGACGGAAGAAGAGATTGTGCAATTATTGAGTGATACGATTTTTTCAAGTCTCTTAGTATGAGACTTTTCTTTTCGAATGAAATGACTGATTGAACATTTTAGTCAATTGGTTTTAAATGAAATTGGAGGAAAACTAATGAAGAAGACCATGACATTTGCGGAATGGAAACAATTATTGCGTACGCGCAAGATGATTGTGCCAATGATTGCCATTTTATTTATTCCTGTATTATATGCAGGTATGTTCCTGTGGGCATTTTGGGATCCATACGATCATATGGATCAGCTGCCAGTAGCGGTCGTCAACTTGGATGAAGGTGCCGAACTGGACGATGAACAACTTGCACTGGGAAAAGAACTAGCAGATAAGCTAGTAGAAAGTAAGCAGTTTGATTTTCAAAACGTTACGAAAGAACGTGCGGAAGAAGGACTGAAGGGACAGGATTATTACATCACGATTGAAATTCCCGAAAACTTCTCTGAACATGCGACAACATTACTCGACGATGATCCACAGAAATTAAATATTCTCTACAAGCCAAATGAAGGCTTTAACTTCCTATCTGCACAAATCGGTGAAACGGCGATGGATCGCATCAAAGCAGAAGTAAATGAACAAGTTGCCTCCACATACGCAGAGCAACTATTCGATTCCATCAATGAAATGGGCGAAGGATTCGGTGATGCTGCAGATGGTGCTGGGAAATTGCATGATGGTGCTACGAAATTAGCAGACGGCACGGATGACTTGAAAGGCTACTTGACGCAGCTTGCCTCAAGTAGTGTCGCGTTGTCTGATGGTTCAACTAAGTTAGCTCAAGGTGCAAACAAAGCCGCAAAAGGTGCGAACGATCTGTCAAAAGGTCTCGGTACATTATCGGCTGGTGCAAAAGATATGCAATCTGGCGCTGATCAAGCTGCTACAGGAGCCTCTAGCCTGGAAGCAGGAATTGGTGAATACACAGCAGGCGTCGACAAGCTCGCAACTAGCTATGCTCAAATCGGAGCAAAAGAAAAAGAATTTGTAGGCGGTATCGGCAATTTGGCTGATAAATCGGGTAGCTTGAAAAATGCTGCTGATCAGTTGGCGGCAGGTTCACAAAGTGTCCATTCAGGCATCAACCAGCTGTCCGAACAGTTAGGACCAATTCTTGCTCAATTACCGGAAGAACAGAAAGCAGGCTTGCAAGCAGCGCTGGGTGAATTGAAACAAGGAAGTGCTCAAGTTGCAGGCGGTTTAGGTGAATTGTCAACAGGAGCGAGCGCACTTCAGCAAGGAGCAACACAACTCAACGGTGCAGCTGGCCAATTACAAGGTGCACATGCAGAAGCACTGGCTGGATTGAAAAAACTGCAAGGTAATTCTGCTAAGTTAGTGGCAGGTTCCAATGCACTAGCTACTGGTAACAGCCAATTGGCGGCAGGTTCCAAACAATTGGTTGGTGGGGTACAAACTGCTGCGGCTGGATCGAAGGATTTGGCCAGTGGGTTGAATGAATTGACAACAGGCGCTGGTACCATGCAACAAGGAACGGGTACGCTCGTCTCTAAATCGAAAGACTTGGCGGCTGGATCTGAAAAGTTAGCATCAGGTGCCTCTGAATTAAACGAAGGAACTGCGACATTACAAGAAAAACTGGCCGAAGCAAATGAAACGGCTAGTGAAGTGAATCCGACAGACAAGACGTACGAAATGGCAGCTTCTCCAGTAGATGTTCAGCAGGAAAGCATTAATAAAGTGCCAAACTATGGAACAGGTTTCGCACCGTACTTCCTTTCATTGGGATTATTTGTCGGTGCATTGCTAGTATCCATCGTCTTCCCGATGATGGAACCTGCGACACCACCTACTGGCGCATTCCGTTGGTTCAGCAGTAAAGTGTCTGTACTAGCAGTCGTCGGATTAATTCAAGCGTTACTAGCGGTAGCTGTCATCAAGTATGGCCTCGGTATGGAAACGATCAACACTCCGTTGTTCATCTTAACCGCGATTATCACGAGTTACACATTCATCGCACTCGTCCAAGTGCTTGTCACTATTATGGGGGATCCGGGACGTTTCGTAGCAATTTTAATCTTGATCTTGCAATTAACAACAAGTGCTGGGACATTCCCATTGGAACTAATCCCAGAACCATTGAAAATCTTTAACACGTTATTGCCGATGACGTATTCTGTTCAGGCATTTAAAGCAACCATTTCCACTGGAGACATGGCACACCTGTGGGCGAGCAACGGTGTACTAATCAGCTTTATGGTCGTGTGCTTAGCCATTACATTTGGTTATTTTGCACTCGTCTTTAAGAAAAGATACTCAGGCAAAGTTGCAGTAGAAGCATAAAATTAAAGGTGCGAGATAGTTAGAAACGTCGTAGCAAACGATGCTTCTAACTATCTCGTTTTCAATTTCGTGTTGGTTTTCTCGTACAGAGCGAAAAACTGTCAGAACCGATCCAAACGTATCGCGCACCGATCTAATATAGTAACGCACCGAGCAAAAAACTCTTGCACCGCTCCAAAAAAATGTACAAACGAGCGAAACCATCTTCGAACCGATCCAATACTCGCTACAGGTGAATACATATAAGTGGCTATTCTAGCAACGGATAATCTACCTATAGAGAAAATACTGGAAATTAAGCACGCTTTTTTATGCTGAAAGTTTCGTATACTATTTTTAATGATAGTTTTAATATTAAGAGTATAGAAACACAGCTCGAGATTCACGTACATAAACTGAAGATGGCAGACGACCGGAAGTGTAGTCGTTGCGAAAGATAATGTTGATTGGCAAAAGAATATCCTACACAGCCGCAACTCTGACTAAGTAGCTGCATATAAAATAGGGTTGATCAGAAAATTTTGTGGTTGGTAGTATTTAGGTTATGAGGAATTGGGTAAAGCAATAGTAGGAAGCAAGTGAGTGTGACTTGTAGAATGAATGGGGGTCATCCGGATGTCTATAAGGAAAAATTCTGAAGTGATAGAAGGCGCGTTTTTTCGATATGTTTTCAATTTACTTAGGGCAAACGTTTTGCGCGATCGGAGAACGATGTCGCTTGTGCTGTTGCGAGAGGAAAGGGGCGACAGCAGGATTGCCAGGATGTTGAAAGAAAAATTGACAGAGATGTTGCGAGAGAAGGATGTTCTGTTTGAAACGGAGCATCCCGATGAGATTGGCCTACTGCTGCCGAATAGCGGAAAGGAAGAAGCAGTTGGTTTTCTACAACGTTTGCAAAAAGTCTGCCCGGGAATGGAATGTGGGCCATTCCAGGCAGCGATCCTCGAAGTGTATCACCCTGAACTGACATCGGAGAATGCACTTGCCATTTGTCGTAAGGCCATGGCAGAACCCCAGGGACAGGACGGTATCCATTTTGTCCATGTGGAGTCTGGGTTGGATCGCCCTGTGCTAGAAGTGAAGGTGAGCATCTTAGATGGGGACCGCTTGTTCAGAGAACTTTTGCAGATGGCTGTTGAGCGAATCGACTTGGCGGGTGTACGCTTGCAAGTTAGAACTTTTGCAGATGGCTTGGTCCTGTCGCAGTCAGATTGGACGGATTCTTGGCATCCTCATCTTGTCGTCATGAGTGATGTGCTGCCAAAAAGGAATGGGCTCGATGTCTTGCATGAGCTACGTAAGATGCCAAATCAAGAGAAATTCACAATCCTCATGATGACACGCCATAATTCGGAAGAAGATATGATTTATGCATATGAAAGCGGCACAGACGGCTATTTGCTGAAACCTTTTAACTTGAGGCTTTTTGAAGCGCAAGTTAAGCGGATGTTGGCGGGACTGTGGTCATGATCGGGCTCCCGATTGAGTGGATCGCTGCGTTAATCATAGTTCTCGTAGTAGCGCTTGCCGTCTTCACGTTATACATGGTAATTGAGAGGCATCGTGAGAATAAACGGACCCTGCTCGCTGCAACGTATTTAAATAACAACCGGATAGGGTGGTACGACTATTTGCGTACGGATGGCGTGCCGGAAGACCATCTAATTCCCCGAAATGATGCAGAAGTGAAAGCAGTTGAAGAATTGTTCCGAATGCTAGTCCACAATGTTAAAGAGGATGGTATGGAAGAACGGATCAGTGGTTTTGCCAATCGCTGGATGTCAGGGTTTTATCGTAAAAAGCTTAACGGGCGCAATTGGGGAGAACGCATGAACGCGCTGTACAGAATCTATGACTTCGGTATTGATTCTTTGACAGTTGACTGTCGAGATATGGCGAAAAAATCTATCAGTGAGGAGGAGTTTTTTCTTCTGTTACTGATTGACATGAAGTTCTATCCAGAGACATTTGTACGTGATAATCTCCTTGAATTGTGTGCACTTTCTGCGAATGACGCGAAGGAATTGTTGTTCAGGATGCAGGAGGCAACATTCGAAGAGACAGTATGCCACTTTGACGAACTCGAGCTGACCATCCAATATGCACTAGTAGATGTCATCGGTATGAAGCTTGACGCAACGTATGTGCCGTTTCTTGAAACGCAGTTCAATACTAAGGACAGTGAATTGCGTATCCGCGTGTTGCGCGCATACAATTCGCTTGGCATCGTTCCGGTTGTAACAGTCTATGAAGCGGCTGTCGAATCAGATGTCTGGCAGGAACGGCACCAGGCTGCCAAAATGCTGAAATGGCTACCTCAACAATCTGCTGTCCGGTATGCTGCACATTTTGAGAAGGACGACATGTTTCTAGTCAGAGAAGAGGCGAAGCTATTCAGCACTGCGTCAAGCATAGAAGACCAGGTGAGTCCGTTGGTGGCTGCTGCCGCTGAAGATGAAGGTTGGCTGCTGGATACGCAGTCACCGGACGGAAAAGGAGGAGACCAGATATGACATCCATTCACATTGCAATGCAAGTTTTTGGTGTGATCATATTCCTCTATATGGCAGCGGTCATTTTGTCCTACAGCATCATGTTCGTCCTTGCATTTCGGACATTGAGGCGGGAACGCAGTCTCGATCGTAGGGAGTTGGATGCTCGGTTCGTCGATGCGTTCTATTCGAAACCGGTAACGATCCTCGTGCCAGCCTATAATGAAGAAACTGGAGTAATTGCGACTGTTCACTCGCTGTTAAACCTCGATTATCCACAGACGGAGCTACTCGTCATCGACGACGGTTCAAAAGACGGGACGGCAGCTGTTGTCATTGAGCAGTTTGACATGGTAAGGGCTAGAAAATCAGTGGACCCGCAGCTTGCTACAAAGCCTGTGAAAGAAGTCTATCGTTCAAGAATCCATCCCAATCTTTGGCTGATTCGCAAAGAGAATGGTGGCAAAGGAGATGCCCTAAATGTGGGCATTAACTTTGCACGGTATTCTTATTTCTGTACGATCGACGGTGATTCGATTCTCGATGAAAGTTCGCTACTACGAGTCATGAAACCGATCATTATGTCGGATGGCAAAGTGATCGCTGCAGGTGGCAACGTGCGTATCGTCAACGGAATGGATGTCGAATACGGAGCGGTGTCGTCTACTAAATTGTCAGGCAAACCATTTGTTGTTATGCAGATTGTCGAGTATTTACGCGCTTTTCTGATGGGAAGGATTGCGCTCAGCAAATACAATCTCGTGCTAATCATATCTGGAGCTTTCAGTGTGTTTTCGAAGAAACCTGTGATTCGAGCTGGTGGCTACAATACGACAACGATCGGTGAGGATATGGAGATGGTTGTCAAACTGCAACGTATGCTGAAGGAAGATAAACTGGGTGGGCGCATTGAGTTTGTTCCAGATCCGGTCTGCTGGACGGAAGCCCCGCAGACGATATCGGTGCTTCGAAAACAGCGGCGACGTTGGCATCAAGGTCTGCTGGAGAGTCTTTGGGCGCACCGCAAAATGACATTTAATCCGAAGTATGGAGCGGTCGGGATGATTTCAGTGCCATATTTTTGGCTCATTGAATGTCTCGGTCCGGTTATCGAACTGGCTGGTTATGTGTATGTCATCACTGCGTTTTTCATGGGCGGCATCTACTATGAATATGCGGTTGCACTCGTGCTTCTACTCGTGTTGTATGGAACCGTCTTTTCTATGGGAGCTGTGCTTCTTGAATCCTGGAGTCTCGGCACATTTCCCAAAATTCATAACGTCTTCAGGATGATGTTGCTGACCTTAACGGAAGTTGTCTGGTATCGTCCGCTGACGCTCATCTGGCGTGTGGAAGGGCTTGTTCGTTCCATATTCCGCATCTCTTCATGGGGGGACATGGAGCGAGTCGGTGCGACGGGAACGAAAGGAGCAGGAAAATGAAGAAGGTATACATGATTGCTGCCGCCTTTTTGCTAGTGTTGCTGCTACCGCTTGTTTTCTGGACAGCAGAAAAAGAACAGAAGTTGTCCGTTGCAATTATTGATAAAACGGTTGCCAACGACTCGTTTCGGGAGCACCTCGGCATTATGTGGGTGCTTAATCATCTGAAAGTGAAGACACAGGACGGCAAAGCGTTCCACTCGTCTTCGGACTATTATGGTACTATTCCTCCGAAAGATGGAGAAAATGAGCCGACCATTCGTCAGCTTCCGAAAAACTATGACGGGATCGACGTAATCTACATTGCTGACACATACGGTGTATTTGAAGATGATCTCGTCGAGGGAAAGGGTGGTAGAAATGGGGCTCGCTCTGCAGAAGTGTTAGGCGGACTAGATGCAGAAGAGTGGGAAGCGATTGAGAAGCGCACAGCGAACAAAAAGCCTTCCTTGCTAATCGCTGAATATAATACGTTCGCCTCGCCAACGAAACCGGAAGTCCGCAAGCAAGTGACGAAACATCTCGGAATCGAATGGCAAGGATGGACTGCGCGTTACTTTGATAATCTAGATTATCACAATAACCCTGAAATTCCGCAGTGGGTCATAGACGAGCATAAGGATGAATGGACATATTCAGGAGGTGGGTTCCTGCTCGTCAACGATCTCGATGGCTCATATCTTGTGTTGGAAGATAAGAAGCATGTGAAAGAAACGGGCATCCAGATGACGTTGACAGAAGAAGGAGAAAAGCGTCTCGGCACAGCAGGATCCCACCGCTATTCCTATTGGTTTGATATTGTGACACCGCGACCTGGGGCAGAAGTGCTTGCTACGTATGACTGGTCGTTGACAAACAAAGGACGGCAGCTGCTTGCTGAACAGGGAATTCCGGCTGAATTTGCTGCGGTCGTCCGAAAAACAGCTGATGCGTCTGAAAGCATCTACTTTGCAGGGGACTATAACGATGTCCCATCCGTCCCAAAATTTTATCAGCTAAAAGGGCTATCACAGCTATACAAGTTGTTGTATGCCTTTTCGGACGAATCATTCTTCTGGTCTTCGTATGCGCCGATGATGAAAGGCGCACTTGACGGCTTTGGCAAGGCAGAGGAGAAGACACCTGTTGCAGCTAGTAAAGGAGACATTGACCTACAGGCGAGGATCATCGGCAAACAGATGGAAGTGTTTGAAAACGGAAAATGGAAAGCGATCACTGTGAAAGGTGTCAATATCGGTATGGCCAAACCGGGTGTCTTCCCCGGAGAAGCAGGCATTGAAGAAGCTGAATATTATCGTTGGTTTGAAGCAATTGGAGATATGAACGCCAACACAATAAGGGTATACACACTACACCCACCGGCATTTTACCGTGCGCTTAAGTCCTACAATGAATCTCACGACCAGCCAATTCACGTCATGCACGGTGTATGGATCAACGAAGAAAAACTCGTAGAATCACTCGACGCTTTTGACAAAGGGAACTTGCAGGACTTCCGAGAAGAAATGACCCGCCTGGTCGATGTTGTCCACGGCAATGCGGATGTGGAAGAGCGCCCTGGGCATGCATCCGGTGTTTACGATGCGAACATTTCCAAATGGGTCAGCGCCTGGATGATCGGTGTCGAATGGTACCCGTTCATGGTGGAAGGTACGAACATAACGCATGCCGGTATCGGAGAGTATGATGGTACCTACTTCAGTACGAAAGAAGCTGAGCCGTTCGAGTACTGGCTCGCTGAACAGATGGATTACCTCGTCACCCATGAAGTGGAGAAATATCATGCTATCCGACCGATGAGTTTCACCAACTGGGTGACGACCGATCTGCTTGACCATCCGGCTGATTCATCGGAATCTGAAGACCTAGTGTCGGTTGACCCCAACAAGATTTACGTTAAAGGCGAAATGGAAAAAGCCGGGCAATTTGCTTCGTATCACGTGTACCCATATTACCCGGACTTCTTAAACTATGAAAAGAAATACCGCGAATTCATCGACTTTCGCGGTGAGAAAAACAACTATGCCGCCTACTTGAAAGGCTTACACGCGGCACACCGGCTACCGGTGTTGATCGCTGAATTCGGTATTCCGGCATCGCGAGGTAAAACGCATGAGAACCCGTTCGGCTGGAATCAGGGATTCATGTCCGAGCGGCAGCAAGGTGACGTATTGACGCATCTTTACGAAGATATCCTGCACGAAGGGATGATGGGCGGTCTCGTGTTCACCTGGCAGGATGAGTGGTTTAAGCGAACGTGGAATACAATGGATTACGACGATCCGAACCGTCGACCGTTTTGGTCAAATGCACAGACGAACGAGCAGCAGTTTGGCTTATTGAGCTTCGACCGACTGAAAGTGAAAGTTGACGGTGAGACGGAGGAGTGGGAAGGCGATCCGCTATATGAGAAGGACAGCGGATCGCTAAAGAAGCTGTTTGTCGATCACGATGAACGCTATTTGTACATCCGGCTCGATATAGCTGAACCGGCAGTCGGTGCCTATCCCGTCATCACGCTTGATACTGTACCGGGACAGGGGAATACAACGATTGATGGGATGAAAAATGCGGAGTTTAGCAACGGACTAGAATTTGTTGCGAAGCTGAACGGCAGCAATGCACGGCTACTCATTGATCCGTATTACGATTTTTACCATTACTTGTATGGTAAGAAACTACAGCTCATCAACGACGTTGACCGCAAAAACGACTCGGGGCAGTTTATCCCGATCGAGTACGCATTGAACAAACCGTATCTGATCCCGAACGAAAATAGGACGATTCCGTATTCTGCCTATGAGACAGGCAAGTTGAAAGAGGGCAACGGCAATCCAGAGTCTAATGACTATGATTCTTTGGCTGATTACAAGATCCGCGATGGCCAACTCGAACTTCGCATCCCGTGGCTGCTTATCCAGTCGAAAGACCCGAGCCAAAAGGAGTTCATTGGCAACTTAGCAAAAGATGGTGAACAGGCAAGTGTGAAAGTGGAAGATATCGGCATCGGTGCTTTGTTCGTCGACAATGACGGCGAAGTTCTTGATACTTTCCCGCAGCAGTCCGGCAGCAAGATCAGCGCACTGAAGCGGTACACATGGGATAACTGGGACCAGCCGCTTTACGAAGAGCGTCTGAAGCAGTCGTATTACATCATGCAGAAGACGTTTGCGGAGGAGTGACAGTTGGAATAAGTATTAGGATGTAGACACTACTCTTGATGTATAGTATCTCAAGAAATATGATCCTGCGGAGGGTAATCTCTGCAGGGTCTTTTTCTGTCTTAATAATTCTTCTTAAAATAACTGTGACAAGTACCGGAACCCCCCGTATTTCTATTATAGATCTCCTATAATTTATCCTCCAAAATCTGTAACTAAATCAAAAAAATTCAGTCTACTCCAATAACAACAATTTGGAGAGGATGAGTCGATATGAATAAAAGCAGATGGATATTGACACTTATAGCTTGCGGGGCAGTCAGCGTGTTGATGGTCGCTAGTTTCTTTTTCTGGCCGAAAGTGAACACCACTGTCGCCCAAACGGTGCTCGCTGGTCAGCCGCTGACACTTTATTTTACTGCACCGATCAAGCGAGGCGTGGAGGCGTCGGAATTTTATATCACCGACCACTCGCAAGAAAAAGTGCCTGCTACGCTGTCTTATGGAAATGAAAGGACTTCTTTAAAAGTGGAGGTACTGCAGCCTGGAGAATATAAATTGCACATGCCGAATAATAGTTTCAAAGGCTGGAAAAGAACTACGAACGATACGTTTTCATTCACCGTCATCGAAGCGGTAAAGCCTGTCACATCCATTAAAGAAATTGAAAAATTCTTTAAGCAGGCGGAGCGGCAGAATACGCTTTTTACGTCGCGCGGAGATGTCGTGTTGGAGTCTGCTTCGGAAGATAAAGCTAGCGCCCAAGGAAACAGCGGTCACTCCCAGACGAATCAGCAAGTAGAAGGCGTGGATGAAGCGGATCAGGTTAAAACAGATGGAGATTTCATTTATGATATCACGAACTATGAAGAGTTGATCATCACGGACATTCGAAACCCGAAGAAACTGATAAACGTCAGCACCATAGATTTTAAAGGAGCATTTTACCCGAGAGAACTGTACGTGGATGAAAATCTACTTGTTGTCATTGGTGGTAAACAGCAGGAGCAGCCATCTACTGCTGATGAAGCCAAGCGGATGATGCCAATGCAAGAGTTATCGGTGATTCAGGTGTACGATGTGACAGACCGAATGCAGCCTAAACTGCTGCGTGAAACGGGTGCCGAAGGGTATATCATCGGTACGCGGAAAATTGGACAGCATGTATATATGGTAACCAACAATCGCCCGATGTATTGGATTCAAGAAGCTTCTGAGGGTGAGGGATTATTGCCAAGAGTCTTTGATTCAACAACTGACGATTCAGTGCAACCGATGAAAATCGATCAAGTGTCTATCTTGCCAGGTACGATGGAACCTTCGTATTCCGTCATCACGGCACTCGATATTCATTCGGGTGAGAAAAACGGAGTCCAAACGAAAGCATATATTGGTAGCGGCGAACAACTCTATATGTCAAAGGATCGTGTCTATTTGACGTCCACTCTCTATGGAAAGACAGGAGCTGAAGGGAATAGTGAAGTGTTCAAGTTTGGGTTAGACGGCACGAATGTCCATTTCCTGCAAGCTGCTCAACTGAAAGGCACGATCTTGAACCAGTTCTCCATGGATGAACACGATGGATACTTCCGAGTTGTTACGACGGAAGGCAATCTGTGGGATGAAAAAAATATCGCTAAAAACCATTTATTTATTTTGGATAAGGAAATGAAGCAAGTTGGGTCAATTGAGGATCTGGCGAAAAAAGAACGAATTTACTCAGCGCGATTCATGGGGGATAAAGCGTATATGGTGACATTCCGTGAAACGGATCCGCTATTCGTAATGGATGTAGCGGATCCTAAGAATCCAAAAGTATTAGGTGAATTAAAAATTCCAGGCTTCAGCAACTATTTGCATCCGCTCGATGAAGGACATTTGATCGGCTTTGGCTACGAGACGGTGTCCAAGAAAAATCCACAGGGCGGCGAACCGATTATCCAGACACGTGGCATGAAGATTTCATTATTTGATGTGACGGACTTCGCGAATCCGAAAGAACAAGCGACGGAAGTGATTGGAGGTCAGGGTACATATTCTCCAGTTCAGCATGATCACCATGCGTTGTTTTTACATCCAGAGCAAAACTTGTACGGTTTTCCGATTACCGTTTATCAAGAAACTGAGGAAGAAGGGATATTGCGTTCTGAAAAGGCTGGAGCCATGCTCTATGAAATTTCAGCAGACAAAGGGATTATCCTAAAAGCAGACTTGACGGCAGGTTTTCCGAATGAATACATGGACTGGGAAAAAGAAGTCCAGCGCTTGTTGTATAGTGGTGACGCAGTTTATACCATTGCTGCAAATGAAGTAAAAAGCTACTCATTGGAGGATTTTATATTATTAGGGGAAGTGGAGAAGTGAGAAAAAATTTTAGGGAGCGCTCATAGAACGCATGCAACCGCTCATAAATCCCATCCGGTATATGAGCGGAAATTTTTTGCAATGTTAAAGGTTGTTTTTACCCAGTTCGTCCATTAAGATGTAGAGAACAGTAGCGTAGGGGTGAGAATATGGCGGGAACCGAGGCACAGGAGCTAGCGATTGAATGTTGTTTGCTAGCAGGCCGTCTCATGATGGAAGCAGGTGCGGAAACATATCGTGTGGAAGATACGATGGAGCGCATGGCGCAAGCACATAATCTGCGGATGACCCATAGTTTTGTTACGCCGACGGGCATCATTTTCTCGCCAGGCACGCCACATCATACGCAGCTAATTCGTATTAAGAAACGTTCAACTGACTTAGAAAAGATTGCTAGAATCAATGATGTGTCACGGAAGTTAGTGACAGGTGATTATTCGTTAGAACAAGCGTATATGCAGTTACAAACGATTGATCGAGTAAAAGTTGTTTTCCCATTTTGGCTTCAGCTATTGGCTGCGGCTTGGGCGAGCGGCTGTTTTTTATTGTTGTTCGAAGGGCATTGGCGTGATTTACCGGCAGCTATTTTAGCGGGTGGGGTTGGATATATCATCGTGGTGTTAGTGAATGAAGTGACGAAGGTACAGTTTTTTGCCGAATTTGTCGCATCACTTGGAGTGGCGACCAGTGCTTTTTTGATGGTGTATTTCGGTCAAGGAAACGAATTGGATAAAATCATTATTGGTGGTGTCATGCCGCTAGTACCAGGTCTATTGATCACCAATGCAGTTCGTGATTTGATGGCAGGTCATTTCGTGTCAGGTTTGTCAAAAGGAGCAGAAGCCTTCTTGACGGCATTTGCGATTGGCGCAGGCGTGGCCTTGATTCTGTCATTTAGATGAGCGAGGAGTGGGCGTCGTGTATGTACTGATTCAAGGACTGTTAAGTTTCTTCGCTGCATTGGGATTTGGGATCATTTTCAACGCACCGCGGAAGATGTTGTTTCATTGTGGGCTCGTTGGTGGAGCAGGCTGGCTGATCTATTTACAGTGTAATGCATGGTGGACTGACCCGGTAAAAGCTTCTTTTCTCGGAGCGTTCACCGTATCTGTTTTAGCTCATTTGTTTGCGAAGGCATTTCGGATGCCGATGATTATTTTTAGTGTAGCGGGCATTATTCCGTTAGTGCCGGGTGGGCTTGCGTATAATGCGATGCGACATGTAGTGGAGCACGACTATCTACAGGCAATTCCCATTGCGTCCCAAGCATTCATGGTATCAGGCGCCATTGCGATGGGCCTCGTATTCGCGGAAGTTATGATTCAGTTACTATTTAAATTTGTGATAAAAAATGGAGCCCTTTCGAAATGAAAGGAGCTCCTTCTGATTGAGTGGAATGAAATTTAATGGATGTCTATTTGATCGGCAGGCATCGGGATTCCGATATAGTGTCCTTGGACGGCGTCAATGCCCATTTCTTTTAGTAATTGAAATTGTTGTTCATTGCTTACGCCTTCCGCAATCGTATACAAGTTCATCGTCTTGGAAAACTGAATCATTCCTTCGACTAGTTTTTGCGTTTTTGGATTGATTAACAAGGCGTCGATAAAAATACGATCGATTTTGATACTAGTGATCGGTAAGTGCTGTAAATAGCGTAGGGATGCATAGCCGGAACCAAAGTCATCCAGTGTGAACTGCATGCCGAGATTTTGTAATTCAGACATTTGGATGATCACGGATTGTTCTTCTTCCGCCTTGAGGGCGAACTTTTCAGTGAACTCCAAGTGTACTTTGTTTGCCGGGCAGCCCGTATCGTTTAAGATGGTGATCATACGGTCTTTCCATTGTGGGTTTAATGACTCGCGTATCGATGAGTTGATAGAGATACTCATCTCAGTACCAGCTCGATGCCAGGCCGTTGCAAATGTCATCGCTTCTTCTGCCACATATGCGCCGATTTCTTCAATTAATCCGTTTTCTTCTGCAATGGGAATCAATTCATCTGGACTAATCATGCCGAGATCTTCATCTTCCCAGCGGACAAGCGCTTCATAACAATTAATGCTATCGCTCACGATATCGAATTGAGGTTGATAGGCAACGTGCAATGAATTACGGTCCAGTGCAATCAACATCTTCCGGTCGATTTCAAGACGACGGTTCAAAATCTTATGAGACTCGGCAGAAAGTGAAGCAATCCGTCCACCGCCTTGGCTGATGACATCATCTGCGGCGGTCATGGCGACTTTATATAGTTGGATGTACGTTTTCTGATCTTCTGGAAAACGCACAATACCACCACTAATAGAAAGTGTCTGCGCATTATGGTTCAAGTAGATCGGCTGCTGTTTTAAGAACTCATAAAACCCTTGAATATACCAATCACCAAAAGCAGTGAGAACGACAAAGCTGTTCGTGTCGATACGTGCGATAGGATTATCCTGAAAGTACCTTTTTAGTCGATTTGTGAATTCTTGGATCAGCTGTGTCTCGGAGTCTGGAGATTGCAGCTCTTTCATTGTGAAATAATGGTCGATCGTCAAATAAACAAATGAAAAATGATGACCAAGTTCAATCGATTCATTTACGACTTGTTCTAGTTTATGACGGCTCATGAGACCGGTTTCTACATCAATAAACGCGATTTCTCCTAATTTCTCTTGCAGATGAATGTCTTCTGTAATGTCCAGCTCCAAGAAGAAAGCGGATTGTAGTTCTCCGTCATGAGAAAGAGTAGGGACGGCTAGCAAGTTTACGAAAAATGGTTCGCCTCCGCGAGTCATTTTTTCTACTTTACCAGACCATGCTTTGCCGGATAATAAACGATCCCAAATGGAGTTGGCGACCTGTTGATTTTCACTGCGTTCTGAGAACATTTGCCAAATAGATTTTCCAATAATACGTTTAGGTGTCCATCCACTCACAGTTAAGTAATTTTGATTGGCATAGGTGATTAGTCCCTCTCCATCTGTATGGATGACTAATTGATATTTATCAAGACTATTTACTAATGAGTTGTGTTCTTTAGTTTCAGGAAAGCTAGTGATATTCATTGGAGAATGCTCCTTTCAGATTCTACTATATTACTATTATAGTGGAAATTTCTTTTGTGTCTATGTAATTTGTATGAATTTTATACTATAAAGTAAGAATGTCTATTAATATTTGTTAGGGGTGATGTATGTATGTTACGAATGAAAGGAATCGTGATGATTGTAGTAGGCTCCATGTTATGGGGGGCAACAGGTCCTATGATGGAGTGGATCTTACATCACAGTGAAATGTCCGTCTCCATGTTGTTAATTTTGCGCTTACTGTTTGCTGGAGCCGTTATACTATTATTGCTGAAGGCAAAAGGAGTACGAGTGGGGCGCCCGATGAGACAAAAGCTCTGGTTACGTAAAATGGTCTTATTCGGGGTCTTCGGAATGCTGGGTGTGCAGTTTGGCTTTGTCCAGACGATTGCACATAGTGACGCGATCGTGGCTACGCTCTTCCAATTTGTTGCACCTGTCTACATCATCATTTTGTTGTCCATTAAACAGAGGTCCTTTCCTCCTGGCACCCAAATGATTGGTATGATCGTGGCGCTAATTGGTTTGTATTTTTTATTGACGAATGGCTCATTTTCCAGCATTTCTCTGAATACGGAGGCGATCGTCTGGGGAGTGGTGGTTGGATTTGCGTTTGCATTCTATACATTATATCCAGTTGTCCTCATGGCAGAATGGGGCGTGTTGTTGGTTGTTGGGTGGGGCATGTTCATTGGCGGGCTAGCTCTATTTATCGCCAATCTTCCTAGTTTTTTTGTGAACCTTTCCGTATTGGCGAATGCTCCAGCGATGGGAATGCTACTATTGGTCATCATTATGGGGACTCTAGCTTTTATCATGTTCCTTCAAAGTATGACGTTTATTTCTCCTGTGGAGACAAGTGTGCTTTCATGTTTTGAACCCCTTACCGCAATGGTGATTTCCGTTGTCTGGCTTGGTCAGACGATGGGGATTTGGCAAATAAGCGGCGCTTTGATCATGCTGTTTGGTGTTGTCTGGTTGTCGGTGGGAGGAAGCAAAGTACGATCGGATGCTTCTCCGCCTGAGCTGTAAGCAGTCTTCATCTGTACACTCCTTATGGTGATATGACATAATAAACACAACATAGATGGGGATTTAGAGGTGGAATAGATGAAGACTGTTTTTCGGTACGCGATACGCTATAAATGGTCGATGACTATCGCCATTTTTTTAATGTTGCTAGAACTAGCGGTAGAGCTAATCCAGCCCTTGCTGATCGGTAAGATTATTGACGATGGGATTATGAAGGAAGACCTCGGCATCGTCGGAGTGTGGGGAACCGTCATGATGGGGCTGGCATTGGTGGCACTCTTTTCAGGTGTCGTTAATTCCTATTTTGCCTCACACGTGGCCCAAAGTTTTGGCTATGATTTGAGGCAGGCGTTATTTGTGCGGGTACAAGCCCTTTCGCTCGCTGCCTTTTTGCGTTTTCCTACATCTAGTCTTATCACACGTTTAACGAGTGATGTCACACTTGTGCAAAACGCGTTATTTATGTCATTGCGAATTATGGCAAGGGCTCCTCTCATGGTGCTTGGTAGTCTGATCATGGCGTTCGTGGTCAATTCGAAATTAGCCATTTTCCTATTGGCCGGAGCCCCATTTTTAGCGGTTTTTTTGGTCATCATGGCTCGCAAAGGAGTTCTGCTATTCGGTCGAGTCCAAAGGCGGCTCGACTCGGTCAATCAGTTGGTTCAAGAGAACTTACAGGCTGTGCGTCTCATCAAAGCTTACTTGCGCGGCGCCTATGAAACGAGCCGTTTTTCACAAGCTGCAGGAGCGTTGAAGAAAGACAGTGTTCATGCGATGCGTTTGATGGAGCTCATTTTGCCGGTATTACTATTCATTATGAATGTTAGTTTCATGGCGGTTCTTTGGTTTGGTGCGGATGAAGTGAGGAACTCGGGTATGCCTGTAGGAGATGTCGTAGCAATCGTCAACTATGCGATGCGGATGACGAGTGCTTTTTCCATGTTCTCCTTTTTGATCGTGATCTTTTCACGTGCTAAAGCTTCTTCCGAAAGAATGGAAGAATTGCTACGAACAGATGATGAGTTGGAGCCGTTAAATTCTTTGGGAAACCGTTGTCATGGAGCAGCAGCTGTGCGTTTCGAACATATTTCGTTTCGATATCCAGGTACAAATGAAAACGTATTGAAGAACGTCTCATTTGAAGTGAAACCAGGAGAAAAAATTGTCATTATGGGCGCCACGGGTTCCGGAAAGTCCACGATGCTACAGCTAATTCCACAGATGTTCCATGCAACAGAAGGAACCTTATCGATAAATGGTAAGAACGTGGAAGATTGGCCGCTTGATTCATTACGTAAGATGATTGGCTATGTACCACAGCAGTCTATGTTGTTCACAGGAACGGTGTATGAAAATCTTTCATGGGGCAAGCAAGATGCTAGCCAAGATGATGTGGAGGAAGCAGCGATAAAGGCGCAAATTCATCAATCCGTGATGCGATTTACCGATGGCTATCAAACGCGTGTAGGACAAAAAGGTGTCAATTTGTCTGGAGGTCAGAAACAGCGTTTATCGATTGCCCGTGCATTGATTCGAAAACCTTCCATTTTGATTATGGATGATAGTACGAGTGCGTTGGATGTCAAAACGGAAGCTGCACTATGGATGGCGCTTGAGGAAGAAGATACGACCATGTTCATCGTGACGCAAAAGATCCAAACTGCTCTAATTGCGGATTCAGTCTTATTGTTATCGGAAGGGGAAATAGTCGGTCATGGCACACATGAAGAGCTATTGAAGACCTCTTCGTTCTACCGAAAAATTGCAGAGTCGCAACAGACGGAAGGGGTGGAATGATGTCTAAACCATTTGGTTATGAACCGATTATCCAAAAAGAGGATTTGAGCAAATCAAATCGCAAAAAAGTGCAGAAGGCGAGTAATTGGAAATCCGTTCTCTTTCGCACTTGGCGCCTGATTGATCATCAGCGCGCGCTGCTCGTTGTGGTATTGGTACTCGTGCTGGTCAGTTCTGCCCTTGCATTAGTCGGACCCCTGATGATCGGTAATATCATCGATCACTATGTTATACCGAAAAAAGTAGAAGGGCTAGGCATGCAGATCGGTTGGCTGCTCGTCGTCTATGCAGGTTTTTCGATTGCGACCTATTTGCAGAACTATTGGATGGTGGGGATTGCCCAGCAAACGGTTTATCGTTTGCGGACCCAGTTATTCGGACATTTACAAAAGTTACCCATCCGCTTTTTTGATAAGCGTCAACATGGGGAACTGATGAGTCGTGTGACGAATGATATTGAAAATGTCAGCCAGACGTTAAATTCTTCATTCATTCAAGTATTTTCGAGTGTGCTAACATTGGTAGGTACTTTGTCTATTATGTTGTATTTAAGTCCGTTATTGACATTGCTGACAATGATGATCGTGCCGTTAATGTTTCTAGCGATGCGCTGGATTACGAGACGAACAGGTATCTTATTTAAAGAACAACAGCGTGCAATTGGTGAACTAAACGGTATGATTGAAGAAACCATTTCAGGTCAACGAGTCGTCAAAGCGTTTTCTCAAGAACAGAATGTAGTGAAGGAATTTGCAGAAAAAAGTGAACGCTTGCGAACAGCAGGTTTTTGGGCACAAACGTATTCCGGATTTATCCCGAAAGTGATGAACACGCTAAATAATATGTCGTTCGCTATTGTCGCGGGAGTAGGTGGTTTGCTTGCGGTGAAAGGGTACGGGGGGGTGACCGTAGGAACGATCGTCATTTTTAGTGAATATGCAAGACAATTTACAAGGCCTCTCAATGATTTGGCCAATCAATTCAACACAGTGTTATCCGCCATAGCAGGGGCTGAACGAGTATTTACGATTATGGATGAGCCAGCAGAGAAAGACGAGGGTCTTAAGCAGGCGAAAACACAGACGCTGAAAGGCGATGTCGAATTCTGTAATGTGACGTTCGGTTATGAGAAGGAAGAAACCGTCCGTGGCATCAGTTTTCATGTTAAACCTGGTGAAACAGCCGCTTTCGTAGGGGCGACAGGGGCCGGCAAGACGACCATTATGCAGTTGCTGTCTCGATTTTATGAAGTGGACAGTGGGCAGATCTTGTTGGATGGCATACCGATTGATCAGCTTCCACGTCAAACTGTGCGTAGTCAAATGGCATTTGTTTTACAAGATCCGTTTTTATTTGAAGCAACCGTGCGAGAAAACATTCGCTATGGGAAGTTGGATGCCACTGATGAGGAGGTGGAAGCGGCTGCCAAGAAAGCGAATGCCGACACGTTTATAAGGAAATTGTCCGATGGCTATGACACGGTGTTAACCGCAGGCGGAGAAGAGATTTCCCAAGGTCAAAAGCAATTGCTGTCCATAGCACGAGCGTTGGTGGCTGATCCGACACTCCTTCTTCTGGATGAAGCGACAAGTAGTATCGATACTGTCACGGAATTGGCGATCCAAGAGGCGTTGGAACGCTTAATGGAAGGACGTACGAGCTTTGTCATCGCGCACAGGTTGAACACGATCCGGAAAGCAAATAAAATTTACGTGCTAGCAGACGGAGAAATAGTGGAGGCGGGAAGTCACGCAGACTTACTGGAACGCCGAGGATTATTTTACGACATGCTGAAAAACATAGAGTAGAGTGAATACCAAAAGCCTTCAAATCCGTTATAGAGCGGATTGAAGGCTTTTTTATCATTTCTTTTCATCAATTGTAAGTGTCTTGTCGTCTGTATACTTGACTTCTAGCTCAAATTCATCATAATCATCTAGTCCGTACCATTTCAGAATTTTGTCGATGGCTTCCTCTTTCGACGTATCACTATCGAGCAAAATTTCCATGAACATTTTGTGCAAGTCGTCCATTGCTTCATTGCCTTCCAAGTTCACATTTTGAAATTCATTAACATATTCTGTATCGGAAGGTTTGACATCTTCATAATCTGCTTCAATTTTCTTTCCATCTTTCTTGATACTTAAATCAAAGTCCGTGAAACCATAACCATTCCCTGTGTTAATGGAACTGCCTTTATCTTCATCCTCGTAACCTAGTGCGGGTTCATCATTATTTGGTGGTTTTTCTTTTGAAGAACAGCCGCTGAGAACTAAAATAGAAGAAAACCCTACTACAGATACTAAACGTAACAATGACATGAGAGACACCCTTTCTCAGTGTATAGTACTTATATTATGACCTGAAAGGAGTTATTCTAAACCACTATTTCATAGGTTGAAGAGAAGAGAGTCCAAGACAATGGAGTGATCATCTGTCTGTCCTTTCTAGAATAGAACCAAGCATTTGGCGGATGGGCAGTACTTGATCATTTGGTAGACGAATCTTCCCATGAAAGTATCCGATCACTTGATTCACAGACATTTTGCGAATGAAATAATGGTCGAGTGTTTGTCGTTGAAAAAAAGGTTTAAATGTTAAGTTGATGTCATGCGAAAACTTCGTACGAATACGCCAAGGATTCATGAGATTTTCGGTGTCGCGGCCAAATAATACGTCTTCATGGATCTTGTACATCGTTCCTTCCACAAACACCGCATTCTCTGTTAATCCTGTGCCGTCTGTCCAGCTTCCACCTAGATTCAAGCCAACCCTTTTTCCCCCAGTCCGTTGGGAAGCCATTGCCCAATTCCAATCCGCCATTTTGTTCCAAACGCCACGACCATAATCATGGACTGCGAAGCTATAATATGGATTAAAATCATACCGTCTTTCACCGATTTTCACAAATCCACCGGTTGGTAAAATCGTATGCTTTGATGTGAAATGAAACGTGTCCCTGCTTTTTGGGATCACCACATTTAATGACTCATCTTTATCAGGGTGGATAATATGCAGGTCTGCATGTAACGGTTCATTGTCAAAGTCTGCGATGGTAACGGACAGATGGGTTTCACCTTGCATATGAACGAATTGAACAGTGAGTTCGTCATGAATAAATTTAATGCTATCCAAAGGTTCTTCGGGCATTTTAATACGTCTGCCAAAAGGGAGAGTCAGATGCTTCTCATAAAAACGCTGAGTTTCATAATCTAGTATGTAAATTAGACAAATGGCTTTATGGTCTAGGTGGACGATTGTTGTGGAAAACAACAAATCTTCTCCATAGATGCACCAATAATTCCACCGTTTCTTTTTCATAAACTGCCCTTTTAAGTTACTGATCACTAGAGGACTACGGGCAAATCCTATTGACTCCGGATTAAGAAGACCCTTCGAATCGCATAATGGCACGGATTCAGTCAGTTCTCTTTCTGCATGCTGCATCTGGACATACCACCTTTCTTGCCTATTGTCTTTTCACTGAACACTTGCTATACTCTTATTGTATCAGAAACAAGGGGCATTAGCTCAGCTGGGAGAGCGTCGCGCTGGCAGTGCGAAGGTCAGGGGTTCGAGCCCCCTATGCTCCATACATAGAAACGAAGAGTAGGCGGTAGTTCTTGACGGTTTAGTTCAAGAACTACCTTTTTTTATATTGTGAATAAATTATACTATAAACATATAGGCATCCTATTGTAAGCAATAAAAACTATTTTATAATACCGGTTGTATATTTATTCACTATAACGTATATTAAGTATAACAGGCAATAAGTTTAGCGACGACTAGAATCTTGAATAAGTACTTTATGCAGAAAACTAGTAATCAACTAAATTGCATAGAATATTCAAATAGCAGTAGACAGTCGTCTATAGGTAACATATAATTGTTTTAATTTAGAAGATTTTAACTTAATTCAGCAGCGACTATACTCCTTTTACGTGGGAAATAAATCTATGGTCTCTCTTTATTCAGATGGCATTCAAACACTTGCTGATTTAAGTTAAGCCTCCAGCGGAAGTCACAGATTTTAGGGGGAGCTTTTCGAACAAGCTCGAAAAAATCTGGACGCAATTTCGCCGAGCCGTAATTGATTTAATAATCTAGGGAAAGAAGGGGAAATGAATGAAAAAGACAGTTACAGCACTATTACTCATTCTCGCGCTACTGATTGCAGGTTGTAGTAATAATGACGGTGGGGGATCGGGTACTACGGAGAAGTCCACTTTGAAAAACATCCAAGATAAAAAGAAGTTGGTTGTCGGGATTGCACCAGGTTATTTCCCTTTTGAAATGAAAAGCACGGAAGGCGGTTATGTAGGGTATGACATCGACTTAGCAAATTCGATCGGTGAATGGCTAAAAGTAGATGTGGAATTCAAGCAATTCGTTTTCGATGGCTTGACTCCAGCACTTCAAACAGGTGAAGTCGATATGGTCATCGCAGGGATGACGATCCGGGGAGATCGGGCATTGGCGGTAAGTATGTCAAATCCTTATTACAAAACAGGGCAGGCTATCATGGTGCCTGCTGCAAGTAAGGACATCAAGTCTTGGGAAGAGTTGGATGTGAAAGGTAAGAAAATTGCGGTTGGTGTAGGAACAACGGGTGCGTTGCTTGCGAAATCTCAATTCAAAAATGCTGAAGTTGTGGACTTTGAAGACTTCCCTCTTGCAGCTACAGCAATGGGTTCAGGACAAGCAGATGCGGTTATTTATGATGAGCCGGCAATTGCAGTATGGCGTTTGGAGAATGAAGGGAAAGTGCATCAAATGGAAGGCTTGCTTTCTGCTGAAAATCTAGGAATTGCTGTAAAGAAAAATGATTTTGAAACATTACAATGGCTTAATTCATTCTTGCATAGCTATATTGATAGTCCAGCAGAATTAGAATCTAGAAATCGTTGGTTTGAAGAAAGTGACTGGCTGACGAAGGTAACGGAAGAGTAATATGGGAAGCTATGAATATGACTTCAGTGTCATCTCGCAAAATATGGATATCTTTATTGAAGGGACACTAAAGACGCTTGAAATTTCAGCGATTGCGTTACTTCTTGCTATTCCGATCGGGATTATCTTCGGAATGGGCAGAATCTCGAGAAATAAATTTATCCGTATTATCTCTTCAGCCTATGTAGAAGTCATGCGCGGTGTGCCGTTGCTCGTTTTATTGATTTGGATTTTCTTTGTATTGGGTCAATTCTTGAAATTGGGTTCCTATTGGGGAGCTATCATCGGTCTAGCGATCTTTACAGGAGCGTTCATTGCGGAAATCGTTCGTTCAGGAATTCAAGGAGTGCCAAGAGGTCAAATGGAAGCGGCTCGTTCTTCGGGGATGAGTTATTGGCAGGCTATGCGGCTCATCATTTTACCACAAGCATTCCGTCGAGTTCTTCCGCCACTTGCTTCACAATTTATCATGCTTATTAAAGATTCTTCACTAATTTCTGTAATCGGTGCGACGGAATTAACATTGGCTGCGAAGAACTTGGTTTCGACTACATTCCGGTCAATCGAAGTTTGGACTTTCGTAGGCTTCATCTATTTTGCTATGACGTTTACGCTGTCCATGATTATCAGAGCGATTGAACAACGACTGTTGTCGAGAGAAAATTGAAGAATCTTGTGTGAAGGAGTGCCTTAAATGATTGCTGTAAAAAATGTCAATAAAACATTCGGTATGAATCAAGTGCTTACTGACGTCACGCTGGAAGTGACAAAATCCAATGTAGTGGCGATCATCGGTCCGAGTGGGGCTGGAAAGTCTACGCTAATTCGGACAATTAATGCGTTAGAACCAATCGATAATGGGGAAATCATTGTAGATGGTATTTCCATCCATGATAAAAAAGTAGATATTAATAAAGCGCGTTCAGAAATCGGATTTGTGTTCCAAAGTTTTAATCTTTATCCGTTCTTGACGGCATTGCAAAATGTTACGTTAGCTCCGATCAATGTTAAGGGACTGAGTAAAAGCGAGGCGGAAGAGAGAGGGAAAGAACTGCTAACTTCTTTAGGCTTAGGTGACAAGTTTGATGCGTATCCGAATAGATTGTCTGGGGGACAGCAACAGCGGGTAGCGATTGCGAGGGCGTTAGCCATGGAGCCTCAGGTGATGTTGTTTGATGAACCGACATCTGCGTTAGATCCTGAAATGGTCACAGAAGTATTAGATGCGATTCGAAAGTTAGCAGAAGAAGGTATGACGATGATCGTCGTGACCCATGAAATGGGTTTTGCCAAGGAAATCTGTGATGAAATTATTTTCATGGCAGATGGGAAAGTGGTGGAGCAAGCCTCACCAGCCAAGTTTTTTTCGAATCCCGATACCGAACGTGCCAAAAACTTTTTATCCAAAGTACTAAATCATTAATGCGTAACCCCTCCTTGTCATATAGTTTGACAAGGAGGGATTTTTTGTACGATCGAGAAGCGGCGGTCAGATATGCGGACAAGTGGTGGGATAGCAGAAATCCTGCGTTTCCAATATTTGAAGATGATTGCACAAATTTTATTTCACAATGTTTATTGGCAGGCGGAGCCCCAATGCACGGCTATCCCAATCGTGAAAAAGGGTGGTGGATGCGCAATGGAACCTGGAGTTTTAGTTTTACTGTGGCCCATTCATTGCGCTGGTATTTAGCAACTTCTAAAAAAGGATTGACGGCTACACAAGTGGGTTCGGCAGAGGAACTCCAAATTGGTGACGTCATTTCTTATGATTTACAAGGTGATGGACGATTTGACCATTCTACTATCGTGACAGCGAAAGACGGTACAATGCCGCTTGTCAATGCACATACGTATAATGCCTATCATCGGACGTGGGACTACAAAGATTCGTATGCCTACTCGCCGAATGCGACCTATATTTTCTTTAAAATAAATGATTATTTTTCTTGAGAATAAGGCAACGGAAGGAAGTGTTTTTGCTTAGCCTCTAGTAACAACCTATCTAGTTAGGGTATACTTGGGACTAGATACTTTACAGGCAAAGGAGAAGGTTGAGTGTGAATGAACAAGCATTATCGGTAAGAGAGGCCATTATCACACGGCGCTCAATTAAAAACTTTAACGGACAACCGATCGAACCTGAAATTATACCGGAAATTATCGAAGATGCCATATGGGCACCGAACCATGGAAACCGGAATCCTTGGCGTTTGATTGTAGCGGCAGACGAGCAATATGAGCAACTTCTAGATGTATTAAAGGAATTTGGCGTAGCGAACTGGAAACAGCTTTCAGATGAAGATTTAGAGAAGCAAATGAAAAAGTTCACGTCTGCCAGCGCAGCTGTTTTCGTGATCGTACCTGAGGATGCTCGTCAAAAAGAGCGACTCGAAGATTATGCGGCTGCCAGCATACTGATCCAAAACATTCAATTGTTGGCGTGGGATAAAGGCGTCGGAACTTGCTGGAAAACACCAGGCTTTTTGGATAATCCGAAATTCCGCGACCGCTTAGGCGTGAAACCTGGAGAACGCATTATCAGCATGCTACAGTTCGGCCATTTTGATGGTGCGCCAAAAGCAGCGCCTCGTAAACCGGTGGATGAAATTATTACGTATTTTGGCGATAGCGAAGAAGATTCAGCAGAATAATAAAATAACAGGCTGTTCTCTTCATTTGTAGAGAACAGCCTGTTATTTTATGTTCAAGATGTCAGTAAGCGCTCATAGCTCCCGGATAAGTGCTCATAGAATCAGCCGAAGATTTATAGCTTCAACTTTTCTAATTCTTCATAATAGCTACCGATCACGCGCAAACCTTTATCGAAGTTTTCTAGATGGAAGTGCTCGTTCGGTGCATGGAAGTTTTCAGTGTCTAAACCAAAACCCATTAAGACGACAGGCAGATTAAGAATTTCATCGAACGCTGCCACGATTGGAATGGAACCTCCTCCTCGAGTGTACACCGTTGGAACACCATAGACTTGTTCGTACGATCTACCAGCAGCTTGAATCACGGCATGATCATAAGGCGTCAAATAAGGCTTTCCTTTATCGAACTCGGTAACTGTTACAGTGCAACCGACGGGCTCGTGCTTGGCAATATGCGATCGTAGCTTGTTGATGATTTCATCAGGGTCTTGATCCGGTACTAATCGGCACGTGATTTTCGCACTAGCTTCCGCTGGCAGTACCGTTTTGATTCCTTCTCCTGAAAAACCACCGTAGACTCCGTTAATTTCTAACGTCGGACGAGCCCATGTGCGTTCAGTGTAAGAATAGCCGGGTTCTCCCGTGAGTTCCTTTACACCAACCTCCTGTTTTATAGCTTCCTTGTCGAAGTCCAGTGCTGCCCAAGCAGAACGTTCCTCTTCTGTTAGATCTCGTACTTGATCATAAAAACCATCAATTGCAATCGTACCTTCTCGGTCTCGGAATGAAGCCAAAATTTCCACTAAGGCATGAATCGGATTTTGTACCCCTCCGCCATACAAACCGGAATGCAGGTCTCCTTTTGGACCTTTCACATCAATTTGTACACCAGCTAATCCGCGCAATCCATAACAAATGGCAGGCTGTCCTGGTCCAAACATTCCCGTGTCAGAAATGACGATTAAGTCAGCTGCCAGTTTTTCTTGATTGTCCAGGATATATGCCTCTAGACTAGGACTGCCAATTTCTTCTTCGCCTTCAATGATGAGCTTGACGTTGACAGGAAGCTTTCCGTCAAGTTTCATCAGTGCTTCTATCGCTTTAATATGCATGAACACTTGCCCTTTGTCATCACTTGCTCCGCGTGCATACAATTTATTATCGCGAATATCCGGTTCGAACGGTGGCGTTTTCCATAAATGAAGAGGATCGACGGGTTGCACATCGTAGTGACCGTAGATTAGGATAGTTGGCTGATTTTCGGCATGAAGCCAGTCTGCATAAACGACAGGTTGACCCGCTGTTTTTTCAATCGATACATTCTCTAGGCCGGTGTCTGTAAAAGCGTCTGCTAGCCATTTCGCTGCCTTTTGCATGTCAGCCTGATGTTCTGTTAAGGCGCTAATACTGGGAATCTTTAAAAATGCTTTCAGCTCTTCTAAGTGGCGGTCGCGATTTTTTGTAAAATACTGATCTAATGACTGGAATGTACGCATCTGAAGCCCTCTTTTCTATACACTTTTTTCTTTCACACAGTATAGCAGATATTCTTGATTCGTAAGGTTTAAACGCTTACAAAGAAGGGAAACGATGTGTAAAAGTGAGCATGATAAGTATGTTTAACGTTAACGTCTAAGTTTAGGTTTATGCTATACTGTTGGAATAGGAAGTTGTTAAATTACGGGAATATCTTTATTTTGCTAATGAAAAAGAAACTGAAGAAACGCTGGGGGAGACGCAATTGTTTATTGCACTGGGACTTTGTTTGTTTGTGTCCTTTTTTTTATCGGGAAGTGAAACAGCCCTGACTGCTGTGAATCGTATGAAGATTCAGTTGCGTGCAGATCAAGGAGATAAAAAATCGATTAAGTTACAACAGTTAATTTCAAAGCCGGATCGGATGATTACGGCCATTTTAATCGGAAATAATGTAGCGAATATTTTAATGCCGACCATCGTGACGATGATTGCGATTGATAAAGGTTTAAGTGTTGGGATAATGACGGGTATATTGACGGTTGTTCTTATTATATTTGGTGAAGTATTGCCTAAAACAATAGCAGCCACTTTTGCGGATCGGATCGCTTATGTGGTCGCACCACCTATTACGGTGATCGTCAAATTATTGATTCCATTGACTGCGATATTGGCTTTATTTACGAACTTCTTTGTACGATTAATTTCAAAAGGAGCCGTGACGGAAGCTACGCTGACAAAGGAAGATGTGCGTTCTATGGTGGATATTGCATCTACTGAAGGTACATTTGGTCAAGATGAGTCGATTCGTTTAAAAGGTGTCTTGGATTTTCGCGATAAAGATGTAATGGATGTCATGGAAACACACCGTACAGATATCATTTCTTTATCAATGGACTCTACGTACGAAGATGTGCGAGATGTTGTCTTGCAGTATTTTTATACTCGCTATCCTGTGTATGAAGAAAGTATAGATCGGGTCGTCGGTATTTTTTATTCGAAAATGCTAATCGAATGGTCGATGTATCCTGATCGGAAGTTTTCAGATATGATAGATCGCCAGCCTTTATTTGTCGTGCAGACGGCGAGCGTGGAATTAGTCTTTAAACGAATGCTTACACAGAAGAAACACATGGCGATTGTATTAGATGAGTATGGCGGCACGCTTGGAATTGTTACGCAAGAAGATATTATTGAAGAGATGATTGGTCAAGATATAGAAGATGAAACGGATGTAGAAGAAGAGTCAATGGTTTTTGAGAAAGATGAAAATTGTCTTGTGTGTCAGGGCCGCTTAGAGATTGATGATGTGATAGAGCTTCTAGATGTGGAGCTTCCAACCGACCATGATACGATTGGTGGGTTCGTGTTCCAGGAAATAGGACATATTCCTGAAGTAGGGGAATGGTTTACTTATAACTCATTATTATTTGAAATTGAAGAGATGGATAGAACGCGTATCCTGCGTTTGCGGATCACTAAACAACAAGAACAAGAAGAAGTCATCGAAGCGTAATCTTTGTCAAGCAATCTTACAGAAATGTAAGGTTGCTGAAAGAGAAAGCGATAGTATGTAATGAATGTGTCTGCCATAATTAGGGTACCAGTTAACAAACGGAGGGTACTTATTATGAATTCTGACTTGAACGCACTATATGAAGAATATGGTCGATACTTATATCATTTATGTCTTAAATTAACTCGCAATAAAGAAGAAGCAGAAGATCTCATGCAAGACGTTTGGGTGAAAGTCGTTCGATATAGTGGTGAAATGAATGAAGTCAATCGTATGAAAGCTTGGTTGACGACGATCTGTATGAATACGTTTCGTGATCGCTATCGAAAAAATGTACGTCACAGCCAATACGTGATGAATCAACCTGATACATTAGACGTTCCGATTTTAGATTTGGTTCCCAGTGATGCAAAAACTCCTGTGGAACTGATTGAACAAAATGATATTCAAATGTTGGTTCAACAGAAAATCGGTGAATTGGATGGCATCTATCGTAAGACCATCGAGTATTTTTATGTGAATCAATACTCATTGGTTGAGATTGCTGGGTTGATGAAAGTATCGATCGGTACGGTAAAGTCACGCTTATTCCGCGCGAAAAAGTACTTGAAGGAACTGCTCGTTCAAGACCAAGCAGCACAAGAATATGTCATGGTGTAAAGCTCATATTGTGTGAGCTTTTTTGTTTGGCGTAGCGAGCGGAAGTGAGGATGGACCGAGCGGAAGTCACGTAGAACCGATCTAAATCCCACTACCACCGAGCAACAGACTAATCTCAACTACACAATACTAAAAACGACCTTACATCGCTAAAGATGTGAGGTCGTTCGTTGTTTATTCTGTTGTTGTAGCCAACTGCTTATTCAAATCAGCTAGGCGATCTTCCATGCCTGCCAGACGTCGTTCGGCATTTTCGATCATCTTGCTGTTACCTGTCGATTCTAGTTTTTCGATATCGCCTTGCAAACCGATGTAGTCCATTTTCAGCTGAGCGATTTCCTGTTCAAGTTGCTGTTTATTCATTGGGAAAACTCCTATCTGCGATTTTCCCTTAGTGTAACATATCCAGCCCTTGTCCGTTTCGGAAACTCTAGTAAATAGCGGATTGCTTCCACGATTTTCGCTTCACCATCGCCTACATTCAACAAGAGTTGTCGCTTCACTGCGCGTTCTCTCCTCGCTTCGTGCAATAAAGGCTCCATAATGGCATTCAGCAAATTGGATTGTGTCACTTTACGTCCAAGTCCCAGATGAATAAAGCCATGACTTTCCTTAGGGAAGCCTAGGTTTGATTCGAACTCGTTTTGGGCAAGTACAATACAAGGAATACCGATTGTGGCGACTTCATAAGGCGTGTAGGACGCGTCGCATAAAATCATATCCGCTTGTGTATAAATTTCTGCATGATTATCAGTCGCACGTTTCACAACCGTATTTTTTCGGCTAAGTGCCATCATTTGTATTTCTCCTACGTCGTGAGTATAATTTGAGCCAATTAACACCGTAACACGTAAAGGAATCTGTAATTGTTTAACATGTCTCAATGCACGATATGTCAAATTTCCCGGGTCTTCGTCTCCGAATGTAATAACGAGATGTGGTGAGGAGAAAGAAGGTTTTCTCTTTAGCCCTGCCCTACGATACGGTTGGAGTGAAGTGTCCGCTATAAACGTTTCGTGACCAACGATGTAATGGTCAGGAAGCGGTTCATGTGTTTCCGCATATAATGTTTGGACGACTAAATCGGCCAGTTGACCCCCTTCGCCGAAATCATCAAAGTGCAGTAGGCTAGGGACTACTTCCTGGAGCTTGGACACTTCCTCTTTATGGCTGGTACCACCATCACGGAGTAATAAATCTGGCTGGAGATTGGTCAACAGTTGGATGAGGGAGGACGGTCCTTCCACTGGATAGCAAGCAAAATCACCTTTTGGAGCGGGTGTTTCTGTATCGTGCAGAAAGATGATTTCTGCTTCGTTTTTCAAAGTATTCGCCAGTGTGGCTGCACGTCGGAGAGGATAACTTCCTTTTCCATCCGTTACGGAAAGATACATCGCAATTTTTTTTTGGACTTGTTCTTCGATTGGAACCACCCTTTCTAAATCTGCTACGTTCCTCTTAGCCTATGAAAACGCAGTAGAGTTTATTACAATGGGAAGATACTGAGCAAATACAGAGAAAGATGTTTGAATGGGAAGGAGGGGAATCCTGGTATGTTTGATTCATTGTTGATGGATTTAATGTTAGTCGTATTGATAGGTGTAGGGTCACAGTGGGTGGCATGGCGTACAAGAATGCCAGCAATTGTGGTCATGGCGATTGCCGGATTGTTGGTAGGACCGATACTGGGGTGGATTAATCCCCAACAATCGATGGGAGAACTATTTGGTCCGATTATTACGTTTGCAGTAGCTATCATTTTATTCGAAGGAAGTTTAAATCTTGATTTTAAAGAGATCAAAGGGTTTGGCCGTCCTGTTGCACGAATAGTTACAATTGGTGCTTTTATCGCATGGATTGCCGGTTCTTTGGCAGCACATTATATTGCGGGTCTTTCTTGGGAAGTGGCTTTCATTATCGGGGGGTTATTTATCGTAACAGGTCCTACCGTCATTTTACCTTTATTGCGACAGGCACGATTAAAACCTCGCCCCGCAGCCATTCTGAAATGGGAAGGGATTGTGGTAGACCCATTCGGTGCGCTGCTAGCAGTCTTCGCATTTGAAGTCATCAAGTTTATTAATGATGAAGTCACAGCGAAAGCGATGATGCTTTTTGTTGGGGCTTCCCTGTTTTCGGTCTTACTTGGATGGGGAACGAGTCGGATCTTAGGAGCTGCGTTTGAAAAAGGGACGATCCCGGAATATTTGAAAGCGCCGATTTTATTTGGATTGGTCTTGTTTGTCTTCGTACTATCTGATGAAATTATGCATGAAACGGGATTGCTCGCAGTAACGGCGATGGGGATGACGATGGCGAATATGTCACTCACTACATTGAATGATATCCGAAATTTCAAAGAAAATATTTCCGTCTTACTCATTTCTGGAATTTTTGTCATGTTGACAGCATCTCTGGAACCTCACATATTAATTGAAATCTTGAATCCGAAAATTGTTTTATATGTACTGGCCATGCTGTTTGTAGTCCGTCCACTGTCCATTTGGTTAGCAACCATTGGAACGGATCTGACAATTCGAGAGCGCGCGCTGATCGGTTGGATTGCACCTCGTGGGATCGTCGCCTTAACGGTCTCCGGCTATTTTGCGACGATCTTACTAGACAATGGCTATAAAGATGCAGAACTGCTCACAGCACTGACATTTGCACTCGTATTTTCTACCGTGGTGATGCATGGCTTTTCCATTGGCTGGCTAGCTAAGAAATTGAACTTGACTACGCCGGAAGAGTTTGGTGTCGTACTCATTGGTAGCTCTCGTTTTGTGGCGGAACTTGCAAAAACGATTCAAGAGGCAGACCATCAAGTACTGATCATGGATAACTCATGGGGAGGACTATCGAATGCTCGAAAATTAGAGATCCCTACTTATATGGGAGATATTTTATCTGAGCATACAGGCTACCATTTGGAAATGACGCCATACCGATATATTTTGGCGATGACCAAAATGGACGCATATAATTCCCATGTGTGTGCAGATTTTACGCCCGATCTTGGCCGTGATATGTTATTTCAAACGACTACGCACAAACGTAATGGAGACCAGCAATTCAACTTGGCAACTGGCCAGTTTTTGTTTTCACCGAATTTATCAATTGATGAATTGGAAGAGCGAATGAATGCGGGATATGTTTTCCGTAAAACATTGCTGACGAAACAATACAGTTATACTCAATATCTGCGTGAGCGGGATGATCAATCAATTTTACTGTATATTATCCGAGCAAATGGAGAGATGGAATTTTATACAGCAGAGAAAGAACTGCAAGCACAAACCGGTGATACCATTGTCACGCTGTCTACTCCAACCAAAACGATCGAACGGACGATTGATCGCCTGGAAGGAAAAAACGGCAAGACGTTAATCAAAAAGGAACTAGTGGAAACTAAATTTATCGAAGACTCACCGAATGAAAAACCAGAATTACCGGGGGAAGCCCCACCGAAAATAAATAGGATTACGGACTAAAAGGAGGAGCCATGTTGAAAGTGTTGTTTGTGGATGGAACGATCATTGGCAGGAAAACGGGGAACGTGTTAGACACGGTGCAACGGTATATTCAAGAAACGGGAGCCCAGATTGAAGTAGAACGGATTGATTTTTCAGACTTTGAGCATCAATTTGTTGATGGACGTCCGTTGCATGCATACAACGAAGATATGCAGAAATTGGTCAAGATGTTTGAGTCGGCAGATGGTTACGTCATTGCAACGCCCATTTTCCAAGGATCGATTCCAGGCGTTTTGAAGAATGCATTTGATTTACTACATCCCCATGTTATGCGTTATAAACCGGTATCGATTGTGGCGAACGGTGGAACCTATCAGCATTACTTAGTCGTAGAAAATCAGCTGAAACCGATCTTGGATTATTTTCGCTGTCTCGTCACACCGAACTATGTCTATACGCACACTACTCATTTTAATGAACAAAACCAAATTGTTGATGAAGACGTCCACGGTCGCCTCCGTGAACTGGCACGTGTATTTGTGAAATACGCTGAGATGAGCAGGGATTTGCCGAAAAAGGCATTGGATGAATAATAAAACACGCCATGCAGCAATTGAGCTGTATGGCGTATTTTCATTTTGTTGGAAAAAGGTTTGGCAGTTAATTTACAAGGGTACTAAACGTATACACGTGACAATTGGATACTAGTAAATTTCACCCGTACATAGGAAGCCTTCCTGAATAACCTGGTACTAGGCGGGTAAGATGAGATAATTGATAATTAAGAAAGTGGTCTTTAGACGGATTGGCTAACTAAATGGCTTTGATTACACTAATAATTAAAGTGTACGAGCGAAAATTCCTACCCGGAGGTGGATGCCATGAATGCTGTAATGGGGTTTGCGAGCGCAGCCGAACAATTGCAAAGGTATGACGCAGTCCGAAGAAGGAATGCTGAAAATGCCTATGAACGACAAACACAATTTCGTGATCATACAAATAAAACGAAAGACGATTTAGAAGCACTACTGCGAGGAGAAGAAGAGCCAGTAGTAAAAGCGGCAACCGAGAAGTCGGACTTTCAAAAATTAGATGCTGGTCAAGTGAAAAACATTGCCATTCCACTCGGCAACACATTGGAAGAAACCATTGCCCTTTGGCGTGATGTTCGAAAAGAGGCTTATTCCCATGCCGAAATGACAACAGCTGACTATCAACTCGGCAGTAAAGCCTCTGCCAAAATCGCAGAGGCCGAATTGCAACTGGCTTTACACAACCGTGCCAAAACGATTCGAGACAAAATGCATAGTGCATCGGCTGCTCCAACAGCTTCAAGTTCTATGACAGAGGTAGCAATGGATCGAATGCAAAGATGGTATGATACTGCATTTTCCGCCTATAGTATCCAAAGTCAGGCGAAAGGTAATGACTATCGAATTGAATGGCCTGAAATGTCCGTCAGTGTCTAAGTGGAAAGCGAAGCTAATTTGCTAGCTGTTAGCTACGAATCAACCACAGTCCGTTTTACTGATACTTCAGTGAAATGGGCTTTTTGGTGTAGAAAGGGGAGAATACAATGGGGAAGAAAAGTAAATCTATTAAAACAAATGCAGTCCGGATTATTGAGAGTGAAAAGATCGACTACGAGTTGCGCAGCTACGAAGTGGAAGACGGTCACAATGACGGCATCTCCGTAGCCAATAAAACAAATGAGCCGGCAGCGAATGTTTACAAAACATTAGTTGCTATGGCGAGCAAGACGGACTTACTAGTTTTTATCATTCCGGTAGCAGATGAGCTTGATCTGAAAAAAGCAGCGAGAGCAACAGGTTTTAAGAAGATAGACATGCTGCCGATGAAAGACCTGACGAAAGAAACTGGCTACGTTCGGGGTGGTTGTTCACCAGTCGGCATGAAAAAAGAATTGCCGACATGTATTGATCAACAGGCGGAATCTCTTGACTATATCTTGGTTAGCGCAGGAAAAATAGGCTTGCAAATGAAACTCTCTCCACATGATCTAGCGGAAGTGACCGAGGCGAAGTTTGTGGATATCGTTAAAGGCTGAAGTATCATTTTTGGGTTTTTCTGTTACAATAGATAGAAAGAGTGTTTGACAACTAGAAGAAAGAAGAATGTATATGCGCAATTTATTAGCTTGGCGATGGATTTTCTTCATAGGTGGAATGGTGATCATGTCGCTAGGTATTTCTCTCACAATAAAAGGACAGCGACTCGGGATCAGCCCGTGGGATGTTCTGCACGTCGGGTTGTTTCAAAATATTGGACTGACGATCGGATCCTGGAGCATTATCACAGGATTTTTAATCGTGACGGTTACATCACTTGTTCTCAGAGAGTGGCCTAGATGGGGAACGTGGTTGAATATGATGATGATTGGACTGTTTATCGACTTCTTTAATTGGATTTTACCGGATTTGACATCATTGCCAGCACAAATCGTCAGTTTTATACTGGGGGTTTTGGTCCTCTCGTACGGCGTGGGGATTTATGTTTCACCGAATCTAGGAGCAGGTCCACGTGATAGTTTGATGCTGTTATTCGTTGAGAAATTTGGATGGAGTCTTCGCGTAGTGCGTACAGCGATCGAAGCGACAGTCACATTAATTGGCTTTTTGCTTGGTGGTCCAGTAGGAATTGGAACATTATTTGTCGTATTATTTTGCGGACAAATCATCCAAATCGCATTGCCGCAGTGTCGCATAATTTTATTGAAGATTACAGATCAAGAGGATGAAAAAGTTTTATTACACTATAAAGGAGCATAAGCGGAGACGCTGTGCTTTTTTTATTTGACTAGACATAGAATAAATAGATGAAAGAAAGGATGGTTAGCATATACGGACATATAACAGAATACATGGGAACAGCTTATACGGGCAAAGGCATTATGCACAAGTACGAGGAATTATTGGAAGATTCGAGGAAGACTATCTTCTTGAAATGTTTGCCTACCCACTCTTTGTCACAGGTCCTGAATGATTTAGCTATTTACTTTGTCAAAAGAGGACATCAAGTGGATCGTTTTATGAATCCTGGGCAAGCGGATAAAACCGATGCGATTTATGTGAAAGAGCGGAGTCTATTCATCTTACAGGCTTCTCATCCGATTTCTTTTGAACCGACCGATTTAGGAGGGCACCATAAAGTATTCTGCTTTTATGATGTATACCATCAAGAACAACTTTATCAACAACATGATGAAGTAGGGAATTTACTAAAGGATGGGAAAGTCAGCTTTGAAAAGTCCTTAGTTGCGCTACAAGAAGCAAAGGCTATTCATGATGAGTGGGAAGTAGTCAATATTCAAAGGATGGATTGGAAGCGCCACACAGAGATAGTGGAAGAATTGAAAGATGAGATTTTCGGCACGATCGAATTGGCAAAGCCATCGCAAGTATCTCATCGCATTATTGGTTCTTTGTCTGCTGGTAGTGCACACGACTTTATTCCGTCTATTACAAAACGAATGCGACGACGGTTACTGATCAAAGGGTTGCCTGGTACTGGGAAATCAACCATGATGAGGGCGATTGGTCAAGAAGCACAGCAACGAGGGATAGATGTGCTATATGGCTGGTGCGGTCTCGATCCATCGAGCATCGACTTAGTGTTGTTTCCGGAGCTATCTATCTGTTTGTTTGATTCGACGCAGCCGCATGCTTATGATCCCGAGAGTCCTCGTGATGAAATTGTCGACATCGTTCCTTTGTGCAAGAAAGATGAACAACTTGAGAAGCAAATTGATGAGATACAACATCGATATCGTGAAAAGATTGCAGATGCTGGAGGATATATGCAGACAGCGATAAAAGCACAGAACAGCGCCAGAATTCAGATGGATCGCGCACTGAACGTGGAGGTGTTTGAGAAGAAATTGCAAAATTTATATGCGTTTATCAAAGCGATGGATGGAAACTGATGCGTTAGGTGACGGATCCGAGCCAAAATTTTACCCCAACGCTCCAATCTAAAGGAGAACCGAGCGAAACAGCTCTCGGGCCGCTCCAAAGCGCACTTCAACCGCGCTAATCACCCGTTTCACCGAGCGAAACATAGCCATAACCGCACCAAAGATATCCAGCACCGGCCCCATCACATGGCGAAGAAAAAACCGCAGAGCTCCCTGCGGTTTTTAGTCGAACGTATAGCGATAAAACTTTTCATTATGAAGCCATTCCAAGGCATCTTCTTCTTGAGCAGCCCAACGCTTCTCCATATCTTGTAACATCCAAAGTGTTTGTGAAGCATGTGCTTTCAAGGCAGCGATTTTCTTATCTTGCATATCAGCTACATGATGAATGACATCGGGTTCACCAATCACATTTACGGTGTTATTGTCGAATGCGTTGACATATAGTACCGGACGTTGAGCTTCAGGAATACGTCTCACTGCTTCTACAACAGCTTGACCTGTAGCATTGTGATCAGGATGCACGGCTAATTGGGGATGGAAGGAAATAACGAGGGAAGGGTTCACTTCCTCAATCAAATCAGTCACCAACTTGATCATTTTATCAGGATCTTCGAATTCAATCGTTTTATCACGTAGTCCCATCATTCGTAAATCCGTTAATCCCATCGCGTTACAAGCGTTCAATAATTCTTGCTTGCGAACTTGTGGCAAAGTTTCGCGGTTAGCAAATGGAGGATTTCCTAAGTTCCGTCCCATTTCACCGAGAGTCAGGCAGGCATAGGTAACAGGCACGCCCATCTCGATATATTTTGAAATCGTTCCCGACACGCCAAACGCTTCATCGTCCGGATGAGGGAAAATGACTACTACATGTCTTTCTTTTTGCAACATGAAAATCTCTCCCTTCTTAATAAGCAAATGGCGTTTCGCTGATCTCTAGCGCAACAGCAAGTTTCCCATCAGGTCCGAGACCCGCCATCAATAAACGATCATGTTCATCCATTGTGTAATGGGTAATCCCTTGAGCGTAAATCCAGCCGCTCGGCAATTTGAGTCCGATGCGGTGAGGGGAGTCACCAGCAACTTTTCCAAGTTCATAGCGGATGACGATATTACGAATAAAGGCACCTGCATTGAAAAATCCTTCTTGGAAATGGGAAGCATACGATCCATTCGTAGTTTCCAAATGAATGTAAACATCTTTATTGGCAAAGGAGTCTAGTAACTCCTGCAAATGATTTGCGTCAACAGTTTGCATACTCTTCCTCCTATTATAGCGTGTATTCACGGACGGTAGACAAATTGCTGCACAGAGCCATGTGCAATGATTTGGCTACAATCCATCTAGTAGTAGTATATAGAAAGTCTAGTTTGAATGCGATTAGATGGCTCATGAGAAAAGCCAGGAGAAGTTTCCTGGCTTTCTACCGATCAAACTTCTCGCAGCTCAATTTCTGGTACTTCGAATCTGTTTTTCGCGCCATGCATGACAGGCCCCACGTATTCATTAAGTTTCCAACCATGGGTAATTGCAGCTGTTACAAATTGTTTCGCTTGTATTACTGCCTCTCTAGTATGTAATCCATTGGCTAAATTCGCAGTAATCGCGGCCGCAAATGTGCAACCAGCACCATGATTATAGGGGGTATCTGCTTTTTTTGCTTCTAACAGAGTAAACGTACGCCCATCGTAAAATAAATCTACTGCTGCCGGATGATCTAACTGCTTGCCGCCTTTAATGACCACATTGCGAGCACCGAGATCGTGGATTTTCTGTGCAGCTTCTTTCATTTCATCTATCGTTTTCAAGGTTTTCATGCCTGCCAATTGTCCGGCTTCAAATAAATTAGGTGTAATAATCTCGGCTTTCGGCACTAAATAACGGATCATTGCATCGGTGTTTCCTGGGTTCAACACCTCATCCTCACCTTTACAAACCATGACAGGATCGATGACGACGTGATCAAGTCCGGATTCCTCAATTGCTTGTCCAGCTGTCTGAATGATTTCTTCCGTACTCAGCATACCGGTCTTAATTGCATCAATACCAGTAGATAACGCTGTTTTCAATTGTGCTTTCACGACATCAATTGGCAAGGAATAGACATTGTGCGCCCATTGATTTTCTGGATCCATCGTCACAACGACCGTCAAGGCGGTCATACCATACGTCCCATGCTCTTGAAATGTTTTCAAATCAGCTTGAATCCCCGCACCGCCCGATGTATCCGAACCTGCAATTGTTAAGGTCTTCTTCAGAGTCATCATCAAACGTCCCCTTCATTTACGAAATTTTCCTGTTACTAATTTTAACTAACTAAAAGCAGAAATACAATTAATTCGGATGATCTGAAGTTCTATGATATTGTATAGAAATCCATAGTTTTACATGAATAGACAATGAAACTTATTACCTTGTAGAACGTACAAATAAATGGAGAAAGAACTTGTATTTTGTCTACTAATAGGACGGAAAGGTCGTGAATCATGAGCAAGCATGATCCGTCAGAACAACAGAAGAAAGAAATTGAACTGTCAAACTCTCAATCGTCGGTTACGGTTGATGAAATAAAGAAACCGAAACAAAAACGGAAAATTGGCTTCTGGAAACTTGGGTTGACACTATGGACTTCTTGGAGAAAAGCCTATGTTCTGCTCATTTTATTATTAGTTTCTGCGATCATTATCTTGCCGATCGCTGGCTTTTATTTAATAAAACTTGGCTCCACGTTTACCGAACAAAAAGGTGCATTTGTTGACCATGTGCAGGAACTTCAAGAACTGACAACAGCCAATGCGTATACGAAAGTGCTGGTAGAACGCACAGACAATGAATTATTCGGTCAAAGCATCGGTGTCAATATCCCCGGAACGCAGCGGAAATTATTAGTTGTCATCCCTGGCGCTGTGAAGGCGGGGATCGACCTCAGCAATATTACAGAGAAGGATTTACAAGTGGATAAATCCGAAAAGACTGTCCGCTTAACGGTGCCTGCAGCTGAATTCCTAGGCGGAGCTGAACTATTCTTCGATCAAGTAGAAGTGTATTCAGTGGAAGGGTTATTTCGTACGAAAGCGGATATAGAAGAAGGATACGAACTTGCGAATGAAGCAAAAAACATGATCATGGAAGAGGCGTCTCAGCAAGGCGTTTTGCAAGCGGCTGAGAAAAATGCGGAAAAGACGTTAAAAGAGATGTTTTCATTTGCAGGGTATGAGCTGGAGATCGAATTTAAGGAGTGATACAGATGCAACCCATATTTCACAATGACTGGGACACGGTGCTGAAAGCGGAGTATGATAAACCGTATTATCAAAGTCTACGGAAATTTTTGCAGTCGGAATATGCTACACATGTGATCTATCCACAAATGCAAGATATGTGGACCGCTTTCGAATTAACCTCGTATCACGATGTTCGAGTGGTTATATTGGGACAGGATCCATATCATGGTCCTAATCAAGCACAAGGGATGAGTTTTTCTGTTCAATCTGGCGTCAAAATACCGCCCAGTTTGCGCAATATCTTTAAAGAACTGTCATCAGATCTCGAGGTTCCAGTACCTTCTAGTGGCACGTTGACCGGTTGGGCGAAGCAAGGTGTGTTGTTGTTGAATACGGTACTGACCGTACGAGAAGGTGCGGCTGCTTCTCATCGTGGGAAAGGTTGGGAGCTGTTTACGGATGAAGTGATACGGAAACTGTCACTTCGTAGGGAGCCGATCGTTTTTATTTTATGGGGCCGACATGCTCAGGAAAAAACATCTTTGATTAATCGTAGACGACATGCGATTATTGAATCAGTACATCCAAGTCCGTTTAGCGCGAATCGTGGTTTTTTTGGAAGCCATCCATTCACCAGGACGAATGATTTTTTAGTAGAATGGGGTTATAAGCCTATTGATTGGTCTAAGACAGAAGCGGCTCAGTTAAACGAATAGAAAGGGAGTGGGGTCGTGGCGGTCAACTGTTTTCAATGCCAATACTTTTATACGACATGGGACCCTGCAAATCCGCGGGGATGCAAGGCGTATGGGTTTAAGACCAAAATGTTGCCATCTATTGTCGTTAAGCGTTCCTCTGGGTTGGAGTGCATGAAGTTTGAACTGAAAAAAGGAGCGGAATTCCGATGATTTCATCTGAACAATTGCTTGTGGAGATCGAGCAACAAGTTCGTTTGGCGAGACATGCAGCGAACGAACAAACACGAAGAGAAGCGGTTTCTGCTGTGCGTGCACTATGTAATGTGATGTTGAGCAACTCCGCGACAGAAACTGGAAAATTAACTTTCCAGCACAAGCCAAATAATTTGCCGCAACACGCTTCGATTGGTAAGCCAGTTACCTCTTTACAGGAGCAACCGATGCGAGAAGAGGATGCAAATGGGGAGTCGTTGTTTGATTTTTAATTACGTGTAGTTAGAGCTTTGTTGCCACAAACCGTTCGAAAAATGACCGTTTTCATGGGCTCGGATGTGATAGACTAGAAACAGAATATAATGGATAAGTCGTTAGAAAGAAGGAATCATCATGCCATTTTTCATTATCGTAGGGGCGATCAATGCAGCGCTCGCAGTGGCGTTAGGCGCATTTGGGGCTCATGCATTGAAGGATCGCCTATCTGAACACTATTTAGCCATCTGGGAAACAGCAGTTCAATATCAAATGTTTCACGCCTTAGGTCTTTTGGCAGTGGGTATTTTAATGAGTAGCGCTTTGCTTGGTCCTTCTACTCAATTATCTTGGGCAGGGTATTTAATGCTTGCAGGAATTATTATTTTTTCAGGGAGTTTGTATGCACTCTGCTTATCAGGAGTCGGCATTTTAGGGGCCATCACGCCAATTGGCGGCGTAGCATTTATTGTCGGTTGGATTATGCTGATTCTAGCTGCCATTAAATTTGGAAACTAACGTGTAGTCTTTCATACGAAAACCGCTCACTGCGCAGTTACGCGATGAGCGGTTTTTTATTTGCGATTATGGCGTTTGATCGAAATAATTCAATTCCTCATCAAATTCAGCGTAATCGAAGTAGATCATCGGAAATAAGAAACGGCGTCCCGTCTTCGCTTCGCTGAGGATTACGTGATCTCGCCCGGCAGCCTCGACCATTCCGGCGACGGCTTTCGTATTTTTGCCAGCCTCTACGGCATGTTCAAATGAAAAATGAAAGATTCCAGGTTTTCCTCTGTTCAACCTCAAAATATTCTCAATGTACGATTCCTCTCTAAATGGAGGCGTGTTCGGTCTGCCACTCGGGATTGTGACTTGTGGCGGTACCATTTGCTGTTGGCCGTAGCCAGGATTCCAATAATATTGAACCATTTTAACATCCTTTCTTTAAATGAGTGGGCAGTCTTGTTCCGTCGGGGAGAAGAAGCAGTGCGATTTATAGCGACCGGTATTCCACTGGTTGTACCATTGGGCTGGACATTCTCCTGCTGGCATGAAGAACCACAGGGACCGTTCAGCTGGATTGAACCGTTCTCCATTAATGACGCGTCTCGCTAGTTTACGATCTCGTTCCCGCGCACGTTGATAAAAGTAACTTTTCGTTGTAGCCTCAAAGCCTCCTGGCCGTTGGTACACCATATCATCGATAGTGCGAATTCCTTCAAAATCTAGACAATTGGAACGCACTCGATTGACCCCAACGTTCCCAACCATGAGCATCCCTAAGTCACCGTCACCTTCTGCTTCTGCACGCATTAAACGAGCGAGTAAATCGACCCCTTTATCATTTGTTGCGATGACAGCCAAAGCAAAACCCCCTTGCTTGTATCCTATGTCCGATAAAGGGTCGGCATGACAAAAAGATTTTTGTTGTTTCATTGGTGAATTGGGGGCAGTATGTGCGATTGGAAGACGGTAATGATTGGTTGAGTGAGTCTTATGGGCGCTTGTACAGATATATGAGCAATACATAATGTTTATGATCGACAAGGGAGAATTTGATTAGCAGTATGTATACATAGCAAGGCTGTGAATATAAAAAAGCCGCGAAATATTCGCGGCTTCAAAATTATTTCACTTCAAAAAATGCAGCTCGTTTATCGTCTTGTAAAATTGTGCCGACGAAGAATGAACCGAATACACCATAACGTGCGCTGACTTCATCGAAACGCATTTCATAAACGAGTTTCTTAAATTGCAAGACGTCATCAGAGAATAGCGTAACGCCCCATTCATAATCATCAAAACCGACAGAACCCGAAATGATTTGCTTCACTTTTCCGGCATACCCTCGGCCAATCATGCCGTGACTGCGCATTAAGCTTTTACGCTCGTCCATATCGAGCATATACCAGTTATCGCCGCCTTCACGCTTCTTATCCATTGGGTAGAAACATACATATTGGCTGCGTGGCAGTTCAGGATACAGACGTCCGCGCACATATGGATTTTGATACGGATCTTCATCGGATTCACCCGCTAAATAATTCGATAACTCCACAACAGATACATAGGAGTAAGCAGGGATCGTGTAGTCCGCAATCGTTAGTTTATTAAACTCAGCTTCAAGTTGTTGCAATTCATCCATAGTAGGGCGTAACGTCATGAGCATGAAATCAGCTTTTTGACCCACCACCGTATAAAATGCATGACTGCCTGATTTCGCTTCATCTGCTTGTTGCAGACGTTCCAAATAAGCTAAGAATTCATTGACTGCTGCTTGACGTTCTTCTTTTGAAATTAACTTCCAAGAAGCCCAGTCCATTGTTCGAAAATCATGAAGTACATACCAACCGTCTAATGTAATAGCTGCTTCGTTCACTTGAATTCAGTCTCCTTTTACTTCAAAATGGTTTCTGTCTCAAGTGTAGCATAAAGACACTTTGGACTGTAAGGATTAAGGCAGAGGGGGAGTTGATGTATGTCAAAATTGTGCCTATATTCAAGAAGTGTCTGAAAAGTTCGAAAGTCATAGTGAATTTTATGGGTATTTCAGGTATGATGAGGAAGAAAATATGATAGAAGGTGGGATTTACAGATGGCAAATCTTTTTGATGGCATACGAGCACAGTTGGAAGGAAAGGGGAAGACCATTGTATTACCAGAAGGAGAAGATGTACGAATTTTAGAAGCAGCTGTACGTCTTCAACAAGAAGGTATTGTGAAACCTGTTTTGTTAGGCAATGAAGCAGAGGTGAAGAAAGCAGCCGAAGAAGGCGGTTTTGATATTCGTGAAATCGAGTTGATTGAACCTGCAAGCGCTTCCTATTTTGCTGAGTTGACTGAGAAGTTCGTTGAGCGTCGCGGCGGGAAGGCGACACTTGAACAAGCACAGGAGCAATTGAAGGATGTTAACTATTTTGGAACTATGTTAATCTATACAGGACGTGTAGACGGCTTGGTGAGCGGTGCTGCGCATTCGACTGCGGATACGGTTCGCCCAGCTTTGCAGATCATTAAGACGAAGCCGGGTATATCGAAAACAAGCGGTGCGTTTATTATGATGAAGGGCGAAGAGCGTTTGATTTTCGCAGATTGTGCGATTACAGTGAATCCTTCAGCGAAAGAGTTAGCTGAAATTGCGGTAGAAAGTACGAAAACAGCGAAAGCATTCGGTATTGATCCGCGTGTAGCCATGTTGTCTTTCTCGACTAAAGGTTCTGCTGTAACAGAAGAAACGGAAAAAGTGGTAGAGGCCGCAAAGATTGCGCAAGAAATGGCACCTGAATTGGCAATTGACGGAGAGTTCCAATTTGACGCAGCGTATGTTCCAAGCGTAGCAGCGAAAAAGGCACCGGATTCTGTTATTAAAGGCGATGCGAATGTTTTCATCTTTCCAACATTAGATGCAGGAAACATCGGCTATAAATTGACGGAACGTTTAGGTGGGTACGAGGCAATCGGTCCAATTTTGCAAGGCTTGAATGGACCTGTCAACGATTTGTCACGGGGCTGTTCTGCGGATGATGTGTACAAACTATCTCTTATTACAGCAGCGCAAAGCTTATAAATCGTGCGATCCAGGATTGTGAAACGTCTGCATACATACAAGATGAACAACAGTGGGAGAACTAGACATGTCACAAGATAAATTTTTATTGAATCAATCTGCTTGGCGCTTGATTGACGAATCGATCACAGCCCGTAGTCGATCCGCGCTAGAATCTTTTGCGATGGACGATGCGTTATGCCAATTAGTCGGACAGCAGGAAAGTGTCCCTGTAGTGAGGACATGGGTGCATGATCGAACGATTGTGTTAGGTATACAAGATCATCGCATGCCGTTTATTCAGGAAGCAATTCAGAAAATCAAACAGAACGGCTATCAAGCGATTGTACGTAATTCAGGTGGGCTGGCTGTGGTTCTCGATGAAGGAGTATTGAATATCTCGTTAATTTTTTCAGAACAAAAATCGGCAATTGATATTCCAATAGGCTATGAAGCCATGCTATCTTTTGTTAAATTGCTGTTTCCTGAAATAGATGAGCAAATTGAAGCTTATGAGATTGTCGGTTCCTATTGTCCAGGTTCCTATGATTTGAGTGTAGGAGGCAAGAAATTTGCGGGCATTTCTCAACGACGATTGCGTCAAGGGGTGGCTGTGCAGGTGTATCTCTGTGTAGAAGGCAGTGGTGCCGAACGAGCGGAGTTGATTCGAGAAGTCTACGAGACCGGGTTGCAGGGACAGCCGACGAAGTTTAGCTATCCTGACATTCAACCACATGTGATGGCATCCTTATCGGAAATTCTCGGAGCACAGCTAACGGTCAATGAAGTGATGATTCGTTTGCAATTGTTATTGCGATCACTGACTGATGATATCCGCCATGGCACACTAACGGACGAAGAGCTCGATCTGTATGGCTTTTATTTGCAACGCGTAGTTGATCGAAACCAAAAGATGTTGTCTTGAAACAAAAAAGAGCTACCAATCAATGACTGATTGGTGGCTCTTTTGATGATACTAGATTGCCATTTGGCTCCATTGTGAAGATCGGTGCGACATGCTCGCTTTCTTCATTGAGGGCAATTAATCTGCGCGCACGGTTCATAATTTGGACGAATTGTTCGTAATCGTCTTTTAATGTACGATTCTCTTTTTTCAAACCTTCTAATTCAGCTTCCATCGCTTTTAGCTGCTCAGTTGCAGTTTTTGCTGTTTGTTTCCAACGAAGTGCGTCTGTATCTGCACCACCATTGTGATGCATCCGAATTAAATACGCAATAACGGTATCTAATGACAAAGCGGAAAGGGGAACTTGGATTTTTTCTTGACCATCACCACTAGATTCTGCACTGTACAGTTGCTGGTTACGTCTTTTAAAATCTGTACCTAGCACACGTAACGTCTGCTTTCTCTCTTTCTTTGCTTCTGCCAGCTCACCCTCGTATTCTCTTCGAACGACAGCATTCCATCTAAAACCACAGGCTGCCGCCGTTCGGTTCAGCGCGTCCCCAACTTCCTCAAACGCACTCAGTTGTGTGCTACCTTCTCTTACATGTCGCAACACCGTCTCTGCCAACAACTCATCATCTTGTTCTAACCACGCATCTTGTCTAACTTTCACCATCTCCATGCCTCCTGTCTTGTACTCTCTTTCTACTGCCATTATGGACAGACAATGAAACATTTATTCAGAGACTCACAAAATTCTATCAATTTTGTATTTAAACTTGGGGCTGTCATATGGCTGAAAGTGCTAAAACGCACTAAAAATTCGGAGCACCGCACCAAAGTCTAAGAGAACCGAACCAAACAATTGTTGATCCGCGCCAATGCAAGACAGCGCGGCTCCAAACGATGATACAACCGAGCCAAACTTGCATTACACCGCTCCAAACAGAAATCTACCGCCTTTAGCAAACAAGCGAGTTCTAGAAAAAACGTATCATGATATATAAAATCCGACGTAGAGTCTATGTTGTCTTGCGTCATTTTTTGCTATACTGGAAAGAATGAAGGACGAGGTGATGACATGGCGTACGAAAATGAAAAACTGTTGGAAGAAAAAGTGTTCAAAGACCCCGTACACCGCTACATTCACGTTCGTGACCGAGTGGTTTGGGATGTCATCAACACGCGAGAATTCCAGCGGTTGCGCAGAATTCGTCAGCTTGGTACGACGTATCTAGTGTTCCACGGGGCAGAACATAGCAGATTCCAGCACTCCCTCGGTGTCTATGAAATAGTGCGCCGGATCATTGATGATGGCTTTAGTGGACGTGCTGAATGGGATGAAGGACAGCGATTGGTTACCTTATGTGCGGCCTTGTTGCACGATTTGGGACACGGTCCGTTTTCGCATGCGTTCGAAAAAGTATTCAATCTTGATCATGAGCAGTTTACACAGCAAATTTTATTGGAACAGACAGAAGTAAACGAAGTACTGAGCCGAGTGTCTCCTGATTTTCCACAAAAGGTTGCCGATGTCATCGATAAAACCTATCCTGATAAACTAGTGGTCAGTTTGATTTCTAGCCAAATTGATGCCGATCGGATGGACTATCTTCAACGAGATGCCTATTATACTGGTGTTTCCTACGGTCATTTTGATATGGAGCGTATTTTGCGTGTCATGCGACCGACGGAGGAGCAGGTTGTCATTAAACATAGTGGCATGCATGCAGTTGAACACTATATCATGAGTCGTTATCAAATGTACTGGCAAGTCTATTTTCATCCCGTCTCGCGCAGTGCCGAAGTGATTCTAATGAAAATTTTACATCGAGCGAGATATTTGTATGAAACAGGGTATGCATTTACACAAGAACCCAAGCATTTCATTTCATTTTTCAAGAAAGAGTTTGAGTTGAAAGAATACATAGCACTCGATGAAAGTGTGTTATTGATGTACTTTCAGTTATGGATGGAAGAGAACGATCCCATTTTGGCAGACTTGTGCGATCGCTTTGTCAATCGACGGTTGTTTCAGTATGCCGAGTTTGACCCGGCTTCCCAATATATGAAATTCGGTGAGCTCGTAAAATTATTCCAGGAAGCAGGACTTGATCCTGAGTATTATTTGGTGACGGATTCTTCATCCGATTTGCCATATGATTTTTACCGACCTGGTGAAGAAAATGAGCGTGTGCCAATTTATTTGCAAATGAAAAATGGAGATTTACGTGAACTGTCACGTATGTCAGATGTCGTGGATGCAATTTCAGGAAAACGTCGGACTGACCATAAGATTTATTACCCCGAGGACCGTTTGATGGACGGGAATGTACTGCATGAGAAGATTTTGGAATTGTTACAAGGTTAAAGGTGAAGAGAGGGGTGGGCGAGTTGCTGCAAGAGCATGCAAAAATCGTTCAATTTGTATCGTTAGCGAATGAAGTAAATGGCCGTAAGAAAATGCAGAAGATGGTCTATATCTTGAAGAAGATGAATTTTCCGTTTGCAGAGAAGTACGAGCTTCATATGTACGGTCCGTATTCGGAGGAATTAACGTTGCGTGTTGAGGAATTATGTGAGATGGGCTTTTTGGCAGAACGATTTGAAGATAAAGGGTCGTATAAGCAGTATTGTTATCAAGTGACGGATGAAGGGTCTAAGTTTCTTGGAACAGCGGATGAACCGAGTGCACAGTTACCTGACTGTATTGAGCGATTGAACGGCAGATCTTCCCGTTTTCTAGAATTAGTCTCTACACTACTGTTTTTTGACCATTTGGAGAAGGACGAACAGATTGCTAAGGTACGTATTGTGAAAAATAAATTGAACTTTACGGACCAAGAAATGGACCAAGCCTTTGCATTTATTGAAGAGTTGCAAGTCTGTTCAGCGGGTTGAATAGTTAATAAAAAAGGATTCTCATAACGAGAATCCTTCTTCTTATTGGTCGCTTGCTCTAACGCCGCCTGTAGATAGATGGTTCTTTGACATCTCTTCGATGAAGACAACAACGTTTTCAGACGGAGCACCTGTTGTTTCTGATACCGCTGCTGTTACTTTTTCACAGAGTGCACGTTTTTGTTCATCGGTACGGCCTTCAAACATTTTTACTGTTACATATGGCATTTTACTTCCTCCTAAGCAGAAAATTCAGGTATAGTACATATAATAACAGAGATAGAGGGGGATTTATATGGCGAGTGAGCAAAACTCGAAACCGAAGTTAGGCTTTACGATTATTAAAAATGACCCGACAGATGGCCATAAAGGATTTGGCATCGGATCTTTGTCTTTGGAGAATATTTCACCTGTCATCATTGATGTAGAAGAAGGCACCGCACAAGTGGAAATGGGGGCGATGCATGCCCGTAGTGATACAGAGCGAGGAATCAAGTTCACGACTAATCGAGAAGACTCGGAAGGTGGAAAACCGTATTGGCTTGTTTGGGTCACTATTGATTACCGGGAAGAGGGTCCTTATTACGCAGGAGTCACAGCTTGTGAAATGGTAGTGAATCGAGAGAAGAGACGTGGCTATAAAGTATTGGCTGACCACGTCAATCGCATGGATAAGTCGATGAAACGCCATATTATGGTGGATGATATGGATGAACGCTCCAAGAAGATTCTTGCAGACTTTTTGCGATCACACAATGAAGAATTGTGGGATCGAAGCAAACCAGAATTGCATGACGGATTGCGTACGGAGTAAGTCTTCAATAACCAATATTTACCATCTATATTCCAGGTAAATACGTCAAAGATGTGACATTTTATTTCGCTGTCTCTTTGAGGTTGAATGTCTGTGGGAAAGGCAGTAAACTGAATATACAGCTTTGCTGCTGTAAACTAGGACAACTACGGTAGACTCATATGGTATAGGAACGCCACAAAACCCAAGCGGGCGGATCTATCCAATTGATTTGCTGTAGTCAAAAAAGCCTCGCTCTCCGCGGATTCGGAGGGGAGGCTTTTTATTGTAGGATAATGTTCGATAGGATATGCGTTGCTGCTCATAGAGTGCATGCAGGCGCTCATAACCACTAAAACAGCCTCTCCATCATTCAAAAAAAGAAAATGGAAATAGATCCAACTTCGAATCTTCTCGTTCTCCAGAATTTTGCTCTCTCAATGAACGATCAGTACAAAGCTTTTTCGGCACGTCTTTATCTTTCACATACATCAACCGTTGCTTTGGACATTCATTGACTGCGATGCCACCCGTTTCGATATCGACGATGACGCCCTGGACACCAGAAGGCGGCAAAAATGGTTCCGGAGTGCTTCCTTCGTGTACTGTTTCCATGAAATCAATCCAGATTTTTTTAGAAGCCGCTTTGTCGTTCAAATCTTCAAGTTGTTTCCCTCGATCAAATCCAGTCCAAATTCCTGCTGTTAATGAAGGGGAGAAACCAATTAAATATTGGTCAGAAATTGTCGTGCCGGACTTGGCGGCGTAAGGTCGAGATTGTTTTGGACGCATGGATAAACCGGTGGCAGATAAATAATCACTAAAAACCGGATCAAACATGCCAGTCATCAAATGAGTTAGCACAAACGCATCTTGTTCAGACATAATCTGTTTAGGTTTCTTAGGTGAATACTCATAGACGACTTTTCCGGATGAATCAGTAATTGACAAGACCAGTTGCGGCTCGACTTGAATTCCTTTTGAAGCAATTCGATTATAGGCAGTCGTCATTTCTAGTAACGTCACATCGGATGTTCCAAGTGCCACCGCAGGCGATTCCTGGAAGGATACATCGATTCCAAGACGTTGCGCCATTTTCGTGTACTGCTTGTAGCCGACCTTCTCCAATGTTTTCACTGCATAAATATTGTCAGAAATTGCGATAGCTTGTGCCAATGAAATAGGCTTTCCGGCAAATTTTCCATTAATATTACTCGGCTCATACGTAGAACGACCTTCATCATACGTAAATAGAGTCTTCTCTGCTGTCATGAATGTGAGTGGGTTGAAACCTTTTTCTAATGCTGCTGCATAAAGAATTGGCTTCATGGCAGAACCTGGCTGTCGTTTTGCCTGTGTCACTCGGTTAAATGAACTATCCGCGAAATTCACACCGCCTACCATCGACGTAATATAACCCGTGTCTGCTTCCATGGAAACAAATCCAACCTGGAGCTCGTTTTCCGGCATCCATTGTTTGATCACGTCTTCCGCTGTCTGTTGATGATGTTGGTCTAATGTTGTGCGGATCGTCCAGCCACCTTCAGCAGGTACACGTCCTTTGTTAGCCAATATTTCTTCCGCTTGTTGCCATGCCGCATCCAAGAAATAGGGAGCAACTTGTTTCGTATCTTTCCAGTTTTCCGTTTTCAACACAATTTCCTGTGATGACGCTCGCTCTTTTTGGTTGGACGTGATGTACCCACCAATTTCCATTTGATTCAGCACTAGAAGCTGTCGATTGCGAGAGTTTTCGGGATTGGAAAGCGGCGAATAAATGGAAGGCCCTTTGGCGATCGCTGCAATCGTTGCTGCTTCCTCCAACGTCAAATCTTTAGCAGACTTTGAAAAGTAAAATCGACTGGCTGCCTCTACACCGTACATACCATGTCCGAAGTATACTGTATTTAAATAACCTTCTAAAATCGTATCCTTGTTATAAAAGACTTCTAACCGATAAGCAAAGAGTGCTTCATGAATTTTACGTGTCCAAGATTTCTCATGACTTAAATATAAATTTCGGGCATATTGCTGTGTAATGGTACTGGCACCTTGTGCTTTACTCATCGTTTTGACATCTTTTAACACAGCAGCCGCAATTCGGGAGTAATCAAATCCGTGGTGCTCAAAAAATTGTCGGTCCTCAGTCGCAACAAAAGCATCTGCCAAAAAAGGTGAAATATCGGAAAGCTTCATCCAATAACGTCGCTGTTGGGAAAAATGATCCCCGATCTGATGGCCATTCTGATCCAAAAAGAGAGAGGCTTTTGGAACGCTAAGTGAAGGAGCGCCTAGTATTTGAGCATACAGTCGAAGCGAGATCAAAACAGTTGCAGCGGCTGTAAGTAGTATGATAGAAATCGAAAATAATCGTTTTCTCAGCTTTTTCCGGTTAGTGGTTTTTATATAATCGGTACGTTTCATTGAACATCCCATCCCGTTCCATTCAGTATCTTTTGACAGTATGGGAAGGTTCCGAGCAGATTAAACGGCTGCCGAGAAAAAGTTTACACTCGGTAACATTGAAAGTGACAACGGATGAAGTGTATAATAAGTGAATCTATTTATATAAGGCGGTGAACGAATGGAAGCGCCGAAACAGACGGTGCATGTCCAGCTCCGTTCTATTATTCAGCATCCAGGACAGCCGGCAGAAACACATGAAATGCGGGCGAATGGACAAATCGTTGAGAAAAAAGGACAGGCTTATTTATTATTTGAGGAACAGACAGAAGGAGTTCCTGCGATTCGAACAACCGTTAAACTGCATGCGCAAGATGCGTTCATCATGCGAAAAGGCGGCGTTCAGATGAGATTGCCATTTCGACCGGACGACACGCGAATTGGTACATACGGAAATGGACCGGCCGTTATGGATTTACTCGTCGATACAAAAGAACTTCATTGGACACCTGGGAGGTTTGCGGTGGCGTATAAATTGCATGCAGAAGGAAATGTATTAGGGAACTATCAATTGACAATAACCTATTCGGAGGTAACACAATGAATGCAGTAGAACAGATTCAACAGGAAATTAAACAGGCCTTGCAACTGGCGATCCAGAAGGCGGAACTTGTGGAGCAATCGGATATCCCAGAAGTCAAGCTAGAGTCACCAAAGAATAAAGAAAATGGTGACTACGCTGCGAATATTGCAATGCAATTGACGAAGCTAGCAAAGAAGCCACCGCGTGCGATTGCAGAAGCTATTTTAGAGCATCTAGATACGACGGGCACAGCGATTCAATCGATTGAAATTGCGGGACCTGGCTTCCTGAATATCCGTTTGAAAGCGGATAGTCTAGGGGATACGATTAAATCTGTCCTTGAACTAGGTGAGGAATATGGACGCTCTGAAAGTGGCAATCAACAGAAAGTCCAAGTCGAATTCGTTTCTGCCAACCCAACAGGAGACTTGCACCTTGGCCACGCGCGTGGAGCGTCTCTAGGAGATTCGTTATGTAATATTCTGGATTTTGCAGGTTATCAAGTATCACGTGAATATTATATTAATGACGCAGGTAATCAGATCAATAACTTGGCATTGTCCATCGAAGTCCGTTACTTCGAAGCGCTTGGTCTTGAAAAAGAGATGCCAGAAGACGGTTATCGTGGAGCAGATATTATTCAAATTGCACAAGACCTAGCAAAAGAACATGGCGACCGTTACGTTCATGTTTCAGAAGAAGAACGTCTAGCGATTTTCCGCCAGTACGGCCTGGAGATCGAACTGAATAAATTGAAGAAGGATTTGGCAGATTTCCGGGTTCATTTTGATAACTGGTTCTCCGAGACTTCGTTATATGAAAACGGCAAAATTGAAGTAGCGTTAAATAAATTAAGGGAAAATGGTCATGTGTACGAAGAAGACGGAGCTACCTGGTTCCGTTCCACTACATTTGGCGATGATAAAGATCGCGTATTGATCAAACAGGATGGCTCATTCACTTATTTGACACCGGACATTGCTTATCACGAAGATAAACTACGACGTGGATTTGATAAACTCATTAATATTTGGGGAGCGGATCATCACGGGTACATTCCACGTATGAAAGCGGCAATCCAAGCACTCGGCTATGACCGCGACACGCTGGAAGTAGAAGTGGCACAAATGGTCCAGCTATACAAAGACGGTGAAAAGTTCAAAATGAGCAAGCGAACAGGGAAAGCTGTTACGTTACGTGAACTGGTAGAAGAAGTTGGACTAGACGCGGTACGCTATTTCTTCGCGATGCGTTCAGGCGATGCACAAATGGACTTCGACCTAGATCTAGCTGTTTCTAAGTCCAATGAAAATCCGGTGTATTACGCACAGTACGCACATGCTCGTATTTGCTCGATTCTACGTCAGGCGAAAGAGCAGAATCTGCAAGCGTCTACGGAGCATGTCACACAATTGCAGGATGAAAAAGAGTTAGAACTATTGAAAAAAATCGGCGACTTCCCGAAACTGGTCAGTGATGCAGCACGTCTGCGCGCGCCACATCGAGTAACGACGTACATCCAAGAACTCGCTGCTGCTTTCCATAGTTTCTATAATGCGAATAAAGTACTCGATCCTGACAATAAAGATTTATCCGAAGCACGTTTGGCGTTGATCACTGCAACAAGTACGACGATCGCGAATGCGTTGAAACTTGTCGGAGTAGAAGCACCGGAACGAATGTAATCGTATTTGACGTAACATAACGCCAAGAAGGAGTCTGATTAGGCCCTTCTTGGCGTTATATCGTGTGATAGGTTGGAACAAGAGAGCTTTGGAGCGGTTCGGAGAGAGTAATGCTCGGTTCAGCAGAGGAATGGCGCGGTTAGCCTTCCGTTTGGCTCGGTTGCTAAGTGGATTCGCTCGTTGTTGTAGTTTTACGCTCGTTTGGCCAACATATTGGCTTGGTCCTAAGATTTGTTGCGCAGAGCGAGATGCATTTCTCAAGCGACCCCACACTGTACAACGATGTGAATTATAGTATAATAGAGCACGATTACGAATTACATAAATTCCGAAAGGTTCTCTCGTTCAAACGGAGATGAAAAGGGAAATCGGATAGAAGCCGATGCGGTCCCGCCACTGTATGTGCGTTATGCACAAGCCAGGTACCTGCCTTTACGGAAGTGAGTTCCGCAGCAGCCTACGAGGATGGGCAAAGTGGAGGAGATCTGCTGTAGATTTCATCCTGCCTAATCCTTCGAAATGATCGAAGGATTTTTTCGTGTCTGTAGCAGACAACGTAATGGGTAAGAGACATAAAAGGAGGAAATAATATGAAGAAATTTTGGCAGCTGTTGTTGACCGCGCTGCTTGCCGTCTTATTGCTTGCAGCGTGCGGCAACGATAACAAAAAAGAAGAAACGCCAGGGGATTCCGATAAAGCAACGGAAGAAACGAATACGGACCAAACAGAAGGTACCGCGTATCCTTACACCATCAATGATTCTTCTGGAGAAGATGTCACATTTGAAAAAGCTCCAGAAAAAGTGATCTCCTTGATCCCAAGCAATACAGAAATTTTATTTGGCATCGGTGCAGGTGATCGAGTAATTGCGGTCACTGAAAACGATGATTATCCGGCAGAAGTAGCTGATCTTGACAAAGTAGGCGACTACAATGTCAATATTGAAAAAGTTATTTCATTGAAACCAGACGTAGTATTTGCTCACGATATGATGTTAAGCTCGAGTGAAGAAGGGTTGAACCAGATTCGCGATGCTGGTATTCCGGTGGTCGTGGTACCGACTGCAGAAACATTTGATGAAACCTATGAAACGATTAGTGTTTTCGGTGAGATCATGAATAAAAATGAGGAAGCCGATCAAATCATAAAAGACATGCAAGCAAAAGTTGACGAAATCAAAGAAAAAGCAGCTGATATCACAGACAAGAAACGTGTCTTCATTGAAACGTCAGATGCGCCGGAAATCTATGCACCTGGTAAAAATACATTCCCACAACAATTCTTGGATATGATCAACGCTGAAAACGTCGTGACAGAAGAAGGATGGGTCATGATTAGCCCAGAAACAATTGTCGATGAAAATCCTGACGTCATAATTGCGATGCATGGTACGCCAGACATTATCGATAGCATAAAAAAACGTGATGGCTTTGATACGATTACGGCAATCAAAGAAGATCAAGTTGTTCGAGTAGATGAAAATATTACAAGCCGGACAGGTCCTCGTTTAGCAGAGGGATTAGAAGCTTTTGCAAAAGCCATCTATCCAGAGGTTTTTGGTGAGTAAAACGGCTGTCGCCTATGCCGTGTCGATTGCCACATTTTTCGTAGCAATTTGGCTCGGTGTATCGATTGGCACAGTGAACATACCAATCGAGACGCTATGGAACGATGCAGATGAGACGGCAACCAATATCCTATGGAAAATCCGTATGCCGCGTGTGATACTGGCTGGAATTGTCGGTGCATCGCTCGCGATTTCGGGAGCAGCTTTCCAAGGGCTGTTGAAAAATCCATTAGCAGATCCATATACCCTCGGAGTGTCATCCGGTGCCTCTGTAGGCGCTGTGATCACACTCTTTTTTGGTATATCATTGCCAGTCCTAGGCACATTCACACTACCTGTCTTTAGCATGATCGGTGCAGCAGCTACAATGTTCTTAGTCATCGGCTTTGCCCGTTTAGTCGATCGGTCAATGAAAATGGAAACGATTATTTTAACAGGCATCATCTTTGGTTCGTTCCTTGGCTCCGTGTTATCTATGATGATCGCGTTGACGCAGGAAGAGTTGCGTCAGATTATCGGATGGCTGCTAGGCAGTGTGTCGATGCGCGGGTGGAAATATATTACGATGGTGTTGCCATTTTTCATCATAGGTTCATTCATTCTGTGGCTCAATCGTCGGGAATTGAACGCCATGTTATTTGGAGAAGAACGTGCACATCATTTAGGAGTCAATGTAAAACAACGCAAATTAATGATCTTGATTGGTGGGTCTGTTTTAACAGGTTCAGCGGTTGCGGTATCCGGTACGATTGGCTTTGTAGGCTTGGTCGTTCCACATATGACGCGTTTGCTGTGGGGTTCTGATCATCGGCATGTACTTCCGCTATCTTTATTTAATGGCGCTTCGTTATTAATCATTTGTGATTTGGTAGCTCGTACGATTATTTCACCAGCTGAACTGCCAGTAGGTGTCATCACTGCGTTCATTGGGGCTCCAGTCTTTGCTTATATCTTTTACAAACAGCGTAGGAAGGGAGCGATGTAATATGTTACAAGTGGACGGATTATCCGGGGGGTATGGCAACGAGCCGATTGTGCGCAATGTGTCATTTCACGTGGATAAAGGAGAAGTCCTTGGAATATTAGGACCAAACGGTAGCGGAAAATCTACCTTATTGAAAATTATTTCAGGGATTTTGCCAAAGCAAAGCGGCACTGTGACAATTGACGGAAAATCCGCTGCGACTTATACACAGAAGCAATTTGCACGGAAAGTTGCGGTGCTGCCGCAACTACATGCCCATGCGTTTTCCCATACAGTAAAAGACACGGTAGCACTGGGAAGATATCCGCATCAGTCAGGGATTTTCTCTAGTTGGTCGGAGCAAGACGAGCAAGCGGTTCAGGATGCAATGGGTTATACAGGAATCAGTCGTTACGAAGATACGCCAATTGAATTATTGTCAGGTGGGGAACAGCAACGGGTATTTGTTGCACAAGCACTCGCTCAAGAAGCGCCTATTTTGTTGCTTGATGAGCCGACGAATCACTTGGACATCGCCCATCAACAGCAGTTGCTAGATACGATTCGCAATCAAGCGCATCAGAAAGACATTACCGTCGTTTCTGTATTTCACGACATTAATTTGGCGGCGTTGTATTGTGATCGGCTGCTTTTATTGAAACAAGGGGAAGTAGCGAATGTGGGTTCACCACAAGACGTTGTGCTGGAGCAGGAAATCCGCACTGTCTATGAAGCACGTGTCAAAACGCAGCCACATCCTGAAATGCCTAAGCCTCAAATGACGTTATTGCCAGATGTACGCGGAGAAACAAAATGGTTCAGCGTTACTAAAGAAGATATTACAATTCTTGCCGATCATGTTGTTTTGCATGCACAACAGCCCCTTAAGACAATATCATCTGCCGTTCATAATGCGGGGATGGGTTGGTACCGAACGTTTATTAACCGAGGTGTACGAGATGATTACGACATTGATGATGTGCAAAAAGAGAATACAGATTATTTGCTGTCGCACGGTTATCATTTGACGGATACGGTGGCCATGATGACAGCTGTTAGACCAGAACATGTAGAAGTGGAAGAGTACGAAAGTGAACATGGCTCGATCGTCATTGCGGTGACAGCAGGCATCGGCAATGCGGTAGACGTTTCCAAAGCGTGGCATCGCGAAGAATTTCCATATATCGGCACGATCAATACGTGGGTGTTTATCAATGGGTTCCTATCGGAAGAAGCGTTTGTTCAAGCGATGATTACAGCGACCGAAGCGAAAACGAAAGCGTTGCAGGATGAAGAAGTGGTCGATCCGGAATCTGGTACGATTGCGACGGGTACTTCGACTGATAGTTTGTTGATCGCTTCCACTCAGCAAGGAACGTCATTTCCATATGCAGGGCCAATTACACAGCTTGGGAAATTGATTGGAAGAGGCGTGTATGAATGTACCGTGCGAGCGATTCATTCATATAGGCAAGCGAAAGGTGGAGTGTGATGATACCTGCGCATTTTATCGCGATTGCGATTGGGATGGTGCTCGATCGGTTGATTGGTGATCCACCTAATTGGCCGCATCCCGTTAAATGGCTTGGCACATCGATTCATAATTTGACGAAGCTGTTGAACAGAGGCAGAATGCGCACGGTAAAAGGTGCATTGTTGTGGTTGTTCATTTGCGGCATGACGTTTGGTTTGGTTATTTGGCTGATCAGTATAATGTATCGTCTCCATTTATTTGCAGGCATCGCGGTGGAAGCATTGCTCATTGCGGCGGGACTTGCACAGAAAAGTTTACGGGATGCGGCACTTCTTGTCTACGAACCATTGCAGACCGGTGATTTGAAAGAGGCACGCGAAAAGCTCAGCTGGATTGTGGGAAGAGATACAAAGAAACTCGACAGCGGTGGTATTTCACGTGCTGCGATTGAAACGGTATCGGAAAACACGTCAGACGGGATCACCGCTCCATTGTTCTGGGCATTCTTACTAGGAGCACCGGGTTTATGGCTTTATAAAGCGGTAAACACACTGGATTCAATGGTGGGTTATCGAGATGAACACTATAGCGAGTTTGGCAAAGTGTCCGCACGAATGGACGATCTGTTTAACCTTATTCCATCGCGCATTACGGGTCTGCTAATTATCTTGTTCACTTCGAATGAAGGTGGCTTGCCGTTGCGTGAGCGTTTTAGTGGCTGGTTGCGTGATGCAAGGCGTCATATGAGTCCGAATAGTGGCTATTTGGAAGCAGCGACTGCTTGGCAATTAAACATTCAGCTTGGCGGGAAAAATACATATCGCGGTCGGACATCTGAGCGTGCGAAGCTGGGACCACCAGTGACCGCGACTGCATCACACATCCGCTCTACCATAAAACAAATGCAAGCAACCTCCTGGATTTTCTGGTTGCTATTTACAGCGTTAGGAGTGTTACTTTATGCAATTACCTGAGCATGGAGCGAATAGTACTAGATTGTATGAGTCGTTGAATTTGGTGGAGCCTGAGGAAGTGTTGGACTTTAGCGAGAACTGCAACCCAGCTGGAATGCCGTTATCTATTACGAATGCATGGCCGGACTTGATATCCAAATTACTGAGCTATCCCGATCCAGATGGACAGCCATTTAAAAGGGCGGTTGCACAATTTCATGGAATCAGTGAACTACAAGTGCTAGTCGGCAATGGGGCAGCAGAATTATTGTCGTTACTGGCAGAACGTTATCGTGGGAAACGAGTCGTGCTGATTGATCCAACGTTTTCAGAATATCGTGCCACGTTAGAAGCAAGTGAAGCAGAAATCATCTCGATCCAAGCGAATGAAGCAGAGAATTTCCGGTTGCCTGTCTCACGTATTCAAGACAATTTGCCGCGTGCTGCCGCCATTTATTTGTGCACGCCAAATAATCCGACGGGAATCCTGCCGTCGATGGAAGAATTGATAGCTGTGATTCATGCAGCGGAAACTAGCGGGACAGAAGTAGTGTTGGATGAGGCGTTTATCGACTTTGTGGATGAAAAGCATTCATTTATTCATCAAGTAGAAACGTATTCGCATGTTATCATTGTTCGCTCCATGACCAAAATGTACGCGATCCCGGGCATCCGGTTGGGCTATTTGGTGGCCCATCCTGAAATTATTGAAAATGTAAAAAAGCAAGCACCACATTGGCATGTGAACGGATTAGCGGCTGAAATCGGTATGCTTTGTTTACAGGAGGCGTCATACCGAGAACGAGCAATTCATCATGCAGAAGTAGAGCGAAAGAAGATGGCTGACTTTTTGCGTGCTCATCATTGTCGAGTGATCGACTCGGCAGCAAACTATCTCGTATTTTCACCGAAACTAAATGCGAGACAGCTGTATCAGGATTTATTGAGACAAGGCATCGTCCTTCGTCACTCCGAAAATTTCCGCGGAATGGATGGCAGATGGTTACGAGTTGGTATGAAATCGGAAGCGATGATGGAAAGATTGCGGGAGGCGATGGCAAAATGGTTCGAGCAACAGTAACCTTCATTAGTGGTGGCGCGCGTAGCGGGAAAAGCGCCTATGCCGAACAGCTACTTGTCACACAAGCAAAAAATGCAGGGCGACTCGTCTATATCGCGTCCGGTGTTGCATTTGATCAGGAAATGAAGGAACGGATCGCGAAGCATCAGCTCGATCGTAGACTAGCTGATTGGCAGACGATCGAACAGCCGGTAGATTTTCAACAGGTGTTGCCTCATCTACAGCAGGGGGACTACGTATTATGGGATTGTTTGACGACGTGGTTGGCAAATGAAATGTACGAAGGCATTGAAGAAGGACGACCTTGCTGGCAACGGCCTGGTTGTCTAGAGCAGAAGCAACAGAAATTATTGTGCACGATTGAGCAAATGACAGAAATTATCGATCAGCTTGTAATCGTTTCCAATGAAGTGCTCGATGAATGGCCATATTATGAAGAAGAAACGGAGCTTTACCGGAAGACCATTGGTGCTTTACACGTTCGAATCGTTGAGTGCTGTGACGTGGCAATTGAAATGGACTATGGATTGCCAATGGTTTGGAAAGGAGACAATCAATGAATGGATTGATGGTCGTCGGTACGGCATCAGATGTTGGGAAAACCATGATCTGCACCGCGTTTTGTCGTATTCTTGCCAATGAAGAAATAAATGTGGCACCATTTAAATCACAAAATATGTCTGGCTTTTCTGTGAAATTGCCAAATGGCCTTGAAATCAGCCGTTCGCAATTTCAACAGGCGGAAGCTGCACGGACTGCACCAATTGTGGAAATGAATCCAATTTTATTAAAACCCAAACCGCAATTGCAATCAGATGTGTTATTCATGGGAAAATCTATGATCACAATAGGCGGTCAGGAATTTCGTGAGCAGTTATACGAAAAAGGTATGGATACAATTAAGCTAGCCCTTCAACATCTATCGGAAAACTTCGATACAGTGATCATTGAAGGGGCAGGAAGTACAGCGGAAGTAAATCTTATGGATCGCGAGCTGACGAATATGCGAGTTGCCGAATTGGCGGATGTGCCGGTCGTGCTAGTTGCGGATATCTCAAAAGGTGGAGCGATCGCTTCGATTGTCGGTACGCTTCAATTGCTCTCTCCCGAAAGACAGCAGCGAATAAAAGCCATTATTATCAATAAATTTTATGGTGATATGGCGTACTTCCAAGATGGGGTGGAGTTCATTGAACAATACACAGGCACTCCGGTCGCTGGTGTTATTCCAGTTTTAGAGAATCACGGAATCCCTGAAGAAGATATGGAACGTGACACAAAACCTGCTGCGTCGGGTGTTGATGTCTATGAACAATGGGCGGAGCACGTCAAGAAACATATGAACTGGCCGTTGATCAAATCTATTTTGGCCTAAAGGAGTGACGTGATGAATAGCATTTTATTGGCGCTCCAATTTTTCACTTCGCTGCCCGTTCAAAGAGAACTGCCGCTCGGAAAAAAAGAGGTTTCTGGCATGTATATGGCCTTGCCGCTCATCGGTGGAGGAATTGGCTTGCTGCTTGGTACGATTGCATATATTGGCGGAGACATGTTGGGCTTTAATAGTTTCCTCGTTGCGATGCTGATACTGTTGGTAGGAATTGTGGCGACAGGAGGCTTGCATGTGGACGGTTTCGCGGATCTCGGAGATGCCTTTTTTTCGTATCAGGACCGTGAAAAACGTCTAACGATTATGGAAGATCCTCGACTCGGTGCGTTCGGAACCATTTCATTGCTTGTCTTGCTCGGTTTAAAGGTTGGCTTGTTCATGGAGATAATGGGGATGGAGAACGGCTGGGCATTCCTCGTGGCAGTTCCTATTTTGTCGCGAGCCACGATGGTAGTTTATTTCACTACGACAAAGACGGCAAAACATAACGGGTTGGCTCATTTTTTTAAGCAACATTTTCTAAAAAAGCGAATGCAGGCTGCAAGTGGTCTCATCAGCATCCTCACTGTCATTGGACTAGGTGTTCTATACGATTCATTGGTTATCGTTCCTGTCATGATAGCTACTCTAGTAATCGCAGTCTATTTGTATCGACGCTGGACCGTCAAACACTTTGGCGGTGTGACAGGTGATCTGTGTGGTGCATTTATCGAAGGAATGGAGGTGCTTTTATGGCTCGTCCTTATCGCTTATTTTTAATCCGGCATTTGCCGACAAATGCAAATAAAAAGCGACAATATTGCGGCTGGACGGATATCGGGCTGGCACGTGACGAAGGAGATTCCATTGAATTTCCGATCGATGTGAACCAAGTGTATGGAAGTGATTTACGGAGAGCGCATCAAACGGCCGCCATTTATTTTCCTGAAGCGATGTACCAAGCTGATTCTCGATGGCGGGAGTGTAACTTTGGAGATTTCGAAGGGAAAACGTACGAACAATTAAAAGATGATGCTGCCTATAGGCGGTGGCTGGCTGACCCTTGGCAAGTGGCGCCACGTAACGGGGAAACTTTGCAACAAGTAAAGGTGAGAATACTAGATGCACTTCAAGACTTGCCGAATGATTCCGTTGTTGTGACGCATGGGGGAGTGATTCGGTTACTGTTAGAAACATTTTCAGCAGATCCGCGCACGTTTTGGGAATGGACGGTATCGAACGGTTCGGTCTGGCAATTCGAGTGGGAAGATGAGCAACAATGGAAGGAGGGACAGCCATGCACATCTTTATCGGAGGTGCCTATAACGGCAAAACGGAGTATGTAAGACGCTGGATTGGAGATCAACCTGCGTTCTTCTGTACAATGGAAACAGTAGCATCTGCGGCACCTGAGGAGAGGTTAATCATCTCAGGTTTGCAGGATTGGCTAAGACGTTCTGAACTTAGTGAGTCGGAAGCTAGCGAAGCAGTGCGCCTCGTCAGCATGCATGATACAGTGTTCATCTTAACGGACATCGGTCGCGGCATTGTCCCTCTCGAACCGGAACAGCGTGAGTTGCGTGATCGATGCGGCCGATTGTATCAGCAATTATTCAAGGAAGCGACAGAGATTACACGAATTTGGTACGGTATTCCCCAAACTATAAAAAGGAGTGAAATGATATGAAAATCTATACGAAAACTGGAGATAAAGGCAAAACGAGCTTGATCGGAGGGCGCGTGGCAAAGGATGATTTGCGTGTCGAAGCATATGGCACGATTGATGAATTGAATTCTTTTATTGGAAAAGCGATGACGGAGCTTGAAGGTGACAAGTTTGCAGATATTTTAACTGATCTAGAGACAATACAGAATGAACTATTTGACGGTGGCGGTGACTTGGCAAATGTCATGAAAGAACGGCATTATAAGTTAGATGAAGCTCCGATCACCGTGCTGGAAGAGCGAATAGATAAACTAATGGAAGAAGCACCCGAACTGGAACGCTTCATCTTGCCAGGCGGCTCACCTGCTGCAGCCACTTTGCACATCGCCCGCACCATTACCCGTCGCGCAGAGCGAGTCACAGTGACATTGATGAACGCAGCAGACGACGTATCGCCAGTCGTTCAGCGCTACTTGAACCGACTATCTGATTACCTTTTCGTAGCTGCTCGTATTGTCAACGCGCGTCTTGGCATACCGGATAACGAATACGTCCGCAGTGCGAAGGTATTCCGTACAAATGAAAAGAAGGAAAAGTGAGTGATAGCAGACAGAAGCCAGAGCGTAGAAACTCGTGCTTCTGTTTTTTATTGTGCTGGGAGTCATAAAGCGGACCGCGCGAAACTTCTCGCAAACCGAGCCAATATGGCCTTTTATCGCGCCAAAGTCTTTAAGAACCGAGCGAAAAACAGACAACACCGATCCAAAGCTAGGCCGAAACGAGCCAAACGTCTTGTGTAACAAGCCAAACAAAGACGCCTTACTCCTTAATCAAATAATAAAGCTCCGTAAACTGAGTTTTACTCAGGATTTTCGGCACGGGATACAAAGGATTGGCTTCTGCCGCTGTTCGTCTGACCATCAATGGAATATCCTTCTCCACAATCCCACTCACTTTCTCTGGAATATTTAGCGCTCGATTCAAAGCCTTAATTTCCCTAATGAACTTCTCAGCTTTCGTTCGCTTCGTATCCGATGGTGAAGAAACACCGATCACATCTGCAAGCTCAGCAAGCGGTTCGTAAACACGGCTGCCGTAATACTCCAAAACATAAGGCAAGATGATGGCGTTCGCCTGCCCATGAGGCACATTGTAGAATCCACCGAGAGTGTGCGCGATAGCATGTACATTTCCAACATACGCTCGGGTAAAGGCTTTGCCTGCCAAATGAGAAGCCCATTGCATATTTCTTCGAGCCTCTAGATTATCCCCATTAACATACGCTTCGAATAAATTTTGGAAAACTAACTGGACCACTTCTCGGCCCCATTGCTTTGTTTCTTTTGTATTGCTTTTCCCAATATACGCCTCCACTGCATGGGTCAGTGCATCGATACCCGTAGCCGCTGTGATTGCTGGCGGCAGTTTAAGAGTCAGCAATGGATCAAGTACCGCATAGTGTGGAATTAGCACCGTATCATTAATGGCGTATTTCTCATGCGTCACACTGTTCGTCACGACGGCTGCCAGCGTTGCCTCACTTCCAGTTCCGGAAGTCGTAGGTACAGCAATGAGCGTCGGAATTTCTTTGCGTACATGTAATTGTCCCTTCAATTGTGGAATACTCTTATCCGGTCTTGCGATACGCGCCCCAATCGCTTTAGCACAATCAATCGGCGAACCGCCACCAAACGCAATGAGTGCCTCACATTGATTCGTACTGTATAATTCACGTGCTTCTTCTATATTATCAATCGTCGGATTCGGTACCGTCCGATCATAGACCAAATACTTAATGTCCAATGAATTCAGCCCTATCAACAATTCATCCAGTAGCCCCAACTTTACAATATCGCGATCCGTAATAATCAATACACTTCCAATACCTAAGCTCTTGATTTTCACCGGTAGATTCCCTAAACTACCCGCCCCCGTCAACAACTTCGGTTCTCTCCATGGCAAAAATTGCATGCCCATTTTAAACGCACGCTGAAACAGCCGACAGTACAATGAATACATCATTTCAACTCCCTTCAACTAAATCGTGTGATATAATGAAAACGCTATCATAAAAGTGTGGATTTTACTATATTAATATTGTGAAGATGAAAATCACTTTGCATCTATTTACCTTTCTAATGTTTGTTTACAAACACCAACAAACAATAAGCCTTTACATAACGCTTTAAAACGAATTATGTTCTTAACTTTACTATTTAATTTCAACGGAAAGAAACCCGTGTATTTTGTCAGGTATACTAGTAATTCTCCACATTTTATTAAGTTTGATTGTATTGGAGAACGACTCAAGTCATACCTGCGGAAAGTGTCCGTCTGAAACGAATACCCCGGACCACTCACTCAATATGCTTTCAAGTATATACTTTAGCGATGTGTTTTCAATAAATTTTCAAAAAATTGTTGACTGAATGCTCATTCATAATTTACACTGTACATACGCTAAATTACTTGTAAGCGATTGATCATTAGGGGTCTTACGAAGTTCAGAGGAAGGGGAGAACGAAGATGAATGCATTACTCATTGCAAACTGGGTGTTATTTTTAGCAGTAACTATCTACGGAGTCGGACTATTTTTATATCTATTGAAAACCCGTACCGAATTTGTACGATTGGGGAAAAAGGAAGAATTCGATCACAATGTGAGAGAACGGCTCAGAAAAATCTGGGTCTATGTATTTGGACAAAAAAAATTATTGAAAGATAAAAAGAGTGGCGCTATCCATGTTCTGTTTTTCTATGGATTCTTGCTTGTTCAATTCGGGGCAATTGACCTCATATGGAAAGGATTGAAACCAGGTTCGCATCTGCCACTTGGACCGTTGTATCCAGCGTTTACTTTCTTTCAGGAAATCGTCGTGTTCTTGATATTAGTAGCCGTTGTTTGGGCGTTTTATCGCCGTTATGTAGAGAAACTCGTCCGATTAAAACGTGGTTGGAAATCAGGATTAGTTCTAATTTTCATTGGAACTCTAATGGTTTCCACTCTCGTCGCAAATGGTGCAAACATGATTTGGCACAATGAAGGAACGACGTGGACTGAACCGATGGCCTCGCTCATTGCGATGGCATTCAGTGGAGTTCCAGAAGTAGTAGCGATCGGTGTGTTCTTCATCGGTTGGTGGGTGCACCTGCTGACGCTTCTGACATTCTTGGTCTACGTACCGCAATCGAAGCATGCGCACTTGATCGCTGGTCCTGTGAATGTTTATTTTCACCGCCTTGATCATGCAGGGCGGCTGAAGCCAATTGATTTTGCAGCATTGGAAGAAGTAGAAGATGAAGAGGAGATGCCGACACTTGGCGTTGGTCATATTACCGACTTCACGCAAGCCCAAATGATCGACTTTTATGCATGTGTAGAATGTGGCCGCTGTACGAATATGTGTCCAGCAACAGGCACTGGTAAAATGTTGTCGCCAATGGATTTGATTACGAAATTGCGTGATCACTTAACGAATACAGGCGCAGTGATGACGAAACAAAAACCGTGGGTACCGCAGGTCATGTTCAATCAGTCGAAAGGGAACCAGCTGGCACTAGCTGCGACTGCGGAAGGCGTGATAATCGATGAGTTGTACAGTCCTTCATTGATTGGTGACGTCATCACAGAAGAAGAAATCTGGGCATGTACGACTTGCCGGAACTGTGAAGATCAATGTCCTGTCATGAATGAACACGTCGATAAAATCATCGACCTTCGCCGTTATTTAGTCATGACGGAAGGGAAAATGGATGCGGATGCACAACGCGCGATGACGAATATCGAACGCCAAGGAAATCCGTGGGGCTTGAACCGTAAAGAGAAAGAAAACTGGCGAGATGCGCGTCCTGACTTGCATATTCCAACGGTCAAAGAAGCGAAAAAAGCAGGAGAAGACTTCGAATACTTGTTATGGGTCGGTTCGATGGGTGCTTTTGATAACCGTTCCCAGAAGATCGCATTGGCGTTCGCGCATCTATTGAATGAAGCTGGCGTTAGTTTCGCGATCCTCGGCAATAAAGAAAAGAACTCGGGAGATACGCCGCGTCGTTTAGGAAATGAATTTTTATTCCAAGAACTAGCGACTGCCAATATTGCAGAATTTGAAAAAGCAAATGTCTCAAAGATAGTCACAATCGATCCGCATGCATACAATATTTTTAAGAACGAGTATCCGGACTTTGGACTACAAGCGATAGTCAAGCATCATACCGAGCTATTATATGATTTGGTCATGGCGGGCAAATTAGTTCCGAAACATGCAATCAACGAAACGATCACGTTCCATGATTCCTGTTACTTAGGCCGTTATAACGATGTTTACGATCAGCCGCGAGAAATTCTTAAAGCGATTCCTGGCGTACAATTGGTCGAAATGAAACGTAATCGTCAGGACGGTATGTGCTGTGGAGCAGGTGGTGGCATGATGTGGATGGAGGAACATACGGGCCAGCGCGTAAATGTGGCACGTACCGAACAAGCAATGGAAGTCAGCCCAGGAATCATTTCATCCGGTTGTCCTTATTGCTTGACGATGTTGTCTGACGGAACGAAAGCCATTGAAGTAGAAGAGCAAGTCGGCACATACGATATAGCAGAATTGTTGGAGCGCTCTATTTTTGGAGAGCAACAAACGGAACCAGAAGTGGTAGAAGACCTAGCTGAAGAAGTGAATCTGGAACCTGAAATGGCTGCAACGGTCGAAAAGGCGGATGAAATGCCGAATAACACGGACGGAACGCGAAATTAAAATATTGCGAATGACGTGGTAATATCGTACAATTAGAGTATCTAAAACGCTAACAATTAGATTATTTTCTAAAGAAGAGGGACTTTGTGCCCTTCTTTTTATTAATTAGTAATCGAGCGAGCGTTCAGTCGATATAAAAGTAGGAGGGAATGGAATGACGAGAACTGTTATTTTACAAGGTGCAAGAACGCCATTTGGAAAGCTGGGGGGAGCTTTCCAAACACAAACGGCCAGCGATCTCGGAGGAGTAGCGATCAAAGCAGCTTTGGAACGTGCAGGAATCACAGGCGATCAAGTCGATGAAGTGATCATGGGTACTGTGCTACAAGCGGGGCAAGGTCAAATTCCTTCCAGACAGGCAGCAACAAAAGGCGGAATTCCTTTTCACGTCAAGACGGAAACGATTAATAAAGTATGTGCTTCCGGAATGCGCAGTATTACATTGGGTGACCAACTGATCCGATTAGGTGAAGAAAGCGTGATCATCGCAGGTGGTATGGAATCGATGTCTAATGCACCATATTATTTGCCTAACGTGCGGTCTGGATTGAAAATGGGTGACAGCACACTTGTAGACGGCATGATTTACGATGGATTATCTTGTGCATTTTCACCGAATCGCGTTCATATGGGAACATACGGCAACAGTACGGCAACTGAATTTTCATTAAGTCGTGAAAAGCAGGATGAATGGGCGTTGAGAAGTCATGAGCGCGCATTGGCTGCAATGGATAACGGACTATTCAAAGAAGAAATCGCAGCGGTAAGTATTCCGCAACGCAAGGGTGAGCCTCTTATTGTTTCAGAAGATGAAGCGCCACGCAGAGGTAGTTCACTAGAGTCATTGGCAAAACTGCGTCCTGCTTTTGATAAGGACGGCACAATTACAGCAGGCAATGCACCTGGTGTCAATGACGGAGCATGTGCGGTTGTGCTGATGAACGAGGATCAAGCGAAACAACAAGGGAAAGAGCCGCTAGCTGTCATTTTGGGGCATGCGGAAGTGGCCATTGAGCCGGAACGCTTCCCGGAAACTCCAGGACACGCGATCAAATCACTTCTTGAGAAAACTGGGAAATCCCTCGAAGAAATCGATTTATTTGAAATAAATGAAGCCTTTGCAGCTGTAGCTCTTGTAAGCTCGCAAATCGCAGGCTTAGATGAAGAGAAAGTGAACGTTAATGGTGGCGCTGTCGCACTTGGTCATCCGATCGGTGCTAGTGGAGCACGTGTCGTTTTAACACTAGCCAATGAGCTAAAACGTCGAGGCGGTGGAATCGGCATTGCGGCCATTTGTTCAGGTGGCGGGCAAGGCGATGCAATCATGATCGAAGTACCGAAAACGAACTGATAGGAGGCATTCTAGATGACGATTCAGAACGTGTTTGTCATAGGTGCAGGACAAATGGGTGGAGGGATTGCCCAAGTTTGCGCGCAAGCAGGCTACCAAGTAACACTACATGATATTAATGAAGAGGCCTATAACAGTGGTTTCCAAGTCATCACGAAAAACTTGTCTCGTAACGTGGAAAAGGGAAGGATGACTGAGGAAGAAAAGCAAGAAGTAATTGGTCGATTTACAAAGTCGCTTGATCTGCAAAATGCAAAAAGTGCAGACATTGTAATTGAAGCAGCTCTCGAAAACATGGAAGTGAAAAAAACGATTTTCGCTGAGTTGGACGAAATCGCACCAGAACATACGATACTAGCAACTAACACCTCTTCATTGCCAATCACCGAAATTGCAGCCGTAACAAAACGTCCAGGCAAAGTGATTGGTATGCACTTCATGAATCCAGTGCCTGTTATGCAACTTGTAGAAATTATCCGTGGACTCGCCACGGACGACGAGGTGTATATGGCAGTAGAAGAGATGACGAGGAAGTTGAAAAAAACGCCTGTTGAAGTGAATGACTACCCAGGCTTTGTCGCCAATCGAGTATTGATGCCGATGATCAACGAGGCTATTTTCACACTGTATGAAGGCGTTGCGACAAAGGAAGCGATTGACGACGTCATGAAAATGGGTATGAATCATCCGATGGGACCGCTACAATTAGCAGATTTCATTGGGCTTGATACATGCCTGTATATTATGGAAACGCTTTATGAAGGTTTCGGTGATTCGAAATATCGTCCATGTCCGCTACTGCGTAAATATGTGAAAGCAGGCTGGTATGGCAAAAAAGCAGGACGAGGTTTTTATACTTACGATTAAATGCAGCCGAAAGCGCGAGGTGAAGAAGATGGATTACAACTTATCAGAAGAACAACAGATGATGCGCCAAATGGTCCGTGATTTCGCGAAAAAAGAGATTGAACCATGGATTCCACGAATGGAGGCGGGAGAATTTCCGCGCGAACTGCTAGACAAAATGGGTGAACTCGGATTAATGGGAATTACAGCACCCGAGCAATACGGAGGTTCCAATATGGACTTCCTCTCATACATCATCGCTATTCATGAGTTATCTAAAGTAAGCGCCGTCATGGGGGTCATCTTGTCTGTCCATACTTCAGTGGGAATGAATCCCATCCTCTACTTTGGCAATGAAGAGCAGAAAAATCGCTATTTACCAAAAATGGCATCCGGGCAATATTTAGGGGCGTTCTGTTTGACGGAAGCTTCTTCCGGATCTGATGCAGGTTCCTTGAAAACGAAAGCGAAGCGAATAGATGATCAGTATGTCATCAACGGCTCCAAAATATTTATCACTAACGGAGGCGAAGCAGATGTCTATATCGTCTTCGCTAACACAGCACCGGAAAAAGGTACGTATGGTATTACGGCGTTCATCGTTGATAAAGATACACCTGGCCTATCGATCGGTAAGGATGAACAGAAGATGGGCCTACACGGATCAAGAACTGTCGCGCTGAGCTTCGATAATATGAAAGTGCCGTTGGAAAATCGGCTAGGTGAAGAAGGTGCTGGCTTCAAAATCGCCATGGCGAACTTAGATGTTGGTCGAATTGGAATCGCTGCACAAGCACTAGGTATCGCAGAAGCCTCACTAGAAGCTGCTACTGCCTACGCCAAAGAACGCGAACAATTTGGCAAACCAATAGCTGTCAATCAAGGGGTAGGTTTTACATTAGCAGATATGGCAACCGCAACAGAAGCAGCAAGATTATTAGTCTATCGTGCTGCCTGGCTACGCGCAGAAAATAAACCGTGCAGCAAAGAAGCCTCCATGGCCAAACTCTTCGCCTCTCAAGCAGCGGTTGACAACTCGATTGAAGCCGTCCAAATTTTCGGGGGCTACGGCTACACAGAAGATTACCCGGTAGAACGCTACTTCCGCGACGCCAAAGTCACACAAATCTACGAAGGCACCAGCGAAATCCAACGAGTCGTCATTGCAAAGCATGTGACAGGGTGACATTGGCTTGACGATTTGAGGATTGGCGCGGTGCAACGAACGATTGGTTCGGTCCAACTAGTGTTTGGTTCGGTGGGAGCGGTGATTGGCTCGTTGCTGCGTGAGTTATGCTCGCTTCGCCAAGAGAATGGCTCGCTCCGATAGGGTTTTGGCGCGTCCGTCTACTTAGCGTTGCGGGTGTAATATCGGTTTTCTGAATGAGATGATCATTGGCTTAGTTTTCGAAAGTGGGAGAGTGAAAGGTTACCGTTACTCTGCGTTCCAGGCGGACGCGTTCTGGAGGGCCTGCGGTGAGCCAACCTTCGCTGCGCTCATTGGTTGTCTCATCTGTCAGGCTGATCCTCCCAGAGTCGCCGCCTTCCACTACGATTCACTAGATAATTATTCTTGTTAAACGAATTGAGATATTTAATCAATAGGTTTGTCTTGCCATATCACTACCTTGATAACTACAGGAAACTTCACCTTTACCATTCCACACTATCTATAAGGATTGAAGTGGAAGACGGGCGACTCCTTGGGAGGTGAGACCCTGGACTGAGCAAAGCGAAGGAAGCGGCTCACCGCACGCCCCCAGGAAAGCGTCCCGTCTGGAGCTTCAATCCCCGGACCGCAAGCCTGAAGGATTCATTCAAATAAAAAAATTTCATTAAAAAACATAAAGGGTGGGAGAATAATGGATTTTAAACTATCAGAAGAACATGAAATGATTCGTAAAATGGTACGTGATTTTGCACAAAAGGAAGTTGCGCCAACTGCAGCAGAGCGTGATGAAGAAGAGCGCTTTGACATGGACATCTTCCATAAGATGGCGGAGCTTGGACTCACCGGTATTCCTTGGCCTGAAGAATACGGCGGTATCGGCAGCGACTACTTAGCATACGTCATCGCAGTAGAAGAACTATCACGCGTCTGCGCATCAACAGGCGTTGTCCTATCTGCGCACACTTCATTAGCAGGTTGGCCACTATTTAAATACGGCAATAAAGAACAAAAACAAAAATACTTACGGCCACTTGCGGAAGGAACGAAAGTCGGTGCATACTGTTTAACGGAAGCAGGTTCCGGTTCAGATGCGGGCGGTATGAAAACGACAGCGAAACTAGATGGGAACGACTACGTGCTGAATGGTTCAAAGATTTTCATCACCAATGGCGGAATTGCCGATACGTATATCGTCTTTGCAGTCACCGATCCAGAATCCAAACATAAAGGGACGAGTGCGTTTATTGTCGAAAGTACATGTGAAGGTTTTTCTGTAGGTAAAAAAGAGAAGAAAATGGGGATTCGTTCTTCACCTACAACGGAAGTCGTTTTGGATAACTGCCGTGTACCGAAAGAAAATTTATTGGGTGAAGAGGGCGACGGCTTTATCATTGCGATGAAAACGCTCGATGGCGGTCGAAATGGAATTGCAGCACAGGCGGTTGGAATTGCACAAGGCGCGCTTGATGCAGCGGTAGCCTATTCGAAGGAACGAGTACAATTTGGCAAACCGATAGTGGCCAACCAAGGAGTTAGCTTTAAGCTGGCGGACATGGCTACATCCATTGAAGCGTCCCGCCTATTGACATACCAAGCTGCTTGGCTAGAGTCTAATGATCTACCATACGGCAAGGCATCTGCAATGGCAAAACTAATGGCGGGTGATACCGCAATGAAAGTAACAACTGAAGCCGTTCAAGTATTCGGTGGCTATGGTTATACAAAGGACTATCCAGTGGAACGCTATATGCGTGACGCGAAAATCACTCAAATTTACGAAGGAACACAAGAAATACAACGTCTCGTCATCTCGCGTATGCTGACAAAATAACAGGGGGGAAGGGTACCCAATGCCAAAACATGAAGTGAAATCTACCGTGAAAGATGAAGAACTAATTCAGAAAAGACGTGCACAAATTAGCCGTGGCGCCGTGAAATTGTTTATTGCGAAAGGTTTCCATCGTACGACGACTCGTGAAATCGCCAAGGAAGCAGGCTTCAGTATCGGCACACTTTACGAGTATATCCGCACGAAAGAAGACGTATTATATCTCGTTTGCGATCATATTTATCACGAGGTGAAGGTCCGTCTTTCTGAATTGGATACAAGCGACAACACGGTGGAAGGGCTACGTGTGGCGATTGCTAAATACTATGAGCTGATTGATGATATGTCCGATGAGTTTGTCGTCATGTATCAAGAATCCAAATCGTTGCCGAATGAAGCGCTCCGTTATGTGCTCAATAAAGAGCTCGAGATGGTGGAATTATTCGAAACGATTGTGCAACGCTGTATGGAGGCTGGCAATCTCCGCATCGGACCGGATGAAGTGACGCTCGCGGCGCATCATATTCTCGTGCAGGGGCAAATGTGGTCATTCCGTAGATGGGCGTTGCGAAAGAATTATTCATTGGAACGATATATTCAAATGCAGACCGATCAAATCATCAATGGATTAGCAAAATAAAAAAGAGACTCCGCCATGGCAATGTTCCGTGGCGGACATCAAAGAGTAGGGAAGGATGGAGAGCAAATGGCAACTGAGGAAATTTACAAACCGAAGCATCATATCCGTTTTGTGACGGCTTCTAGCTTATTCGATGGGCACGATGCGTCTATTAATATTATGCGAAGAATTTTGCAGTCGACCGGTGCGGAAGTCATTCATCTGGGGCATAACCGATCTGTCGAGGAAGTTGTAAACGCTGCCATTCAGGAAGACGTGCAAGGTATCGCGATTTCTTCCTACCAAGGCGGCCATGTGGAGTATTTCAAATACATGTATGATCTGCTGAAAGAAAGAGGCGCTTCCCATATTAAAATCTTCGGGGGTGGTGGAGGAGTGATCATCCCGAAGGAAATCAAAGAGTTACACGACTATGGCATTCAGTGGATTTTCTCCCCGGAGGATGGACGGAAAATGGGTCTACAAGGAATGATCAATCGCATCATGGAGCTATCCGATTTCTCCACGACTCCCGAAAATGAAGAAGCGAACCTAGAAAAACTCTCTGCGGAGACACCTGGCATTCTGGCCAATTTAATTACCTATGTTGAAGAAAAGCATTTGCAGAAGGACGAAGCATCGGAACAACTACTACAGCACGCACGAAGCCTTTCTAAACAGACGCCAGTTCTCGGGATTACGGGCACAGGAGGCGCAGGAAAAAGTTCATTAACTGATGAATTAATCCGGCGTTTTCTGCAGGAATTCCCAGAAAAACGCGTAGCCATCCTTTCGATCGATCCGACGAAACAAAAAACAGGTGGTGCCTTACTAGGTGACCGAATTCGCATGAACGCTATTTTTAATGATCGTGTGTACATGCGCAGCTTGGCGACACGAGGTTCCCGTTCTGAGTTGACGACAGCGATTCATGACGTGCTAGATGTGACCAAAGCAGCTGGTTATGACTTGATCATTGTTGAGACCAGTGGGATCGGGCAAGGCGATGCGCAAATCACTGATATATCCGATGTTTCCATGTACGTTATGACAAGTGAGTTTGGAGCACCTACACAGCTTGAGAAGATCGATATGATTGATTTCGCAGATCTAATTGTCATCAATAAATTTGAACGAAAAGGCTCGGAAGACGCATTGAGTCAAGTTCGCAAGCAATATCAGCGTAGCCATCTATTGTTTGATGATGAGCTAGAAAAGATGCCGGTATTTGGTACGATCGCAAGCCAATTCAATGATAAAGGGACCAATATCTTGTTTGCTGCACTTGTTGATCGGTTGAATAAAACATGTGATTTGGACTGGACTACCAGCTACGCGGAATCCATTACTATGCAAAAACAAACAGTCATCATTCCACCTGATCGCAGTCATTACTTACGAGAAATCGCGGCAACTGTTCGCAATTACCATGCGAAAGCGAAACAGCAAGAAGACCTTGCGCGTCGCCTTTTTCAATTAGAAGGCGCGATGGAAGCTGTGAAGGAGAACGATTCCAATGAAGCACTCTTGGATTCATTGAATAGTTTAAAAGAGGGTGTGGAAGAACAGCTGACAAGTGAATCAAAACGTACCCTGAAAAACTGGGAATCATTAAAAGAATCCTACCAGCAAGATGAATATGTAGTGAAGATCCGAGATAAAGAGATTCGTACGGCTCTTAATTCAACCAGTTTATCAGGATTGAAGATTCCTAAAGTTGTTTTGCCGAAGTTTAAAGACTATGGAGAGATTTTGCGCTGGGTCTACAATGAAAATGTGCCGGGTGCATTCCCATATACAGGCGGCGTTTTCCCATTCAAACGAGAAGGTGAAGATCCAAAGCGCCAGTTCGCAGGCGAAGGAACGCCAGAGCGTACGAACCGCAGATTTCATTACGTGTCAAAAGATGATGACGCTAAACGTTTATCAACTGCATTTGACTCAGTCACGCTCTACGGAGAGGATCCTGACGAACGGCCAGATATTTACGGGAAAGTAGGAGAGTCGGGGGTAAGTATCTGTACGCTTGAAGATATGAAAAAGCTGTACGATGGATTCGACCTCTGTGCGCCATCTACTTCCGTATCAATGACGATCAATGGACCCGCACCAATCATTTTGGCAATGTTCATGAACGCAGCGGTCGATCAGCAAGTGCGAAAAAAAGAAGAAGAGCTTGGACGCACGCTAACTGTCGAAGAGTTTTCTGAAGTGCGTGAAATGACGTTTCAAACGGTAAGGGGCACAGTACAAGCTGATATCCTGAAAGAAGACCAAGGGCAAAATACGTGTATTTTCTCAACAGAATTCGCACTACGAATGATGGGCGATATTCAGCAGTATTTCATTGATAAAAAAGTACGTAACTATTATTCTGTCTCCATTTCGGGCTATCATATTGCGGAAGCAGGGGCTAATCCAATTTCGCAGCTAGCCTTCACGTTGGCAAATGGCTTCACGTATGTCGAATACTACTTGAGTCGCGGCATGAATATTGATGACTTTGCACCGAATCTATCGTTTTTCTTCTCCAATGGTTTAGATCCTGAATACACGGTAATTGGTCGTGTAGCGCGACGTATTTGGGCAGTCACGATGCGCGACAAATACGGTGCCAATGAACGTAGTCAAAAGTTGAAATATCATATCCAAACTTCTGGCCGCAGTCTGCATGCGCAAGAAATCGACTTTAATGACATCCGTACCACGCTGCAAGCCTTAATGGCGCTACAGGACAACTGTAACTCGTTGCATACGAATGCCTACGACGAAGCGATCACGACGCCAACGGAAGAATCGGTGCGCCGTGCGATGGCGATCCAGATGATCATCACGAAAGAACACGGATTGTCGAAAAATGAAAATCCGTTGCAAGGTGCATTCGTTATCGAGGAATTGACGAGCTTGGTGGAAGAAGCCGTATTGCAAGAATTTGATCGACTAAATGATCGTGGCGGCGTACTTGGATCGATGGAAACTCAGTATCAGCGAGGGAAAATCCAAGAAGAATCCATGTATTATGAGATGAAAAAACACTCCGGTGAATTACCGATTATCGGAGTCAACACGTACTTAAATCCAAATCCGCCTTCTGAAGAAGATATCGATAATATGGAATTGGCACGTGCAACGAAGGAAGAGAAAGAAGCGCAAATCCGTAACTTGCGAGAATTCCAGTCTACTCACGCAGAAGAAGCGAAAAAAGCATTGGGAGCCCTCCAACAAACAGCGGTGTCAGGAGGCAATGTGTTTGCGGAACTAATGAAGACCGTTCAAGTTGCAAGTTTGGGTCAAATCACTAACGCATTATATGAAGTAGGCGGCCAGTACCGTCGAAATATGTAATCAAATTCGAAAAGCTGCGTAATTCACGCAGCTTTTTTGGGATTTACTGCAGAAATAGGATTGCGCGCGCTCATAAATCTTAAAAATGAATGTACAAAAAGTTATCACAAACCATATACATAAAAAATCACTATCCTCACAGTGGATAAATTGGTAATTTTATCAGTATAATGAAGAGAACAGAGAGAAAGGGATGTGTTGAAGGTGAGATGGTATCATCATACGGTCATAATTGTACTTCTGTTTCTTCTCACATTCATCTTTTATAGCAGCGGCCTAGGAGCAATCCCCTTTTCCTTTGCAGCCATTTATTTGGGATGTCTGACCATCAAAGAATACAGAAACGTAAAGAGAAGCAAAAGAATGTAGCATATTGGAAGTCGAAATGTATATAATGTAAAGTATGCTTATCTGGTTCCAGATAAAATCGTTGATGAATCGTCAACGCGTAATTGATTGAAGAAAGGACGTGCCATACATTGAATATCCACGAAATGACAAAAGAACAACTAGCAGAAGAATCGTTCATCAATATTACCTACCAAATCTTAACAGAACGACGCGAATCGCTTACATTACAGCAACTAATGGACGAAATCCGAAAAATTACAGGCGTCTCCGAGAAAGAAATGAAAGAAAAGCTTGTTCAATTTTACACAGACTTGAACATTGATGGCAGATTTCTTGCGATCCAAGACAACCGTTGGGGATTGCGCGAATGGTATCCAGTTGATCAAATCGAAGAGGAAACAGCGCCAGTCGTAAAAGTCCGCAAAAAGAAAAAGAAAAAAGCGTATGACGACGAAGATGAAGAAATTGAAGATGACGATGAAGACGAAGAACTCTTCGATGAAGATTACGTAGAGCTTGGCGAAGAAGAGGACGACGTAGATGATGACGACGAGGAAGAAGAGGACGTCATTGAGATTGAAGAAGACTTGATTGATCCTGATGACGATTTAGAAGTAATCCCGGACGAAGAAATTGACCTCGATGAAGAAGACGAGGAAGAGGAAGAAGACGAGGATTACGAGGAAGAAAAAGAGTAACAAGACTTGACTTTTTGGGCCTGGGAATATAAGATTTGTATGGGCTCCTGAAAAGGACACATGAATTCGTGTATACGCGCTCCTTATTGTAGTTAGGCTACAAGTGGGGCGCTTTTTTGATTTTTCATTTTAGCCTTCGAGCATGTAAATAGAACAAATGGAGGAAGTACACATGACAAAATATATTTTTATCACCGGTGGAGTCGTATCGTCTTTGGGCAAAGGGATCAATGCAGCATCACTAGGAAGATTGCTCAAAAATCGAGGATTGAAAGTAACCAATCAAAAATTCGATCCGTATATCAATATTGACCCACGTATGATGAGTCCATATCAGCATGGTGAGGTGTTTGTTACTGAAGATGGCGCAGAAACAGACCTCGATATCGGACATTATGAGCGGTTTATTGATATTAAATGTAATCAATACTCCAACGTTACGATGGGAAAAGTATATGATCTCGTGTTGCGAAAAGAGCGCAGTGGTGAATATAAAGGAGCTACCGTTCAGGTTATTCCTCATATTACCAACGAAATTAAAGAACTTATCAAACGTGCAGGCGAAACGTTGAATGCAGACGTAGTCATCACGGAAATCGGTGGAAGTGTAGGGGATATCGAGTCACTGCCATACCTTGAAGCGATCCGCCAGCTAAAGACAGATTTAGGAAAAGATGACGTCATGTACATTCACAATACGCTGATCCCGTACCTCCATGCAGCGGGTGAAATGAAAACAAAACCTACGCAACATAGCGTGAAAGAATTGAGAAGTCTTGGTATCCAACCGAATATGATTGTTGTACGCAGTGAGTATCCAGTGCCACAAGAAATGAAAGATAAAATTGCGTTATTCTGTAATATCAAGCCGGAAGAAGTCATTGAAGCGCTAGATGCTGAAACATTATATGAAGTGCCACTTCGACTACATGAACAACATATGGACCAGATTGTTGTCGATTTCCTTGGACTAGAAACACCGCAACCGGAACTAACAGAAGTTAAAGAACTTGTGACATTAGTTAAATCGCTGAAAGAAAAAGTTAAAATCGGTCTTGTCGGAAAGTATGTAGAACTACAAGATGCGTATATTTCTGCGGTTGAATCTTTGCGTCATGCAGGTTACGCATTCGATGCAGATATTGAAATTAAGTGGATTAATTCGGCAGAAGTTACTGCAGAAAATGTTGAGGAATACTTGGGCGATGTAGATGGAATTCTTGTTCCTGGTGGTTTCGGAGACCGTGGGATTGACGGGAAAATCGAAGCAATTACGTATGCTCGTGAACATAAAGTTCCGTTTTTCGGTATCAGTTTAGGACTTCAATTGGCAGCTACGGAAATTGCGCGTAATGTCATGGGTCTAGAAAATGCACATTCATTGGAATTCGACACGGACACAGAACACCATGTGACGACTTTCCACCCAGATTGCAAGACAGCAGATGAAGCAGACAGCACATTGCGTCTTGGCGCGTATCCATGTAAAGTGGCAGAAAATACGAAAGCATACAATGCGTATGGTGAAGAGTTAGTATACGAACGTCACCGCCATCGTTATGAAATGAATATAGCGTACCGTGCACAGTTAGAAGAAGCAGGATTTATCGTATCAGGCATTAGCCCGGATGGACGTTTGATTGAAATTATGGAATTACAAGAGCATCCGTTTTTCATGGGTTGCCAGTTCCATCCAGAGTTTGCATCCCGTCCGACACGTCCACAACCATTGTTCCGCGAATTTATTCGTGCAGCACTGGATAACCGATAATAAAAAGAAATGCCGGCAGAAGGTCGAAACCTTTTGTCGGCATTTCTTTTATCGTTTTATCCATATCAATCAATGTCTTCTAACATTTCATCGATCGATAGTTTGACGGCTTCGTAAATGAAGAGCGCAGTGAGTGCGTGTGGTTGGACGATCCGTTCGCCATCTGGTCCAGGAAGAAGTCCCTTTTTTATTCCGGTAGAAATATAAGTAGATGCAAGTTTTGCAAGTGTATTTGATTCGTCATCAGGATCTGCCGCTAACACAGCAAATGGGATGAACTGCTCAGCTAGTTGTGTTGCCAATTGGTTGGCTTTAGGCTCATCGGCTTTTCTCACTATCAGCCAAACGCGATCGGCTGCAGTAGGTACAGTATCCTCCGTATAGCGAATGGCTTGCCGTAGTGGTTCAGAACCATGTAATGCAGTCAGGGTGATCGCTTCCATTTCACCGAATCCAGCAATGACGATTCGTCCTTCACCAACTAACGCCTGAGCAAGCAAACGTGCAGTTTCTTCAATTGCTTCCTCCTGCCCACTCGCAATTCGTTCTAACAGCCCTCTAACCTGTGTCGTCAATATTTTCACTTTCATCCCTCCAAAGTATCAGTATAGTAGACGAAAGATAGAAGTGCAAAAAAACGATTTTAGAAAATTAGAGGAATTCTTGGGATAGTTGCGAATAATATACAGTAACTATATAGATTAGAAAATCTATGAATATTTACTTCTGTTGAAAAATAACTAAAACATAATCTGGTGAAATAGGGGGGAAATCATTGAAACAAATATTAATAATTGACGATCAACCTGGAATACGATTGTTGTTGGAAGAAATATTCAGGCAAGCTGGTTTAGAAACATCGTTAGCTTCAAATGGAAAAGAAGCCTTGAATATTTTAGGGGAAATGAATCCTGACTGTATCTTATTAGATATGAAAATGCCTGGAATGAATGGTGTAGAAGTCCTTCGTGAAATAAGAAAACAAACTCCTGATGCCCTTGTGATGATGATGACGGCATATAGTGAAATTGAGTTGACTGAAGAAGCTGGTAGTCTAGGCATCGACCATCATTTTACAAAGCCGTTTGATATTTTTGAAGTAAGAGATGCAGTCTTAAAAAGGTTGCAATTAACGGACGTTTGACAGTAGTAATAATGAAATGGATTTGCTATGCTAGAGAGTAGAAAGTATAATGAACTCATATAAAATTCGCTGTAAATCCAAGGAGGAATTCTGCATGCCACTCGTGTCAATGAAAGAAATGATGATTCAAGGAAAAAAACAAGGATATGCTGTCGGTCAATTTAACATAAATAATTTAGAATATACACAAGCTATTCTACAGGCTGCTGAAGAAGAAAAATCACCTGTCATTTTAGGAGTATCTGAAGGCGCAGCTCGTTATATGGGTGGCTTTAAAACTGTCGTCATGATGGTAAAAGGGTTAATGGAGGAATACGGTACAACTGTGCCAGTCGCTATTCATTTGGATCATGGCTCTAGCTTTGAAAAATGTAAAGAAGCTATAGAAGCTGGTTTTACATCTGTAATGATCGATGCGTCTTCCAAACCACTCGAAGAAAATATTGAAATCACGAAAAAAGTCGTGGACTTAGCAAAACAGCATAATGTATCTGTAGAAGCTGAACTGGGAGTTGTCGGTGGACAAGAAGATGACGTAATCGCAGAAGGTGTTATTTATGCAGATCCTGCTGAATGTAAAGAACTTGTAGAAAAGACGGGCATTGATTGCCTTGCTCCAGCGCTCGGTTCTGTACATGGACCGTATAAAGGAGAGCCGAACTTAGGGTTTAAAGAGATGGAAGAGATTTCCGGGCAAAGTGACCTTCCGTTAGTATTGCATGGCGGTACCGGAATTCCGTTGAAAGATATTCAGCGTGCTATCTCATTGGGTACTGCGAAAATCAACGTCAACACAGAAAACCAAATTCAAGGTACAAAGGCTGTACGTGAAATACTTCAAGCAGATTCAGAAGTATACGATCCTCGTAAATTTCTTGCACCGATGCGCGAAGCTATCAAAGAAACAGTCATTGGTAAAATGCGTGAATTTGGTAGTTCGCAGCAAGCATAACGATGAGGTAATCGCATAGAAAGACAAGGAGGAGCGTATTACTTCTCCTTCTTTTCATTTGAACAAAAGAGTAAACTACTAGGAGGACAACATACGTGAAATTTTTCATAGATACCGCAAACTTTGACGAAATAAAAGAGGCGCATAGCTGGGGCATTGTGTCTGGTGTGACAACGAACCCTTCATTAGTCGCCAAAGAAAATATTTCATTCCATGATCGCTTGAAAGAAATTACAGCACTCGTACCTGGCTCTGTCAGCGCAGAAGTCATCGCGTTAGATGCAGAAGGAATGATTGAAGAAGGGCGCAAGCTAGCAAGTATAGCGAAGAATATTACGGTTAAATTGCCGATGACACCAGAAGGATTAAAAGCTTGCTCTGTATTTGCAGCAGAAGGCATTCAAACGAATGTCACGCTTGTATTTAGTGCCAATCAAGCATTACTCGCAGCACGTGCTGGCGCAACGTATGTCTCACCTTTCATTGGGCGCTTAGACGATATTGGACAAAACGGGATCGAATTAATCGAGACCATTTCTGACATTTTCACTATCCACGATCTTGACACGCAGATCATTGCGGCTTCGATCAGACATCCTCAGCATATTACCGCCGCCGCGCTAGCTGGAGCTCATATCGCGACGACACCATTCAACGTGTTGAAAAGTTTATTCGCACATCCGTTAACTGCCAAAGGTATCGATCAATTCTTGAAGGATTGGGAAACTAGAACGAATAAGTGATGGGATCAATCACGCCTCAGCGTGATTGCGTCTGGATTTTGAATTGAGGCCTGCACGATACAGGTCATGCAGGCGGTGTCGTATGATGCGACAAAGACTGCGATCCTTTTTAACTCCTTACAAAATCCCTGACATCCGCTGGAGGCTTTTATTTGGATTCAGCGGGCGTTTGAACACCCGCTGAACAGAAAAAACTATTTGCATTCATACCGCCACATATAAAAGTGGGGTAATCTGCTGAATTCAAATAAAAGGAGATCGAAATGGACGTTTACAAAATTAAAGGTGGAAAACGGCTACAAGGTACGGTACGGGTCAGCGGTGCGAAAAATAGCGCCGTCGCTCTCATTCCTGCTGCCATCTTAGCCGACTCATCTGTAACGATTGCAGGCCTTCCAGAGATTTCAGATGTTTTAACATTACAAACACTAGTTGAAGAGATTGGTGGAAAAGTACACATAGAAGATGGGAAGATGACAATCGACCCGTCAGAAGTAATATCCATGCCACTGCCGAATGGGAATGTAAAAAAACTTCGGGCATCCTGCTATATGATGGGTGCGCTACTTGGTAAATTCAAGCATGCAGTCATCGGATTGCCAGGAGGCTGTCACTTAGGACCTCGGCCAATCGACCAGCACATCAAAGGTTTTGAAGCACTAGGAGCAAAAGTGACTAATGAACATGGTGCCATTTATTTACGCGCAGATGAATTGCGCGGTGCCAAAATTTATCTAGATGTAGTCAGTGTGGGCGCCACGATTAATATTATGATGGCGGCTGTGTTGGCAAAGGGTAAAACGGTTATTGAAAACGCTGCGAAAGAGCCGGAAATCATTGATGTTGCAACGTTATTATCAAATATGGGCGCCAATATCAAAGGAGCCGGAACAAATGTGATTCGGATTGAAGGTGTGGAAAAACTTCACGGGACGAAACACACAATCATTCCCGACCGTATCGAAACCGGAACGTATATGATTATGGCAGCAGCAATTGGAGATGGCATTACGATCGACAACGTCATCCCATTGCATGTCGAGGCAGTCACTGCAAAGCTTCGTGAAATGGGCGTGAAAGTGGAAGTGGGAGAAGAGCAAATTTTCATTCCGAAAACGGAAAAGCTCCAAGCGGTAGATGTCAAAACACTTGTTTACCCAGGATTTCCCACAGATCTACAACAGCCGTTCTGCGTACTATCCACACAAGCGGAGGGATCTTCCATTTTGACCGATACGATCTACCCTGCTCGATTCAAGCAAATCGATGAGCTTCGTCGAATGAACGCAGATGGTCGGGTGGAAGGTCGCTCGGCCATCATTACGGGACCGACACCATTACAGGCCGCTACAGTCAGAGCTACAGATCTACGAGCAGGTGCCGCATTGTTAATTGCAGGGTTAATTGCGAGCGGAGAAACGGAAATTCAGGAAATCGAGCATATCGAACGTGGCTATAGTCGAATTATTTCAAAGCTACAAAAGCTAGGCGCGGATATTAGCAAAGTGGAAGGTTTGAAGACAGCTTCTATTTCAGAGTGACGCTAATTGTCAATTTCGTGTATAATAGACCACAACGACACATCCAGACATAATAGCACAATGGATGCGGACGTAGGCAAATGAGAGGTAAAACGCGACAAGCGCCTTACCGCAAACAGGAGGAAACAAACAGTATGGAACGTAGTTTATCGATGGAATTAGTGCGTGTTACAGAAGCGGCAGCCGTTGCAGCGGCTCGCTGGATGGGACGCGGTTTAAAGAATGAAGCGGATGATGCAGCAACAGAAGCTATGCGGACAGTATTCGACACGATCCCAATGGAAGGTATTGTCGTTATCGGTGAAGGAGAAATGGACGAAGCACCGATGCTTTATATTGGTGAAGAGCTAGGGACAGGACATGGACCGGCAGTGGATGTAGCGGTCGATCCTTTGGAAGGTACGAACATCGTTGCTTCAGGTGGCTGGAATGCACTGGCGGTACTCGCTGTTGCGGATAAAGGGAACCTATTGAACGCACCGGATATGTATATGGACAAAATTGCGGTAGGACCTGAAGCGGTAGGGAAAATTGATATTGACGCATCTGTTACAGAGAACTTGCATGCTGTAGCGAAAGCGAAAAATAAATCTGTTTCCGATCTAGTTGCTTCCGTTTTAAACCGGGAACGTCATAAAGATATCATTGAAGAAATCCGACAAGCTGGAGCACGTATCAAGTTGATCGAAGATGGCGACGTAGCAGGCGCATTGAACACAGCGTTCGATGATACAGGTGTCGATATTTTATTCGGTATGGGTGGTGCACCTGAAGGCGTCATCGCGGCAGTCGGTCTAAAATGCTTAGGTGGAGAAATCCAAGGGCGACTCGTTCCTTCGAATGATGAAGAAAGAGAACGTTGCATCAAAATGGGTATCGATGTTGACAAAGTATTGAAGATGGATGACTTGGTCAAAGGCGATGATTGTATTTTTGCGGCAACCGGCGTTACAGACGGCGAATTGCTGGGCGGTGTACAATTTAAAGGTACATATAGCCGAACGCATTCAATTGTTATGCGCTCCAAGTCAGGTACCATCCGCTTTGTAGAAGGTCGCCACAGCATGAAGAAAAAACCTCTTCTCGTTATGCAAGACTAACTCCCTCATTACCCGGTGTCACAACCGGGTTCTATTTCCTAAAACTATGAACAATCCATAATGTTAGCAAATCGAAAGGAAGTACGTAAGGTACCTTCCTTTCTCTTTCTGATGTCGAAATATTCATATAATCTAAATGAAGAGTGGTGTACGTGTAGATGACAATGATCACACTGGCAGACCTTGAAAATATGACGCTGAAGGAGCTCTATTCTCTCGCGAAGCAATTTAAAATTACGAACTATGGCAAGCTGACGAAAAAGGAACTCATCTTTGCCATCTTAAAGACCCGTGCAGAACAAGAAGGATTCTTTTTCATGGAAGGTGTCTTGGAAATTATCCAATCCGAGGGGTACGGCTTTTTACGTCCGATTAACTACTCACCGAGTTCTGAGGATATTTACATATCCGCCTCACAAATCCGGCGCTTTGATTTGCGTAACGGTGATAAAGTAACAGGGAAAGTTCGTCCGCCAAAAGAAAACGAAAGATACTATGGCTTGCTGCAAGTAGAAGCGGTCAATGGACAAAATCCTGAAGTGGCGCGTGAACGCGTTCATTTTCCAGCCCTAACTCCTCTCTATCCAGAGCGTCAAATCCAACTAGAAACGACTCAAAATCATATTTCCACACGCATCATGGACCTTGTATCACCTGTAGGGTTCGGCCAGCGTGGATTGATCGTCGCGCCTCCGAAAGCTGGAAAGACGATGCTACTGAAAGAAATCGCAAATGCTATTACGACAAATCATCCCGAAGCAGAGCTAATCGTCTTGCTAATTGACGAGCGTCCAGAGGAAGTCACAGATATTGAACGTTCTGTCAAAGCGGATGTCGTCAGCTCCACATTCGATGAAGTGCCGGAAAATCACGTAAAAGTGGCAGAGCTCGTGTTAGAACGAGCCATGCGTCTCGTTGAGCATAAACGGGATGTCATCATTTTAATGGACTCCATTACCCGACTAGCCCGTGCATTCAACTTAGTAATACCACCAAGTGGACGTACACTTTCGGGGGGGATTGACCCAGCGGCTTTTCACCGGCCGAAACGATTTTTCGGTGCTGCGCGTAACTTAGAAGAAGGCGGAAGCTTAACCATTTTAGCGACTGCACTCATCGAAACGGGTTCTCGTATGGATGAAGTCATCTATGAAGAGTTTAAAGGTACTGGCAACATGGAGCTTCACCTGGACCGAAGCCTAGCGGAACGCCGTATCTTCCCGGCGCTAGACATTCGCCGCTCTGGCACACGGAAAGAAGAACTTCTCATTCCTTCCGAAAAACTCGAAAAATTATGGGCCATCCGAAAAACATTCTCTGATGCGCCAGATTTTGCCGAACGCTTCTTAAGAAAACTTCGCCAATCCCCAAATAATGAAGAATTCTTTGAGAAACTGAACGAAGAAATGAAAGCTCATCGTAAAGGGAAAGGCTTGATCTAATGTTTTCAAGTGTGTGGTGGTTTGAACCGCGCCAAAGATATGTTAGACCGAGCCAAACACCGACCTAACCGAGCGAAAATCTAGCTGAACCGTGCCAATCTTCTGTCCAACCGAGCGAATCACCACCTGTAACGCTCCAAAGTCATTCCGAACCGAGCGAAACCCGTAACATATACAGTTTTAAAGTGTATGAGAAAATGATTTGCGTTCTGAAAAATCTTGATCAAACAGTTGCACCAGATGCGTAATTTTGCTATACTTTTCAAGTACGGTTTTTCGTACACTGCATATGCGGCTGACATATACGGGTCGTGTACGGCATCGCTCTTTACATTTGTTTTATTGGCAAACGGTCAGTAGAGCACCCTATAATTTATACTCTGTTCCAGATGGTTCAGGGCGAGAGGAGAGAGAACGATGAAAGCAGGAATTCATCCAGACTACAAACTTGCAAAAGTTATTTGCTCATGTGGCAATACATTCGAAACAGGTTCTGTAAAAGAGGAAATTCGAGTGGAAGTTTGCTCAGAATGCCACCCATTCTACACTGGACGCCAAAAGTTTGCTGCAGCGGACGGCCGTGTCGACCGTTTCAACAAAAAATATGGCATCAAGTCAGAAGACCAAGAGTAATCAAATGCCAAATACCCGTCAGGTGCAGTCGTGCCAGGCGGGTATTTTTATAATCATAGATCCAAAAGCGGAGCACGCTGGTTAGAGGCGGCAGACATTAAGGCTGGATCTGCCAAGAGAGAAGCGCTCATAGCATCCGAGCAAATGCTCATAGCACCCGCGCAAGCGCTCATAAACCAAAGCACGACCACGCTGAAAAGATACATAGCACGACATCGAAAGGAGATTGACCATGTACGTTTCAATGCAAGGCGGCTGGATGGAAGTCATCTGTGGTAGCATGTTTTCAGGTAAATCAGAGGAGCTCATTCGTCGAATTCGTCGGGCGGAATTTGCTAAACAAAAAATTGCGGTATTCAAGCCTGAAATCGATGATCGCTACAGCGAAGAAGCTGTTGTGAGCCACGACGGCACCTCAGTAATCGCGAATCCTATTTCCAAAGCCAATGAAATTCCACAACTCGTAACAGATGATTTCGATGTGGTCGCCATTGATGAAGCTCAATTTTTTGACGAAGAAATTCTTGAAGTTGCGATCAGTTTAGCAGATCGTGGTTTCCGTGTCATCATCGCGGGACTGGATCAAGATTTTCGAGGAGAGCCATTTGGACCGATGCCTCAATTAATGGCAGTTGCTGAACTGGTCACGAAACTTCAGGCTGTGTGCACCGTTTGTGGTTCTCCTTCGAGCCGAACCCAACGGTTAATTGATGGACAACCTGCTGGGTACGACGATCCTGTTATTCTCGTCGGTGCATCCGAAGCCTACGAACCACGCTGTCGTAAGCACCATGAAGTACCAACAGGTGTCCGTGTACAACATGCGAAATAAATAAACTCCACCGTCTATCCATATGCACAAAAGGATAGGCGGTTCTGCTATACGCTGGATAAACCAACAAACCATACTCAAGAAGAGGTGAAGCTATTATGTTCGATAGACTACAAGCGGTAGAAGATCGTTATGATCGACTCAATGAACTGCTGAGCGATCCTGAAATAGTCAATGACTTAGACAAATTGCGGACGTACTCAAAGGAGCAATCCGATTTACAGGAAACCGTTGAGGTATACCGTGAATATAAAGAGGTTCAGTCTCAATATAAGAACGCGAAAGAAATGCTAGATGAACCGTTAGATGACGAAATGAAAGAACTAGTCAAAATGGAAATTGATGAACTCGAAGATCGTATTGAACCGTTAGAAGAACAACTGAAACGCCTGCTTATACCAAAAGATCCGAACGACAATAAAAGTGTCATTATGGAAATTCGTGGCGCAGCCGGTGGTGATGAAGCAGCATTATTCGCTAGCAGTCTGTATCGCATGTACACTCGTTTTGCCGAAATGAACCATTGGAAAGTGGAAGTAATTGATTCATCTCCGACGGAATTGGGCGGTTTTAAGGAAATTATCTTCATGATCGATGGCAATGGTGCCTATTCCAAACTAAAATACGAAAACGGGGCACATCGAGTGCAACGAGTACCGGAAACGGAATCAGGCGGGCGTATCCATACGTCCACTGCCACGGTCGCTTGTTTACCTGAAGCGGAAGAAGTGGAAATTGAAATTCATGATAAAGATGTTCGCACCGATACATTTGCCTCATCTGGACCAGGCGGACAATCGGTTAACACAACGATGTCAGCCGTTCGTCTTACACATTTGCCAACAGGGATCACCGTGTCATGTCAAGATGAAAAGTCTCAAATTAAAAATAAAGAAAAAGCGATGAAAGTATTGCGTGCACGTGTCTATGATAAATTTATGCAAGAAGCACGAGCGGAGTACGATGAAAAACGCAAATCAGCTGTCGGTTCTGGCGATCGTTCCGAACGTATCCGGACGTATAACTTTCCGCAAAACCGTATAACAGACCACCGAATTGGTTTAACGATCCAAAAACTCGATCAGATTATCGAAGGCAAACTGGACGAGGTAATTGATGCGTTAATAATTGAAGAACAAGCACATCGACTGGAAAGCTTGGATCAAAATGACTGAAACGATCTTGGAATCCGTTCAACGTGCGGAGAAATTACTGTACGCACGAGGACTGGAAACAAAGACAGCAGAGTTAGCGATGCGAGCGGTGACGGGAAAAAGTCAAGCCACCTATCTTGCCAGTCTGCGTGAACAGTTATCGCACGAACTTTGCGAGCAATTTTGGGATCATATTAAGGAGCTTCTCACTGGAAAGCCGCTGCAATATATTCTTGGCGAAGAATCATTTTATGGCTATTCATTCGAAGTGAATGAACATGTTTTAATTCCGCGTCCTGAAACGGAGGAATTGGTGTATTATGCATTAGAACGGGCGAACCGACTGTTTGGGAATCGACCGATTCGGGTGGCGGATATCGGAACGGGAAGCGGAGCCATCGCGGTAGCGTTCAAAAAAGAACGTCCGTCGGCACTGGTAACCGCGACGGATTTCAGTGAAGAAGCATTACAGGTGGCTGAGCGTAACGCGCGACGCAATAAAGTGGAGATCACCTTTTTACAGGGGGATATGGAAGAACCACTCGTGCAAAACACATGGGATATCATTCTGTCTAATCCACCCTATATTGCAGAATTTGAAAAAACAGAGATGTCTGCGACTGTTTTTGAATACGAACCGTCCTCTGCTTTATTTGCAGAAGAAGAAGGACTGTATTTTTATCGTAGACTATCGGAACGTCTATCATCTATGATGAATCATCCATCGTTGATTGGCTTTGAAATTGGCTATCAGCAAGGGGAAACCGTCCAACGATTTCTCCAACAAGCCTTCCCAGAAGCAAAAGTAGACATCGTAAAAGATATCAATAAAAAAGATCGAATGATATTTTGTGAGATTCGATGAATAAAATCTCTTCCTGCGGGTCATGATAGATTGCAGGAGGGGATGACATGTTACAAGATTATCCGATCGCACAACAACCAACGAAAACTTCAAAACTAGTTGCCTTTATAGAATTTGTACTCGTATTACTGGCGATTCAAGGCGTACTATTATTATTCAGCCAAGAAGCACCGGCTAGCGAAGCAACACAGTTTCGTATTCTAGCAAACTCCAATGCGAATGTGGACCAGCAAGTAAAGCGAGAGATCCAAGAGAAAGTTGCGCCACTGCTTGAACGTGCGATCAATGAATCAACGAGTCAACAGCAATTAGATGACAAGCTTCAGTTGCTTGAACCGACCATTATTCAATTAGCAAGAGAGCAAGCAAAGGGGAAGCCTGTAACATTTGAACGTAGATCAGCATTGATTCCACCGAAGAGAGTGGGATTTGCTATTCAAAAACAAGATGTCTATGATGCCTATATTTTAAAAATAGGTAAAGGTCAGGGAGATAATTGGTGGTGTGCGCTATTTCCGAATGTTTGTTTTCCGGAAGAAGAAGCATCTGTCGTTGAAACAGAAGAAGAGCCCGTCAAATTCTTCATTTGGGAGTGGATAAAGTCGTGGTTCGCATAAAACTATTCACATTTTTTGTGGATAAATCCAATGAAATGTGTATAAAAAGGGGTTGAACAGATGGAAACGAAGATGAATTCGGTGGATAACCTCGTGGATAATGAAAAAACATATAAACAAGCTGTGGATATCCTTCGAGAAGGAGGACTTGTTGCGTTTCCGACTGAAACAGTTTACGGTCTTGGAGCCATCGCAACAGATGAGCGAGCTGTGCAGCGGATTTTTGAAGCAAAGGGACGACCTGCCGATAATCCGCTCATCGTACATATTGGGAAAAAGTCTGACGTGAAAGACTATGTGGAAAAGATACCTGAAGTAGCCGAACAATTAATAGAAGCGTTCTGGCCTGGTCCTCTGACATTAGTGATGGAGAAAAAACCTGGAATTATTGCGGATACCGTGACAGCAGGTATGGATACGGTAGCGATACGTATGCCGGATCATCCAGTAGCTTTACAGTTATTAAAGAAACTTGAACTTCCATTAGCGGCACCGAGTGCGAATCGAAGCGGAAAACCGAGCCCTACGGAAGCGGAACATGTCTATCATGATTTATTTGGAAGAATTCCGCTAATTTTGGATGGGGGCGCAACGGGAATTGGAGTCGAATCAACTGTGCTAGATGTGACCGTCACACCGCCAGTTATTTTGCGCCCAGGCGGAATCGTCAAAGAACAACTGGAAGCATTAATCGGACCTGTCCATCTGGCGGCAAAACCGGAAGAAAAGACCGAGACACCTCGGGCACCGGGCATGAAATACACCCATTACGCACCGGAAGCACCTTTATTCGTCATTGAACCAGACGCTTCTATTCTTGAGCATGCAGTGGACAGCATTCATCAGCAAGGAAAACGAGTGGCGATTATCGGTCCTGATGAATTACAAACGATAAAAGCGGATTGGTATTTTACAACAGGTGCGATCCATAGCCATGAAGCAATGGCTGCCAACTTATACAAAGCGATCCGTCAATGTGATACTACTGAAGCTGATATCATTCTAGCAATCGAAACGGATCTTACAGGTATCGGAGCAGCCGTCATGAATCGACTGGATAAAGCCTCCGACGGCAAGCGGTATTCAGAATGAAATAAAAGACACGAATAGCCTCCTAAAGTAGACGCATAAGATAGATAGATGCGAACTGTAAGGGGGCTTACTCATTGATAGAAATAATAGCGGCAATTGTCACCACGATCGATATCATCATTGTCTATACAGTTCTTCAACTACGGCGAGGTAGATTCATGATTGCTTTATGGACCACCGTATTAAATATTCTATTGCCGTTAGTCGGTTTCTATATGGGAGAATGGACCATCCACTACTTTGCGGAATGGGGCAATGCACTTTCGGGTGTGATGTTAGGTTTGATCGGGGTACATATTTTACTGGATGATGCAGATCAACCGTCCATGATCGACAAGATCTCTCCATTTTTCTTGGCGTTACTCGTCAGTATCGACGCTTTCACTGTCAGTGTGACGTTTGGCATGATGCAGCTGAATAAATGGCTGTTCATTTTTGCATCAGGTCTCTTTGCTTTCATCTTCTCTATCGTAGCGCTTTTATCTACAGGTCGTATTCCACTAATAAACGGAACGTATATTAGACGTCTGACTGGAATTGTTTTCATTATTATAGGTGTAATGTCCTTTATAATTTAGTGTTTAGTGTTTCTTTTTTCTTATAAATCCGGTATTCTGTATAGTAGGTGAGGAAAATGAACATATATTTTATTTGTACAGGCAACACATGTAGAAGTCCGTTGGCAGAAGCTTTATTGAACAATGAAAATTTGCCGGGTGTGATGGCGAAATCTGCTGGCATTCACGCGATGGATGGACTGCCCATCTCCGAGAATTCCGCGCAACTGTTAACGGAAGCAGAAATTCCATACAACAAACTTTCGAATGAACTCAAAGAATCCGAAATGCATTGGGCTGATCTCGTTTTGACGATGACAGCCGGCCACCGAGATATTTTACACAACAGGTTTCCTGAAATGAAAGAAAAGATTTTTACATTAAAGGAATTTGCAGGTGTGTCGGGTGGGGGAGATGTCCATGATCCGTATGGTGGGGATTTGGCGACATACCGCACGACATTCGCGGAGCTTACGGAACTCATTCAATTCGTAATACGAAAGCTCTCGGAGGGAAAATAATGACAAAAATTAGAACCAGAAAAGTAGGGCTACGAAAAAAGTTTGTCTATTTTATCGTAATTCTTGCAATCATAACGTATTCAACGAGCGCGGTTTTCATTAATTGGGTACAGCCGACGTTCTTCCCGAATGTGCAGCCTTTCGTATTCCAACTAATTACGTATGCGATGGGTATCATGTGGTCAGGAATATTGGCAGCGCTATTCAGCGTTATTTTGACAAAACCTTTGCAACGTTTAGAAACAGCAGCTATGAAAGTGGCGGATGGGAAAATTGGTTCTGATATTAAATTATCGAACTCGTCTGATGAAATTCATTCGGTAGCCAAAGCATTTCAGCAAGTTGTTTTGAACTTGCGAAGCATCATCGAACAAATTGAATCTAACTTCCAAACCACTGTTCAATCGGTTGACGCCTTAACAAAAGAAACGAGTGTGGCATCCGGACAATCGGACGCAATCGCTCGTACCATCGGAGAAATCTCCAACGGTGCAGAAACTACAGCTTCCGCGATTCAAGAAACGGTCAATGCAATAGAAGACGTTCGGCAACTGGCTATGGAAGTAAACAGCCGCGCAGGACAATCATCGGAGTATTCCAAAGCAATGTTGCAGGAGCTTCATACGACAACAGAAGTCTTTCAATCGGTGTTAGCGGGCATTCATCAAATGACGAAGCAGAGCGAGCATTCATTGGAAACTATTCAAGTCTTAGATGAAAATGCACATAAAATTGGAGAAATCGTAGAACTGGTCGGCAATATAGCGGGGCAAACAAACTTATTAGCACTCAATGCATCGATCGAAGCAGCGCGTGCTGGAGAACATGGTAAAGGATTTGCCGTTGTAGCTGAAGAAGTGCGTAATTTGGCAGATGAAAGTGCTAACGCTGTCCAAATGATTTCTACACTCGTACAAAGTATTCAAGCGGACGTCAAGAAAGTCGTTTCAGAGATGAAACAACAAGTTGACACAGCCTCTACAGAAGCAGAGCGTGCGACGAAAACGAATGAAAATGTAGAATCCATGACCGCAACAATTCATACGATGGCAGCCTCGGTTGTTGAAATTAGTGACATCGTCGGTCGCCAAATGCAAAAAATTGAATTAACAGCCAAACAATCAATGGAAGTCGCATCGATTGCTGAAGCCACATCGGCAGGCGCCGAAGAAGTACGCGCCGCTACAGAGGAACAAGTTGCTTCCATCGAGCAGACCGATGCCAAGGCACTCGAATTAAAAGCTCAATCCGAAGAACTCTACAAAGTGATACGCAAATTCGATCGGTCGGTTGACTAATTAAGAACGAACACCATATTCTTCTGGTGTTCGTTTCAGCTTGTAGACAAACACAAAAAATCTAAAAAAACGGCTCACAATCTTTAATTTTCAATAGGATTAGCATGCTAACGTTGTTCTATAATAAAAACTTAACACTCGCTTCTGTTTTATAAGCTGAAGAGAAACGAACTACTTAAAAAATCAATGAATTACGCTAGTTGATCGTAGTGGAGGGTGGCGACTCCGGGAGGATCAGCGTGTGTCTTGAGACCCTGGACTGAGCAAAGCGAGGGAAGCGGCTCAAGCCACGCCCTCCGGAACGCGTCCACCTGGAACGTAGATCAACGGTACCCTGCCCACTTCCTTTCTTTTGTCTACAGTCTGGAACGAACACCATATTCTTCTGGTGTTCGTTTTTTTATTCGAATAAATTAAATAGGACTTTTTAGAACCGCGCCAAACTCGCATCGAACCGCTCCGATCCCCCAAAAAAGCTGAAAGCAATTCAAATTAACGATGACAATCGGAAAAAATAAACAAAAACGTACGTTTATGACCTATTATCTGCTTAACATTCGTATTTTAAACAATTCTCTTCACTTTAAAAATGAAAATTTCAAAAAGAGTGCAGTAAAACCGATGATTTTTTTATCTAACAGTGGTAGAATAAGCGATAAGTAAAAATAGAAATGAGGGTGCGCAGTGAAAATTGCAATTTCTTCAGACCACGGAGGCAACAACCTTCGAAAAGAGATCATCAATTTATTGACTGAACTCGAAATAGAATACGTCGACTATGGACCAGATTCCGATGCATCTGTCGACTATCCAGATTACGCTGTTCCTGTAGCGAATGATGTAGTCGCAGGAAAAGCAGACCGCGGAATTTTAATTTGTGGAACAGGCATCGGGATGTCTATTGCAGCAAATAAAGTAAAGGGCATCCGCTGTGCACTCGTTCATGACGTATTCAGTGCAAAAGCAACGCGGGAACATAATGACTCTAATATTCTTGCAATGGGCGAGCGGGTCATCGGACCAGGACTCGCGCGCGAAATTGTCAGCACATGGCTGGGAACTGAATTCGAAGGCGGTCGACATGGGCGTCGTATTGATAAAATGATGGAATTAGAAAAGCAGTAAAGAAAGAAGGTGGAACATGTGGATGCCATCGCGTTATGGAAATTACAGCTCGAGCAAGCATTAACCGAATTTGCGGAACAAGCACCACCTGTGGCAGATACGATTTTCGTCGTCGGCTGTTCCACATCTGAAGTGGCAGGTGCTCGGATCGGTACGAACGGGGCACTGGAAATTGGTGAAACATTATTCGCGCCACTTCAGGCATTTGCGGACAAGCACCGGATTCATTTGGCGTTCCAAGGTTGCGAGCATATTAATCGCGCTGTAACGATTGAAAGAAAGACGGCTCTACAATTTCAATTAGAGCCGGTTTCAGTAGTGCCGGTCGTAAAGGCAGGCGGTTCTATGTCTGCTTATGCGTATCAACAATTGAAAGACCCGGTAGTAGTAGAGTCGGTACGGGCAAACGCCGGTATCGATATTGGTCAAACTTTGATTGGCATGCAATTAAAGCCGGTCGTTGTGCCAATTCGAACTTCCATCAAGCAAGTAGGCGAAGCCATCATCACGCTAGCCACGACACGTCCCAAATTGATTGGCGGAAGTCGTGCGCAATACGAGTGATCAGTGTACAATACTAGATAGTATAGAAATCATCAGAAAAAGGGGATAGGAATAATGGACTTAAGCAATGTACAACGTGAAGACTCAGCAATTTTCGAAGCAATTATGGCGGAAAAGGGTCGTCAAAATTCCAACATCGAATTAATTGCTTCAGAAAACTTTGTTACACAAGCAGTAATGGAAGCACAAGGATCGTATTTGACGAATAAATATGCAGAAGGTTATCCAGGACGCCGTTATTATGGTGGCTGTGAACATGTGGATGTAGTAGAGGATATCGCACGCGACCGCCTGAAAGAATTATTTGGTGCAGCTTATGCTAACGTACAGCCTCACTCAGGTGCACAAGCGAATATGGCAGTCTACTTCACAGCGCTAGAGCCAGGCGACACGGTTCTAGGAATGAACTTATCTCATGGCGGTCACTTAACACACGGATCACCAGTCAATTTCTCTGGTATTCTATATAACTTCGTAGAATATGGTGTGACAAAAGAAGACGAAAAAATCGACTATGAAGATGTTCGTCAAAAGGCACTTGAGCATAAACCGAAAATGATCGTAGCGGGCGCGAGCGCATATCCACGTGAAATCGACTTCGCGAAGTTCCGTGAAATCGCTGATGAAGTCGGTGCGTATTTGATGGTCGATATGGCGCATATCGCAGGACTCGTTGCAGTTGGTGAGCATCCAAATCCAGTGCCTCACGCACATTTCGTTACGTCTACGACACATAAAACATTGCGTGGACCACGTGGTGGTTTGATTTTATTAAATGAAGAGTTCGCTGAAGAATTCGGCCGTAAAATCGACAAAACGGTATTCCCTGGTGTTCAAGGTGGTCCGTTGATGCACGTCATCGCTGCGAAAGCTGTTGCATTCAAAGAAGCTTTAGAGCCTGAATTCAAGACATATATCCAACAAGTGAAGAAGAACGCTAAAGCATTGGCTGAGCAACTGAACGCTGAAGGAATCGACGTAGTTTCAGGTGGCACGGACAATCACTTAGTTCTCGTGAAGTTGAATTCACTTGGCATCACAGGAAAAGTAGCAGAACACGTTTTAGATGAAGTGGGTATTACAGTCAATAAAAACACTATACCATTCGATACAGAAGGACCATTTGTCACGTCTGGTATCCGAATCGGTACGCCTGCTGTCACAACTCGTGGATTCAAAGAAGAAGATATGCAAGAAGTGGGTCGCATCATTGCGAACCTATTGAAAAATCACGAAGACGAAGCTGCGAAAGCAGAAGCTCGCAAAGCAGTCACAGCTCTGACAGATCAACATCCTTTATACGCATAATTAGGTGGCGCCTGACTATTTGTCGGGCGCTTTTTTGCAGGGTATGGCCAACGAGTAAGAGAGTTTATAAGAGGTTTCTTGTTTTTGATCGCTTGTCGCTTTTTTAGTAGCGCACGCAATCTAACCTGTCGACACGATCCGAATAAAACATCTAACTTCCCTGCGTCTATCGCATGAATTCTGTTATAATGTACAAGATATTCCGAAAAGGAGCGAAACCAATGGCAAAAGTACATGTATTTGATCATCCATTAATTCAACACAAACTGACGTATATAAGAAAGGTTGACACGGGAACGAAAGAATTCCGCGAACTAGTGAACGAATTAGCGACACTAATGGCTTTCGAAATCACACGAGACCTTCCGACGAAAGAAATTACGATTCAAACTCCTGTCTGCGAAGCAACTTCGCATGTGTTAGCAGGTAAAAAATTAGGAATTGTTCCAATCTTACGTGCAGGAATCGGGATGGTGGACGGCATCATCAAATTAATTCCGGCAGCAAAAGTAGGGCACGTCGGATTATTCCGCGATCCGGAAACGTTAAAACCAGTTGAATATTATGTAAAATTGCCTTCTGACGTATCCGAACGTGAATTCATCGTAGTGGATCCGATGCTTGCGACAGGCGGAACTGCAGTCGAAGCCATCAATTCAATGAAAAAGCGTGGCGCAGTCAACATCAAATTCATGTGTCTTGTTGCTGCACCTGAAGGCGTGGAAGTGTTGACAGAAGCGCACCCTGATGTAGATGTCTATATCGCAGCGCTAGATGAAAAATTGAATGAAGCAGGGTATATTGTGCCTGGACTCGGTGACGCAGGTGACCGTTTATTTGGCACGAAATAATGGAGGGACCATTCATTGACTAAAAAATGGAAAGTGATGACGATTTTCGGTACGCGACCGGAAGCTATCAAAATGGCACCGCTCGTATTGGAACTGGAGAAGCATCCCGATCAAATCGAGTCAATCGTTACAGTCACTGCACAGCACCGCCAAATGCTTGATCAGGTGCTAGAAACTTTCAAAATCAAGCCAGATTTTGATTTGAACATCATGAAAGATCGACAGACACTCATTGATGTAGCGACACGAGGACTCGAAGGACTCGATAAAATCATGAAAGAAGCTAAGCCGGACATTGTGCTCGTTCATGGTGATACTGCCACAACATTCATTGGCAGTTTGGCTGCGTTTTATAATCAAATTGCGGTAGGTCACGTCGAAGCAGGTTTACGGACATGGAATAAATATTCACCGTATCCTGAAGAAATGAACCGCCAATTAACAGGTGTCATCGCAGATTTACACTTTGCACCCACCGAAAAGTCAGCACAAAACTTGCTGAATGAAGGCAAAAATGAAGAACGCATTTACATCACAGGTAACACTGCGATTGACGCGCTCCAGACGACGGTGAACCCTGATTATCACCATCCGATTTTCGATCAGCTGGGGGACGACCGTTTAATCCTGCTGACAGCTCATCGTCGGGAAAACCTTGGAGAACCGATGCGCAATATGTTCCGTGCGATCAATCGATTACTCGCTAAATACGAAGACATACAAGTCATCTACCCTGTGCATATGAATCCAGCTGTACGTGAAGTGGCGGATGAACTGCTTGGCGACAACGACCGAGTACATTTAATTGAGCCGCTAGAAGTTCTTGATTTCCACAATTTCGCAGCACGTTCGCATATCATTCTCACAGACTCCGGTGGCATCCAAGAAGAAGCACCATCCCTTGGAAAACCCGTCATCGTCTTGCGTGACACAACCGAGCGTCCAGAAGGTATCGAAGCCGGAACATTAAAGCTAGCTGGAACAGACGAACAAACCATTTTCGAATTAACCGACATGTTGTTATCTGACAGCGCGGAATATGAAAAAATGGCTAAAGCTCACAATCCATACGGTGACGGCCATGCCTCCGAGCGCATCGTCGAATCACTATTGAAATACTTATCTTGATTATAAGAACACACACCAGCAGGGATTCATTCCTTGCTGGTTTTTTTCTAACAGAGTAAAAGAAGACTTAGGATGGGGGACCGGGGATTTACGCTCTGGGTGTACGCTTTACGCGGGATTCGCGATGGGCTTCTTCGTTCGTGAGAAGTGTGTGCTACTGGCTGTAAAACCACTTAACGCACGTAATGTTAGTCAAAGGAAGATGCCTATTTTGCACACTGATAGTAACTAATCTTCCCAGATCTTAAAAAAACTACAATGTACTTTCTATGTGCTTCCCACACTAACTAAGGATTGGAGCGAGAGCCGTTGCGTAGGACGGCTTTTGCGAGAAAAAGCGTAGCGTTAGGAGCACCGCTGTATAATTTCTGAAAAAAGTCGCAGAAATTATACAAATCAACCCCTTCGTTGTTCGATTGGTTCAAGGCACGCCCTCCGGAAAGCGTCCCCGTCTGGAGCGAGAGCCGTTACGAAGAACGGCTTTTGCGAGTAAAGCGCAGCGGTAGGAGCACCTCTTTGCCGTAAATCCCGGAGCACTCACCAAGTTTCCACTCTTCAATAATTATAAGTACCCATATATCTGGATACATTCCTTAAAGCACCGGGACAACCATCTAAAAACACAACCCAAAAAGCCTAAAACAAATATGTCGAATGTTTGACAATGCGAACACATTGTGAATTAATTCACCTGAATCAATTGACATAAAAAACCCCCTATTGTATGCTAGCAAAGGGTAAGATTGATAAGGGACTCATACATATCAATAGAAAAGTAATGATGTTTTCGAGCTTTCTAGTCTTTCTCCATGAACGCCTGCTAGCCTCTTTGACTGTGTTGTGCAAAGCAACGCTACCTGGTGAACAAAAAAGGCGCTTCACTTACAATTTCCAGATTCCTATGCAAGGAATCTATGTCGTTCAAAAAGGATCAAAACGACAAAGTCTCATCGCTTTCGACATTCGTCGGAAGATCTACTGAACACTTCAAAGTGCTGGAATCCAAATACGAAATGGGAGAATCACCAACAATGCAAAGTATGCAGGAAATTTTTAGTCGGCAGAAGAAAAGCTTATTTTTTTTGCTTGCATTGTTTGGACTCGGCTGGTTCTTTTTGGACTACCGGACATTCTTCGCTGGACTCATCTTAGGTTCACTTTTCGGTATGTATAATTTTTGGATACTTGTTCGACGGATGGAACGGTTTGATCGTGCCATTACAGAACAGAAGCGCGCAAAGTCATTAGGTATGGGCTTACGTTTTGGATCAGGTGTAGCGGCGGCAGCCATTGCACTATCTTTGCCGGAAGAGTTTGACTTGATCAGCACGGTAATCGGGTTAATGGTACCCTATCTATTACTGTTTACTGATCGACTGCTATTCCATAGGGAGCATTGACACTTTATTAGCAAGGGGAGGTGAACAAAAACGTGAATCATGAAAATCCACATTTTGTTTTATTCGGAATCGGGTTCAACCCTTCGAATATATTGATGCTGTTTGTGACATGTCTGGTCGTGTTCCTGATTGCAGTTGCATCCACTCGACGGCTTCAAATGAAACCTACGGGCATGCAAAACTTCATGGAATGGGTCATGGACTTTGTCAAAGGCATCATTAAAAATAACATGGACTGGAAAACGGGAGGCCGCTTCCACGTACTAGGTATCACCTTGATCATGTTTGTCTTTGTGGCAAATATGCTCGGATTGCCATTCGCAATCGTGTGGGATCATCAGCTTTGGTGGAAATCTCCAACAGCCGATCCAGTTATCACGTTAACCCTCGCTTCTACAGTTGTTGCGTTAACGCATTTCTATGGCATCAAACAGCTCGGAATGGGTGGTTATTTCAAAACATATTTCCAACCGATTCCTTTCTTGGCTCCACTGAAAATCATTGAGGAATTCGCAAATACGTTGACACTCGGTCTTCGTCTTTACGGGAACATTTTCGCGGGTGAGATCTTAATCGGCTTGCTTGCAACTTTAGGGGCTTCCAGTATCTTCGGCTTAGTCGGAGCTGTAATCCCAGCAATCGCTTGGCTAGGTTTCTCTGTATTTATCGGAGCGATCCAAGCATTTATCTTTGTTATGTTAACGATGGTCTATATGGCTCACAAAGTCAGCACAGACCACTAAACATAGAAATACCCTATTTAGGGAAATCAAAACTATACAAATATTAGGAGGAAATACACTATGGGTTTATTGGCAGCAGCACTAGCAGTTGGTCTAGGTGCACTTGGCGCAGGTATCGGTAACGGTTTGATCGTTTCTAAGACAGTTGAAGGGATCGCTCGTCAACCAGAAGCACGCGGCGTTCTTCAAACAACAATGTTCATCGGGGTTGCATTGGTTGAGGCACTTCCAATCATCGCAACAGTTATCGCGTTTATCGTAATGAACAAATAATTTTTGAATCATATGGCGAAGCACGTAGTTTGGGTCTTCGCCATTCCTTTATGTGGATAAACACATGAAATGCTTGAACATAGAATGATTCTGCCAATTCGGCAGAAGACTGAAACGAAAGAGTCATGAGCTCTTGAAGGGAGTGAAACAATCGTGTTGGATACCTTCGTCCTCTTATCAGCAAATGCTGACGCAGGATTTTTAGCAAGTTTGAACCAGCGACTCAATTTAGGTGACATCATCGTCACTGTCGTATTTTTCACGATTCTCATGGTACTTCTCAAGAAGTTCGCATGGGGTCCGTTAATGGGTGTAATGGATCAACGGGCGCAATTAATCGCCACGGAGATCGAACAAGCCGAAAAAAGCCGTCAAGAATCTGCAAAGCTTCTTGAAGAACAACGTGCTCTATTGAAAGAAGCACGTGATAATGCACAATCCATCGTCGAAAATGCAAAGAAACAAGGTGACACTCAACGTGAAGAGCTGATTACGGCTGCACGCGCTGAAGTAAACCGAATGAAAGAAGCAGCGACTCTCGAAATCGCAACAGAAAAAGAGAAAGCTGTGGCTGCAGTTCGCGAAGAATTCGTATCTCTATCCATTTTGGCTGCGTCTAAAGTTCTTGGGAAAGAAATTTCCGAAGAAGATAACCGCGCATTGATTGAAGAAACGATTGTGAAGGCAGGCGAAGGGCGATGAGCCAATCGGTAATCGCAAAACGTTATGCCGTTGCATTATTTAATGCTGCACAGGAAAAACAACAAGCTCTAGCTGTGCAAACAGACTTGAAAGAGCTAAAGAAAATCTTTGAAGGTGAAAAGGAATTAAGCGAGATGTTAATCTCTCCTAAGTTCTCGATCCAACGAAAAAAACAACTAATTGGGCAATTTTTCAGTGAAGCGAATCAGCTCGTATTGAACACATTATATGTGCTCATCGATGCAGGTCGTATTGGAGAAGTACTGAACGTTATCGAAGATTTCCAAGATATTGCGAATGAAGCGTCTGGAATCGCCGAAGCAAAAGTTTACTCTACTCGTCCGCTTACTGTTGAAGAGAACAATGCAATTTCCACTGCCTTTGCACACAAAGTAGGGAAACAAGCATTGCATATCGAAAATTTGATTGACCCAAGCCTAATTGGAGGCATTCGCCTTCAGATCGGCAACCAAATATATGACAGTAGCATCAGCGCGAAGTTAGCGCGTCTTGAACGTCAATTAGTCAATTAATTTGAATTAAGAGGGGTGACATACATGGGCATTAAAGCTGAAGAAATTAGCGGTCTGATTAAACAGCAGATCGAAAATTATCAGTCTGAAATGGAAGTAAGTGAAGTAGGTACTGTAATCCGTGTAGGTGACGGTATCGCACTTGCTCATGGCCTCGACAATGTCATGGCGGGGGAACTTCTTGAGTTCTCTACCGGCGTAATGGGTCTGGCACAAAACTTGGAAGCGAACAACGTAGGTATCGTTATCCTTGGGCCATACACTGACATTAAAGAAGGCGATGAAGTTCGTCGCACAGGCCGTATTATGGAAGTACCAGTCGGAGAAGAATTGATTGGCCGTGTCGTCAATTCACTTGGACAACCAGTTGATGGACTTGGTCCAATCAACACAACAAAAACTCGTCCTATCGAAAGCCCAGCACAAGGGGTTATGGCACGTAAATCTGTTCACGAACCATTACAAACAGGAATCAAAGCGATTGATGCGCTTGTTCCGATCGGTCGTGGACAACGTGAATTGATCATCGGTGACCGTCAAACAGGTAAAACAACTGTTGCAATCGATGCGATTCTAAACCAAGCAGACCAAAATATGATCTGTATTTATGTAGCGATTGGACAAAAAGAATCTACTGTTCGTGGAGTTGTTGAAACTTTACGTCGTAACGGTGCACTTGACTATACAATCGTAGTTACAGCTTCTGCATCAAGCCCAGCGCCAATGCTTTACTTGGCACCATATACAGGTATTTCTATGGCAGAAGAATTCATGTTCGAAGGCAAACACGTTCTAATTGTTTACGATGACTTATCTAAACAAGCAGCAGCTTACCGTGAACTTTCCTTGCTACTTCGTCGTCCTCCAGGTCGTGAAGCTTACCCAGGGGATGTCTTCTATCTACACAGCCGCTTACTTGAGCGTGCTGCGAAATTGAACGACTCACTAGGAGCAGGTTCAATTACAGCATTACCATTCGTTGAAACACAAGCAGGGGACATCTCCGCTTATATTCCAACAAACGTAATTTCAATTACGGACGGACAAATTTTCCTTCAATCCGATCTATTCTTCTCGGGCGTACGCCCTGCAATCAACGCAGGTCTTTCCGTATCCCGTGTAGGTGGTTCGGCGCAAATTAAAGCGATGAAGAAAGTTGCCGGTACACTTCGTTTGGACTTGGCAGCGTTCCGTGAGCTTGAAGCATTCTCTCAATTCGGTTCGGATCTAGATCCTTCTACAAGAGCGAAACTTGACCGCGGTCAGCGTACAGTTGAAATCTTGAAGCAGGACTTGAACAAACCATTGAAAGTCGAATACCAAGTCGTCAGTCTTTATGCATTGACACGCGGTTATCTCGATGATATTCCAGTTAAAGACGTATTGCGTTTTGAAAGTGAAATCACTAGCTGGTTAGAATCAAACCACACTGAAGTGTTAGATCACATCCGTACAACAAAAGATCTTCCAGCTGATGACGTAATGAGTGCAGCTTTCAATGAATTCAAGAAAAACTTCGTAACTTCTGAAGCGTAATCTATTGTTGTTTGATCTAAAAATAAAGGTGGTGAATAGCCAGTGGCGTCCTTACGCGAGATACAAAGCCGTATTACTTCAACAAAAAAGACGAGTCAAATCACGAAAGCGATGCAAATGGTATCTGCTTCTAAGCTGAACCGTGCCGAAGTGAATGCGAAAAAATTCGTTCCGTACATGGATAAAGTAGAAGAAGTGGTTGGTGCCATTGCAGCCGTGACGAAAGATTCAGGGCATCCACTATTGACAGCACGTCCCGTAAAGAAGACTGCTTACATCGTAGTTACTTCTGACCGTGGATTAGTCGGTGGATACAACGCTCACATTTTCCGTGCCGTAACTCGTGCAATCGAAAAACGCCATAAGTCCAAAGACGAAGTGGTCATCATTGCGATCGGTCGGAAAGGATATGAATTCTTCAGTCGTCTAGGATACAAGATTGAAGAAAGTCTGATTGGTCTTTCGGATCACCCTCGTTTTGAAGAAGTAAAAGACATCGCGAATCGGGCTGTTGGCATGTTCACAGAAGGCGTTTACGATGAAGTGTATCTTTATTACAATCACTTCATCTCCGCCATCTCCAACGAAGCAACTGAACGTAAATTGCTTCCACTCACAGATATTTCATCCGTATCAGCTACTTCCTCTTATGAGTTCGAGCCATCTGCTGAAGCGATTCTCGAAACACTTCTTCCGCAATACACGGAAAGTCTCATTTATGGAGCAGTACTGGATGGAAAAGCGAGCGAACATGCTTCCAGTATGACAGCGATGAAGACGGCGACAGACAATGCGTCTGAACTAATCGATTCGTTAACATTACAATTTAACCGTGCGCGTCAAGCAGCGATTACTCAGGAAATCACTGAAATCGTAGCCGGCGTAGCAGCACTTGAATAATTGAATTGAAGGAAAGTAAGACAGGAGGGAAAAGCATGAGTAATGGACATATTCTTCAAGTTATGGGTCCGGTTGTTGACGTAAAGTTCGAAGACGGCCAACTTCCTGCGATCTATAATGCATTGAAGGTTAATATCGATCGTTCTAACGGAGAAGTAGAAGTTTTGACTTTAGAAGTAGCACTTCACCTTGGTGACGATGCGGTTCGTACGATTGCAATGTCCTCGACAGACGGTCTGAAACGCGGTACTCCAGTAGTGAATACAGGTGCACCTATTTCTGTTCCAGTCGGCGACATTACACTCGGACGTGTATTTAACGTACTAGGCGAGGAAATCGACCTAGCTGAACCAGTTCCGGCTGATGCACAACGTGATCCAATTCACCGTTCTGCACCTACATTTGAACACCTTTCTACAGAGGTTGAAATTCTCGAAACTGGAATTAAAGTAGTTGACTTGCTTGCACCATACATCAAGGGTGGTAAAATCGGACTCTTCGGTGGTGCGGGAGTAGGTAAAACAGTTCTAATTCAGGAATTGATCAACAACATCGCGCAAGAACACGGTGGTATTTCCGTATTCGCAGGTGTTGGAGAACGTACTCGTGAAGGTAATGACTTGTACTGGGAAATGACAGATTCAGGCGTTATCAAGAAAACGGCAATGGTATTCGGTCAAATGAACGAGCCACCTGGTGCACGTATGCGCGTAGCACTTTCTGGTTTGACTATGGCTGAGCACTTCCGTGATGAGCAAGGACAAGACGTTCTATTGTTCATCGATAACATCTTCCGCTTTACACAAGCAGGTTCTGAAGTTTCTGCCCTACTCGGTCGTATGCCATCTGCGGTTGGTTATCAGCCGACATTGGCTACAGAAATGGGTCAATTACAAGAGCGTATTACATCAACAAACAAAGGATCGGTTACATCAATCCAAGCAATTTATGTACCGGCGGATGACTATACGGATCCGGCTCCGGCAACAACATTTGCTCACTTAGACGCAACGACGAACTTGGAGCGTAAGCTTTCCGAGATGGGTATCTACCCAGCAGTGGATCCACTTGCTTCTTCTTCTCGCGCATTGAGTGCAGAAATCGTTGGGGAAGAGCATTATCGTGTAGCACGTGAAGTTCAAACAACGTTACAACGTTACCGTGAATTGCAAGATATCATTGCAATCTTGGGTATGGATGAGTTGGATGAGGATGACAAGTTGGTTGTTGACCGCGCTCGTCGTATTCAGTTCTTCTTATCTCAAAACTTCCACGTTGCTGAACAGTTTACAGGACAAAAAGGTTCTTATGTTCCAGTTCCTGAGACAATCAAAGGCTTTGCTGAAATCTTGGAAGGTAAATATGACCACTTACCGGAAGATGCATTCCGTTTGGTCGGACGTATCGAAGAAGTTATTGAAAAAGCAAAAGGTATGGGCGTAGAAGTTTAAGGGACCAGGAGGGGAAAAAATGAGTAAAATCAAAGTGAATATTGTCACTCCCGACGGCCCTGTTTGTGAAATGGATGCGAACATGGTGATTGCAGTTACCGAAGCTGGTGAGATCGGGGTACTTCCCGGCCACATCGCGATGGTAGCACCACTTCAAATTGGTGCGCTTCGCCTAAAAACAGACGGCAAGACAGAAACTGTCGCGGTCCACGGAGGTTTCATTGAGGTCCGTCCCGAAGTGGTCACTGTATTGGCGCAGAGTGCTGAAATGGCTGAGTCCATTGATATTGCTCGCGCAAAAAAAGCAGCTGAAAAAGCAGAAACGGACTTGAAGAAAAAATCCGACAGTCTTGATTTGCGAATGGCTGAGCTTGATTTAAAGCGTGCGATCAACCGTATGCAAGTGTATGAGCAACGTGTGTAAATAATAGGTGGGCGGACAGACATTATTTCTGTTCGCCCATTTTTTCTTTGTAATGCTTTGGTAATTATCTTCAAAGCCTAACTTGCTGTGAGCCCAAAGTTATTGATCCGAGCGAAAGTCATGAAGAACCGAGCGAAACTTGAAGCGAACCGCTCCAAAATCAAGAAGAACCGAGCGTAACCTAACGCAGACCGCTCCAAAGTCCCGAAGAACCGCTCGAAACATGTATCGGTCCGCTCCAAAATCACAAATCATCGATAGAAACGAGAATCAAAATGTTCCAAACCACTATTTCGAGAGGAGACCAAAACTATGAGTATGCTCGGCAGCAACCCATTACTTGCGATTGTTTCTCATATTATTTTTATTGGTATTAGTTTTTATGCATTGCAAGCGATCCTACCAGAAGCGATTATTCGTAAAAATCGGGTCATGCAAGCACAACTTTTGTTTATTTTGCTAAGTATTGCAATTGGTTCGACTGTATCAAATTTCTTTTTAGACATATCCTATTGGTCAGGAAGATGGTCCACGTGGTTTTGATTTCCTTCAGCTGAAGTTCGTTCACAATCTTCACAGCGGGAGTCGGAACTCCGGCTGAAAGAAGTTAAAACCTTTTAAGCGAACATATTTTACACAAAAACACAGAAATTATACAAAATGAATACTTCGCTGTTTACTTAACTCAAACCAGGTCCTAAAAAACGTCTCGCCTGCAACGCAAATGCCTAAAATGCCTAGACGCCTAGTCAATTCACTAGCTAGGATGCCGATCTAACTCGCATATATGTACCAATGCAAATAAAAAATTAGTGAAAGCGTGTATAATCTAGAAAACTAGGGTATTACGTTAAATATGTCCAATATTACACGATTGTAATAAACACATTGTGTCAATTTGACACATATACTAGGGTACATAAGAAATACCCGAAAATTGCGCCAGAAGTTACTTGTCTAGTAAAGTTTTACAGGGTACAATAGGATGTGTTTTATGTGTATTTTAACGAACTGAAGAAGTATTGGAACTGACAACAAAAATGTTTATTGATGATAATAGTTTGTGGTAGAAGGATAAATTTGACTCGGAGGGGCTAGTGGTGGAAAAAATTATTATTAACGGCGGACGAACTTTACAAGGGAACGTACGTGTGGAAGGTGCGAAAAACGCAGTATTACCGATTTTGGCGGCTGCTTTATTGGCATCTGAGGGAGTAAACGTGATTCGTGACGTGCCGAACTTATCGGATGTTCGGACGATCAATGAAGTACTCAAGAGCTTAAATGCGAAAATCATACATGATCCAGAAAATGGTGAAGTGATTATTGATTCACGAGGGAAATTGGCAGATGAAGCGCAATTTGAGTTCGTACGTAAAATGCGAGCGTCCATTTTGGTAATGGGTCCTTTGCTAGCGCGTAACGGCTTTGCACGAGTCGCATTACCAGGCGGCTGTGCAATCGGTTCAAGACCGATCGATCAGCATTTGAAAGGCTTTGAAGCAATGGGCGCTGAGATTTCATTTGGACATGGCCACGTGGAAGCGAAGGTTGCTGGACGCTTAAAAGGCGCGAAAATCTATTTGGACTTCCCAAGTGTAGGCGCAACGGAGAATATCATGACAGCTGCGGCATTGGCGGAAGGCACGACTATTATTGAAAATGCCGCAAAAGAACCTGAAATCGTCGACTTGGCAAATTTCATCAATGAAATGGGCGGTAAAGTAGTGGGAGCTGGTACGGACAATATTCGTATCGAAGGTGTCCCTACACTCTATGCCTCTACTCATCACATTATTCCTGACCGTATCGAAGCGGGAACCTTCATGGTGGCTGCTGCGATTACAGGCGGAGACGTTGTGATTGAAAACGCAGTCCCTGAACACTGTACAGCATTGATCTCCAAATTAACTGAAATGGGCGTTGTAGTTACTGAGTTGGATGAAGGCGTTCGTGTAACAGCGAAGCATCCACTAAAGGCAGTCGATTTGAAAACGATGCCGCATCCTGGATTCCCAACGGATATGCAATCGCAAATGATGGCGTTGATGTTAACTGCAACAGGCACAGGTGTATTAACTGAAACTGTATTTGAAAATCGTTTCATGCACGTGGAAGAATTCCGCCGCATGAATGCCGATGTGAAAATTGAAGGACGCTCTGTGATCGTCTCTGGACCATCTAAGATTCAAGGAGCTGAAGTTGCTGCAACAGATTTGCGTGCCGCTGCATCACTTATCTTAGCAGGCCTCGTCGCAGAAGGGGTCACTCGTGTTACTGAACTTATTCATCTAGATCGCGGCTACGTCGATTTCGATAAAAAGCTGAAGGCACTTGGAGCAGATATCACACGCGTCTCTTCTGAACAAGAAATTACTGAAACTCAATTTGTATAATGTATCAAAAACCGTGGACGCTCGTCGTTCATGGTTTTTTCTTGCTGTTTTTTGACTAATGGCTTGGTCCCTGGTGGGTTTGGCTCGGTTAAATTAAACTTTGGATCGTTACATATGAAGTTTAGCTCGCTTCGCTTTGACTTTCGCTCTGTCATACTTCTTAATTGCTCGTTCTGTGACGACTTTCGCGCGGTTCTCCAAACAACTTATGAAACCTCTCGCATGAAAAACTTCACACGCGCATAGTGTGTAGTATGTACAAAAAACTACTCCTTTTATTCATCATTCTTGGTTTATTTTTTATTCCCATCCTTGCTAAAAAAGCACCAGATCTGAAACTGGTAGATCAGAGAAAGGAGAAGAGTTGTGACATCATGATTACCGTCACTGGAGTGGACGAGCCGCTTTCATTGGAAGAGTATGTGGTAGGTGTAGTTGCGGGTGAGATGCCGGCAGACTTCCATGAAGAGGCGCTAAAAGCTCAAGTGATTGCAGCTCGTACCTATGCAGCACGAAATACAGATAAAGGTGCGAAACCGATCGCGAAGGATGTCTCTGCACAGGTATATCGAACGGAAGCTGAACGAAAAGAGCGCTGGGGGAAATCTTTCAAGCAGAACGAGAAAAAAATTAGAGCAGCAGCAGAAGCTACGCGAGGCGATATCATTGTACATGGAGAAGAAATCATTTCGGCCATGTTCTTTTCTACATCTAATGGTAAAACGGAAGCAGCGCAAAACTTCAGCGGAAACCCGGTGGAGTATTTACAGAGTGTAGAAAGTCCTGGCGAGGAAGAGGTTGCGCCCACAGTCGAACGTAAATTACAAATGACGTTAACGGAGTGGAATCGGAAACTTGGCTTAAAGTGGGATGCTGATGAATTTCGTGCACTTCAATTAGTTAGGAATCAAACAGGGCGTGTTCAGAAAATAATAACGAATAATTACGAAACGAGTGGACGTCAAATTCGAGAAAAGTTGAATTTAGCATCTACGGATTTTAATATCGCCTATGATGTGAACAATCAAATTGTTCATATCACCACGTTAGGATACGGACATGGCGTGGGGATGAGTCAATATGGAGCAGAGGCATTTGCACAGAAAGGCTGGACAGCGGAACAAATTATATCGCATTATTATACTGGGACGAAAATACAAAAAATAAATTTACCTGAAGATGAATGTTTAAAATCCTCTTAACTTGCAAAGAATGCAAGTGAGGTGATGACAATGCGAGAAGAAAAACCAAAGGCCCCTTCTCAGGAGAATAAGAAAATGAAAAACGGCTGGTTCTGGCCTGCCATTTATACGAGCGTCGCGCTCCTATTTATCGGTATGGTATGGGGATACTCCGCACTGACAAAGGATGAAACGACGAAGTCAGAAGTTGCGAAGATTGATCAGCCGAAAGACAGTGTCACGGTGGAAACAAATGCAGAGAAAGAAACACTTAAGTATCCATTTAACGAAGACCAACTAGAGCAAGTCGCTATTTTACAAGAATTTTATGATCCGCAAGCAGAAGAATCTATGCGTGAAAAAGCATTGCTAGTGTTCAAACAAAGCTATGTCACAAGCACAGGTCTTGCTATTTCAATTGATGGACAACCGTTTGAAGTGGCAGCGGCGATGAGTGGAACGGTAGAAGAAGTGATCGTAGATTCATTCAAAGGCAGTGAAATCAAAATCAAACATGCGGACGGAAAGACGACCGTCTATGGTTCGTTAACTGGTGTACTCGTGAAGGAAGGCGATGAAATCCAACAAGGACAAATTATCGCATCTGCTACACAGAATGAGTGGAACCCGGCAGCGGGCGTACATTTACAATTTGAAGTGCAGGAAGAAGGCGTGGCAGTGAATCCGCGTAATTATTTAGCCTTTTAATTTAATAAAACAATCCACTAAGCCATTCCAGCCCCCCGGAATGGCTTTTTTGCTATTTACTCATCCTTGACAAAATTCTGTCCCATCTAGCCGAAAAAACGTCAATTCAGCCGAATGTTTGGCTTGAAGACGAAAAGGTAGAGGCGAAAATCTAGATTCTCTGTAAATTTACAAGTTGGCATGAATTTTGCAATACATAGTAGTAAGCGTTTTCATACTAGTTATAGAAAGGAGATAGAGAATCGAGCGCGATGAAAACCAGAATATGAGAGTTAGGGAGTGAGATTCAGTATGGTACAAACTTCGGAAAGTACAATTTATGCGAATCCAAATACTAAAGACGCAAATGTTCATTTTAAGGAGAGGTACGATAATTTCATTGGTGGCAAGTGGGTAACGCCGATCAATGGTCAGTATTTTGACAATGTAACGCCTGTGACGGGCAAAGTCTTCACACAAGTGGCCAGGTCACAAGCAGAAGATATTGAGCTGGCCTTAGATGCTGCGCACGCGGCAAAGGGTGCGTGGGGCAGCACGTCGGTGACTGAACGTGCAAATGTATTGTTACGAATAGCTGATCGGATAGAACAGAATCTAGAGATGCTTGCTGTAGCAGAAACATGGGAAAACGGAAAAGCTGTACGCGAAACGCTGAATGCAGATTTGCCACTTGCCATTGATCACTTCCGCTACTTCGCTTCGGCTATTCGTGCACAGGAGGGCGGTATTAGTCAAATCGATAAGGACACCGTCGCATACCATTTTCATGAGCCGCTTGGCGTGGTTGGTCAGATTATACCTTGGAATTTCCCGCTTCTCATGGCGGTATGGAAGCTCGCACCAGCACTTGCTGCAGGGAACTGTGTTGTGCTAAAGCCAGCTGAGCAGACGCCTGCTTCTATCTTAGTGTTAATGGAATTAATTGAAGACCTGGTGCCACCAGGAGTAATAAATATTGTCAACGGATTTGGACTGGAAGCAGGGAAACCTTTAGCGTCCAATCCGCGGATCAGCAAGATTGCATTTACGGGAGAGACCACCACAGGCCGACTCATTATGCAATATGCTTCTCAAAATATTATTCCTGTCACCTTAGAGCTTGGGGGGAAATCCCCAAATATTTTCTTTGAAGATGTGATGTCTAAAGACGATGATTTCTTAGATAAAGCGATTGAAGGATTTGTTATGTTTGCTCTCAATCAAGGAGAAGTATGTACATGCCCATCCAGAGCATTAATTCATGAATCGATCTATGACAAATTTATGGAGCGCGTCTTACAACGTGTTCAAGCGATCAAGACAGGTAATCCGCTTGACCCGACCGTTATGATGGGTGCCCAAGCATCAGAAGAACAGCTAGAGAAGATTTTGTCTTACTTAGATATCGGGAAACAGGAGGGTGCGGAATGCTTGGCAGGCGGCGTGCGCAACCAATTGGAAGGCGATTTACGAGATGGCTATTATGTGAAGCCGACAGTTTTTAAAGGAAATAATAATATGCGTATTTTTCAAGAGGAGATTTTCGGCCCAGTAGTAGCGGTCACGACGTTTAAGGACCATGAAGAGGCTTTAGAAATCGCGAATGACACATTGTATGGACTTGGCTCTGGTGTTTGGACGCGTGACATGAATACAGCTTACCGTTTTGGTCGCGGCATCCAAGCAGGACGAGTATGGACGAACTGTTATCACGCTTATCCAGCTCATTCGGCATTCGGTGGCTACAAAGCGTCTGGAATTGGACGTGAAAATCACTTGCAAATGCTTTCTCACTATCAGCAAACAAAAAATATGCTCGTCAGCTACAGCGAAAGCAAGTTAGGATTCTTTTAAATTAAAACAAAGACAAACTACCATCTGCCGTTTAACCGCGACAGCATGTAAAGAAGTAAGAAAAGGGACTGTTCTAAAAGCTGAAAATCGCCAGAACCGGCACGCTTTCCGCGGGCACGGCTCGAGCCTCCTCGCTTCGCTGTGGGGTCTCGAGACTCGTGCTGTTCCCGCAGGAGTCGGCCGTTTCTGGCGATTTTCTTACGTAGTAAAGTAGCCTCAAAAAGATAACTCATGCACTCTCAACTTGTGTCTATTAACTTAGTAAGACGTTCTAGACCCCCCTTATTACTATCAAAACCGACTACACTTCATTCAAATAATAGCGGATTTTACGATCAGTGATCCCTAGCTTTTTAGCAGCTTTCTTTCGATTGCCGATTGTTTCCGTTAATGTGTTTTCAATAATTGTTTTGGCGAGCTTTTTCTCCATAGTCCTCATGTTTGCTAGCAGTTCCTCTAACTCGAATTCTGTCTTCCCTTTACAGACATGTGTGACCTTTTTTGAAAAAATTCGCCATTCATCAATAAATTCAAGTGATTGTTGCTCGGGAGAAAGTGATATTTGGCTGCTTGTCAGCTTTGCAGGAAGATGCGTAGCCGTGATGATGCTCCCTTCCGATGATATGGCACCCATATGCCGAATTGTGTTAGCGAGCTCCCGCATATTTCCGGGCCAATCATAGTGCTGCATAATAGCAAGGGCTTCATCAGAGATTACAATAGTCTCGTCTATCTGTTTTCTTAGCCGTTCGACTAAATACGGGATATCTTCTTTTCGTTCTCGCAAAGGAGGGATGACAAGCTTGACGATATCCAATCTGTACAATAAGTCTTCACGAAATGTTCCCTTCTTAACCGCCTCCTCCAAATTTGCATGGGAAGCAGAAATCACTCGGGCTTCTGTCTTTTGGGCTCTGGTTCCACCGATCTTTGTAAACTCACCCGTTTCTAATACACGCAGCAGTTTTACTTGTGTCGATGGAGAAGCCTCCGCAATTTCATCCAAAAATAATGTACCAGATGAAGCCGCTTCGAAATAGCCTACTCGATCGGCAACCGCCCCAGTAAATGAACCTTTACTATGGCCGAATAACTCGCTTTCTAATAGAGTCTCAGATAATGCACCGCAGTTTACGCCGATCAAGGGCCCTGCCGTGCGATGGCTTGCCGTGTGGATAAACTTTGTTAGCATTTCTTTACCCGTCCCGGTTTCTCCCTCAATTAAGATATTGACTTGTTTGTTTGCGATCTTATAGGCTAATTGATACAAATCATGCATATCCTCTGACTGTCCTAAGTAAATCCCTAAATTATCAGCTAGCTGACTATATTCAGAAGTAGAGGGCAGTTCAGTGAATTGCAGATAACGATCCGCAATTTGCTCAAGTTCTCCGATATCTTCAAACGGTTTCTCAATGAAATCAACAGCTCCGAAACGAATGGCGTCGACCGCAAGCTTCACCGTGCTATAGCCTGTCATGACAATGCAAGGGCAGTTCGGCGCTTTTGTTTTCATCACTTGTAGCACGTCAAGACCATTACGATCAGGTAGTCGAACATCAAGAAAGGCCAGATCAAATTTTGAAACATCACCTAATTGATCAAACTCCGCGCCGTTTTTCAAATGAGACACCGAGAATCCTTTCAAGGAGAAAAGCCGTGTCAAAAAACGGGCCAACTCTATTTCATCTTCAACTATCAACAGATGAGTCATTATCATCACTGCCTTTCACAATGAATGGGAAGTGTCAAATGGAATACTTTCCGAGCTGGATCATCGTATTGCTTTACAGAAAGCGTGCCTCCATGCGCCTGCGCTAGCCCTAGACTTACCGATAAGCCTAAACCTGTCCCGCTTTCACTATCTTTTGTCGTGAAAAACGGATGGAAGATATCGTCTATAATATGTGGAGCAATCATCGCTCCATTATCAGTCAACATCAGCTCCACAGACTCTTGTGTTTCCTGCGTTTGAATCGTAATGTTGCGATCAATCTCTTCGCAGCCTACTAAAGCATCTTTTGCATTGATCAAGAGATTGACGAGGATTTGGCTGAGCTGCTGGACGTTCCCGAGTATAGGGGAGAGCGAAGACAGTTCTGTTTGAATAGTGATCCGCTGATTTTCAAATTGTCGTTTCGTCAAAGCCAGCGCTTGGGAGACCGCATCATTCAGACAGCAAATGGTAAAGGGACTGTTTTCTTGTCTGGAGAAAGCGAGGAGACTACGAATGGTTGTTCGACATCGTTTTCCACAAGAATCAATATCCTCTAACAACGGTATTCGTTCATCGTCCGCGTCCACCATTCTCAATAAAAGCTGTGAGTTTCCAATAATCGCAGTCAGTGGGTTATTCAATTCATGAGCGACACCGGCTGCCATTTCACCAATCGCTACAAGTTGATTGGAATGTATCAATTGAACTTCCATTTCCCGTTTAACTGTTACATTTTTACTGTAGACCACAACAGCTTTGATCGATCGGTTTTCTTCAAATAAAGGATAACAAGAGCAATCATACAATTGTCGATTAAAATGAAGTTCAGCAGATTGAGGTATTCCAGTTTCCATTGTCTTGGCTAAAGGGTCATCTCCAGATCGAGCTGCTGTGTTTATGAACGTTCGGATATCTTCACCCACTTGAAGTTGCCATTCAGCAAAGGCCGCCTTGTTCTGAAGTTGCACCGTTCCATCCGCGCCAATGATCAACACTCCATCAGAAACAGCCCGAAATGTTTCCTCCCATTGTTGCTTTCGCGCTAAGACTTCGCTATAGAGCCTTGCGTTCTCCAGACAGACCGCTATCTGGCTTGCGAGCTGATTGAAAAAGTCAAGATCTTCTTCTGATTGGCAAAACACCGAACGACTTGACAAATACAACACCGCAATTGTCGTCCCACTACTTTTGAGCGGAGTTAAATAGGCCACTACAGGTAAGTCTTCTTGATCCCCAAATGATCTTTCAGAAGAATGTAATGTTTCTTCACCTGTCGCAAATACCTTCTCAAATAATGCATATTCTGGAATTAGTATGGGCAAGTCTACTAACGAAACAGTCGGAGCAGGAAAAACATAGGCAGGCGCCATTTGAAGATTTTGCTCCAAGACAATGCCAACTTGTTCGATCGGGTAAATCTTTTGAAGACTACGAAAGGTCTGTTGAAGCATTTGCTCAACTGAAAAGTTAATGGAGAAGCCTTGCATCAATTCATTGATTAGTTCTAGTTGTTTGTTTTTCTTAGTCAGCTGAGCGACCGTGTTCTTGAGTTCCGTATAATAATTCTTTTTAGAGGATTGAACACCTGTCAGTAAATCGATCATTTCTTGTTTATCCATTATGGTCACCTACAATGCTTGGTAGAGAAGCCTAGATACTTCGTCTTCCGAGATCTCTCTCGGATTCGTGATCATGCAGGCATCTTCCAATGAAATTTTACTAATGATCGGGATAGACGATTCTTTAAATCCCATGCCCGTTAATGTTAAGGGCGCACCAATGTCTATCGCAAGTCGTTCCACGTGAGAAATGGCACGATCACTCGCTTCCTGGTAAGAAAGTCCACTCGTGTTTTCCCCTAATAAATTTGCAATGACTTGAAACTTTTCGGGAGCCGCTATGGCATTAAATTTCATCACATGTGGTAACATGACCGCATTGATATCTCCATGGAGAAAAGGGTAGTGTCCGCCGATGGAATGAGCGATCGCATGAACAGCTCCTAGAATTGCATTCGAAAAAGCGAGTCCCGCATGAAGGCTTGCGATCGCCATTTGTTCCTTTGCATGATGATGATCAGGCGACGCAACGGATGGACGTAAATAATTTGCACATAGTTGAATTGCGTTTTTTGCGTGCACATCGGTAAGAGGATTCGAAGCAATGCTTACATAGGATTCAATAGCATGTGTCAACACATCCAAACCTGTCGAAGCAGTTAGTCGCGCACTTTTAGTAGAGAGAACAGTCGGATCGACAATTGAAATATCAGGTACCAATGACTTTGATACAATCGTCATTTTCTTTTTTCGTTCTTGGTCCAAGATAATTGAGAACTGAGACACATCCGACCCGGATCCAGCAGTTGTAGTCACCATGACAAGCGGAGGAAGCGGTTTAGTAATGTGATCGACACCTTCATAATCTCGAATATGGCCGCCGTTCGTAGAGAGGAGGGCAGCCGCTTTTGCAACATCTAAGGCACTTCCACCACCAACTCCTAGCACAGCATCACATTCATCCTGGATATATTGCTCGGTACATGCCACGACTTCTTCGCAAGTAGGATTCATGCTGAGTCCTGAAAACAAAGACACCGACAGCCCTGCATCGAGACAGCTCTTTTTCACAATGTCTGTCCAACCTGCGGAAATCACTCCTTCATCCGAAACAATCAGCACTCTTTGCGCACCTAACCGGGCACAACCCTCCCCGGCCTGATAGATCGACCCTTTGCCAAAAATAACTTCCGGCATTACAAATTTATACAAAATAGGACACCCCCTTATCTTTTGGTAACTTTCTCATGATTGTACCATTTCATTACCATACTTTAAAGAAGATTCAGTGAATAGTAGGTTATTTGGGTGATCGATCGCTATTCTCTAGGAAACACCGTAATATCGAGGTTTTCCCACGCATACAATAGAACACCTTAAAGGAGTGAAAAGAGAAAGGAAGAGGGCGTGCACGAGCAAATTAGAAGGCGTTGCGTACGTCTAGGAAAGTTGTTGATCGAGACGAACTTGACAGTGCGCGCGTTAGCCAATGCGACCGGCTACTCAAAAAGCACGGTCCATAAAGATTTGACCGAGCGACTACCGAACGTCGATCCCGGCCTATCGGAACAAGTCGCGGAAATTCTTGCCTATCATAAATCGATCCGGCATCTCCGTGGAGGGGAAGCAACTAGACAAAAATGGAAAAACGAGAGCCCGAAGCAAAAGGCGGATGTTTAGGCTTACTACAGGCTAACCGCCAATCCCAATATTTGATATTTTTTCGAAATATGATATAATACAAAGTAAGTTAATACTACTGGTTTGAGCTACTGAGAGACCTCAAAGAATGATTGCGTCAAGCGATCATTCTTTTGAGGTCTCTTTTTTATATTTCATTTAAGGGAGAGAGAGAAATGACAACATTTTCTTCATTGGAACGTACAGCATTAGTTGATCAATTGAATTCAGAGTTTTTTGATGTCGTCGTAATTGGTGGCGGTATTACGGGAGCTGGCATCGCATTAGATGCGGTAACACGCGGATTGAAGACAGCACTTGTGGAGATGCAGGATTTTGCATCCGGCACGTCCAGTCGTTCTACAAAACTCGTTCATGGAGGATTGCGCTACTTGAAGCAATTTGAAATCAAGGAAGTTGCTGAATTAGGTAAGGAACGGGCGATTGTTTACGAGAATGGACCTCATGTCACGACACCTGAACGCATGCTGCTTCCTTTCCATACAGGTGGTACATTTGGAAGCTTCTCTACATCGATTGGACTGAAAGTGTACGATTTCTTGGCAGGCGTCAAGAAGTCTGAGCGTCGGACGATGTTGAACGTGCAGCAGACATTGAAACAAGCGCCAATTGTGAAAAAGGAAGGACTTCGCGGTAGCGGTATGTATGTGGAGTATCGCACAGATGACGCACGGTTGACGATTGAAGTAATGAAAGCCGCAGCGGAAAAAGGCGCGGTGATCTTGAATTACACGACAGCGGAGGGATTCATCTACAATGATCAGAATAAAATTTCAGGTGTGCAAGTGCGTGACACGATTGCCGATCAACATCTAACCATTAAAGCGAAGAAAGTAATCAACGCGGCGGGTCCTTGGGTAGACGATGTGAAAAGTATGGCTGGTCATTCTGTTGGAAAACATTTAATCTTATCGAAAGGCATACATCTTGTTTTTGATCAGTCTGTTTTCCCGCTCCATCAGGCAATTTATTTCGATACACCAGATAAGCGTATGATTTTTGCGATACCGCGTGAAGGAAAAGCATATATCGGCACGACGGATACGTTTTACGAAGGCGATCCGAAAGAAATGCAGATCACGGCTACGGATCGCACATATATACTAGATGCTATCAAGTTCATGTTCCCCGAAGTCTGCGTGACGGAAGACGATATCGAGTCCAGCTGGGCAGGTGTTCGGCCGTTGATTCACGAAGACGGCAAGAATCCATCTGAAATTTCGAGAAAGGATGAGATTTGGGAATCGGAAAAAGGCCTTATAACGATTGCGGGTGGAAAACTCACAGGCTACCGCAAGATGGCGGAGACAGTAGTGAACAAAGTCGTCCGACAGCTGTCCGATGAAACCGGTCGTAAATTCCCGCACAGCATAACGAAACGATTCCCGATTTCAGGTGGAGATATCGGTGGGTCTTCGAATTATCAACGTTTCATCCAAACAGCTATTGAACGAGGACAGGCACTTGGTTTTACAGAACGCGAAAGTCGGCACCTGGCTTCGCTGTATGGCTCCAACGTAGAGAAGGTATTCACGATTCCTTACGAACCTGCAACTGACATGCCGCGTATTCTGTACGTTAAATTGCGCTATGCCATCGAACAGGAAATGACGGTGAAACCGACAGATTTCTTCGTCCGCCGTACAGGTGATCTATATTTCCACATGGATAACGTAAGGGCTGCAAAATCAGATGTGTTACATGAAATGGCAGCTATTTTGGATTGGACGGAAACACAGAAGTTGAAATACGAGCAAGAATTGAATGAAGAAATAAGAAAAGCTACGACAGTCATCTAACATGGTATAGTAAAGGAAAACTTTGATGGAGGAGAGATCATCACGATGGCTTTTCACGGTCAGAAAATCTTACCGGCAGCGCGGACGATGAAACAATTCGAGAGGCTCCTAGCCAGTCCTTTCGAATATATCGTTTTATTGGAAGTGCATATAAGCAATTTGAAAACCTTGAAACTAGAAGCCGATAAACGATGCAAGAAACTCATCATTCATGCCGATTTGATCCAGGGATTAAAAACCGATAACTACGCAGCGGATTTCCTATGCAACGACATTCGCCCGGCTGGCATCATTTCCACTAGATCAAATATGATTGCGAAAGCAAAGGCCAAAGGTATCATTGCGATCCAGCGCATGTTCTTACTCGATACGATCGCACTCGAGAAAAGCTATTCATTAATTCAGCAAACCGCGCCTGACTTCATTGAGATGTTGCCTGGCGTTATCCCGGAATTAATTGAAGAAGTACAGGAGCACACTGGTATACCGATCATCAATGGGGGGCTGATCCGCACGAAAAAGCATATAGCCGATGCGCTTGGTGCAGGTGCAGTGGCTGTGACTACATCGGATCACTTGCTGTGGGAGTCGTTTACGAAAGATAAAGATAACTGTTGACAGATAATTTTAACAAGGATATACTGGTTAGTAAGTTCATACACGTGGTTGAGTTCAGGAGCCCACAGTTAATTTCTTGCATTAGCGCAAGGATTTAATTGTGGGCATTTTTTGCTTTCTGTAACCACACTACAGGATAGGGGAGTAGAAAAAGATGACACCTTTTGTTGGAGAGTTAATCGGAACGATGATCTTGATCATTTTTGGTGGCGGGGTAGTTGGTGGGGTTCTCATGAAGAAGTCCAAGTCGGAAGGTGCGGGTTGGATTGTCATTTCCATCGGTTGGGGACTAGCGGTTGCCATGGGTGTGTACGCAGTCGGAGGAGTAAGCGGTGCACATTTAAACCCTGCTGTGACGATCGGGCTTGCTAGTATTGGAGATTTCGCCTGGGCGGACGTGCTGATGTATATTGCGGCTCAAATGATAGGTGCCATAATCGGAGCAATCATTGTATATTTGCAATATTTACCGCATTGGAAAGAAACTGAGGACCAAGAAGCGAAATTATCAGTCTTTTCGACGATTCCAGCTATCCGTCATCCACTATCTAATCTGACAAGTGAGATTATTGGAACATTTGTATTACTTCTTGGATTGCTTTCAATCGGAGCCAATGAATTTACTGAAGGGTTAAATCCATTAATTGTCGGTGCCCTCATTATCGCAATTGGAATGTCACTCGGTGGAACGACGGGTTACGCCATCAATCCAGCACGCGATCTAGGACCACGTATCGCACATTTCTTCTTGCCGATACCTGGAAAAGGGAAGTCCGATTGGGGGTATGCTTGGATTCCAGTTGTGGGTCCCATTCTCGGTGGTGCATTTGGCGCTTTATTTTATAAACAATTTTTTATTGGGGAAAATAGTGTGGCATTTTGGATTGTCGGGGCGATCGTCTTAGCAGTTCTGTTGGCTGCTCAATATTCCGTACGAAAAGAAACGAAATCCGTCTATCAACTGTCAAGCACTTCAAAAGCAGAAGCAAAGTAAGAACATGTATAATAAAGACCAACTAGTTTACTGGAGGAATAGATGATGACAGAAAAATATATTTTGGCACTAGATCAAGGGACTACTAGTTCACGTGCTATTTTATTTGATTCAAAAGGCGAAATTCATCATACAGCACAGCAAGAATTCACACAGTATTTTCCGAAATCCGGCTGGGTTGAACACAATGCAGACGAAATTTGGAGTTCGATCTTATCTGTCATTGCAGCAGTTATTTCTGAAAAAAATATTGCAGCTACACAAATTGAAGCAATTGGTATTACCAATCAACGTGAAACTACGGTCGTATGGGATAAACATACAGGGAATCCCGTTTACAACGCGATTGTCTGGCAATCACGACAAACAATGGGGATTTGTGAGAATTTGAAAGAAAACGGTTACAATGAATTATTCCGCAATAAAACGGGATTACTCATCGATGCATACTTTTCGGGGACGAAAGTGAAATGGATTCTGGACAATGTGGAAGGTGCTCGGGAAAAAGCAGAAAATGGCGACTTGCTCTTCGGAACGATCGACACATGGATCATATGGAAGCTATCAGGCGGCAAAGCCCATGTGACGGACTACTCCAACGCATCTCGCACGTTGATGTACAACATTCATGAACTCAAGTGGGATGAAGAACTGCTCTCTATATTGAATGTGCCGATTTCGATGCTACCGAACGTGTGCCAGTCGTCAGAAATCTACACACATACGGAAGCCGCTCATTTCTTTGGACACGAAGCACCCATTGCAGGAATCGCGGGTGACCAACAAGCTGCACTATTTGGTCAAGCTTGCTTTGAAAGTGGAATGGTCAAAAACACATATGGCACTGGCTGCTTTATGTTAATGAATACGGGCGAAAAAGCCGTCACTTCCAAGCATGGGTTGCTGACTACCATTGCCTGGGGAATCAACGGAAAAGTAGAATATGCCTTAGAAGGAAGTATTTTTGTAGCAGGCTCCTCCATACAATGGTTGCGTGACGGAATGCGTATGCTCCGCAACTCTGCAGAGAGTGAACAGTACGCTAAGCGGGTCGATTCTACGGACGGTGTTTACGTTGTCCCTGCGTTTGTAGGACTCGGCACGCCTTACTGGGATAGTGATGTTAAAGGCGCAGTTTTCGGTTTAACTCGTGGCACGACCAAAGAACATTTTGTGAGAGCCACCCTGGAGTCCCTCGCTTACCAAACGAAAGACGTCCTCGATGCGATGGAGGCAGATTCAGGAATTTCGCTGAAGACATTGCGTGTCGATGGTGGAGTGGTAGCTAACAGCTTCCTTATGCAATTTCAGGCAGATCTGCTGAATGTGCCTGTTGAGCGCTCAACGATCAATGAAACGACTGCATTAGGGGCGGCCTATCTAGCTGGCCTTGCGGTAGGGTTTTGGAAAGACTGCACTGAAATCGCTACGCATTGGAAACTGGACCGTCCATTTGAACCTCAGATGGATGAAGATAAACGAGTGGAACTCTACAAAGGTTGGAAAAAAGCTGTCACCGCTACAACTGCTTTTAAATAAGTATCTATAGTAAGGGTGGGACAAAACTCGATAAAATGAAAAACCGTGTGAATCCAAGTTACAAGAACCTTGGTTTCACACGGTTTTAATTTTTAATTACAATAGATTTTCTACTTATGTCCCAGCCTCTTGTCACGTACATGAGCACTCACTGCTCCATAAAAAGACCTCACACTCTCATGAAATTCTGTAACTAGACCACCAAAATCCGACAATTCATGTAAAATCCTAAGGAACTATGCAAATTAAATAGGAAATATGATACAATTAATAGTTAGAGAGAGTTTCATTGAGACTACATACAAACAGGGTGGAAGGGGTAACGACAGCGATGTTTTCGAAAGATATTGGGATTGACCTGGGAACAGCCAATTTATTGATTCATGTGAAGGGGAAGGGGATCGTCATTAACGAACCCGCGATAGTGGCGATTGAAAAGCGGTCGAGAAAAGTATTGGCTGTCGGAGATGAGGCGTACCAGATGGTAGGACGGACGCCTGGAAACATCGTCGTCGTACGTCCGATGAAGGATGGAGTCATTGCAGATTTCGATGTGACGGAAGCAATGCTAAGTCACTTTATAAATAAATTAAATGTCAAAGGTTTCTTGTCCAAGCCACGAATTTTAATTTGCTGTCCAACGAATATTACGAGTGTTGAACAAAAGGCAATTCGACAAGCGGCAGAGAAGTCCGGTGGTAAGCAAGTATTCTTGGAAGAAGAGCCAAAAGTCGCGGCGATTGGAGCGGGTATGGATATCTTCCAACCGACTGGAAATATGGTAATTGATATTGGCGGAGGCACGACAGATGTCGCGGTATTGTCGATGGGAGATATCGTCTCGTCAGAATCTATCAATATCGCTGGCGATCAGTTCGATCACGATATTATCCAGCATGTGAAAAAACAACATAAATTATTAATCGGGGAACGCACAGCCGAACAAGTGAAAAAAGAAGTAGGTACCGTGTTCCTTAGCAAAGCGAAGCCGAGTATGATCGACATTCGTGGACGTGACATGGTATCTGGATTGCCGAGAACGATCACGATCTCGTCAGAAGAGATTAATGAAGCTCTCCACGAGTCTGTGAGTTTAATCGTGCAGGCTGCAAAAAATGTGCTAGAAAAGACACCACCTGAATTATCCGCGGACATCATTGACCTCGGTGTGTTCTTAACGGGTGGCGGTGCAATGCTGCATGGCATCGATTTACTGCTAGCGGAAGAGCTAAAAGTACCGGTATTCATTTCAGAAAATCCGTTGAATTGTGTAGCCATTGGGACAGGTGTTCTACTGGAAACAATCGGAAAATCTCCGACACGTGCACGTTGACACTACATGCAATGAAAAATTAGTGTATAATAAAAAGATCAATTCATTCGATGGTGATGGTGGAATGAATACGAGTACGGAATGAAAAGGAGTGAAATGAAATGTTTCGTGGCTTCTACACAGTAGGATCGGGCATGATCGCACAGCAACGAAGAACGGAAATGCTAGCAAACAATATGGCGAATGCTAATACTCCTGGATATAAGGCTGAGCAGTCGACCATCCGGGCATTCCCTGAAATGTTCATGTCTCGTTTGGATTCGATGCGGGTGCCAACGGAAAAAGGGCTGAATTTTAAGGGGCTTGCACCAGTGGGCGAACTGTCAACAGGCGTTTATATGCAAGAGACCTTGCCTTTGTTTGCCCAAGGTCAGTTGAGGGAAACAGAATTGAAGACAGACGTGGCATTAATTGATGGGCCAATGGATATCAATGAAGAAACGGGCGTTGCGGGTACTGTGTTCTTCACGTTGGAAGGCGAAAATGGCGATCAATACTATACGCGAAATGGTAATTTCACCGTCAATGCAGAAGGCTTCTTGACTAATCCGTCTGGGCTATATGTGCTGGATGCAACAGGCAACCGAATCGAGCTGCCAAATGACGATATTCGTATTACGGACAGCGGTTTAATTTTTACAGGCGACACGCAAGCCGCGATACTTGGCATAGCGTATTCCGAGGAACCAGATACGTTGTTGAAACGGGATAATGGACTGTTCGCGACAGCAGATGGACAACCTCTTCCAGCAGGCGGCAATTATTCGATGAAACAAGGCTTTATTGAAGATTCCAACGTTGATGCAGGTCGTACGATGACGGACATGTTGGCGGCATATCGAGCATTTGAAGCCAATCAAAAAATTCTTCAGGCCTATGATCGTAGCATGGAAAAAGCGGTCAATGAAGTGGGACGGGTTAATTAATAAATTGTAGACGAACAAGCAAGAGAGGAGTCGCCTTTTATGATTCGCACAATGACAACAGCTGTCAATACGATGAACCAGTTACAACATCGGCTTGATTTAATCGGCAATAACTTAGCAAATACAGCGATGCATGGCTACAAATCGACCGATGCCAAATTCCAGGAACTGCTCTACCAACAAATGAACAATGATAAAGCAGATCAGGCGCCTCGCCGCTCAGAAGACGGAATTCGGATCGGTAGTGGCTCGATGCTCGGAAGTATGCAAATGAATTGGAAGGTCGGATCGATCCAAGTGACCGACCGACAGCTTGATTTTGCATTGACGGAACCGAAGCAATACTTTAATTTGATTCAACCAACAGAAGGTGGAGAAGAAATCATTTATTCTCGTAAAGGGAATTTTTATGTATCTCCTATGGCAAATGGACAAAACATGTTGGTCAATGAAGAGGGATTACCAGTGGCGGATAGTGCAGGTCGTCCAATTGTCTTTTCTGGACAGGTATCGAATTACCGCATTCTTCCAAACGGTTTACTCGAAGTATCACAGCCAAACGGCACGAAGCAGACGTTTGAATTGGGTGTAACAGTGCTAGAAAAGCCGGATTTAATGGCACAACTTTCTGCAACGAACTTTGGTTTACCGGAAGATATGGCAGGTCTTGGACTGGAAGCAAATGATTTATTGACGGAATTAGTAGGGGCAGGGCGCAGTCAAATTGGCATGCAAAACCGTGCACTCGAAACTTCAAATGTCAATTATGAAAAAGAAATGACGGATTTGATTGCCACACAGCGTGCTTATCAATTTAATGCACGTTCTGTGACGCTAGCCGATCAAATGTTAGGTTTGATCAATGGCATCCGCTAAGCGCGCAATAGGAGTATTGATTATGACAGACGAAAATCGTACAACAGAAAAGCAGTTACCTCAGCCAAACGAATCGACCACTCAGGTGTCAGGTACCAGTGAATCCGTTTCTCGCAAACAGCGACGCGGAAAGCAGGCAGAAACGGACGCTAGTTTTTGGACGCGTATAAAAGCAAAATGGCCGCGTAAAGAACAGGATGAAAAACCTGAAATACCGGTCAGTGAACTGAAATGGGTCCGTGTTCGCATGATTCCAATTTGGCTGCGCCTGCTCATCCTGTTAGCCTTACTGGTCATCGCTGCTATTCTAGGCGCTGTCATCGGGTTTAGCGTCATCGGTGATGGGTCCGCAGGTGATGTATTCCATAAAGAAACTTGGCAACATATTTTTGATATTATGAACGGGAAAAACTAACATATGTGCATGAAGTGTTCATGTATAATAAAAAGCTGACGAGACATACTCGAACAAAGGAGAATTTTCCAATGCTGACAGCTCAACAAATTCAAGAAATTATACCCCATCGCTATCCATTTTTATTGGTCGATCGGATCGAAGAATTGGAAGAAGGAAAGCGTGCCGTTGGTCTAAAGAATGTCACGATCAATGAAGAGTTTTTCAATGGCCACTTTCCAGGCTATCCTGTTATGCCCGGTGTATTAATTGTGGAGGCTCTCGCTCAAGTGGGTGCAGTAGCTTTATTGAAGCAGGAAGAAAATAAAGGGCGTCTCGCTTTCTTCGCAGGTATCGATAATTGCCGATTTAAACGACAAGTGACTCCAGGCGACACGCTGCGTTTAGAAGTAGAAATTGTCCGCTGGCGTGGATCCATTGGTAAAGGAAAAGCGATCGCAACAGTGGATGGCGAAGTGGCTTGTGAAACGGAAATCACATTCGCGCTCGGTCCTGTACAAGAACGCTGATTTAGGTTTGCACAGAAGAAAAAATTTGATACAATGATCATTGGATTGCCAACATCGGCATACAGTGGGAGGTTACAAAAGAGCATGTTTAAAAAGCTTTCTCCAAATATAAAAAGCAGCATCACACGGTCCATTTCCCAATCGTTTGAACAATATATGAGCGATATTGGTTGGTCAGAAGAGCAATACGACATAGAACAATTTTATGCAAATTGGCGGGAATATATTACGACTAAAGCACTTTGGTATGAAAAAATTCCTGAAGAAATCAAATCAAATCCACAGTTTCATAAAGAGTTGGCGCAACGGGTGGAAGATGTGTTGATGCGAATTCTCAATGATCCACCTGCTGAAGAGCAAATTGCGCAGATTGAAATTCTCCAAGAACAGTTGAACACTCATTATGAATATGGCTGTAAAGCTGAAGCTGTATACGTCCAAAATTTATTGGAAACAAAAGCGGAGCAGTTGAAAAAGTGATATGAATAGTTCCTTCCTTTTCGCACAAGCTAACAAAGATCGTACCACCATGTATGATTGACAGCTTGCAAAAAGGAGGGAATATTTTATGATCAAAAAAGCATTGCCTGTAGTCTTTGCTTCTGCGCTTGCCCTTACGGCATGTAATACGGACAACGGCGCTCTTCCAGACAATAATGAAACACCTATGCAAAACCTGGAACGAGATAACCGTACACCGAACGGCAATGAACGCATGGGGCCGAATCTAGATGGTCTAGATGACAACAATCGAGATAACGGCGGCATGATGAATGGTGACCGCAAAAACATCATTGAGGATAATAACCGTGACCAAATGGACGAAAACCTCAACCGAGATGGTCTCCTTGACGATGGCAACAATACCCGTGGCGCACGCGATGACAACACGATGCAAGGCGGCATGGACGGCAACACCACAGCTCCTGACGGCATTATTCGCGACGAAGATCGTAAAGATAACAACCGATAATTCGCCAGCTGTCAAAAACGGCTCCTAAATGCAGGAGCCGTTTTTATGTGCTTGTAATTATGTAGATGTGGCACCCGCTTATAGCCTTCGCCCGCGCGCTCATAGCTCTCGTCCCAACGCTCATAGAACCCGCCCGCGCGCTCATAGAATTCAAAAAAACTCCACGACAAAAAAGCTGCCATTCAAAATCCTGGCAGCTCAAAACTTGAAATTCATTTCTCAGACGGTAAATGATCACGTTTCAACTTCGGCCGATCCCACATATCCGTTTGGAACCGTTCCAACAACGCATCTCCCTCGAGACCATCTTCTAGCAATTCTTCCAATAAATGCTCCGCATACTTTGAACGAGCACTCTTCAGACGCCCCTTCATTAACACTGAAATTCGGTCGCCAATCTGCCGCCAATCCTCTACAGCAACAATAAATGACGCAGGCTCATTGCCGGGATAGGAAATGACCACTCGAACGGTCAGAAGCCGTTCTTCGGCCTTCCATTGCTCCATCACTTCCTTATGCTTGGCATCGATAAATAGCTCTAGCACCCATAAACGATGACTATTTTCTTGATTAATGATAATACCGTCATATAGCGGAAATGTGAGGACGCCCTCCTCCTGCATCACTTCCACCGAAAGCATCTTAAAGGTTTTCATTCGACTCACCTCGGTACAATTTTCCTCAGTATAGCATAAAAACTTCAGAACACCTCAAAATTCAATAATGTACAAAACTCCATTGTCCCTAAACCTGATCACTCCGGCAAATCACTTAAAAAGCTTCAAATGAAAAATGAAAAATCACTATAAAAATCGCATCAAAATTCAATTTTGCCACTTTGCCAAAAGATACTCGCCTATACTACGATAGCATTAATCAAATGAAAGGAGGAATAACTTGTGAACCAAGTGGCTTTAGTAGGGCGCATCACCAAAGATCTAACACTTCGAGAACTATCACCAGGACGGGTCAACACGACATTTGTTCTTGCCATCAATCGTAGCTTTAAAAATGCTAACGGTGAAATTGCGACCGACTTTGTCTTATGCTCCGCATGGGGGAGACAGGCGGAAAAAGTTGTACGCTACTGCGGCAAAGGATCGCTCGTGGGGGTCAGCGGTAGTATCCAGACTCGAAATTATGAGCGAGAAGATCGGACACGTGTATACGTGACAGAAGTGGCGTGTGATGACATTCGTTTTCTTTCATCCAAATCACCAGGAACCAAAGAATCAGAAATGAAAGCGCCTACACCGACAGAGCCCGCACGTTTTGAGGTCGCGACAGCAAACGAAGAAGCATTACCTATTTTTTGATGGAACGAAATAGTACTAGAAAGGGGAGGAGGCATAGGCAGAAACGCCACTATTCACATCCGCTACTGATCAATTCCGAAATAGAAGATGGATGGAACTCACAATTAAAGAGAAACGCGAAAAAAGAAAAAATTATGAAACATTACAAGCATGTTCGCCAACAGCAAGAACTTCCTAGGGGAGGTGGGGACCCCCAACAGGAAGAAGATGTAGCAAGGGGACTGGAAATACAATTTTACGCCAAATCATCCGCCGCTCGTCGGATTGGAGACCACTTCCAAAACGGAGCTGGCGGAATACATAATCACATAAAGGAAAGAAAGGAAGAATTGATATGCAAAGAAACCATTCCACGATAACTAAGCAAAAAATCCATACTTCCGTCGATCCACCTATTTCCAAAGGTGGACCTCCTCCTCAACAAGACATTCAGCGATTGGAAAATCAAGTTGGCCAACTCACTCGTATTATCGCCAACTTGAATGAACGCCTGAACTACTTGGAAACGATCCAAACTAACCCCTTTTTCCTCCCGACCGATCGGAAATGACCCCGCACCACAAGGAAAAGACCTGCATCCACTATGCAGGTCTCTTGATTAGTAACAAAACTAGGGAATAAACGAGCAAGTGTTGAGATGCGTGAAAGAGTCATAGTGCCGGTAACCACAACGCTCCAAAGTCACATCGGAGCGATCGAAAGTGCTGCGTCACCGCTCCAAAGTCGCATCGGACCGATCGAAAGTATTGTATCATCGTTCCAAAGTTACCACGGAGCGATCGAAAGTGCTACCACACCGCTCCAAACCCAATCTAGCACAACAATTAATTAAAGGACAGTAAATCCTCCAACTCCCGATCATTCAATTCTGTCAGCCATTGACTCGAATGAATCAAATCGGCAGATAAAGCGGCTTTCTCAACGAGCATTTCATCAATCTTTTCTTCAATCGTTCCGACCGTCACGAACTTATGGACATGTACGAACTTGGTCTGACCGATTCGGTACGCGCGGTCTGTTGCTTGGTTTTCAACAGCCGGATTCCACCAGCGATCCGCGTGCAGTACGTGATTCGCCTGTGTCAAATTCAACCCTGTTCCTCCTGCTTTCAAGGACAAGATGAAAATTGGGAACTCGCCATTTTGGAACGCGTCCACCAACGCATCACGCTGACTTTTCGGCATACTACCCGTTAGGAAGGGCACATCAATTCCATGCAGCTCCGACAGGCATTGGCGTATCATTTGGCCCATCCCGATATACTGCGTGAAAATCAGGCACTGTTCCTCGTTCGTTGCAATTTCAGCTGCCATCGACACGATCCGTGCCAGTTTATTTGATCGCATTGTGAGCTCTGCGGCCGGGGCTTGCGGCTCTTTTAAGAACAATGCAGGATGGTTACACAACTGCTTTAGACGGCTTAACATTTTTAAGATCAAGCCTTTACGCTCGAAACCAGTCAACGTTTCCAACTTGAATTTCGTCTCATCAACAAAACTTTCGTAGAGTGCAGCCTGTTCAGTAGTGAGCGGACAATATTCATTTTGCTCCAGCTTCTCCGGTAGATTTAATCGCAAAGCAGGATCATTTTTCGTTCGACGCATCATAAATGGCTGGATCCGTGCACGCAATCTACGTTTTTCTGCTTCCAGATCATCGCGCTCAATTGGCACAATGAACTCTTCACTAAACTTGCGGAAACTGCCTAAATAGCCTTTATGAATGAAATCAAAAATCGCCCAGAGTTCAGCCAAACGATTCTCGATCGGAGTTCCCGTCAACGCAATATGATGAAGACCGTGCAGTTTACGGATCGCGCGCGACTGCTTCGTTTGCAAGTTCTTAATATTTTGGGCTTCATCAATTGTCACACTGGCGAAAGTATAGGAAGCCAGCATCTCCCCGTCCTGCGTTGCGGTACCGTACGTAGTCAAAATGATGTCAGCTTCACGATTGGACATGATGGCCTCAAATTGCTCTTCTCGTGCTCTTGTCGTTCCATAATGAACATGTACCCGTAAAGAAGGGGCAAAGCGTTCCAGTTCCTTCTGCCAGTTGCCCATCACACTCGTTGGGCAGATAATGATCGAAGGTGAATTCGTTTCAGGTAAGTCATGCACATACAATAAATAGGTGATGAGCTGCACTGTTTTTCCAAGACCCATGTCATCCGCTAGACAAGCGCCAAAGTGATTATCACGCATGAAATGAAGCCATTCAAAGCCTTCTTGCTGGTATGGACGTAATTCTGCTTGAAGCGCAATCGGTACAGGTACTTCCGGCAGTCCTTTCTTCTCTTGTAGCATCGTCATCACTTGTCGCAACGACTGCTGCATCGAAAACGCAACGAGCGGATCGTCATCGTCTTCTTCATCAAAAACTGGTGCGATTTCTTCCGGCACTTCATGGAACAGCAAGTCTTTTACAGTCCATTCGCCATCATCGACTTGTTCCATCAATTCCTTAATGCGCTTAAGCCAGGCAGGGTCCAAATGAAACCACTCATCACCCGCGCGAATATATTCCCGGTTTTCATCCACCATTCGTTGGAATTGATCACGATCAATGTCCGCGCCAGCCAGTGAAAATTTCCAATCAAATGACAGCACCTGATCGAGGCTAGCAGACGAATGATAGGACTGCATGCCGGCAGACGTCCGGATCTTCAGTTTCGTCTCCGTAACGGACTTTAGCCAAGCAGGCAAAATAACAGGATAATCAAACGCCTGACACAGCGGTAAATCCTCTTGAATAAATACACGTACTTGCGCATCATTCAACAACACATGGACGAATTGATTCGTATCCGCCAACTCGACTGAACGGAAAATACCTATCATCTCATCTTGTCGCTCTTGAATATCAGCGGCATATGGCTTACGTTTTGCAGGCAATGCTTCCTCGATCGAAGCCGTCACCTTACGAGCGGCAGGCGACCACTGCGTACCACGTTCATTAATCAGCACCGTTTCTAGTAGCCAATCCGTTTCATCGATGTCAGGCTCCGTCAAGCGCAGTGCCACACGGAAAGGTAGTTGTCCAGAGTCTCCACGTGGCCAGCCGTATTGCTGGAAGTGGGGGAGTAACGCTGGGAAATCTGCCATTGATATACCGAGTGAAGCGAGCTGACCCCGCACGGCAAGTGACAAATAGCGGCCTGCTTGAGAGGACAATCCGAATTGCTGCATATCAAACGACAATCCATCGTCTGTCGCTGTGATATGTGCGAAAAGAGAAGGGTCTTGCCAAATTTGTGCAGCCTCCCGAATGCCCTCTAGTATGTCGACATCTTCCGAAGAAGCGCCGGCAAAGTGGACATAGGGATGCCCCGTGGCGGAGAAGAGCCGAAGAAGTTCATTAACCGATACTTCAATATAGCCATCACGTTGTGGGATAAGCATGCCGTATAACGTCGGCTCATCCGCATAAAACAGATAGGAGATGAGCATGTCGGTGTCGATTATTCTCTGTTCACCCGAGACGTTTGCACAGATGAGAAACGCACCATCCTGTCCTTCTTTCAAAGTTAATTCTAAGGCAAGTTGCAAGATGTTCGAATCGGTCATAGCAGCAAGTTTCCTTTCTCCATTTCTTCCATCAGTGCACGCAGGCGGGGAAATTGCTGGCGAACTGTATTGATATAGCGATTCCAAAATTCCGTGCGACCATCCCGTTTGGCTGCAGTTTTCATTTGCTTCCATAGTCGGACAGCGCGCCGGTAACTATCGCGATTCTTCTCTTTCACTAACTTCAACGCTTCGGCATGCATAAGCGGGAATACGGCACGCGAGTCTTCAGCCAACGCTGTTTTCAATAACGAGCCATCAATCATATCAACGGAACCTCGCGTCAAATGCATGAGGGCTGCCCACTCATCGTAGCGTCCACGTTCGAAAAGGAAATTCCCATACGCTCGACTTGCTTCAGGGCCATACGATTGAAATAACTGATCGCGTTGTTCCTCTGAAACACTAGAAAGAGCCAGCAATTGATCGATTTCTTCTGCAAAAGACGAACGATTTCGTGATGCCAACTGCTGATAATAGCTGCCGAGATGGGGAAGCAACTGTTGCATGATGGATTGTACGATATCGAAATCCTCGTCCTCCTTCGCATACAGTGCGAACGCCAACCATTGCGGGACGGCTGTTGGATCCAAAGAGTTCAGCTCGTGATCCAACTCGTCAAAACGACCAGACGTTAAATAGAGGAAAGCACGGAACAACGGAGCATCCTTTGCACTTTCATTTTGGAGACGGTCAAGCTCTTCTGCTAGCTCGGTTTCTTCTGTATACAATTCCGTATAAACTAGTCGGAATGCTTCAAAACGCTTAGAAAACAGACCCTCTTCCTCTAGCGCAAATGAATGAATTAAATCTTTCAACTTGGCATGGAAAGCATCCGTCTCAAAAAGCTTAGATTTGGAACTGAGCTGAATGATCCCTGCCTTCAACTCGGACATCTGCTCATTGAGCCAAATTGTCAGCTGCCACTTGCCGTAATGGTAGGAATCATTGGAAGACAGCTCGCCTGTCAAAAAGGGCCAAGCTACCCGCAAAATCGTCAAATGGTAATAGAGCGAAAAGAGCGGCTTCCATTCCCATTCAAAAGGAGAAAGCCGCGTCTTTTGCTGTTCAATTATGGAAGCGTAATGCAAGAATCCCGTAGGTCCTTCTTTTGGACTAAGTTCCCCGAGAGGCTTAACCAACATAGACAAAGCGGAAAGCCATGCATCTGGCGTACGCTCTGAAATCGTCAGTTGTGTCTGCACAGCACCCGATTGGCGCCAATTATGCAACCAGTCTGAAAGCGAATGAAACTGTGAATACAAATGAAACACCACCGCGATCTGATGCGCACACCAGCTGTCATTCAGGCATGTGCAGTACGGCTCCATCGTCTGGAAAGAGAGGCGAGCGAACTCTGATTCCGTACCAGAAATATTCGCCATTAATGACTGTTCGCTTTCTGTATAGCGATAGGCACCGATCGCATTCATTCGGACGAGGGAAGCTGCCTTTCGTATAATTTCCGCTTTTTGAGGAACGGACGGTTGGAATGTATGTTTAATATGGTTCATGAACTCTTCAATTTCATGTTCGTGCAAATTTGCAATCCGTTCAATCGTCATTTGCATCGAGTCAACTCCTTCACAAAGCATTCCTTTCATTATAACGTTTTTCGTGGTTCATTGCCACTGCTTGAGGACGCCTTTGAAGATTCCTGGTTACTTCCGCAATTGATTTTCGAATAGCTGTAATAAATTTCGTATAGCCGATAAAAATAACTTTCGGTCTTCCTTAGATAGATAGGCGATCAGCATGATAATCTCTTTTAGCTCAGGCTCTGATTCTATTAAACCGACATGCTGATCCATAAACGTATTCGTATAGCTGCTTTGGTTTTCGAGTGTCTGTAGTCCCTTAAAAGAACGGACGGTTTTCAACGGTCGGTCCAAAACCATGGCCAGAAAGATATCATCTGGAATATTGTAGACCTTCTTCACAAGAGGCAGATGTTCAATAGGAAACTCCCGACGATCCGATTCATATCTTGATAGGTTACCTGCATCAATTCCTAAATCCATAGCCATTTGCTTTTGAGTAATTTCAAGGTATTCTTCTCGATACTCACGTAATTGCGTACCAAAACTCATAATCTTATCACCCATTTTTCTCGCCATCTTATAAGAAAAAAAGTGTCACATCTTGATAATTGACAATAAGACAATACCGGTTGTCAAATCGGCAATTTAACGTTATTTTGGATAATATGTGAGAAAATTGGGATAATTGTACTAAGAAGGGAGGTGGAAGTAATAGAAAGGATGCAATTGACTTTACATATTCATCAATTGCAAGACCAATTAGTAAAGGTACGACCTATGCTTCTCAAAGAATCAACCTTTTGGCATATTGCGCAACGGTACGCAGGAAAAATGATGCATGATGCTCGACGTAAAGTATTCTACTTACACGACATGGTATTTTGTGAAATGTTTTTTCAGAAAGTGGAAATTTATTACGAGAATAATCAAATCGTTTTTTGGTACAACAAGTCGTGTGGGAATATCTGCCAAAATCTGCACAAACAGCTGGACAAGCTCGGAATTCATTGTGTTCCTTTGCAAAAATCATTTATTTTAAGCTAGAAAAACACGTGAAAACGGCAAGAAGAGCAAATATAACCGCAACAAAAAAATTCTCTTGACATATTGGATGTATTCCGGCTCATATCATTCACAAAACCCTTCTAATTGTGATATATTATTAATAATCGGAATATTCAATACAATGTAAAGGGAGGGGAAAACATGTTGCTCGTCCAGCGAATTAAGCCCTTTTTTACCAGTAAAGAAGAATTCAATTTACGCCTTGTATTTGCCTACCAATATTTCTCGATCATGAAAAATGAGGAAATATTTCAGTTCATTCCGGCAGAAGGTAAGGAGATTATCATCAACACGAGAAGTTTACAAGTTGAGAACTTAGGGGAGGTATTCGTATTTCAACGGGGCAATCGGTTCATTCGGATCCCACTTTATCAATTATTGCTAGTTTCCGATTTACATTTGCATTTGTCGACTATACTCGAAGGAGCGATGGAATTGGAAGGCCATCTACAGGAAGAAAGTATGCGAGAAGCAGAAGGATTGGTGGAGCGATTAGAGAAAGAGAATTGGGAACGCATGGTAGATTACGCACTCGAAACGAAAAACCGACTCTTATTTAAGGAGTTGATGGAAGGACTGCGAATGATTTGACAAAATTCTTTAAAAAAACACCTCAGTTTACAGCGCATGTATCATGCGTCTAAAACAGAGGTGTTTTTATGTCGGCTGTAACTGTAAGACCATTATTCTCATAGTGTTAAGAAATGGAGCGCCACTACGAAAATTCCCGAACCACCTAGGCCCAATGCAAAATCCTGCCAAGTAAATTCAATCGTCTTTTCCAAATTCATCGCTCATCACTCCTTTGTCTATTTCCCGGGAAATATGTCGTATCTTTTCATGCCCCCGCGATAGTCTCTATTATAACCTATTCCTCTGGATTTAAAACATTCTGATAATTAAATGAATAGATTGAACTACTATATTTTTCCTTTTAAATCAGCCAGTACATCATATCCTCATATTGAGCGGAGTGCAGAACAAACCGTGCCAAACTATTGTAGGACCGAGCCAAACCACCATCGGACCGAGCCAAACTAGCATTGAACCAAGCCAAACTATTATCGGACCGATCCAAACTGCTATCGGACCGAGCTAAACCACCATCGAACCAAGCCAAACTATCGTTGAACCGATCCAAACCATCATCGGACCGATCCAAACTATCGTTGAACCGATCCAAACCCCCCGCCAACAAATCGTTTCTCTCAATCTCCTGACCACTCCCCAATGCATATTTCATTAAATTCACCTCCAAAACAAGACATTCGTTGCAAATTCGTCATTTTTTGATAAAGTAAGAGAGATAGAATTTGATAGTATTCGAACGAACAAGTTGGAGGTAAAGGAGAAGTACATATGTATTCTACTTACAGTTATTGGCGTTCATTAGTATATCCAGACCGGCTTGCCGGCGAACTAGGACAAGGGACGATGAATGGTTTCAAGCGCCGTGTGTTTGCTGTGTTCATTTTGGGCATCATTCTGTTTGTACTTCGCGATATGTGGGGCATGAACACGGAAACGATGACGTATATTTTAGCGAACGGCACAGTCGACGACTACACGATTAGCCGCTATGTTGCACTGATTGGTTCAGTTTTATGGTCAATTCTCTACATGGCGTTTCACTTCTGGGGCGTGGCATGGATCTTAAGTATGATCACAAATATTTCTTTCAAACCTCTGTTAAAATTACAGCTAGTCGTAACAGGGTTGCTTTTAATCGAGAAAGCGATCAATTTCCTCATCTTCGCATTAGCCGGCAAAACGGCAAGTGTGTCGATATTATCATTTGGACCGCTTGCGATGACCTTTCTCGAAAACTGGTATCTCATCTATTTTGTCAATCAACTGACGATTTTTGCCGCGCTTATTGTGGCGGTACAATACCGTTTTATTCGCTTCTATGAAGGCGATGAAATCCGCAAAGATGTTATCTGGTTACTCATCGCATTGCAGATTATCTTTGCTTTAATTACGGCAGCAGTCGGTTTCGTACCTATGGAAAAACTGCTGAATCTATTAATGATAGGGGGGCTATAAATGGTGAAATGGCGAAATCTCATCGTAGTGATCCTCGTGACCTCTTTTATAGCCTTGAACAGTTATCTCGTTTTTTCTGAAAAAAGTGTGATTCCAAAATCATTCTATGTCAACGGCTACGAGCGACTGGCAGCGGATGACTACACGAAAGAACTCGACAAAGAAGGTTTCATCGCGCCGAAAGAGTTGCATACCGTTTACTTGAAAGAAGGTCAGACGATCGACTCCTGGCTCGTCAAAGAAGGGGAGACGGTCGACTTTGGCACCGAGCTCGCGTCCTTGAAAACAGATCACATTGACGAACAACGCAGTCAATTAAATGCCGAGCGAACTGCATTGCAAAATCAAGTTTCTACGATTCGTCAGACGATTAGCGATCTGGAGTATGAACAGCGACGCAGCAGCAGTTCTAAAGGTGACAGTAATACGTATGATTCAAATGATGACAAAAAAGTACAAGTGAACATCGACGTCGGTGTCGATGTCGTAGGAGAGGGAACGTTCGCGCAAGCTATTGCGGACGCTGAGCGAGACCTCGCACAAGTACAACGCCAAATCGAAACGCTAGATTCAAAAATTGATCAATTACCAACCGATATCGCGATGACAAGCCCAGTCAATGGCTCTGTCGTGAAAATCAATCGGGACGGATCACCATCGATCGATATTTACAGCACGGACCAGACGATCGTTACGTATGTGTTGCACGATGAATGGCTCAATATTGAACCAGGCAGCTTTGTGACGATCCAGCACGAAGCCATCCGCACACCTTTCGTGCCAAAAGAAAATCCGAATGAAAATCCGGATGGCGTGGGCAGCGTAGAAGGTAGCGACGTGGCGGCTGCATCTGCTGATGGTATGCCTCCTGTGGAAGACGTTTATATCAACGATTCAACAGACGACTTGGACCACGAAGTCGATGGGAATTCATTTGATGAACAAGTAGACGATCCGGCAACTAATCCGGATACGCCAGTCAACAACACCGATAATCCTGACGGAACGATCAATCATCCGGATAGCAACTCAGAAAATGATTCGCAACTTGAGGGTGAAAACGAAGAAACACCTGAAGGCACACCGGCACAGACAAAAGAAGAGAAAAAGCTTGCTGAAATCCAGGAGCGCATTCAACCGGATTATCCAACCGACATTTCCACGTTGAGCGGTACCGTCGTCTCCGTATCGAAAGTGCCTGCCCAGGAAGACAAATGGCTAAAAGCATACAAATCACTAGGCAACACGCAAAAAGAAAATCCGTTAGCCTACTATGAAGTACGCATTGCGCCATACGACGAACAGCTTCAATTACCATTCGGAACCAACGTCAATACCTTCATTCAAACCAATGAAGCAAACCAAGCGACGAGTATCAAAACTAACTGGCTGGTCAATAAACACAACGACCGAGCAAAAGTTTGGACACTCGACAGCAAAGGACGAGCTGTGCAAACCATCGTCGATACACCATTCACCTGGCTAGACCGCTCCATCTTAACAAGCGGAACAGAACCAGGCACCGTCGCATTGCATAACGACAATTTGAACGATAACCTAGACAACCAAACTGTCTTCCACCCAATCCCGCTCTATCTGCCAGAATGGGACAAATGGAAAGGAACGCATTGGAAAACCTATGCTCGTTATATTGTGAAACATTAAAAACTGCCCTTGTGGCAGTTTTTTTGTTTAGAAATATAGCGAATTTTATCCCGCTCACAGGGAAGCTGTCCACGCTCATAGACCCCACGCTCGCGCTCATAGGGAAGCTGTCCACGCTCATAGACCCCACGCTCGCGCTCATAGGGAAGCTGTCCACGCTCATAGACCCTACGCTCGCGCTCATAGGGAAGCTGTCCACGCTCATAGACCCCACGCTCGCGCTCATAGGGAAGCTGTCCACGCTCATAGACCCCACGCTCG
>NZ_WHVW01000001.1:143719-288510 GCF_009651005.1 Sporosarcina obsidiansis
ACCCCACGCTCGCGCTCATAGGGAAGCTGTCCACGCTCATAGACCCCACGCTCGCGCTCATAGGGAAGCTGTCCACGTTCATAGACCCCACGCTCGCGCTCATAGGGAAGCTGTCCACGCTCATAGAACCCAAACCAACGCTCATAAACAATAAAACCAACCATCTCTAGGTAGTTAATAAGACATATTTTTATAAATCAACTTCCCATCCATAAAGAGAAAACGATGAAAATTCAATTTTCATACCTAATTCCACATCAAAAATTAATTTTACCAGCCAAACCTAATGCAAAAAAGAATTTTATCCAAACATTTCCATGTTGATGTTGATTTGCTATAATAAGAATAAACCCAACGTACAGGAGGTGAGAGATATAATTTACAAAACCCGTGAAGTGCCTAAGTTAGTCATTGGGCAACATGCGCTGTTGAAACGTCTGCCAGTCAATCATGAAAAGTATGAAAAAATTCGAACTGACTTTTACAATGGAAGGGCGGGATTTGGAGGAGAGAAGGAATTTGACTATCAAATGAGGGAGTTTGCCCCACAGTACCCCCATGCAATTCTCCATGACCTCTTTCTGAAGCAAGGTGCGGTATACTTCCAAATTGATTCGATGCTTATTACACCAAGCATTATCATACTATTTGAAATTAAAAATATTGCTGGTAAACTGCTAGTTAAACAAAATCCCACTCAATTTATCCGCCAAGTGCCAGGTGGCGAGCGGACCGTTTTGAGAAGTCCAATCGAAGAACTAGAGAGGAAAAAGTATTTTTTCGATCAGTGGTTGCAAGAGCGGAAAATTACTATCCCGCTCATGGATTACGTCGTATTTGCATATCAAAATGAACTTACGATCGAAAATATGGCATCCTCCCGCATTGCATTTTCATATGAAATTCCAAACAAACTACGTTCAATGGAAATGAATTCAGATATATTAAGTCAACCTCAAATCCATCGACTAGCCAATGAACTCAAACAGGCCCACCGCATGTACGAATCATCTCCCCTTACTCAAAAATACGACATCAACTCCCAAGAACTTACATCTGGCGTTACCTGCCATACTTGCAACCGCCTGACCATGCAGTGGCAAGCAAAACGTTGGAGATGCCAAGCGTGCGGATATCTAGACCCCGCAGCCCACTACACTACACTTCAAGAATGGTATTGGATTAAAGGAGACCTCCTCACGAACCAGCAGTTTCGACAATTTAGCAATATCCGCTCCCGACATGTAGCCAAACGTCTCTTGGCAAATCCTTATACCGAGCTACATGGTAAGAAGAGATACTCCGTTTATCAATTATCTTCCGAACTACTTAGTATACCTACGAATCTCACCTTCTAAGTCCAACCAATCAAAAAGGCGCATGCTCATCATTTCATGCGCCACCCTTCCAATGAAATTACGGCCGCTCATAGATTTTTCTCAAGCGCTCATAGCCCACCGCCAGCCGCTCATAACATCAGCTCAAGCGCTCATAACCCACCTCCAGCCGCTCATAGCCACCCCTCAAGCGCTCATAACCCACCGCCAACCGCTCATAACCTCCCAAAAATCCCGCAAATCCTACCAAATCCCCCTCCAAATCTACCCAACTATCCAGTATACTCATACAAAAGGAGGCCGAATCTATGAAACTGACAAACACCAATCGACACCACAAGAAAAACTTATTCATCAGCACAACGGCTATCACCCTCGCAGCAACTGCCGTGGCCTACGCACAACCTGCACACGCCGCGACATTCAAAGACGTGCCAGCCGATCACTACGCACACGAAGCGATCACGTACATGGCTGCCAATCAAATCATCAACGGCTATCCGGACAATACGTATCGCCTCAACCAGCCTGTCACCCGTGCGCAGGCGGCCAAGATGATCGCACTCGCTATCAAAGCGAAGCCAAGTGCTGCCTATAAATTGAATTTCACAGACATCAAACCAACACATGGCGCCTACGATCATATCCGCGCACTCACTGAAAAAGGGCTGTTTGCCAATCAAGCCAAGTTTAATCCGAACGATCCGCTAACTCGGGGCCAAATGGCGAAGCTACTCGTTCTCGGTTACAATATCATCACGGACGACAACGATTTCATTCGGTTTGCTGATGTTACGAAATCGAACGGGGCTTACACCTACATCGTGACGATCGCGGAACTCAACATTACGACCACACGGCCAGGCGCAGAATTCAAGCCGAATGAACCCGTCACGCGCGCACAAATGGCAGCGTTTCTCTACCGCGCCATCCAATTTAATGACAAACGAGCAAAAGGCCTGATCACCTACGATAAACAGAAGAAAATGTATGTTGAAAAACAATCGCAGCCAGAAAAACCTGCACCTGAACAACCAAAACCAGAACAACCAAAGCCAGAACCACCAACATCCAACCAACCATCACTAGCGGCTCAAACAATCATCATCGTCAATACAACACGCAAAGCTGCCAACGTCAACAGTCTGCAAGCGGACCCGGCACTCAACCGAATCGCCACCGCCAAAGCGGAAGACATGGCTAAAAACGGGGAACTGTCACACATCTCCCCAACATACGGGACCGTGCCTGAAATGCTAGCGAAATTTAATTACAAATGGAAAGCGTACGGAGAAAATATCGCGGCTGGCTACATTAGCGCCAAAGGAGTCACCGATGCCTGGCTCGCTTCACCCGGTCACAAAGAAAATCTCCTAAGCACGACATTCACACACATGGGTGCCGGCACAGCCACCGACAAAAACGGCAAAATCTACTGGGTCAACCTATATTCAAAAAAATAAATCCTTCCCCAATCGCTTATTCCGAGCCGTATAGGGTATAGTGAGTAGGTACATATAACAACCAATGAAAAGTCATTTGAACCTACTTACCCAAACTAGCAAATAGGAGGAACCGCCATGAAACAAACACTCATCGCCGCAACAGCCATCATCGCCTGGCTCTGCTTAGCGCCCGTGTCTCAAGCCGCCACACTCGACGAAGTCAAAGAAATCGTTGAACTTTACTACTACGGCGAACAACCAACCAACGTAGCAAAAGCGAAAACTATCAATGAAATCGTCAACCAACTCGACGAATACTCTGTCTACTTAACACCAGCAGAATACAAAGAATACCTAAACCAATACGCCAGTGCAGGACCGACAACACAAGTCGCCAGCCTGACCTATCCAGTGAAGAATAAAACCAATGTCCAATCACATATGATGTACGGTAATGTCGGTTATTTGAAAATTAAGACTTTTTCAGCTCATCTACTGGAAGACGTCAACACTCACTGGGCAAATCTGAAAAAACAAGGCGCAGAAAAACTCATCTTAGACCTACGCTTTAACGGTGGCGGCTATGTGGAAAGCGCTGAACAACTACTAGGCTTCTTCCCGAAAGCAAAAGAAGCCTACAAATTAAAAACACGCATGGGTACCGAGTCCGCTAAATCGATCCCAGCGAAAAATAAATTCCCGGATGACACGTACGTACTCGTCAACCGTTACTCCGCCTCTGCATCCGAAATCGTCGCCGTCTCCGTCAAAGACCAAGAAGCGGCAGTCGTAGTAGGGGAGAACACAAAAGGCAAAGGCAGCGTCCAGTCCCTATTCGAACTAGCTAATGGCGGTGCACTAAAACTCACAACCGGACATTACACAGGCCCGAAAGGCACACCCGTCCAACACAAAGGCGTCCAACCAACCATCAACATGGCACCCGGCACAGAACTAACGGGCATGCACAAACGCCTAATTACAGCGAGCCTTGCAGCAAAAAACTATAAACACATCAACGGACCGACCGACGTACCACAACAAAAAGCATTCAACGTCCAATTCACACAACCAATGAACTTCGGCCCGGCAAAAACTTTCGACAAAATGGAACTTATCAAATTCGGTAGCGTCTCTATACCTACAACAAAAAAACAAATCGACAACAAAACCATGTCCATCCAACCCGCCAAACCCATGCAGCTTGGCGCAGAATATATGCTCATCGTCCACCCAGGCATCAAAAACCAAAGCGGACGAACCGTAAAACAAGGAACCTATACAACATACAAAGTACAGACCACCACAAAGAAATAAACGTGGTTGGCAAATCAATAACTTGGTATACTATATAGATGGCAATATACAAAAACATAGTGGTCCGGGATTTGCGCTGCGGGTGGACGCTTTCCGTGGGGCGTGCGGTGAGCCGCTTCCTTCGCTGCGCTCAGTCCAGGGTCTCACCTGTCACGCTGATCCCACAGGAGTCGCCACCCTCCGCTTCAATCCTTACAGTGTGGTGCAAGTTTTCAGTGACCACATTATTTGTAGTAAATAAAGTAAGGAAAAGATTAAAGATACTGAGAAAATAGGATAGAACAATTTCTTCAACACTCACAACAGAAAGCGAAGGTAGAACAAACCATGCAAAAGAAACTATGCGTAGTAGGCCTAGGCTACATCGGTCTCCCAACAGCCGTCATGTTCGCAAACAGCGGCCTACAAGTACACGGCGTCGACAAAAACGAACGCGCGGTACAACTCATCTCTAACAAACAACTACATATAGAAGAAAACGGCCTGCAACAACGTCTAGACCAAGCCATCGACCAAGGGCACTTCACCGTCTCCACTACACCCGTCGAAGCAGACGTCTACATTATTGCTGTACCGTCACCTATCAACCCGGACAACACTGCCAACCTGGAATTCATCCGCCAGGCCACTGCGTCCGTCGTTCCGTATATTAAAAAAGGCGCACTTGTCATCTTAGAATCCACCGTCCCACCAAAAACGGTCGAAAACGTCATGCTGCCGGAACTGCGCAAAACCGATCTCGTCATCGGAGAAGAACTATTCGTCTCCCATTCACCGGAACGCGTCATCCCGGGCAAGATATTCGAAGAACTCGTCAACAACGACCGCATCGTAGGCGGCATTAATCCGAAATCAGCAGAAATGACGAAAGAGCTGTATCAAGCATTCGTACAAGGAACGATCCACCTGACAGACGCGACCACAGCAGAACTCGTCAAAGTCATGGAAAACACCTACCGCGACGTCAACATCGCATTTGCCAATGAACTTGCGAAAATCGCAGAAGGTATCGACGTGGACATTTGGGAAGCGATCAAATTTGCCAACTTCCATCCACGTGTCAACATCCATACACCAGGCCCAGGCGTAGGCGGTCACTGTATCGCAGTCGACCCATGGTTCCTCGTTGAACTGGCACCTGATAAAGCGGACATCATCAAAAAAGCGCGTCTGACAAATGACGGCATGCCGATGTTCACCGCACAGAAAGCAAAGAACTTACTGACGCAATATGGCATCGAAAAGGGGAAAGTGGCGGTTCTCGGGTTGGCGTTCAAAGGCAACGTCGATGACATGCGCGAAAGCCCGGCAACGAAAGTCATCGAGTCGCTCCAGCAACTAGGCTTAGAAGTCACATCATTCGATCCGCATATTAAAGAATTGCAGCATCCGACGCAAACAGCAACAATCGATGAAGCAATCGAAAATGCAGACTTGCTTCTATTAACAACGGACCATGATGAATTTAAACAGCTCGATCCAGCGAGTCTATCAACGAAACAACCAAGACCCATTATGCTCGACACTAAAAATGCCCTCAACCCAGACAAATGGGAGAACGCTGAATTCCGCTTCTTCAAACTAGGCGATGGCAAAAAAGAAGGACTGCTTCATTAATGAAAGAAGAAATTCTAGGTGTTTCCGTCAACACTGAAAACTACGACGAACTGATACCCAAAGTTTTCGCGAATATAGATGAAGGAAAAAAATCACTCGTCGTCGCGATCAATCCAGAAAAGCTAATGAAAGCGAAAGAAGACGCCGAACTAAAAGCACTGCTCAACCGGGCTGAATTCCAAATCCCGGATGGCATCGGCGTCATCCTCGCATCCAAACTAAAAAAAGGCCAAATCCGTTCCAGAGTCACCGGCATCGACATGATGGACCGCATCGTCCAAGAAGCCGCAAAAAGGGGGAAACGAATCTTCCTTTACGGAGCCAAACCTGGCGTAGCCGACACAGCAGCTGCTAGATTGCAAGAACTACATCCAGACATTCAAATTGCTGGCGTCCAACACGGCTACGAAAAAGACACACAAGTCGTACTCGACAACATTAACAAAGCCCAACCCGATATCCTATTCGTCGCTATGGGCTCACCCAAACAAGAACAATGGATCGAACAACATCGAAACCAACTACACCCGATTTTGTTTCAAGGCGTCGGTGGCTCATTCGACGTACTAGCTGGCAACATCAAACGGGCACCGGTTGCTTTTCAAAAAGCGGGCGCGGAATGGTTGTATCGATTATTACTAGAACCAAGTCGAATCAAACGACAAATGAATCTACCAAAGTTTCTAGTAGAAGTCTATAAGAAGAAGCAGTGATTTGAGAAACTTAATCGCTGACGTATCTATAAAATTAAGATATCTATTAAGGATTGAAGCGGAAGATGGGGCGACTCCGGGAGGATCAGCGTGAGCCTTGAGACCCTGGACAGAGCGAAGCGAAGGAAGCGACTCAAGCCACGCCCTCCGGAAAGCGTCCCCGTCTGAAGCGGAAATCCAGGAACGCTCACCAAACTCTTAAACATTTGTTGAAATAAAGGTTCTCAAATAAAAAGTTCAATATTAAAACACAATCTACCAAAACCTTCTTGTAATCTATGAAACTTAATGATAGAATACGGAAGTGTAAGGATAATTTTCTCTTAGCATATAGCACAAATGCCACGCGAAGCGTAACGGTTGGTTGACCGCACACAAAAAGGCTTGAACAGTTCCCATCTGTTCAAGCCTTTTTGTATGCAAAGTTTCCAAGCACCACCAAAATACCCTATTTCAAAAACTTCTTGGCAAATACTTGCATCTTCTAAAAAAATCGGTAGAATAGAAGTTGCGGCAAAAAAGATTTGTCGATGTTTGCTAGTAATCTAGTAAACTTTCCAAAATTCGATTGACATCTTTACCGTTCTTATCTATACTTTACTGTGTAATGCCTACTACTTTCATACATAGGTAGTATCACGGCAAAAACAGAGATATCCAAGAGGAGGAAATTATTCAATGGCTAACCAACCAACGAAATATCGCAAGTTTGTAGTAGGGGCTGCTTCAGCTGCTCTAGTAGCATCAGCAGTAGCACCAGTTGCAAGCGCGGCAGATTTTAACGACACAAAAGGTAACACACACGAAGAAGCAATCAATGCATTATCAGATGCAGGCATCATCAAAGGTTACGAAGATGGTTCATTCAAACCTAACAAAACTTTAACTCGTTCTGACGTAGTTAAGTTGATGGGTAAATGGTTAGTATCAGAAGGTTATAAAGTACCGGCTGACGCTCAATCTAAACCACGCTTTGCAGACCTAAAAACTACTTCAAACAAAGAATTGCTTGAAATGGCTGCACTAGTGTATGACAACGGAGTATTCGTTGGTACACCAGACGGCAAACTAGATCCGACTGGTGACATCACTCGTGAAAACATGGCAATCGTTCTTGTTCGTGCATTCGACCGCGTACATGACATCGATCTTGCTTCTTATGTTGCAGCACAAGACTTCAAAAAAGACGTTACAGACCTAGGTAAAGCGAAAGCAGAAGCTCGTCCAGCAATTGACGTATTAGACTTCTTCGACATCACAAACCCAGAAGCACCAGCTTTCAACCCGAAAAACACAACAACTCGTGGTCACTTTGCTACATTCTTACACAAGACAATCAACACTGATTTCTCTGATGTAGGTACTGGCACAGTAGCTCCTGGCGTTGCTTCAGTTAAAGCAGTTAACGCTACGACTGTTGAAGTAGCTATGAAAGATAAAGTTGACAACATCAACTCATTGAACTTCAAAATCGACGGTTTGACTGTATCTAATGCTGCAGTAAAACAAACTGACGATAAAGTAGTAGTATTGACTACTGCAGTTCAAAAAGGCGGAGAAAAGTACACAGTTACTTTGAATGACAAAGCAATTGGTTCATTCACTGGTATGTCTGCTGTAGTTCCGACAAAAATTGACATGACTTCTGAAAATGTTCAAGGTAAAGTTGGACAACAAGCGATTTTATCTGCTGATGTTGGCGTTAAACAAGCAGGTATCCCTGTAACATTTAACGTAAAAGCTAACACAACTGGAACACTTAACAAAGACCAAGTGTTTGAAGCTGTAACAAACGCAGATGGTATCGCAACTTTCTCTTATACACAATATGCTGCTGGTGTTGACGAAGTGGTAGCTTACCCAACAGGAACTCCAACAGTTCGTGACTATGCAACTGTACATTGGGGTGTTGACACAATCCTAACTCTTGAAGAAGACGACAAAAAAGGTGCTTCTTTAAATAATGGAGAAAATAAAGTTTACAAAGTAACATATAAAGATCCAAAAACTGGTAAAGCTGTCCAAAACCAAGATGTGCATGTTACTTTCGCTGAAAACGTTGATGTAGCTATCAATAAATTGACTGATGCTACAATTAATGGCAAGCCGGCTTACCAAACTACTAATGGTCAAGTAGCTTCTGTAACAGTTAAAACAGACTCTAAAGGTGAAGCAACATTTACTGTTTCAGGATCAAACACAAAAGCAACTCCAGTTGTATTCATTGACAACTCTGGATATGGCCAAAACTCAGTTAACAAACTAGATCAAACTGAACTACAAGTGAAAGCTGCTGAATTGACTTTCGGTGCTATTCATGCGAAATATGATTTAGAACTTACTCGTGACGGTGGCGAAGAGGCAGCTGTAGGTTCATCAAACGGTCGCGTATACAAAGTGGCTGTTAAAGACGAAAACGGTAAAGCAGCAGCTGGCGAAGTTGTTAACGTAGCATTTGATGAAGTTCTTGACCGTGTAATCTCTACAAACACGAAAGCAGAGTTTGTTGTAGATAATACGAAATACAAAGGAACTACAAACTACTACAACACAAACAACAAGCAACAAGTTCAAATCAAACTAGATTCTAAAGGTGAAGCAGAATTCAAAATTGTTAGCAATGACAATAAAGACTATGCTACTCCAGTAATCTGGATCGATATCAACACAAGCAACAACAAAGATGGCGTACTTGAACAAGGTGAGCCAACTAAAACAGCTGCTATGACTTACTTCGCAGATGAAAAAGTTGAAGGAAGCAAGCTGAAAGTATACAACCAAAGAACACAAGAAGAAATCAAAGATAATCGTCCTGTAGTAGGTTCGGATGCTGTTGAATTCCGTTTCGACGTTGCTAACCAAAGCGGTGAAGCATTCTCAGGAAGTATCTCTGACTTTAAAGCTACTTACCAAGTAACGAACACTGGCAATAGTGATGTTTACGTTTGGAAGAACGCAGCTGACGTGGGTAATCGCGACAAAGCAACAATCATCTCTACTCGTCGTGGTGAAACATTTACACTTGAAACAACAAACAACAAACAAGTAAAACTATTTGTTGGTGCAAACGGAGAGACAGCTTCTGTTGATGTAACAGCATACGGTGAAGCTAAAGAAGTGGGCAACGACAAAAAAGTTGTTCGTCTATCTGAAAGTAAAGTAGCAAAAGCTACATTCCAATCAACTTCAGATCTTGGAACTTCATACACTGGTGTTGTTCAAAGCTTCGATAAAGACAAAAAGAAACTTACTTTCGCTGGCAAGAAAGAGCTTAACTATAAAGAAGAATTTGACGCTGGTAAAGTGAAGTATGAAGATGCACGCGGAACAACAACACTTAACTTGAACTTTGCTCAATTTGAGGACATCGTTTCAACTAGCCCGAATGCAGAACTTCACTACTACAAAAACAATGATGGCGTAATCACATTTACAATCCTAAAAGCAGTTTCTAACCAAACTGATGCGAATGCAGCTAATGCAGTTACTGCATTGATTACTGCACTTCCAGCAACAGCTGATTTAACACTTGCTAATGAAGCAAAAGTTAACGAAGCACGCGTTGCTTATAACGCATTAACTACTGCTCAAAAAGCACTAGTTACACAAGCTACTACTGACAAATTAGTAGCAGCTGAAGCGAAAATTGCTGAGTTGAAAGCTGATAACTCTGATTTGAACTTCACTTATACAACAGCAGTGAACACACCACTTGCAAACACATTACAAGTGACAGTTGCTACTAAGGCGACTGCTCCAGCTGAAGCAGCAGGATATAAAATTTCTTACAAGCTAGCTGATGGTAATACAGTTGAGCAAGACGGTAAGTTCAACGAAGCACTTACTTTAGCAATTGTCAAAGGCAATACAATTGAAGCAACAGTTCAGCTTACTGATGCTGCTGGTAACAACGTAGGAACTGCAAAAACTATTAGCTTAACTAATTAATTTATTATCGGAAGTGAGGGGAGAGTACTTCTCTTCTCACTTCAGTTTTATAATTAAGTACATTTTCATCCAAAAATGGAGGTAAGAATATTGAAAAAATCAAATAAGCTTGCGTTTTTGACAACTACTGCAGCTGCATTAGCAGTAGCAGCTACAGGTAACGTCACACCTGCTGCCGCAGCAGAAGTATCTCAGATTCCTGACGGAGCAGTTATTAATCCAGAAACAAACAATGCATTCCATGAAAGCCAAATCGGTACTTCACTAGCATCTTTTGAAATTATCAATGCGATTAATGCTGGTAAAGATGTTTACTTCAAGTTACCAGGTTCAACATCAGTAGTTAATGTAACAAACAACCAACTAGTTTCTTCAGAAACTGTGAACAATCTGCCTGAACTATCTTATGTAGATAAAGATGGTCAGCAAACTACAATTCCTGGAGCTCAAGCAGGGGAATTGAAAGTTGAATCGGTAAGTGCGATTAACGCTAACGCTGTAACTGTAACATTCCCTGAGATCACTACAGCTATCGAAGATGCAAACGTAGTTGTTAAAGATGGCGAAGGAAAAGTTGTAGAAACTAAACCAATGTTGCTTGCAGAAGGCACAACACAAGCCGATTTCGAATTCGTAACACCGTTCCCAGTTGACCACAAGTTTACTGGTGTTTGGGATGTAAACGGTAAAAAGTACAACTTCGATGCTATCAACCAATTAGCTGATATCGTAGAAGCTGCAGTTACAACTCCTAACCAAATCAAATTGCAAACAGCTCTAGATGCGGCAGGTATTACATATGCTGACGAGCTACTTATTGCTAAATATTTAACTGCTCTTCAAGCAGAGGGGGCAACTGCATCACTAGAAGCAGTTCAAAAAGCAATTACTAAAATTGATGAAGATACAGCTAAAGATGAAGCTAATGATGCAGCAGTTGAAGCGGTTCTAGATGCAAAAACTCAAGCTCAATTGTTGAAAGCATTGCAAGCTAACTTCGATGTTGTAAACCCTGAGTGGATTGTTGAATATCAGGCAGCAATAGCTGAAGGAGAACCTGAAACTGTTGAAGAAATCCAAGAGGCTGTTTACAATGTTAATCTTTCTGTAGTAGGTCCAAAAGTAGATGCAGCTAACATGTCACTAGACAGCGTGAAAGTTGTTGAAGCTAGAACACTTGTTACTAATTGGGTTCCTGCAATTTCTGAAGACGATGAAGTTTCAATGTTTGCTGGTCTAAAAGAGCAATTATTAGATCTTTTAAATGTTGAAGATGCTTTAATCGCTGTTGATCAAGCTAAAACGAACTCTGCATTGAAAACCGCTTTGGTTAACCTAGATAAGCTTGAGACTGAGCTTGTTGAAAAGTATCCTGATGCCGGACTAGAAAAAGAATTCTTTATCAAAGATGTTGAAGATGCTAACCTTACTGCTTATAGAGATGCAGTCAAAGCAGCTGAAGTTGGAGCTAAAAACCAACGTAAAGATATCCAGAAAATCGTTACTGATGCTAACAATGTAGCAGTAGATACAGCAAAAACTAAAGTTCTTAAAGATCTTAACGAAGTAACTGCTAAAACTGCAGCAGCAGACGTTGTAGCTCTTCTTGAAAAGAGCCAAGAGTTAAATGATCAAACAAACAAAGTAAACTCTGCATATGCAGATGCTTATAAAACTGCTGTTGTCGAAGCGGTTGCTGGAGAAGAAACTCTTACTGCAGGTGAAGTAAATACACTCATCGGTACTGTAAACGCTGCACAAGATGCAAAAGCACAACTTGCAGCAGTTAATGCAGCTTCTACAGCTTCTGAAATGAGCAAAGCTCTAATCGCTCTTGAAGCAGCAAACAATAAGACTGATTTCACTAACCTTTCATCTACAGCTAAGCTTGAAGTAGCTGAAATTGTATTAGCTAAGCGTAATGCTATTGTAGCTGGTGATGATCAAAAAGCAAAAGAATTTAAAGATTTAGCAGCAGCTCTTGCAGCAGTATCTCATGAAACTACAGGTGCAATTGCAGTAAGAACAGCATTCCTTACAGATGTTAACGATGAAACAACAATTGCAGGTGTACAAGCAGCTCTTGCAGGAGAAAATTCTCTACTTCCTGAATTCAAGACACTTGGTGCAGCAGCTCAAGTAGAAAAGGCTGAAGCGGTTCTTAACGCTTTGACAGCTCTTAAAGCTGACGGGAAAGCTGGATTCTCTACTGTAACTGAAATCAAAACAATCGTCGAATAATAAAATTGCGAAACGTTACTCTATAAATCTATGAATATAGTAGATGAAATGAGTGAAGAAATCTCCTCATATCGGCATTCGGTATGAGGATTTTCTTTAACTATACATTGTCAAATGTCGGGAGAAATACCCGTCCTATGTAATAGCCTAATTTACATAGTGCCTAATCCTCCTGCATGCTAAATGGTTTACTCGCCATGAAGCATGAAGCCAGGTGAAGTCGTAATACGTGAAAGTCGTATGCGGGGCTCCTTAAAAGATAACTATGGTCAAGCAATGAATCCATGAATTAAAGCTGCATGAGCTAGTGGCTGATCTACAAAGAACCTTCGGCTGGTCAGCCATCTGCCTGCTTGGAATAGCAGCGCAGGAACCGGTACAATTCGGGCTATTAAACCGGTTCTTCTCTTGTTGCATAGTGGAGGCCTACGGTTATTAAAACAAGGGATGACAGGTATGGAACGTTTGAGGTCCTTGATGAGTAGGAAGAGTAATTCCATAGAGGTATCAAGGAAGTCAGCGGGTTCGTAGTAGTGTCGATTGCCAGCCGTTTGTATCTGTATGGCAACATACGGAGAGGAGAAAACTGGCGGGAGCGAAGGAACCTAGTCGGTAGAGAATCTATCGATGGAACGCCGTATGCGGTGAAAGCCGCACGTACGGTGTAGACCGGTCGAAATCCTTGGCAGGATAGACACGGAATGGTGGAACATTGCCAACAACGAATGCCCAGCAGTTTGAAGCGGATCTAAAAGCTGCTAAAAACGGAGATACCGTTACTCTTAAAGGTAACATCACAAAAGATATTGTAATTAACAAATTGATCAATCTTGATCTGAATGGCAAGACGATTACTGGTAACGTAACAATCAACACACCGGCTAAAGGTACGATGAACTTGAAAAATGGTAGCATTACTGGTAATCTGACGGTTGATGCACCACAGGCTACAGTTAATAATGAGCTCACAGTATCAGGAAATATCAATATTAATAACGTTGCTTATGGAACATGGAATGAGCGGGCTAATGGTAACAGTCTCTTCGTGCATGATCCAGATGGCATTAAGGTGATCATTTATCCAGGTGTAAGAGTTGCAGCTATTGCAGTTGCTCCGGAAGCAGTTGGAAATGTTACGATTACAAACAATGGAACAATTGAAAAGGTTGATGCTCAGGCTTCTGTTGAGTTGGTGAACAACGGCTCTGTTGAAGAGATTGCAGGTAATAGTGAAGTAAAACTGTCAGGTACAGGTACTGTTGATAAAGTTACTAATGAAAAACCTGTTGTAAACGAAAGCAACCAGGATGCTTTCCTAACAAAAAGTGGAGATCTAACTTTAAACCAAGATCGTTATGAGACTTCGTTTAAATGGGGTTCAAACAACGGGATTGGTTCCGGTGAGAAATCAGCTCATACTTCTCCAGGCGGCTACAATTACTTCGGAAATGGTGCATATTTAGATATCACTGTTAAGAAGGAAGGAGAATCTTCAAATGCTAAGTTTGATGATGTTCTTTCTCAGCTTACTCTTCAAACAAACGGTGGAGCAACAGATGATATTAGCGGGGGAGCAAAAACGGATGGTCGTCAGCCGGCTGACTGGGGCAAATCAACTGCAAACCAGAGCTTTGCGACAAAGTTGAAAGAATCAGGCAGCAATGCTGTATTTTATGGCGTTCGTCAAAACAATACAAACGGCGTAGCTACTGTTGGTTTTAACGCAGGTGAAAAACGAGATGTAAATCTTACTTTCTCACCTAAGGACGGTTTAGCTGAAGGCACTTACACAATTACAGTTCAGCCGAAACAGCAAGTTAGTGAAACGGCAGGCAAAAATATTGGAGATGCAATCACTTATACATTTTCAGTAAATAGTATTTTTGAAGCTGCATCAACCTATACGTACCAAGACTATTCATACGTTGGAAATTCTGTTTTGTCCAAAACACAAAGTGGTGTAACGATTGAATCTACTTATTCAAATGGAACACAACTACTGGACGGTACAGCTATGAACGATATGGCACGCTATCTTGGAGCGTTGCAGTATGCTAACAATGGTAGAATGCCTGAAAGCATTGTCTACAATGGTAACACGTATCAGTGGAATCCAACTTCTGCAGTAAATCTTAAAGGAAGCAACTGGTACGATTCAACCAATAGCAAAACATTGGTATCAGCCATAACCGCAGATATTCAAGCAATTGGACAGGGTGAAGGCGGACAGGAAGCAGCTATTGCAAAAGTGAATGAAGGTATTACTGTTTCCGTTGACGGAGTGTCTCTAACTTTGAAATCCAAAGCTCAACAATAATCCACTCAAACATTTGAGTAGATCACAAGAAAGGACTAGCCTTCGGGTTGGTTCTTTCTTTTTATTTATGCTACCATCTACTATAATAGAAGAAAGGTATGTCCATAGGAGGAACTAACATGATTGAGTATTCTAACCTTCCCGGCAGTCTTGCTACTTCTGTAGTAGAACCAGTAGTGTCGGAAGGATTTTATTATACAGTAACAGCTAGCAGGGATGAGGCACCTTTCTATCAAGAATTGAATGAACGCTTAACAAAGTTGGAGACGAGTATAGACGTTCAAATAGAAGAATTACAAGCGATAGAGAAGGCCAGTACTGAATTGATCTTCAATGTGGAAGCCAAAGGAGAGGTAGAGCTTCGAATTGATTGGCTCAAGCGTCTTTTTGATGTGGAAGATGCATTGCCTTCTGTTTCTACGTGTACTGAAGCCGAACGTCTACGGGCAACGCTCAGCTCCGTTCAGACATGTCCAATGAAGTCTGAATTGCTCATAGTATTGGATAGTTTAGCCACATCACTTCCTGATGAAACTGAAACTGTTTCTTTAAGCGCAAACGATCGAGTAATGGAATTCGCGATTGAGCAGGCTGGGGATGGCTTTATTAATCTTGGCAGAGCAGGAAGAGAGCGTGTAGTTAAGGATTTACTAAAGAGATTTGGCGAAGATGTCCCATTGGCTTACATTCAAGAAGCAGTATCTGAAATAGAAGGCCAAGTTGTCCGTCTTGCTGAAATAGAAGATGCAAAGACATTGCAGAAACAACTAGAGACTCTCCCGCTGCCCAGCTATGCAGGTCTATCTACAGAGCGAAAACAGATGGTTTCCGAGCAATTGATACAAAGCAGACAGTGGAAAGGGTTAGCTTCATTGAGTCGGCTAATTCATCAATTGGATGCCAAACTAATAAGTACGGCAGAAGAACAGGAAGAGCTGGAGACCATGAATGACTATTCTTCTGCTGTACTGGATGTTAAACACTTGGATAGCGATAAAATACATTTTAATAGTTTATAATAGTCGGTTAAAGGACTGACCTTTGGGTTGGTTCTTTCTTTTTTTGTTTTGGTAGAATTGTAGAGAGGTGGAATGGAGGTGAGAAGGATGGATATGAAAGAAAGAGCATTGAAACTTTATTCTGGTAACCATTTTGCAAGAGCAGTCGTAAGGCAGTTATCGCTTTACGGTATTCCTATAGGTGATGTAATTGATTCCCTCGCTGCGGAAGCATATAACAAACTTCACGTTGAACGAGCGGCCGTCTTCTTTGAGGAGTTGGACAAGGGGGAAATCGAATTGACCCAGGAAGTGATCCAGAGTGAAGAGTTCCTATTCTCTCTGTTTGCTGCATTGAAGGCTTCCTTATATACTCGACAAAAAGAGAAAGTCCGGTTCTTTGCGAGGTTATTTGCAAAACATCTCACTGAAAATCAGTTCAGCCGAGCGGATGAGTACGACGACTATTTAAAAATCTTGGATGAACTCACGTTTCGAGAAATCTATATGCTCTACAGGCTCAAACAATATGAAGGCTGTGCACTTCAAAAAGTCCATCCGGACAGAAATCATTACGATTTCTCAGGATGGCTTTTTCTATTTACCTGTATTACAGGATTTTCACCATGCAATTTAAATGGAAGAGAGGTCGAAAAATAGGGGAAGAAAAAGTTGGACATGCCAAAAAAGCCTTTTCACAAGGGTTTTTAAAAATATTCAACTGATTGGTTAAGCCGCTTTCTTGTAAGTATGGTAGAGACCATTTAACACCGGGGTGGCTTCCAATATGGTATCTTCTGCCGAAGTCGGAAAGTAAATCGGTGAAGGGATTGGAGTCTTGCCACTGATTCCCTGATGTGTCCGATGTGTATTGTAATAACCTTTGATGTATTCCATAAGCAGCCCACGTAGATGTCGCTCATTCAGCGGAATTACTTGGTCTACCAACTCTCTTTTAATCGTGCCGATTACTCTTTCGGCGTATGCGTTTTGCCAAGGAGATCGATAAGCGGTTTTCTTTGCCGTAATGTCCGATGACTGTAAGAAAGCTTGAAATGCTTTAGAACAGAAAATGGGATCATTATCATGAATCAAGTATTTTGGAACTTTGCCGTAAGGCGTTGCATTTCGGAATTGCTGGATGGTCCATTCCGCTGTTGGGTTCGTCTTTACGCCAAAATGAATAATTTCACGAGTTTTATGATGAATGATCACCAAGACATGAAGTACATTAAAGGTAATTGTAGGAATCGTAAAGAAATCGGTTGCCCATATCTCTTCTTGATGGTTTTGCAAGAACGTCTTCCAAGACTGGATCTGTTTTTCGGAAGGCGGCTTTCGTGTACTTGGCAGATACTTAGAAATGGTGTTTGGAGCAGGCGGCTTATCGATTCCAAGCATCCGAAGCTTTTCATGAATTTTCTCCGGTGACAACAGTGGATTTTCTTTATGTACTCGTTTAATCAGCTGGATTGTCCCGGCAGAAATCGTAGGACGTCCGATTTTCTTAGATTTTTCCTTCCAATAGAACTTGAAAGCTGTTCGGTGCCATCGAATGACCGTATCGGGTTTTACCATGACCAATGAATCCTTCCAGTTTTCCAAGTGCTTGGACAGGAGCACCCAGAGTTGACGAAAAGCTGGTGTTGGAAGCGGTTTTGGGATTTTTTCTTTTTCGAAACGATGGATATAAGATGCAAGTTGGCTCTTCAATGCGATAATTTCCAAATTGGCTGCATGCCTGGCCATAAATTCATTTTTCAAATAGGTAACCAAATAACCTAGCCACTCTTTACCATAATCGTACAGTGATCGTAGAAATGACAGCATTCAGAATCCCTCCAAATTGTATAGATAAGTTTAGCACTCATTGTATACAAACAGCAGTTGAAGTTCTAGTAGAGCCACTATCCTATTGTTAGAATAATATAGCTCAGAGTGCCTATTAGGAACGGTTGTCTATAAACATAGAAAGAAGGAAATAGCGGTGGAGAGACATGAGTCGGCAATTTGCTTATCCATTGTGTTTGTTTGCTGTCTCCTTTAAAAAATCCATCCAAATAGAAATTACTAGGATTTCTCTTTATGTATTTAAATTTCAACGGGAAGTAAGGAGTCTAACAATATAATTCAAGGCGATTATGAGGTGGAGAGTCAATGCTGAAATAGATGGGCCTAGAAAATAAGCCTTCTCACAAACCTTTTAAAAAAGTATTTGACTAGTCTGATCAAAACCATCTTTTGTAAGTATGATAAAGAAAATTTAATACCGACTTATCCTCCAATTCGGTATTTCCTGACGAATCATGAAGTTAAACAGGAAAAGGAGTGATGCTTTGCTATTGATTTCTTAATGCGTTCGTTAAGTATTGCAATAGTTTTTGATATATTCAGTAATATGACTTTATAGATGGTGCTCATTTTGGGGGATTACCTTACCTACCTCCTAAAAAATACGCCTATGCCCAAAAGATAATGAAACAAGTAAAAGAAAACTGCTAGACGGTTTTCTTTACGGTAATGTTTAATGGATATAAAAATATGGAAAATATTTAGAGCGAGGAATTAGGTCATTGTCTTGTATTAAATATCTCGGAACTTTACCAGAAGGCGTTGCATTCCTGAATTGATGATTCATTTAGCTTTCTGATTAGCTGTTTCAGCGAAATGAACGAATTTACGAATTTTATACAAAGTACCTAAATATAAATTTGACAGTCAAATTTATTTTCTTCTTATATGAAACTTTGTAGTCGAGACAGAATGATCATAGTGTGTAGTGGTTCATTATCTCCTTGTGCTGGAGATAAAGCAGTGTGGTGAGAAATCAACTAAATTAACAGTTTGAATGGAATGACAGAGGTGCTATGAAACGTATATGAACTGAAAGAGGACTATTGTACATAGTTTGATGAAGTGAAGAAGACAGAAAAATTTATTGAAATGAAAACACGATTAGAAGCCTTTTACCAGTCTGTATAAGACCCACAGATCTCAGCTTTTATGAAAGCAAACAAGGCGTTGAGATATGGACAGGTGGATTTATCAACAGCACTCCCTTTTCTTAATCTAGTGTTTTTTAGGGGGATTTACTAGGAAAACAAAAGTGAAGAAACTTAATGCCTATAGTTATCGAGGTTTCAATCAAATTAAACAAAAATCTTATTAAACATTGAGTAGCAAGGGATTGGGGTTCATTTAGATGACCTGTTTTCTTCATTCCCCAAACATTTGACGTAGAACTAAATTCATAGAATACTAGACATATGGTATTTGAGTATGGAAGTTGGATATTAGCAATGAATTAGGGCAATAAAATAGAGAATATGATATAACTAAAAATAACTATTTTACAATTAATGGGTAATGGTAATAATTTTCTTTTATGAATTATTCGTAATCTGCATTGGTTTCTCGACAACAGGCACAAATACTTAATATCGAAATGGATACAGTAAATATATAGTGAGAAATATTGTCATGTGATTTTTTATGGTATATACTAAAGTTAGATTTATTAATAAAGTAATATCTGTATGAAAGGAGGATGTGCTTGTGAAAAAGGTTTTAAGTTTTAAAAAACTTATTATGTCTATGTTGATAGTTTCATTACTGGTTTCTATACCTCAAATGAGTGAAGCTGCTCAAATTTCTTCAATTCCAGATGGAGCAGTAATTAATCCACAAACTAACAATGCTTTTCATGAAGATCAAATAGGAGTATCTTTGAGTTCCCTTGAAATTGTGGATGCATTAAATGCAAAGAAACCGATATACTTTAAATTACCAGGATCAGCAATTTTTGTGAATATTACTAACGGCTCAATGGTCCAAAGTTCTGTAATTGAACAACTTCCATCACTTAAATATACTGATAAAAAAGGAAATGTTTCAACTATTCCTGGCTACCAGCCTGAAGATTTTGAAGTTACAGAAATTAATTAATATCCGAAATCCATTAATCTCTTGCCAGATTATGATTGAACCTTGAATGTTATGAAAAGATTCTCTTGTCCTAATTGTTTCGCTTTATAAGCTTAGCAATAGGATAAAACGAGAAGAAGTATAATATAGTGAAGTCTATGTTTTTTAGTAAAGACTATTAAAACAATTACTAGGTCACATAAAATTTGTAGAACCTGGTTACAGCAATGCTCCGTGGAGAAGAATCTCCGTGGGGCTTTTTTATTCGCTTTACGTAAAAGAAGGATTACTTTATTGGTATTTCTTTATTTTTTATATAACTAAGAAGCAAGCGTTGGGCATGGATGATATTACAACTATAATTTTAACAATTCTTTAAAACGGAGTTAGCGGTATAGTAATAACGTATATAACAAAAAGGGTTAGAGGCAAGCAAACAAAACTATGAAGAGGTATTTACCAAAAAGGTAAATGATTTTTCGAATTCACTAGTGATATATAAAGTTTCAATTTATCTAGTATATATCAATCAGTTCCCCATTAAAATATACTTAAAAAATAATAAGTTCTATATTTATGAAATTCATATATCCTTTTTTAAAAGCTATTCTGTTTTCAGAATCTCAAAATAAATAACTAAGTACTACATTATGTGGATAATTAAATAGTGGAATGAAGATAAATACTCTAACTGAGAAAGTACTAGCACGATGAAGTGAGAAAGGAAATCAAAATGTTATCAGAATAGTCGAGTTCAAATTAGTGAAATTCCACTACTTCATCGAACAGCTCGAACTCCGCCTTTGACAGGTTAACAAAGTGTTATTCATACACTGACAAATGTTGTGCGCGGCCAGCAAAGAAGAATTTACCGCCGAGCGGACTATCCAAAAGTACAAAAGCATTTGATCGGTATCTCCTCAGAGCTGGAGGAGAGAGGGAGAATTTATGTAATAATTAGAAAGTAGATACAAGAACAAAAAAAGGAAGAGCCGTTCTCTAGATCATAACTAATCTAGAGGACGTGCTCTTTCTGTCGATACCTATATAATCAAAATTCAAATTCCACTCATCTCACTTACACTGCCCATCAATCAAACGTCAAAACAATCCGACCGTTAATCTTTCCATTGACCATTTTATCGAGCACAGTGTTGACTTCAAAAAGAGGAGCTGTTTCGATCTGTGCTTTTACTTTTCCGCGTGCAGCGAAATCAAGTGCTTCTTTCATGTCGATTCGTGTTCCGACGATGGAGCCTTTTACGGTTACGCCGTTTAATACGGTGGTGAAAATAGGGATAGGCAGTTCCTCATGCGGGAGACCGACTGCGACGAGTGTGCCTCCACGTTTAACGGAACGGTATGCTTGTTCAAACGGTACTTTTGATACGGCAACGCTGATCGCTGCCTGTACGCCTGCGACTTGTTCTTGAATCGCTTCAGCAGGATCTTCTTTCATCCCGTTTATTGTAATGTCAGCGCCTAGTTTCTTAGCAAGCTCCAATTTCTCATCTGCGATATCTACCGAAACGACATTAAATCCCATTGCCTTTGCATATTGCAGCGCTACGTGACCTAGTCCACCGATACCGTATATGGCAACCCAGTCTACAGGCTTCGCTCCCGATACTTTCAGCGCTTTATACGATGTCACACCTGCACATAGAATCGGAGCTGCTTCAACTGAACTTAGATTATCAGGAATTTTCGCTACGTAATCGGCTGCTGCAGTCTATCCAATGTCTTAGTTTTTTCGCAGCTTGACCAACTGAATACCCAGCTCTTTTGCCAGCATTGCATTCTAGCAGTCCATGCAGAGTGACTGGCTGCCGAGCTGCACTTTTATCGGCGTATTTTAGCAAATATCACACTTCATCTAAAAATCCCCCCATGGCTTATATTTTATTCTGTCATACGGTGGAAACACGCTGGGTGTAAGGGTTTCTTCCATATGAAAACAGCTTTTACAAAAGCTGTTCAGTAGATCTTTTGTATGATACAGTAACATACAAAGGGGAGTTTGGATGAAATACTCGAAACATTTTTTGCTTAGTTTTTTGATGGGGATTTTTCTGCTTGCTTATTCTGGTTTTGCGCTGGCGGAAGCGGGAGAAATCAGCGCGGAGGATATTGCGGCAATTGAAGCGAAAGAGCTGAAAACGTTTAAAAGCGAGACCGATGTTCCGCGTGATAAGGTCTGGACGGTTACGTTCAATGAGGATGTCAATATAGACGCATTACAGGATCGCCAGGTGATTGTATGGAACCGTGATTTGAAAGAACAGGTGGCGGTTGTGACAGAGGCTGCCGGCAAGGAGCTGAAGATTCGACCGAAGATTGGCGGCTACGATTTTTCCACTCATTACAGCCTGTATATTCTGGAAGGCGTTGAGTCAAAAGCCGGCAGGCTGTTGAAGACGGCGGCCAAGAAGGATTTTACGGTTCTGGATGAAATCAGCTACAAGGAAATTATCGCTCCAAAGTATGACATGGCCAGGGACTTCTCTGAAGGCTTGGCAGCAGTGAAAGTCGGTGAGAAGTGGGGATATATCGATACAAAGGGAAATACGGTCATCGATTTCCAGTATGACGACGCGTATACTTTCTCAGAAGGGAAGGCTTTGGTCAAAACTGCTGAAAAAGATCCGGACGGTGGGACGTATACATACCTAGGCTTTATTACGAAGGACAACAAGTACACACCCTTCACGATAGACGGGCGGCCAGAATTTGAGATCATCCCCTTCGATCAGTCTAACGCAAGATTTCACAATGGGCTGATTGCCGTGACGGTTGATAATCCCTGGAAATTTATTTTTGATGAAACGGGTGAATTGTATATCGATTCTCCTTATTTACCGACAGAAGGTGCGATTTCTGCTGTTGATAATTATATTGATCAGGAAACAGGCGAGTATTTATTTGAAAATCCTCAGTTTGTTAATGCGCTTCCGTTTAACCAGGGGATGGCCATTGTCGCATTTTACGACGAGGAGCTGTCTGAGTATTACTGGAGTTTCATTAATAAAAAAGGAGAGACTTGGGCCGGACCTAGATTCTATAATTTCAGTGTTCGAGAAAAGTACACGAACTATAAGGTGTTCAATGAGTATTCGTTAGCCAGTCTAAAAGATACGCGTGGGATGTGGGGTGCTGTGAATAAAGAAGGGCAAACTAAGATTCCTTTTATATATGATAACTTAGGGCCTTTTTCTGAAGGGGTTGCCAGTTTTGAGAAAAAAGGGAAATATGGGTATATTGACGTTGATGGACAGGTCGTCATTGAGGCTCAATTTGATGAAGTGTCAGCATTTAATGAAGGGATAGCGGCAGCCAGGATTGGCGACAAGGCATTTATTATCAACAAAAAGGGAGAGATGATAAAAGGGACAGAAAAGATGCCGAGATCTGCTTATTTCAGAGAGGATGGCCATAATGAAGATGGAAGCGTCAACTATATTACGTATACACCTGTTGATTATGCTTTATTTAAAGAAGACGGTAAATATGGTTTTGGGAAATTGGAGTTTAACAATATAACGGATTAAAAAACAGCAGGATCATCGATAGTTGATGGTTCTGCTGTTTTTATTTTAGAGAGGCTTGTTCTTGAAGCTTTTATCAATTTGCCGGCCAATATTTATCATGACGGTATAACAAATATTGAAATGATATCTTAAAAAAACAATTCGTATACATAAGAAGAGGTATCTTTATTCACCAGGTTCACGTAAGAACCGTACAAGTTGTCAAAATGGCAAGTATTATTCCCAACTATAATTTGCTGTTTTGCCACCGGCAGAGAAACTTAGTTTATTAAATGCATATGAAATCACGAAAATTTCTTGTGTACAGAATGGTGAAATTGCTACTCTAGCTTAAATTCAAAGCACAGGCTCTTTCAGTGCGCAAAAGCCTTTTCAACCAGGTAATTTAACGGGTACTTTTGAGTTCCAGTTTGGCAATTCAGTTCCTATACCTACAATTACAGATGAGGACTTTATTGTTGAAAATATTGAGTAAACGTCAGATCAATAGAGGTTTCCTGTGCGTCACATAATTCATGGGATTTTCCAATAATTTAGCGACGTACAAAAGAAAGAACCTGCCAAATTAAGAGATCAATTTGGCAAGTTCTTTCTTTTGATTTTATTCATAGGATAATTACTTACTATTTCAGACGTCAATATCATTCTCAACATTACAGATCGTGTCCTCATCTAAGTTCATCAATCAATTCTGCACATAGCTTTTTGCAGGTTTCTCATAAGCAGGAGGATAGGCGGTGTTTCAAATATTGTCGTACCACGCTCTTCAGCTCGTTAGTAATCTTTTGGTGGACCCGCCCTAAGAGCTTTCCAATATCTCAAATAGAGTGCTTTGCCTTGTGGAGAGCGTTAATTTTTGCCTGCTCAAAAGGTTAACGTTGTTAATTTTGCGGTTTTGTTTGGCATTCTTGGTGTTTCATCATAAAACTTCCTCTCATTGTTTGTCTCTCAACTTCAATGATACACGAAATTTATGAGAGCATTTTTTGTTAGTATTTAGGTGGCTAACTTGATTCTACGAGAGGTCATCACAACATTCTGGAACGATATTAATAATTTACTAAAGTAATGGAAGAAGGAATAAGTTCTCTAATCGTTCAAGCGACGATTAGAGTTTTTTATTTTATGAACTATTTCAAATATGTGTAAAATGAGCATGCTGGTAGTACATTTGGTGTGGTACAATTCTATTATGAATTGATTGAATTATGCATGAATTATCAGTTGATTCAACTTCTGGTTTGGTAACTAAGAATAGGAGGAAGGTAAATGCATAAGTGGCTAAACTGCTTAATAGTAAGTGTATTCGTAGTTAGTGTATTTTTAAACCCAAGTGTATCATTTGCAGTGCAACAGAACGGTAACCTGAATACTTGGACAGAATCTACAAATGTAGAACTAGACAAAGAGTGGGAAATTAGTTTTTCCGAAGAAATTAATAACCAGCTATTAGTAAATGATTTTATTTACGTAATAGATTCAGCAGGTGAAAAAGTACAGAGCGATGCGTATTATAATTCGCTGACACAAAAGATACATATACAGGCACCGCGAGGCGGATATGCTCCGAATTCTAATTATACACTTGTTATAGAGGAAGGGTTGCAGTCTCGAGATAAGAAAAAACTAAGAAACACTGTGCATAAACCTTTTATAACAGGTGAGGCAGTTGGCCAAGCCGAGGATTTTGTGGAGCGACCAGATAGCAAAAATAATTTTTCGCTTCAAGAAGAACTAAGTGTCGTTGAAGAGACTGCTATTTTGGATGACAATTATGACTCTCATAGTATTCGTGTAGATGCTTCCAGAGCATATAGTGTTGATGAGATTATCATATTACCCCCTACTGAACAGTACCCATTTGGCTATGCTGCTAAAATAACTTCTGTGAAATCGATTGAAAATGGGTTTGAATTGACTGTCGTTGAGCCGGAAATGGATGAGGTTGTAAAAGAGTTTGATGTTTCCAAAGAACAAGCTGTGAATGGTTCTGACGTCAAAATGGCTAAAGAGTTAACCGAAATGGAGTTTTCATCAAACTATGTTGATCAGTTAGGGTTATTGGATCCTCGAATTAATGTAATTGATACAGAAAACGGATTTTCATTAGAACTGTTTGATATTGGCTATGAAGTTAAAGGGGAAAGTGAACCAGTGGACGGTGTCACAGTTTCTGGGGATGCAGGTGTCAAACTAAATGGAGTAATTCATTTTAAGGATGCATTGACCACGCTGGATATAGAGAAGACAAGTATTTTAAGTTTGCCAGTCGTACACAATTTGAGCTTCAGTGCTAAACAAGAACTAAAGTTAGCAGCAGAGCTTTATGGCGATGCAAAAGTAGATATGAAATTTCCATTGGCGGATATCCCAGTTCCTTATGCGTCAGTGAAAGCGATAAAAAATATTCAAGCCGGTGTTTTTGTTAGATTGTATTTAGTGATGGAATATGATGCAAACGGGAAAGCGCACTTTAGTGTAAGCCAAGAATATCATTCTGAAACGGGTTTGAATCGAACCGACGAAGGTAAGTACCAACCTTATAAAAGTTTTGAAAAGTTGGATCCGGCGTTTAAAATAGAGGAACTAACCGGTCATCTAGGAATGAAGAAAGGATTACAATTTGATGTAGCCGGAGCTATTTTGCAATGGGACTTAATATCTCTTCAAAACAAGGGAACCATCAATTTGGGGGTAGACGCTGGGACGTTAATTAAAGATTCGACCGAACTTTGTTATGATTTCGGAGCGTCATTAAATTATGATATGAGCGCTAATGTTCTTTCTAAAGAGTTTCCAATTATGAATAACGAATATAGTTTAGTAAGGTTTTCGAACTGTGAACTCAGTGATTTGAATTTTGCGGACGAACAGCTGGAAGTGAATGCAGGAGACCGAAAGAAATTAGAGATTTTTGGTGAATTGCCAGATGGGAGTAAAGTAGACTTTCTTCTGCCAAACGACTATATTAGCTTTTCTTCTACTAATCCAGATATCAAGGTAGACGTTAGAGGGAATATTGTTGTGGCGAATGATATTCAATCTGGTGCAAACTCCCAAATCAAGCTGAAGTATAAAACGTCCAATGTGAAGATTGAGAAGTCTCTTGCTCTTATAGTGAATGGCGTGGAGGAAGATAATTCCAATGATGGTACAGAAGTAATGGACATGGAACAAAGTATAATACGAACAACTAGTCCAGATGTTGCGAACGTCTTTAAGTTTATTCCTTCAAAAGAAGATTTACAGAGTAAGACCCATGCCTCTATTGGGTTTGAAAGTGATGTTCCTATAAATGTTTCTTTATATACAAGTCCAGAAGCATTAGCAGAAGACAAACCATACCAAGTATCAACGAATATCGTTAGAGTTCCATTAGCATTTGAAGGACCATACTATGTAAAGGTGATCTCAAGTTCAGTAGGTGAATTTCGAGCGAATCCTGCTTACGAAACTATGCAGCCTGAGGATCATCCGAATGGTGGTGCGTGTGCAGTAGAGGCAACGACATCAGATGTGAATGTGATTAAAAGCCTGCAATTCATACGTGATGATTTTTTAACGGAAACCACAAAAGGACAAGATGTTATTAATTTGTATAACAAATTATCACCAACAGTAGTCTGGAGTATTTTAAAAGATTCATCGCTCAGAAAAAGTTTACTGAGTGATCTGAAGAAAATCGATCACTTAATTCAGGAGCTGTATAGAGTAGCCCAAGGAAATACGACTTCTCATGTCATTACAAAAGAAGAAGAAATTGCGATTCAAAGTATTATAGAAACCGTAAAGGACTACTTACCTGAAAGCGAAGTGAAGAAGTTAGAAGAGATGCAAATTGAGATGAGCATTGATACGATGGTCGCTAAAAAGCTAGACGCATTCCTGAATGAAGCTCAATTGACAAATGCAAAGATAGAAACGGTAATGAGCGATGAGCTTATCATCAAACTTAAAGATAGTGAAAAATGGGATAATGCGGAAATGCAAATTCAATCTATGATTTTAAGCTCTTCTTTAATGGGTGAAAATCAATTGATTCATGTTGAACCACTTTACGGAAATACTAATAGAGGTTTAGATAACACATATGTGGTGAGTAGTGCAGACAGTCAGTCACTTTTAAGTATAAAAGACGATCTGGAGAATAACAAAGCTGTCGAATACGTACAACTTAGTCAGATCTATTCAATTACAACTACAGATGTCAATTATCAATATCAGTGGCCATTAGCAAATAGCAATCAAGTGGTTGGAGGGGATTTGAAGTTTGCCTCGATTCAAAAAGAAACGAACAATAAGAAGATGAAAGACGTGATAGTTGCCGTTATAGACACGGGTGTGAATTATGAGCTGGCAGATTTTAAGAATATCGTGTTACGTGACAAAGGATATGATTTTGTGAACAATGACGAAGATCCTATGGATGATAACGATCACGGTACGCACGTAGCTGGCATCATAGGCGCAAAAGCAAGCAACGGTTATTCGATAGCAGGCTTGAATCAGCATAACAAGATTATTCCGATTAAAGTTCTTGATAAGAACGGAAGAGGCTCCACTAGAAATATTGCGCGTGGAATTACTCACGCTGTGGATAATGGTGCACAAGTTATAAATTTAAGTCTTGGAACAAGCTCGTTCGATCAAACAATTGAAGAGGCGATTATCTATGCGACGAATAATAATGTCACTGTAGTAGCAGCGACTGGTAATGATGGCAGAGAGAAATTATCCTATCCTGCAGTTTCTGAATATACTGTTTCTGTTGGTGCAACTACTGCCGAAGGTGTATTGGCGAGCTTTTCAAATTATGGTAAAGGGATTGACATAGTAGCCCCTGGGGAAAAGATCCCAAGCTTGGTCACAAGTGGTGAAGTGATGTATGCTTCAGGAACTTCGATGGCGACGCCTTATGCTGCAGCTCAAATTGCTTTGCTCTATTCTGTTGCTGATGATATGAATATGGAACGTGTTAAAATAACCATTGAAAATCATCATGTTGACTTAGGAGACAGCGGTTATGACGTGAAATATGGTTGGGGGCAATTGGAAACTGTGAAGGCAATGCAATCGCTGGAATAAGGAATGTATATCCTATATGGGATGCCTCGTAAGGCTCAAGTGTTCTTTGCTATTCTGACAACATGTAGTAATTTGTATACTTTCTTATAGTCTACTGGTGGCGAATTAATAGGAGGGTAATTGAATATGAATTATCCTAAAGCACTGTTTTTATTCTCTGTTACCTAACTAGCCCATGAAAGTTCTATAGATTGACGACTTGTGTAAAAAGAATACATTTCGTTATGAATATCGATTGATTGCCAGTCTATACCCTGGTGTAAGTGAGAAAACGGTACAACGTGTCATGCAGAAAAACGGTTGGCAGTGCCATGTGAAAATGAAGAAACGAAAGCGAATTGTACAACCTGCGTACGTGGCCCAATATCGTATCACGTTGAAATTAGTAATGTATGTATTTTCTGATAATTTTTATTGTAGTATTGGACAAATTACCTTTTGAGCAGCAGAGGAGGCGAGAGTGATTGCACAAATAATAGCAAGCGGCTATTGTACATCTGAATTTTATGAGCATGACTGATGATCTACCAGACGTGATATAATTTTTAGCGAGAGGACCAAATCCGTAAACAAGTAGTAGGGAGGGAAATCCTCAAAAAAATAATGTAGATAGGGGTTAATAACATGCCTATTGAAGTAGGAATTTGGAATGTGAAAAATTCAAATGTGAATCGTCTGAGTTTCTCATCGATAGAATCTGAAAGTAAACTTGAAGATATTCTGGAGAAAGACTTTTCCATAATCGACGAAAATATTTTGGTAGTGGGCAGACAAATTGCTACAAACCATGGAAAATACATTGATATTCTTGGAATAACTGCTGATGGTGAGCTAGCTATATACGAATTGAAGAAACAGCAAACACCGCGTGAAGTAGTAGCACAGACAATTGACTATGCAAGTTGGGTGCAAGCATTATCATACAAAGAACTGATTGACCTGTATGAAGAGAAGAATCAGGATTCATTAGAGGAAGCGTTTGAAGGGAAATTTGGTGTTTCACTTCCCGAAGAGTTGAATAATTCTCATCGGATGGTTATTATTTGTGCGGAATTGGATTCAGCCACTGAGAGAATTATTCAATACTTATCAACGAATTATGACGTACCGATCAACGCAGTGTATTTCCGTTTCTTTAAAGAAAATGATAACGAATACCTTACTAGAACGTGGCTAATTGATCCGGCAGATCCAATGATTAATACATCACCTAGCAAAGTCGGTAAGAAAAAAGAACCATGGAATCAGCGTGATTTTGTAGTGAATTTCGATGATGGTGTGAGTAGAAGCTGGCAGGATGCGCGGAGATACGGATTTGTATCCGCTGGCAACGGAAAATGGTTTAGTCGCACACTTAATAATCTATTTGTAGGAGCGCGCGTATTTTGTATGATTCCAGGAAAAGGATACGTTGGTGTAGGAACAGTTACTAGGAAAGCTGTGCCTTTGAAGCAAGCTGAAGTGGATGTCGATGGACAAGTAAAAAAGTTATTGAAATGTGAACTTACGCAAAATAATTTTAACCATGATTTAGATGACATGGAGAAATGTGAGTACATTGTAACAGTTGATTGGGATAAAAGCTATCCTATTAAAGATGCGTATTGGACAAAAGGTCTACGTGCCAATCAGAATTCTGCATACAAATTGACGAATCAATTTACGATTGAAAAATTAGAAAGTTTTTTCAAGTGCTGAACGATGTGGGAAGTGGGGCAGCTACACAAATAAATTTGCCGCAATACAAAGTGAAAAAATATAAAGACTATCTCTCGAATTCACTGCTTTGAATTTTGTAGATAGTCTTTTACTGTAGGAGATAGATAAATTACCTTTTGTACACAAGGTAATCGAGATCATGATGACACTACATCCGCTCACTGGGCGGCAACGAACTGGTAATAGCTATAGTCTTTAGAACATTTACTAGTAAATATTCTAAAGACTATAAGTTGAAATCATGTGTAAAAAACGCATAACTAAGTTCGCTATCTCTGCCGTACATTACAAGTTGGATTTATATCCGTCCGTATCAAAAGTAAACCAATGTAACATACTACATTTCCTCAATTATATCTGTATTGTCATGGTTAAAGGTGCCTCTGCATCACGCAATTTGGACACGATTCCGACTTGTATACAATGTCGCAGATAGATGTTAAAACAAGAAAATTTATTGGGTTAGTTCTTGCCTAAACAGAACCAGCTCTTCAAACGAGAAATCGGTTGGAGGGCTTTTCTTATGTCAAAATGTTTCGAGTTGTGTGAGTACCTGGACCCGGTTTGATATTTGACGTATATGAAACTTGTCTTTTAAAGTCTTCTACATATAATTTGTGTAAGTAAAATTACCCACTAGTACATAATTCATTTAGCTGATAAGATAGAAAAAGGAGTAATTGTAAAATATTTCAGAGGGAGATGAGAGCTTGAAAAAATTACCAGCTATGTTTGTAGGTAGTATTTTATTTCTTTATGCTGGCTTTACGCTGGAAATACAGGCTGAAAGCAATGCGGGCAGGTATATTGTGTACTACACTGATTCAGGGCAAGTGGACAAAGAACGTATCTTGGAATTAGGAGGAGAAGTGGTACATTCCTATGAGTATATTCCTGCATTGCTTGTAAGGGCTACTGATGAACAAATGGATGCGATTCGTTTGGAAGCACATGTCCAGCATGTGGAAAAGGATGCCGAGTCGCCAGTTTTCATGCCGGTTCAATCTTCTTTTGACCGGCTGGTTAAAAGTTCAGATCAGTATAAACCATGGGGGATCGATCGGGTTCAAGCTCCGCAAATATGGAAGCGGGGGTATACCGGCGAGGGAGTGAAAGTTGCTGTAGTAGATACGGGGATTGCTTTGCAACATGAAGATTTAACTGTGAGTGGCGGCGTTTCTTATGTTTCGTATACGAAGTCCTATGCGGATGATCATGATCACGGCACCCACGTGGCAGGAATTATCGGTGCGAAAGATAATTCGGTTGGTGTAGTGGGTGTGGCACCTGATGCAGAACTTTATGCGGTAAAAGTAATCGGCCGCAATAACTCTTTCATTACCTCGGATCTCATTAAAGGAATCGAGTGGTCGATCACGAATGATATGGATATTATTAATCTGAGTTTGTATACGTATAATTATTTTGATGATTATGGACTTCACGAAGTGCTCAAAGCGGCTCACTCAAAAGGTTTGTTGCTTGTAGGCGTAACGGGAAATTCAGGAACAGACGATATGACGAATACCGTAACGTATCCAGGAAAATATGCTGAAGTCATTGCCGTAGGGTCCATTGATGAATACAACTGGCCGTCCTACTTCTCTTCGTTTGGAACGGAAGCGGAAGTCGTTGCACCGGGAGAAGGAATTTTTAGCACGGTCAAGAATGGCTCCCATAACTATATGAGCGGAACGTCGATGGCAGCGCCTCACGTGGCAGGCATGTTGGCTTTGATGAAAGAAAGATATCCTCATTATACGAATGTACAACTGCGAAATGAATTGAAGAAAAACACGAAAGACCTTGGCGTGAAGGGGTGGGATCCGTATTATGGCCACGGACTGATCCAAGGTGATCTCGGCCACTATAAAATATGGCCGACGAAAAAAGACGTAGCGGATGAGCACGTATGGAAGATTACGTACAACCGTCCTGTAGATCCTGAAAGTGTCATTGAAGAGAATTTTTACTTAACGGACAGTATAGGGAATAGTTACCCGGTGCTTCCGGAGTGGGTAGAAGATAATCAGAGAGAAGTAAGAGTTCGTGCACTTTATCCGTATCAAGAAGGAGAAACATACACGTTATGGATTGAAGATATCAGGAGTTCTGGCGGGGCTTATTTGAAAGAGAATGTGCAGATGGATTTCACAGTGAAGAACTGAATGGTAGAAGGTGCCTGTGCAACACACAATTCAGACGCTATTCTGACTTGCATACAATGCTGTTAGTCAATACTGTGACCTCTAATCGAGCAATGGGTTGGGGGCTTTTGGGTTCGGATATGTCAATGTCAGACAGATTCTGATAGAATGGGAGAGTAGCCGATATTGTTGGGGTGGATGGTTGTCACTTGTTCCTTTCCGTAACTGGAAAGGAGGTGATAATTATGGAACTATTTCTTGAGTTTGTAAAAGAGGCTCTGAAGGGAGTTACGCGTACAATCAGTGCGCATCTCTTTCAGAAAACCTTTTTAGACAAAAAGAAAGCCACCCCGCGCCGTAGGAAGCAAAAGGGTGGTTCTCGAAACAAACATTAATTTTTGACAACCATCGCCCTGACGGCTATGGCTGCAGGAGAGTAGAGTTCGCGCTCTGCTCTCTTTTACTATCTATCCCCATTCTAACTTAAAGATATGCACGTTTCAAGGAAATGTTACCTGTGTATGAACTGACGCGCGAGTGAAGGGTGCCTGTGCATCACACAATTCGGACACTATTCTGACTTTTATACAATGCCGTAGACAAATGTTAGAAGGGTAGAGAGAATGTGCCCTTGCGCCAAACATTCATGATTGTTTATCTGTGCATAACATTACTCCAACATTATTCTAACAACTAACGGGTAGATAAAAGAAAGAGCCGCCCTCCAGACTACGGCACTGCCTGTCGTTTTTGAGACAATAATAAAACACCTTCTAAACAGCCTTTTGTCTGTATCGTACTGGCGACTGGCTGTTTAGTTTCGTTTGAATACGGATATTGTTATAATAATGAATATACTCTTCGACAATTTGTATTACACAAGCATTTGTTGTGCGATAGATTTCGTCGAGGTAGAACGTTTCAGACTTTAGCGAGGAGTGAAACGTTTCTATAGGGGAATTATCAGCGGGCGTGCCTTTACGGGACATGCTCATGGTAATTCCTTTCTTTTGGACTGCTTCTTGATAGGCATAAGACGTATAGACGGAACCCTGATCACTATGAAGAATACAGCCCTCTGGTAGCTCTGCTAGTTGATCTAGGGAATCCAACACGAAGGCTGTGTCTTGTGTAGATCCAATGGTGTAGGCCACGATTTCACCATTTTACAGATCCTTTATACTCGAAAGATACATCATAGATTGACCAAAAGGCAAGTACGTAATATCAGTCACTAACCTTTCGAGAGACTGTGTAGCCGTGAAATCACGTGATACGATATTGGGTGCCACATACGCAGGTTGTCCTGTTCGCTTTCGTTTTTTCATTTCACACGGCACTGCCAACCGTTTTTCTGCATGACACGTTGTACCGTTTTCTCACTTACACCAGGGTATAGACTGGCAATCATTCGATATCCATAACGAAATCTATTCTTTTTACACAAGTCGCCAATCTGTTGGTCTCGTTCTCCTTTTTGCGTGTTCTGATCAGCTGTTTTACGCCAACGATAGTACGTAGAACGGGCTACTCCTAAGTGCAGGCAAACTTCACTTACCGTCATCACTTCCTTTAACTCTTCCACTAGCTGAACTACTACTTTTGGTACCACTTCCTCTCCAACGCTCTGTACTTTTTTAAAATATCTATCTGTTGTCGTAAATATCGATTTTCTGCTTGAAGCTCAGCTGTTTCACTTTCATATTCTGGTCCTTTCCCATACGTATATTGCTTTCCAACAGGCTGTTGTAAGCGATGTAGTTCGCCATTGCGATACCATTTCATCCATGTTTTGAGTTGCGTTACATTTCGGATGCATAGTTCCTCCATTACTTGCTTCACAGGAACACCGGCCAATCTCATTTCAATAGCTTTCATTTTCACTTCTGCTGGATAACTTACTCTCGTCGCCATAGAAAAAACACCTCCACATTGATTTCATAAGGTTCTATACCCTATTTTCAACGAAAGGTGTTTTTATTTGTCTCATTTTTTTAGGTCAGTTCCCTACTCACTAATCTGGAGGACGTGCTCTTTCTTTAGTTACCTATATACACTATAAGAATTTACTAAAATTTATAGCAATTAATCTGAGCATCAATCAAACGTCAAAACAATGCGCCCATTAATCTGCCCTTTGACCATCTTATCCAGCACAGTGTTAACTTCAGAAAGAGGAGCTGTTTCGATCTGTGCTTTTACTTTTCCGCGTGCAGCGAAATCAAGTGCTTCTTTCATGTCGATTCGCGTTCCGACGATCGAGCCTTTTACGGTTACACCGTTCAATACGGTGTTGAATATAGGGATTGGCAGTTCCTCATGTGGAAGACCGACTGCGACGAGTGTGCCTCCACGTTTTACGGAACGGTATGCTTGTTCAAATGGTACTTTTGATACAGCGACACTGATCGCTGCCTGTACGCCTGCAACTTGTTCTTGAATCGCTTCGGCAGGATCTTCTTTCATGCCGTTTATTGTAATATCAGCCCCTAGTTTCTTGGCAAGCTCCAATTTCTCATCTGCGATATCTACCGCAACGACATTGAATCCCATCGCCTTTGCATATTGCAGCGCTACGTGACCTAGTCCACCGATACCGTAAATGGCAACCCAGTCCCCAGGCTTCGCTCCCGATACTTTCAGCGCTTTATACGTTGTCACACCTGCACAGAGAATCGGTGCTGCTTCAACTGAACTTAGATTTTCAGGAATTTTCGCCACGTAATCCGCTGCTGCAAGGCAATATTCTGCATAACCACCGTCAACTGAATACCCACCGTTTTCTTGATTGTGACAAAGCGTTTCTTTACCTTCCAAGCAATAATCACACTCGCCGCATGCAGAGTAAAGCCAAGGAATCCCGACTCGATCTCCAACTTTCACGGAGGTTACGTTCGGTCCGACAGCTTCGACGATCCCGACACCTTCATGACCAGGGATGAGTGGAAGTTTCGGTTTAACAGGCCAGTCTCCATTGATTGCGTGCAGATCTGTATGGCAGACACCGCATGCTTCCAATTTCACTAATGCTTGACCAGAGCCTGGTGTCGGTTTTGCCAGTTCCTCAATTTTTAACTCTGTCTGAAACTCTCGAACGATGGCTGCTTTCATAGACGTCTTTTGATCTGTTGCTTGTACGTTCCCACTTTCGATTGCTGATTTCATGAATGATTCCTCCCTATTCTCGTAATCAACTTTATATATTGCAAGAAGTGTGCCAACTATGAAAGCGCTTTAAATGTGCAATTGTGGGTGAGAACTATCGACAATCCGGCAGGTTGAGCCGACTTTTCGGCAGGGGCGGACGGTAAATCGGCAAGTTTGTAAGTAGATTCTATTAATTAAAATAGGGTCTGGACATGAAAAGTACTCTCACAATTACTCAGAAAACAAAGATTGAATGTGTACTCCACTGTAACTCATTCCTCCTGCGTCGCCATCAACTGCTCCCGAAGTTTCCGCAACAAACGCTCTCTTCGTTTCTTTATTCCTGCCACCGAAATGTCAAAAACTGCTGCGCATTCTGCTTGTGAATAATGATCCGCAAAAAGATGGATGAGCAACCGACGTTCCTCTAGAGTTAATGCCCGAATGGCCTCCCCTAAACCTGAATCGTCCTCTACTTCGAATGAATAGCTACCCATACCTTCCAACACATCTCCTTCCATAGGTGAATTAACCGAACTAAAACGATTTTCTCGTTTCATTTCATCTAATAGCGCTCCATAAATTGAACGATAAGCAAATGGTGTAAAGTTACCTTTGTCTTCATCGAATCGATTCCATGCCTGCCATAAAGCGACTCTTCCTGCTTGGCGGTACTGTTCAAAATCACGATAGATATGCAACTTCCGAATGACTGCTGAAATCATCGGTTCATATTGAGCTAACACTTCTTCAAACTTCTCCATCATAGCGACCTCTTCAGGCCGTGCACGACACCTTGTATTCCCTGGGTGTCTCCATCATAGAGAGGTCAAAACTTAAAAACGAATGAATATTTTTGAAGTTTGCTAGGTGAAACGTAAAGTTTGCTTGTACAAAAGTGGAAGTTTGATTCAAGTGAACGTAAGGAGTTGTTTGTTTTTAAATAATCTAGATAGTCGCGCTCATAAAACACGTTTTCAATTCCTCTTTAAATGATAAAAATACGACTTAACATAAAATCTTTAATTTGTAAAGACACAAAGAAAATAAGCGCAGTAAAATGCTATTGACTGTAAATTGAAAATACTACGAAAATTAGGTGGACTATTCAGATTAGTTGCGCTATGATAGGTAAAATGACAGGGGGGTGAATATGCACATGACCAACTCGGGAATGATGACAACGATGAGTGGAGTAAGCTATGAGCAATTTGGTAAAGAAGTGCTTTGTACGCAAATTCGATTTTCTATGCTAGATGCCGTGTTTGAGGTAGACCACGAAGTGCAACGACAGCTGGATCCTCGAAAACGGAAAGATATTCGGAATTATATTTTAGAGTGTTTAGAAAAGGGCGAGCCGTTTTATTTTTCACCATTTGTATTTTCAAGTAGAGGGAATATCAAGGAAACGAGTAATGGATTTAACTTAAAACCGGGAAGTAAATTATATGTCCTTGATGCACAACACAGAACATCTGCTCTATCTTCAGCGGTTAGTCATTTGAAATCTCGTAAGGAAGCGGCAGAGGAAGCCGGAAATTGGAATGATGCGAAAAAAGTACAAGGCTACTTAGAGATACTTACCGCTTACCCGGTAACTGTCCAAATTTATCTGAACTTGAATCAGCAGCAGGAGCGACAACTGTTCACGGATCTGAACGCAGAACGCAAGGAAGCACATCCAGGACTATTGCTTCAGTATGATCAGCGAGATAAATATACAGAGCTCACACGAAGCATAGCGAATGAACTGCAATTAACCATGGAAATTGAACACAAAAGATCTCGGTTGACTGAACAAAATACAGCGATTACCTCGTTAATTACAATGCGGAAATGCTTACTTGCGATGTTTGAAGGCATTCTTACCGTTAAGACAGGCGATCCTTATTTTCGGGGCTGCAAAGAAAGGGACGTACCGGAAATAGCGAAAGCGTTTTTTACTTCTTGGCAACAGCTATTTCCTAAGAAAATGAACGATCGAAAAAAATACGCTTGCGGCGTGACAGGTGTTCAAGTCGCTTTAGCTTACACTGTGTATATGTTGATGCGTGAACAATCCATTTCGCATATGGAAGCCATTCAACTCACTCAATTACTAAAGAAAAAATGTACGTGGAAGCACGATGATCCTGCATTTAAGCACATGTACGATAAAGAGTCTGGACAAGTACGAAACCATTCGAATTCTACGGCAGTAAAGCGGACGATGAAGGAATTTTTGTTGCTCATTCATGAAGAAAGGAAGAGATCAAATGCTCGTTAATGAGGTGTTTTCCAAAAAACAAACGATTGTAGTTTATTCGGTGAAAGAGTTAACGGAAATGTTGGCAGATGAACGACTCGTCTTGCGAGACATTAATAAAGGACAAGTCTTAATGATACGAAGGTATATCGTGGATAATATAGAGGAAGAACAGATTTATCTGCCACCGATTGTTGCTAGAATTGAGTCAGGAAGTTTAGACGATGGGAAGCCAGATAAGCTAATTATCATCGATGGAACGCAGAGGGTGAAGGCGCTTACTCAATTAGAGGCAGCTACTTCACGGTTGATCAATAGCGAGGATCCCAAAGAACAAAAGCGAGGGTTTACGTTACATTATATGTTACATGACATACAAGTCGCCGTGCAGATTTTCGAAGGACTAACAACATCTGAGGCAGACCAACTATACATTGATTTAAACACGAAAGGGAAAAAGGTTTCGTTATCAAAACGTATCGCCTATGACTCTAGAAATGAGATTAATCAGCTAACGAATAAAGTGCTAAAGCATAATCGATTGTTGCGAAAAGCGGGAGTAGAGCAGGAGAAGATTGCGGTTCTACGACCGAAAAATAAAAATTTGCTCTCCTTATCTCAGTTACGTCGACTGACAGGCTATTTTATGACGGGAAAACCTGTTACGGGTAAACTCAATATGAGTAGTGAAAATATTGTACATACGGAAGAAGTGTTCGATTTGATCAACAGTTGGTTTGATGAACTATTTGAACTGTATCCCGCTGATAAGATCGGAGACTATGAAGAGTCGATGCTTGCGAGTTTTCCTTTGCTATCGGCGTTGGCTCAGTATGCCTATGAGGGGCTCGAACAAGAAACATTTGAGACGAAACGGGAAATGATTCAGCATCGGATGCAACGTCTAGCACATATTGATTGGTCACGAGATCAAGAGATTTGGAGAAAATTTGACGGTACGATCAAAGGAAAGGCGAAATATTATTATCTACATCATGATAAGAAAACGAATGACGCATTGGTGAGTTGGCTTCGCCTTGAAGGAGGTGAGTGATGTGTGAGGAAATGGAAACGAAGAATCCCCGAGTGTTGATAGTCTGGGCAGACCCACTCGAGGATATAAGATTGGAGTATACCAATCTAGTAAGAGTATACTCCTTTTTGATTAATTTCAAAAGCGTTTAAGAAAAAAGGAGGAAACGAAAGTGAAGACGACAACGGACTATGTAATGAACAAAGGTACTAGTGTGATCTTTCCGGAATACAATGAGGACGGAAAGCTGCAATCTGTCGTAGTGGAAAACAACAGGTTATATAGAGTGGATCAAAAACCAACTACATTAGTTGATCAAAATCTTCGTTATTATGGGTCTAGTTTGCGAGGGGCAAAAGATGGAACACGTATGATCTTGGGGAATGTCATGATGTCACCTGTCGTCATAAACGAGAGATTGAACCTGTATTGGTTTCCAAGCAAATCTCCGTATCGAGACGACTGTGTGTGGTTTGCACTTCAACATATTAAAGACTACAAAGCGATTGGAAATAAAAAGACAAGCATTACGTTACTTAATGGTACGAAATTTATGCTTGATTTAAGCAGCTACTCGTTTGAGGAAAGGTTCAATAACGCCTGTAGGTTGAAAACTTTAATTGAGGGAAGAACCATTCAACTGATGGTTTGTGAATCTGAACAGGCAGCTTCATATTTGATCAGCAAAGATCGATGTGATCGGAATTATGAGGTGTTGGAGAGAGAGTAGTGACGTAGGGAGGAAAGGGAAGTTCTCTAATCGAGAAGTTATCGATTAGAGAACTTTTTAATTCTCATTAAATAAGAGATACTTACAGTCTAGCTGCAATCCATTAATTAGTCCTTATGAATCAATAATATAGACTCAATAAATTTACTATATGTGTTAATATAGGTATATATTTTAAGAGAGAACAGTGATGGTGTGAGAAAAAGAAGTAGTTATCCTTTAACTTTGATGGTATTTTTGCTTGGTATATTGGGGCTTTTCCAAATTGAAGCGAAGGCAGAAACTAAAGATGAAGGAAAAGAAATGGAGCTAGTAGTTGAGTATGCGGATCATCATCAATCGCTTTCTGAAGACTTTTCTTTGACAGAAGTAGAGGCGCGAGAGGAAATAGCACCAAACGTAGAGTTGTGGCGCATTGCAGATAATGCTGATCTACATGAGATAAGAGATTAATTGCTAGAGGATCCAACAATTGTGAGTGTCGAGCCTAATTATGAGCGACAGTTATTCGTTTCAGTAAATGATCCATATATTGGTTACCAATGGTGGGTTTCACAGGTTCAACCACAATCCATTTGGTCTAGAAAAGGAAGTCAGCAGAAAAATATAGTCGTTGCTGTCATTGACTCGGGTATAGCAACGAATCATGAAGATTTGCAAGGACGTATTCAACCGGGGGGCTATAACTTTTATAGCAATAATACAAATGTCTCGGACGTTCATGGGCATGGAACAATGGTGGCGGGTGTCATCTCGGCTACTTCTGGTAACGGAATCGGTATTTCTGGGATTACGGGCGCTTATAATATCAAAGTATTGCCTCTAAAAGTGTCTCATGCGAGTGGAAGTAGCCGTGTATCTGATATTGTGAAAGCGATTGATTATGCGATATCAAGTAAAGTAGATGTAATAAATCTTAGTTTAGGAAGCGCACAGTCTTCTTCGGCTGAAAATGCTGCTGTTCAACGAGCGATTCAAGCGGGGATTACAGTAGTCGCTGCAGCTGGTAACGAAGCGTTAAAAGGAAATTCGATTAGTTATCCGGCTTCTTATGAACATGTCATATCAGTTGGCGCAGTGGATCAGCAAAATAGTCGCGCTGCCTTTTCGAATTACAATCCGTATGTAAGTGTAGTGGCGCCTGGTACCGAAATCTATACAACTGATCTCAGTAATAGCTATAGCTCGGTAAATGGAACATCGTTTTCAGCTCCCATGGTCGCAGGAGCTGCTGCAATAGCCAAGTCGCTACAACCTGATGTTACGCCCCAACAAATTAAGGGATTGTTGGAAGACACGGCAACAGACTTAGGGAATCCAGGGAAAGATTCGCATTTTGGTGCGGGGCTGTTGAATCTAGAAAGATTAAATTCAAAACTAACCACGACTGATGCACATATACCTGTGAGCAGTATTGAATTGAATACGACTACTTTGACAATTGATTTAGATCAAACCAAAAGTAGCGCAAGTATGGAATCCAATGATATAGAAGAATTAGAAAGCATGCGTAGTCAAGCAGCGATTGAATACGAAAGAGAGCCAAACGATTCTTTCTTGACAGCTAACCCGTTGACTCTAGGTAACGGCATGGTCGGATCGATCACGAGGTATTATTTTGATGTAGATCATTACCGATTTACGTTACATTCACAGGGGAGACTTTCGTTATTGGCAGGGTGGGTTGAAAATTCACTAATTAGCCATTGGGATAATAAATATTTAATGATAGGCATCTATAATGCTCAACAGCAATTAATAGATGTTGCCAGATTGCGCACCTTATCAGACGGTGAACAGGCGATGTACTATTCTGATGAATTGCCAAAAGGTACGTATTATCTAGTCGTTTTACAATCATCACCGTATCAATACGTTTTTACCAATGAACGGTACTTGATCAGTTCCTTGTTTACGCCAAATAGAGAACCAGAACCAACACCTGAGCCGAAGCCTGTATTTTCATTTGATAAAGCTTTTATGCAACTTGGACAACTCAAGCCATTCGTGACAAATATAGAGACGACGGGCAAATTGAGTTCATCCACACCACAAGTTGCGACAGTAGATTCAAAAGGAAATGTACAAGCAGTCGGTCATGGAGCTACTACTATTCGCTATTCCAGCAATACCATTAGCAAGGAAGCACAAGTGAAAGTTTCTAGTAAATCCAATTCAGCTACAGCAGCGTTGTTCGAAAAAATCTTGCCGGCAAATGCAACGGATCAATCGGTAACTTGGACCTCATCGAATCCAGCTATCGCTGAAGTGGACGAACATGGCATTATCGTAGGGAAAAAAGTAGGAACGACAGTTGTTTCTGCAAAAACAAAAGATGGCGGATTGACGGCAAGCACGACGGTGACGGTCATAGGAAAAGAAGTACAACCTGAATTCGTCGGTGATTTCCCTTCTATGACGGTAAAACAAGATAAAACTTTCACCATTACATTTAACAAAGAATTACAAGTAGGAAAAGATTACAGCACAGATATTCTCATCGCGCGGTCACCAAACGGTAATGATGGGATTACTACATTCACCACAAAGGTAGATGCTTCATCGCCAAATAAATTATATATTACACCGAATTACAAATGGGATGAAGGAACGCATTACTTGACCGTTTCGAAGAATTTGCAAAATAAAAATTCAGCATCGTTAGCTAAAGATACTCGAATGAAGTTTGAGGTCCTAATGGATTTCCAAGTGATCGATACAATGGAAGTGCAGAATTATGAGCGGTTATTGGAAATGTTGCATTGAGGATAAGTACAGTGCATATTTACTTGAAATCAAAAATTTAAAACTGCCGTATTTTAAAAAAGGTCCTCTACTCAAGCAATCATCGAGTAGAAGACCTTTTTTCATTCACTATAGCTAAGCGTTCGCGTCAAGACTCCACCCCAACAATCATCTCATCCACTTCCGGCTTACTCGTAATCAGCCCTATCTCCTGCAACCAATTACGCACTTCTTCCCAAGAAGTTTCATCTAACTCACCGAATTCGGTATTATCTGAATGCATCTTTGGTAATAGTACTTTCAAGCTCTCGGTTTCGATTGCTTTTTTTAACGGGAAATTCGCTTTGTCTTGATTTCTGAGCAGTATATCGAGGGCTTCTTCTGGATTTTCTTTCATAAATTCGAATCCTTTTTTCGCAGCTCTCCAGAACGCTTGGATGGCTTCTTGGTCTTTGTTCCATGTGTCATCGCTCGTGACGAGGACGATTTCACTGTAGTTCGGCACACCATATTCTACAGGATTGAACTGGCGAGTTTTGAATCCTTTGCTTTCTAAGACAGGCACTTCATGATTGATGAATGTCCCTGTGACCGCATCGACTCGTTCGGAGACAATAGAAGACTCCAGTTCGAAACCGACGTCAATCATTTGGATTTTGTCATAGTCGCCGCCATCATGCGTGACAATCGTTTTCATGAGTGCTTCATTCAATGGAATCCCAGGGTAGCCGATTTTTTTTGCCTTCCAAGTCTTTTGGTGACTGAATCGGACTGTCTTCTAGCATCACGGTATAATTTAGCGGTTCGCGCACGATAGACGCAATCGCTTTGACGGGAACTTGTTCATTGGCTTGTGCCAAAATAACATCTGGTTGGTAGTACAGTCCTAACGTAACTTTACCAGCTGCCGCCAAATTCATTGGATCGGTAGGGTTGGCTGGAAATTGAATATCGACCTCAACATTTTCTGCATCAAAAAAGCCTTTTTCCTGTGCCACATACAAATAGCTATGTATAGCATTTGGATACCAGTCGAGCATGATGCTGACTTTTTTCTTCTTGTCAGATGACGGCTTCTCTGCCTACTTGTCGGAGTCTGCGTTGTCGCAGCCAGCGAGCAGCAAAAGAAAAAAGGTGAAATTGAGTAACAAGCGTTTTTTCATTGGTGATTCCTCCATTGCAATAAAATTTTTTCCAATAAAACGATAAATAAAAAACAGAGTATACCTATCGCAGAAAGTAAAACAATCGGTGCAAATACAGGCGTACTATCGAACTGCGTCATCATTCTGCGGCTGAAATAGCCATGCCCCGCCTGCGCGCCAAGCCATTCACCGATCGCTGCACCGATGACACTTAGTGTGACAGCGACTTTCAATCCTGAAAAGAACGAGGGCTTGGCGGAAGGGACGTCCAATTTAAAGAAGATATCCTTTTTGGACGCACACATTGTCAACATCAATTCGCGCGAATTCCGATTGGATGACCGCAAGCCGTCGAAGACACTGACGGTGACAGGGGAAAAAGTGATGAGCACCGTGACCGCCACTTTACTCCAAATCGTGTAGCCGAACCATAGGACGAAAATGGGTGCGAGTGCAATGATCGGAATGGTTTGCGATGCAATTAAGATTGGATAAAACGCCTGCTCAATGGGTTTGTTCATATACATAGAAACAGCAAGTGCCGAGCCGACAACAATTGAGATCGTTAAGCCAAGTAAAATCGTCAAAGCAGTAGGGGGCAAGTGATGGAAAAACAGCTCGGCTTTTAATTCCCATAGTCTTACTAAAATTGCTGACGGTGAAGGAAAGAGAAAGCTTTTGTCATATAGTCTTGCGCTGATTTCCCAAATGATGAGCAAGACGATGATGAGTGCGATCGACCACGTGTAAGATAATACTCTCCTCATAAATCGTGGAAGGACGTGTATTTTTATGTGATGGATAATGAAAAGAAACTTTGTCGAATTCCAATACAGTTTTTTTCATGCAGTGACCACATCTCTCTTCTTAAAATCGTGCACATGAAAAAAACACTTCTGTTGGCGAAGCGGTTTCATCACGTGGTGGCATACGAAGTCCACCCATATGACCCACTTCCCTCCGCTAGTATTATCTAGTGCAGGTTCAAGGGTTTAAGGCAACGGCCAAAAGCACCCCTAGTGTTTATCCATCTCTTCTAGCTGCATAAAACTCCTATTATAGTCAAATGTATTTGTATGATTTTAAAAAATGATGATACGATTTTGTTGAATGATGTTAAGCAACCGTTATTTGAATGCGTCAATAGACCTGATTGCTAACAAAGTCTATTGCTATTACTAAGTTATTTATATATTATGAAGATTAATAGAATAGTTTATTTTGGTTCTTTGTATCAGTTGCAAAGATGAAAAAGGAATCAGGTGAAAATCCTGAACGGTCCGGCCACTGTAAATGGAAAGCGGCTTCAAGAAACCACTGGTGAATCACTGGGAAGGTTGAAGTTGCGTTCGTATCCATAAGTCAGGAGACTTGCCAAAATAGAATGCTCACAGCCTTCCGGAGAAAGGTATGCATACTATATGGTTCAAGTACCTGATCAATTGACTATATAATCTGCCCTTGTCTCTTTTAGGAGGCAAGGGCTTTATTTTATTAAAAATAGGAGGTTGGAATAGTTTGGGGAAATATAGTGAAAGTAGAAAGTGGTTTTCAATTTTATTGAGTTTCCTGTTGGTATTGTCGTTTTTCACTCCAACAGTAAGCGCTGACACTTTACCTGATGAATTTGATCATGGTGAATTGAAGAGTCAAAAAGAGACTCCTGTTCCAGACAATACTTCTAGTATTCAAGTGAAAAACTTTGAATACGGAGAGAATGTATTCCAATCTGATGTTGCACTAGAAATTGAAGCACTAGATAAGGACGGACAACCGCTAGTGCCCAAAGTGGAAAGAGATAATATTCAGATTGAGCCTAATGAAGATGGTTTTTATGAAACAAAACTTCAAGAAGGTTTAAATAGATTTCGATTAACGACAGTGGATTCAACAGGTGCACTCATCGAAGAAGTCTTCTTTTTGTCGTACAGTAAAGTAAAGGCCATAGAGTTCGTTCCAGCACCAGGGCAGTACACGAACGGCAACTATACAAAAGATGCTGTTAAAAAAATACGTTCGAAAAATGGTGGCTTATTATCTTTAGGAGGGTTTGGAGGATACCTCATTGTTGAATTTGAAGAGCCAGTCAAGAATAATCCTCTTAATCCTTACGGTATTGACTTTACGATTTTCGGAAATCCTTTTGAGCTTAATGGGAATCCTGGTGTTTATAATCAAGAACCTGGTGCAGTAGAGGTGGCAGTTCATAAAGATGGCCCTTGGTATCATCTTGCTGGATCAGAATATAAAAATAAAGATACATACATTGACTACCAAGTTACCTATTGGAACCCTAATGGGAGTACTGAGAATGCAGGTAAATGGCTTGATAATAAAGGAAACGAAGGTCTGTTACATCATCGAAATTATCCATCATCGGAACTTTTTCCTTTCGTTAATCTAGAAAGCTATACATTAAGTGGAGTTTCTATACTAAACGATGTTTCACCATCAGATATTGGTACGTCTAAAAAGCAAGTACGCTATGGCTACGCAGATTCGGTTCCTGTATTAAATAACGAGTATGAAAAACCAAACAATCCCTATACTTCATCCATTGAAGGTTCTGGCGGAGATGCCATGGACATTAGTTGGGCAGTAGATGAAAATGGCAACTCTATTCATTTAGATGAAATCAAGTATGTTAAAGTTTACTCTGCTACCAATAAATTTTCAGGCTTGTTGGGTGAAGTTTCAACAGAAGTATCTGGCATGGGAGCTTCTGAACCAGTAAATCAAATTCCAGCGACTATTGAAATTAAATCTAATCGGAAAGTTACAGACCTTCCACTTGGATCTACCGTGCAACTGACCGCTAATGCATTTGACGCTCAAAAGAAATCCGTAATTATTCCAGAAGTCACTTGGACGAGCATGGATCAGAATATTGTAACTGTTGATCCAATTACAGGGGGTATAAAAACAGTAAGTGAAGGCGAAGTTACCGTTACAGCGAAACTAAAAGCTGATGAAACAGTCCGTGACGAAATTTTGATAACCGTGGGTGAAAAACAAATTCCTACTAGTATGGTCGTTAGTTCAAGTTCCTCGCAAGTAGTAAATGTTGGCGGGTCATCTATTTTAACGGCTACTATTTTTGATCAACATGGGAATGAAATAAAAGATTTAGAAAATGGGTTCCAATGGAGTTTAGTGGAAGAAGAGAAAGGCCAATTAAACACATTTGGTAAAACCGATAATAAAAAGATGGTAAAAGGTCTTATGACGGGAATAGTAAATGTGGTTGTGGAATACGAAAATCTAAGAGGCCGGGCGATTCTTAAAGTGTTGGATCCGGATATTAGTTTGGATGTTTCAGGAATTGGCTTTGTAAACTCCAATAATCTTGCAAAAAGAATAGATAAGGCCAAGACAAAGGATTCTACTATTAACATAAGAGCGATGAATGAAAATTATCTAAAATTTCGTTTGTCAGATATAAAAAAACTAGATGAAGAAAATGTTTCAACTACAATAGAAGCAAAAAGGTATTCTGTTCAATTACCAAATTTCGCTGATATTCTCGACGAGGCTGAGCAAGATAATCTTCTACTAACCAGTGAACTGACCACTGAAATTGAAACGCCTAAACAGATGAAAAGTGTTGGTCACTCTTTGCATCTTCAAATGACATTAAATAAAGACAAAGAAATCATACAATCCATTGGAGAATTTCCAAATGGTCAAACAAGTAATTTCACTATTAAGTTTGAAGAACATGAATTAGCTGGAATAGATATTGCTAAGTTAGCAGTCTTTGAATTTGTGGGGGATCCAGGGAAATGGATCAAGCTAGGCGGTTCATACAATTCAGAAGAAAAAAGCTTTACCTTTGCAACGACTCATCCTGGAAAGTATGCGGTATTTGAAGATCAATCCATTCAATCGGAAGAAATTCCAGTAAAAGTTCGAGTGGAGGGTTTTAACGAAACTATTCTACCGTTAACAGAAATAAACGTAGCACCTTATGATATCACCAACGTAGTAGGTGACAATAAAATAGGCAATTGGTATTTGAATGAAGCAAATCCTTTAGCGATACATGCGATTATAAAAGCCTTGGAAATAAATAATTTTGATGTCGAAGATTTGGCTAAATTTGATTTTGGTGAAGGGGAGTACATTTCTAAAATTAATGGGCTGGAGACGAATTCTGTTAATCCTTCAAAAGATGGTTGGATGTATGCGGTCAATGATCAGTACGTGGATAATGGAGTGGGAAGCTACACTATCAAGTCTGGCGATGAAATTACAGTATATTTTACGCCAAATTATCAAGAAATATCCTATTCTTGGTTTGATAAAAATGAAATATCAACAACTGTAGGTAGTAGCGTAAACGTTGTATTAAAAACAGAAGATGGCTTTGTGCCAGATGCTACTTTACTAATTGGTAACAAACCACTCTTAGTAAATGGGGAAACAGTTAAAACTAATGCACAGGGCGAAGCAACTATCGCTTTTACTGAGCCCGGTGAATATTATGTATCTGCAGAGAAATTGGATAAACACTATAGTGTGATTAGTCGACCATTCAGTAAGATTGTAGTGGGATCAGAAAATACATCAACTGCTCCATTGACTGTCACAATACAAATAGATGGCGTTAAAGAGAATATTATTTCTAGCTCTGAAGTGACAATAGAATCGGGAGATACTGTTCTGAAAGCTTTGAAACAGCTGTTGGATGAAAAGAAAATACCTTATGTAAACCATGCGATTTTGGATGATTTCATATCTGTCAATGGAGAGTCAGCAGGTAGTTTTGGTGGTAAGGATGGATGGGATATCACCGTAAATGATGTATGGTCCCCTCTAAATTATGAACTACAAAGTAAAGATAAAATTCATCTTTATTATAAGCGTAGTGCAAAACTTTCTTCTCCTTCAATATTAAAAAGCGATAAAGAGAATCCAACTGTTCAAATTTCATTGGTTGGAGATACGTTTACAGATGAAGCAAGAGAAATTAATAATTGGGCAATTGAAGGAAATGATTTAACGATAACGAACGTCACATTAACAGGTAATCAAGCAGCAGACCTTCAGTTACACGGTAAAGTGCGAACTGAAGCAATCCAAGTAACGGCCCTTCCTCAAGCAATGATAGGGAAAAAATCTAGTTCGGTTACTATTGCGCTTGAACCTCCAAAGGATACACGGTCCATACAAGAAATGATTAATGATACAGTATCCTATTATAAAAATGAAAATCAAGTCATCTCATCTTGGGAATCTCTTGTTGCTCTATGGGGAGCAGGAGAGGATTTGACAGACGGTACTTGGAAATTGCCGGATTGGAAAATGTTAGACCCAGGTCTCAAAGAAGATGCTGGTGGAACGGATCATATCCGTTACATTTTTGGTTTGTTAGCAATGCAACAAGATCCATCGAATGCTTGGCAAAAGGGACGAAATCTATACACGGAGTTAGCCGCTCAGCAAAAAGCAGATGGATCCATTGGCGGACTGAACAAGCATGTGTGGGCAATGCTTGCATTGGATGCAGGAGTTGCACGTGGACACGACGTAGGTAAATGGAATGCAAATGCGAAGGAAAAAGCATTAAAACATGTCATGGATTCACAAAATAAAGATGGTGGTTTCGCTTTATTTGGAACTGAGTCAGATGTAGATATGACAGGTATGTCTCTTCTAGCACTCTCGAATTATCAAGGAGATAGTGCGGCAGATGCGGTGATTGACAAAGCCAAAGGATATTTGAAAGCAAGACAGCAAGACTTAAATAATGGAGGATTTAAATCTCCGAGCATGGGCGATAACTCCAACAGTTTATCAGCGGCCGTATCTGGCTTGGTAGCAGTTGGCGAGAATTTATCTTCAGATCAATGGATGGTTAACGGAAAAACTGTAGTGGATGCCTTCAAGAACTTCCAGAAGAAAGATGGTTCGTTTTTATGGAAAGGGACAATTTCCAATAGTGCTGCTTCAGAACAAGCTCTTAATGCGCTAACAAGTTTAGAAAATGGTTCCGTTTGGAAGCGGATTTCGAAGGCTAAGAACCCTGAACAACCAATAGAACCTTCTGTTACTAAAGAACAATTAAATTTATCTATCGCAACGGCTGAACAAAAACTAGCTACAACACAAGAAGGAACAACTACAGGAACTTACACAAAGGCTTCACGTGACCAATTGCAACAAGCAATCACAGAAGCTAAAGTCATTGAAGCGGATGGACAAGCAGATCAGCAACAAGTGAATGTAGCGACTAGTGATTTGCAACGAGCTATCACGTTATATAATGAATCTATTATTAAACCTGAAAAACCAACGCCACCTGCTGTTACAGACCGAATTACATTTTCTGTAGAAACACGGACAATTGGTGCAGGTGATATCATCAGTCCAAAGCAGCTGGAAATCCAAAAAGGAGACACTGCATTTACCGCGCTCAAGCGTGAACTGGAAAGTCGCTCGATCTCACTGAACTACAGTGGTGTAGGTCCCACTGTTTATGTGAAAGCAATTAATAGCTTAGGTGAGTTTGATAAAGGTCCTCAAAGCGGCTGGATGTATTCGGTAAATGGAGAATTCCCACAATACAGCGCAGGAATCTACGGATTGAAGGATGGAGATGTATTGCGTTGGCAATATACGACCAACTTGGGGGCGGATCTAGGAGAGAATTGGAATCCGAATCCTGAGCCGAATCCTGGACCGAATCCGACTCCTACACCGGACCCAAAACCAGAACCAACAATCTCAGCACCGGAAAAAGTAGAGGCAACGATTGAAAATGGAAAGCTTCATATTCAGGTCAAGGATGAGAAGACGGGTGAATTACAACCAGCGAAGATAGAAAAAACGGAAGTCGTTGGAGGATATGTCATCGTCCAGATTGGTGAATTAGGAGAGGAACTTGATGCACTTGAAGGTATTGAACTTCCACCAGGAGAGCAGAAAGTAGTTGTATTGGATAATGATAAACCGTATTCCTATTTCAAACCCGACAGCGGAATCAAGACAACAAAAGAATGGGCTATTACATTTTCTGCACCTGTACTAAATGAATCTGAAAATCTAGAAAAAGTAGTGGTCAGAAATGCGGTAGGAGAAGTTGTGGATGTCAATATACAATTTGGAGAAGACGGAAAGTCTTTGACAATCAAGCCGACTGGCACTTATGAAAAAGGGGAACTGTATTATATTACGATTGCTGAAATGAAATCAGCAAGTGGTATTGTTTTAAAGGAACCTATTCGGAAAATATTTATTGTGGAATGAAGTAAAGGCACAACAAAACACCGTCCATCTAATTGGAGAAGTTAAGTAAGCAGAGAGTCTTCTAATCGAGCAATCGTTTAGAAGACTTTTTATTAACGAATTTTGTATAGGGAACATACTCAAGGCTTATTAGAAAGCCTGAATGATTTCGTTCAAGAAAAGTTTTTTAGCAAATATCATGTTTACAATATATAAATAGTATTGTATTATTTTATTATCCAAAATAGAGTTAAGTTGGTTGAATTTAGAAGAATATCGGAGTTTGTTGACTATATGGACTAACAAAGTCACAACTTAATTTGGATTAACTAAACTCTAGAAAACGAACGGAGAATCGCTGATGAAAAAACTACTAAAACCAATCATAGTTTCAATGCTAGCTGTAAGTCTGCTTGGCCTACCACATCAAACAACAGAAGCAGCGCCAGTCAAATACAAAAATTGTAAAGAACTTAATAAAGCCTATCCAGGTGGCGTAGCTATGAATGCGAACGTTAAAAATAAGGGAGGCAAAACTAAATATAAGCCGAGTGTTTCACCTAGTGTGTACAACCTTCACAAAGGGCTAGATCGTGATAAAGATGGGATTGCTTGTGAACGATAATAGAGAGCCTGTCTGAGAAGTCGTTTTCAACTGACTTTTCGGGCGGCTCTTGTTTTGTATGGAGAGAAGATTTTTTTATTTTGGGTATTTTTGGTGATTTTTGATAGAAAATCACACCCAGCCGCTCATAGCAACCACCTACGCGATCATAAACCCCGCCCAACCGCTCATAGCAACCGCTCATAGCAATACAACTTTGGCGCGTACCCTAATTTCTCCACGTAACCATACAAAAAAGACCGCCACTGAAAGATATTTCACTTTCAGGACAGCCTCTCTCTCTACGTTATTTTGTTATACCAATAGCTGCTCCATTCCGGCTGGAGTCAGCTACTCCTTTATACGTACCTTCTTTTTGATCGATGAATATACTTTGTACATTACCAATCGTCGTATGCTTCTCGCCGAATTGATGTCCGAGCATCCGCAAGTGATTCATCGCTTCTTCTGGAATTCCGTTTTCATATCGGTAGGAAGCTGTGCTGTTTGTATAAATTCTTGGTTCTTCGACTGCTGCTTTTAATTCCATATCATATTCAATCGAATGAAGAATGGTTTGTAGGACAGACGTAATGATGGTTGGGCCACCTGGAGATCCGACGCTTAGTACAGGTTTGCCATCTTTAAAGACAATCGTTGGCGTCATGCTGCTGAGTGGTCGTTTATTTGGTTCGACCTGATTCGCACCACCTGGTACCGCGTCAAAATCAGTCAGTTCATTGTTTAGTATAATACCATATTCAGGTACCATGATACCGGAACCGAATAGTTGTTCAATCGTTGTTGTATTGGACACCACATTGCCCCACTGATCTGTAACGGAATAGTGAGTAGTTTCGCCCAGTTTGTTATCAGTCGGTTGTGTAATGTTTGCTGTTTCTACCTTCTTATTTTCATAGTCCCATGGATTGCCGGCTTCTGGCTTTTTCATCATGGTCTCTAAGCTAATTAAGTTTCTGCGCTGCTGAATATAATCTGGATGCAATAAGCCTTTTAATGGAACGTCGACAAAATCAGGATCTCCTGCGTAGGTAGCACGATCAGCGTATGCTAAGTGCATCGTTTCCGCAAGCAGGTGATATTTCTGCCAAGATTTCACATCATATTGTGAGAGGTCGAAGCCATCTAAAATACCGAGCATTTGCAGCAAGAATACACCGCCTGAACTTGGAGGAGGCATACTGGCAATTTGATAATCCTTATAATCGCCCCAAATTGGCTTGTCCATTGTGATTGCGTATGAACTTAGGTCTTCTGCTGTCATTGTACCGCCATATTGTTGTACTGCTTTTGCGATAGCTTCTGCAATTTCACCTTTATAAAAAACATCTGTACCTTGTAATTTAATCAACTCAAATGTGTTGGCTAAATTCTTTTGAACGAGCAAGTCTCCTTCACGTAATGGCTTACCGTTTGGAACAAAAATATTCCCAGCTTCTTTAAAGGCAAGGATATCTTTATGGTCTTCAATCGCCTTTGCAAGTACGGAGTCAACTAAGAAGCCGTCACGTGCCAATTCAATTGCTGGCTCAATTAGTTCTTCCATTGGAAGTGTGCCCCAATTTGAAAGCGCTTCCTCTAATCCCTTCAATGTTCCGGGTACACCGACTGAATTACCACCCGTCACTCTTTCTTGAAAAGGAATTGGTTCACCTTTCTCATTCAAAAACATATCCGGCGTAGCTCCTGCTGGCGCCCGTTCCCTGCTGTTAACAATTTGTGTTTCATTTGTTTTGGCATCATAGTACATTAAGAATCCGCCACCGCCAATTCCAGACATCATCGGCTCTGTGACGTTTAATGCAAATTGAATCGCAACAGCAGCATCAATCGCATTTCCGCCCTTTGCCAATACATCCGCACCGACTTTTGAGGCTAACGGATGAGCAGTCGCTACCATGCCGTCCAAGCCCGTCGCAACTTGACGATAGTTAGAATAATTCATGTCCCAATCTTTAGCGAATGTAGTTCCCGGCAACGTACTAATCAAAAGCAACAAACTCATCGGAATTACTAATAACCAACTTAATCGTTTCTTCATCAGTCCACCCCTTAGGAATTATTCTCTACTATATTTGCTGATAGTCTCCTTTCTAAGTTAATTGTTGAATATTGCAGTGTATTGATTGCAATAATTCGAATAGTTAGATTATAGCAAACTGGTAGTTAGATAGATAGCCTTTATTTCGGAATTCGAAATTTGGTTCTATAGTAATGGAGGGATGTTTTTACTAAATTTGGTTAATGATTTTATCGATCAAACACATGCTTTTTCTCCGTCTATTGACTTCGAAATTCTCCATCTGTTATATTAAGTGTAACCGGTACCACACCCTACTATAAAAAGAAGAATGCAGGTGGAATAGTTGGCGAATATACGCGATGTTGCTAAAAAGGCAGGGGTTTCAGTAGCTACTGTTTCACGTTATTTGAATAACAAAGGATACATTAGTGAAGATGCGAAGCGTGTGATTTCAGCGGCGATTGAGGAGCTGAATTATCGACCGAGTTTGGTGGCGCGTTCTCTCAGTACGAAACAAGCTACATTCATTGGATTAATTGTTCCGGATATTGTGAATCCGTTTTTTCCTGAGCTAGCTCGCGCTATAGAGGATGTAGCGCTAACATATGGTTATACGGTGGTGCTTTGTAATTCGGATGAAAAGGTTGAGAAGGAAATTCATTATTTGAACACGTTGCAACAAAAGTATGTAGCAGGTTTTATTGTGGCGGCAAGTCATTCAGAAGCGGATCATTACACGAATTTGGATATTCCAATTGTAGCGATTGACCGTCGAATTCATCCGTCGATACCTATTGTGGCGACTGACAATAGGGAAGGGGCGCGAGTGGGAACAGAGCATTTATTGGCGAACGGTTGCCAACACATCCTCTGTCTACGCGGTCCATCTGGATTGGGACCAGCAGATGACCGGTTTTTAGGATTTAAGGATGCAGTGAAGGGCAAAGAGATAGAGACGCAAGTGGTTGAATGTCCTTTTCACTTTGAAGCATCTGAGATGATTGCACGGACCGTATTACAGCAAGGTTCCATCGATGGTATTTTTGCAAGTAGTGATGTCTTGGCAGCAGGCGCCATGAAAGCTGCTTATTCGCTAGGAATAGGAGTGCCAGATCAATTACAGATCGTTGGATATGACGGAACGATGCTGGCAAGTCAATTAACACCAAGTTTGACGACAGTTGCACAGGATTTATATAAAATTGGAGCGCTTGCAGCTAGAATGCTCATTAAATTAATCGAAGGGCAGGAGCTGACAGAGCGAGAGATTCAGATTCCTGCTGAACTTCTCATTCGAGAAACGACAAGGAGTGAAGCGTTATGATTACAGTAATAGGCAGTGCGAATATGGATTTAGTTGTAGGAACGGAAAATTTCCCCGCGCAGGGAGAAACAGTTCTCGGTAATGTGTTTGATACGGTTCCGGGTGGAAAGGGCGCAAACCAAGCCATTGCAGCTGCAAGACTAGGAAGTGACATCCATATGGTCTGTTGTGTAGGGGATGACATGTTCGGTACAAGTATCGTGAATAATTTGCAAAAGAATCATGTGAAGAGCGAAGGCGTTGGCGTGGTGGCAGCAGCTTCAGGCATTGCCAATATTTTATTATCTGAAGGCGATAACCGTATCATTGTGGTGCCGGGCGCGAATTCATTGCTGACAACTGCTCATATCGATGCGGTGGAAGATGTGATTCAAAAAAGCAAATTAGTGCTTATACAGCTCGAAATTCCCATTCCTACTGTCACATATACGCTTCAAAAATGCCAAGAGCTAGGTATACCTGTCTTGTTGAATCCAGCACCTGCTAGAGGTTTCCAACTAGATATGATGCCGTTCATCACGTATTTGACGCCCAATGAAACAGAGTGTGAACAAATATTTGGCATGGATATGATGGAAGCTTTGGAAAAGTACCCAAATCAATTGATTGTTACGCTTGGTAGTGAAGGTGCTCGTTATTTTGATGGCGAACAACATGTCATAGTAGAATGCTTTAAAACAAAAGTTGTGGATACAACAGGTGCAGGGGATACATTCAATGGTGCGCTCGCTCATGGTATTGTGGCAGGCATGGAGCTGGAGAGGGCAGTTCGTTTTGCCAATGCAGCGGCCTCTCTGTCAGTAGAAAAGTTCGGTGCACAAGGCGGAATGCCAGCTTGTGAGGAAGTGGAAAAACGCTTGCAGGAAGCAAGTCGGCTTTCATGAAAAAACGGTCGCGATGTGGTTGTAAGTAGATGCCACAATTGCTTAATTGGAAGATAAAGTTAAGGAATGCTCTCTAGCCGAGTGATTGGTTGGGGAGTTTTTTTGTTGGTTGGAGGTGTTACTAACAGAGTTGTTTTATTATTTCTCTCTGAACCCTTTTAAAACTACCTATTTCCTGTATAATCTACCCCAAAAGGAGGTTACTAGATATGAAACTTTTCAGGAATATTACAGCAGGCATTTTGATAGTCTTTTTATTAATGTTAGTTCAATCGTTATCCGTGGAGGCTACATCAACTACATGGCCACAGACCAACAATGTTCCATCAGATAAAATATGGAAGATTACTTTCAACAAATCTGTGGATCGTATGACGGTGAATGCGAATTCCATCTATATCACGAATTCGAAAGGTACGAAGCTTTCAAATTCAATAACATTCTCAAATTCAGATCGTTACGTACATATCGCCCCTCCAACGGGTGGTTATCGACATGCCGAGACGTACACCTTACATATTACCCAATCAGTGAGAAACAGTGAGGGGAAGCCACTGAAAGAAAGTATCACCAAGACTTTTACGATAGAAGAGGCGCCTACCTATGATTTGGCGAATGTGCAAGCGGATGGCGCAACGACCATTGTTGAGAAGTTTCCTAGTTTTGAAGAAGCTATGAGACGTATGGGTGCCGACCAGGCAATTTTATTGAATGGGATAATTATTCATATGCCAGACGGACTTGTTGTAACAAAGGCGACAAATGGCAGTTCGTTGACCATTCTTCATTCGGACAAGCTGTTAAAAAAGGAAGAAACGTATGTACCGGCAGATACGGAGCTTGTCTATGTGGATTCGACAGACTTGTACGTGGAAGTAGAGTTAGCGGGCGTTCGTTACTTTATAAAGCAAGAGAATAGTAGACTACTCCCTAGCCAAACTGTAAAAAAGCGATCGTATTATTACACGGCGAATGGTTCTTTATTTCATTCAATTTATTCACATGGAAAAGGGATGTACGGCACCTATGAAGTCGGCATTGCGCCTACATTCTTGCGTGATGGAACTCCCTATTACAGCACTGATGGTAGTCATTTTACAAATGAAACAGGACAGCAAGTAGGCGTCGCGAATCAATATTTTCAATACTTGCCGATTCGGAGTGAAACGCGCTATTCAGCTGAGGAGTTGGATGCGTATATTCTAGAGAGACTTCGGAAATTGGAGCGGGATTATCCGACTTCTCAACTCTATCAGAATGCTTCTACGAAAAGTAAGCTACTCGGATTAGGAACTGAATTAAAACGGATCGAGAAGGAACATCACGTTAATGCCATGCATATTCTTGCGTTTGCCCAGCATGAAAGTCAATATGGGATGAGTTCATACGCGCAAAAGTACAATAATCTATTTGGTTTGTATGTGAGCGATGATAATCCGCTTCATAAGGAGTTTGATTCGGTTGAGCAGAATATCCAAGAGTTGGTCAATGTGTTCCTGAACAAAAACTATTTGCCACCAACAGGAAAATATGCAAATGGAACAAACTTTGGCAATAAAGCAGTCGGTATGAACGTCAAATATGCCTCTGATCCTTATTGGGGAGCGAAGATTGCAGGTCATCTATATCGGATGGATCGTATGATGGGCGGTAAGGAATTAGCCAATCCAGTCAAAATTGGCTTGACGAATACGACAGGCCTGAATTTTAGACTTGATCCGAGTACGAGCCAGCCGTCTGCCTACAAATATCCCAAATCCGGCATGCCGGTTATTATTTTGGATGACCAATTAGCTGAAAAGCCATGGATCAAGGTTCAATCGGATTTCGTTCCATATGAAGAATTGTATGTGCATGGAAGCTATGTAGATCGGTTAGTGTGGTAGGGAAAGTTGAAGTTTAATAAAGGAAGAGACTATGTGGAAAGCTAGTTACGGGACTAGCTTTCTGCAACAGTCTCTTTTTAAATCGAGATTATACCTTGTTAGAATCTAGCGAAAGTCCTGTGGCATCGCTCAAAATGATACGTGGTCCGATTCAACCAACGCCCGGACCGAGCGAAAGTATCTCTAGCCTCCCTTAACTCTTTAGAAGACACCATATCTTGAATTATCCATCCAGAGGAGTCAATCGTTTTTGCCAACGCTGATCAGCTAACATTTGCTCTAACTCATATCGAATGGCTTCGGATTCATCTGTGGCATTGGCTCGGTCCGCTAAGTTATTCGTTTCTAGTGGATCTTCAGAAAGATTATAAAGCTCAAATTGATCGGTAACAGGCTCTGTCTTCACTTCCTCCACCCAGCATCCATCCTGCTCAACCCAGGTGGTATCGCTGATGCCGGGATTTGTCCAAAACTGTGGATTGTCAAAGTAACGAGCAAATTTCCAAATTTCACTGTTTTCATTACAACCCATTTGAAGTGATGCAATGACAGCCTCGATAGAGCTTGGTTGGGTGACTTGCTCATACGGTTTGCCTGTGATGGAGTTCGTTTGGTTGAGTCCTTTGAAGACATTATCTTCTGTCATGAAATATAGCGGTTCATTCGCTCTGAAAAAGTGTTTGTAACCGTAGAGTAATGGAGCTAAATTTCGACCAACGAGGGGTTGTGCTTCTGTATGATCAGCGGATAATTTCTTCTGAATGGTGGCGGTATCGATTCCTGCTAATCCAAGTAAGGTAGGTAGAATATCAACATGGCTCGTGAGCATATCGGTACTTTCCGCTTTGTTGAAAAGTGTAGGACTATGAATGATGAGTGGGATATGGATGGATTCTTCGTACATTGAGTACCATTTTTGATATAGACCACCGTGCGCTCCCAGTTGTTCGCCGTGATCAGAAGTAAAAACAACGATCGTATTATCACAAAAGCTGGACTGTTGAAGAGCGGTTAGTACGTTGAGGAGTTCATGATCTACCTTCTTTTGCAAACTGTAATAGAGTTGGCGATAGAAATTGTTGTCATGAATTGGTTGTAGTCCTTTTGGATACGTATTTCGATAGCTTTCCTGTACAGATGGTTTTGTCAGTAGTGACTCATTTATTGTCGGTGCAGATGGAATGTAAGGAAGTGTTGGATCGACTTCAAAATTAAAATTGGGGGAGATTGCAGAAAAGATGCCATATAGTGCAATATCATGCGGATTGACGAATGAACATTGAATAAACCAGGGGGTATGTCCTCCTGCACATTGCCCATCGGTATCTAAAGATTGGATCAGCTTCACTGTATCAGCCGCATATACCTCATCACGACCTCTTGCTCCTATGCTTGCTGATGAACCTGAATTTCTCGGATCAGCACCATGCGGATCAGGGCCTATCCATTCTGAAAAGCCGAACTCGTTCAAGCGATCCGCTTTCCGATAGATTCTTTCGTCTTTGTTATTGGGTACCCCTGTATCAGGATCATAACTGGCTAATGCATTTTTCGTTCCGGGAATTATGATGTCGGCTTCTGATGCATGCCATTTTCCTTTCCCAAACGTATTATAACCAGCAGCGCGAAAGTAGTCTCCCATCGTTGGGACCGTATTGGGATCTAGCCAAAACAAATCTGCATCGAATGAGCCCTTAGCTGCGCCAGGTGTTTGGGTGACGCCATGCAACGAAGGGTATTGTCCTGTATATAATGTAGTCCGACTAGGGGAGCAAGCCGTACTTCCGGCATAATGGTTTAAAAACGTCATGCCATTTCTTTGTAATAATTCTTGGGCCACTAGGTTTTTTCGTCTCCATTTCTGTAACTCCTTTGTTTCATAGACAGGTGGAAACCGATCTTGATCCACCATTAAAAAAAGAATGTTGGGCTGTTTCTTGCCATATTGAAATTCTTTGTTCATACTTGATTCACCTTCCTACGTTTGTTGGTGCTTTACTAGTGTATGATGGATTTAGTAGGGCAAGTGAGTGAATGGTTTATATCTGTCAGAAATTAGTCTATCTAGAACTTTCCAAGGACATAAGAACGAGATATAATTAACAATATAGTAGGTCGATGAAGGAGGCGTACCAGTGAAAGTCTTGAAACTACTCATTACTACAGTAATCATCATCGTCGCTATTGGGTTCGGCGTTTACTATTTTGGAAGTAAGTTAGTTGCAGATGAAGTGATGGACCAAGTGGCAGTAGAGTTAGAAGGAAATGGTCAATTGGAAGCCATTAAACAAGAAGTGCAAAATGATCCGGAACTTCAAGCATTCATTGCTGAAGGAAAGTCTATAGATGATCGAAATTTACCTTTTCAAACGAAAGATCAGGCCGTGCGTGTATTGGTGAAGAAATTTAGTGTCAGCGAAATCGCGGATGTTCAATCCAAGATGAAGAATGGGTTATCAGCAAATGAAAAGCAAGAGTTGTTTGATCGATTTGAAAATAGACTGACAGAAGAAGAGTTATTAGCTTTAAAAGTGTTGGCTTATAAAGAGCTAGCGAATGAATAGATGTGTGCAGTCCTCGACTTTAATTTGTTGAGGGCTTTTTTGATGTCGAAAAATGAAATGTATTCAATTGATTTGCCGATGGGTATGCTGTTTGTAATGATTTCGTGGTATCTATGAGCGGTTGCACGTGTTTTATGATCGCTTGTATGGTTACTATGAGCGGTTGCACGTGGCTTATGATCGCATATGTGGTTTCTATGAGCACTTGCGCGTGGCTTATGATCACTTGTGTAGTTTCTATGAGCGGATGCACGTGGCTTATGATCGCATGTGTGTTATCTATGAGCGGTTGCGCGTGGCCTATGATCGCATATGTGGTTTCTATGAGCGGTTACACGCGGCTTATGATCACTTACATGAATATATGAGCATGGAACACCGGACCACACCTATTCATTATGTTTTACTGCAAAGTACTTTAATGTTAAAATTCTTTTTATCGAAAATATAGGGAGAAGTGGAAGTATGAAGTTAAATAAAAAAACAATTGTCACGAATACGGTCTTATTCATCATCATTATAGGATTTGTTATGGCTTTTGGAGCGGTATTTGGGACTGAGAATATATTAATCGGTGTGTCGACGATCACCGCGATGCTTATGTTATTGGAACGAGATCTGACCAGTCATCCAATTGGAAATACGATGAAGTTTATTGCGTTAAATCTATTTATCGGATTAGCTGCATTTCTAGCGGGATTCAATGTGTGGCTTGCGGTACCGATCAACTTTATCGTGATGTTTGTAGTTAGCTACTCGCTTTTGTTTAACTTGAAGAACCCTCTATATTTTCCTTTCTCTCTCCAATATCTTTTCGTTTTAGCTGTGCCAGTAGCCACAGATCAATTGCCTTTACGACTAGCATCCCTTGTATTTGGCGCGTTGGCAATCATGGGTGTGCAAATGCTTGTGAACAAAAATAAGATGACAAAGAGTGGAGATAAAAAGGTTCAGGCTGTGTGCACTGCTTTAATTGAAAAGATAAGGTTGCTGCAAAAAGAAGAATCACACGAAGAAATTACGAAACAAATTGCGGACGAGATTAGCGGTTTGCGAAGTATGATCTATGATAAACGGGAAGAAAATTATTATTTGACTGAAGAAGGACGTTTGAAATTAAATATCTCTGTAGCCTTAGAGAAAATAGATATTTTGCTGGAAGGTGTATCCAAAGAGGATGCACAGCAAGAAATCCTAGAAGATGTGATCAATTGTCTTCAATTGGCTACTGACAGCTTACATGACAAGAAAGCAATGGAGGCATTAGAAGAGTCGTTTGAACACATGCTTCACAAGTATAAAGCAGAGCATAATCATAACGTACTGGTATTGCGAATGCTGCATCATATGGACTTCTTGAAGGAAAGTCTTGCTGAATTATTAGAATTAGGCAAAGAAAAATCGAGTGTTGGCAAAAAGTTACAGCAAATCCCTAAGAAGTTTCAAAAGATGACGATTAGTGAAACACCGAGTCATACTAACTCCATCAAGCTGTCGTATGCAGTTCGAATGGCTGTCGGCATCAGTCTTACGGGTTTCATTACTGACTTCTTTGAGCTGACAGAAGGACGTTGGATGATGTTCACTGTATTATCTGTGATCATTCCCCTTTATGAACAATCTCAGAAAAAAATGCGTGACCGTATTTTTGCGACCGTCATGGGTGCGATTGCTGTCACGGTATTGTTCATGATTTTCCAGAGCAATACAGCGCGATCGATCTTGCTCATGACCGCTGGCTATTTGATGAATTATATTAAAGTCTATCGCTATAGCACGATATTGGTGACGTTCTCCGCAATTGGTGCAGCTGCTTTAGTAACAGGCACTACGGAAATTCTGACATTAGAACGAATTGTCTTAGTGGTAGTAGGAGTGGTTCTGGCGTTGCTCATCAACAAGTTTATACTCCCTTACAAACTGGAAGACGCGAATAGAGATTTATCGTCGATGTATGAAGATACCATCCACGAAATGCTAGTAGAAGCGAATGAAAAAGTGAAGGGGAAGGGCAACTATCACGCGGTTAAAAATTTATTGTTGATCACGAATATGATTGAGGATCGATTGAAGCTGAATAATCAGGAAGTTCCAAGTGGAGAGGGGATTACTTGGCTGACAAATCAGCGACGTGCAGCTAGCACCATTTATGAATTATTTGGTTGGATACAAAAGCATGGACTACAAGAATCCAATGTATCTGCCATCTCTTCAAGTTTACAAATTTTAATGGATCGTTCTGCTGAGGGACTCACTTTGGAGCAAGAGATGTCGGCAATGAAAGAGAAGATAAAAATGACGCCACGCATTGAAGATCGAATGGTGTTAAGTATGATTCTTGAAGTGATGGAGGAAACAAAGGCTTCGCGACTAGTTAAGATGTAATTATTTCATTTTTTTCTGAATTAACTTTCTTAGTGCTAAAGGCTTTTATTAGAATGACTTTAGTATTCATTGAGTGTATAATTCACAGTGGCCTAAGTGGTTTTATTGACCTATATGGGAGAAGCTTAGGAAAGAAAGAGGGATAGAAATGAATAGGAAATTGCGTTTCAAAAGTGTGAAAAGTAGATTACTCTTCGCATTTGCAGTCGTGGTCTTGCTAGTAGTTGGATTGGGTGCTTATACAGTAGTTTCGGTGAACTCAGTAAATAATAAAACGAAAGAATTGGTGGAGCAAGATATTCAAAAAATGTCCATTGATCTACGGCTAGCTAATACGATGTCAGGACGTATGTCCGCAGTTAGAGCGTATGTACTGTTTGGTGATCAGCGATATAAGGATGAATTTCTTACGTTAACTGATGAAGGAATCCGACTTCAAAAACAGGCAGAACAGCTAGGAAGGTCAGATAAATTTAATGAAGTACTTGAGCGTATGATTACGTGGAGAAAGAAGCTTACGAGTGATGTCATTGAGGTGTATGATTCAGGTCAAAAAGAAAACGCGATTAGAAATCTACATCAATTATCGTCAGAAGGAATAGAATTGATTGAACAATACCAGACAAATGCAGATAATCGTGAGCAATTGACTAAGAAAAACGGTTCTCAAATTGTAAAGATAGGACAAGAAACTCTTCGTTGGATTGCGATTGTGACGGTATTGGTGACGGTTATTAGTGTCATAGCGGCACTGTTAACTGCGCGAGTGATCACACAGCCAATCGTTCGGGTAATGAACAGAATGAAACAAATTGCAGATGGAGACTTGAGTCAGCAACAGCTAGAGGTCACATCACAAGATGAGATTGGACAACTTGCTTTTTCAATGAATGACATGAGTGATAATATACGAACGATGCTGAGCAAAATAGATGATGTGTCTACGTCAGTCTCAGGTCATAGTGAAGAATTGACGCAGTCCTCGTCTGAAGTAAATACCGCCTCTAGCCAAATTGCTGTAACGATGCATGAATTGACGTCAGGTATTGAAAATGAAGCGAATACTGCGACTGAACTAGCGATTCACATGGAGAAATTCACTTTGAAGGTAGAAGAGGCCAATCAAAAAGGAGAAGCCATCCAACGGTCTTCTGCAAATGTATTGGCTCAGACTATGTCAGGCGCACAATTGATGAAAACATCGTCTGAACAGATGAAGAAGATCGACTCTATTGTGCAGGAGGCAGTCGTGAAAATTAAAGGGTTAGACATTCAGACGCAAGAAATTTCCAAACTGGTTGTCGTCATTAAAGATATTGCAGATCAGACGAATTTATTGGCATTGAATGCGGCAATTGAAGCTGCTCGAGCAGGGGAGCATGGAAAAGGATTCGCTGTGGTAGCAGACGAGGTAAGAAAGTTGGCTGAGCAAGTGTCCGTATCAGTTAAAGATATAACAAGTATTGTAGGGCACATTCAGCAAGAATCGAGTGGTGTAGCCGTATCACTAGAATCTGGTTACGAAGAAGTGGAGAAAGGCACGGCTCAGCTCGAGACAACGAATCAAACCTTTACGGAAATCAGCAGTGCTGTCAATGAAGTGGGTGCTAACATTAACATTATGTCAGAAAACCTTGCAGAAATAGCTACTGGTAGTGAGAAAATGAGCGGTGCCATCGAAGAAATTGCTGCCATTGCAGAAGAGTCTGCTGCAGGTGTTCAACAGACATCGGCAGCTTCTCAACAGACAAGCAGTTCAATGGAAGAAGTAGCAGGCAGCTCGGCTCAACTAGCTCAATTAGCGGAAGAGTTGAGTGGGTTGGTTCGGCAGTTTAAGTTGTAAAATTTATTGATGTAGGATACTAGTTGAAAATTGTGTTGTCGCCTCTTAATCGAGAAATCGGTTAGGGGGCTTTTTACATGCTGTTTTGTATGACGAATTTCGGCGGTGATTATCTTATGAAAGTTTATAAATGAAAAACCCCATTGACAATTGAGAATGATAATGGTTATCATTAATAATGAGATTGAAAATCATTCTCATTAAAATGCGCTGATAAATAGCGATCATACATAATCAGGAGGAAAAACTAGTGAAAAAACTATTGATTGGTTTGTTAATTGGAGTGCTAGCTGTGATGACAGCTTGTTCCAATGATACGAAAGAGAATTCGGTTTCGAAAACGGAAAAAGAGACAGAGATAAAAACAGATGAGGAAGAAACAGAGCAAGTAGCCGCAGATGAAGGTGATGGGGTGGATGAGAAAGAGCTCGCAGAAATGATTGCACAATTTCCTGAAACGGTACCGGAGCGTTTGATTACGACATCTGTTCCATTAACAGAAATGCTGCAACTGTTAGATGTGACACCTGTTGGGGTACCGACTTCGACGAATCCACTGCCTGTAGAGTTTGACTCGGTTGAGCGAATTGGTTCACCCATGCAGCCAGATTTAGAAGTTGTCACGAAGTTACAGCCTGAAGTTATTTTAGGTGCAGAGTCACTTCGCAGCACTTTGGATAAGACGCTGGAAGGTATTGATTTGCCGACTGCTTATCTTCCGACGGATTCATTTGAAGATTTGAAGTTGAGCTTTAAGGCACTCGGCACATATTTCGATAAAGAAGATGAGATGCATGCAGTGCTCGATCAACTGGTTGCGAAAGAGCATGAGTTAGTGAAGCAGGGCGAAGGGAAAGATTTGCCAAGCGTCATGTTGATGATCGGTACATCTGATTCTTTCATGGTGATGAATGATAAATCGTATGTCGGTAGCTTGATTAAACGTTTGGGCGCAGACAATATCGCGACTTCTGTATTACAAGCGAAAGACACTTATTCACCGATCAATATGGAAGATGTCGTGGTTGCGGATCCTGATATTATTCTAGTGCTTGCTTCAGGAGATCACGGTGCATCTGAAGATATGTTCAAGAAAGAAGTAGAAAGCAATGAGACGTGGAAACAAATGTCGGCATATAAAAACGATAATGTCTATATTTTAGATTATGAAGTATTCGGTATTACATCCATTAAAAATGCAGAGAAAGCATTGACGGAGATTTCTACTTATTTTTATAAGTAACAGAGGGGATTTTTTGCAATGACCAACTCTCGGAGTGGAATTACGGTAGGTGTCACGTTTGCGTTAGCAGTAGTAGCCGCAATCGTTGCGATCGGTCTAGGCAGTGTGTCCGTAGCGGTTCCTGAAATTTTACAAACATTATTCAAATCCGCTGAGAGCGCGGTGAATGATACGATCATTTTAAATATCCGATTGCCACGCGTGTTGTTGGCAATGGTGATTGGTGCCAATATCGCCGTATCTGGAGCGATTTTGCAAGCGGTGATGGGCAATCCATTGGCAGACCCTGGCTTGACGGGGGTAACGAGTGGAGCGGCAGTATGTGTTCTTGCGATTATGTTGGCCATGCCTGAATATACGCAGTTCGTACCACTCGCTGCTTTCATTGGAGGAATGGTGGCAGCGACAGCAGTTTACGGATTGGCGTGGCGACGCAATGGAATTTCACCGATTACGATCATTTTGGCGGGAGTCGCGGTCAACGCATTATGCGGTGGGGTCGTTGGCTATTTATCGATCATGTTCAGTGACCGTCTGCCATCTGCTGTGCAGTGGATGAATGGAAGCCTGGCAGCGAAGGGCAATTCGACTCTCTACATGGTGCTACCGTATTCAATTGTTGGATGGATTTTATCGATCTTCGCAATTCGAAAGGCGAACGTCATTCGGATGGGCGATCAAGTGGCAATGAACTTGGGGGAAAATGTCAATCGCATCCGTATTGCGCTCTCTATTTTGGCTGTATTCTTGGCAGCAATTTCTGTGGCGGCAATCGGAATGATTGGTTTTGTCGGTTTGATTGTACCTCACATGGCACGGTTCTTGGTTGGCTCGAATTATAAGTTTTTATTGCCGATGAGCATGGCGCTCGGTGCGTTAGTTCTATTGCTAGCAGACACAGGTGGACGGACATTGTTTGCACCGATGGAAATTCCAGCGGGTATCTTAATGGCGGTGATCGGAGGTCCTTATTTCCTGTACTTGATGAGAAGGAGTGTGTTTTGAGATGTTTACAGTCAATTCGATATCCATTCGTTACGAGCAGAAAACGATCATCCGCGATTTTTCATTTCAAGTGAATGAAGGGGAAGTCGTCTCGATTATCGGTCCGAACGGCTCGGGGAAGTCGACTTTATTAAAAGCTGTTTCTCGTCAACTTCCCTATTATGAAGGAACCGTAGAGCTGGATGGGGTGAATTTGAGGTCAATGAATCCGAAGCAAGTGGCCCGTAAAATGTGTATGCTCAGTCAGAAAAATCAGGCACCGAGTGATATGACAGTGTTTGATCTCGTATCGTATGGTCGTTATCCACATAAAAGATGGTTCGAAAAACTGACAGAAGATGATCATCAAATTATAGAATGGGCGATTGAGAAGACCCATTTGACTAGTTATCGAGAACGAACCGTCGCATCTTTGTCAGGTGGTGAATCACAGCGCGCTTGGATTGCGATGGCATTGGCGCAAAGACCGAAGATTTTATTATTAGATGAACCCACAACATATTTGGACATTTCTCATCAGCATGAAGTGTTGGAATTGGTGCGTGAACTCAATCGCGATATGGGGATGACGGTCATGATGGTGCTGCATGATTTGAACCAAGCATCGTATTACAGCGATCGAGTAGTCGTCGTGCAAGGTGGCGAAAAAGCTATGTATGGCACACCGGACCAAGTGATGACGACCGATATGATCCGTCAAGTGTACCGAATGAACTCGGAAGTGCAATTTAGTCCAAATGAACGTAAGCCACGGATACATTTACTGCATACTGCACGATAATCTAAGGAGGAATAGAGCATGGTGAAAGAAATAGATTTGGTAAAACATAAAGAAGGTTATTTACAGTTTGTTGAGAGTCATAAGAATATAGTGCTAAATATGGTGAATGAGGAAGGACGACCATTTGCCAGCTGTGCCCCATTTGTTAAAAAGGATGGCAAGTTTTATATCTACATTAGCCGAGTAGCCGAACATTATCGTCATTTGGAAAACAGTGAATGGATCGACGCGATGGTCATTGCAGATGAAGTCGATACACCAAACCCCTTTGGTACAGAACGCGCACGTTGGGGGTGCCAGCCGAAAAACATTGGCAATGAAGGACACGAAGAAGTATTCGAACTATTCAACAGTCGTTTTAACCCGAAATTAATGGAAGTTCTTCGCGGTTTAGACTTTTCATTATTCGAACTAACTCCAGTTCAAGGCCGGTATGTAGTTGGTTTTGGATTAGCGTTTGATGTGGATATTGATGGTGATATCTTCAATCATGTAGTGGTCGATAAAAAGAACAAGCCAGGAGTCACTGCATGAGTGACGAGACGGTACTTGCAATTTGGAACGCGTTACGCGAGCGTTTTACTAAGATGGCAGCAGGTTTAGCTGAAGAAGATTTAGACTTGGGTATGGGTCAGTCCTCCATCCGTTCATTGCTGTATCATACAGCGGAAGTGGAGTATATGTTTGCGGATTGGTATTTAGAAAAAATGATGCCAGCCGAATTGTCGAAAGCTAAAAACTTACCTGAGTTGTTAGATTTGCTAGCAGCTTCCGATGAAAATTTGAAGCAGGCAATGGAAGAGCTGACGATAGAACAGTGGCAAACACCAGTAGAGACCAAGATGGGTGTATCCACGCCTTTAGAAGCAATCGGTAGATTAATGTACCACGCAGGAATCCATGCGGGACAGATTGCGTTGATGAAGAATCAGCGGAAGGAATAAATTTCTATATTTGCTAGACGCTCTTAAATTTCTACAAGTGATCATAAACGACCTTGATCCGCTCATAAGCCTTCCAGCAGCCGACGAGTTTCGATAAGAAATCAAAAAAGTGACGAAAACCAATTAGGCTTCCGTCACTTTTTTGTGTTGCTAGAAGGGCTATTACTCTTTCAAATCTTCAATCGAATTAATATCCATATAGCTTGGGACTACTAGACCGATTTTCACGTCTTCCATGCTGACACCGATATCGTCCAGTTTGTCTTCAAACTTCTCCATGTACGTCTTATGTGTAATCGGCAACCAGCCTGCTAGTAAGACATCTGCGCTTCCGTCAGCAACTGCTGTGTACATTGGGCCTGCTTCCACTTGTGACATTTCCACTTTGTAGCCCAAATCTTCCAATACGTTAGCCATCATATTCGTGCTGGCAACTGTACTGTCCCATGCAACGTAGACAAACTTAATTGTATCGCCGTCCACTTTTTCTACACCGTCTGTCCATTCAGAAACTTTATCTTCATTTGCATCGATCCAGTTTTGTGCTGCTACTTTTGGATCTTCACCGTCAATGATTTCAACCATGATTTTTGCCATATCTTCTTCAGTCCAATGGAAGTTTTGTAGAACTTGATACGCTTCCGATAAATCTTCTTTTAATCCAAGACGGCCAATTGTATGAATTTCTTCTGCTCCACCATATGAACCTTCTGGATCTTCAAGATATTTTAAGTCGTATTTCGCGAATTTCCAGTGTGGAGACCAGCCTGTCACGATGATTGGTTCTTCTTTGTCATATGCTTTTTTCAGTGCGGCTGTCATCGCTGCCCCTGAACCAGTTGTGACGTCCCACTTTTCAAGTCCGTAATCTTCGATCGCTCTTTCCGTTGCTTCCATGATGCCGGCACCTGGATCGATTCCTGTAATTTTGTAATCTACTGCTTTACCGATGGATTCAGTTGAACCTGTTGCGTCTCCATCATTTTTTGAAGTGTCCTCGTCTTTGTCTCCTCCACATGCAGCAAGACCTACTGCTAGTAAAGCGACTGCGCTAACCCCTAAAACTTTCTTTTTAAATGACACGATACAGTTCCTCCTTGTAATTTGGTTGCAAGTGAGATGGACGTTTGTGTGTCCAACGTCTGTATGTATGCACAACCTTTTTTGTCATCGCTACTCTAGCGAACGTTAATAAGTATAACTGTAATGTCTTTGTAATACAACCGTTTTACCTATATTTATTGTACGTACAGTTTTTTCTGTACGAATAATTAAATTCTAATAAAATAGGAAAGTCAGCAAGATGTGACTTTCCGAACAGCCTATTATTTATATACCAATTGTCTAGATCGTATCAAAAAACTCATTCGTCAAGTCACCGTTCATTCCAATTGCCGCAGCGCTACCTGTACCGGCTGCAATAATTAGTTGTGAGGGTACAATATGAGATACATCGCCTGCTGCATAGACGTTCCAGACGGTTGTCCGTCCATACTCATCTGTTAAAATCCCACCGTATTGATTGCGTTCGCAACCTAGGGCATCAGCGAAGTGGTTGGGGTGGCTCCATAGGGGGGATACGAATCCACCTGTGCGATCGATGAGTGTGCCGTCTTCGAGCCGTATGCTTTGTAACTGGCCGTTTTCACCTTCAAGACGTGCAATAATATCATCCACTATGCGTATTTCTTTGGCATTTAATTTCTTGCGTTCCTCTGCCGTGAGTTGGCCTTCACCGTTTGTGAAAACGATTACGTCACGGCTCCATGTATAGACTTCCGCCGCCAGTTTGAAGACGTTTTTGTCTGCAATGACCGCTAAAGGACGATCTCGAAGCTCCCAGCCATCACAGTAGGGACAGCTAAACAAACTCGTGCCGTAAAAGTGCTCGATGCCAGGGATATTCGGCTGCTCGTCCCGCAACCCGTTTGCCAATAAAATCTTCACACTGCGAAAGACTTTTCCGCTGGCGGTCTTCAATTCATAATGTGCCCTATCCAATCTTTCAATAGAAACAATCTTTTCATTCTGAAACTCGACAGATGGATATTCTGCAATCTCTTTCCGAGCTAATCTTCGCAATTCTGAAGGCTTCGTGCCATCCCTCGTCAAAAATCCATGCGCTTCGCGTGTCACCCGATTTCGTGCATGGTCGTCATCAAATACGACTGTCTTCCGTCTTGCTCTACCAAGCACGAGTGCCGCACTTAGTCCAGCTGGTCCGCCACCAATAATTGCACATTCATAAAGCATATCGTCACTCATCCCTTTTCTGGTCATTATACTGTTATAACTTCCCGGCTTCTCGGCGGAACAAACAATAGATTGTGCATATGAAACTAGCTCAGTTTATGGTTGAGCGTAGGAGTTCGTGGTTTTAGAGGATACCTTTCAGTATTCAGTTAATATCAGAGGTTTATTCAACTAGGATATAGGACAATCTGAACAAATTTAGTTACAGTAGAGACAACTGCTGTGTAAACAGAATGAAGAGGAGGGGTTACTGTGAAGTGGGGACGAATTTTATTGGTAAGTATGGCTCTTCTATTAGGTGCCTGTCAGTCTGAAGAAGCAAAGAAATTCATTCAGAAAGAAACTACTAGAAAAGAGGCGCAACGACTAGTAGAGGAAGCGATGAGAGAGAAAGGAATTCGCGTGTTTGCAGGGGATGTGTCTTACGCAAATATTGGCAAAACAGTCGACACGAGTCGTGTTGAGGTAGAATATGATACTCTCCATGAACCAGTATATAAGGGGCTAGCCTATGTGACAGTGGATGAATCGAGTTCACCCAAGTTGGTGGGAGTAGATCACTTAGGGTTAGCCAATACGGAGGGGCTTGTTCATATTGGCAGCATCCTAATGGAACATTTGAAGGTAGTGGCCAGTCAATCCATTATTCAAGAGGTGCAGCCCTTGTTAGATACTTTGCCAAATGTGACTTGGGAAGAAGTGGAACCTATTACGTTTCATCATGTAGAGGTGGACCCGAAGAAATTAGATGAATTACTGCGATTGTATGGAAAGAATCGGTTAGCTAGCCCGACTGTGGAAGAGGCTGAAAACTGGTTAAAAGTATTTGAGTTTCCTAATTCCGAAAGCTATGAACCAGAAATGTGGTTGACGTTTCATTATCAAAGTCAATTGACAAATGAAGAATTTGAATCTATTTTTGAAGCCATTAGTCAGTCGGAAGCTCTTCCAAACGAGCCGTATTTCATTCGCGTGATCGCAGACAGTTATGATGAAACAGAAGAGCCTCTCTATAATGAAAGGTCTAACGGCCAAGGGTCTGTAGTGTTTATTGGGCATTCTGACGCTTCCGATGAATGAGTAATCTGCTATATGATACGGTAACTAGATTAGGAGGAAGGTAGATGAAAAAATTTGGTAGAACGTTGATACTATGCATGTCAGTCATCCTATTTGGTGCCTGTTCCGAATCGACAGACGACCTGACGATGCAAGAAGTTCAAACACGCTTGGATCAATCGACAAACGAAGTAGATCGCTATGAAATCGACATGGTGTTAACCGTGTTAGCGAAGGATATGTCTAGGGGAGAACAGAAACAGGTCAACAAAGGAAAAGTCCAATATATTGAAAAAGAATCTCCTGACTTTCATGCATCCTACATCACCACAACAGACGGTGAGCCCAATGATGCCAAGGCAGAAGTCTATAAAAAAGATAACATCATTCTGACCAATGAAAATGGCGGTGATTGGGAGGATATAAGCGGTCAAGTTACCGACGAAGAGTTGCTTAGTGTCCAATATGCCAAAATGATCGAAAACCTTCGTAAGGTGAAGGATGAATTGGCTATGAAAGAGAAAGAAGACTCTTATATTTTGACGTATAGTGGAAATAGCCAAGATGTTTATAAGGTATTCAAGGACTCGTTCAATATGTCGTTTACAGGCGTCGATTCTACAAATATATCTTCCGATTTGGAGGTAGTCATCGACAAAGACACCATGAGAATGAAAGATTTTAATTACGAGGCGGTAGGTAAGAATCCTACACAGTCTGTGACGATCTCGGTGGAGTTGGGGTATGGACAGGTGAATGAGGTGGAGGAGATTGAGTTGCCGAAACTTAATTAAAAAGTGGAATGTCAATCTGTGTATGTAGAACTTCGTTGTACACCCTTGGTTACTTAGAGGGTGTGTTTGTGTTGCGGTAAAATGAATCAAAATTTTACAAATAATCAAATTGTAGTATAATAGAAGTAAATGTCGAGAACTGCCAGGGAGGGATCTACATGGCATACACAATACCAGAAACGATACGTTCTAGTGCAACGGCAGGAGAGCGGCTGCTGTTTCGTACGCTGAAGATGTTTTTGCCTGATGATTATATTGTTTATTATGAACCGGAAATTAGAGGAAAGCGTCCGGATTTTGTAGTCATTGGTCCTGACCTTGGTTTGCTAGTTCTAGAAGTGAAAGACTATACGAAAAACACGCTGTATCGCCTGGACCGAGATGAATGGGTATTAATTACTTCGAATGGTGAGCAAGTATCAACAAAAAGTCCGCAAAAGCAGGCGAGGGATAATGCATTCTTAATCGTAGATACACTGAAAAAAGACCGCAATCTCGTTCAGCTAGAAGGGAAGTATCAGTTCCAGCTAAAGTTTCCTTTTGGCTTCGGCACGGTGTTCACCCGTCTTCATCAAAAAGACTTTATTGATAATGGATTGTATGGCGTTATCGAGCCGCATCTTTCGCTGACTCGCGATGAAATAGACCCAGATCATGACGCGTTCACGGAAGAAAATTTGATTGAGAAGATTTCTAATATGTTCGTTGTGCCCTATCGTTTGCGTGAGCCACTTGGGAAGGAAGAAATTGATGCCATTCGTTATCATCTTTTCCCAGAAGTTCGAATAAGTGCGGAATTTAAGCAACCATCACCTTATCAGGATCAATTGTTGCTCTCACTGCACGACATCAAAGCGATGGATTTACATCAAGAGAACATGGCCAAACAGATTGGTGATAAAAACCGATTGATTCGTGGAGTAGCGGGAAGCGGAAAGACGTTAATCCTTGCAAGCCGTGCAAAACTGCTGGCGAGAGAGCATCCAGACTGGAAAATATTGATCCTGTGCTATAATATCTCGCTCGCACAAAGTATTGAGCAGATGGTGAGGCATATGATGAATGAACCTGAAACTCTATTCGACTTTGATTTCACTAAAGAAGAAACGCTAAATAAGTCTGCTAAGCATTATGTTCAAGTACGTAACTTTCATAGCTGGCTGCGTAATGATTTACGTATTTCAGAAGGAAAGATCCCAAAGATGCTAGAAAAACTTGAACAAGGTGAAGCAATTCTACCAAAATACGATGCCATTATGATTGATGAAGGCCAAGATTTTGAAGCTGACTGGTTTAAGTTGGTCAGCCAATTGCTGAATCCCGATACGAAATCATTGTTGCTTGTGGAAGACCGAGCGCAATCCATTTACAAGAGAGGGCGTTCCTATTTGCAGGACACCGGCCTCGATTTTCGTGGTCGATCCAAGGTGTTGAGTATCAATTATCGCAACACAGCACAAATTGTTTCCTTTGCTTGGGGTTTTTATCAACAGCATTCCGTTCTGAAAAACAAAGTCGTTAGTAAGGAATTCGAAGGTGATATTATTGCGCCGCAAAGCACAAGAAGGAAAGGCTATGAACCTGCCATTGTACGCGTGGATAGTTTTCAGCGTGAGGCCAAAATTGTCGCCAGGCAAATAGCTAAACTGCATTTCGAGAAAAATCTTCCGCTGTCTGAAATTCTGATTCTGTATCGAGTGAAGCGTTCGTATCAACTAGATTATATCGCTATCCTGAAACAGTCTTTGGAAGAGGAAGGGATTCATCACTACTGGATTGCCGAAAACAGCGAATCCAAACGTAACTTCCAAAAAGAACAGGAAACAGTCAAGATTAGTACCATTGAAAGTAGTAAAGGCCTTGATTTTCAAGCCGTATTCATTGTGAATGCAAATAATATTCCGTTTGCGTTAGAAGAAGATATCGAGCGCGAAGCATCCTTGCTTTATATTGGTATGACGCGAGCGAAGGAGTATTTGTGTATTTCTTATTCAGGGGATTCGGTGTTTACGAAGTATTTTGATGAGATCTTGGAAGAACGCATGAAAAACAAGCAAGAAATAGTGTTTCAGCGCACAACATAAGGCTTGCAAATCCCTTGGCCACACTCTACCTTGGGATTTTTTGTGTTCGAAGACGAAAAGGAGTTTTGTGGATAAATAGATCAAAAGGATTGGGGTAAATAACTTAACAAATTTCCAATATTGCCGATAAAGTGGGAAGAGGTCTTGTTTTTATATTGTCATGTGAGCAGAAAGAAATAGACGTTTTAGGAGGGGCTTTTGTACATAATTATGAAAGATAAAATCAATAGGGTAGGGAGAATGAGTAGATGAAACAACTATTGAAAATGGCTTTTGCATTGGTGTTGATGATCAGTGTATTCGGAGTCAGCCTGAAAGCAGACGCTGCTACAACACCTGGAAATACGGTGCCGGTTGAGAAGAAGCCTTATGAGTATGAGTTTGTGGTTGACCCAGCAAAAGAGTACAACGGATTTTCAGGAGCAAAGGATTTAGTAGTTACGTTTGATAAGAATATTAATTCAATTACTAGAAATGATGTTTACGTTGAACAACTAGTGACTGATCAAATAGAGAAATTACCTATTATAGACGAAGTTATAGCTAGCGGGAATACGCTAAGAGTATCTTTCAAAAATTTAGAGTTCATTAATTACAGTAAAGAAGAGAATTTTAGGTTAGTTATAAAAGAAGGTTCATTGTACTTCGATCACTTAACCGACTATGATTTACCATTCAAAATCTATGATTTGTTGCCTGGATTTGAGTCGACATTTGTAACTAATGGAAACGCAGAATTGATAAATAATAACATATTTAAGCATAATGAACCACGGCAAGTATTGATTCAGATACCGCCGGTTTATATGACGAAGATTGAAACTATCCATCGGTATAAAGGTGTTACTGATCCAACCAAGAATGCTCCTAATTTATCTAATATTGATGTCGAAGCAGATGCAGTAGCCACACGGTTAAAAGTTCGTTTAGGAAACAATTCTCAATATGAACGAGACTTAGATCGTTCGATAAGTGGTGTAAATGGATTTTCAATGGGGCAAGCAGGAATTGAGGAACTGACCTGTAAGGATGAAGATAAAGAAAATGGAGTGCCTGCTCAATGTGAAGCTAGTGATGATTTTCAATTAACAGCCTACAGCAAAGATGGTCGAAAGCTTGCAACCAAGAATTTTAAAATGCGAGTGAATGATCGTGAGAAAGATTACAAAATCAATGATTATGTAAAAGTGAACGCCAAGTTATTTGGAAAGTCAGTTTCTCTATATGAATTAATGTCTTCACCTGTTTTATTAGATCAAATTATGCAAGGTACAGAAGTAAGCGCGCTAGATAATTTAGGTGTTACCTATTCAGTAGGAAATACGATTAAAGTTGAAAATTTAGAACAGCTGCAATTGGCACTGGCGAATGAGCAGTTTAAGATTATTGAATTGTCAAATGATATTAATGTGAATAGTCTCCCTAACGACACACTTGTGATTGATCGGAATGTTACTCTTAAAGGTGGTACGATAACAGGAAACCTTAAATTAGGAGAGGGAACTGCTAATAGAACAATCCGTCTTGATGGTACGACGATTAATGGAGACTTGACGATTGATGTGGGCGCTGAGGGTACAGCAATTGTAAGTACTTCAACAGTAACAGGAACTACAAATGTCGTAAGTGGTGATGTGAAGTCAATTCACTTACATGACTTCTCGTCTGCAAACGGAATTAATATGGAGAACACAACTCCGGTGAGAATTGTTATGAGTTATTCTGATAATTCTATTAACAAGAATTTTGGGTTGACAATGGCTAGCTCCCAGAAGGTTACGCTAGAAGGATTATCTGGTGAAGCAACAGTAAGTGTGAAGGAAGGAATTCCTGCTAATCTTGAGGTCAAGAATGGTGCTTCGGGAGCGAAAATAATTGAAGGTACAACAGGTAGTGGTGCTAGCATGAATTTATCACATTCAGATGAAGTTGATGTGACAGCTATAACATCACCGGAGTGGACTGTTAAAAAGCTAGAAACTGTGTATGAAGAAGGTAAGGAAGTAATCTTGAAGAATTATAATGGGGAACTTTCTGATACTTCCCAAAAGTGGGCTAGTCAGGGTCGTGTATTAAATGATTTAACTAACTTACAATTACCTGATACGTTAAATCTAGACGTTGAAGATGCAACTATATTTGGAAGTGAGTCCATCGTGTCATTCGAAAGTCAAACTCGATTGTTGAAAATCACTGGAGCTAGTGAAAACCAATCAGCTACGGTCATCTTAAAAGGTGAAGCAAATGGAAAGGTATATAAAGTTGCTGTACTTGTTACGATATCGAATGATTAGATCAGTGGGGGGATACCTTTGAATAACATTTTAAAAAAATTATTACTCCCTTCTTTATTCATATTGATGTGCATGCTCTCATTGACTTTTGAACAAAAAGCATTTGCATATGGATTAATTAATCATGAGCAAGTAACAGATGTGGGTAAAAAACATTTTGTTGTTTTAAAAGAAGATGGAAGCGTTTGGATGTGGGGAGATAATACGTATGGTCAGCAAGGTGCGAGTGGTGTTGATTCGTCATCACCACACCCTGTCGAGTTAGCGACTGGTAATCGCTTGTCTAATATTCAAGCAATTGTAGCTGGCGGTGATCATACACTTGCATTGGATCAGAATGGAGAAGTGTGGGCATGGGGGAGAAATGATTATAACCAGCTTGGTCATTCTGGAGGTTTATTGAAGAATGAAAGACCTCAAAAGGTTTTTCATAAAGAAATGGGGAAGATTGTAGCTATTGGAGCAGGTGGCTATCACTCCCTTGCAGTAGATGAGAGCGGACACGTATGGGCATGGGGACTTAATTCATTTGGGCAACTCGGTTCGCCCGTAGGATTAGGAACTCCACCATCAACTGTTGAACCTACACGTGTTCCTGGATTAGTGGAAGTTGTTTCAGTAGAGGCGGGTGCAGAACATTCCGTAGCACTTAAAAGAGATGGGACGGTAGTGGCTTGGGGACGTAATTCCTTGGGTCAACTTGGAAATGGTGAAACAGCATCAGTAAATTACTCCCCATCTGTAGTTTCGGGTTTATCTTCCATTATGGAAATTACCGCAGGAGATTATCATACAATTGCATTAAAACAGGATAGAACTACTGTCTTTGCATGGGGAGACAACTCATATGGACAATTGGGCGATGGCGGACGCGAAATGAAGTTACGTCCAATTCAGGTAGAAGGAATGCGGGATGTGAAAACGGTAGCTACAGGAGCGAACCATTCAATAGCCATTCGAGAAGATGGAAGTGTTTGGATGTGGGGGCGTCACACCTCAGGAACCCAAACTACCCGGACGACACCAATTGAAGTAAAGGGATTAGCCAATGCCGTTTCTATAGGTGGCGGAGGCTATGACTTAGACAGCTATACTTTGGCAACCAAACAAGACGGCACAGTCTGGCAATGGGATAAAGCCTCCTCTGATCCAACAACCAAACTCCCAATCTTCAAGAAAGTATCTGGGATCGATGATGTGATGAAGCTGGATGAGTTCCCGTTCGTCCAAGGCGGCCAAGTGTTATTCCGATACATTGGAAATACGGGCACTACGGACGTTAAAGTGAATGGTAGCTTTAATGATAGTATCGATTTGCCGATGATTCATAAAGGTGGCAATGTATGGGAACTGCAGGTGGAGCTGAAGCCTGGGCAGTATGAATATGGCTTCCGAGTAAATGGACAATGGACAGTAGATCCTCTGAATCGTGACAAAACAATTGACGATTTTGGACGGACGTTCAGTGTGGTGAAAGTAGCCCCATATGCAGTGGAGGGGCCAATTATTGATAATAAAGAAGTGACATTCACATACAGCAGCTTTGATTTTAACGAAACACTAGAGCTGGATGCGAAGTCAATATCTGTTTCCGTCATGGGTAATTTTGGCGAGAATTATCACTGGATTGAAATTCCGATGGTGAAGCAGCCGAATAATACATGGAAAGTAACGAGAACGCTGGAGCCTAGGGACTATTATTATTCGTTTGTGGTACGGGATGCGACAAGTGGGGCAGTGGCGGAGAAGCGGAACGATCCGCTGAATGCGAGCCTACAGACCGATTCATTGACAGGAATTTCACGTAATACATTTGTTGTTTCTGAAAATGTTCTGACCAAAATTCCAGTAGCAGGAATTACATTGAATAAAGGTCCGGAACTGGATTTGGTTGTTGGCGAGCAGGAGAGTGTGATTGCGCAAATTAGTCCTTCTAACGCTACGAATAAAAATGTCAACTGGACCTCTAGTAAGCCGAATATTGTCAGTGTGGATAGTGGCAAGCTAACAGCGCATTCTAAAGGAACAGCGACTATTATAGCAACTACTGTTGACGGTGGAAAAGTAGCAACGATCACAGTTAATGTTACGCAACAGGATAATGCTGTATCCTATCCGCGAGTCGGATATAAAACATTCGATAACCGATACAATGTTTCACCCACGAAAGCTTGGAAGATTAAGTTCAATCAAGAGCTAGACATTAAAACATTCAATTCCGATAGTGTTTATATTTTGAACGAATCCGGGATTAAAGTACCACTTGGTTACCAGGTGACTGATGGTGGTAAGACTATGGAAATTCGCCTGCAAAGTGATTATCAGTATACACGTGGTGCGACCTATTATTTATTTGTTGAAGATACTGTGAATACAATATACGACACAAAGCTTAAAGAAAAAGTGCAAATGCAATTTCAGATTCAACTGTAAGTGACAACAGCCTGTCCGCAGACAGGCTGTTTGCATTTGTGAAAACTCCCTGATAGTTTATATAGCGAATAGTAAAGACTGCAAAAAAGAGTCTATCCAATTATTGGATGGACTCTTTTTCCTTATTGAATCTTAAATGTTCGTGTGAAAGGTTGTTTCAAAAATTCATTATTCTTGGTATTTCCTTTGAATTGTCGTTCGATGTGTAATGTGTATTGATTGCCACGAGAGTAAGCGTTTTTAGGTGCAACTAGTATCGTCTTACCATCGGGACTTAGCGAGAGGACAGTGTCCACCTTTTTTCCCATAGAATCATCGATGACGTAAATTGTACCGTTGTAAAGTGATTTCTTCTCAACTCTTGCATTGAACGTTATAGACAGTACTTTGTGTGGTACGTAAGTAGGTACGTCTTTTCTCCATTCAGTTTTCTCGATTTTTACATCTTCTGCTATCGGGCTGATGAGTCCATCTTTTACTACGAAAGCGTAGATTTCTCCATTGGATGAAGAAATATTTGTACCGCTAGTATAAAGTGTCCATTCGGAAAAGTCGGTAGGCAGATGATCTAGTGAATAATTGGTTGTCTCTGTCCAGGCGCTTCTATCGAATGTGATGTTTTGACTGCTAGTTGTATAATATATTTTTGCATCTTTTACACTGGTATACAGTCTGTACGTAACACCTTCATTGTCAGAAGTAGTGATGATACTTGGTTTTGCGATATCATCAATCAGTGCATACGTACCTGGTTGTGTAACTAATCCGATTTCATTACCGCCTTGGGTTCTACTATTTTGGACTTCTGCAAATAACTGCCCATTCACACGAGTAATACGTGCAAATTTCTTTTTATCTGGATTGGGAAGTTCTATTTCAATCGGTTGCATGAAAGAACGAACACCCTCTCCCCAGTTAATCTCTGTTGGTTGTGTAATTGAAGTTCTCCATGCTGGATCACTATAGTTTGAAATCGTGGTAGGCGTTTTGACGGATAACGATGCATTTTGAGTCTCTGCGATGTTCGCAGCAGGTACATGAATGGCCCGATCTTTTCCGATAAAGCTAACCCCATTTTTTACTGCATTCGCTTTTTCAACAGAAGTCAATACGACCGAGCTGCCTCCTGAAGTAAATGCCGTTGGTTTGATCAATGCATCACCACGAGGAACGGTAGAGATTGTAGCTTCGGATACAGTTACAACATATTTTTTCTCATTGTTGCCTGGAGAAACAGTATAAGTTACTTTTTTCGTGAAATCCTGTTGAATACCACTGGCAGGGCTAACAGACTTTAAATTAGAAGTAGTTATAGTTGGCTTTAATTTTGAACGGTCGGTGCCTTTAGGAACTACTACGTCAATTGTTCCTGTCTTGTGATCGATAACTCCAACAGCTTTTAATGAAGGAAACTCAAAGGAGCTAATCCAGTTGGTTTCTTCAGCATTATCAAAAATGCTTACATTGACAGGAAGTGAAGGTTTACTCTCAATTCCGTTCACTGTTTGGGTGACGTAGTAGCCGATGCCCGCTGGCACTTTGTCGAATTGAACGCTACCATTGTCCACTGCTTTGGTATCTATTAACTGTCCATAAGTGTTGTATAAATTAGCCCTCGTTGTTGTGTGACCAAACAAACTGCCTACTGAAATTTCACTTTTGACACTTTCAGGTTTCTTAGTTTTGGGTGGTGCTAATTGTATAAAGCGATGTTTTGGCTCTGCGACAGTTCCGCGATTTGCTGTCGCTGTGTATGTGATTTTGTAAGTACCTGGTTCAGGAAGTGTGATAGGATCTATTTTGATAATCTGATTCACTGTAGTTGATGATGCAGTTGATGGTGTTTGCGTACCGTCAATTCCAACTAGTTTAGCAGTTAACGTCAAATTCTTTTCCAAATAATCACTTGCTGTTGCACCGGGATCACTAAACTTCCGATCTGTCTTTGTATAGTAAGGGGAATGATCCTCATCCCATATTAGATCGATTTTATCGGGGCCATCTAATGTGATGTATGGTTTATCAATATCCACAACTTCTACCACATTGGATTGACGGCTTTCTTGACCATTAATTGTCTGGGTAACATAATATCGACCTGGTCCTAGCTGGTTAAAAACATAAGTCTCTTCTTTAGCACTAAGCTTTTTTTCTTTACTTGTGATTTCTGTAAATACACCCTTCTCATCTGATTTATATAGTTTTAATAGAGTCGGGAGATCTGCCGTTCCGGGGAATATATTTTTTACTCCCACTTCACCGATCGTTGCAATGCTGCCGATTGCGATAACAGGACGTGGTTTGACTATGACCGTTCTTGTTACTTGTCCCGCACTATTTCCGGCTTTATCTTTTACATTATAAGTAACTGTATAGCTTCCGGGTTTATTTGTATCTACTGTTCCGCTAATTACGATTCGACCTGCAAGTTCTTCAGGTGTGTCGATGTTATCAATAGCTGTTGCCCCGTGTTCGATATAAATATCGCCGACTTCTAAAACTATATTGCTTGGTCCGTTTACTGTTAACTCGGGAGGTGTGGTGTCTTTAATATCAATTCTCTTCGAACTCGAACTTTGAACTCCGTTTGCTTCCTGTATAACAAAATAACCTTCGCCTACAGGCACATTAGAAAACGAGTAAACACCATCGTTAATTTCTATATTGGATCTTATTAAGGTGGCATTTTCTACTTTATTCGACCCGCTTGGATCTTGATAAAGTAGTAGTTTTGCTCCTGCATAGACACCCGAAACGGTAATCTTTCCAGTGATATGTTCTTTAATGGGTGCACTATTATGGGTTTCTTTTGTATCCGTTTTTGATAAAATCACTTCATTGGGATAAATTGTGATATTTCTAATGGCTGTAGAAGTAAGATTAAAATTTTCACCATCTGTTGCTGTATACGTTACCGTGTATTTCCCAGGAGGAGTTGCATTATTGTCACCGCCAGGAACATTACTTACAACTTCCACTTTCATTTTAAGTGGATCGCATGCTTCATCAGCGCTTTCAATAACATTCTGTTTACTACAGAAATATTTTGTTGTAGTACCTGTATATACGGTTGAATTTTTATCTGTAACTTTATAGCCAGGTTCTTTGTATTTCTTTTCTGATACCTTTCCATCTTTGTCGATGGTATATCGCAATTCATAGTTTGTACTATCTACTAGATCAATAATAGGGAGTTGTTCATTTCTAATAATGATTTCATTTGAAAGATTTTTACTATGCACTTCATTTTCAACATGTCCTACTCTATATGATCCATCTGGTAACCCTTTAAATGTAAAGGAAGAGGTATCTGAAACTTCCCTTTTGTATTCGTTTCCACCACGGTATAGAATTAATGTGTTCCCCTTTTTTGTGCCTGTCACAAGAAGTTCACCAGCGTTATTTGAGGAACCTGAATCCTTTTTCCATTCTAATTTAACTTCGGTAGGATACACAGTTACTAAACCAGATCTTTCACTTTCTGCTTCGTTCATAACTTGTGTCAATCTATACGTATTATTTGCATCGATATTTGTAAAGATTGCGGTACCATTCGAGTCAACGCTTGCTTCTCTAAAATTTGTTTGATCTCCAACATAAAGTCTTACTTTACTTTGGGTAGCGACATTTTTCACTTTCAGTTGATAAGGATCATTTTTTTCGATAATGATATTTGCGCTAGTGTCATCTCCGTTATCTTTAACAGATAAAGGTTTAGGCATCACTGTGATAGGTGCGGATATCTTAATTGTTGTTTCATCATCTTTTTTAACTGCGCGAACATTATAAAGACCTGCAGGAACATCGGAAAAGACATCGTTTTCGCCCAAAACACTTCCTTGCTGATCTTTATTACCGTAAAGTTTTTCTAACGTTATTGTCCAGAGTGAATTTCTATCATTCATTTTCACCGTAACTTTGCCTCTGAGATCATCTCCTACAGTACTTCCTTCAACGCTCCCAGGGAAATCAACTGTAGCCGCTATCCCTGGTAACGGTCCAATCGTCGAAAACACTAGTAAAAATACCAAAAACGCAGAGAAAAATTTCTTCATCGTTTTCACCTCTCCTTATTTCACTTCATAATATTGCGTTTCAAGCAGACGCTCCTGCTGATCAAATACTTCGATCGTCAACATATCTCCTTTGGTTAGCCCAAGTTGCCCTTTGGAAAATGAATCAAGGTTCCGAATCATTTTAATAGGAGTTCCCTGATTTACAGAGAAATTCGCTTGAAAAACTTCTTGATTGGTCTGAACGTTTATGTTCGTTACAAACGGGTTTGCTACGGCCGTAATTGCCTGTATGTATTGTCCGGTGATTTCAAATTCTTTTGTAACAGCAGTCTTCAATACCTTACCAGAATCCGATCGGAAATCAGATGGAATGGTCAATGTATATATTTCACCAAATAAGTAAGGAATTTGTGGTTTTACTGTAACTTTCTTCGAATCTGCCGATAGAGAAAGAGAAACCTTTTGATCTTTTGAATACATGCTGATTCGGTGTAAATTGTCAGTTTGATTTAATACTTCTTGATTAAATGTAATGGTCCACGGCTTCATCGGGTCGGTGACAGACTGTATGCCGGCAGCATGTGTCGTTTGGTTGCTGAACAGACCTGTAAGTAGAAGACCGATACAAGCGAAAGCAGTGATGATACGTAATCGCATAGTAAAAACTCCTTTAATGTGTTGGTTTAAAGTGTGAATTATCCCTTGAAGAGTCAGTAAGCTCTATCTATATTATCGGAAAGGAAGTTGGAAAATGAAGATACAAATGAAAATCATTGCCACACTGTTGTTGCTATGGATATTAGTACTATTCAGGGAACCGCTTATAACGGAGGCAGCTTATGATTATACAAATCAAAGTTGTGGTCTCGAACATGGTCGGGATATCGTTTTTGTCATTCAAGACACGCCTGAGATGCAAAAGCAGGATCCAAATCAAGATCGTATTCATGAAGTGATTCGCTTGATCGATCAGACGAATGCTAAGGATCGTTTCGGAGTCATTGGATTTCATACAGAGGTCTCGAAGTTGTTATCAATGACGTCAAATAAGTGGCAAGCAAAAGAGGCAGTCCAATCGCTCGCTAGCCATTCTATTGTCAATGGGAATGATGCAAGTACCGGATTTGAAAAAGCGATTCAGGACCTATCAAAAGATCAGTCAAATAATGACAAAATTATCGTCTTGATGACTGTTGGAACATCTGTCAATAATGAAAAAATACAGTCTTTAGCAAATGAAGCATATGAAAAAAATATTCAATTACATGCCATTAGCTTTGGTGATAAATCCATTGTTGATCATACGACTCTGAAGAATATTGCGGAAGTTACAGGGGGGAATTATCATCATTCTCCAAATGCTGCATATTTACAAAGTGTACTATCAAACTTGCAGCAACAAATTGTTAATTTCGCTGGACGTGAAGTGCGTAGCGATTGGAAACTGACGGATAATGTACACGAAACGAAAGATTTACTCGTACATGAAAACGTGAAAATTGATTTGAATGGCTACAATTTAACAGTTGACGGTGAAATAGTGATGCTACCTTGTTCAGAAATCCGAGCAGTTCATAGTAGTGTCATCAAGGCAAAGAATATTGATCAAAAATCCCGTTCCAGTATCCGGCTCAGTAACAGTCAGTTGTATGTTACAAGTAGCTTGAAACAAGATGGATTGATAGCAGTTAACGGGGATTATAAGGGACCTACAGTTCCAGAAGTATTGACTAATGAATACAATCAGCGAATCCATGGCTACTTAGATTTGAACGGTCAAGTTGCGGATATTACATCCGTTTTTCTTCAAGAAGGCCGTGTAGACCTGAACGGTGGAGTCTTGCATGCGAAGAGTAACCTGCATCAAAAAGGACACTTCAACGTGCAAAAAGGAAAGCTGCAGGTTGATGGGAACTTGACGATCAATGGCGGTCCGTTGATCGATGATGCTTTTTTGGAAAATAAGTCACTGAATGTCGGAGAAGGGCTCGTACAAGTGGGGTCTGCTGTATCAATGGGTGAAACTCGTTCTAAAGGGAATGTGAAACAGTTGAGTGGTCAATTGTTCGTTAATCATGGAACAGTCAACATCTATGGGGATTATTCAATTGCAGATGGCTGGCTTACGATGGTGAAGGGTTCAATGGATACGGCAACACCTGAATATGGCCAAGGAGATGGTGATTTCGTTCATGTGCACGGTAATTTTTCTACAGCCAGTAAACGAAACCATGGAACACGAAACTATACACATCTTAGCAAGCCGATGCATGACCAAGGGCATTTAACGGATGGTGTGCTCAAGATAGACGGTTCATTCACTCAATCGGGAAATAAAGAAGAACATCCGATTTATACAGACCGTTACCAGAACTTTGAAAAAGACTACAGTCGCTACAATTTTTATGCGGAAGGTAGACATAAAGTTGTCTTGACCGGTAAGCAAGAGATTAAAGTGGAAGGCTCAGGATTTAAGTTTAATTTCTTGGAACTCCATGGCAAGCTACAGGAGTATCCGGTAGTGGGACCAGTCAATTGGAACAGGCTAAATGAAGTGGATAAAGCTGCGAATGCTAACTTGGCGAGCTTGTCTATCAATGATATTTTGGTTCGAGGTTTTACTCCCAACGTGATGAGGTACTTTGGTCATCAGGTTCCGGCAGATAGCTTCACACAAGGAGCGCAAACGCTAAAAGTAGATGCTCGTCCGGTAGATCGAAATGCACGAGTCGAAGTGCTAAATAGAACAGTGGCTTCGGACGGAACAGCTGAAGTGAAAGTGCTTGTGACGGCTGCTGACGGCAAGACACAGTCCGTATATACTGTAGCTGTCACAGTAGGACCGGGATCTAGCGGTAAGGTTACGTCTATCGAGCTAGATCGAAGTGAAATTTTATTCAATGAAGATGGAGCGGGTACATATATGCCCACTCAGGTATCTATTGGTTATACGGTGTATCCTACCAATGCAGCCAATCAGCAAGTAAATTGGTCATCTACCGATCCGACTGTTGCAACAGTCAGTCCAAATGGCGTCGTGACACCAGTCGGTTCAGGCGAAGTGACCATTGTTGCGACAACGGTCGATGGTGGATTTATTGATTCTGCTACGGTAAAAGTACTGAAACAGATTGATTTGTTAGAGGGAATCTATACATTGGCTGATTTTGTTGGTGACAATGATCGTTACGACCAAATCATGGGTGGACTTTATGACCTAACTAAAATTGGTTTTGTTGTTCCAGGGAATTATATTGATAGTATCACGTTTTCTACTTCTGGTAATTTGACAATTGGGACAGTGGAAACAAAAACGGCTGCAGTTGATCGTGTGGAAGTGCGTGTGAATGGTAAGGTACTAGGTGCTAATAAAAATGGGGCAGCCTATATCTTTACTCGCGCAGCTATGAATATTTCAGACTATGTGGAAGTGATTGCATATGATTCTGTTTCAAATGAATTGGAAAGAGCAGCAACCACGTATCCTGTGGCGTTTCAATCCACAAACAGCGTGATGCCTGGATTTTATTCTGTTCAGCGTTTGATGGAAGATCCAATTTTATTTTCACAAATATTAGCAGAGTTTTCACCACAACAACTACGATTTACTGCAAGATAACAAGTGAAAAGGAGGAGGGCGTGCGATGGCGCGCCTATACATAATCTATGAAAAAGTTAAAAGTTCTAGTAGGGCTTAGTATTTTATTGTTGCTAATCCCTGTCATTCCCACACAAGCAGCTGTAAAGAAAACAACAGTCGGGGTCTCTTCCGCATTCGCAGAGCGGGCTGGAGCGGTGGAAATCGGTATTTTCATTAGCAGTGACGAAAAAATTGCAGGCGGTTCTTTGGATATTGTCTATGATGCGGATCAATTGCGTATTCGTGACACAGACGTCAAGCTGACTGATACGCTGTCTAGTTATCTGTCTTCTGGAGGCAGCGATGCAGCAGGAACAGTATCATTATCGTTCGCAAAAGGGACAGGCTCTCTAGTGGACGGTACAGTCATGAATTTAAGTACGTATGTGGAGACGCCAGGAGTAGGTAAGGAGATTGCGCTAACTTTAGAAAATGTGGAACTGTATAACGAGCAAGGAAAGAAGATAGATGCTCAGCTAGTTCATGGACAAATTAAACCTTTTAAAGGAAAAGAAGATACGTATTCGAACGCTGTAACTGGTGATAAAGAGTGGGTCATCACACTTAGTAATCCTTATAATCTAGCGACATTGAATACACATGCAATCAGTATGAAGCGAGGAACTGTTTCAGTGCCTGTTGAGGTGGAAGCAGTCGGTGACACTAAATTTAAGGTGAAACCGGTAGGAAAGTATGCTCGAGGCACCTATACAATGGAAATTACGGAACAGTTACGTTCAGCCAATGGTGCAAAATTAAGTCAGCCTGTACGGTTTACATTTAAGGTGAATTGAGGTGAAAGAAATGAAGAATGTGTTAAATAAATTAGCTGCTTTTTTAATTATACTTGGTGTAGTTGGTGTATCCAGTTTCATTGGAGAAAAAGCGAATGCGGAAACATTGGAAGTGGGAGAAAGTCGCTCGCTGGGTACGAAAGTGGAAGTACCTGTTACAGTTCGTGATATTTCGTATTTGAGCTCAGGGAATTTTGTCATTTCGGCTCCTCCAGCGAGTTCAGGAATTGTTTTAAAAAGTTTCCGTCCAGCTCCGGCTTTTGACAATACAAAGTACCGGACAAAATGGAATGTATTAGATAACGCGCTAGATATTAATTTTCTTTCTAACTCGGATAAAGATGTGATCATTCCTGGGAAGAAGATAACTGTCGGTTACTTAGTCTATGAGCTTTCTTCTTCATTCGCAGAAGGTGAATCACTAGATTTGACTATCACTTCTGCCAATATGAAAGGTCGAGCGAATGCCGATTTGCCTGTCAATGGAATGAATGGAAAAGTCATACGAAAGATGCCCTTTGGTGATGTAGTCGGAAACAACAAACCAACAGCTGCAGCTGCAATTCGAATTTTACAGCACTTGAACAATCCAATTACAGACCGAGAAGCTTTTCTATCAGCAGACGTTGATGGAGACGGTGTGTTAACTCAAGCAGATGCACAAATTATCTTGGACTATATCGCGGGTAAACGGACAAGCTTTTTGGCTATCCAGGCAAAAGAATTGGACAATGCGGTATTGAAGAGCGAGTACAGTGAGGAAATCGAAGGGCTACATGGACGGGAACCGTATCAATTTAAGCGAGTGTCTGGAAGTATGCCGGCTGGCGTAACGATTGACCTAGACACGGGGAAGATTAGCGGGACGCCGACACGTGCAGGGAACTACAACTTTACGATTCAAGTGACAGATGCATTGGGAGATACGGAAAGACGCATTTTCAGTATGGACGTCATTGATTCAAATATCCAGTCTGTTGAAAAACTTCTTCAAATCAATGTAAAGTTAAATGGAACGCCTGAACTTCCATCTAAAGTGAAGGTAACGTACAAAGATAAAACAACTGGCATGGAGTCAGTTAACTGGCAGCCAGTCGATACGTCAAAAATCGGAATGGTCATTGCGAAAGGTAAAATTGGTGACAGTGGATTCACGGTGAGTGTGGAGGTCAACGTGGTATCTGCTGATTACTTGAATAGCGTGAAGATCTCTTATGTTCAGTTCTTGAATCTTCATACGATTCAACTTAATGTCTCTTCGGATGTATATAAAGTGACGATTAACGATGTTCATAACATGCATTACGAAGGACAAAATAAGTTTAGCCTTGGTAGCTCTAGCTTCTCTGCAGGTTCGACAGTTGTCATTCGTATGTATGATAAGTATGGTAATATCCTACAAACGAAGCAACAAGCTTTGATACCCAATTAAATAAGTAAACCACATACCCTTTGTTGATTGATAGAAAATCAGCAAAGGGCTTTTTGTTACCATTGAATGAAATCGTAAAAACCGTAAAAGCCAAAGAGCTCTCACGGTCGTTTATCTTCTTGTCTATCTTCTTTTCGCGGTACAAGATCAAAAATGTCGTGGTCTTCAAATGCATCAACCAGACGATCCAGCCATTCATAATAGTCTTGCATATATCGTAGTTTTTCTATATCGGACTCGACAATTTGCTTTAACTCTTCTGTGATGGAAGGATTCTCAGCTAGTTTTATCAACTCATTCAGCGACTTACGGACTGCTGTTTGATGAAGAGAGATGGAGCGTCGCCATTTGATGGAGAAAAGATCGATGAAGCTTTGATACCAATCGTCTTTCACTTGGTATAAATCTTTGCGAACGCCTCGCTTCCAAGCACGTTCTACTAATTTTAAATCTGATAGTGCACGGACGGATGTGCTCATGCTTGTTTTGCTCATGCCCAGTTCTTCGGTCATATCATCTAGCGTCAAGGGTTCATCGTGGAAGAACATCGTGCCGAATTGTCTGCCGGCTGAAGGAGTCAAACCGTATAGATGTATATTTTGCGCGATGGTTTCAATAATTCTCTCGCGTGATTTTTCAAGTTGTTCTTTACCTTCCATAGAGGGTACCTCCATTATCATACTGAGGACACATTCATCCCCGTTTGCTTCTATAGCGTATTATATTTGCTAAATAAAAGCAATCCGTACACGGAAGTTTGTACAGTTTTTACCGTATAAACAATTAATTTAGATAAAACTGTTGTATTGCAAAACTGTTACGTCTATAATAATAACGTTAAGTTTTTAGGAAACTAGGGAGTTGTACATATGAATGATCAAGAAATGAAAAAGAAAATTGAGGTTCAAGGCACCACGAAGATTTTCGGAAAGAACATAAAGCGTGCCTCGCAACTATTGAATGAAGGAAAATCTAAGAAAGAGATATTACAAGCCACTGGCGCAACTGTTGGCGTAAAAAAAGCTACATTTGATGTCTATGATGGAGAGATTTTCGTCATCATGGGCTTATCCGGGAGCGGTAAGTCGACACTCGTTCGAATGTTGAACCGTTTGATCGATCCAACGATGGGGAAAATCCTGATCGATGGAAAAGACATTGTGGAGATGAATAAAGAACAACTTCGTGAAGTGCGTAGAAAGAAAATCGGTATGGTGTTCCAGAACTTCGCGTTGTTTCCACACAAGACGATTCAAGAGAATGCGGAATATGGCTTAGAAATTCAAGGAATTGCAAAGGCGACTCGTCAAGAAAAAGCGAAAGAATCTTTGCGATTGGTCGGTTTAGCTGGCTACGAAGAGCAATACCCAAATCAACTGAGTGGTGGTATGCAACAGCGAGTGGGACTTGCTCGAGCGCTAGCGAACGATCCTGACGTGCTATTGATGGATGAAGCGTTCAGTGCGCTCGATCCATTGATTCGAAAAGATATGCAGGACGAGTTGTTGCAACTTCACCATGATATGGGGAAAACGATTATCTTCATTACGCATGATTTGGATGAAGCGTTACGGATTGGAGATCGCATTGCGCTCATGAAGGATGGTGATATCGTCCAGATCGGTACACCGGAAGAAATCTTGATGAGTCCTTCCAATGAATACGTGGAGCGTTTTGTTGAAGACGTGGACTTATCCAAAGTGTTAACAGCGGGGCATATTATGAAGAAAGCCGATACGGTGCAAGTTGACCGTGGAGCTCGTGTAGCATTACGCCTCATGAAAAAGCTGAGCATTTCTTCTATATATGTAGTGGATAAAGGAAATCGTCTGTTGGGTGCGGTCTCTGCGCAGGACGCGGTAATTGCTACCGAAGAAGGAAGAACACTGGAGGATGTACTGATTCGAGATGTGACGAAAGTCTCTCAAGATACGGTGCTGACTGATTTATTTGATGCGGTTTCTACTGCTGTGATTCCAGTCGCAGTAGTGGATGAACGTGATCATCTGCAAGGGATCATCATCCGTGGTGCGTTGATTGGCGCACTTGCTGGAGATGGCCAGTTTATTAATAATGATCCTGTTACAGCGGGAGTAGAAGAGGTGACGGATCATGAATGAATTATTACCAAGATTACCATTCGCTGATTGGATCGATGATGGAGTAGATTGGTTAGTCGACACGTTTGGAACAGTGTTTGACGGTATTTCTGCGTTTTTGAAAGGCACAGTAGAAGGAGCAGTCCAGTTGATGGATTTTGTACCATCCATTTTGCTAGCTGTACTCTTCGCTGTACTTGCGTATTTCTTGTCAACACGGGGAATTGCGCTGTTTACATTAATTGGTTTATTGTTCATCGACTACTTGGGCTATTGGTATCCAATGCTTCAAATGTTAGCGCTTGTCCTGACCTCGGTCGCGATTGCATTACTGATCGGAATTCCTTTAGGGATTTGGGGTTCTCAGCAAGCAACGGTGAAAAAAATCATCAATCCGATACTCGACTTAATGCAGACCATGCCGGCATTCGTGTATTTACTGCCAGCCATTTTCTTCTTTAATATTGGTGTCGTGCCAGGCGTTGTTGCATCGGTCATTTTCTCCATGCCCCCAACGATTCGCTTAACGATGTTGGGAATTGAACAAGTGCCGAAAGATTTAATTGAGGCGACAGAGGCATTTGGATCCAAAACATCGCAACGTCTTCTGAAGGTACAAATTCCGTTAGCCAAATCAACCATTATGGCAGGGGTCAATCAAAGCATCATGCTATCCCTTTCGATGGTCGTGATTGCCTCTATGGTTGGAGCACCAGGACTAGGTGAAGAAGTGTATCGCGCGGTTACACAACTGAAAACAGGTAAAGGCTTCGAAACGGGCTTATCGATTGTTATCGTCGCGATCATTCTGGACCGTATCACACAACATGCAGGTACTCGAAAGAATAAGAAAACTGCTAAATAATAAATTGAGACATCCCCTGATCATCATTGGTCAGGGGATTTTTAAATTGGTATTGATGGATTGGCTCGGTCTAGGTGTGGTTTGGATCGGTTCGTTTGAGGTAATGCTCGGTCATGAGGTACTAACGCTCGGTTCAGACGGAGAATGGCTCGGTCGGCTAGCAGTTTGGCGCGGTGCGAGGCAACATTGGCGCGGTTCAGCATCGTCCGCTAATAACACTCCTGTCATTCACCCCTCGATTTCTACAACTGACATTCAAAATCCTACCACTCACCTAATTTCCGCAGACATTTCATTTGCTGCTTCGTATACTGAAGATACAAAGCATAAGTAAATGGAGGGGTGAAAGATGACGATAGTAGAAGCAAGAGAAGTTCAAAAATCATACGGAGCCCATCATGTATTGAAAGGAGTAGAGTTTCAGGCGAATGAAGGGGGAGATTGTGGCGGTGATCGGGGAAGTCAACTTTTTTGGAAATGCCCGTGACAATTCAAACTACGGATTTGGGAAATATCTCTCTTTTTGGAAAAGATGTACACAGTCTTTCTACTAATGAAAGAGAGCAGCTCAAACGACAAATTACCGTTGTGCTGCAGCCAACACAATTTCATAAAACAATGAAAGTGTATGAATTGATGAAGTTATTTCATGCGTATTATGACTCCACAGTGAACATTGACCAAGTAATGACCGAGTTTCATTTACAACCTTATCGTAAGGTGTATTTTGATAAATTATCAGGAGGATGAAAGCAGATTGTCAGTTTAGCCATTGCGTTTTTGTCATGATCTGGACAGGGTTTTATCTGTAATACAAAAAAGAAGCCGAAGAGTTGGAAGAGTGGTAGTTCTTGAAAAACCAATCTTTAAGACCTCTTTAATTCATGATAGGATAAAGAAAATGGTCAGGAGGTGTGGTGGCGGATGAAATCTACTACACATGTACTCATCTACGGAGATGTATTTGTCGATTATATTGCATCAGATGAAACTAACACAAAGTTCAATACATTTCTGGGTGGGGCTACTGTTAATGTGGCGGCAGGAATTTCTCGGTTAGGTGCCAATTCTATGTTAATCACAGTAATCGGAACAGACTCTACTTCTGAATTTGTGAGAAAACAATTACAACAAGAAGGAGTGGATTTGTCTTACGCTGTGCATATCCCCGAAAAGAAAGTGAATGGTGTTTATGTTCACTTAACTTCGGAGCATGACCGTGTGTTTGCTAAATATGTGGATGAGACTCCAACTATTCAAGTGCAGCCGACTGACTTGCAAGAAGAAGCTTTTCGTCATGCGTCAATTTTGCATATATGTTCCGGTACGATGTTTCAACCAACTGCTTTGGAAACGACTAAAAGAGCAGTACAATTGGCAAAAAAGACAGAAACGCTACTTTCATTTGATCCGAATATTCGACCCTTGCGCTGGAAAAGTGAAGAGATTTGTCGTGAAACAATCCTTCCTTTTTTGAATCACACTGATTTGTTGAAGTTAACGGAAGAAGAATTGTATTTTTTACTGCAGGCGGATGAGATGGAAGAGGCGCTTGCGAAACTGGCTGCTTTTCAAGTGCCCGTGGTTATGATCACGATGGGGGAACAAGGTACGCTCGCTATAGTTGATGGTGTTCGGCAACATGTCAAGGTAGACCCCATCGATCCAGTAGATACCACGGGAGCGGGCGATGCGTTTATTGCGGGCGTGTTACGCGGAATTCAGTTAAATGGTAAACCAAACTCGGCAGAAGAGTGGCTAGAGCTGATTGCTTTCGGCAATAAGATGGGTGCATTGTGTGCTATGAAATCAGGCGCATTGTCTGCGTTACCTCGTGCGGATGAATTGGAATAGAGAATGAAAATCTTCCGTCCGAGCGAAAGTAGTGTTGCACCGCGCCAATCTTGCTTTAGACCGCTCGAAAGTGATTTAGCACCGAACCAAACACGGGTTAGACCGATCCAAACTATGGCTGCACCGCTCCAAACCTCGTTTGAACCGCACCAAACATCTCCAAGTAAAAAACAAGCAGCTCACTTCACTCGTGAGCTGCTTGTTTTTCAAACTTTAAATTCCTGTATCACTTGCTGCAATTTCATCGCTTGTTCACTCAAATCGTGGGCGACAGTGTTAATTTCTTCGATCGTAGCCATTTGTTCTTCCACAGCACCAGAGTTCTGCTCTGTTTGGGCAGATGCTTCGTCAGCCTGTGTAGCGATTTCTTGGACGGAAGCAGATACTTCTTCTGCACTTGCCGAAATTTCTTCTGTGGCAGCCGAGATATCTTCAATTTGTTCCCCCATTGTTTGGATGGCGCTGACGATTGTGGAGAATGCCTTGCCTGCGTCTTCGATAACTTGCACGCCTTGCTCTGCATTCTGAACGCTTTCTGCTACGGAAATTTCCACATTCTTCGTATCCGTTTGTATGTCAGCAGTCAGTTTCACGATTTGGCTAGCAGAGTTCTTCGATTGCTCGGCAAGATTCCGCACTTCATTTGCCACTACTGCGAAGCCTTTTCCTTGTTCGCCTGCTCTTGCTGCTTCAATCGCAGCATTGAGGGCCAGGAGGTTCGTCTGTTCCGTGATTTCCGTGATGACTTTCGTAATGTTCTCGATTTCAACGGTCTGTTTACTTAGACGCTGAATTAAATCGCTTGTTTGTTGCGATGAGTCGTAAATGAGCATCATTTGATCTTTGGCAAGCTGAACGGATTGTTCGCTGTCTCCCGCCAATTTCTCTGTTTCTTCTGCGCTGGCATTTAAGCGCAATGCAGATTCTGCAATACGGTGCACGCCAACAGCTGTTTCTTCCATTGCTACTGAACTTTCTTTTGCGGAAGCGGCGGATGTTTGCGCTCCTGATGAAATTAATTCCATATTATGACTTACTTCCTGTGACGCTTTAGTCACTTCTGTTGTGCTAGCAGACAACTCTTCCGCAGAGGCCGTTACATGCAAAGCGTTATCATTGATGCTACTGATGAGATTTCGCAAATTGTGCTTCATCGTGTTAAATGAATTCGCCAAGTCGCGGATTTCATCTTTTGCTTTCACGTGTACATCTTCTTGAGTCAAATCACCGCTAGCCATGACAGCAGTGGCATCAGAAAGCCGTTTGATTGGCCGCGAAATGGCTCGATGAATGAAAAAAGCAATTAAAATTGCAAGAATCGAGTCTGAGATAGTCGAAGTGGTTAATGCACGCTTTGATTTGGCTGCGCCATCTTGAGCAGCCAAACGGCTTTCCTCTAGTTGTTGTTGCTGATAAGCTGCCATTTCTTCTCCAATTTGCAAGATCTCAATGTTGGCTGCTCGTCCTTCATTCATCATCAGCTGTACAGCACTATCTGCCTCGTTAGTTTCTACCAAATTTACGATTTTGACAGCAATTGCATCAAAGTTATCGATCCGTTCATTAGCTTGCTGAATATAATCTTTCATTTCATTGGTTACAGCGTATTTGGATAATTCGTTGACATGATTCTTTAATTCTTGCTGATGTTCTTTAAAGTTTGTCAGCATTACATCTCTTCCTTCAGCTATGTATCCTCGAATGTATAACCCTTGAAATGCCATGTGTTTTTGAACCTCTTCAGCAAGTTGAGCTTGTGTAACTTGGACGTCGAGCATGCGTTCATAATCTTCCGTTACATTCTTTAGTTGAGAAATGCTGAAAAACGCAAACATCAACAATACGGCTAACATAACACCAAATCCACCAAAAATCTTTTTACCAATTGTCATTTGATGACGCCTCCTGTGAGTAAAGACTTATCATATAATTATATTTTACTATACAAATGGTCTTTGTAGTGAAAATAATTACATTAATTCAATTCTATTACTAAATTCAGTTCACAAATAAGACTAAAGTATGGAGTTTGCATTTTATATATCGGTTGACGATAGTAATAGTTAATATAAAGGACATAGAAAGTCTTGTTAGCAATGTAGGAAAAAATGATTTATTCAGAATAATTTGTACGGTACTATTCTTTATAGTAGTATGATAATTACGAAGATAGTAAGAAATTGAAGAGATTTGGGAATTTGTTAGTGATATGAATCGCTTGGCTCCATTAGTGCCTGGTTATATTGAACATTAGATTTTAAATGATCATCAATCCACTTGGAAGTTTAAAGGTGATATTGGGATCATGCAAAAGACAGTTAGTTTGAAAATTGATATTACCGAATGGCTGGAGCCTACAAAGGTAACATTTGATTTGAAGGGATTAAACGAAAACTTTGATGGTGACGGATATTTTGAAGCTGAAGTCATAAGTGAGACAAAGACCTTGATGACAGGCTATCTAGATATCACCGCAAAAGGTATGATGGGTCCTATGATCAATGCCATTTTGAAGAACTTTGTTCCGAAAACGGCTTAGGAATTGACGAAAGCCATCGCGGATAAAATTGTGGAAGTACAAGCTGTTAGTCAGTGAGTGTACTACAAAGTAGGAGCTATCCGAAAAGTCATTTTCAACTGACCTTTTCGGATGGCTCTTATTTTTAAGTGATGGAAGCTTTTTGTCGGGGGATAGGCAGTTGTTATGGAAATTGAAATGTGCGGTTAGCAGTTTGTTTGGCTCGTTTGGAGAGTGGTTTGGCTCGGTGCAGACGGACTAATGCGGGGTCTTACATGATTTTGGCTCGGTTCGGTGACACTTTGGTGCGGTGCAACGGTACTTTGGCGCGTTCCTCTCTTTCCCCCCGCGATCACATAAGAAAAGGCTGTCATTGAAAGGTATTTATTACTTTCAACACAACCTTTTCTAGTTCATTTATTCTACATAAAATTCTTTCACATGTGCTTTTGTCTGCACTTTCCCCAATGCAGATTTTGCGTTTTGTACGGTCAGTGTATAGTTTCGATTGCGTTCATATCCACCTGTAGGAGCAGAGATGAGCACTTTGCGTGGGTCCACCGAATCAATCGCAAGTTTGACAGGGATTACTTCTTTCTGGTCATTCATCACGTTAAAATGAGCACCCGTAATGCTTGCTGGATCAATCTTGGTGTTGAACGTTACAGTCCATTGTTTTAGCGAATTAACGTGCTGACCAATCGGTGTGACAGTTGGTGAAGATTCAATTACAAGCGTTTTCATCGAGCTGGTTTGTTCATCTTTAAAATGAAGCATATTGCTCTCAATGCGTAAATCTATACTGTGGCGTTCGTTCAATTTTTGTATCGAACTACCATCTGTTTTCATTTTGTACAGATAGCCGCCGTTAGAGTAGTTACTAAAATATATCCAATCTGATGTAATAGCGAAATATGGTGCACGGACATCGTTTATTTTTTGTTTTCCGGTACCGTCTTTCTGAATACGATACAGCTTGGCATTGTCTTGATTGCTGCTGTAATAATAATAGTTTCCGACTTCCTGCATTTTTTTGAAGTCCTGGAAGTACGCATAGGTTGTACTTGTTGCAACAGGCCAATTACTTTCTACCCAAGAATGATCTTTGCGCAATTGATCAGAAGTGACGAGGAAATAAGAATAGCGAACGCGACCTTCTTGATTAGGTACGGGATCATCCCATGTAATATCCATGAAGTACGGTTGACCATCTAGTTTAATCATGTTCCAAGAGTGATCCTGACCATCCCCACGACCATACACATAGGAATTAGCAATGCCGAGCCTGTTCAGCAACAACTGAGCAGCTTTCGTGTAACCATCACATACGGCCACTTGATTCAGTAGAGCACCGTATGCTGTATAGGAATCAGCAGGTACTTGATTAGATAAAAGATTTTCATAGTCATAAGCCGTATGCAACGCAAGATAATCATGAATGGCTTTGACTTTATCAAAATCGGTAAAATGCGGCTTGATGATTGCATTCAGTACTTCGTCTGCTTTCTTTTGCAATTGCTGCTGACTGGTTTTAATTATAGCTGGGTCTTTTGAATAACGAAATTCAATTTTACCGTTAGACCAGAACGTAGCTCCTTTGTAATACATAATTTCGGGATTTTCTTGCGTGACTTGTTGGATGAGATCTCCAATTCTTTGATAACTAACTTCAGAAGTATCAAACTGACCTGTTTCATTTCCAACGAGCATAGCATCATAAATCATGCGATAGGAGTTTGGAGCATGGTTTGCAGAAAGTGTAGTCTCTGCAGAATTAGCCACTACTGTCGATTTGGTGGTTGCTTCAGAGGTGTTTGTCCAAAGTGTGGTTGCCAGTAATAATGTCGTAATACATAGTAAGAATTTCTTCATAGTCGTTTAGCCTCCCTACCCTCTTTATCGGCAGTAGTTTAGTAATGGTGTTGGAAGGGAGGTTGTTATTTGAAACAATCTTGTGAACATTTTATAGGATACAATTGAGATGTATAAATGAGGACCAATCGAGACTATGGTAAGCCCTTAACTATATCAAAAGCAACTCGTTGTAGATTTGAATTAAAGGTGGAGGAATTCTTATACCAGCATGTAGACACCAACCGATAAGCCCTAGGTAGAATTGCAAACAGCGCATTTGACGGTATGGAATGTTTATCTACATAACTGTGTGATAAAAAAAGAGGTTTAACCAAAAGGCTACCCTCTCATTTTAAGTGTTAAACTTGTGTATTTGGTTCAACATGAACATGGACGTCATACACGCCATGTTCATGCTTCAGTGTATCTTCAACCAATGTTGAAATGTCGTGGGCTTGTTCAAGACTCAGATTCGGTTGTACAAGAATGATAATGTCAACTACTGCATTATTGCCGTAGTTTCTCCCTTTAATTTCTTTGACATTTTGTACAGCAGGGATAGTTTGGATAGTTTTTCTGTAAATAGCAATTTGATTTTCATCAAAGCCATCACTTAAATCATGAGAAGCTTCTTTGAAAATATCCCATGCTGTTTTACAAATGAGTCCCCCGACTATCAAGGCGGTTATAGTATCAAACCATGGCATATGTAACTGTGATGCAAATATTCCTATTGATGTTCCAATGCTGACCCAGGCATCCGAAATATTGTCTTTTGCTGCAGCCATCACAGCTTGGCTTTTTATTTTTAATGCTAATTTTTTGTTATACCGATAAACGAAATACATAATTAGAAAAGAAAAAATACCAACATATCCAGCAATTATATCAGGTGATTCTTTTCCACCTTGAAAAATGGAGGAGATAGTTCCAAACAACACTTGCAGACCAACGGCCATCATGATGAAAGAGGCGATCATTGAGGCAATGGTTTCGCTTTTCCAATGTCCATATTTATGGTTGCTATCAGGTGGTTTTCTCGATAATTTCAATCCGATAAGGACAGCAACTGAAGCAATGATATCAGTTGTATTATTTAATCCGTCTGCTCTTAAAGCTTCTGAATTGCTAATATAACCGATAAAAAGTTTTAGAACGGATAGGCATATGTAAGCGATTATGCTGATATATGCCCCTCTTTCTCCTAATTTGAGGTCTCTATATCTCTGTTCATCCAATGAAAACATCTCCTAATTTGCTACTTTAAGGATACTTGCCTAAAGGCAACAAAAAACCTTGATCGGGGGTAAGTCTGATCAAGGTTTTTTAAATAAATATATACAAACTTTTGCAGGAAAGATATGCACGTTAACATCACTCATTTATGCTTTGATTTCTAAAAGATAGCACGAATATCCTTTTGAAGCAAGGATTACTAAAGGTGAGTTACAGGCAAAAGAGAAAGCTAGTCTAAGACACAAAATGATATGGATTTAAGATTGTAGTAGCCTTTTGCTATAGAGACCATTTTTTTTCATAATTGGGGAAGATCACGAAACAAAATAACCTGAAAATGATCAAACATCTTTATAAAATATAACTTACATCTGCTAGAGAAGAATCCGTTTTGATCGAGCTATATACTAAAGTAATATCTATTTCATAATGTGAGCTGTTTTCAGATTATATTAAGGCTTTTCCAACTGATGTTTTTTCATGTGATACTGGAGAGTTTGACGGGTAATTCCGAGTCTACGGGCCGCGGCGGAGATGTTCCACTCGGTCTGTTCCAAGGTGGACTGGATAAATTGTTTTTTAGATTGATTAAGTACGTTTTTAATGGGTCTACTCGCTTTGCTTTCATCTTCAGACAGCTGTTGCTGCGCTAGAATTTTCCCACGTATATAGGAAGGAAGATGGTCGAGTTCGATTGCTTTTGCTTCATCCGTGACACGAATAACAATATTTTGCATTAAGTGTTCCAATTCTCGAATATTCCCTGGCCATGGATAGCGTAGTAGGGCATCTCTCAAAACGGGTGAGAGCGGAGGAGCATTGGTTGCCATTTTAGACTGGAAGGTGTCTAAAAAATAAGAGATGAAAAATAGGATATCTTCAGGCCGATCACGTAATGGCGGGATATACAGACTGGTGTTTGCAATACGGTAAAACAAGTCAAGACGCATCCGCTCCTCGGCTATCATTTTTTCTGGGTCTTCATTTGAGGCGCTAATGACAGTACATCGTACAGGTGTTACGTCATTAGAACCAACTCTTCTCACCAAGCGCTCTTGCAACACGCGCATTAACTTGGACTGGAGCGTCATCGGCATGGAGTTGATTTCATCCATAAATAATGTGCCATCTTCCGCGTATTCAAATAGGCCTACTTGATCTGTTGCTCCTGTGAATGCGCCTTTCACCGTACCGAATAATGTGCTTTCCAATAAATTTTCAGGGATGGCGGCACAGTTAATGGCGACAAACGGTTTGTCTCTGCGCGGACTGTGATTGTGCATGCTTTGCGCAAATAATTCCTTTCCTGTACCGGTTTCACCAACAATTAAGGTGTCTGTATTATGAACGGAAACGGCCTGCGCTTCTCGCAACAGTTCTTTCAATACACTGCTTTGGCCTTTAATATCTTCAAACGTAAAGACCGTTCCATTTGTCGCAAATGTTTTTTTATCGGTGTGTTGATTGGTGCTACGTTTCATTTCAATTGTTTGAAAGAGTTGGTCTTTTAATTTTGATTCGTTTGTACTGATGGAGAAGACGGCAATCGTTTCACCATCTTTTTTGATCGGAAAGGTACTGTAATTCACATATTTTGGAACGCCAGCAACTTTTGAGTGCGCCCGGTATCTTGAAAATATTGGTTTCCCTGTATTAAACACGTGCCGATGCTCGGAATATTGGGGATTATAATTGTACGCAGCCCATAAAGGTTTTCCTATAATCTCTTGTGCGTCTAAACCTTCCATCTTTTCCTGTGCCTCATTATAGACGATAATTTCTCCCTCAGCGTTACTCATCATGATCCCTTCATCTATTGTTTCAATCACTTTTTCAAGACAATACAATCGTGCGTCATTATTATCTAATTGAAATGCAAACTCTTTTATGCACAGTGCAATTAGCTGTTCAGGTCCTTCGATGTGCTTGACGGAAACTTGCAGCTGCTGTCCGTTTAATTCAACAAAGAATTCTTCTTGGTCAATGAACCACAAGTCTCCATGATTGAACAATTGACGAACATCTGTAGTTTGAGTAAGTGGAATCGATAGAGTTTCTTGTAAATCGAACCATACAATGTTATGTGATTTATCAAGAACGATCACTCCTTCTACAAAACTTCTTATCAATGAGCCTATTATTTCAGCAAACAATGAAAGATCCCTCCTTAAATTAGTGCAAAGATAGTATATCACACAGATGTCAGAAAAGTCTGCATCTGCATGCAGGTAATATCTGCAGTGTTTGGAAGCGCTTTCTACTATGAGTTTTTAGAAAATTTGAGAATCTTAAAGGGTGCAGAGACGATTTTATCTGCGGTTAGGACGAAAGGGTTGAAAGAAGAGTGACTCACTACGCTACCCGTTTTTAAAAGAATTGAAGCTTGATATAACAAGCTTTTTTCAAGAGACTCCAAAAAATTATTCCTGATAAATAAAAGTTGGCATGGTACTTGCAATATATAAAAGTGTAAAACACAAAACTATATTTTTCAGGAGGAATTTCATATGACAACAAAACCAGAAATCTTATATTCAGTAAAAGCACAAAGAGGACCAGAACTACGTTGTAAAGGCTGGAGACAAGAATCAATCCTTCGAATGTTAGAAAATAATATGGAAAATGCAGAGAAGCCAGAAGAACTTGTCATCTACGGTGGAATCGGGAAAGCGGCACGTAACTGGGAATCTTATCATGCAATCGTACAATCTTTAAAAGATTTAGAAGATGATGAAACATTAGTTGTTCAATCTGGAATGCCGGTAGCCGTATTCAAAACTCATAAATATGCGCCAACAGTTGTTATGGCAACAACGAATATCATGAAAGCAGACTGGCCGACATTCTACGATCTACAAGATAAAAACTTAACAATCTATGCAAACTATACAGCAGCACCTTGGGAATATATCGGAACGCAAGGTGTAATCCAAGGAACATTCGAAACACTTTCAGCGATTGCACGCCTTCATTATAACGACTCTCTTGTTGGCAAGATCTTGTTGACTGCAGGAGCAGGTGGTATGGGTGGAAACCAGACACGCGCGATGACGATGCACGGTGGCGTTTGTATTCTAGTTGATTCCAATGTGGAGATCATTAACCGTCGTATTGAAAAAGGTTTCATCGACGAATTGGCTCCATCATTAGAAGAAGCAATTAAAAAAGCAAAAGAATATGCAGCAGCAGGTAAGCCACTTGGAATTGCGGTGGTAGGAAATGCAGCAGACTTGTTTGAAGACGTGCTGAAGAGTGACTTCCGTCCTGATATTGCAACATCTATGACACCTGGTCATGACCCGATTTCATATCTTCCAGCTGGATATACAGTTGAAGAAGCAGAGCATTTACGTGACACAGACCGTAACTTGTATTTGCAAAAAGGTCGCGAAACGATGATCCGCGAATTGAAAGCGTTGATTCAGTTTATGGATGAAGGCGTTCATGCATTTGAATATGGAACAAGTCATCGTAAAGAGTGTATCGACGCTGGTATGGATGAAAAAGAAGCAAAACGTCTGCCAGGATTCGTAGCAGAATATCTTCGTCCATTATTCTGTGAAGGCCGCGGACCTTTCCGTTGGGTATGTTTGTCAGGTGATGCGGAGGACCTTCGCAAAATCGATGACATGATTCTTGAGAAGTTTGCCGATGACTACTTGGTCACTCGCTGGATCAAATTGGCGAAAGAGCATATTCCGATCGAAGCATTGCCTGCACGTATTTGCTACATGGGCTTTGGGCAGCGTAAGAAATTTGCGTTGGAAGTCAATGACATGATCCGCCGTGGAGAGCTATCAGGACCGGTTGCTTTCTCTCGTGACAACTTGGATTCAGGTTCAATCGTCAATCCAACATTTGAATCAGAAAATATGAAAGATGGCTCTGATCTAATCTCTGACTGGCCAATGTTGAACGGATTACTGAACGCAGTGGGTATGTGTGATTTGATCGCGATCCAAGCAAATTATTCAATGGGTGAAGCTGTGCATACGGGCGTTACGATGGTAGCGGACGGTACAGCTGAATCGGATATGCGTCTAGAAGTGGCAATGACGGTGGACTCTGGAATTGGAGTTGTGCGCCATGCCCAGGCAGGTTATGAGATTGCTCGTGATGTAGCGAACGGAGAAGGGAAGCTGACAGAAGAAAGCATCCAAATTCCACTATGGTGGCAACGTGAAGCAACATTTGGACCAAAGGACTTGGAAAAAGCCGAGTCTAAAGCATAATAAAAACACTGTTTCTTAGAACTGGGTGGAGGATGTCAAGCGCCTGTTTGACCTCCTCCCTTCTTGTTTACCACCTAAAAAGATTAGGGCAGGTGAAGATGATGAACGATTTGAAAGAAACGATGGATCGTATGGAAGCAGGAATAGAAGAATCACAAAATATCTATTCAGTACGAAATATCCTAAGCTTTTTCTTCTTTAGTTTAATCGGCGTGTTCATGTTCTTTATTCCGATTGAACTAAACGGGAAAAATTCAATCCCTTTAGATCATTTAGTCACTTGGATCCGAAATACCATACCGACTGTCGTATCGTATTATATCTTGGTAATCATGGTACTGGGAGCTGCCTATCCATTTTATTCCGGTAGCTGGCGAAAGTCGAAAATTGATATCATGTTGTCTGTACTAAAGGTGTTGGGCGCTGCTGCTGCTGTCTTGGTGCTATTTGAAGTTGGACCTAAATGGCTGTTGGCGGAAGATATGGGACCCTATTATTTCTCTATCGTTCTCACGCCGATTGGTGTATTAGTGCCGATCGGATCAATATTTTTGGCTCTATTAGTAGGTTATGGATTGTTAGAGTTTATTGGAATTCTTATGCAACCAGTCATGAGACCAGTTTGGAAAACGCCTGGACGGTCGGCGATTGACGCTGTCGCTTCCTTTGTTGGCAGTTATTCGATTGGTCTATTGATTACCAACCGTATCTATAAAGAAGGGAAATATTCTAGACGTGAAGCGACCATTATTGCCACTGGATTTTCAACAGTTTCAGCTACTTTCATGGTAGTTGTAGCAAAAACATTAGATTTGATGGAAATTTGGAACCTCTATTTTTGGCTGACATTCCTCGTCACGTTTATCGTCACGGCGATTACGGTGAGAATGTGGCCGATCAGTAAAATACGTGATGATTACTATACAGGGGAAGGATCGCCAGAGAAAGTGATTCGTGAAAAACGAATTCAGCATGCCTGGCAGCAGTCGATGTTGACAGCGCAAAATGCCCCTAGTCTGTTTACTAATGTCCTGTCTACGTTAAAGGATGGAGTCTTGATGGCGATGAGTATCTTGCCATCTGTTATGGCAATTGGACTTCTAGGTCTTATCTTGGCCAATCATACACCTGTATTTGATTATTTAGCTTATTTATTTTTACCTTTAACATGGGCTTTGCAAATCCCTGAACCTTTTTTAGCTGCAAAAGCTGCCATGATCAATTTAGTAGACATGTTCTTGCCGTCATTGATGGTAGTGGAAGCTAGTTTGCATACAAGATTTATTGTCGCAAGTATTTCAATTTCAACTATCTTATTTTTCTCGGCATTGATTCCATGTATCTTATCTACAGATATTCCGATTAAAATGCGAGAGATTTTGGCCCTATGGCTGATCCGAACGGTTTTATCATTAATTATTGTCACACCGTTAGCATTTCTGTTTTTGTGAAAACGCTTACTTTATAGACGGTGTAATGTTTGAATGGAGGTACGATCATGACTCAAATGAAAGGCATAACAAAAGTCGATTTGGTCATTCGCCATGCGACAGAGGCTTTAACTTGCACAGGCGAAGGAATGGCAGGACTTGGAGTTGTGCAAGATGCTTGGATTGCGGTGAAGGATGGACGCATTGCAGGGGTCGGATTGGAGAAAGAAGGAAGTGCTACATTCGATCTGGATAACGCTCGTCAAATCGATGCGACTGGCAAAGTAGTCGCTCCTGGGTTTGTCGATTCCCATACCCATCTCGTTTTCAATGGTACGCGAGTAGAAGAGTATGCTGCGAAATTAGCTGGGGATGATCGAAAAAAATTGGAGGATCTCGGTATTACTACGGGCCCGAATCGTACGATTGAATTGACACGGCATGCATCGGAAGAGGAGCTGTTTCAACAATCGAAAAAGCGCATGATGAACATGCTAGCGTATGGCATGACAACGATTGAAAGTAAGAGTGGCTATGGTTTGACGACAGAGAGTGAAATCAAGATTTTAGAAGTGGGTCGTCGTCTGGATAAAGAAACTCCTGTCGATGTTTACAATACATTTTTAGGTGCGCACGGTATTCCAGAAGGCATGACAAAAGAAGAATACCTTCGTGTCATTATAGAAGAAATGATTCCGAAAGTTGGAGAACGCAAGCTGGCAGAGTTTTGTGATGCCTGGTGTGATGATGGTTATTTCACAGCAGAAGAGTCCGAACAAATATTGGAAGCTGGATTGAAGTTTGGGATGAAGCCGAAGTTGCATGCAGATGCTTATTCTTATATTGGTGGGACGGATTTAGCTGTCAAAATGAATATGGTTTCTGTGGATCACTTGAATTATACACCAGTAGAAGTGATGGAAAAGTTGGCACAATCAAAGGTTACAGGTGTCTTAATGCCTGCACTGGATTTTGCCGTCGGTCATAAGAAACCATTTGATGCTAGAAAAATGTTAGATCTCGGGATGAAGATCGCTTTGGCGACAGATTTATGTCCTGCTTGTTATACGGAGTCCATGCAATTTGTGATCAACTTAGCGTGTAGACTCTATAAATTCACTGTAGAAGAAGCGATTAAAGCGGCTACTTACGGAGGAGCGTGTGCACTGGATTTGGATGATCGCGGTGTAATTGCAGAAGGCAAAGTGGCCGATCTTCAAATTTGGGATATTCCTTCATACGTCCATATTGCATATGAATTGGGTACGAATATCGTCGAAACCGTATTGAAAGATGGTCAAGTAGTAATGGACCACGCAAAAGCACAGTAAGAAAAGGAGCGATTGAAATGACGAACAAACAAGTGAAGACTAACGCAGCGGAATTTGTAAATGAAAAACGATTGCTCGATCTGTTTTTGGAATTGGCGAAAATAGATGGACCGAGTGGGAAAGAGCAAAAAGTGGCAGATTACTTGATAAAAGCATTGCCTGAACTTGGATTTACATTTGAGTTTGATGAAGCGCATAAAAGTTTTGGTGGAGAAGTAGGAAACTTGATCGCATACAAAGAAGGCACTGATTCATCAGTACCTCCCGTATTTTTCTCTACGCATATGGATACTGTGTTACCTACTAAAGATTTGAAACCAGTGATCAAAGATGGAGTGATTTATTCGGATGGCACGACGATTCTTGGTGCAGATGATCGTGCTGCGTTGGCTGCCTATCTAGAAGGCGTTCGAGCAGTGATCGAAAGCGGCATTGCACACGGACCAATCGAACTGGTATTAACAGTTAACGAACAACCAGGTCTGGTAGGTGCACGCTATTTGGATTACAGTAGACCGAAAAGTGATTTTGGCTATATTTTCGACAGTAGCGGCGATGTAGGGCAAACCATTTTAAAGGGACCGTATAGTAGTAGGATCTGGATGAAAGTTAAAGGGAATGCAGCACATATTGCTTTAAATTCTGAAGAAGGAAACAACGCGTTTGTATTAGCAGCAGCAGGTTTATTAGAGATCAACTTGGGTGAAATTGACGAAGAAACATTGGCTAACATCGGCATTATCGAAGGTGGTGAGCTGACGTCTATCATTCCTGGTGAGGTTACGGTAGCAGGGGAAGTGCGTAGCTTCTCTAAAGAAAAACTGGATAAACAGTTGAAGCATATGGAAGATGCAATGCGAAAAGCTGTAGAAGCTCGTGGCGGAACAGTAGAGGTAACAATTGAGAAAAAGTACACGGGTTTTTCGATTCCAGACGATCATATTTTAACGAAAACCGTTCTAGACGCTTCAGATCTTATTGGAGTAAAACCATATTTGACAGAAACTCTAGGTGGAGCAGATACCAATGTGCTCAATGAAAATGGCTTAACTTGTCTAACTCTAGGCAACGGGTTCCAAAATATTCATTCATTCAGAGAATGCATTAGTGTGGAAAATTTGACCAATACAGGAAGACTGACAGCTGCGCTAATTCAGCAATGGTATGACAGCCAGAAATAATGAAGATGACAAATTGGATTGGAAGGTCCAGTCCATAATTTGAAATAGATTACTAGGAGGAATCAACGTGTTAACGAATCCCGTATTCATCTCTGTAGTAGTGTTAACCATATTAAGTCTAGCTAGAGTGCATGTGATTTTTGCAATCTTAATGGCAGCGATCACGGCAGGACTTCTTTCCAGTTTGTCATTATCTGATACACTTTCCCTTTTTCTTGGAGGGATGGGTGGTCAGTCTGAAACAGCGCTAAGCTACATTCTTCTAGGGATTTTTGCTGCCATGATTGCGCATTCGAATATTACCAAGATGCTAATTAATAAATTATTATCCGTTAAAAAAATGAACAAATATATGCTGTTGTTGATGATTGCCGGTTTGACTTGTTTATCAGGGAACTTAATACCGGTGCATATAGCGTTTATACCAATCCTAATTCCACCGTTACTAATTTTCTTCAACTATTTACGTTTGGATCGAAGAGCAGTTGCTTGTGCACTGACATTTGGTTTGAAGATGCCATATATTGTGATTCCAGCAGGTTACGGGTTAATTTTCCACGGCATCCTTGTACAAGAAATTAGCACGAACGGAATGCCTGTTACTTTATCACAAGTACCACTTGCAATGGCAATTCCTGCAGTAGGTATGTTTGTTGGTTTATTCATTGCAATTTTTATTACGTATCGAAAACCACGTGATTATGAAACAGAGGAAGAACGTGCGAGTCAAGCAGAAATTTTTGCGTCAACCGTTCAACTGGCGGTTGGTGTAGATCAAGTCAAACAGAAATTTGAGTTACGCGACGTACTAACGCTTGTTGCGATAGTGGCAGCATTAGTCGTTCAGATCTTAACTCATTCTTTAGTCTTTGGAGCATTTGTGGGGATTATCGTCATGTTTGTTGCAAGAGTTATTACATTAGGTCAAGGCGAAGTAGTTGTTCAAGAAGGTGTGAAGCTGATGGGAGCCATTGCCTTTGTCATGCTTCTAGCTTCAGGCTATGCAACGGTTTTAAAAGACACAGGTGCTGTAACTGACTTGGTAACTGCAGTAGAAGGATATTTCAGCTATGGAAAAGTAGCAGGTGCTGCATTATTATTATTGATAGGTTTACTTGTCACCATGGGAATAGGTACGTCTTTCGGGACAGTTCCGATATTGGCTGCTGTTTTTGTTCCCATCTGTATGCTCATGGGATTCAGTCCACTTGCGACCATCGCATTGATCGGTACAGCTGGAGCGTTAGGGGATGCTGGTTCACCGGCTTCAGATAGTACACTCGGTCCAACTTCCGGATTAAATGCGGATGGCAAGCATCATCATATTTGGGATACATGTGTACCAACGTTCTTGCATTATAATATTCCTTTGTTCATCTTCGGAATATTAGCTGCTGTAATTTTATAATTTAAATGAGGTGTTTGGATGAATGAGGAAATGAAGGTAGTTCACTTGGATGGAGAATCGTTGGATCGCCAGCTGATCGAACGGATCGTATTTGATAAAGTACCAGTAGAAATTTCTGAACATGCAATACAGCGCGTTCGAGAAAGTCGTGAACGGATAGAGAAGCAGTTGAGAGACGGAAAAGTGATCTATGGAGTCAACACGGGCTTCGGAAAATTGAGTGATATTCAAATTGAGGAAGAGGATATTGCCAAGTTGCAATTAAATCTGTTGCGTGCGGATGCGGTTGGTGTAGGAGAACCCTTGCCACAACCTGTAGTACGAGCCATGATGATTTTACGTGCAAATGCATTGGCAAAAGGGTTTTCTGGAATTAAGGAAGATACACTGCAATTATTAGTTCAAATGATTAATAAAGGTGTGCATCCCGTAGTTCCTTGTAAAGGTTCTGTAGGTGCAAGTGGCGATTTGGCTCCGCTAGCACATGTAGCCATCGTGTTGATTGGTGAAGGACGTGCAGAGTTTGAAGGAGAAATCTTAACTGGCGGAGAGGCATTGAAGCGAGCTGGATTAGAACCAGTCACTTTGCAAGCTAAGGAAGGACTCGCTTTGATAAATGGAACACAAGCCATGACTGCAGTCGGCGTCATTGGGTTAAATGAAGCAGAGCGTGTAGGCTATGCTGCAGATATGGCAGCTAGTTTAACGATGGAAGCGCTTCAAGGAATTATTACTGCATTTGATAGCGGATTGTTAGCAGTACGTCCACATAAAGAATTGGAAATTGTGGCATCCCGTATGCGGAAGTGGCTAGAGGGTAGTAAACGCGTAACGAGCCAAGGGCAAATTCGGATGCAAGATGCCTATTCCATTCGCTGTATTCCGCAAGTTCATGGTGCTTCGTGGCAAGCCTTGCAGTATGTCGAGGATCGATTGAGTGTGGAAATGAATTCAGCGACGGATAATCCAATTATCCTGGAAAATGGTGAAATTATTTCAGGTGGACATTTCCACGGGCAGCCAATCGCACTCGCAATGGATTTCATGAAGGTAGGAGCGGCAGAATGGGCCAATATTTCTGAGCGACGGATTGAGCGTCTAGTGAACCCGCAACTCAGTGGATTGTCTCCATTTCTCGCAACGGATCCTGGTTTGGAATGTGGTTTGATGGTTGCGCAATATGCGGCAGCCGCACTTGTTTCAGAGAACAAAGTACTTGCCCATCCAGCAAGTGTCGATTCTATCCCGACTTCCGCTAACCAAGAGGATCATGTTAGCATGGGGACGATCGGTTCACGGCAAGCGCGTGAAATCATTCATAACAGTGCGCGCGTCATCGCAATAGAACTGATTTGTGCTTCTCAAGCTATTCATTTGGAGCAAGTAGAAAATGAATTGGCACCTGCGACAAAAGCTTATTTGGAAAAAGTTCGTGAAATATGTCCGCCATTACATGCAGACCGTGATATCTCCGAGCAAATTGAAGGACTGGCGCAGTTCATCTTGCGCGATGATACACTGACGCAAACTGGCAAATAATTTTTAGTGATACCCAATCAACTGCCAGCTAGATGATTGCAGAGTCTTTAGTTGGTGCATTACCTTGTTATTCTCCCTTAACACGCTATATTTGTTGAGGCTGTCCTGAAGGTGATGAACATACTTTCAGTGGCAGTCTTTTTTGCATGATTATGTAGATTGATAGAGGAACGCGGCCAAAGTCACATGGCACCGCGCTAAACCACACCCGGACCGCGCCAAACCACACCCGGACCGCGCCAAACCACACCCGGACCGCGCTAAACCACACCTGGACCGCGCTAAACCACACCCGGACCGCGCCAAACCACACCCGGACCGCGCCAAACCACACCCGAACCGTGCCAAACCACACCTGGACCGCGCCAAACCACACCCGGACCGCGCCAAACCACACCCGGACCGCGCCAACCTCTCCCAGAACGAGCCATACACCGCACATTTCTCCTAACTTAGAACTGTCTAGGATGAAATTGAGTCTTTCATCTATACAAAAACAAGGGACAACCTAAAAGTCAGGTGAAAACGACTTCTCGGTTAGCCTCTTTTTGAGTAGAGAGGAAATAATCAGTACGAAACAAGTTATTCTCTTCTTGACCTTTACGTTAACGTCAATGCTATCATAAGGAAAATGATAGAAAGGGGGAGGTGAGATGAAGACGATTCGGGAAACGGCTGATCTGTTTGGTTTGTCGACACGAACGATTCGGTATTATGAAGAGATAGGTTTGTTGTCACCCAGGCGGTCTGAAGGCAAGCAGCGGTTGTATTCTGCTTCGGAACTAGCCAAATTAAAATTAATTGTTCGTGGTAAAAAATATGGATTTACACTAGAAGAAATTAAGGAAATGGTGTTGCTATTCGATAAGGACCGTACCGGTAGGCAGCAGTTAGAACGGACCATTCAGTATGGAAAGCGGCGAATTGAAGAGGTGGAGTTGAAAATTCAGGAATTGCAAGAGATGAAGCATGAAATGGAGCAGCTACTATCTGTATTTTATAACAAGCTAGATCATTCGAAAGGGGATTGAGTTCATGAACAGTTCACAACTATTATCACGTAATGCACGGAAGTATCCGAATTCAGAAGCAGTAGTAAGTATGGGGAAGCGTATCACGTATCAACAGTTGGATAGGTTAGTGAATCAATTTGGCAACGCATTATGCGATCAAGGTATAAAGGCGGGTTCCAAAGTTGCGTTGTTTTTACCGAATGTGGAAGAGTTTGTGATTTCTTATTTTGCTGCACAGCGAATTGGAGCCATCGTTGTACCAATCAATGTAAAAATGACGGCTCATGAGTTGGAATATATTTTAGAGCATGCTGATGCAGAGGTGCTCATTGCCCACGAATTAGTATTTGAAGCAGCAAGTGAAATGAAAGCGCCTTCATTGTTTATTAAAACAGGGGAAGCTGTCGATGGATGGCTTGATTTTGAAACTCTCCTAGCTCAAGGTAAAGAAACGCCCATTTCTTGTTCATTAAAAGAAGATGACGAGTCAACTATTTTGTATACTTCAGGAACGACAGGTAGCCCGAAAGGTGTATTGTTTAGCTACCGAAATATCTTAACGGTAGCTTCCATGATTGCGGTGGAAATGGAAGTGAAACCAGAAAGCCGGATCTTGCTAATGATGCCGCTTAGCCACTCTGCACCGCTCCATTTATTCTTAATGGCAGGGATGGTCGTAGGCTCTACTCTAGTTTTGACGCCGACATTTACTCCAGATTTATTGATTGACACAGTGGAACGAGAGCGAACGACTCACTTTTTTGGAGCACCTGTTGCGTATTTACTGACGGCAGGCAATCAGAAATTACAAGAGGCAGACCTATCATCCATGAAGTGGTGGGTATATGGTGGAGCTCCGCTATCAGCTGAAGAAGTGAAGAAAGTGAAAGAAGCGTTCCGTACGGACAATCTAGTTTGTGTTTACGGACTGACGGAAGCAGGGCCGAGTGGTTCATTGTTGTTAGCAGCGGAGCATAATGCAAAAGCGGGAAGTATCGGACAGCGTGCACCGTTGCATACAGAATTGCGAATCGTAGACGAATCTGGGAAAGAGGTAGTCGTTGGTGAAATAGGGGAAATTGTCCTTCTCGGTGAAGGGAATATGCTCGGCTACTATAAAAATGAGGAAGCGACAAAGGAAGCCTATTATGACGGCTGGTTGCGGACAGGCGATATGGCAATGGAAGATGAAGATGGATTCTATTGGATTGTCGGACGGAAGAAGGATGTCATTATTTCGGGTGGTGTTAATATTTATCCGCAAGAAATCGAAGAGCAAATTGTCAGCTATCCTGGTGTTGCAGAAGTTGCAGTAGTCGGCGTGCCTCATCCAGAGTGGGGTGAGACGGTGAAGGCTGTATTTGCAGCAGCACAACATATCGATGTTAATGAGCTGAAAGTATATCTACAGAAGAATCTAGCTTCATTTAAAATTCCTCGTATCTATGAACAAGTCGATGCACTGCCTAGAAATGCATCTGGGAAAATACTGAAACAGCCTTTACGAGAAGGAGCGTCAATGTTATGAAAGTATTGCAGAAAACAGAGCACTATGAAACTGAAAACTATTTCGAGAATGATGAGACATTACAGCTCATTTTACGGGAACATTTGAAGGAGCCATTTTTACAGTATGCTGTACGTGAATTGGAGTCATTTGGCCATGCGTGTGCAAATGAAATTGATCGTAGAGCTGTGCATACGGATCGGGAAGGAGAGCCTCGTCTCATTCGTTACAATAAATTTGGGGAAGAAGTATCCGAAGTATGGGTCAATGAAGGCTATCGGCAAACTGTACAAGAAACGTATGATACGGGGATCGTTGGGTATGTTCATAAAGAGATTCCTGAACTTGGACATAAAGGGAATTATACGTACAGTTTCGCGCAAGGTTATTTATTGTCGCATGCGGAGCCGGGTTTTTATTGTCCCGTGACGCTAACGATGGCGACTGCTTATTTGTTGGAACATTATGCGGACGAACAGGTGAAAGAACTCTTCTTGCCACATGTTTGTTCAACAGGTGAAGTTCCGTTATTTGAAGGTGCAACGTTCTTGACAGAGCGGCAGGGTGGATCGGATGTTGGTGCAAATGTTGTTCGTGCAGTGAAGGAAGGCGAGCAGTATTTATTATATGGAGAGAAATACTTTGCGTCGAACGCTGGAATGGCGGGTGTAGCGATGGTTTTGGCTCGGATGGATGGAGCGGCTCAAGGATCAAAAGGATTGACATTATTTGCGGTTCCTTGGCGGAAAGAGAATGGCGAGCTAAATGGAATTCGAATTAGAAGACTGAAAGATAAGCTAGGCGTTCGTGCCGTACCTTCAGGCGAAGTGGAATTTGATGGGGCGATCGCTTATGTAGTCGGTGATCCGTCCAAAGGGCTTACGTATATGCTGGAAGCTCTTAATTTATCTCGAATTTGCAATGCCGTCGCTTCTCTCGGGATCATGCGCAGAGCGTTGCTTGAGTCTAAGACCTATGCAAGTAGGCGAAATGCATTCGGTCAGCAATTGACGGATTATCCGATGGTGCGAGATTCCCTTAGTAAGTTAACCGCGAAACTGCATGCTGAAATGGTGACGGTCTTTGATTTCATTAAGTTGTATGAGCGTGTCACTGACGGAAAAGCGACTCAGCGTGAGCAAGTGCTGAACCGTCTTTTTATAGCACTGATAAAAAAAGAAACAGCGGAGCAGGCGATCCATTTTTCTCATGAAGCGATCGAACTGCATGGCGGTAATGGCTATATAGAAGACTTTGTCACACCTCGTTTGTTACGGGATGCTCAAGTATTGACAGTCTGGGAAGGTACTGCGAACATTTTAGCACTGGAATTGATTCGTCTGATTAATAAATACAGGGCGCACGAACTATTTATTGATGAAATGAAACAGCGTGTATCATTGCTAGATGACGGCGAGTTGAAGCAAACGTTAGTAACAGAAATCACTCATTTGGAAACAGGTCTAAACGCTTTTGCAACATATGATTATTCTCTACAAACATATGAAGCGAAGCGATGGATGAAGCAAATGATAGATGTCTACGAAAGTGTGGTATCCCTAGAATGGTCAGCAAAATATGGGGATAAATTTGAGAAGTTAGCGGAATTATTCATAGAGAATACTTGGAAGTTACGCAAATCTGGAGGGCGGATGAAGACAGTAGAGTATTATGAAGAGATCATCTGAAACGATAATAACGTACACAGTCAATCAGCTGTGTACGTTGTGATGTTTATTCATAACACAAGATAACTTACTTCAGTATGAGCTATATTTTATCGTGCAGATGTCAGCTAAAGCAATCTCTTGCACTGCAGGGTCACCAAAAGGTTGGAAATGGATGGCCCGATTTTTTCGGTTAAAGTCTAAAAAATAGCCCACCATCTTCGTATCTTTAGAGTCGATAAGCGTGATTACGACAGGTGTTCCAATAATAAAATCTGTTACGATGTGGATTATTTGTCGTTCATCATAGCATTTAGATCTTCTATTTTGGACAGGAGAAGAGTCACAGCCGCTACAAGGTCTAAACTTTCTTGAAGTCATTGTATGCACCTCCTTCTCTTGTAGCTTATGTTCTATTTTTTTGGAGAACTGTGCCGTTTTCTTTGTTAGATGCATAAGTTAGGTAATATTGACTTAGAAAATTTTTCAGAAGTCAATAGTTAGGAACAGAGTGTATGTTAAGCAACTCATAAAATATAGGTGTGGTAGATAAGTGCGGGGCGGATTCATACGTTTGAAAAGGGTGTATACGATAAAACCAAAAAAGCTCTGCAGAAACTAGCAGAGCTTTTTTGGATTGTAAAAATCGATTAGTCCATCACCAGTCCGCCATCTACTACAAGATTTTGCCCTGTAACCGCGCGGCTGAATGGGGAAGCAAAGAACAGTATGACATCGGCCACCTCTTCTGGTGTGATGACACGTCCGACAGGTGTACTTGATTTGATAATATCGAATACTGCATCAGGCGTGGCAGCGCTTGCATCGGTTTTCAACAGCAGTCCACCTGATACCATATTGACGGTAATACCATCAGGTCCTAATTCTTTTGCCATGCTCCGCGTCATGCCGAGTAAGGCGGCTTTGCTTGTATTGTAGTCGTGGTACGGGACGACAGGATTTTGTACAAGGTTTGTTCCTATATTGATGATCCGTCCAAATTTCAGGTTTGCCATGCTTTCTCGTGCTGCTTGCAATGTGTTCAACGTGGCTCCTACAGATCCTTCCAGCTGTTTTAGATAGTCTTGCCATTCTATTGAATCCAGCTGTTTTCGGTCATCTCCATTAAAAGAAAAATCGATTAAGGCATTGTTTACAATCGTGTTAATCGGTTGTCCGAAGTGCTCGCTCGCTTGTTCAAATAATGAATGTACTTCATCCGCATTTCGCACATCAGCTTGTAACGCGATGGCTTGGTCGGTTCCGATTTCATTAACAACTTCTTGTGCTTTGTTGTGATTTTGATAATAATTCACTACTACTTTGGCTCCTGCTTTACCGAATGCTTTTGCAGTTGCAGCACCTAACCCCCTGCTAGCACCTGTCACCAATACGACTTGATCTTTCAATTCCAATAAATCCAGCCCCTTTTTCTGTAGTTGTACACAAAAAAGACCACTGGAAGTTAGTGGTCGTCAGAAAAACGCCACTTCCCTCCGTCGGTATCAACCGAATCAGGTTCAAAGGGTCGGAGTTTCCTCCTCTCAGCCAGCTGGCACCCCCAGTGATCTTCGTATGTGTGTGTTTATGTAGTATAGCATTATCAACGAATTCATACCATTCGACTGTTAGAATAAAAAGATAATTTTGTGATAAATAATAAATAAGTACTCTTTTCTCAAAAATTTGATAGAATAAAGTAAAGAAAAGTAAAGGAGAAACAACATGCTCAAAAATATTCCCAACAACTTATCGCCCGATATTCTTAAGGTTTTAATGGAAATGGGTCATGGAGACGAGATTGTAATTGCTGATGGTAACTTCCCAGCAAATTCTCATACTGCTAATGTCCTGCGTTTAGATGGGCAATCTGCCACAGAAGTGTTACGGAGTATCCTATATCTATTGCCATTAGATGATTATGAAGTAGGCGCTGTAATGTTAATGGAACCAAAAGAGAACGAAAAGATTCCTGAAATATGGGCTGAGTACAATGAAATCTTAAGACAAACAGAAAACTTTCATATTTCAATTTCAAAATTTACACGTTTTGATTTTTATGAACAAGCGAAGAAAGCTTATGCAATTATTGCAACTGGTGAACAGGAGCAGTATGCGAATATTATGCTACGAAAAGGTGTTATTAAAAGGGGAGATGAATCGGTATGTTGGCAGGAGTAAGACATCATAAAATTAAAGAAATGGTAGATGAAAGAGGCACAATTCGGGTGACTGAACTCAGTCAGATGCTAGGTGTCACAGATGAGACGATTAGAAGAGATTTGGAGCGTTTGGAAGGACAAGGAAAACTAATCCGCACACATGGTGGTGCAATGAGTACTAAACAAGAAGAAGATGATGTCCCTCATTTTCAAAGAGAAGTTATAAATAAAGATGAAAAAATTAGCGTTGCTAAGGAAGCGATTAAGTTAATTGAAGAGGGAGATATTATTTTCCTCGATGCGAGTTCATCCGCACTTTATTTGGCACGTTTAATACCTGATATGCGCTTAACAGTTCTGACTAATTCTATACAAATCTGTGTTGTGTTATCTGGTCACTCAAAAATTCAAGTAATTTCAACAGGTGGTAATTTATCTTCTAGATCGATGTCTTACGTAGGGCAAGTAGCATTAAATACATTGGATTCCTATTATGTAGATAAATTATTTTTCTCATGTAAAGGACTGGATGAAGACTGGGGAATAAGTGACGGTAACGAATTACAAGCATTGGTCAAACAAAAAATAATTGAACGGGCTACTAAAAGAATTCTATTGTTAGATCATTCAAAACTGGGGAAAAAAGCATTTGCTCGAATAGCAGGTTGTTCAAACATCGACACGATAATTGTTGATTCAAAGACAGAGCAGGATCAACTGGATTTCTTGAAAGAGCAAGGAACTGAAATAGTATTACCTGAATTAGTAAAAGAAGCCCATTGAAAAAGGGTTTCTTTTTAGAATTGTGCAAATTTATGTTGCATTTAAATAATTAATCCTCTATAATCAACAATAACAAAAAAAAACAAACAATATCAAAGATGAAAGAAAATTCAGTTTAGGAGTGAGTGCATGAATCCTGTTTTGCTTTCTATGAAAAATATTTCGAAATCATTTCCTGGAGTGAAGGCGTTATCAAACGTAGATTTAGAACTAAAGCATGGAGAAGTCCTTGCTTTAGTTGGTGAAAACGGTGCTGGAAAATCTACTATGATGAAAATTTTGAACGGTATCTACACTAAAGATGAAGGCGAAATTTTATTAGAAGGAAAAGAAGTAAACATTGAAAATATCAATCAAGCACAAGAGTTAGGTATTTCGATCATTCACCAAGAGCTGAATTTAATGAGAGACTTAACAGTTGCCGAGAATATTTTTATCGGCCGGGAGCCAAGAAGTGCTTTTAATTTCTTTTTGAAAGATAGAGAGCTGAATAAAAAAACGGCAGATCTATTCAAAAGGCTAAATATTGAATTAGATCCACATACGAAAGTTGCGGATTTAACGATAGCCAAGCAACAAATGGTCGAAATAGCTAAAGCGCTTTCATTCAACTCTAAAATAATTATCATGGATGAGCCTACGACAGCATTGACAGAAACAGAGATTGATTCGTTATTTGTTACGATCGAAAGTTTACGTGCAGACGGTGTCGGGGTGATTTACATCTCACACAGGATGGATGAATTAAAAAGAATTACTGATCGAATTACAGTGATGCGAGATGGAACATATATTGATACCTTGGTAACGAAAGATACAGAGATGAGTAAGATTATACAGTTGATGGTTGGTCGTCAAGTATACATAGAATCAAAACCAACCTCAATCAACGAAAATCAAGAAACGATTCTTAGATTAGAAAATGTTTCAACGAAAGACCATTTAAAAAATGTTTCATTCGAGTTGAAAAAAGGTGAAATATTAGGGTTTGCCGGACTTATGGGTGCAGGTCGTACCGAAGTAGCTAGAGCAATATTTGGTGCTGATAAGATTGAAAGCGGTTCCATTTTTCTGAACGATCAGGAAGTGAAAATTAAATCTCCTAAACAAGCAGTGGAAATGGGAATAGGCTATGTTTCTGAAGACCGTAAACACTTAGGATTATTGATTGATATGGATGTTAAAACGAATATGGCTATGGCCACTATTAAAAATTTCACAAAAGGTAACTTCGTAGTGAGCCAAAAAGAAATGGAAAAAGTAGCGGAAAAATATGTCGATGAGTTAAAAATCAAAACACCATCTGTGCATCAAAAAATTCGCAATCTATCAGGAGGTAATCAGCAGAAGGTAGTTATTGCGAAATGGTTATTGCGAAATTGCGATATTTTAATTTTTGATGAACCTACTCGAGGAATTGACGTGGGTGCAAAAGGTGAAATTTACAAGTTGATTGATGAATTGGCTGACAGTGGGATGGCAGTCATCATGATCTCCTCTGAACTACCGGAAGTGTTGCGAATGAGTCACCGGGTAATTGTCATGTCGGAAGGAAGAATAACTGGCGAACTAACATCTGCTGAAGCTACTCAAGAAAAAATCATGGAGTATGCCACAGCTGTGAATTAAAGAATGGAGTGAGATCGTTTGAATATAGATACGGTTGTAAACGAAGAAAAAAAGAAGTTAGGTAACTCTAGGATTCCATCGGGAGCTATACAGCAAATTTTAGCTTTTGCTAGTTTGATTGCATTGATTATTTTCTTCTCCTTAGCATCAGGAAGCTTTCTTCAATACAGCAACATCATAGGGATTCTGCTTTCAACGGCTGTTATCGGGATTTTAGCATTGGGCGCAACATTTGTCATTATAACGGGTGGAATTGATTTATCTGTTGGTACGGTCATGACCTTGTCATCCGTAATGATCGGGGTCATTGTCGTAGATGGCGGCATGCCGATTTGGGTAGGAATTGTTGGCGGTATTTTAACAGGCGCATTGTGTGGACTTTTAAGTGGATTTGCAATTGCTAAATTAAATATCCCACCATTCATTGCTACGCTTGCCATGATGATGATTGCAAAAGGATTGGCATTGGTCATTTCGAGTGCAGCTCCTATTTACTTTAGTGATCATCCAAGTTTCACGAAGATATCATTAGGTTCAATCACTCCAGGTATCGAAGTGCCAAACGCTATTCTGATCTTTTTCATAATGGCGATTATAGGTGGAATTATTTTAAGTAAAACGATTCTGGGAAGATACAATTTTGCTATCGGCAGTAATGAAGAAGCAACAAAGTTATCTGGTGTCAACGTGAACTTTTGGAAAATGTCGATCTATACACTTGCTGGAGCATTTACAGGTGTAGCCGGTGTTTTGATGGCTGCGCGTTTGAATTCAGCTCAACCAGCACTTGGCCAAGGATACGAATTAGAAGCGATTGCTGCAGTCGTAATCGGTGGTACTTCACTAAGTGGTGGGAAAGGGACAATCGTGGGAACTGTAATAGGAGCACTCATCATGAGTGTCTTGACGAATGGTCTTCGAATTATGTCTATTCCACAAGAATGGCAGACGGTAGTAGTTGGTTTGGTCATTATTCTAGCAGTCTATGCAGATACTTTACGTAAGAAAGATTAATGGGTGGTAGGATGTCTGAAATCAGACTAATTATAAATTTATATGGAAAAGGGAGGAATTAGTATGAAGAAGATTGGGTTATTAAGTGGGATTCTCGCTACGTCGTTGTTGTTTGCAGCTTGTTCAGATGATGGAGCAGAAGGAGCAGGAGAAATTGAAGAAGGCAAACCTTATGTAGCTGTCGTCTCAAAAGGTTTCCAACACCAGTTTTGGCAAGCTGTGAAAAAAGGTGCAGAAGAAGCAGCAGAAGAATTTGATGTAAGTATTACATTTGAAGGACCAGAAAGTGAGTCGCAAGTAGATAAACAAATTGAAATGCTTCAAGCAGCATTAGATAAGAAACCAGATGCAATCGGTTTTGCAGCGCTAGATTCTAAAGCGGCTTCACCATTATTAAGTGAAGCTGACGGTAAAGATATTCCAATTATCGCATTTGATTCTGGTGTGGATAGTGAAATTCCTTTAGCAACTGCTTCTACAGACAATAGAGCAGCTGCGGCACTGGCGGCTGATAAGATGGCTGAAGCAATTGGTGAAGAAGGTAAAATCGCATTGATTGTTCATGATCAGACATCCGTGACAGGAACAGATCGTAGAGATGGCTTTAAAGAACAAATCGAATCCAAGTATCCGAACATCGAAATTGTAGATATTCAATATGGAGCTGGAGACCACTTGAAATCTACTGACGCAGCAAAAGCTGTAATGCAGGCACATCCTGACCTGAAAGGAATCTTCGGATCGAATGAAGGTTCTGCTATTGGAGTAGTGAATGCTGTAAATGAATTAAATAAAAAAGGTAAAATAACGATTATTGGTTTTGACTCAGGGAAACAACAATTGGATGCAATTAAAGATGGTGTCATGACAGGAGCGGTTACACAAAATCCAGTAGGCATTGGATATGAAACTGTAAAAGCGGCAGTTGAAGCTCTTGACGGTAAGGAACTGGATAAAGTAATCGATACAGGTTTCTACTGGTACGACAAGAACAATATTGATGACGAAGAGATTCAAGCAGCTGTGTACCAATAATAAAAGTTAGCAACTGGGAGTCGAGTATTTCTCAGTTGCTTTCCCAAAAAACAAAAGAAAGCAGTGGTTTCATGAAACAGCTGAAATGGGGAATTGTTGGTGGAGCAAAGATAGCTGAGCAACAAATGATTCCGGCTATTCTGGAAAGTGGAGATGGAATAATTATCGCGATTGCAAGTCGAAGTGGTAAAGCGACCGAGATGCAGAAAAAATTTGAAATCCCCTCTTTGGTTACTGATTATGATGAATTATTCTCTATGGACGCAGTAGATGCAGTATACATAGCAACACCAAACTCAACACATTGCGAATTAATCAAAAAAGCTGTTTCTGCAGGTAAGCATGTCTTATGTGAAAAGCCAATCGTTTTGAAAAGAGAAGAGTTAGAAGAGATTTTTCAATTAGCTGATCATTTTAATGTATACGTTATGGAAGCGATGATGTACAGATTTCATCCTCAAATGAAAAAATGTCGAGAGTTGTTGCAGGCGGGAGTGATAGGTGATGTCGTTACGATGCACTCTAAGTTTCATTTCAAACTGGACAATTGGGAGTCGGATATTCGAACGAGCAATCAATTGGGTGGAGGAGCTCTTAATGACTTAGGGTGTTACTGTATTAATGCTGCATGCTATCTTCTGAAAAAAGAACCACAAACTATCCAAGTAATTAATTCGGTCCATAACGATGCGGAAGTAGACACACATGTTTCAATGCAAATGCATTATGCATCTGGTGAAATCGTATCTGCCGATTGTAGTTTCCACTCTCCTATGAATAATGAAATTGAAATCATAGGAACACTTGGCTCTATAAAAATTCCACATGCATTCCGACCGGATTTAAACGATGATGTGGGTGAACTGAATGTCAAAACGCAAAGCAATGAAAAGAAAATATCACTAAAGGGAAAATCGTATGTAGAACAAGTACAAAGCTTTCAAAAGACTTTACGTTTTCACGGTGAGTTACCGTACAGCAGAGGTGACATGTTGACTCAAGCGAGTCTATTAGAAAAAATCTTCAATAAGTTGAATAAAGAATGAGAGGAGTGGGATTATGACAATTAATGTACTGAAAGACCTTAATAAATATGCGAAAAGTTTAGTAGATTCTGGCTTGGTAGTAGGTGCTGGAGGAAACTTGAGTATGCGCGATGGAGAGTATATGTATATTTCACCAAGTGGCTTTGATTTGAAAGAAATCGAAGCTGAAAATTGGGTGAAAGTACATATAGAAACAGGAGAAGTTCTAGGGAGTCTAAAACCGTCATCTGAAATACTTATGCATCTGGAATGCTTTAGAAAAAATGATGAAATCAATGCAGTATTACATGCTCACCCTACTTATTCCGTAGGTGTTTCATCATCGGGTAAAGATATTTTACCGATGTTTCCCGATTTCCCGGCAATGGTGAAGAGAATAAAATATTTGGATTACGTCATCCCCACAACTCATGTACTTGCTGACGCGGTATCAGAAATCATCGATGATGCAGATGCCATTATTATGCGCAATCATGGAGTATTGACAGTTGGAAGAACGATGAAAGAAACCTTTTTTTTCATGCAGCTAATCGAAGAAGCGGCAAAGGTATACTATATTAGTTCGACCATCGGAACACCTCGTGTTTTAACAGATCAAGAATGTGATGATTTGCGAAATCTTTCTGCAGAAACCTATCGCTCTAAACTGTTGCAAGAAAAGAGGGAGTAATATGACGCAAGTTCTATCATTTGATATCGGTGCATCAAATGGAAGATTAGTTCGCCATCATTATGACGGGAAACGTCTCACGAGTGAAATCGTTCATCGTTTTGATAATAAGCCGGTTAAGAGAAATGAAAACTATCATTGGGACTTTACCTATTTAATGAATCAGATTTTTACAGCTACCAGAAAAGCTCAATCTACAAAAGGTAATGCTGCCGTTAGTGTTGGTTTCGACACGTGGGGAGTGGACTTTGGTGCAATTGACCAATCGGGAAATTTACTATTTGAACCGTATTCCTATAGAGACGATCACACGGTACCCTATATGCACGAGACGTTGGAACAAATTGATAAATACGATCTTTTTAAATTAACGGGCAATGAAGTTTCTTCTATTAATACTTTATTTCAAGTGAAAGCAATTGTAGAGAAAGAGTCTTTTGATAATGCGGTGCATCTGTTGATGATGCCGACACTTTTGCAATACCAACTAACAGGTATTCCGATTAACGAGTTTACGATTAGCTCGACCACTCAAATGCTTCAAACAGGAAAACAAGAATGGAACACAGATCTATTGGATAAGGTTCTGAACCGGGCTCTTCCGTTAACAGATGTTCAGTTGCCTCACCAAATAATAGGACCTGTATCAAATAGAATACAAAAAAAAGAAGGGATTGATCTGCTGGACGTCGTTCTCACTCCAGGGCATGACACGGCATGTGCTTTATCGGCACTTCCTATGCTGATTGATAAATCATTTTTTATGAGCATCGGTACATGGACCGTTATCGGGACAGAAATAGACCACCCCATTGTTACGTTGGAAGCATTTGAAAAAGGCTTCACGAATGAGGGCACGAGTGAGGGGATATATCGTTTCCAAAATAACAGTATGGGATTTTGGATTATGCAAGAACTGCGTAGAGAATGGAAGGAAGCCGGTCATACGCTGAATTATGAAACGGAGAATCACTTGGTTCGGGACAGTGAGTTTTCAAAAATGTATATTGATCCGAATGCAGATGTGTTTTTTAATCCACCTTCCATGATCGAAGCGATTGAACAGTTTTGTTTAAAGACAAATCAAAGAAAGCCAGAATCTATAAGCGAAACTATCCGCTCTGTTTGGGAAAGTATGGCGTTAAGTTACGCCTATACTATTCGCCAGCTTGAGAACATAGTTGGATACTCAGCCAAGGCGATTTACGCTGCAGGTGGCGGCATTCAAAATACGTACTTATGTCAATTCATTTCAAATGCAACTGGAAAACAAATGATTACAGGTCCAGTTGAATCAAGTTCTTTAGGAAATGGATTATCGCAACTCCGAGCTATTGGCTTGATATCTTCCTTACAAGAAGGAAGAGAAGTGATCTCGAATTCTGTGAATCAAACGGAATTTGACCCTATGGATACGGAATATTGGTCATATGCGATGAGTCGCTTTGAAGAAATTATGGAAAAGAAATGAGGAGACGAAAAAATGAAAAAAAATCGTTATATTGGTGATTTGCCGAAAATAGGTATTCGTCCGACAATTGATGGGCGAAGAAATGGTGTTCGTGAATCGTTGGAAGATACTACAATGAATATGGCGAAATCTGTAGCAAAGTTGTTGAGTGAAAACTTGAAATACTACAATGGCGAACCTGTCCAGTGTGTCATTGCAGATACATGTATTGGCGGCGTAGCAGAAGCGGCAGCAACGGCAGCGAAATTTGAGCGCGAAGGAGTAGGCGTATCGATCACTGTCACTCCATGTTGGTGTTATGGTTCCGAAACGATGGATATGAATCCTACATTGCCTAAAGCGGTATGGGGATTTAACGGAACAGAACGTCCAGGTGCAGTATACTTAGCTGCGGTTTTAGCAGGATATAATCAAAAAGGTCTGCCTACATTCGGTATCTATGGGCAAGATGTACAAGATGCTGGAAATGAAGATATTCCAGCTGATGTTCAAGAAAAATTACTTCGCTTCGCAAAAGCAGGATTGGCGACTGCAATGTTAAAAGGAAAGTCGTATCTATCCATGGGATCTGTATCCATGGGTATCGCGGGAAGCATGGTACAAGAAGAGTTTTTCCAAAAATATCTTGGCATGCGAAATGAATATATCGATATGACAGAATTTATTCGTCGATTTGATTTGGAAATATATGATACAGAAGAATATAAGCGCGCATTGAAATGGGTAAAAGAAAACCTTCATGAAGGTGAAGATCTAAACGCAGATAAAAATAAAAGAACATCAGAACAGCTGGAGGAAGATTGGAAGACCTCAGTGAAAATGGCATTAATCGCAAGAGATTTGATGGTAGGAAATGAAAAGCTGGCAGACAAAGGCTATATCGAGGAATCAATGGGTCATAACGCATTGATCGCAGGATTTCAAGGCCAACGACAGTGGACAGACTATCTCCCAAATGGGGACTTCATGGAAGCGATTCTAAACTCTTCATTTGATTGGGATGGAAAAAGAGCTCCCTATCTGCTGGCTACTGAAAATGATAGCCTGAATGGCGTCACGATGGCGATGGGCCATTTATTAACAAATACTGCTCAATTATTCGCAGACGTTCGTACATATTGGAGTCCGGAGGCTGTTAAGAGAGTCACGAATAAAGAGTTGACTGGGAAAGCGAAAAATGGGTTCATTCATTTGATTAATTCAGGTCCAGCTGCATTGGATGGAACGGGAAGACAAATGCGTGACGGTCGGCCTGTTATGAAGCCACACTGGGAGATTACGGATGAAGAAGTGAAGGCCTGTCTGGATAATACACTTTGGAGACCGGCTTCTACAGAATATTTCAGAGGGGGCGGATATTCTTCGGACTTCACAACAAAAGGTGAAATGCCTGTAACGATTGCTCGTTTAAACATCGTAAGCGGGTTGGGGCCTGTTTTGCAAATTGCAGAAGGATATACAGTGGAGTTGGAAGATGAAGTGCATGATACATTGGATTCGAGAACTGATCCAACATGGCCGACTACATGGTTCATTCCGAATTTGACAGGTGAAGGCGCGTTTACAGATGTCTATTCCGTAATGAATAACTGGGGCGCAAACCATTGTGCCATGTCGTACGGTCATATTGGTGATGATCTGATTACAATGGCGTCCATTTTAAGAATCCCTGTCAATATGCACAATGTGGAAAGCGAACGAATCTTCCGACCGAGTGCGTGGAATATGTTCGGTACGGAAGGTAAAGAAGCAGCAGACTACAGAGCTTGTGAAAACTTCGGACCTTTATATAAGTAAGAAAGGGATTGCTTGTATGGAAAAAGTATATACACTTGGCGCAGACTTTGGATCTACTTCATGCAGAACTATAGTTGTTGATGTGGGAGATGGGAGCATCATTGCGACTGTCGATGCGGCGTATGAACATGGCGTGATTACGGAAAAGCTCCCACACGGTATTGCTTTGCCAGGTAAACGAACAGCATTACAAGTGCCGAGTGATTATGTAGAAGCCTTCAAAGTGGGAGTTCATTCGATTTTGGATGAAACGAAAATTGCCAAAGAGCAAATTATTGGAGTAGGAATAGATTTTACTGCTTCGACAATTCTCCCTGTTGGAAAAAGCTTTCTGCCATTATGTGAAGTTGAGAAATTTAAAGACAATCCACATGCATACGTAAAGCTATGGAAACATCATGATGCTGAGCGTTTTGCGACTAGAATGAATGACTTAGCTGAAGGTGAAGAGTGGATCAAGCGATATGGAGGTAAGGTTTCTGCGGAGTGGATGCTGCCAAAAGTTGCAGAAATTGCAGAGGATGCTCCGGAAATATTTAATGAAACAGAGTTATTCATGGAAGCATCTGATTGGATTGTAGCTCAATTAACAGGAGTACTCGTACGCAATAGCTGTGCCGCAGGGTATAAAGGATGTTGGCATAAACAAGAAGGTTATTTGTCCAATGAATGGCTAATGGAAGTACATCCATTGCTTGATAGAGTTTATGAAGATCAATTACGCGGTGAAGTAGTGCCGGTAGGTAGAAAAGCCGGGTCGTTGCAATCGGAAATGGCTCAATTGCTAGGCTTAAGTGAGGGTACTGCCATAAGCGTCGGGATGATTGATGCTCACGCGGCACTCCCTGGCCTGGGTGTTAAAGGGCCGGGAGAGATGGTCGTAGTAATGGGGACTTCGACTTGCCATCTGATATTGGACGAACACGAAAGAAAAGTCTCCGGAATTAGTGGTGTCGTAGAAGATGGAATCATTCCAGGCTACTTTGCATATGAAGCGGGCCAAGCTGCAGTTGGAGATTTATTTGCTTGGTATGTGAACGAACAAGTGCCGCCTTTTATTTATCAATTAGCAGATCAACACGAAATGTCAATTCACAACTATTTGTCGATGGAAGCATCTAAACTAGAACCAGGTCAGTCAGGATTAATTGCCTTGGATTGGATTAATGGCAGCAGAACGCCTTGGGTCAATATGTCGCTTTCGGGAGCTCTCGTAGGTATGAAGCTTTCTACAACACCTGCTGAAGTTTACCGTTCCTACTTGGAATCTACAGCATTCGGAACACGGGTGATTGTAGAACTATTTGAAAACAATCAAGTAAAAGTGGATCGTTTGATTACATCTGGCGGCATCCCGCAGAAAAACCCATTACTCATTCAGATTTATGCGGATATCCTGCAAAAAGAAATCATTGTCGACACATGCCAAAATGCTTCTGCACTTGGAGTTGCTATATTGGCAGCGGCGACAGCAGGAGCAAAACAGGGTGGCTATGACGACGTGTCAGAAGCTATTAGCAAGATGAGTTCAAAAGAACAGCAAATTTATTATCCGAATGAAAAATACAAAGCTGTCTATGATGAGCTGTTTCACTACTATAAAGAGCTCAGCGCCTATTTTGCAGATGGCTCATCCGTAATGCATGGATTGACTGCTCTCAAAAATAGATTAAAAGGAGGAAATTAATTGATACAGAACAAATGGAATCCAGATAAAATAAAAGATCAATATTCAGCACTAGCAGAATTACGATACCGTTCAAATCTAATCGGCTCAGATCGAAGAATTTGTAATTGGGGTGGAGGAAATACATCAGTCAAAACAATTGAAAAAGACTTCAAAGGCCAAGATGTTGAAGTAATGTGGGTAAAGGGCAGTGGATCTGACCTTTGCATGATGGAAGAAAAGCATTTTACAGCGTTAAAGTTAGAGGATGTTCTTCCACTCATGCAGCGGGAAGATATGAGTGATGAAGAAATGGTTGCATATTTGGAGCATTGTATGGTGAATCCTGCAAATCCAAGAGCTTCTATCGAAACGTTATTACATGCATTCTTACCATATAAGCATGTAGATCATACACATCCTGATTCAATTATTAGTATTTGTTGTGCACCGAATGGCCGTGAGATTGCAGACGAGATTTTTGGAGATCGATATGTATGGGTGCCGTACATACGTCCAGGCTTCTTGCTTTCAAAAATGATTGCAGAAGGTGTGGAAGAAAATCCTAAAGCAGAATTAGTTTTAATGGAAAAACATGGTTTGGTCGTTTGGGGAGAGACAGCGGAAGAAAGCTATAATAAAACAGTAGACATCATTAATGAAGCGAAATCTTATATTGACAACAAGTTAGAGCAAACGGAAGTATTCGGAGGACAGAAATACAAATCTCTTCCGGTAGAAGAAAAAGAAGAACTTCTTCATTTTGTATTGCCAACTATTAGAGGTTTGGTATCACAAGAAGAAGGAATGATTCTTCAAGTAGATTTGGAAGACAATGTTTTGGAATTTGTAAATAGTGTGAAAGCAAAAGAACTATCTCAAGTAGGAGCGGCTTGTCCCGATCATTTGGTTCATACGAAACGTACACCATTGTATGTTGAGTTTGATCCAGATAGTGAAGGAGAATCCGAGCTGAAAGAAAAGCTTGAAAAAGGTATTGCTGAGTATATGGAAGACTATAAAAAATACTTTGAAAAATATGCGGAAGCTGGAGATGAAATGTTTAACCCAGCCCCACGGGTTATTTTGATTTCGGGTATCGGTATGATCACGACAGGTAAAGATGTGAAAAATGCAGATGTCAGCAAGCAGCTTTACCACAGAGCTATTTCTGTCATGAAAGGCTCAGATGCAATTGGTGGATTCATCTCATTAAATGCAGAAGAATCATTTAAGATTGAATATTGGCCGTTGGAATTGTATAAATTATCACTGGCGCCAAAAGAGGGGGAATTTTCTAGAAAAGTATGTTTTGTTACAGGTGGAGCCGGTGGGATCGGAAGCGAGACATGTCGTTTGTTTGCTTCTCAAGGCGGTCATGTAGTTATCGCTGATTTGAATCTGGAAGGAGCGGAAAAGGTAGCTAATGAAATAAATGTACAATACGGTGAAGGAAGAGCTATCGCTGTTAAGATGAATGTAACGGTTGAGGAAGAAATCCTTCAGGCGTATAAAGAAGTTACCATGACATATGGCGGTGTGGATGTACTCGTGAATAATGCAGGACTTGCTACTTCCAGCTCTTTTGAAGATACTACGCTAAGTGAATGGAACTTAAATATGGAAGTGTTGGGAACTGGATATTTCCTTGTTTCTAGAGAAGCATTTAAAATCATGAAGGCTCAGAACGCTGGTGGAAGTATGGTGTTCATTGGCTCTAAAAATTCGATCTATGCAGGAAAGAATGCCTCTGCATATAGTTCTGTAAAAGCATTGGAAATGCACCTGGCAAGATGTATTGCAGCTGAAGGTGGAGATTACGGAATTCGTGTTAATTCTGTATTGCCTGACGCAGTATTGCAAGGGTCCGCTATTTGGGGTTCAAAATGGCGTGAAGAACGTGCATCTGCATATAATATCGACCCGGATGAACTGGAAGATCATTATAGACAACGAACTGTCCTTAAAGTTAATATTTTCCCAAGGGATATTGCAGAGGCGGTTGCATTCTTCTCCTCTTCAAAATCTTTGAAGACAACTGGCTGTATGCTCACGGTAGATGGTGGAGTAGCAGCAGCATTTACAAGATAATTAGAACTGCCGCTTCTTAATTGGAGCGGTTTTTTATGTAATCATACTTGTTTGAACGAAGAGTTTTGCACACAAGCAGTTAAGTAGGTATGCTAGTTAAAAGGAATCAAAAGAGAATAGGAGTGTTTGGTATGTTATATGGGTCAATCGAACTTGGAGGAACGAATTGCAACTGCGCTGTAGGATTACAGGACGGAACGATTGTGAAAAAAGTTCAATTCCCTACAGAAACACCGGAAATAACTGTTAGAAATGTATTGAATTTCTTTAAAGAAAATCAGGTAGCTGCAATTGGAATCGGCTGTTTCGGTCCTGTAAATGTAGATGAAACCAGTCCTGATTATGGCATGCTCCTAGATACTCCAAAAAAGGCATGGGTGAACTTTCCTTTCTTACAGCAACTGCGTGAACAACTCAACGTACCGATCAGACTACATACCGATGTAACGGTTTCTGGACTGGGAGAAATGAGTGCTTCAGACAAAAAGGAGACGCTCCTTTATATAACGATTGGAACGGGTGTTGGAGGGGGCATTATACTGAATGGTACTTTGCCGAATTCATCTCATCATCCTGAAATGGGACATGTCACCTTACAACGGGTAGAGGGAGATGAAATGGAAAGTGCTTGTCCTTTCCATGCTAATTGTTTTGAAGGATTGGCTTCTGGCACTGCCATTCATAAAAGGTGGAAGCAGAAGGGCAATGAACTTCCTAGTGACCATCCCGCTTGGGAAATGGAAGCAGATTATATTGCGCAAGGTGTTTGCCAATTCATTTTCACGTTAGCACCTACTCAAATTATAATAGGTGGCGGTGTCATGAAGCAAAAGAACTTATTGCCAATGATTCATAGGAAAGTGCAAGAGAAGTTGGGGGGCTATTATTTCTATGATGAAATTAAAGATATTGAAGACTTCGTTATTCTGCCTCGTCACGGAGAAGATTCTGCTTTAATTGGCGGGTTGTTACTGAATGCAAATTGAAAACGTACCATTCATTCTTAAGTGAACCGCATCTTCGTATGATGATCATATGTAGGCAAAGAACAGGAGGAGTAACGTATGAAAACGATTTACTCAACAGGTTTAGAAGCGGTTGCAAATATTCAAGATGGCGCAACATTAATGGTTGGAGGCTTCGGACTCGTTGGAATACCTGAGCAGTTGATCCTTGCACTTGTGGAAAAAGGAGTGAAGGATTTAACGGTTATATCCAATAACTGTGGCGTGGATGATTGGGGACTTGGCTTGCTGTTGCAACAAAAACAAATTAAGAAGATAATCGGCTCTTATGTAGGGGAGAATAAGGAGTTCGAGCGGCAAGTGTTGGCTGGTGAAATCGAAGTGGAGCTGACACCTCAAGGAACATTAGCAGAGAAAATCCGTGCAGGGGGTGCTGGGATACCTGCTTTTTACACGCCTGCTGGAGTCGGAACGCAAATTGCTGAAGGAAAAGAAGTGCGTGTGTTTAATGGGAAGGAATATTTATTGGAGGAAGCTTTACATGCTGATTTTGCGTTGATTCGCGCAGCTAAAGCGGATCGTTTGGGAAATTTACTCTACAATAAAACGGCACAAAACTTTAATCCGATCATGGCTACAGCAGCAACTTTTACGATTACAGAAGTAGAAGAAATTGTGGAAGTTGGGTTGCTTGATCCCGCCATGATCCATACACCAAGCATTTACGTGCAAGGAATACTAGAGGCGAAACAAGAAAAACGAATTGAACGGTTGACCATTCGGCAGAAAGGAGAGGGGGCTTGATGAAACCCATCCAATTTAGGGAACGAATTGCGAGAAGAGCCGAGCAAGAAATTCAAGATGGGGATTATGTCAATTTAGGGATTGGCATGCCAACACTTGTAGCGAATTATATTTCTGAAAATAAAACGGTTATCTTGCAGTCGGAAAATGGTTTATTAGGAATTGGACCTTATCCATTGGAAAGCGAAGTCGATCCTGATCTGATCAATGCGGGCAAGGAAACTGTGACAACGATTCCGGGATCCGCGTTCTTTTCAAGTGCTGAGTCGTTTGCAATGATACGGGGCGGCCATATTGATGTCGCGATTTTAGGTGCCATGGAAGTGTCAGAAACAGGAGATTTGGCGAATTGGATGATTCCTGGAAAGGTGATTAAAGGCATGGGCGGTGCCATGGATTTGGTACATGGTGCGAAGAAAGTGATTGTTGTTATGGATCATGTGTCGAAGAATGGTGAGCCGAAGATCAAAAAAGAATGTTCATTGCCGTTGACTGGAAAAGGGGTTGTCCATAAAATAATTACAGAACGCTCATTGATTGAAGTGACACCAAAAGGCTTAGTGCTGAAAGAAGTGTTTGACGGCTTCACTGTTGATGAAGTCATTGAATCTACGGAAGCAGATTTGATTAGGGAAAAATAAGTTAGGGATGGATAAATGGGGGCTGCCGGGAATACTATCTGGGCAGCTTTTTATTTTGAATGTTGATCAATCTTACATGTATAGGGTACGCTCGGTCTGAATGGGTTTTGGCTCGCTTCTCCCGGAGTTTCGAGCGGCACAGGTGAACATATGCTCGGTTCAGACGTAGTTTGGCTCGGTCCAGGGAGATTTTGGCGCGATACGATGGAACTTTCGCTCGGTTCCCGCATTCATTTCATTAATGCTACAATACATAACAACAACCCGGCGAGGTGAACGAATAAATGAACATATTAATCCTCATAAAAGATCCGTTAGAAGCACAAGGTCTCAAATGGCTACTGACTTCGCAATGGAACGATGTGACCGTAGAAATTACTGACCAACCAAGCGTAATTCGTACACACCAAGATGCGTACTTATACATCATTGACATGGATTTCATCAGTAAGGAAGACGTAGACCTGCCTGCTCATGCATTATGGCTTGGTATTTCATCTGATCGAACATTTCAAACGGTATATCGGGCACTCTCTCTTAAAGCGGAGGATGTACTCTTTCGTCCATTTCCCCCAGATCGCTTACTGAAGCAAGTCCAACAAATTCGTTTTCGTTGGCGTAATGAAAAGACAGACCAAGCCCAACCAGTAACACAAGAAAAAAACAGTATATCATATGAAGATTTACTGATTCGAGATACGGTGACTACCCAGCCGATTTTGATAAGCTTACTTGCAATATCTGATATGGAGGCACTTGGCGTACTCGTTGACAAGCTGAAACATTATGATTTTCCAACCGCCTTTCAGGTATTTCCATTTTCTGAATACGCACTCGTTATTCATCGGTTAGGCGACTTGCAATTATTGCATGAAGCATATCGTGTATTTTTCTCACAATGGAAGAACCAATCAGATACCTTGCTGACGATCTACTTATATCATGCAGACGAACAATTGAGCTACCGGGCGTTTTATAAAAAAATGCGATTATTCCATGAACGAATTTTCTATGATGGCTATGATATTCTGACCCAAATTGAAGAAGACTTTCAATGGAAGGAACTTGATCCGTTTTTATCGCCAGTTGAACAACAAAAATGGATTGAAATGCTGGAAAAACAACAACTGACAAGTATTCGCGAATGGCTTGAATATGATTTTTTAACATTAGAGCCACCTTATCCAAACCCCGGAATGGTACGGGTACGGTTGACGAGTATTTTAGCGCAAATTCGCCGCTATATGATGGCCAACTCGTTGTTATCGTCCAAATTAGAACAAGCCTATCATGCGCTTTTCAAGGCAACAATTGAAGAACCCGTCATGTACCATATTATCCAGTCGTTCATTGCCTTCAGTGGTGAATTGATTCGAACATCCAGTGACTTAAATATTTCTCAAGACTTTGTGGAAAAAGTACGAGAACGAATGCTAATGAACTACTGGGACTCCACTTGGAACTTAGCAGACTGTGCTGACGAAATGAAGATGCATAAAAGTACGTTAAGCCGCAAATATGCAAAAGAAGCAGGCGAGTCTTTTCGAGAGACCTTGCTCAGTATACGCATTGAACAAGCGAAGCGTTTATTGAAGGAAACCGATTTATCTATAGCGGAAGTAGCCGAAACATCAGGTTTTTCGCATCCAGCCTATTTTAGTAAACGATTTAAAGAAGCGGTAGGCCTCACGCCTAATGAATATCGTCAATCATGAGAATGCTCAAATTTTATTGATAATTCATCATATAAGCAATCAACAAAGTATAATTGAAAACGGTTTCCTTTAATTTTTGTAAATAAAATATAAAATTAACAACAAAATATAACGTTGCAAACGATTTCTTCTTAGTATACTAAGAGTAACTTATGAGGAGGTCGTTACAATGACAAGTAAACAAACGAATATCGCAGCTGAAAAAGTAATCCAATATACAGGAACAGAACTTCATACAAAAGGATGGCAGCAAGAGGCAGCTCTGCGCATGTTGATGAACAACTTACATCCTGATGTGGCAGAGCACCCAGACAAATTGGTTGTCTACGGAGGAATTGGTAAAGCAGCTCGTAACTGGGAAAGTTTTGATGCAATTGTGCGTTCTTTGAAAGAATTAGAGAATGATGAAACATTGCTTGTTCAATCAGGTAAGCCTGTAGTTATTTTCAAAACTCATGAAAATGCACCTCGCGTATTGATCGCAAACTCTAATATCGTTCCTGCTTATGCAAACTGGGATACATTCCACGAGTTAGATAAAAAAGGCTTGATGATGTATGGACAAATGACTGCAGGAAGCTGGATTTATATCGGTTCTCAAGGAATCGTGCAAGGAACATATGAAACATTTGCTGAACTGGCAAACCAACATTTTGGCGGATCACTAAAAGGAACAATCACTGTAACAGCTGGTCTAGGCGGAATGGGCGGTGCTCAACCACTAGCAGTCACAATGGCTGGCGGAGTTTGTATCGGTATTGATATAGATGAAACTCGTATTGATCGTCGAATTGAAACTCGTTATACAGATGTGAAAACAGATTCATTAGAAGAAGCAATTCGTATTGCAGAAGAAGCAAAAGCAGAAGGAAAAGCATTGTCTATCGGCTTAATCGGAAACGCGGCTGACCTATTGCCTGAAATGATCTCACGTGGATTCATTCCAGATGTGTTGACTGACCAGACGTCAGCTCACGATCCATTGAATGGATATGTTCCATCTGAAATGTCTATGGAAGAAGCAGCAGAACTTCGTGCTTCTAATCCTGAAGAATACGTACGTCTATCTAAGAAAGCGATGGCTCAACACGTAGCGGCTATGATCGAGATGATGGATAAAGGTGCGATTACATTTGACTATGGTAACAATATTCGTCAAGTTGCAAAAGACGAAGGGGTAGAACGCGCATTTGATTTCCCAGGATTCGTTCCAGCGTATATCCGTCCACAATTCTGTGAAGGTAAAGGGCCTTTCCGTTGGGTAGCTCTTTCTGGAGATCCGGAAGATATTCGTAAAACAGACGAAGTCATCTTACGTGAATTCAGCTATAACAAGCACCTTTGCAACTGGATCAAAATGGCACAAGAGAAAATTCAATTCCAAGGCTTGCCTTCCCGTATTTGCTGGTTAGGTTATGGAGAACGTGCTCGTTTCGGTAAAATCATCAACGATATGGTAGCGAGTGGCGAATTAAGTGCACCGATCGTTATCGGTCGTGACCACTTGGATTCTGGTTCTGTTTCTTCACCAAACCGTGAAACAGAAGCAATGAAAGATGGTTCTGATGTAGTGTCTGACTGGCCAATCCTCAATGCAATGGTCAATGCTGTCGGTGGAGCAACTTGGGTTTCTCTACACCATGGTGGTGGCGTAGGAATGGGTTATTCTCAACATGCTGGTATGGTCATCGTTGCAGATGGTACAAAAGAAGCGGAAGCACGTCTAGAGCGCGTATTGACGACTGACCCTGGAATGGGCGTTGTTCGTCACGCAGATGCAGGTTATGATATCGCAATTCAAACTGCAAAGGAAAAAGGAATCAATATGCCAATGTTAGAAGGTGGAAAATAATTGAAACCTGTATGGATTAAACACGCAAAAGAATTAGCGACAATTTCTGGTGAAAATGGTCCACGCAAAGGTCAAGAGATGTCGAACCTTGCCATTATTGAAGATGGAAGCGTCTGGATAGAAGATGGAAAAATTGCGGCTGTTGGCACGACGGCAGAATTAGAGCAACAATACGCAAGTCGAGCACATGAAGCAGATATCGTGGATGCAACGGGGCGCCTGGTGACACCAGGCCTCGTCGATCCACATACACATGTAGTCTATGGTGGAAGTCGTGAACGTGAATTTGAAATGCGTCTTGAAGGCGCGACGTACATGGACATTATGAACGCTGGCGGTGGGATTCATGCCACTTCCCGTATGACACGCGAAGCAACTGAAGATGAATTAGTGGAGCAAGCATCCCGCCGTTTAGATTCATTTGCGAAGCACGGTGTCACGACGGTGGAAGGCAAGAGTGGGTATGGCCTTGATCTAGAAACAGAACTAAAGCAACTACGTGCAGCGAAACGTTTGAAAGAACAGCATGCTGTGGAAATCATTCCTACTTTTATGGGTGCTCATGCGGTGCCAAAAGAATATAAAGGAAATGAAGACGCGTTTGTTGATTTGGTTATCAATGAAATGCTCCCTGTCGTGGCAGAAGAGCAACTAGCTGTATTCAATGATGTGTTTTGTGAAAAAGATGTCTTTACGCCAGAACAGTCGGAGCGGATTTTAGAAGCTGGTAAGCAATACGGCTTAACACCAAAAATCCACGCAGATGAAATTGCATCATATGGCGGTGCAGAACTAGCCGCGAAAGTCGGAGCTATTTCCGCAGAACATTTATTGAAAGCATCTGATCAAGGGATTAAAGATATGGCGGAAGCTGGAGTGATTGCTTGTCTATTACCTGCAACTGCATTGTTCCTTCGTGAAGAAGCAGCGAAAGGTCGTCAAATGATCGATTCGGGGATGGCAGTCGCCATTTCCACTGATTGCAATCCGGGATCCTCTCCTACGACTTCCATGCCGCTTGTTATGAACCTGGCTTGCATTTCGATGCGCATGACGCCTGCAGAAGCGTTAGTTGCCGCAACGATCAACGCAGCGAGCGCGATTAAAGTAGAAGACCGTGCGGGTTCATTGGAAGTTGGCAAACAAGGCGATGTCGTGATGTGGGATATCGGAAGTTATCGTGAATTACAATATTTATTCGGTGTGAACCATGTAGATAAAGTATGGAAAAAAGGTCAATTAATCGTTGGCTGAGTAGTAGATAAACTGTGCAGGGATGTTTGAAAAAATGTCCCTACACAGTGTTTTGTTGATGTTACAAGTTATTTTCTCGATGATATACGACAACTAGAGAGGTGAAAAGAATGGAACAGGTAAAGGAAAGAGCAACTGGTAAAACAAATGTAGGTATTTGGAAATTCTTTATATACAGTGCAATAGGAGCGTTTATGTTTTTTGTACCGGTGACTATCGGTGGGAAAGACTCAATCATGCTCGATCATATTGTCACCTGGCTTCAAACAAATGTAAGCGCTGTCCTTCCGTATTATGCATTACTCATCTTGTTAGCAGGAGCTGTTTATCCATTTATTTCTGGAACTTGGAAAAAATCAACGGTTGATATCGTCTTCTCTTTGTTTAAAGTAGTAGGGCTTGGAGTAGGTATACTCCTAATATTTAATGTTGGACCTGCTTGGTTATTCGAACCTGATATGGGACCATTCTTACTCAATAAACTTGTCATCCCAGTTGGGCTTTTAGTTCCGATTGGTGCCGTTTTTCTTGCATTGCTTGTTAGTTATGGATTATTAGAATTTATTGGCGTCTTTATGCAACCAATTATGCGTCCCATTTGGAAAACACCTGGACGTTCAGCAATCGATGCAGTGGCTTCTTTCGTAGGTTCCTATTCATTGGGGCTTTTGATTACAAATCGTGTATATAAAGAAGGAAAATATACTGCAAAAGAAGCTGCGATCATCGCAACTGGCTTCTCTACTGTCTCTGCTACTTTTATGGTCGTAGTGGCGAAAACATTAGACATCATGAGCATGTGGAATTTATATTTCTGGCTCACTTTAGTTGTCACATTCATCGTAACAGGAATTACAGTTCGGATTTGGCCACTTGCTTCCATGAAAGATGAATATTATGAAGGTTCCACACCTCAGCCGGAGATGAAACCAACAGGAAGTCGGTTCGCAGCTGCTTGGGACGAAGCGATGGAAACGGTCTCAAATGCACCCGGACTTATGAAGAATATTTGGATCAATGTGAAAGACGGTTTGATGATGGCGATGGCGATCTTGCCTTCCATTCTATCTATCGGTCTACTGGGATTGGTGTTAGCTGAGTTTACTCCAGTATTTGATTGGATCGGTTATATTTTCTATCCGTTCACATACTTATTGCAAGTGCCAGAACCGATGCTAGTCGCGAAAGCAAGTGCGTTAGGTATCGCAGAAATGTTCTTACCCGCATTGCTAGTAGCAAAGTCGGCCTTGATCTCTAAGTTTATTGTCGCTGTCGTTTCCGTTTCAGGAATCATTTTCTTCTCTGCGCTCGTACCATGTATCGTAGCGACTGAAATTCCTATTTCGATTCCTAAGTTGATTATTATTTGGATTCAGCGTGTGATTTTAACAATTATTATCGTGACTCCACTTGCGTTTTTATTGTTATAGATCAAATGAGACCCCTTTATCATTTTGATGAGGGGGTTTTTTCTTTCGTTGAACGTCTATAAGAGCGAATAAATTAGGGTTCAACCGCTCCAATCGCTTAATGAAATGAAATTTGCCAATTTTCCGGAATTACTATATAAATCTATTAAATGAAGCATGTTTATAAAATAGTAGTATGGGTATGAGGGGGATAAGGGATTAAATATCCTTACTTCTATTATAGGAAGGAGGTGTGAAGTTGGAAAAGTGGAAAATAAGCTTTTTATCTATAATATTTCTAGCAATAGCCCCTATTGGTATACAAGCTGAAGTAAGTAATTCAGCAGTAGAACCTGAACTAGAACCAGCGCAACAAGAGGAACAGCAGACGGCACAACTGGAGAGAAAAGGTCTTGTTTCTGGTATCGTCGGTACGGTAACTGACACGGTTTCTTCTGTAGGAAATGTAGTAAAAGAGACGGTTGAGATGACAGGTGAGACGGTCAAGCAAACTGTTGAATTTACAGAAAATACTGTAAAAAATATTGCGAAACCATCTTCTGAAAAACCTGTGGAGCAAGTCTTCTCTCAGACAGCCGACTTTGTTCAAGATACTGTGAAAAATACCACACCGGTCGTGAATAGTACGACAGAAACTGTTCAGTCTACTTTAGGAAAAGCGACTGAAGTTATAGAAGAGCTACCAGAAGCACCGCGGGTAACTCCTGTGGTAGATGAAACAGTGAATGCTGTTAATCAAACGACCGAGCAAACAGTGGGTTTTGTAAGCGAAACTACGGAAACGCTTACATCTGCTCCTATCGACAAAGCTGTCAGTCAAGTGGTTGAAAATACTGGACAGCTAGTAAGTGACACCGTTGATCGCACGGTACCTGTTGTAGAATCCGCTACACAATCAGTGCAGTCTATAACGAAAGAAATTACTCACTTGACGGAAGAGTTGCCAATCGTGTCGAATGCCTCCCCTGTGCTAGATGAGACGGTAGATTTTGCTATAAATACAGTAGATCGTACGGTGGGGTTAGTAAATAACACGACTACATCTGTAACAACGCCAACTGACAAGCCACTCAAACAGGTTGTAGTAGACACCACCGAATTTATTAGTGAAACGATTTATGGTACGGTTCCGATTGTAGAGGAAACGAGGGGGATGGTGCAAGGGATTTTACAAAATCTCACAGAAGTAACTGAAGAGTTACCAGCCTTGCCTCCAGTAATCGATAAAACAACAGACGTGGTGAACGGATCGGTAGACGCTGTTGAAGATACTGTTGATATAACCGTTTCAGAGACTGTCAATCAAGTGATCGAACCAACGAAACCGTCAAAATTGATTGAGCTGCCAACAGATGTATCGGCTCCAGTCAAACAGAACGAGGTGCATGCCGGCGTTTTGCCGCTCCCTTTGCATAAGCCTATTTACGATATAGAGAAAGAAGGGAATAAAGGCGAAAAAGCCGATGAACTTCGGGTAAAAGCGAACCAAGTAGATTCAACGTCTAACGAATTGAACGAAGTTGCCAATACAGTAGATTCAACGTCTTTGCTGTTAGAAGAAACAGTTTCCAAGCAATTCGTGGGACAACAGGAACGCGCGCCTGTTAGCCTAAACTCTTCATTTAGAGTGAATCAGCCTGAATTGTTTACTCATAACGGGAAAGAGTTGAACGATACGACATCACAGGAAAAAACTCAAAAAACAGCCGCGACTACTGCAGCTTTTATTTCGACGGGCTCTTCTTCAATTACAACGTCGTCAGTGACAAGCAGTTCCCATACAGACCTAGGTTCTAGTTTATTGAACGATCATCTTTTACATGTTCAATTGGTCAGCAATCGCTGGTATTTGGAAAATGTAATTGGTACATTGCAATGGGTCCACGCACCACCCGGGCAACCGCCCCAAAAAGCTCCTTTTTTATACGTTAGCAATTAACTAATAAAAAAGGAGAGAACGATTATGAAAAAAAATTGGATGAAACAAGTTGGAATCACATGGATTGTTGGAGCTTCTATTTATGCTTTCCCGACTATTGGACAGGCAAACGAAACAGGCGAATCAAACGGAATACACATTGAAGTCAATGAGACTAGTGAACTTAAGGATACTAAGCCAATTATTGATTTGCAATTGGAGAATGTACCAGTTGTAGGCGATGTAAAGGTTCAAATTCCTTCACCAACTAAGCGAACTGAAAATGAAAAACAAAGTGATACGTCTATCGCAAAGGTGCAAGTAAGTGACGGGATCATTGATAATTTGGAAGTCGACGTGGCGCCTGTGAAAAAAGCTGAACAGCAGGAGACAGAACAAGTGAACACAGCTGTCGCCACTGTAAATCTTTCCACGCCTGTGACAAATGAGGTCGAAGTGGATGTGATCGCAGCAGAAAAAACGGAACAGCAGAAATCTACTACGACTTCTACAAATGTTGCTAAAGTAACAGCGGAAGAGTTGCCGATCGTTGGGAAAACGGATGTAGGTGTGGCGGAACAGAGACGAGAATCTACAGACTCTACTAACACATATGACGGTGGAGTAGTGGAGGCAACTATAGAAAATGTGCCGGTAGTGGAAGAAACTCATATCGGTGTGCTCGACAAACATGTGAAGAAAACGGAAGATTCCTACACAGAAAAAGGAGGGGTAGTAGAAGCGGATTTAGAAGCACCTGGTTTGCTTGAAGACACTCATGTAGGCGTCTTGGATTCACACATCCAGCAAGATGGGAATTCCACTCAATATGATGGTGGCGTAGTCGAAGCAACGATTGAACAAGCACCCATTTTAGGTGAGACGCATGTCGGTGTGTTGGATCGCCATGTGAAGAAGACCGAAGACTCTTTTATGCGCGATGGTGGTGTAGTGGAAGCAGATCTAGCGGCCCCTGGTTTGTTGGATGATACGCATGTAGGTGTTTTAGATTCACACCTCCAGCAAGATGGAAATTCCACTCAATATACTGGAGGCGTAGTCGAAGCAATGATCGATCAAGCACCCATTTTAGGAGAGACGCATATCGGTGTGTTGGATCGCCATGTGAAGCAGACCGAAGACTCTTATACCAGTAATGGCGGTGTAGTAGAAGCTGATCTAGCGGTTCCTGGTTTATTGGATACTACACATATAGGTGTTCTAGATTCACACATCCAGCAAGATGGAAATTCCACTCAATATACTGGAGGCGTAGTCGAAGCAACGATCGATCAAGCACCCATTTTAGAAGAGACGCATATCGGTGTGTTGGATCGCCATGTGAAGCAGACGGAAGACTCTTATACCACTAATGGCAGTGTAGTGGAAGCTGATCTAGCAGCCTCTGGTTTATTGGATACTACGCATGTCGGTGTTCTAGATTCACACATCCAGCAAGATGGAGATTCCACTCAATATAATGGAGGCGTAGTCGAAGCAACGATCGATCAAGCACCCATTTTAGGTGAGACGCATGTCGGTGTGTTGGATCGTCATGAGATGAAGGATGAAAATCAAGCTTCTTTATCAACTGGTGTAGCACAGCTCGGTTTGGATGGTGTGCTTTTGAAAGACAGCACAGTAGACATTCTGGCAAAGCATATACAGACGACAGATGAAGGAACATACGTGAAACAAGGCGGTGTAATGGTAGATGTAACATTACCGATTTTAGGTAATATTCAGGCTGATATTTTGACTGATGAGACATTCAAGCCGTCTGCCATAATTCCGCCAACTACCGATCCGAATGAACCGACAATCCCCGGGACAGATTCAGGAGAGGATGATGAAAATACCAACGGCGGAGATGGGACAACGAATCCGAATGAAAATAATGGGCAGCCAGAAACTCCACCGACTGAAGGAGAGAATCCTATACCACCCGTGACGGATAACGATGGAGATAACAACTCCAACCCTGGAAATGACAATGGTTCCAATGAACAGAAAGATCCCGAGAGTATACCAACTATCAATCCAAATGAAAATGAAGGTCCTGAGACAAATGGGAACAATAACACGCCCAATGAAGGACTTCCTGAAGAAAACGGGACTTCCGATTCGGATGATGGGCGTTTAGACCCCAATTTAGATGAAAATGAGGAACCTTCATTTGAAAGTAATGATTCTGATCAGCAAACAAATGAAGAAGCTTCAGTCGGTTCAACGAAGCTAGATGGAAACAACGGAATGACCGCACCAAAACTATTGAAAGATGGTCAATTATTTGATAGGAACACAGCGAATCCTACCGATTGGTCAAATCGTTCAGCTGACCAACCGCTTGCATTTGATTCGTCTAAAAAATTACCAACAACAGGTGGCCTTTTGGATCCTGGATTAACTGCAGTATTGGCGATGCTACTCATGTTTGGCGGCTTTACAGCACGAAAATGGGCGCAGAGTAAAAATGGGTAAGCAACGAACAGTTCATAAAGGTTCTTTTGCTAAATGGATTGGCAATGGCTTGATAGTGGCGGGAGCAGTTATTTTGCTGCTACTCGCTGCAGGGCTTAAAACGAATTCGACTCAACAAACAGAGCGCTTAGAGGCTTTTTCAACAATGAAAGCAGAAGCGTCAATAGCTACTCATTCTGAAATTTATTCGGAAATGAAAAACTCCTCGCCGAATACTAAAACTAAATCACGAATGGAAAGAATTGAAGGTATTTTAGAAATTCCGCAGATTGATCTAGAAGCCCCTGTTTTATTAGGTGCAGATGAAACAACATTGGCGGAAGGGCTAGGTGCAATTGAAAATATGGATGACCCTGGTAGAATGGACGGTAGCTATGCCATTGCAGGTCACCAATCCTATCTATTTGGACAATACTTTAATCGGCTTCATGAAATGGTAGTCGGGCAGGAGTTTACCTTCGACACATTGGAAGGTATTCAGCAGTATAGAGTATTTGACATCCAAGTCGTCAAACCAGAACAAGTAGAAATACTAGATCGCCAAAAAGGAATTGCTCTGATGTCACTCATTACTTGCTATCCAGAACGTTCCAATAAATACAGGCTTGTCGTACAGGCTAAACGTATAAAATAGTATACGAGAAAACCTCCAATCGAAGGTGATTGGAGGTTTTTGATTTTCAGGCTAGTCATTTAGATTCAAGTTACATAGTATCTCCTAAAGACTCAGAAATTTATAGAAATATGATATACTTTGCCTAGAATAGAAAGGGGGAATTAGGATGGCAGTAAAAAATTCAGATCGGTTTATTGTCGCATACAATCGAATTGACAAGGCGTTAGTCAAAATAACAGACATGCCAAATCACCTGTCTTTCTCTCGAAGAATCGACAAAGCAAAAGCGAAGAATGCACTGATTCGACGTTACGAGGATGAACTTCGGGAGTTCGGAAGTTTACGGAATGCGATTGTACATAATCGAACGGGATTAAATTTTGCTATTGCAGAGCCGCATGATGTAATCGTTGAATTGATTGAGATGATTGAAAAAGAATTGTCTCACCCATTGACTGTAAAAGATTTGTTCAAGAGGAAAGTACATACATTGCAAGCGAAAGAGTCATTAGCGACAGGTTTGAAACTAGTGAGAGAAAAGAAATTCAATCAGCTGCCAATTTATCAAAAAGGAAGATTCATTGGATTGATTACGGCAAATGGTATTATGAATTGGTTGGCTGATCAAAATACAGAAAACATTTCCCGGGAAATACCGACATTATTTGATGTTTACAATCATGAAAAACGTAAAAATACATATCGTTTTGTAAAAAGCTCGGTGTCTGTGTATGAAGCGGAAGAATTTTTTAAGAGGTCGATTCTCAATGGAAAACGGCTAGAAGCACTACTCATTACGGAGAATGGTGGTAAGGATGAGAAGTTGATCGGTATTATTACTCCGTTAGATTTATTAAAGCTTGATTAATTGCGAAGTAGAAAAAGCGGTATATATTGGATGATACATTATTATTTTATGAACCTGTTTTTAATGGCTTTAGCTGATCTCGCAGTTGCGTCTTTGCTGGTGGCGGGTATGTTTTGGGAGAGCTATCCTGTTTTGTTGCTGATCAAGTTTAAGCGAACTTCTTTTTAGAGTGTAGGGTGAGTGGTCCTAGTCCCGCTTCGGCGCTGGGGGATTGC